>NZ_JBWMAZ010000001.1:898965-2266248 GCF_056521335.1 Rhodoferax sp. ZS1R25
CGGAAGCCAGGCGGCGCGACTCGTTGCGGAAGGTGAAGGGGTGCACAAACAGCCCGGCCTTGTGCGCATCGGCCACCAGGCGGGTGGCGGGCTGGCTGGTGGTGTCGGCGTCGTTGAATTCGAGCCTGGCCTACCTCAAGCGTTTTGAGATCGACAAGCTGAAGGTGGACCAGTCGTTTGTGCAGAGCATGCTGGACGACAGCGCCGATGCGGCCATCGTGCACGCCGTCATTGCGCTGGGCCACACTCTGGGCCTGAAGGTGGTGGCCGAGGGCGTGGAGAACCTGCCGACCGCCCAGACGCTGACCGCGCTGGGCTGCGACGAGCTGCAGGGCTACTGCTTCAGCCGACCGCAGCCGATGGACGAGTTTGTCGCCTGGCTACAAGGCCAGGACGACCCACCCAACCGCCGGCGCGGCCGCTAGGGCCGCTCCGCCCGCGAAGGCTTATTGGGCCAGCGCCTTGCGCGCGGCCAGGGCCGTGTCGGTGAAGTCGGTGAACACACCGTCCACACCGGTTTGGTAGAACGCGGTGTACTCGGCCGCAGGGTTCTTCTGGTAGTCGGAAGCCAGGCGGCGCGACTCGTTGCGGAAGGTGAAGGGGTGCACAAACAGCCCGGCCTTGTGCGCATCGGCCACCAGGCGGGTGGCGGGCTGGCTGGTGGTGTCGGCGTCGTTGATCTTGCCGTCGCCGTTCACATCGGTGGGTTTGCCATCAGCGCCGATCGTGCCCTTGGTGCTGATGATGTAGCGCTTCCAGGGGCCGATGCCGTCGGCATAGGTCTTGATCTCGGCCAGGCCTTCGGGCGTCACCATCACATCAAAGTTGCGCTTGTCACCCATGATGGTCCAGTCGTACGGCCGGTCGCTGGGCAGTGCGTAGGTGACCTTGCCGGTGCGCAGGTCCACGTCGTCGCCATCAATCAGCTGCACCAGCTTGGTCTGCAGGCCCTTGCTCTTCATGTACTTCAGGCTGCTGGGTTCAAACGACTGCACGAACACGGGCGCGCTCTTGCTGTTCCAGCCGGCCTTGGTGATCAGCGCGATCAGCTGGTCTTCCATGGGCAGGCCCAGGGCGGCAAAGTAGCTGGGGTTCTTGGTTTCGGGGTAGATGGCGATGGTGCGGCCGGTCTTGGTGGACTGGGCCTTGGCCAGGTCGATCACCTCTTGCAGCGTGGGCACCTTGAACTGGCCATTGAACTGCTGGGGGCGTTCCACATCGGTGGAAATGGCGCCCAGGGTCTTGATCTCGGCCAGCGTGAAGTCGTCGCTGAACCAGCCGGTCTGCGTTTCGCCGTCCACCTGGATGGTCTTCTTTCGCGCGGCAAATTCGGGGTGCTTGGCCACATCAGTGCTGATGGCCAGGTTGGGGTCGTGGCGGGTGATGAGCTGACGGTCTTTGGTGACCACAATGTCCATCTCGATCACGTCCGCACCCAGCTCAATCGCGCGGGTGTAGGCCTCCAGCGTTTCTTCGGGCAGGTAGCCAGAAGCACCGCGGTGTGCAATCACCAAAGGCAGCTGACCGTCCAGCGTGGGCAGGCTGCTGCGCAGGCCGGGCGCGGTGCCACAGGCGGACAGGCCCAGTGCCAAGAGCAGCGCGGCGCTGGCGGCGGGGTGAAGGCGGAACGGAATCGAAGGCATGCACTACTCCTAGGTAAAGAAGCGGCTGATGCTATTCATTGATTGTGAAAGTTTTGTGTCAATCCTTTGACGAGGCGGGCACCGTGGTCGCGCTGGCTTGCTCCTCTTTTAGGAGCTGCTTGCGCATATTCCACGGGGGCTGGAAGGCTAATTGACCCTGCCTGCAGCGCGTTGCAGCTCAGCCAGTGGCTCTACGCGGCCATGCAGGGGCACGATGCGCTCTACATCCAGTTGCAGGCGCTGCAGGTTCTCCAGCAGGTTCACCGCGCCGGGTTGCGCCGCCACAGGGGCCGCGCTGAACGGGGCGCCTGGCGTGTAGGCGTCCACCTCAATCAACAGCTTGTCCGCGGGCAGGTACGCCACCAGCAGGTCGCGGGCGTGTGGGCTGCCACGCAGCGCGTGCACCTCCACCGTCCGCGCGCCATCGCTCAGCACGGTCTTGGCACCCAGGCCCAGCAGGCGGGGCGCCTTGCGCGCACGCGCCAGCGCATCGGGCTGCAGGCGGTGCGGGCTGGCTAGCACCCGGCCCCACCAGGCGCGCTGGGCCTCGGCGGCCATCAGCGTGGCGCCTTCGGACAGGGCTGCCCGTACGCCGCCAGCCGTGTCCAGGTGCGGGTGGGTGCTCAGCACATACGACACGGGCTTGTCCGGCACCAGCGCTTTCACGGCCTGCAGCAGAGCCAGGCCACGCGCTTCGGACAGCGGCGCATCCACCAGCAGCACATGGTCTTGCATGGCAATGGCCACGCTGTGGTGCGCGCTGCCGCCCAGCAGCCACACGCCGGGTGCCAGCAGCTCGGTGGTCACGCGTTCTTCGCGCGTATCCACGATCGCTGGCGTGCTGATCACGAACGCCGGGTTCAGCACCACCTGCTCCACACGGAGCTCGCGTACCAGCGTGCCGTTCCAGCTCTGGCGCCATTGGCGCGGCGCGGCGGGGGTGCTGTGGGCCGGGTAGTCGGTATAACTGGCCACCACGCTGCTATCGCCCCACACCGGGTGCGTCACAGTGGCGCGAACCTCCTGCACCTGGTCGTTGGCATTCAGCGTGATGCTGGCCTCCATGAGGCCGGGCTCGCTGAAAGCCAGCGTGCGTGTCGCCGTTTGCCGCAGCGTGGCGGCGTTGCGCCGCGCTGCCCGTAGCGCACCGTGCGGTGTGGTCCACAGCTGCACCAGGCGTTCGTCCACCGCCCACGGTGCGGGCAAGGGCACCGGGCCGCGCATGTTCCAGGCGGCCTGGCCGCGCACAAAGCTGGTGGTGCGCTGCTCGGGGCCGCTCAGGCTTTCTTCGCGCAGGGCCGCGTTGTCGTAGTCGGCCAGCAGTGCGTAGCCGCGCAGTGCCACACGCGGGCCGGGCTGGGTGGGGTCTAGCCCCTGGCCGGGCGCCACGCTGCTGCCCTGGCCCAGGTACTGAATGCGGTGCACCCCTTCGCTGCCCATGGCCTTTTCGGCCCGGGCCAGCAGGTCCAGCGCCGCAGGGGCGGTGTGGCCGGCGCCGGGCAGCAGGCACAGCAGCAGGGCGCACCGGAGAAACAGGGTGGTCAAGCGGGGCATGCAGGCCATTGTTGGGGAAGCGCAGCGGCCCCACAAGAGGGCGCACCCGCGCCCGCGCGGCCCGCGGTGGTCAGGCGCGCAGCTGCGTGGCCAGCCACTGCGCCATGGGGCTGTCGCTGCGCTCCAGCTCGTGCACGATGGTGAAGTGGTCGGCACCCGGCACCGCGCGCAGCTCGGTCGGGTTGCCCAGCGCCTGCGCAGCCGCGTGGTACAGCGCCGACTGGTGGGCAAATTCGCTGCTCTCGGCGCCCCCCCAAGTCACCCAGGTGGGCGTGGGGCAGGCGCGCACATTCACCGCCGGGGAGTAGTGGCGCACGGTGTATTCGTCCAACTGGATCATGGGCTGCAGATAGCTGTAGCGCAGCGGCTGCAGGTCGTGCAGGCCGCTAATCAGCACTGCCGCCTTGAGCGGGTCGCGCGGCAGGCCGTAGTCGGTGTCCCACGCGGTTTCCAAGCACATGGCGCTCAGGTGGCCGCCGGCCGAGTGGCCGCCCACGGCCACGCGGGCAGAGTCGCCGCCGTACTGCGCGATGTTGCGCAGCGTCCAGGCCACGGCGGCGCGGCACTGGCGCGTGATTTCGGCAATGGTGACAAACGGGCACAGCGCGTAGTTCACCACCACGGTCGTGATGCCCAGCGGCTGCAGGCCCAGCGCTACGCCGCTGAACTCTTTGGACGACATGGCGCGCCAGTAGCCACCGTGGATGAAGACAAACACGGGCGCGTTGGGTTGGTCGGCCGGAAAGACGTCCAGCGTCTCATGCACGGTGGGGCCAAACGGAATGTCCAGGTGGTTCTTCAGCGTGCTGCGCGCCTTGGTGGCCTGCGCCACAAAGTGCCTGCCGGGTGCGGCCTGGTCGGCCAAGCCAATGGATGGGTTGTACTGGGCGTCGATTTGCGCCTGGGTGTCAAAGTCGCGGTAAAGCTTGGGCATGTCGGGTTCCTACAGTTAAATGCCAACGTACTGGTGCCACAGGTCGGGCTGAGCGGCCAGCGCGGCGGAGTCGCCGCTCCAGACCACACGGCCGCGCTCAATCAGGGTGTGCTGCTGGGCCAGTGGCAGCAGGCGTTGCACGTACTTGTCGATGACCAGAATGCTTTGGCCTTGTGCGCGCAGTGTGGCCAGGCAGGCCCAGATGTCTTCGCGGATCAATGGTGCCAGGCCTTCGGTGGCCTCGTCCAATATCAAGAGGTGCGGGTTGGTCATCAGCGCGCGGCCTATGGCCAACATCTGCTGCTCGCCCCCCGAGAGCTGGTTGCCCATGTTGCGGGCGCGCTTCTCCAGCACGGGGAACAGGTGGTAGATGCGCTCCAGCGTCCATGGCGTGGGGCTGGCGTTGCGCTGTGCGGCAAAGGCCTTGAGGTTTTCCAGCACCGTGAGGTTGGGGAAAATCTGCCGCCCCTCGGGCACCAGGGCCACGCCCATGCGCGCAATGCGGTCGGGGCTGAGCTGGTCAATGCGCTCACCCCGAAAACGGATGCTGCCGCTGCGCGCCGGAGTGAGGCCGAGGATGCTGCGCACCGTGGTGGTCTTGCCCATGCCGTTGCGGCCCAGCAGCGTGGCCACGCCGCCGGAGGGAATGTGCAGGTTCAGGCCAAACAGCACCTGGCTGCTGCCATAGGCGGTGTCCAGGTCGGTGATGTCGAGCAGGGTTTCCATGGGCGTGTCTTCAAGCCTGTGGCACGGCATCGTCGCCCAGGTAGGCGCGGCGCACCTCGGCATCTTCGCGGATGGCCGCTGGCGCGCCGCTGGCAATCACCCGGCCAAACACCAGCACCGAGATGGCGTCGGCCAGCTGGAACACCGCGTCCATGTCGTGCTCCACCAACAGCAGTGTGGTCTCGGTCCGCAGGCCGTGCAGCAGCGCTACCATGCGCTGTGATTCGTCAGGCCCCATGCCGGCCAGCGGCTCGTCCAACAACAGCAGCTTCGGGCCACTGGCCAGCGCCAGGCCGACTTCCAGCTGGCGCTGCTCGGCGTGCGAGAGTGCGCCGGCCAAGGCGTCCAGCCGGCTGCCCAGGCCCACGCGGCGTGCCACCGCAGCGGCGCGGTCCATGCGCTGCGCCTCCGCATGCGCGGCTTTCCAGAAACGCAGGCTGCTGCCGTCCACGGCCTGCAGTGCCAGCGCCAGGTTGTCCAGCACGCTCAGGCGCAAGAACACATTCGTGATCTGGTAGCTGCGCGCCAAGCCGCGGTGCACCCGGCGATGGATGGGCCGGGTGGTCACGTCGTGGCCATCAAACACGATGTGCCCGGCATCGGGCTTGAGTGCACCGGAGATCTGGTGGATCAGCGTGGTCTTGCCCGCGCCGTTGGGGCCAATCAGCGCGTGGATCTGGCCCGGTTGCACCGTTAGATTCGCTTGGTCGGTGGCGGCCAGTGCGCCAAAGCGCTTGACCAAACCGGTGACCTGCAGCAGTGGCGTGGTGCTCATGGTGCCCTCCGCTTGAACAGGCTCATGAGGCCTTGCGGCGCGACCAGCACCACCAACAGCAGCAGGGCGCCCAGGCCCAGTTGCCAGTGTTCGGTCATGTGGCCCAAAAATTCTTCCATGAGCAGAAAGGCCGCAGCCCCCACCAGGCCGCCCAGCACATGGCCCACACCGCCCAGAATCACCATCACCATGAGCATGCCGGACTGGCTCCATTGCATGAGCGACGGGCTCACAAAGCTGCCTTGGTTGGCCAGCAGTGCCCCTGCCAGGCCAGCCAGCGCACCGGCCAGCGTGAAGGCCATCAGCTTGTAGCGCAGCACCGCGTAGCCGAGTGCGGCCATGCGTACCTCGTTCTCGCGGATGGCCTGCAGGGCCTGGCCAAAGCGGGCGTTGAGCAGGCGCGTGATGAAAACAACGGTGGTGACCAGCAGGGCCAGCGTCACGTAATAGAGCGCGGTATCGGTGAGTTCGAACCCGAGGGTGGAGCGGCCGGGCAGCGAGAGCCCATCGTCCCCGCCATAGGCCTTGAGCGACACGGCCAGGTAGTACAGCATCTGCGCAAAGGCCAGCGTGATCATGATGAAGTACACGCCCTGCGTGCGCAGGCTGATGGCGCCAATGAGCAGCGCCAGCAGCGCGCTCACCAGCATGGCCAGCGGCCAGGCCAGCCAGGCGCTGCTAATGCCATGCTGCATGAGGATTCCCACGGTGTAGGCGCCCGCACCCACAAAGGCCGCGTGACCAAAGCTCACCATGCCACCAAAACCGAGGATCAAATTCAGGCTGGTGGCGGCCAGCGCAAAGACAAGAATGCGCGTGGCCAGCGTCACGTAAAAACTGTCGCCCAGCGCGGCCGCCACCCAGGGCAGGGAGCACAACACGGCCAGCAGCGGCAGCGTCCAGCGCAGGTTCAGGCGGTGCTGCAGCAGGCTGGGAGTGGACGGTGGAGTGGAGCGCGGATCAGCCATGGGCAGGGAAGAGGCCGCGCGGCTTGAAGGCCAGCACGGTGGCCATCAGCACATAGATAAGGATGGAGGCCACCGCAGGTGCCGCATCGGCGGCCACCTGCGGGCTGAACACGGCCTCGAACAGCATGGGCAGCAGCGTGCGCCCGCCCGAGTCCACCAGGCCCACCAGCAGCGCACCGACCAGCGCACCGCGGATGGAGCCAATGCCGCCGATGACGATGACCACAAAGGCCAGGATGAGAATGCTCTCGCCCATGCCCACCTGCACCGCCAGTAGCGGCCCCAGCATGCCGCCCGCCAGCGCACATAGCGCGGCACCCAGACCAAATACGGCGGTAAACAGGCGCTGCACGTTGGTGCCCATGGCGAGCGCCATGTCGCGGTTCGACGCGCCGGCGCGCACCTGCATGCCCATGCGCGTGCGCGTGACCAGCAGGTAGAGCAGCAGCGCCGTGGCCAGGCCCACACCGATGATGAGCAGGCGAAACGCGGGGTAGTAAAAACCGGGCAGCAGCTCCACCGGGCCGGCCAGTGCCGTGGGCGGGTTCAGCGACAGGGGCTGTGAGCCCCAGACCATGCGCACGCCCTCGTTGCACATGAGCAGGATGGCAAAGGTGCCCAGCACCTGCGTGACGTGGTCACGGCGGTACAGGCGGCGCAGCACGGTCACTTCCAGCAACATGCCCAGTGCGGCCGTGGCGACCACGCCAGCACCCAGACCGATCCAGAAGGAGCCGCTGGCGGTCGACACGGTGGCGATAAGGTAGGCGCCCACCATGTAGAGCGAGCCGTGGGCCAGGTTCACCATGTCCATGATGCCAAACACCAGCGTGAGGCCCGCTGCCAGCAAAAACAGCATAAGCCCCAGCTGCAGGCCGTTCAGGGCCTGCTCCAGCAACAAAATCCCCATCGTGCGAAACCAGGTGCGTGGCTTACAGGCCCGGCATCTTGCAGTTGCCCACGTAGGCGTCGGCGTGGTTCTTGAACACCGCGCCCAGCGTGCGGTTGGTCACGCGGCCCTTGCTGTCGCGGGTGATCACACGCAGGTAGTAGTCCTGGATGGGGAAATGGTTGCTGTTGAACTTGAAGGCGCCGCGCACCGAGTCAAACTTGGCGGCTTCCAGTGCCTTTTTCACGGCAGCCTTGTCGTCCAGCTTGCCCTTGCTGTCGCGTACGCCGGCGTCGATCAGGCGGGCGGCGTCGTAGCCCTGCGCGGCGTACAGCGTGGGCAGGCGGCCGTATTCCTTTTCAAACTCGGCGACAAACTTCTTGTTGGCCGCGTTGTCCATGTCGTGGCCCCACTGCGAGGTGTTGAACATGCCCAGCATGGGGTCGCCCACGGCTTTGATCACATCCTCGTCGCCCGAGAAACCGGGGCCAAACAGCGTCATGTCCTTGGACAGGCCGGCGCCCACAAACTGCTTGATGAAGTTGATACCCAGGCCACCGGGCAGGAAGATGTAGACCGCATCGGGCTTGGTGGCGCGCAGCTTGGACAGCTCGGCGCTGTAGTCCAGCTGGTTCAGCGCGGTGTAGGTCTCGGAGGCCACTTCACCCTGGTAGAAGCGCTTGAAGCCGGTGAGCGCGTCCTTGCCGGCCGGGTAGTTGGGGGCGATCAGCGCCACACGTTTGAAGCCCTTGTCGGTCACCGTCTTGCCCACGGCCTCGTGCATGTTGTCGTTCTGGTACGAGGCACTGAAGAAATACGGGTTGCACTGCTCGCCCGCGTACTGCGAGGGGCCGGCGTTGGCGCTGATGTAGAAGGTCTTGGACTGGAATGTGGGGGTGCCCACGGCCAGCATGACGTTGGAGAAGACGATGCCGGTGAGGAAGTCCACCTTGTCACGCTTGACCAAGCGGTCGGCGGTCTGGCGGCCCACGTCGGGGGTGGCCTGGTCGTCGGCCACGATCACTTCGGCGGTACGGCCACCGAGCTTGCCTGCATTCAGTTTGACTGCGAGCTGAAAGCCATCGCGGATGTCTACGCCCAAACCCGCACCGGGGCCGGAGAGTGTGCTCAACAGGCCAACCCGCACGGGTTCGGTGGACTGGGCCACGGCGGCTACAGAGCAAACGGCCAGGGCGGCAGCGGCGACAAGGCGCGGGGAGGCAAGACGGGCGAGGGACATTGCGAAGCTTCCTTTGTGGGACGAGAGGGACCGAAACATTATCGGCCCATCCGGCTTCGCTCCCGGCCCCAGAGGGCCGGTTTCATATTCCCGCCTGCCCGGGGCGGGAACAGGGGCTGGTTTAGTTCAGCAGGTAGGCGTCGGCCTGGGCTTCCAGGTCTTCGGCGTCGATGGCGGCGTCATAGGCCGCGCGGTTGGCCAGCGCTTCCTTGGTGTAGGGGATCAGGGGCTTGTCCAGCGGGCGCAGCTTGTGGCGGCGCAGGCCGCGCAGCTGCTGGGAGCGCTCCATGGTCTGCAAAACCAGTTCAGGCTCCATCATCAGGCTGAAGGGGTTGAGGGCGGTGGTGGTGTCGTTCATGGCAGTTCTCCAGTGGGTTCCATGCGCTGTCCAGTGACACTGGCGCTTGGATGAACTGTAGTCACAGTCCCTCTGAACTGGAGTCCGACAACGGCTGTAAACCTTGTAGGAATTTGCCTTACAGCAGACGGGCCCGCACGCTCTTGCCCTTGACCTTGCCGGCGTTGAGTTTGGCGCAGGCGTCATGGGCAATGCTGCGTTCCACGCCCACAAAGGTGCAGTACTCGGTGACGGCGATCTTGCCGATCTGCTCACGGGTGTAGGCGAGGCCGCCCTCGGCGCTGGTCAGCGCGCCCAGCACGTCGCCGGGGCGAATCTTCTCTTTGCGGCCTCCAGCAATCTGCAGGGTCACCATGGGGGGCAGCAAACGGCCCTTGCCTGTGGGGGTGAGCTCGTCGCGTTTGAACCAGACCGAGGGCGCGTTCTGGTACTGCTCGATCTTGCCGACCGACCCCATCTCGTTCATGGACACCAGGCTGACCGCCAGGCCGGATTGGCCTGCGCGGCCGGTGCGGCCCACGCGGTGCACATGCACCTCGGCGTCGGGCGTAATGTCCACGTTGATGACCAAGTCCAGCTCTTTTACATCCAGCCCGCGTGAGGCCACGTCGGTGGCCACCAGCACCGAGCAGCTGCGGTTGGCAAACTGTGCCAGCACCTGGTCGCGCTCGCGCTGCTCCAGGTCGCCATGCAGGGCCTGCGCTACAAAGCCCTGGCCTTGCAGCAGCGTCACCAGCTCGTTGCACTGCTGGCGCGTGTTGCAAAAGGCGATGGTGCCGGTGGGGCGGAAGTGGTTGAGCAGCAGGGCCACGGTGTCCAGCCGGTTGCTGCGCTCCACCTCGTAAAAGCGTTGTTCGATCGTGCTCTCGGCCAAGGGCGCTTTGATGGTGATCTGCTGCGGATCGCGCATGAACTGTTGGGCCAGCTTGGCGATGCCTTCGGGGTAGGTGGCTGAGAACAGCAGGGTCTGGCGTTCCTTGGGCGTTTGCTTGACCACAGTGGCAATGTCGTCGAAGAAGCCCATGTCCAGCATGCGGTCGGCTTCGTCCAGCACCAGAGTGTTCAGGTTTTCCAGCGACAGGTATTCACGCTCCAGCAGGTCCATGATGCGGCCCGGCGTGCCGACCACGATGTGTGCGCCGTTTTCCAGGCTGGCACGCTGGCCGCGTGTGGCCACACCACCGCACAGCGTCACCACCTTGATGTTTTCTTCGGCGCGGGCCAGGCGGCGGATTTCCACCGTCACCTGGTCGGCCAGCTCGCGCGTGGGGCACAGCACCATGGCCTGCACGGCAAACCAGCGTGGGTTCAACTTGGCCAGCAGCGCCAACGCAAAGGCCGCGGTCTTGCCGCTGCCGGTCTTGGCCTGGGCAATCAGGTCTTGCCCCGCCAGCGCAATCGGCAGGCTGGCCGCCTGGATGGGCGTCATGGACTCGTAGCCCAGTTGCTGCAGGTTGGCAAGGGTGGCGGGGGAGAGGGGGAGAGAGGAGAAAGCGGTCATCCCCCGATTATCGGTGGTGGGGGGTGTGGGCGGTTGGTTGGCGGCTCTAGGTGCTACGGTTTTTGTAGCTGCTAGCGCAATATTGACGGGGGCTAGAAGCTTGTTTTGTGTGTAAACAGCCTTGCTGGGAGCCGCCTCGCACAAGGCGGGCGGCGTGGCCCGCGTTCTCCGGCTCGCGTCGCGGGCGGCTGTTTCTGGTTGGCTTGGATTGCTGCGCTAACGTTGTGCTTGGCACGCTTGCTCTGTGGCAACCGCGAGTGCGGCCTGCGCCCATGGGCCCCACCACCCGCCTTGGTGAGTTGGTTTGGAGGGCTACTTCAGACTGATAGCCGACTTTCGCATCGCTCTAAAGCCGTCTTTACTGGTTGACTCAAACATGCCGCGGTAGGCGGGTCCGCTCAAAGAAGGGGTGAGGCATCGGCATCTTGAAACACCTCCAACTCACTTTTGGGTTTGATTCGCTTGCGCATTGCCTTGAGTGATTGCGACCTTCTGGCCCAGATAATCTCTGCGCCGTCGGTAAGCTCTTCATAGATCGGCAACAGCGAGGTGAGTCCTTCAAATAGAAACTGTACGCACTGACCGAGATTGTTTTCGTAGGGCTCGCACCCCTTCCTGCCAATTGCAATTGCTTTTTCGTAAGCCTCTTCTGGTGATTGGGCGGCAATCAAGATCGTGTTTTCCCAAACCTCAAATCGCTTTGAGTCGCGTTCGTTGTCTTGGTTGAGCGCGACAAAACGATGGATGTACGAAGCTACATACCAGCCAACCGGGGAGATACTGCTGTGAATAATCTGGCGATCTTGCATTGGGGCACCTAACGTGAAGATGACCGCGACGCCAACTCTTGCGGCGAAGCCGCCTTCCGCTGTTGAGGGGCCGTATCGATTGGAAACTTAAGGTTTATCGACATGAATCGCAGCCGCCTCACCAAATTCAAGTTCTGCCGCCGTGCGGACCAGACCAGGATAAGCAAACCAGTATTGTCTTCGCACCGCATCTTTCACAAATTCCTCCCCGAAGTCATCGGAAAAATGCCTCTCCTCCCAGGGAGCCAGTCGATCGCGGTCTATCCGTAGCAGCATCTTCCGATGCTTGGTCATCAAGCGACGAAACTTTCCAATCGTAGTTATTCCAAATCGAGCAAGCTCGGGGACCAGCTCTTCAAATGAGCCATTTCCGTAGTCATTTCGACGCGGAAAGATGCTCCCCATGAGCTTGCGAATGACAACGCCTGAGAGGGGGCGCATTGCAACTCGAGCGCGTGCAGATAGCCGATGCATTGCCGGACTTATCGAAATTCATGCCGCAATGCACTGCGGGATAAAGTGAAGGTGTGGGTTGCAAAAAATGGCATATTTCACATGCAGCTTGTGCAAACTGCTCTCATTAAAATCGTGACAGTCTCCGATTTTGAAGACCTACCTCGGTCCTGAATATCCCCCGTTCGGGTGAATCTGCGGACGTCCGCTTCCGCCGCATAGCGGAAGTCGTAGTTTGAAGGTCGCTGTTACGTCGACCAAAGAATTGCAACAAATTCTGCCAGCCTTAATTCCAACTCCCCGTAGCCCCCAACACCGGCGACAACTGCGCCGCACCCCAACGCAGTGGCAAGGCCCCATGAATGCGCACCATGCTGCGCACCTGCAGACGCAGCAACCGCTGCGCCCCCACAAAGCTATCCAGCAGCGGGCCGTCCCAGATGATCTCCGCATCCACCGCCAGGTACAGCAGGTCGCCCGTGGTGTAGTCCACCACCAGCAGACCTGCGCGCGGGTTCACGGCCAGGTTGCCCAGCGTGTTGAAGAAGAAGTTGCCGATGAAGTCGGGCACGATCAGGGTGTTGCCCTCCACCCGCACAAAGCCGGGTTTGCCACCGCGGTGGGATACGTCCACGCCATGGGCCGGGCCGCGCTGTTCAAGGTCGGTGCCGGTGTAGGCGGTGGCAATGAAGAAGGTGTCGGTCTGCGCCAGCATCTGGCGTGCGGCCGCGTCCAGCTCGGTAGCGCGGTGTACCACTGGCTGCGCGTTGGCATCGGGCGCCAGGTACACCGGCTTGCGGGCCTGGATGTACTTGGGGCAGTTGCCAAAGCTCTGCTGAACTTGCACAGCAAAGCCCTGGTCGTGCAGCGCGCTCACCACGCCGTTCATGCGGTTGCGCCGGCGCGTGTGCGGTTCTATGCCCAACAGGCCGATGGGTGCACCAGGGTGCAGGTTGGTGTGCAGTGGGTCGGCTGCGAGTGGCAGCGCCTCCACCGTCAGGGTCTGGTCGTCGGGCGAGGCCACAAAGCCGGGTGGCGCGGCCAGTACCGAGGCCCAGGGCTGGCCATCGGCATCCACCGAGCCCACCACGATGAACGGCAACTGGGCAAAGAAGCCGCGATGCTGGTCGGGCATGTGGTCGCGCATGACGATGTTGCCCACTTCGGCCATGCGCTCGCGCACGCCCACGCGGGCTTGCAAGGCCTGTTCGCCAGTGTGGAAGGCGCGCTCGGGCAGGTGGCCAGTCATCTCAGGCAGCCTGTTGCAGCGGCGTCTTCACCATGGGCACAAAACCGGGCAGCGCCTCGATGCGCGCCAGCCAGGCGCGCACGTGCGGGTAGGCGTCCAGCGCCACGCGGCCTTCGGGGGCGTGCGCGGTGTAGCTGTAGTTGGCGATGTCGGCCAGCGTGGGGTGGTTGCCCGCCAGATAGTCGGTGTGCTGCAGCGTCGCCTCCATCACCGCCAGCAGGCTGTGGGCGCGCTGGATGGCTTCGTCTGGCTGCGTGGTGCGCTTGAAAACGACGATGGCCCGGGCCACTGCCGCACCAAACGCCAAGGGGCCGGCGGCCACCGACAGCCAGCGCTGCACCGCAGCCGCCTGCAGCGGGTCGCGTGGCAACCAGCTATTGGCATCGGACGCGTAGCGGCTGGCCAGGTAGACCAGGATGGCGTTGGAATCGGTCAGCGTCACGTCTCCGTCCTGAATGACGGGCAACTGCCCAAACGGGTTCAGCTGCAAAAACGCTGGTGCCTTGTGGGCGCCGGCTGCCATGTTCACCTCCACCAGCTCCACCGGCAGGCCCAGCAGCGAGAGAAACAGCTCCACCCGGTGGCAGTGGCCCGAGAGGGGCATGCGGTGCAGGCGAATGGGAGTGGCGGGGCGCAAGGGGCTCATGGCGGGCTTTCCAGCAAAGTGACGATGCGCCCATTGTGTTTATTGCTTTGAAATTGATAAATGGTGAGAAACACATTTAACTCATCCATATATCGGTCTAATATGCCGCATGGACAAGCTCAAAGCCATGCAGGCGTTCACCCACATTGCCGACCAGGGCAGCCTGACGGCAGCGGCTCGCGCCATGGATTCGTCGCTGCCGGCGGTGGTGCGCACGCTGGCCGCGCTGGAGGCGCACCTGGGCGTACGCCTGATGCACCGCACCACGCGGCGTTTGTCGCTCACCGAAGAAGGCAAGCATTACCTGGAGAGCTGCCGCCAGGTGCTGAGCGCCGTGGGCGAGGCCGAGGCCGCACTGAGCGCTGACGCCAGCGAACCCGCGGGCCAGCTCCACATCACCGCGCCGGTGATGTTCGGGCAGATGCATGTCACCCCCGTGGTCATGCGTTTTGTGCAGCGCCACACCCGCGTGCAGTGCAGTGTGATGCTGGCCGACCGCGTGGTGAATTTGCTGGAAGAGGGGCTGGACCTGGGCATTCGCATTGGCGCGCTGGAAGACTCCTCGCTGGTGGCGCAGCCGTTGGGGAGCTTGCGCCGCCTGGTGGTGGCCAGTCCGGAGTACCTGGCGCGCCACGGTGTGCCCGCGCACCCGCGCGACCTGCTGCAGGCCAACTGCATTCGTTTTCTGGGGGCCAGCGGCCCGTGGTGGACCTTCCATGCGCAGGGCAAGGCCTTCACGGTACCCATCACCGGCAACCTCACCTTCAACCACAACGCCCCGGTGCTGGATGCCTGCCTGGCCGGCATGGGCTTTGGCATGTTCATCTCGTACCAGGTGGCGCCGCATCTGGCGCAGGGCACGCTACAGCTGGTGCTGGAAGATTTCGAGCCGCCACCCCGTCCGATCCACGTGGTGTACCCGCATGCCCGGCTGCTGCCGGCCCGCACGCGGGCCTTCATCGATTTCATCAAGCAGGACCTGAAAGGGCTGGCGCCCTAAATGCACGGCCCACCGTATTGCATCGCACGGAGCAGCCCCGTCAGGCCCCTAAGATCTCCTCTTGTTAGAAAGGGAATGCCATGAAACAAAAAATCTCCAGCGCCGTGCTTGCGGCGCTCATGCTCACCAGCTGCGGCACCGCCACCGTCAACCCCGTCACTGGCCAGACCGAGCGTTCGGTGATGAGCGAGGAAGACGAAGTGGCCGAGGGTGCCAAGGGCCATGCGGAGGTACTCAAGGAATATGGCGTCTACGCCAACCCTGCGGTGCAAAGCTATGTGAATGCGCTGGGCCAGAAGTTGGCCGCGCAAAGCCACCGCAGCCAATTGCAGTGGCACTTCACGGTGCTGGACAGCCCCGAGATCAACGCCTTTGCGCTGCCCGGCGGCTATGTGTATGTGACGCGCGGCATCATGGCCTACCTGGACAGCGAGGCCGACCTGGCCGGCGTGATGGGCCATGAGATTGGCCATGTGACCGCACGCCACGGCGCCCAGCGCGCCACGCGCCAGCAGACGGCAGGGCTGGGGGTGTTTGCGGCCACGGTGCTGGGTGCCGTGTTGGAGGGGCAGGGTTTTGGCGGCGCCGGGCAACTGGCCAGCCAGGCCTCGCAAACCGTGGCGGCGGGTTACATCGCGTCTTACGGGCGTGACCAGGAGCTACAGGCCGATGGCCTGGGCGCCGAATACCTGTCGCGCACCCACTACGACCCGCACAACATGGTGGACGTGATCACCGTGCTGAAAAACCAGGAGCGCTTTGCCGCCGACCAGGCCAAGGCCGAAGGCCGCCCGGTGCCGGCGCAGAGCGACTGGCTGGCCTCCCACCCCAGCAACGACCAGCGCCTGCAGGCCATTACGGCGCTGGCAGCCCAGTACAAAACCCAGGGCGCCTATGGCGACGAGGGCCGCACGCGCTACCTCAAGGTGATGTCGGGCGTGACCTTTGGTGACAGCGCTGCCCAGGGCCTGACGCGGGGGCGCAATTTCTACCACGAGCCGCTGAACTTTGCGATCACCGCGCCTGTGGGCTGGTACATCCAGAACGACAACGAACAGCTGGCGCTGCTGAACACCGCGCGCGACGCCGCCGTGGTGGTGCGCCTGGTACCGCCGCAGGCTGGCAAGACGCATACCGACGTCATCCGCAATGTGCTCAAGCCCACCCAGGGCCGGGTAGAAACCACCACCTTCAACGGCCTGCCAGCCACACGCTTTGCCGGCGCCCGCGCCGACAGCAATGGTCAGACCCAGGCGCTAGAGGCCACCGTGGTCACCGGCCCGGGCGACAAGATTTACCTGCTGCAAACCAGCGCAAAAGACGCCAACGCCCTGCAGCGCGCTCGCGCCCAGGTGCGTGAGGTGGAGAGTAGCTTTAGGGCGCTAACGGCGCAAGACCGGGCCGCGGCCCGGCCCTGGGGGCTCAAAACCGTACCCTACCCCAAAGGCGGTTTTGTGGAGCTAGCCAAAAGCTCTCCTATTGCGCGGCCCGAACAACAGCTGCGCCTGATCAACGGCTTCTACGGTGGTGGTGAGCCGCCAGTGGGGCAGCTGGTGAAGGTGGTGGAAAGCCAGTAAGAAGGCTCAGGCGAAGGTGTTGAGCTTGGTGCCCACGGTGCCGCTGGTGGCCAGGGGCGGCATTTGGGGCAGGGCCTGTAGCAGGGTGGCCGCCGACACAGCTTGCATATCCAGCGCCTTTTTCAGCACCAGGATGTTCACGGCATCGGCCGTGCTGCCTTGGGCGGCAGCGCTGGCGGCTTGCACGGCGGGGGTGCTGGCAATGTTCATGGGAACTCCGGAAATGCAAAGGGCGGTAGGGGGTTATCGGCCACCAGTGGCCCGAACTTGAGGGCGACTTCTACAATGGCCCGGCCCCCTGGACCCAACCGCACTGCCCCATGCCATCCCTCCATATCTCCACCCAGTTTGACTCCGGCGCCATCGATGTGGTGCGCCTGGACAGCCCGCAGGACATCCAGCTGCGCATCCGCAAGGACAGCGCCGCCGACTTTGCCCAGTGGTTTCACTTTTGCCTGCATGGCGCGGCCTACCAGCCCGTCACGCTGCGGTTTCTGAACGCATCGGAATGCGCCTACCCCAAGGGCTGGGAGGGCTACCAAGTGCTGGCCAGCCACGACCGCCAGCACTGGAGCCGCATCGACACCCAGTACGACGGCAAGGAGATGACCGCGCGCTTGACCCCCATGGCGCAGGCCGTGTGCTTCGCCTATTTCGAGCCCTATTCGTACGAGCAGCACTTGGACCTATTGGGCTCGGTCGGCGCTTCCCCCTGGGTGCAGCTGCAGCGCCTGGGCAGCACTGTGCAGGGGCGCGACATGACGCTCTTGCGCATCACCGACGAGGCGGGCACCACGCCGCTGGAAGACAAAAAGAAGGTCTGGGTGATCGCCCGCCAGCACCCCGGCGAATCCATGGCCGAGTGGTTTGTGGAAGGCATGTTGGAGCGCTTGCTGGACGGTGACGACGCGGCGGCACGCGTGCTGCTGGACCGCTGCGTGTTTTACGTGGTGCCCAACATGAACCCCGATGGCGCCGTGCTGGGCAACCTGCGCACCAACGCCGCCGGTGCCAACCTGAACCGCGAGTGGGCCGCCCCCAGTGCCGATAAATCGCCCGAGGTGCTGCTGGTGCGCCAAGCCATGCTGGACACGGGGGTAGACCTGTGCCTGGACGTGCATGGCGACGAAGGCCTGCCCTACAACTTTGTGGTGGGCTCCGAGGGTACGCCGGGCTACAGCCCGCGCGTGGCCGAGCTGGAAGACGCCTTCAAGGCTGTCTGGCTGGCCAGTTGCCCGGATTTTCAGGACACAGTGAACTACGGCCGCACGGCCGCAGGCCAGGCCAATATGACGCTGGCCACCAACTGGATCGCCCAGCAGTTCGGCTGCCTAGCCTTCACCATCGAGATGCCTTTCAAGGACAACGCCAATCTGCCCGACGTGCTGAACGGCTGGAGCGGCGAGCGCTCCCGCAAACTGGGCGCCAGCGTGCTGCAGCCGCTGTTGCAGGTGGGTTTCTAGCGCCGCGTGTGCGGCACCGCACAGTTCAAATGGGGCGCTGGCCCCATGCTGAGGACATTCCTGGAAACGCTAGGACCATGTCTTGGAGGTGCTGCAAATGAGAAAGTCTGATGAGATTGATGTAGGTGCACTGCGTGAGCGCGCGCGCCGTCACATGGAGCAGGGTGCGGTGACCGAGGGCTACACCGCCGACCGTCCTGCGGTGCTGAAAATGCTTAACAGCGCGCTGGCCACCGAGCTGGTGTGCGTGCTGCGTTACCGGCGCCACCACTTCATGGCGCGCGGCATCCATTCCCAGGCCGTGGCCACTGAGTTTCTGGCCCATTCCAACGAAGAGCTGGTCCATGCGGACCAATTGGCCGAGCGCATTGTGCAATTGGGCGGCGAGCCCGACTTTGCCCCCGACACGCTGCTGGAGCGCAGCCACGCCGAGTACCGGGAGGGGCCCACGCTGTCAGACATGATTCGGGAAAACCTGGTGGCCGAGCGCATCGCCATCGACAGCTACCGCCACTTCATTGGCTACCTGGGCGACCAGGACCCCACCACACGGCGCCTGCTGGAAGCCATTTTGGCGGTGGAAGAAGAACACGCCGATGACCTGTCGGACCTACTGCAGCATGTGCCGTCCGTGCCACCTCCGGCCCAGCAGACGTTGGGCCTGCACGCCATCATTTAGTCCTATCACTAGGCCTAGTGTCCATGCGCTGCGCCCTGGTTGCTTTGGCGTGTGTGGTGGGGGCCGCACTGGTTGCGTGCGGTGAGACCGCCACGTTACCGGTGTCCGCGGGGACCGGGCCCCACCCCACACTGCCGCCACCCGCCCCCACGCTGATACCGACCGTGAACACCGCATTGGCGGTGGGCTGGGCGCCGGGGCAAATGCCCGAGTCCGTGGCAGGAACCCAGGTGCAGGCGTTTGCCAGCGGCCTGGACCATCCGCGCTGGCTGTATGTGCTGCCCAACGGCGATGTGCTGGTCGCCGAGAGCAATGCGCCCGCCAAGCCCGATGCCCACCCCTCGCTGCGCGAGAGGATCATGGGGCTGGTGATGCGCCGTGCCGGGGCCGGCGTGCCCAGTGCCAACCGCATCACCCTGTTGCGCGATACCGATGGCGATGGCGTGGCCGATACCCGCACTGTCTTCATTGATGCGCTGCGCTCCCCGTTTGGCATGGCGCTGGTGGGCAACACCCTGTATGTGGCCAACACCGATGCCGTGCTGCGCTTTCCCTATGCGCCCGGCGATCTGCAGATCACCGTGCCGGGCGAGACGCTGGTGGACCTGCCCGCCGGCCCCATCAACCACCACTGGACCAAAAATCTCATCCCCAGCGCCAACGGCCAGCAGCTGTACGTGACGGTGGGCTCCAACAGCAATGTGGCCGAAAGTGGCCTGGAGGTGGAGGCCGAGCGCGCGGCCATCTGGGTGGTGGACCTGCCTGGCGGTGCGCACCGCGTGTTTGCCTCGGGGCTGCGCAACCCCAACGGAATGGCCTGGGAGCCTACGTCCGGAGCGCTGTGGACGGTGGTGAATGAGCGCGATGAAATTGGCAGCGACCTGGTGCCCGACTACCTGACGCAGGTGGACGACGGCGCCTTTTATGGCTGGCCCTATAGCTATTACGGCCGGGTGGACAGCCGGGTGACGCCGCCGCGCCCCGACCTGGTGGCCAGTGCCCGCCAGCCAGACTACGCGCTGGGCCCCCACACCGCATCCCTGGGCTTGGCATCTGCCCAGGGCAACCAGTTGGCAGCGGGGTTTGTGCAGGGCATGTTCATTGGTCAGCACGGCTCTTGGAACCGCCGCCCGCGCAGCGGCTACAAGGTGATCTTTGTGCCCTTTGACAAGGGCTTGCCATCCGGCCCGCCGCAGGATGTGTTGACGGGTTTCCTTACCGATGACGGCCATGCGCGCGGACGTCCGGTGGGCGTGGCGCTGGACACCCGCGGCGCCTTGCTGGTGGCCGACGATGTGGGCAATGTGGTGTGGCGGGTCAGCCGGGCCGCGGGGCCCCACTGAACCGGCCGCTCATGCCGACTGCGACAGGGCGGCCTGGCCTTGGCCCAGTAGTGATTTGCTGATTTCGTCGGCGGCCTTCGCCCGCTCCGTTTCGCCTTGGGTGTGTACCACCAGCACTACGCTGCCGGACTTGATGGCGTCCATCACCAGTTCAGAAAAGCGCCCCTCTTTGCTGGCAGTGCCGGCCACCGCCCCCACAATGCCGCCCACGCTGGCAAACCAGCCCAGCATGGCCAGCGGTGCAACCAGCGGGCTGGCTACAAACAGGGTGATATTGGCCGCCCACAGCAGGGCGGTGCCCACGGCACCCACGCCGGTTCCTACGGCTGTGCCGATGGCGCCGTCCACCACCATATGCTTGAGAATTTCGTCGCTGCCCTCGGTCGGCGAGTGGGTGGGCATGTCCTGCAGTATCTCGATGCGGTCCGCAGAAAACCCCAGGTCGACCAGGCGGGCTTGCACGCGCGTCGCTTCTTCCCGGGTGGTGTAGAGGGCGGACACCCGGTGGTCCGTGCCAGGGTGGGCAGTTGTGGTCATGCGGGCACTCCAATCAAAAAATGGGCCGGCCCCAGCAGGCGCTTGCCCGTGGAGTCCGACCCATTGTGGAAGGGGTGAAGGCTGTGTGTCGGTGCGCCGCACCACGCACAGCGCGCGGCTTACTTGCCGTTGATGCCCAGCAGTTCCACCTCAAACACCAGCGTTGCATTCGGGGGCACCACGCCACCCGCGCCACGCTCGCCATAGGCGATCTGCGGTGGGCAGGTCAGCTTGGCCTTGCCACCTATCTTCATGCGCTGCACGCCCTCGGTCCAGCACTTGATCACGCCGTTCAGTGGAAACTCGATCGGCTCGCCGCGCTTGTACGAGCTGTCGAACTCGCGGCCATCGGGGAAGGTGCCGCGGTAGTGCACTTTCACCTTGTCTGTGGCGCTAGGGCTGGCACCGCTGCCGTCCTTGAGCGAGCGGTACACCAGCCCAGTGCTGCTGACCACGGCGCCGTCTTCTTTGGCGGCCGCAGCCGTGGTGGCGTTTTGGGCCCAGGTGAGGGAGCTGGCAGCCAGAGCCAAAGCCAAGCCGGTGTGTCGCAAAAAGGTGTTCATGTCAGGCAGTGTTGAAGAGTTCATCCAGCCTGCATTGTGTCAGCCCAGGGTGTTAGCGCATGTAACGTCCGCCCGGGCCCACCACCACGGTTTCCACAAACTTGGAGCCATGGTGGTTGGTGGGGCTGAAGTCCAGCGTGTAGCCGCCAATGTCCACGTTCTTCATGCGCTCCAAGGTGCTCACCATGGTTTGCGGCGTGATGCTCTTGCCCGCACGCACCAGCACGGCCAGCAGTGTGCGCATGTTCAGGTAGCCAAAGAAATGGTCGTAGTCCACGGGCAGGCCGGCGGCGGCCATGGTCTTGCGGAAATCGCGCGTGAGGTTTTGCGTGGCGGTGAAGGGGTAGGGGATGACCACGGTGTACGCCAGGCCACGCGCCTCATCGCCCAGCGCATCCATCAGCTGGCGCGAATTGGCAATGCCCGGGCAGTACAGTGGCGCGCCAACCTGCGCGCGCGCTGCCTTGATGAAGGGAAACAGCGAGGGGCCAAACGCCATCATGATGACGGCCTGCGGGCGCTCGGCGGCCATGGCCTGCGCGGCCGCATTGGCGTCGCTGCCGGTCATCTCCAGCGAGGCCTTGGCCACGATGGTGATGCCCTGCTCCTTGGCCACCTCTTCCACCACGGGCAGCATGAGCTTGCCGAACGCACTGTTGTTGTAAACCAGGCCCACGCGCGAGCGGCCCAGCGCGCCCTGGTTGCGCATCATCTGCACCACCTCGTCGCGGTAGCTGGCGGTGGTGGTGAAGAAGTAGGGGTGCTGCTTGGCGCGCAGGCTGGGCGAGCCGGAGTACACGCCAATCAACGGCACCTTCTTCTCCATCAGCACGGGCATGGCAGCGGCCACGCCCGCGGTGTTGGCAAAGCCGAACAGCGCAATGGCCTTGTGCTCGTCCACCAGCTTGCTCACGTTGTCCATGCACAGCTTAGTGTCGTAAGCGTCGTCCAGCGTCACCAGCTTCACGCGCCGGCCATTCACGCCGCCCTTGTCGTTGAATTCGGCGAGCGCAAGGTCTTGCCCCTTGAGCACCGCGGCCAACGTGGAGGCGAGTGGTCCGCTCAGGTGCGCGCTCTGGCCAATCACGATGTCGCCGCTGTCGGCAGACACCGTGCTTTGGGCCAACGCCGCTTGCACAGGCAATGCGCCGGCGACCAAGGTGCCCAGCGCTTGGCGCCGGGTGAATGCGGGAGAGGAAGAGTGCATCGGGGCCTCAAGTTGAAAACGTGCGGCAGTGTGCGGGCACGGGTGCGCCGTGGTCTGTCACACGCCGGACAACCTAAGGAAAACCCCCATCTGTGGCCCGCTCCGGCGCTCAGGCATTGCGCGTTGCACCACGCAGCGTGTGTTCACGTTGTGCAAACGCCCACACCATGCGCGACGCATCGGGCCCCGCAGGGTCTGCGAAGGCCTGCGTTGCAGCACCGCCGCTCCACGCATGGCCCAGGCCCGCCACCTCCGCCAAGGTGGCAAAGACGCGTCGACCAACTTTCCATTCACGCAGCGCGACCGCATAGCGTGTGCCACGCTGTACCGTTCTTGGGGGCGCAGCTTTGGCGCCCGCAGTCGCCGCCCAACGCTGTACCACCAGTGCACCGTTGGACGGTGCGACCACGGTGTCCCGGTTGCCCTGAATCACCAGGAGCGCGGGCAGAGGGATTGCAGGGGCGTGCAGTGAGGTGGCGCTTTTGGGGATCCGGCCGCGCATCGCTGCCAGCGCCGTTGCGGTGGACTCTGCCATGCCCGGGCCCACGCCGGAGTGCATGGCCACCGCAAGAAAGCGCTCGGGGTGGTGCAACGCCATCAGCGCAGCCATGCTGGCCCCGGCCGACATGCCGGCGACCACAATGCGACGCGCATCAACGGGGTAGGTGGCGCGGATGTGATCGATTGCCGACAGGATGCTGGTGGCTTCTCGGAGCGCGCGGCCAGAGCGGGTGTCAAACCAGTTCCAGCAGCCCTGGACATTGGCAACCCGGTCTTGCTCAGGGTACAGAACCATAAAGCCCGCCGACGCCGCCAAGCGGTTCATGTGGGTGCTGCTGGCGAAGCTGCGGGCATCCTGCCCGCAACCGTGCAGCATCACCACCAAGGGGATTTGGCTGGACGGCAGTTTTCCGGTCGGGTGAAAGAGGTGGTAGCGCCGCAGCCCGCCAGGGCTTGCCGCAATCCCGGTACGCCAGTGGTTCGTTGTCGGCGCCGCGGTCTTGCGCTTTCTGGGTACTGCCTTGGTGGCCAGCTTGCTCGCTTTCTTACCCGCCCGCAGCGCACTGCGGGTCAACGCGCCCACCTGGCGCTGCATGGCCTTGGTAAAAAAGCTCTTCATCCATCGTTTGGCCATAGGTGGTGTGCGTCGCAGCCCGTGCAGGAAAAGACCCCAGGACAATGCGGCCACGCAGCATCACCCCCATGGCCTTCACGGTAGGCGAGGCCGTTACTTTTCTGGGTGTGTTGCCACACACAGGCGGGTGGCCGAACGGACTAAGTGTGAGCTTTGGTCGGACGCTGCTTCAGGGCTGCACTGCGCCACAGCGTGCCTGCGGTACCCAGTGCCAGCGCAGACCCCGCCAGCACCTCAAACCAGATCGTCAGGTTGGTCGCCAGGGTATGTTCGGCGCACAGGGCCAGTGTGTAGTGCAGCAGCCCATCGAGCCCGCAGGCACCATACGCCATGAGCAGCATTGCGCCCAGCGCATGCAGCCCCATGCGGCTCACGATGAGTCCCGCCACCCCCAGGCAGCTGACGGCCAGCCACGCCCAGTACACCGTCTCCCGCGTGATGAAGGCGGGCATGTTGGGGTAGATGGCAATGAATTCCGCGTTGTGTGCAAAGTGCGTGAGGCTGGCGATGAAGTACATGGCCAGCAGCAGCCAGACGGGTTTAGGGAGGTGTGGGGCGGTGAGGGGTAGGGGCATGATGTCTCTCGCGTGGGGTTCGACGAAAAAGCCTCAGCAGTCTTGCGACTCTGAGGCTTGATTTGCTACCAATTCAGTAGCTGCTTGCGCATATTCCACGGGGGCTAGAGGCCAGTTTTGCTTCTAACCCCCTCTTGCATCACACCAGCAAGGCATTCACCCGCTTCACGTACGCCGCCGGGTCCGCAGGCAATCCGCCTTCAGCCAGCAGCGCCTGGTCAAACAGGATGTGGGCCAGGTCGTTGAAATGCACCGAGCCGTCCAGCTTTTTCACCAGCGCATGTTCGGCGTTGACTTCCAGCACCGGCTTCACTTCGGGTGCTTGCTGGCCAGCTTGCTTGAGCATGCGGGCCAGTTGGGTGCTCATGCCGTGGTCTTGCACCACCAGGCAGGCGGGGCTGTCGACCAGGCGGGTGGTGACGCGCACGTCTTCGGCCTTGTCCTTCAGCGCCTCTTTCAGCTTGGCCAGCAGGGGCTTGAAGGCTTCCGCGGCTTCCTCGGCGGCTTTCTTCTCGGCCTCGTCTTGCAGGCTGCCCAGATCGACCGCGCCCTTGGCGACGGACTGCATGGGCGTGCCGTCGAAGTCGTGCAGGTAGTTCAGCGCCCATTCGTCCACGCGGTCGGTCATCAAGAGCACTTCGATGCCCTTCTTCTTGAACACTTCCAACTGTGGGCTGTTTTTGGCGGCGGCTGCGTTGTCGGCGGTGATGTAGTAGATGGCCTCCTGGCCTTCCTTCATGCGGGCCTTGTAGTCGGCCAGCGACACGCTGACGCTGTCGGTGGTGCTGGATGCAAAACGCAGCAGCTTGGACAGACGTTCCTTGTTGGCAAAGTCTTCGCCCAGACCTTCTTTCAAGACGGCACCAAACTCTGCGTAGAACTTGCTGTACTTGCCCACCTGGGCCTTGTCTTCTTCCGACACCACATCGGTTACGCCATCCGCGCCGGCTTCGGGCAGCTTGTCGTGTTTGGCCAGGTCTTCCAACATGCCCAAGACGCGCTTGGTGCAGCCTTCGCGGATCGCCTTCACGTCGCGGCTTTCTTGCAGGAGTTCGCGCGATACGTTCAGTGGCAGGTCGGCGCTATCGACCACGCCCTTCACAAAGCGCAGGTAGGTGGGCAGCAAGGCTTCGGCGTCGTCCATGATGAACACGCGTTTGACGTACAGCTTCACACCGGCCGACTTCTCGCGGTTGTACAGGTCCATCGGCGCCTTGCCGGGGATGTACAGCAGCTGGGTGTATTCGGTGCTGCCTTCCACGCGGTTGTGCGTGTGGGCTAGCGGCGCCTCGAAGTCGTGGCTGATCTGCTTGTAGAAGTCGTCGTACTGCTCTTGGGTGATGTCCTTCTTGGCGCGCGCCCAGATGGCGTTGGCCTTGTTGACGGTTTCCCACTCGCCGGTTTTGACCATGGCGCCGGGCTGGCGGCCACCGTTTTCATCCGACGGGTTGATCAGTTCGCCGTCTTTCCACTCTTCCTTTTCCATCTGGATGGGCAGGCTGATGTGGTCGGAGTACTTGTTGATGATGCCCTTGACCTTCCAGGCCTGGGCGTAGTCCTGGGCGTCGTCGCGCAGGTGCAGGATGACGCTGGTGCCGCGGGCTTCGCGGGTGATGCTTTCCACCTCAAACGCACCACCACCGCTGGCGCCGCCGTCGCTGACCCAGCGCACGGCCTGGTCGGCGGGCAAACCGGCACGGCGCGATTCGACAGTGATCTTGTCGGCCACGATGAAGCCAGAGTAAAAGCCCACGCCGAACTGGCCGATGAGGTTGCTGTCGGCCTTCTGGTCGCCGGTGAGCTTGCTCACGAAGTCTTTGGTGCCGCTTTTTGCGATGGTGCCCAGGTTGTCGATGGCTTCCTGTTGGCTCAGACCAATGCCGTTGTCGGTGATGGTCAGCGTCTTGGCGTCCTTGTCGAAGGTGACTTTCACCTTCAGCTCGGGGTCGTTCTCGTACAGGCCGCTGTTGTTGATGGCCTCAAAGCGCAGCTTGTCGCAGGCGTCCGATGCGTTGGAGATCAGCTCGCGCAGGAAAATCTCCTTGTTGGAGTACAGCGAGTGGGTCACCAGGTGCAGCAGTTGTGCCACTTCGGCCTGGAAATTCATGGTTTGCTTGGTCATAGATAGGTCTCTGAGTCTCAATAAAACGGTTTACGCGCCTGTCAGGCGGTGCCTGCGGCGCGAGCAACCCTCAATTATGGGCGAGGCCGGACTTTTTCAAGCCGGGCCCCTTCCCCCGCGCGGGCGTTAGCGCTACATTGCCAAAAAAAGCATTCAGGGAAGAAACAAAGACCATGAAACCGGACCAGACCACGCCGCCCCCTGACAAGCGGGCGGCCACACCCTCCGCGGCCCCCAAGCCTTTTGACGGCTTGCTGGACCCCTTGCCCGTGCCCGAAGTGAGTGAGAGCGATACCGACACCGCCTGGGGTCTGTGGGAGGCCAGTGTGGGCGGCTTGCTGGATGAGGGCCAGCCTGCGGGGACGCCCCCGCCCCATGGCTACGAGCCCACCCAGCCGGCGGGCCTGGACGGCGAACCGCCGCCCGACAAACGCTAAGTTGGCCCCGCGCCCGGCGTCAGCCAGGCCAGTAGCTGCGCGGTTACCTCCGGGCGGTGCAGCAGCTCCATGTGGTTCATTTGGTAGGCAATGCACTGGTTGGGCTTGGCAAACACCAGATTGCGTTTCGCCTCGTCATGCAGGCCCAGCGCGCTGCGCAGCGGCACCAGGCCGTCGCCCAGCAGCCGGTCGGCCAACGCGCCGCGCTTGGTGGCGGTGGTGGCGGCCAGGGTGTAGCAGGCCACGCCCTCCGGCAGCGGCACGGGCACACGGCGGTCCGGTCCCTTTTGAAACCGGTTGCGGCCCTGCCAGTCCTGCGGGCTGACACAGCCATAGCGCAGATCGGTGATGCCGGCGCTGCGCAGCTGGCCCAGCTTGGCAAAGGGGCGCGAGTAGGGCGTGGCGCCCAGAATCACATCCACCCAATTGCCCGCACGCTCCAGCGGCGCGCCGTGGTGCGGCGTGCCCAGAAAAACGATGTTCTTCAACACCTGCAGCCACGCGGGTTGGCTGTCCCGCGCCTGCTGCACCGCGCTGCGGGTGACCAGCCCGCCCATGCTGTGCGCCAGCACGGTGATATCGCTCACCGGCACGGGCCACTGGGCCACCAGCTGCGCCAGCTCTGCGGCCAGCGCCGCGCCGTTGTCCGAGGTGTGCAGGCCGCTGTTGTAGCGCACGTAGACCGGGGTGTAGCCCAGCGCGGCCAGGGCCGTGGCGTGGCTGCGCACCTCGCCACTCGCCGTGGTGTGGGTCCACTGCAGGTCGTTCATGCACAGGCCGTGGAGGATGACGAGCAGCTTGCCGCCCACGGTGGTCTTCGCAGGCAGTGTGTCGGGCCGGGCCCAGTCCAGCACTTGGCCCGCGTGGCGTAGTTGCATGCGGGTGGCCAGCGGGTTGCCGCTGGCGGCCAGGCGGTCGCCAAGCACGCCGTTCAGGGCGGCCAGCACGGCCTCGCGTTGTGGGGTGTCTGGCGCTTCGGCATCGGCCGCGTCCAGCAGAGGCTGCAGCTTGCCCAAAATGGCTTCGGCGCCACTGCCCACCAGCTGGGTCACGCCCTGCACGGTTTGGTAAACCAGGCCGGTCAGGCCGCGCGTGGTGCCGACGGTTTTGCCGCCCGGTACGCCCATGCTGCCCCAGACGGACTGGTGCACGCCCTCGGCCATGCGGGCCACACCGCGGGTGGCCTGGGTGGCCAGTTGCACCACGCCGCGCAGGTCAGACGCGCGAAAGTGCTGCAGGGCCTTGGGCCGGGGGGGCAGTGCCATCAGAACTTTTCGTGTGGCTGCAGGTAGCGCCACTGGCCCACCGGCAGGTTGCCCAGCATGACCCGGCCCACGCGCACGCGCTTGAGGCCCACCACGCGCAGGCCCACCAGCTCGCACATGCGGCGGATCTGGCGCTTCTTGCCCTCGGTCAGCACAAAGCGCAGCTGCTCGGGGTTTTGCCACTCCACCTTGGCGGGCTTGAGGGCCTGGTCGTCCAGGCGCAGGCCGTGGCGTAGCAGCTTGAGTTTTTCGGGCGGGAACACGCTTTGCACATCGCTGCTCACGGGGTCGTCATCGTCAATGCGGCTGAGCTGCTGCACCTTGCCGCCATAGGTGGCGGCGGGCGAGTTGGCTGCTGCGCTGTTGGCCACACCGGTGTAGACCACGCGCACCAGGTATTCCTTTTCCATCACCGAGTCTTCGCCAATCAGCTGGCGCGCCACGCGGCCGTCCTGCGTCAGCACCAAGAGGCCCGTGGAATCGATGTCCAGCCGGCCAGCGGGCACCAGGCTCTTGAGCTGGCTGCCGTGGAAGAAAAAGCGGGCGTTGTCCTCGGCCCAGCGGTTTTGCGGCTGGATCAGGGTGATGGCGGGCTCGTGCCCGTCTTCGGCTTGGCCGCTGACCACGCCGATGGGCTTGTTCAGCAGGATGGTGACCTGGTTGGCCTGCTGGCCCTGGGCTTGTTTGTCGATCTCGATGCGCACGCCCGGCAGCACCTGCATGCCCATCTCGGCCACCTTGCCGTCCACTTTTACCCAGCCTTTGCCAATCCACTCGTCGGCCTCGCGGCGCGAGGCCATGCCCAACTCGGCCATGCGCTTGTTCAGGCGCACCGTGCCATTCGCGCCCTGGGCGGCGGTGTTGGCTTGGCCCGCGGGAATGGCGGCACGCGCAGGTGGTGGCGCGGCGCGGCGGAAGGTGGGAGCGGGCGGTTTGGAGTCGGTCATGGGTGCTATGTTTTTAGGAGCTGCTTGCGCATATTTTACGGGGGCTGGGTGCCAGTTTGTTGCACAAATTGCCGGGCCGGCCGCTTGGCGGACTTCGCTGCCGCTCTGTGCGCTTGCGAACGGTGGATGGGCGGCTACACGGGCAGCATGGGCTCTTTTGGGAGAAAACGCATGAGCCTTTACCGGATCGCCGTGTTGGTGGGCAGCCTTCGCCGGGACTCTTTCAACCGCAAGCTGGCCAGCGCCGTGGCCTTGCTGGCGCCCCCTGAATTTACGTTCCAGCAGCTGGCTCTGGACGACCTGCCGCTCTACAACCAGGACGACGACGCCCACCAGGCCGATGCGGTCAAGCGGCTGAAGGACGACCTTGCCAACGCCAACGCCCTGCTGTTTGTCACGCCCGAGTACAACCGCTCCATCCCCGGCGTGCTGAAAAACGCTATTGACCACGCCTCGCGCCCCTATGGCCAGAACTCGTGGGAGGGCAAGCCGGCCGGCATTTTGGGCGTGTCGGTTGGGGCTATTGGCACGGCACTGGCCCAGCAGCACCTGCGCAACATTCTGGCCTACCTGGATGCGCCCACCATGGGCCAGCCCGAGGCCTTTTTGCACGCCAAAGACGACTTCTTTGACGCCGACGGCAAGATCGGCCACGCCAGCCTGGAGTTCATGCAGGACTGGATGGATAGCTACGTCGCGTGGGTGAAAAAGCAGGTGGGCGAAGAATCCCCCGCCAACGGCTAAGCCCTCCACGGACCGCCGAACTTCAACCGCTGCAGGAGGTTCCACATGCTGCTGTCTCTGGACATTGACACCTACGCCCCGGCGGACGAAGCGCCGGCCGTCGCGCCTCCCCCGCCACCCCAGCCCATCCCGACGGGCACGGGACTGCAGGTTCGCGTGGGCTTTGAGATGGAGTACCTGTGCCCGGCGCCCACGCCGATGCTGCTGGCCCTCAGCATCCACTACACGCGCGCTGGCGACCTGATCGTGCCCGACTTGCTGCAGACCGAGCCCCCGGTGGCGGTGGACACCTACCGCGACACGTTTGGCAACTTGTGCAGCCGCATCGTCGCGCCCGAGGGGCGGCTGGTGCTGCGCACCGATGCGCTCGTGCACGACACCGGCCTGCCCGACGCCGTGGTGCCCAGCCTGCAGCAGTTGCCGGTGGAGCAGCTGCCCGAGGCGGTGCTGATGTACCTGATGGGCAGCCGCTACTGCGAGACCGACCAGCTCTCCGACATGGCCTGGCTGCGCTTTGGCAGCGGGCCCACGGGCTGGGCGCGGGTGCAGGCCATCTGCGATTTTGTGCACCGGCACATCGAGTTTGGCTACCACCACGCGCGCTGCACCCGCACCGCGCTAGAGGCCTACCGCGAGGGCCAGGGCGTGTGCCGCGACTACGCGCACCTGGCCATAGCGTTGTGCCGCTGCATGAACATTCCGGCCCGCTACTGCACCGGCTATCTGGGCGACATTCGCAGCCCGGCCTTGCCTGGGCCGATGGACTTTGCCGCCTGGTTTGAAGCCTATCTGGGTGGCCGCTGGTACACCTTCGATGCGCGCAACAACACGCCCCGCATCGGGCGGATGCTGATGGCGCGCGGCCGCGACGCCTGCGACGTGGCTCTGACCAACACCTTTGGCCCCAACACGTTGCGGCGCTTTTCCGTCTGGGCCGAAGAAGTGGCGCCCAGTCTATGACTGACGCCGAGCGTAGCGAAACCTTGTATGACCTGTTGGAGGTGAGCCCACGGGCCAGCACCTTGGTAATCCGGGCCGCCTACCGGTGCCTGGCGCAGCAGCACCATCCCGATAAAAATCCTGATGTGGTGGGCGCTGGTGGCAGGTTGGCCTATATCAACCAGGCCTATGCGGTGTTGTCAGACCCAGGGCGGCGCCAGCGCTATGACCGCACACTGGGCATCGTCAGCGGCGTGAACGAGCGCCGCGGTCTGGGCGTGCCTGCCACCGACAACTTTGAGCTGCGCGGCTCCGACCACCAGACCTCCAGACCCTTCGGCTTTCGCCCCCTGGGCTGATCTGGCCCGCTCAGTGTTCGAAGACGATGGCGTCCAGCTGCATGGCGTGGATCTTGGTGGCCGCGGTCTCGGCCAGGGCGCGGTTGCTGAACGGGCCCACGCGCACGCGGGTCAGCTTACCCTTTTTGGTCTGCAGGTCTTGGGTGAACACGGGCAGTTGCGCGTCCGCCAGCTTTTGCGATGCATTGCTGGCATTGCTGGGCACGGCAAACAGGCCCACATTGATATAGAACGCATGCTCCAGACCGCCAGCGGGGGCGGTCTTCACGGCTTTGGCACTCTTGCTGCCTTTGGCTCCCTTAGCGCCCTTGGCAGGCATGGTGGTGGGGGCGAGCGCGGGTGGGGGCGATGCGGGCGCCATGGCCGCCACGGGGGCGGTTTCGCTGGCGGCGGGCACCACCACCGGGTTCACCACGACCTCTTGTCGCGCTTCCTGCGGCGCGGTCTCTACAAACTGGGGCGGTGCTACTTGCGTTTTGGTGTCGGGCTCGGCCGCTGCGCTAGCCGGGGTAGGGTCGGATGAGAGCGTCCACGATTTGGGCCAGATCGAGCAACCCGACAGCAGCGCCGCACAGGCCAGGGCCAGCAGGCCGTTGCGCACGCGCGGGGTGCTGTGCAAAGAGGTCAACAGAGGGTGCATGGACAACTGCTTTCTGGATAAGGCGGATACGCAAAATGTAGCGCAAGCCTGGAGCGTCTAGGGTTAACCCTACTGATGAACGCCACAGTTGGCTGCGCGGGCGCCAAGCCGTATCGTTCGGGCCTGCTCTGATCGTCCCCTCCACCTCTTCGAAAGGCCCCGGCCATGTCCAAGACTGCTGCGCGCAAGCCCATCTACAAATCCCTCTATGCCCAGGTGCTGTTTGCCGTCACCGTGGGGGTGCTGCTGGGCCATTTTTACCCGCAGGTGGGCGCCGACATGAAGCCGCTGGGCGATGGCTTTATCAAGCTCATCAAGATGATCATTGCGCCCATCATCTTCTGCACCGTGGTGGTTGGCATTGCCGGCATGGAAGACATGAAGAAGGTGGGAAAGACCGGCGGCTTGGCGCTGCTGTACTTTGAAGTGGTGTCCTCCGTGGCGCTGATCATCGGCCTGGTCGTGGTGAACCTGTTGCAGCCTGGCGCGGGCATGCATGTGGACGTGGCCTCGCTGGACACCAAGGGCATCGCCGCCTACACCGGCCCCGGCAAGATGCAGGGCACGGTGGACTTTTTGCTCAACGTCATTCCCACCTCGGTGGTGGATGCGTTTGCCAAGGGCGAGATCCTGCAGGTGCTGCTGTTCTCGGTGCTGTTTGGCTTTGCGCTGCACAAGTTCGGCGGGCGCGGTACCGTGGTGTTTGACCTGATCGAGAAGACCTCGCACGTGTTGTTCGACATCGTCGGCATCATCATGAAGGTAGCCCCCATCGGCGCCTTTGGTGCCATGGCCTTCACCATCGGCAAGTACGGCGTGGACTCGCTGTTCTCGCTTGGCAAGCTCATGGGGGCGTTCTACCTGACCTGCCTGTTCTTCATCTTCGGCGTGCTGGGCATCGTGGCCAAGCTGCATGGCTTCAGTGTGTTCAAGTTTGTGCGCTACATCAAGGAAGAGCTGCTCATCGTGCTGGGCACCTCGTCCAGCGAATCGGTGCTGCCCCGCATGATGGAAAAGCTGGAGAACCTGGGCGCCCGCAAATCGGTGGTGGGCCTGGTTATTCCCACCGGCTATTCGTTCAACCTGGACGGCACCTCCATTTACCTGACCATGGCCGCGATATTCATCGCCCAGGCCACCGACACGCCGCTGGACCTGATGCAACAAATTACCTTGTTGGCCGTGCTACTGTTGACTTCCAAAGGTGCGGCTGGCATTACCGGCAGCGGCTTCATTGTGCTGGCGGCGACGCTGTCGGCCGTGGGCCATGTGCCCGTGGCGGGCCTGGCGCTGATTCTGGGGATTGACCGCTTTATGTCCGAAGCCCGCGCGCTGACCAACCTGGTGGGCAACGGCGTGGCCACGCTGGTGGTGGCCAAGTGGACGGGGGATCTGGACATGCAACGCCTGCACGCTGGCCTGAACCACCCCACCGTCCAGGAAGCCCAAGACCCCGAAGCCATCCTGGACCAGCGCGTGGACCACATGGCCGTGTCCACCAAAGGCTGATCTGCCAGGGGCGCTAGCCTGCCGCAGGCTGCCTTTGGCGCGCGAGTTCCTGGGCTAGTTGTGCCATGCCCATGGGCTTGGCGTACAGCCAGCCCTGGCCAAACTGCACGCCATGGGCTTGCAGATAGTCGGCCTGCTCCTGGGTCTCAATGCCCTCGGCAATCATCTGCAACCCGAGCGACTTGGCCATTTCGATGATGTGGGCGATCACATGGCTGGTCACCGCCTGTTGGCCAATGGTGCCAACAAAGCATTTGTCGATCTTCAGGCAGTCCAGCTCCAGCTCGGTCAGGTAGGACAGACTGGAGTAGCCCGTGCCGAAGTCGTCGATGGACAGGGAATGCCCCTGCGCACGCAGGGCTTCGACGGCCTTGCGCGTTTGCTCCACATGCAGGAATACGCGCTCGGTTGCCTCTACATGCAGGCTGCGAGGGTGCACTTGCATTTTTGCGGCCGCCGCACGCAGGCGCTCCACCATCGCAGGATTGCAAAAATCCTGGGCTGAAAAATTCAGGGCCACATGGAAATCGGGGTAGGTGCGCAGCAATTCGCCAGCGTCTGCTTCCACCAGCTCGATCACGCGTTCGGTCACCCGCTCGATAAAGTGGTAGCGCTCTGCCACTGGGATGAAGATATCAGGGCTCACAAATTCCCCGCTGGACTTTTGCCAGCGCAGCAGCGCCTCCACCCCTATCCATGCGCCTGAGCGGAGGTCCACGATGGGCTGGTACACCAGAAACAATTCCTTGTGCTTCAAGGCGTGGCGTAGCGCGGCAGGTATGGCGCCTTGCAAGCGAACCAGTTGGGCCACCACCACCGCCAAAATGATGGCGGTCCCAATGCCAATAGGCAACATGAACCACAGCACGCGCTTCCAGCCGTCGTCAATCTCACTGCCAGGGATGGCCACATACGCGGCGTAGTCGAACCGATCGGAACGTTTCCAGGCAACCACGCGGGATCCATCGAAGAAGGTAGTCTCGTACGAGTTGCCGATGCGAGGGAACCAATCCGGGTTGAACATCCCTCTGTGGAAAAGCTCTTTCTTGCGCGCTACACCCAGCAAACCGTAAGTCAGATTGCCATGGTCGGGGACTGCGTCCACCACCGTGCCCTCATGAATCAAGGCGGCAAAGCCGGTTTTGGGGTCCGATGTGATGACCAGGCGTGAACCGGGGAGCAGGGGGTGTTCCACCTGTGCCCAGATGTTGTAACCACCGCTGCTGATGTAGCTTCGCGGGCCGATGACGTACCCGTCCCGCCCAAACGACGAGCACACCATGTGTTCGTTCTCAACATAGCCCACGTCCAGCAGCAAATTCGACTGGATCACCAGCTTGCGCATCAGATTCAGGTTGTGTTCAGAGCAGGGCGGGCCTGCCGGGGCAGCGTCGAGTTCTGTGAACACCACTTTGAGCTGGTCGCTGACCTTGTGCGCGCGGCTCAGAATATCGGCCGCAATTGTGCTGGCCCGCTCCCGCTGATGCTCCAGGCTCTTGTGCTCGGCCAGCACGATGGCAACCACGATTGGCAGCATCACCGCCACCAGGCCGGCACCGTACAAGGCTGCGAGTCTCAGCTTCATGGATCGCATGCGGTGCCGTCCCGGAGTGGTTTCAAAGATGCCAGATTCTAAGTTCCCCATGCACCCTGGGGTTGATATCGCCGCATGTCTCGTTACAACCGGACATGCGCATGGAATGTGCAAGCGATATAGTTAACCCATTCCCGTTTATGAGGTGCAGGTTTGAAGATCCTTGTGGTGGAAGACGAGGCCGGCATCCGTGGCAATCTGGTCATGCTGCTGCGCATGGAAGGCTTTGAGCTGGTCGAGGCCGCCAATGGCGAAATGGGCCTGGCCCTGGCGCGCCAGGAGATGCCCGACCTGATCCTGTCCGATGTGATGATGCCCGAGCTGGACGGCTATGGCTTTCTGGAAGCCCTGCGCGCTGACCCGCAAACCGCGGCCATTCCCTTTATCTTTCTCACCGCGCGCTCTGACCGCGCCGACCGCCGCCGCGGCATGAACCTGGGCGCCGACGACTACCTGGGCAAGCCCTTCACGCGCGACGAGGTGCTGGAGGCCGTGCACGCCCGCATCAAGCGCGTGCAGGCGCTGGAAAAAACCAACCCCAATGCACCCGACACCACCCATTCGGCGGGGCCAGCACCCATCAAGGGTTACAAGGTGCTGCGCACGCTGGGCGCGGGCGGTATGTCAGAGGTACTGCTGGCCGTGCGTGAGGCCGATGGCCTGGAGGTGGCGCTGAAGCTGCTGGACACGCGCCAGCACCAAGATGCCATGCTGCTGCAGCGATTCATTCAGGAATACGCGCTGCTGGAGCAGATCAACCACCCCAACGTGGCGCGCATTTTTGACCACGGCTTTACCGACGAGCACGCCTTCATCACCATGGAGTATTTCGCCCATGGCGACATCAAGCGCCGCATTGCGGCCGGGCTGTCGCCGTTCGAATCGCTCTCCATCGCGCTGCAGGTGGCGTTTGCGCTGTCGCAAATCCACGCGCTGGGCATCGTCCACCGCGACGTGAAGCCCGACAACCTGATGCTGCGCGCCGACGGCAGCGTGGCGCTGATCGACTTTGGCGTGGCCAAGCACATGGGTGACGAGCTGGAGAAAACGCAGCAGGGCGACATCGTCGGCTCGCCCTATTACCTAAGCCCCGAGCAAGCCAGCGGCCGCCCGGTCAGCCCGGCCAGCGACATTTACAGCCTGGGCGCCATCTTTTTTGAGATGGTGACCGGCAAGCGCCCCTATGTGGCCGACCACATGGAGGCGCTGCTGTACCAGCATGTGCACGCCCCCATCCCGCGCTTTGAGCCCAAGTTTGCAGAGTTCCAGCTGCTGCTGGACAAGATGATGCACAAGGACCCCGCCCAGCGCTTCCCCACCGCCCAGGCCCTGGCCGATTTCATCGCCAGCGGCTGGCCCACAGTCATCCGGCTGATGGAGGCCAAGTCTTTGTCGCATGGGGCCAAGCCGGCTTAATGCTATTGAATTGGTAGCTGCTGGCGCAATGGATACGGGGGCTAGGGGCTTGTTTTTCTCTTAACTACCCTTGGTTAGCGACTAGCTCGTGCATCTCAAGAAGCGGCTGTTCGGCGACACTTTATTTGCATGTATTTGTGAGGAGTTTCAATGCTAGCTGGCCCACCACCCTATTCAGATGAATTGAAAACGCTTCTTGGGAAAGCTAAAGAATTGAGCAACTGGATAGCTCAACGTTATGACAGTCAAGAAATTCCGAATCGGCAAATAAGTCTTATCCCTGGGCTTTTGTTCGATCTTGTGATCGAACACCATGTTGGAATTGTTGGGCTGGTCGATCATCATGTGAATGGCTCTGCTTTCGCGTTGTTGAGGGCGGCGATGGAGGCATTTGTAAGAGGTGTCTGGCTTCAACTCTGCGCAACTGAAGAGCAGATTAAGACTTTCTATGAAAAAGACAGGCTTCCGGAGAAGCTTCATTTTGGTGATTTGATTGGTGAAATTGAGGCGCAACCGGACTTCACGGACAAACTACTTTCCCAACTTAAACATTCATCATGGAAGGCTATGAACAGCTACACACATGGAGGAATGCTTCAACTTAGTCGACGAGTAAAAGATGGCGGAGTTATTGAGCCCAATTTTGGCGATGAAGAAATTGGAGAGTGCTGAAGGCAGCTGGATTGTTTGCGTTGATCGCGCTTCGCCAAATAGCAAGACTTTCCAATGACAAAACCTTAGAGGCAGAGATAGACGCGAGGTTGGTTGGCTGAGCTAGGTTGCGTACTGTTTATTGATTTGAGGTAGGTGGTTCGGGTGTCCGTTCGCAGGCCCTCATTCGCGGTTGCCACAGAGCCAGCGCACCAACCCACTCCTTCACGACACAAAGCAGGCAAACCCAAAACAGCCACCCGCGAGCAAGGCCGGAGAACGGATACCCGGGCCGCCTGCCCCGCCCACCCGGCAGCGTGAAACCCACACTCACCCAAAACCAAGCCACTACAAAAACAATAGCTGCTAGCGCAATGTATACGCGGGCTAGGCAGTGATTTGACGCGTAAACACCCGCGACCGCAGCGCCTGCAAATCCAGCACCCGCAGGCCCCCATATTCCACCCGAATAAAGTTCTGCGCCTCCAGCGCATTCAGCGCCTCGTTGACCCGCTGGCGGGACAGGCCCACCAGGTAGGCCAGCTCCTGCTGGGTGATGCGCAGCACCTCGCCCACGCCGGGATACAGCACTGGGTTAAACAGCGACGCCAGGCTGCGCGCCACGCGGATGTCGGGGTTGGTCATGCGGTCGATCTCGCGCGCGGCGATAAACTGGCCCAGACGCTCGTTCAACTGGTTCATCACAAAGCGGTTGAAGCCGATGGAGTGGTCCAGCAGCCAGTGGAAGGTGTCTACATGCAGGCCCGCCACCAGGCTCTTGCGCAGCGCCTGGATGTTGTAGCGGTAGGTCTCGCGCTTCAGGGCCGTGCCTTCGCCAAACCAGCCGCCTGGCGGCACGCCGGTGAAGGTCATGGTCTGGCCCTCGGCGTTGTCGGTGCTCATCTTCAACAGGCCGTCCACCACGCCAAACCAATACGTCACCGGGCGGCCCATGCGGCACAGGTATTCGCCGGGTGCGGCCTCGGCAATGCGCAGGTCGTCCACCGCGCGCTGGCGTTCATCGGGCAGCAGCACTTGCAGCCACGGAATGGCCGCCAGCTCCCCCTCGGTGAGGGGGCGGCGGCGCTGGTGCAGGGTTGCGTCGGCAGTCATGGACAGGCCTTGTAAGTTGCGAATAAGTGAAGGGAAAACACCTACCGAGAAAAGCACAAATTGTCGTCCAAACGACAACTTGGCGTCAAACCCGGTCCTACCATTCCGCCCATACCAAGCCCGCGTCACACAGGTGACCGGCCATAACGAGGTGACACGCAATGGGTACGCACACGACATTTCCGCAGCTGCTGCTGCAGCACGCCAGCCAGCGCCCGCAGGCGCCGGCCATGCGTGAAAAGGAATACGGCATCTGGCAGGCGCTGACCTGGGTCGACCTGGCACAGATGGTGGAGCAGATTGCCGCGGGCCTGCACCAGGCCGGGCTGCGCCGCGATGACCATATGGTGGTGGTGGGCGCGAACCGCCCCCGGCTGTACGCCACCATGCTGGCCGCGCAAAGCCTGGGCGCCGTGCCTATTCCGCTGTACCAGGACGCGGCTGCGCCCGAATGCGTGTTCCCCATCAACAACGCCGACGTGCGCTTTGCCTTTGCCGAAGACCAGGAGCAGGTGGACAAGCTGCTGGAAGTGCGCACCCAGTGCCCGCAGTTGGCCCACATTTACTTTGACGACCCGCGTGGCCTGCGCCACTACGACGAGCCTGGCTTGGAGGCGCTGGACGCACTGCAGGCCAGCGGCCGCGCGTTTGCCGCCGCGCAACCCAATTTCTTCAAGGGCGAGATTGCCAAGATCGCGCACACCGATGTGGCAGCGATGTTCTTCACCTCTGGCACCACGGGCAACCCCAAGGGCGTGGTGCACACGCATGACTCACTGCTGAACCGCGCCCGCGCCGGTGCCGAGTTCGATCGGCTGACGGGCGACGAAGAGGTGCTGGCCTATTTGCCTCCCGCCTGGATTGGGCAAAACATCTTTAGCTACGCGCAGTGGCTGTCGTGCGGCTATGTGGTGAACTGCCCCGAGAGCAGCGCCACCGCCACCATCGACCTGAAAGAGATTGGCCCCACCTACTACTTTGCACCGCCGCGCATTTTTGAAGGCCTGCTGACCAGCGTGATGATCCGCATGGAAGACGCAGGCGCCATCAAGCGCCATATGTTCCATTACTTCATGGGTGTGGCCAAAAAAGTGGGCCCCGCGCTGATGGACGGCCTGCCCGTGTCGGCCGCCGACCGCGCGCTGTATGCGCTGGGCAATGTGCTGGTGTACGGCCCGCTGCGCAATACGCTGGGCTTTAGCCGGGTGCGCGTGGCCTACACCGCGGGTGAGGCCATTGGCCCGGACCTGTTCACCTTCTACCGCTCCATCGGCATCAACCTCAAGCAGCTCTACGGCTCTACCGAGACCGCGGTGTTTGTGTGCCTGCAGCCCGACAACCAGGCCCGCGCCGACACCGTGGGCGTGCCCTGCGAGGGCGTGGAGATCAAGGTGGCGGACAACGGCGAGATCCTGATCAAGTCGCCCGGCCTGTTCACCGCGTACTACAAAAACCCCGCCGCCACGGCCGAGGTGCTGACGGCCGACGGCTGGTACCACTCCAGCGATGCGGGCTTTATCGACGCGCAGGGCCACCTGAAGATCATTGATCGCGTGAAAGATGTGGGCCGCATCCAAGGCGGGGCGTTTGACGCCGCCATGTTTGCGCCCAAGTACGTTGAGAACAAGCTGAAGTTCTTCCAGCATATCAAAGAGGTGGTGGCCTATGGCGACGGTCGCGACCAGGTGTGCGTGCTCATCAACATCGACTTTGACGCGGTGGGCAATTGGGCCGAGCGCCGCAACCTGCCCTATGCGGGCTACACCGACCTGGCGCAGAAGCCCGAGGTCTACCAGCTCATCAAGGAATGCGTGGAGAAGGTCAACGCCGACCTGAGCGCCGATGCGCTCTTGGCCGGCAGCCAGGTGAGCCGCTTTCTGGTGCTGCACAAAGAGCTGGACGCCGACGATGGCGAACTCACGCGGACCAACAAGGTGCGCCGCGGTTTCATTGCCGACAAATACGACGTGCTGGTAGACGCGCTCTACAGTGGCAAGACCAGCCAGTTCATTGAAACCCAGGTCAAGTTTGAAGACGGGCGCACCGGCAGCGTAAGCGCCACGCTGCGCATCGACGACGCAAAGACATTCGCACCCGTGAAGGCAGCGGCATGAGCAAGAAAATAGGTGACGTCATCCTGGACGTGAACAACATCTCGCTGCGCTTTGGCGGCGTGAAGGCGCTGACCGACATCAGCTTCAATGTGCGCGAGCATGAGATCCGCGCCATCATTGGCCCCAACGGAGCGGGCAAGAGTTCGATGCTGAACTGCATCAACGGCGTGTACGCGCCGCAAGACGGTGCCATCACCTTCCGCGGCCAGACCTTCAAGCACATGAACAGCCACCAGGTGGCCAGCATGGGTGTGGCCCGCACTTTCCAGAACCTGGCGCTGTTCAAGGGCATGAGCGTGCTGGACAACATCATGTCCGGGCGCAACCTGAAGATCAAAAGCAACATCCTGCTGCAGGCCCTGCGCATTGGGCCGGCGGAGCGCGAAGAGATACAACACCGCGAAGCGGTGGAACGCATCATCGACTTCCTGGAAATCCAGGCCTTTCGCAAAACACCGGTGGGCCAGCTTCCTTACGGTCTGCAAAAACGGGTGGACCTGGGCCGCGCCCTGGCCATGGAGCCGCAGGTGTTGCTGCTGGACGAACCCATGGCCGGCATGAACGTCGAAGAAAAGCAGGACATGTGCCGCTTTGTGCTGGACGTGAATGACGAGTTTGGCACCACAGTGGTGTTGATCGAGCACGACATGGGTGTGGTGATGGACATCAGCGACCGCGTGGTGGTGCTGGACTACGGCAAGAAGATTGGCGACGGCACGCCCGACGAGGTGCGCAACAACCCCGACGTCATCAGCGCCTACCTCGGCACCAGCCACTAAGGACTTCTCACCATGGCTTTCTTCCTCGAAACCCTTCTCGGCGGCCTCATGGCGGGCATGCTGTATTCCCTGGTCGCGCTGGGCTTTGTGCTGATCTTCAAGGCCTCGGGCGTGTTCAACTTTGCGCAGGGCGCCATGGTGCTGTTTGCGGCACTGGCCATGGCGCGCTTTGCGGAATGGATTCCGCTGTACCTTGGCATTGCCAACCCCATCGCCGCCAATGTGCTGGCCTTTGGCGGTGCGGGCGTGGTCATGTTCGTGGTGGCTTGGGTGATTGAACGCCTGGTGCTGCGCCACCTGGTGAACCAGGAAGGCACCACGCTGCTGATGGCCACCCTGGGCATCACCTACTTCATGGAAGGCCTGGGCCAGACCCTTTTTGGCAGCAGCATCTACAAGATCGACATCGGCATGCCCAAAGACCCGGTGATGATTTTGGAGAGCACGTTCGAGGGCGGCATCCTCATCAACAAGGAAGACCTGTACGCCGCGCTGATTGCCGCCGCACTGGTGGCGCTGCTCAGCGTGTTCTTCCAGAAGACCGCCACGGGCCGGGCCCTGCGTGCGGTGGCCGACGACCACCAGGCCGCCCAGTCCATCGGCATTCCCCTCAACCGCATCTGGGTCATCGTCTGGTGCGTGGCTGGGGTGGTGGCGCTGGTGGCCGGAATGATCTGGGGCAGCAAGCTGGGCGTGCAGTTCTCGCTGACCACGGTGGCGCTGCGTGCGCTGCCGGTCGTCATCCTGGGCGGCCTCACCTCCGTGCCCGGCGCCATTGTGGGCGGGCTGATTATTGGGGTGGGCGAGAAGCTGTCCGAGGTCTACCTGGGCCCATTTGTGGGCGGCGGCATCGAGATCTGGTTTGCCTATGTGCTGGCGCTGGGCTTTCTGCTGATCCGGCCGCAGGGCCTGTTTGGCGAAAAAATCATCGACCGCGTTTGAGACCGTTACAACGATAAGAGACAACCATGTTCTACAGAGAAAACGGCCAATTCAAAACGACCTACCGCGCGGACCAGCAGATCCTGCCCATCGCGCAAGACCGCTGGTTCATGCTGGCGCTGCTGCTGGTCGCGTTTGTCGCGGTGCCCATGGGGGCCAGCGACTACCTGTTTCGCGCCATCCTGATTCCCTTCCTGATCTTCTCGCTGGCCGCGGTGGGGGTGAATATTTTGGTGGGCTTCTGCGGGCAAATCTCGCTGGGTTCGGGCGCCTTCATGGCGGTGGGGGCCTATGCGGCCTACAACTTCTTTGTGCGCATTGAGGGCATGCCGCTCTTGGTGGCGCTGCTGCTGGGTGGCGTCAGTTCCATGCTGTTTGGCATGGTGTTTGGCCTGCCCAGTTTGCGGGTCAAGGGCCTGTACCTGGCCGTGGCCACGCTGGCCGCGCAGTTTTTTGCAGATTGGATGTTTCTGCGCATCCAGTGGTTCACCAACAACTCGCCCTCGGGCTCGGTGTCGGTGTCCAACTTGCAGGTGTTTGGCTTCTCGCTGGAGAGCCCGGTGGCTAAGTACCTGTTTTGTCTGAGCCTGCTGGCCGTCATAGCGCTGTTGGCCAAAAACCTGGTGCGCGGCGCCGTGGGCCGGGAGTGGATGGCGATTCGTGACATGGACGTGGCCGCCGCCGTCATCGGCATTCGCCCGATGTACGCCAAGCTCAGCGCGTTTGCGGTCAGCTCCTTCATCGTGGGCGTGGCCGGGGCTTTGTGGGGCTTTATCTACCTGGGCGCCTGGGAGCCCGCGGCCTTCTCGGTAGACCAGTCGTTCAAGCTGCTGTTCATGGTCATCATCGGCGGCATGGGCTCCATCATGGGCAGCTTCTTTGGCGCGGCCTTCATCGTGGTGCTGCCCATCTTTCTGAGCCAGTTCCTGCCTGCGCTGGCAGGCAGCGTGGGCATCAACATTTCCACCGCCGGTGTCTCGCACGCCGAGCTCATGGTGTTTGGTGGACTCATCGTCTGGTTCCTCATCGTGGAGCCGCATGGCCTGGCCAAGCTCTGGTCCATCGGCAAACAGAAATTGCGTTTGTGGCCCTTCCCCCATTGAGAGGGGCGGGCCAGGTTCCGTGTTTTCCCCGTGCTTCAACAACTTAATTACAGGAGAGACAAATGAAGCTTTCTAAACTTGTACTTGCAAGCGCCATCGTGGCCGCCAGTGCCTCTGTCTTGCTGGCGGGCCATGCCCAGGCCCAGTCCAAAGAGCAGTTCATCCCGGTGCTGTCCTACCGCACCGGGCCTTACGCGCCCAATGGCGTGCCATGGGCCAACGGCTATGTGGACTACCTGAAGCTGGTGAACGCCCGCGGCGGCATCAACGGCGTGAAGCTGTCCTTTGAAGAATGCGAAACCGGCTACGACACGGCCCGCAGCGTGGAGTGCTACGAGCGCCTGAAGAGCAAGGGCGCATCGTTTGTGCAGCCCTTGTCTACTGGCGCCACCTTTGCCATTACCGAGAAGGCCCCGGCCGACAAAATCTCGGTGGTGACCGTGGGCTATGGTCGCAGCGAGAGCGCGGACGGTTCGGTGTTCAAGTGGAACTTCCCCATCGCTGGCACCTACTGGGTGGCGGCGGACGCCATCATGCAGGCCATCGCCAAGAAGGAAGGCGGCTTTGACAAGCTCAAGGGCAAGAAAATTTCGCTGGTCTACCACGACAGCCCATTTGGCAAAGAGCCCATTCCGCTGCTGCAAGAGCGCGCCGCCATGCACGGATTCACGCTCACGCTGCTGCCTGTGACGGCACCCGGCGTGGAGCAAAAAGCCACCTGGTTGCAGGTGCGCCAGAACCGGCCTGACTACGTGGTGTTGTGGGGCTGGGGCATCATGAACAGCACGGCCATCAAGGAAGCGCAAGCCACCGGCTACCCCCGCGAGAAGATGTATGGCGTGTGGTGGGCCGGTGCGGAGCCCGATGTGAAAGACGTGGCCGAAGGCGCCAAGGGCTACAACGCCGTGACCATGCAGCACGGCGCCGAGCCGCAGTCCAAGCTGGTCAAAGACGTGATCGCGTTGGTGCACGACAAGGGCCAGGGCACAGGACCCAAGGAAGAGCTGGGCCAGGTGCTGTACATGCGCGGTGCCATGAGCGCCATGCTGGGCGTGGAAGGTATTCGTGCAGCCCAAGAGCGCTATGGCAAGGGCAAGGTCATGTCGGGCGAGCAAGTGCGTTGGGGCCTGGAAAACCTGAACCTGACCCAACCCAAACTGGATGCCTTGGGCTTTGCTGGGGTGATGCGCCCCATCAGCACCTCCTGTGCCGACCACATGGGCGCCTCGTGGGCCCGCATCCACACCTGGGACGGCAGCAAGTGGCAGTTCACCTCCGACTGGCTGCAGGGCGATGAGCAAATCATCAAGCCCCTGGTCAAGAGCACAGCCGCCAAGTACGCCACCGAGAAGAAACTGACACCGCGGACCCCCGCCGACTGCCAGTCGTAACCCCTTTGGCGGCTCGCAAGAGCCGCCAATTGAAAGGCGCGCTGTGCGGGTCTTTCAATTGGTCACAAGGGAATCGCTGATGGAACCCAAAAACATTGTTCTCAACGTGAATGGCATCGAGGTCATTTACAACCACGTCATCTTGGTGCTGAAGGGCGTGTCGCTGCAGGTGCCGGAGGGCGGCATCGTCGCCATCCTGGGCGGCAACGGCGCGGGCAAGACGACGACCTTGCGCGCCGTGTCCAACCTGCTGGCCGGTGAGCGCGGAGCGGTGACCAAGGGCAGCATTGAGTTGCGTGGTGAGCGCATTGAAAACCTGAGCCCCGCCGACCTGGTGCGGCGCGGCGTGGTGCAGGTGATGGAAGGGCGGCACTGCTTTGCCCACCTGACCATCGAAGAAAACCTGCTGACCGGCGGCTACACGCGCAAGAGCAAGGCAGAGGTGGCCGCGAACCTGGAGAAGGTGTATGCCTACTTCCCCCGCCTGAAAACCCGACGCACCAGCCAGGCGGCCTACACATCCGGTGGCGAGCAGCAGATGTGCGCCATTGGCCGCGCGCTGATGGCCAACCCCAGCATGGTTCTGCTGGATGAGCCGTCGATGGGCCTGGCGCCGCAGATTGTGGAAGAGGTGTTTGAGATCGTGAAAGACCTGAACACCAAGGAACGCGTGACCTTTTTGCTGGCCGAGCAGAACACCAACATGGCGCTCAAGTACGCGGACTACGGCTACATCATGGAAAGCGGCCGTGTGGTGATGGACGGCGCCGCCGAAGACCTGCGCACCAACGAGGACGTGAAGGAGTTCTACCTGGGCGTGGGCGGTGGCGAGCGCAAGAGCTTCAAGGACGTGAAGAGCTACAAGCGCCGCAAGCGTTGGTTGGCGTAAGGAAGACCACCATGACCACAACCTACGACGCCCTGGAAACCCGAAGCCCCGCCGAGCGCGAGGCTGCACTCATGGCGGCCCTACCGGGCCAGGTAGCCTACGCCCAGCGCCAGGCCCCGGCCTTTGCCCGCATTCTGGAAGGCGTGGACGCCACCCAGGTGGTGGACCGCGCCGCGCTGGCCAAGCTGCCGGTGACGCGCAAGTCCGAGCTGCAGGCGCTGCAGCAGGCCGCGCGCGCCGAGGGCGGCAGCGTGTTTGGTGGCTTTAGCGCGCTGGCCTTTGGTGCGGCCATGCCACGCGTGTTTGCCAGCCCGGGCCCGATCTACGAGCCCGAGGGCACGGGCAAGGACTACTGGCGCATGGCGCGTGCCATTTATGCAGCGGGTTTTCGGCCTGGTGAGCTGATCCACAACAGCTTCAGCTACCACTTTGTGCCCGCCGGCTCGTTGATGGAAACCGGTGCCCACGCGATGGGCTGCACCGTGTTTCCCGGCGGCACGGGCCAGACCGAGCAGCAGGTGCAGGCCATGCGCGAGCTGCAGCCCGCGGGGTATATCGGCACGCCCAGCTTTTTGAAAATCATTCTGGAAAAGGCCGCCGAGATGGGCGTGACCATTCCCAGCGTGACCAAGGCCATGTTTGGCGGCGAGGCGTTTCCGCCGAGTCTGCGCGACTGGTTTCTGGCGCGGGGGGTAGACGGCTACCAGTGCTACGCCACCGCCGACTTGGGACTGATTGCCTACGAGACCGAGGCTCGCGAAGGCTTGGTGCTGGACGAGGGTGTGATTGTCGAAATCGTGCGGCCGGGTACGGGTGACCCGGTAGCGGAAGGCGAAGTGGGTGAGGTGGTGGTGACCACGCTGAGCGCGGGTTACCCGCTGGTGCGCTTTGGCACGGGCGACTTGTCAGCCGTGCTGGCCGGGCCTTGCCCCACGGGCCGCACCAACACCCGCATCAAGGGCTGGATGGGCCGGGCCGACCAGACTACCAAGGTGCGCGGCATGTTTGTGCACCCCAAGCAGGTGAACGAGATTGCCAAGCGCTTCCCCGAGGTGGGCCGCGTGCGCCTGGTGGTGAGCGGCGAGATGGCCAATGACGCCATGACCCTGCTGGTGGAAGTGGCGGGCCAGCCCGATGGCTTGGCCGGTCGCGTGGGTGAGGCCATCCGCGATGTGACCAAGCTGCGCGGCGATGTGCAGCTGGTGGCGCCGGGCGCACTGCCCAACGATGGCAAGGTGATCGAGGACGCGCGCAGCTACCGTTAAGGCGTTAAAAGTGTGGGGGCTAAGTAGTTTCCGCTATACCGCTGGCGCGCACCAGCGCTAGACTTTGTTCACAAAACAACGGAGACATTCCATGAAAAAACTACTTGTCGTTGCCGCGGCCGCCTTGGCCGTGTGCGCCCATGCGGACACCTATCCCTCCAAGCCCATCACCATCGTGGTTCCCTTTGCCGCCGGTGGCCCTACCGACCGCGTGGCCCGCGACCTAGCCGAGGCGCTGCGCAAGCCCCTGGGCGGCGTGAGCATCATCATCGACAACTCGGCGGGTGCTGGCAGCTCCATTGGTTCCAACAAGGTGGCCAAGGCAGCTCCAGACGGCTACACCCTGCTGCTCAACCACATCGCCATGGCCACCATGCCCACGCTGGTGCGCAACATGCCATTCAAGGTGGACAGCGATTTTGAGTACCTTGGTCTGATCAACGAAGTGCCCATGACCCTGATCGGCAAGCCCGACCACCCGGCCAAGACCTACAAAGACCTGACAGGCTGGATTGCCCAGAACAAGGGCAAGATCAACCTGGGCAATGCCGGCGTCGGCTCTGCGTCCCACCTGTGCGGCCTGCTGTTCCAGAACGCGGTGGCGACCGACATGACCACGGTGCCCTACAAAGGTACGGCGCCCGCCATGACCGATTTGATCGGTGGCCAGATCGACCTGATGTGCGACCAGACCACCAACACCACCCAGCAGATCGAGGGCAAAAAGGTCATCGCCTATGCAGTGACCACGCCCAAGCGGCTGACCACCCCAGCACTCAAAGACCTGCCCACGCTGCAAGAGGCAGGCCTAAAGGGCTTTGAGGTCACCATCTGGCACGGCCTGTACGCCCCACACGGCACACCGGCCGATGTGCTGGCCAAGGTGAATGCGGCTCTGAAGGTGGCGCTGAAGGATGCCGACTTTTTGAAGAAGGAAGAGGGCTTGGGCGCGGTAGTTGTCACCGACAAGCGTGTGGAACCGGCCGAACACAAGAAGTTTGTGGCCGCGGAAATCGCCAAGTGGAGCCCCATCATCAAGGCTGCGGGCGTCTACGCGGACTGATCCGGCTTTCTAAGCCCCCCAGACGATTTCTTTTTGGGCCTTCTGGCTGCGCTGCAGCATGTCCAGCAGCGGCGTGGCGCGTTGGCGCAGTGACACGCCGGCCGGGGCGTGGGTGTCTTCGCCACGGTCCTGGGCCTCCAGCGCGGTCTGGGCGCGTTGGGCTTCTTCGGTGGCGATGGCCGCTTCCAATGCGGCTTTGGCGGCGGGCATCTCTTCGGGCAACAAGATGCCCTTGGCCGGCGCGCCTTCCTCGAACTTGCCCCAGATCTGCAGAATCTGGCGGCCATTGGGTTCCAGCATGATCACGTCGCTGGTGGCGTTGGATTTGAACTTGTAGAGCATGGTGTGGGTGCCGTGGTTTTATGGTGCAATGTGCAGCGAACCCCAACAGCATACCCACCCACCAGGAGCACCACCGTGGCAGACCTTCATATTGTTCGTGAACACGCGCTGGGCCTGGCCGCAGCCCGCAAGATTGCCTTCACCTGGGCCGAGCAGGTCGAGGAGGAATTCGGCATGGAGTGCACCTACGCCGAGGGCAAGACCGCAGACGAGGTGGAGTTCACGCGCTCGGGCGTCAAGGGCACGCTGCAGGTGACGGCTGACCGCTTTGAACTGAACGCCAAGCTTGGCTTTTTGCTGGGCGCATTCAAGGACAAGATCGAGGCCGAGATCGTCAAGAACCTGGACCAGCTGCTGGCCCCCACAGCCGCCAAAGCCAAAGCACCGGCGAAAAAAAAGTAGCGTAAAACGCTACTTTTTTGATAGCTGCTTGCGCAGCGTTGACGGGGGCTAGAGGCCGATTTAGCTCAAAGATTCGATCAGGTCGATGTACTGCTGCATCGCGTCGGCATTGGCCGTGCCCTTGAACCCGTTCCAGGCGTCCCACTTGGCGCGGCCCACCATGTCGGCAAAGCCAGGCTTCTTCTCTGTGTTGTCGCCAGTGGTGGCTTGCTTGTAGAGCGCGTAGATCTTCAGCAGGGTGCCGTTGTCGGGGCGCTCGCTGAGGTTTTTGGAATTGGCTACAGCGGCTTCGAAAGTGGCTTGCAGGTCGGCCATGGTGTTCTCCGGTGAAGGGGGCTATCAGGTCTAGGGTGCACACCCGAGTGATCCGGGTGCTTGTCCCATATCTTACGGTGCGATTTGACTGCAGAATAGGCGCGCGTCCCCAACCCCCGTCCATCCACGCCCAGCCGGAGATTCCATGGTCACCCGAGTCCTTGCCAAGAACGTTGCCCAGAAGGCCAAGCGCCGTGTTGCTGCCACCGTGGCCCCGGTGGCGCCCGCCGCCAAAAAAGCCACCCTGCACGCCCAGCGCGCGGCGCGCGTGGTGCAAAAGAATGTGACCGACGCCGTGATCGGCTCGCTGGGCCTGCAGGGCGAGCGCATGAGCAAGGTGGACACCGCCTGGCTGCGTATGGATTCGGCCTCCAACCTGATGATGATTCTGGGTGTGTGGGTGATCCACCCCAAGCTGAAATACGATGACCTGGCCCAGCGCATTGAAGAGCGGCTGCTGAAGTACCCGCGCTTTGTGCAGTGCGCGGTGGAAGACGCGGCTGGTGCCACCTGGGTGAAAGACACCGCGTTTGACCTGCGCAACCACCTGGTGCGTGAGACCCTGCCCAAGAAGCCCGCAGGCCGCGAGCAGGAAGCCCTGCAAGACCGCCTGGCCCAACTGACCATGGAGCCGCTGAGCCGGCACCGCCCGCTGTGGCAGTTCCACCTGGTGGAGGACTACAAGGGCGGCTCGGCCCTGATGGTGCGTATCCACCACTGCATTGCCGATGGCATTGCGCTGATCTCCGTCACCCAGTCGCTGGTGGACGGCGGCGCACCGCCGCCTGTTCGCAAGCCGCGCGAGGCCCATGCCGACGGCATGGAGGGCGCGGAGGCCTGGATTGCCGATGCGCTGCTAAAGCCACTGACCAACATGACCGTGAAGGCGCTGGGCGCGGCGGGCGAGGGCGCTGCGCGCTCCATGGGCCTGCTGATGGAGCCGCAAAAGGGCATGGAGCAGGGCATGCACTCGTCGGTGGACGCGGCCAAGATGGCTTACCAGGTCGTCAGCGATCTGGCCTCGCTGGCGCTGATGCCCGATGACTCCCCCACCCGCCTGAAAGGCACACCCGGCAGTTCCAAGCGCGTAGCCTGGTGCCCACCGATTCCGCTGGAAGAAGTGAAGGCGGTGGGCAAGGCGCTGAACTGCTCGATCAACGATGTGCTGCTGAGCTGTGTGGCCGGTGCGCTGGGTGAGTACCTCAAGGCGCATGGCGACGTAGTGACGGGCAAAGAGATACGCGCCATGGTGCCGGTGAACCTGCGGCCCATGGAAAACGCCTACAAGCTGGGCAACCAGTTCGGCCTGGCGCCGCTGGTGCTGCCGGTGGGCATGGACAACCCGGTGGAGCGCGTTTACGAAGTGCGCACCCGCATGCGTGGGCTCAAGGGCAGCATGCAGCCGCTGTTGGCGTTTGGCCTGCTGGCGGTGGCGGGCCTGTTGATCAAGCCCGCGCAGGATGCGCTGCTGAACCTGTTCTCCAAAAAGACCACGGCCGTGATGACCAATGTGCCGGGGCCACGCGATAAGCTCAAAATCTGTGGCTCCACCATCGAAGAAACGCTGTTCTGGGTACCGCAAAGCGGCTCGGTGGGGCTGGGCGTCTCCATCCTGAGCTACGGCGGCGGTGTGCAGTTTGGCGTGGTGTCCGATTCCAAGCTGTGCCCGGACCCGCAAAAAATCATTGACCAGTTTGAGCCTGAATTCGCCAAGCTGTCGATGCTGACCTTGATGCTGCCCTGGGGCGAGTAAGCCCCGGTCGATGCGGTCGGCCGCTCAGGCCGTGAGTTCGGCCTTGACCAGGGCCACACCCAGGTGGCCCATCGCATCCAGTGGCGCAAGGGCGGCGGCTTTTTCGTAGAGGCGCTGCGCTTCTTCGTGCTTGGCGTCGCCGTCCAGCATCACCAGCGCCTTGGCATATTCCGTGAGCGCGATGGCGGAGTGGGGCAGGCGCTCCAGCCCTTGGGCAAACAGGGCGAGGCTGGTGTCTTTCTTGGCACCATAGGTCATGCTGCCGATCAGCGGGCCCACCTTGTCAATCACCTCCGCATGAAAAGTGCCCAGCGCAATGCAGGCATCGGCGTGCGCGGGTTGCAGAGCAATGGCGGTTTCCAGCGATGCCTTGACCTTGCCGCCCAGGCCCTGGGCCAGCGCCTTGGCCACGCTGACACCCTGGGTGTAGCGGCCCAACGCATAGCCATGCAGGTAGTGGGCGTTGGGGTGCAGCGGATGGGCCGCGGCATGGGCCGCGGTGCGTTGGGCAATGTCCCAAAACAACTCTTGCCGTACTTTCTCGCGCGGCTCCAGGTAGTCGGCGTGGATCAGCCGTGCCTTGTTGGCCACGGTCAGGCCGTCGGTGCCCAGTTGCTCACCGGCCAATGCCGCAGCCTCAAACTCCCCCCGGTGGAACAGCACCCAAGCGGCCAGCACTCGGGGGTCTTCGGGCAGAGGCTCCAGGTTCCCCGCATGCAGGCGGCTCCACTGCGCCGTCACGGTGGCGGCGTCGAACGGGTAGCTGGCCGTGTGGGGAAAGGGCGTCCAGGCGGGCATGGTGGGGCCTTCAGGGGCTGGTGTAGGCACCGGCCAAGTGGAGCAAGTGGGTGCGCTGCTGCGTTTCCAGGTAGGGCACCAGCAGGTTGAGCACATGGTGGGCCCCGCGCATGAGTGCCGCCTGGGCGCTGGCGGGCTCCAGCGCGTTACGCGGGTCGCGCACGTATTCAAAGCTTAGCCAGTAGGTCAGCACCACCACCATGCTGGTGGCAGTGGGCTCCATCTCACGCGAATCCATGCGCAGCGCGCCAGAGCGGGCCATGCTCTCCAGCAGGGCGCGGATGGAGCGGGTCTTGTTCTTCAGCACGCTCTGGAAATGCGTTTCCAGACGGCGGTTTTTACTCAGCAAATCGTTCAGGTCGCGGTACAAAAAGCGGTACTGCCAGATCAACTCGAACAGTGTGTGCATGAAGAACCAGGCGTCTTCCACATCCCGTGCGTTGTCGCTGGCGTTGAGCACTTCGTTGAGTGAGCGCTCATAGCGGTCGAACAGCGAGTTGATCAGCTCGTCCTTGGCCGGGTAGTGGTAATACAGATTGCCGGGGCTGATGCCCAGTTCGGCGGAGATCAGCGTGGTCGAGACATTGGGTTCGCCAAAACGGTTGAACAGTTCCAGCGTGACTTCCAGAATGCGTTCGGCGGTGCGGCGGGGGGCTTTTTTGACCATGGGCGCCTTCAGTGCAGGGCTTGGGTTGCGGGTTGGGCCACGAAGGCGCCCAAGTCATTCATGATTTCCTGCAGGCTGGCAATGGCCCGGCCCAGCTCGGTGGGCGGTTTTTGCGGGAGGCAGAGGTGGCGTTTGGGGTCGTCCAGCACATCGTGCTTCAGCGTGATACCGTGGCGCGCCAGCTTGGCCGACAGGCCGGTCTTGCGCGAGCGCAGCATCTGGCGGGTCTGTTGGTAGGCGTGTTCGGCCAGGTGGCGGCGCTGCGCGTAGCTGAAGGTGTTGGCCAAGTAGAGCTCGGGGTCGCGGTGGTCGGGCTCGATCCACACAATGTCGGTATCGGGGTAGGCGTGCGCGTAATGCTTCATGCCCAGCTCCATGCGCGAGTGGATCATGGACCGGAAGGTCTGGCTGAGCACGGCGGGCAGGCCGCCGTCTACGATGCGCGGGATCTTGCGCTTCTCTGGCGGCATGCCGCGCTGCATGAGTTTGTCAAACTGCGGTGCCGTGGCGTCAAACGGAACCAGCGGGTTCAGGCAGATCATCAGGTCCACGCCATCATCCAGTGCCACTGAGGCGTGCATGGTTTTCTTCAGCGCACCGTCCACGTAGTACTGGTCGTCAATCTCCACCGGCGGAAACAGCCCAGGCAGTGCCGAACTGGCTTGCACGGCGCGCGAGATGGGTACATGGTCAAAGCCGGGGCGGCCAAACGGGGCGGCTTCGGCGCTGTCCAGGTTCGTGGCGACCAGTGTGAGCTTGGTTTTGAGTTCGCGGAAATCGTTGGTGCGCCCCGGCTGGCTGAACAGGCGGGCCAGTTGGGTGTCTACCTGCCTGTTCGAGAAGATGCCGGTGGGCAGGCTGGGGCCCAAATCTTCCAGTGCCCGCAGCAGGGATGACCGGCCGCTGAGCACCCGCCAAGCCACCTGCAGCGCCAGGCCCGGCAGCATGATGCCGCGGCGCACAAACTCACTGTAGGCTGGCTCCATGAGCCAGGAGGGGTCGAAGGTCTCAGAAGGAGTGCCGTCGTTCTCGATGAATGAGGCGCACATTTCGCGCGGTGTCATGCCATTGGCCAAAGCTGCCACGATGAAGCCGCCGGCCGACACACCCACATAGTGGTCGAGCTGGTTGAAGTCCAGACCGTCCAGTGATTCTTCCAGTGCGCACATGGCGCCGACTTCGTAAATCGCCCCCAGTGGGCCCCCACCCGCCAATGCCAGCGCAATTTTGGGAGGGGTCTTTTTTCGAACGGTCATAGTCTCAAAGTGTAGATGCCGGGGTGCCCGCTTTTTGTTGCATTGCAGCAGGGTGTCGCGGGCGCAAAAAAGGGCGCCGGGGCGCCCTTTTTCAAGAGTGGAAAAGCCGCATCCAGCTTAGGCTGCAGGTGCGTCCACCACGGGCAGTTCGATAGCCTTGCTGGCAGGTGCATCGCGCTTGACGGCGGCCTTTTTGGCGGGGGCAGCGGCTTTCTTCGCCGGAGCTTTCACGGCCTTCTTGGCAGGGGCCGGTGCTGCTTTTTTTGCAGCTGGCTTTTTCACAGCCTTGGCAATGGGGGCTTTGGCAGCGGCTGGGGCCTTGGTAGACAGCTTTTGCACGGCCTTGTTCAGGTCGTCAATGCGAGCGATCAGGGCGCTCACGTCTTTGGCAGAGGGCACGCCCAGTTTGTTCAGCGCCTTGGCTACGCGCTCTTCAAAGATGTTTTCCAGCTTGTCCCACTGGCCGGAGGCCTTGGTGGAGATGTCGGTGGCCATGGTGGACATCTTGGCGGTGGCTTCGGAAATCTTCTCTTCGGCGGCGGCCTGGGTCTTGCGCTGGATGCTCACGCCTTCCTTGACCAGGGACTCAAAGGCCTTGCTGCCTTCGGCTTGGGCACGGGTGAAGGCACCCAGGCCAGCCTGCCAGATTTGCTGGGCAGAGTCTTTGACCGAACCAGACAGGTGGATGCCTGCGGCTTTGGTGGGTTGTTTCTTTTGCAGTTTTTTGACCATGAGGGGCTCCTGAAGGGGTGGTGGGTGGGGGCGCTTGCTCCGATAAACAGAGCAAGCGATGCAATCCCGACTCTAAGGCCAGTTGGCCTTGGTTTGTAGATGGGCGCTACTAACGGCGTGCGCGGGCTGCAATCACAATCGCCATTCGCAGATTTTGTTGCGGGTTTACGATGAATGGGACGCCCCGCAAAGTCGGTCAGAATGCCTTGATTCTTTGGAGTGTGTATGCAGTACTTTGTTACCGGAGCCACGGGCTTTATCGGCAAGCGCCTTGTCAAGAAACTGCTGGAGCGCAAAGGCGCTGTAGTGCATTTTCTGATTCGCAAAGAGAGCGAAAACAAGGTCGACGATCTGCGACAGTTTTGGGGTCTGAAAGACGCCAAGAGCGCAGCCCGTGCCGTGCCGGTTTTTGGCGACCTGACCTCCAAGAAGTTGGGCGTCGCCGGAGATGCAGTCAAGGTGCTCAAGGGTCAAGTCGACCATTTCTACCACCTGGCCGCGGTGTACGACCTGGGCGCTGACGAGGAAAGCCAGATCGCCGTCAACATCGAAGGCACGCGCAACACCATCGACTTTGCCAAAGTGATTGACGCAGGGCATTTTCACCATGTGTCGTCGATTGCCGCGGCGGGTCTGTACGAAGGTGTGTTCCGCGAGGACATGTTTGAAGAGGCCGAGAACTACGACCACCCCTACTTCATGACCAAGCACGAGAGCGAAAAGATCGTGCGCAAGGACTGCAAGGTGCCTTGGTCGGTGTACCGCCCCGCGATGGTGGTGGGTGACAGCCAGACCGGCGAGATGGACAAGATCGACGGCCCCTACTATTTCTTCAAGCTGATCCAGCGCATGCGCCAATTGCTGCCGCCCTGGATGCCGGCCATTGGCTTGGAGGGCGGACGCATCAACATCGTGCCCGTGGACTTTGTGGTGGATGCGTTGGACGTTATCAGCCACAAGGCTGGCATCGCCAAGAAGTGCTACCACTTGGTGGACCCCGTGGGTTACCGCGTCGGGGATGTGCTGGATATCTTTAGCAAGGCGGCGCACGCGCCCAAGATGAATGTGTTCGTGAATGCGGCCTTACTGGGCTTCATTCCGCGCAGCGTGACCAAGAGCCTGATGGCGCTGGCGCCCGTGCGCCGCGTGCGCAATGCGATCCTAAAAGACTTGAGCCTGCCCGAAGACATGCTCACCTTTGTGAACTACCCCACGCGTTTTGATTGCCGCGACACCCTGGCCATGCTCAAGGGCAGTGGCGTGGAGTGCCCCAACCTCAAGGATTACGCTTGGCGCCTGTGGGATTACTGGGAGCGCCACCTAGATCCCGACTTGCACATCGACCGAAGCCTGCGCGGCACCGTGGGTGGGAAAGTCGTGCTCATCACCGGCGGCTCGTCCGGCATTGGCCTGGCTGCAGCCCACAAGTTTGCGGAAGCGGGTGCCACCACAATCATTTGTGGCCGCGATGTGGACAAGCTCGAAGAGGCTTGCAAGGAGGCGAAAGCCAAGGGCTACAGCTTCGTCGCTTACCCGGCCGACATTGCGGATATGACCGATTGCGACCGCTTTGTGCAGGTGCTGATCGACAACCACGGCGGTGTGGACTTCCTGATCAACAATGCTGGCCGCTCAATCCGCCGTGCCATCGAGTCCAGCTATGACCGTTTTCACGACTACGAACGCACCATGCAGCTGAATTACTTTGGTTGCTTGCGCGTGACGATGGGCTTGTTGCCCGGCATGGTGGCCAAGAAGAAGGGCCATGTGGTCAACATCAGCTCCATCGGCGTGCTGACCAATGCACCGCGTTTTAGCGCCTATGTGGCGTCCAAAGCCGCACTGGATGCCTGGACCCGCTGCGCGTCCAGTGAGTTCGCCGACCAAGGCATTTCGTTCACCACCATCAACATGCCACTGGTGCGTACCCCCATGATTGCGCCCACTGGCATCTACAACAATGTGCCTACGTTGTCTCCCGAGCAAGCCGCCGACATGGTGGCCGACGCCTGCATCAGCAAGCCCGTGCGCATCGCTACCCGCCTAGGCATCACCGGCCAGGTGCTGCACGCATTGGTGCCGCGCATCGCCCAGATCGCCATGAACACCAGCTTCCGCATGTTCCCCGACTCATCGGCCGCCAAGGGGGCGAAGCCTGGGGAGAAGCAGAAGCTTTCGCCGGAGGCAATTGCGATGCAGCAGATGATGCGGGGGATTCATTTCTGAAGTTTATGCATTAACCAACTCGTATTGCTGCCTACGATGAAGGTGGCGGGCAAGGTTTCGATCTGGGAAAGAGGGCAGCTTGACCGAAGCACGCTCTAGCCTCAGCTATCCAACATGGAGAGCTCGAGCAACTGCGTCGTCGGCACTGATTCCTACGGCATCAGACCGCGGCCTAGCTACCTAAGTTGCCTTGTGTGTCGCGCGGCTGCTGATCGCGCTGCGGCACCCGTGATGCGTCACTAGTGCTAGGCGAGTCGCAACCTGTGTTGTCTTCCTACGTCAGATCATGACTCCGATGCCCACGTCGGGGGGGGGGCAACCTAGCATCATGATAGATAAGGGCGCGGCTTACAAAACCCGCTTCCGCCTTGCTTGCAAGGAACTGGGAGTGCTTCGCCTCCATAGACCATCCATCGACCTTAGAGACACAAGGGGGCATGAATATGAAGCCAACAATGATTTCAGAGGCCGTGATTTTCTCATTCTATGGTGTTGTTATGCATTCCCGCGGACGCAGAGCATCACTTTTTTGAGATTTTTTGCATTTGTTGCAAATCAAATCGTAACGATAAGATGTTGCATGCTTGCGGCTTAGCCGGACTAAGGTGTGTCCAGAAAGTTGCTCCATGGGCCGTCTTTTTTGCTTGAAGTGCGTTGCCCGTAGCACCGCATAGAATCTAGATTACTTCTGTCAACCAACATCGAAAATGAAATGAGGGGAGACTTATCTTGCACCATTAGACATGGGTCCAAGATAAGGAGTTTAGAATTCTGAGAGCAGTGGAGCTGAAAACTGTTCTGTGGATGAGTGCTCTGGCCATATTTCGTAATGGTCCTCGCTTGTAATAACACCACTTTGTTTTCATTTTCTCAGTGAACCCAAGGATTTATTGACTTTGTGTCCGAGTCCAATTCATTAAGACTCAGAATTCATTGGTGATATTCAAATACTTATTTGAAATAAAAGGTAAATGCATGAAAATTGCCGTTGTTGGCATGGGGTATGTTGGACTTTCTAATGCTGTTTTGCTCGCTCAGAATCATGATGTTGTTGCTCTTGATGTGATTCCAGAGCGACTGGCAATGATCAATGCACGCCAGAGCCCAATTGTTGATAGTGAGATTGACTATTTTTTATCCAACAAAATATTGCGTTTGCGTGCGGTGTTGGACAAGAAAGAGGCTTACCAAGATGCCGATTATGTCGTGATTGCCACGCCGACAAACTATGCGACTGACACTAATCAGTTTGATACCAGTTCGGTAGAAAATGTTATTCGCGATGTCTTGTCTGTCAACGACTCGGCAGTAATGGTTATTAAATCTACCGTTCCCGTGGGGTATACGCAACGAATCAGAGATGTATTGGGTTGCGATCGCATCATCTTTTCTCCAGAATTTTTACGGGAAGGAAAGGCGTTGTATGACAATCTGTACCCATCTCGAATAGTGGTGGGGGAGTGCTCTGAACGGGGGCGCATCTTTGCTAACTTGCTTAAAGAAGGTGCGTTAAAGGATGATGTCGTCATACTTTTAACGGGTTCGACAGAAGCAGAGGCCATCAAGCTTTTTTCAAACGCTTACTTGGCATTGCGTGTGGCTTACTTCAACGAGTTGGATACATATGCAGAAATGCATAGTCTGGATTCGAACCAGATTATCAGTGGGGTGGGATTGGATTCTCGCATCGGAACTCACTATAACAATCCGTCCTTTGGTTATGGCGGTTATTGTCTTCCCAAGGATACGAAGCAGTTGCTCGCCAATTATGAGGGTGTTCCGCAAAATATTATAGAGGCTATCGTCAAGTCCAATCAAACACGAATTGGTTACATTGCGGATGCTGTTGCCAAAAAGAAACCGACGATAGTTGGAGTGCATCGACTGTTGATGAAATCGGATTCTGATAATTTCAGGGAGTCGAGTGTTCTCGAGGTTGTCAGGCTAATTCGTGAAAAAGGTTTGAGCGTTATTATTTATGAGCCAGAGTTGCGGGTAGAGTTTTTTGATGGATGTCGTGTTGTGGGGGATTTGGATGAGTTCAAATCGATTGCCGATTTAATTATTGCAAACAGAATGACCCCCTCTCTAATTGATGTTGAAGCCAAAGTGTTTACCAGAGATCAATTCGGATTAAATTGAATTGCGTGCCGTGAGGGGTGTGTGTTGGGATGTGGTTTTCTGTATTCGAAGCTCGAAGGTGCGCGCGTATAATGTTTTTGAGGCTTTGCCTGTGGTTCGCTGCTAGTCTATGACTGCATATAAGGAGAGCGTTTGATGTTCAAGGCAGTTTCAAATTGTCGAGTGTGTGGCGGTGATCGTTTGGATGTTTTGATTGATCTTGGGCGTCAGGCTTTGACAGGGATTTTTCCGCGCTCGAAAACACAAAATGTAACGGTGGGCCCTGTGGAGTTGGTGAAATGTTCGACCGAAGGTGGGTGTGGCCTTGTTCAGTTAAAGCACAGCTATGCGCTGGCTGAGATGTACGGGATGAATTACGGCTACCGTTCTGGTTTGAATTCCAGTATGGTGCAACATCTCCATTCAAAGATTGCCAAAATCCTAGCCATGAGTCTGCTTGAGGCAGGTGATATGGTTATTGACATTGGAAGTAATGATGCAACTACGTTGCGTGCTTATCCTGAAAATAAATATCAACTCGTTGGTATTGACCCGACGGGGGTGAAATTTTCTTCTTGTTATCCGGAGGCTGTGACGCTTATTGCTGATTTCTTCTCGGCAAATAAGGTGGCTGAAGTTATGGCAGGAAAAAAAGCCAAGGTTATTACTTCTTTCTCGATGTTCTATGACTTGGAGGATCCTGTAGCCTTTGCGCGGGAGATCGAGCAAACGCTGGATGATGACGGTGTTTGGGTTTTTGAGCAGAGTTATTTGCCAGCAATGCTGCGCACCAACTCATTTGATACTATTTGCCATGAGCATCTTGAGTTCTATGCGTTGAAACAGATCAACTGGATTGTTGGCAAGGCCGGATTGACGGTTCTGGATGTTGAGTTCAATGAGGTCAATGGCGGAAGCTTCTCAGTCGTTGCGGCTAAGGTGGGTTCAAAAAGAGTGCCTGACGCCGAGAAGTTGAATCAAATCCTTGCAGATGAGGATATGCTGGGACTGGATGGTGTCGAGGTATATGCAGAATTCAAACGCGGTGTCGACGAGGCTCGGGCCGCGCTGATGAATTTTCTGGTTGAGGCCAAGCGTTCCGGGAAGACTGTTTGCGGGCTCGGTGCCTCTACAAAAGGCAATGTACTTTTACAGTATTGTGGAATTGATGAGTCGTTGCTGAGTGAGATCGGCGAAGTCAATGAGGAAAAGTTTGGTGGATTTACGCCGGGAACACTGATTCCTCTGACTGCTGAAGGCAAACTTCTGGCCTCAAATCCGGACTATCTTTTGGTATTGCCATGGCATTTCAGGACTTTCTTTGAGTCTCTGCCTTCAATGAAGGGTCGGAATCTGGTTTTTCCGCTACCGAAGTTTGAAATTGTTAAAGTTTGATGCATTGGTAATATTCGTCCTTCCCGTGCTCACTCATATCATATGAGGGGAGTTCCTGTTTCGTTCTTTGTTATTTCCGCCATTCATCTTGAACTTGCCTGAATCTCAGTCCATGGCTGAATTGCTGTCTCGCTTGTGGGGCCATATGAGTCCGAGGCGCCGCATGCAATTTGGAGGGCTATTTGTATTGATGGTGCTGGCCTCCTTTGCGGAGGTTTTGAGTATTGGGGCGGTGCTTCCTTTTCTGGGAGTGCTCACGGCTCCCGAATGGGGTTGGGGGCACCCGCTTGCACAACCGCTCATCCATGCCCTTGGCATTACACAGCCTCGGCAATTGCTTTTGCCGCTCACCGTTATCTTTGCCGGAGCTGCGCTTCTCTCTGGCGCAACGCGGCTGATTTTGCTTTGGGTGCAGACCCGGCTCAGCCATGCAATCGGTGCAGATTTCAGTATTAGCATTTTTCGTCGCACGTTGTACCAGCCCTATGCAGTACATGTTGCGCGCAACAGTAGTGAAATCATCGCGGCCATCGCTAACAAAACGACTGTGGTTGTATATCAGATACTGTGGCCGTTCCTCATCATCGTGAGTTCAATCATGATCCTGGCCACCATTCTCCTGGCACTGATCGTGATCGAGCCGGTTGTTGCGGTGACGGCTTTTGCTGGATTCGGTGCTATCTATGCGATGGTGATTGCGTTAACAAGAAAGCGCCTAGAACGCTACAGTCAAAGCATCAGCCGCGACCAAGGAAAGGTTTTCAAGGCTCTGCAAGAGGGGCTGAACGGTATTCGCGATGTATTGATTGATGGTACGCAATCGACGTATTGTCGGCATTATAGTGATGCAGATTTGCCACTCAGGCGCGCTCAGGCAGGTAGTCAGATCATTGGCAACAGCCCGCGTTATGGCATCGAGGCATTGGGTATGGTTTTTATTGCTGCACTTGCATACTCCCTGTCGGGGCGACCAGATGGGGTTGCGGGCGCCATACCGGTTTTGGGGGCGTTGGCGCTAGGGGCGCAACGTTTGCTGCCCGTGCTGCAGCAAACATATTCCAGTTGGGCCTCCATGCGCAGTGGTGAGCAAACTCTGCGTGATGCATTGGACTTGCTGGACCAGCCATTGCCTGCAGATGTGGATCTGCCCATGCCGCAGCCCATTGAGTTTCTGCGGGAAATTGCGTTCAAGCATCTGACCTTCCGCTATGCACCCCATGCGCCTTGGGTCTTGCGAGGCATGTGCTTCACAATTCCGAAGGGGGGTCGCATCGGCTTCATCGGCACCACCGGAAGTGGGAAAAGTACCTTGCTCGACCTGCTTATGGGGCTTCTCCATCCTACGCAGGGAGCCCTCACAATTGATGATGTTCTCATTTCCCCGCAAAATCAGCGGGCTTGGCAGGCGCATATTGCCCACGTACCGCAGGCCATCTTCTTGGCGGACACCACCATTGCCGAGAACATAGCCTTTGGCATTCCGCGAGATCAGATCGACTACAGTCGTGTTCGTGTCGCCGCACAGAAAGCGCAAATCGCCCAAACAATAGAGTCGTGGGTGGATCAATACAACACCCCGGTCGGGGAGCGTGGGGTACGTCTATCCGGGGGGCAGCGCCAACGCATTGGTATTGCGCGTGCACTATACAAGCAAGCTGATGTCATTGTGTTTGACGAGGCTACGAGTGCTCTGGACAGTGATACCGAAGGAGCCGTGATGGAGGCCATCGAAAGTCTGGGCGACGAATTGACGATCATCATCGTTGCTCATCGGCTCAGCACTCTGAAGAAATGCACGCAGGTCATTGAGTTGGCGGATGGGTTCATTAAGCGGAGTGGTACATATCAAGAAATCATCGGCACAGCCGCTTGATATGCCTTGTTTGTCTTTATTGCAGTGATGATGTAAAAATGCGCGGAAACTGAAAGCATGAAAATTCTAGTTACAGGTGCCGATGGTTTTATCGGCTCGCATCTGGTTGAGGCGCTTGTACGCGCAGGGCATGAGGTCAGAGCTTTTGTCCTTTACAACTCTTTCAATTCCTGGGGCTGGCTTGACCATTGTGGCCCTGATGTAAAAGGTGCTTTTGAAGTGTTTTGTGGGGACATTCGTGACCCGCATGGTGTTAAAGAGTCCATGCGGGGTTGTGATGTGGTGCTGCATCTCGCTGCGCTGATTGCTATTCCATACTCTTACCATTCCCCCGGCACCTATGTTGATACGAATGTCAATGGCACGCTGAATGTTTTGCAGGCAGCGCGTGAGTTGGGCATCAAGAGAGTGGTGCATACGTCGACAAGCGAAGTCTATGGGTCGGCTCGCTTTGTACCGATTACCGAGGAGCATCCGTTGCAGGGGCAATCTCCGTACTCCGCCACCAAGATCGCGGCTGACCAGTTGGCCTATTCTTTCTATGCCTCTTTTGGTCTTCCCATCGTTATTGCCCGCCCTTTTAATACCTATGGACCGCGCCAGTCGGCGCGAGCTGTCATTCCCACCATCATCACGCAAATCGCGAATGGTCAGCGGAAAATCAAACTAGGGGCTGTGTCGCCGACGCGAGACTTCAACTTTGTTCAAGACACGGTGGCGGGCTTCATGGCTGTGATGCACTCTGATCTGGGGCTGGGTGAAGTGGTCAACTTGGGAAGCAACTTCGAAATATCTGTCGGGGACACCGCGTTGTTGATTGCCGAGGCCATGAACGTCGAGATTGAAATCATCACTGATGAGGTGCGTTTAAGGCCAGGGAACTCGGAGGTTGAGCGTTTGTGGGCCTGCAATGCCAAGGCCCAACAGCTGTTCGACTGGCGGCCCAATTACGGCGGTCGCGACGGATTCAAACGTGGGTTGGCAGAGACCGCTGCTTGGTTTTCACAGCCTGGAAATTTGACTGGCTACAAGGCAGATATCTACAACTTATGAGCGCCTTGACTTCATCAGTCCTAGCCGCCATTCGCCGTGTGGTTGGGGAGCAAGCGGTTGCGTTGCACGCGCCCAGTTTCGTGGGCAATGAATGGCTTTATCTCAAGGAATGTCTTGACTCCACTTTCGTATCTTCAGTGGGCAAGTTTGTCGATCGTTTTGAAGTTGAACTGGCTGCATACACTGGGGCAAAACATGCGATCGCGGTGGTCAACGGCACCGCTGCCTTGCACATCGCCTTGAAGCTAGCTGGGGTCAGATCGGATGATGAGGTGCTGGTCCCCGCGCTAACCTTTGTTGCCACCGCGAATGCCGTTGCTTACTGTGGCGCATGGCCGCATTTTGTTGACAGCAGCAAGCGAACGTTGGGTATGGATGCGCGAAAGTTGCGCGCTTATCTTGTCAGCCATACTGAGCAGCGATCCGGTCAGTGCATCAATCGGCTTACTGGACGTGTCATTCGCGCAATTGTGCCTATGCATACCTTCGGCCACCCTGTTGACCTTGATCAATTGTTGGCGATTGCCCATGACTTCAATTTGGTACTGGTGGAAGATGCTGCCGAGTCGCTGGGTAGCTACTATGATGGCCAGCATACGGGCACCTTTGGTCGGATGGGTACTTTGAGCTTCAATGGGAACAAGACTATCACAACCGGAGGTGGTGGAGCTATTCTGACCAACGACTCTGAGCTGGCGCGTCGTGCCAAACACCTGACCACAACGGCCAAGTTGCCGCATCCTTGGAAGTATGGGCACGATGAAGTTGGCTATAACTACAGGTTACCAAATCTCAATGCCGCCGTAGGTTGTGCCCAATTGGAGCAACTGCCTGCGATGCTGGCCTCGAAGCGGAAGCTGTTTCGATCCTACAAAGAGTCCTTTGCATCAGTGCCCGGTGTCACGCTGATGGAGGAGCCTGACCGCTGTCAAAGTAACTACTGGCTGCAGGCGCTGCTTTTGGATGCCAACGTGTGTTCCCAGCGCGATACCATCTTGCAGGCCACCAATGATGCTGGATGCATGACACGCCCTGCATGGAGCCTGATGCATGAATTGACGCCGTTCAAGGAATGTCCGCGCATGGATCTTTCAGTCGCACAGTTGTTGTCGGATTGCCTGATCAACATCCCGAGCAGTTCTGGACTGGTTCAATGAGTAAGCCCGAGTTGATACTCATTGGCGCGGGAGGGCATGCTCATGCTTGTGTCGATATCATCGAGCAGTCTGGTCAATACCAAATCGCTGGCTTGATCGGTATGCAGGAGGGGGGCGGGTATCTCGGCTACCCTGTCATCGGTACTGATGACAATTTGCCAAAATTGGCCGAAATTTATCGATATGCTTTCATTGCCATAGGTCAAATTCAGTCACCGAATAAACGCAGTCAATTGCACTGCAAGCTTCTTGCGCTTGGGTTTCAATTGCCGGTAGTGATTTCGCCGTCTGCAATGGTTTCTCGCCATGCAACGGTAGGTGGCGGCAGCATCGTGATGCATGGCGCGATTGTCAACGCTGGGGCAAGGGTCGGAGACAACTGTATTATCAATACTCGTGCACTTGTTGAGCACGATGTGGTCGTTGAAGACCATTGCCATATCTCCACCGGAGCGATCCTCAATGGAGGCGTTCATGTCGGGGAAGGGAGTTTTGTGGGAAGTGGCGCAACCATTAGGGAAGGTGTTTCCATTGGGCGCGGATGCCTTATAGGTATGGGGATTTCTGTGCGGCACGGACAGGTGGATCACGCGCGATACATAGGAGGCAATGGAGCGTGACAGATCGAACCCTCATCATTGCGGAAGCTGGAGTTAACCATAATGGAGACCTCGGGATCGCTAAACGTCTTATTGACGTGGCGGCTGAAGCTGGGGCTGATTTCGTGAAGTTTCAGACCTTTAAGGCCGATCGTCAAGTTACGCGTGTCGCAAAAAAAGCGGACTATCAGCTTCAATCCACAGGAGGTACAGAGTCTCAGCATGAGATGCTACGCCGTCTGGAGCTCAGTGAAGGGATGCACGAAGATTTGATCGCGCACTGTGCTGCGCGTGAAATCGGGTTTCTGTCGACTGGTTTTGATATCGAAAGTATCGAGTTATTGCGCCATCTCGGTCATAACCTTTTCAAGATCCCTTCCGGGGAGATCACCAATCTGCCGTATTTGCGCCATATCGGTCATTTGAGGAGTACTGTCATCCTGTCGACAGGAATGGCGACCTTGGGTGAAATTGAGGATGCAATTCACGTGCTGGAGCAGGCGGGGACTTCGCGTGCCAACATTACCGTGCTTCATTGCACTACCGAATACCCTACGCCAATGGGCGAGGTGAATCTACGCGCCATGCAGTACATGGGGGCGGCCCTTGGGGTGGCGGTGGGGTACTCCGATCACACTTCTGGTATTGAGGTCGCTATTGCAGCGGTCACCATGGGTGCGTCAGTCATAGAAAAGCACTTCACGGTTGACCGGAATTTGCCGGGACCTGACCACAAGGCGAGCCTGGAACCTGTTGAGTTGAAGGCGATGGTCGCCGCCATTCGTAATATAGAGGTAGCTTTGGGCGATGGAGTTAAGCGCGTGACGCCTAGCGAGGCGAAAAACAAACCTGTTGCCCGGAAGTCGATCGTGGCGAGTCGAGCCATCAAGAAGGGCGAAGCTCTCGGTGCGCAGAATATCTCTGTGAAGCGACCTGGCACCGGCATATCCCCGATGCGGTGGGACGACGTTATTGGGCGTATCGCGCGGCGGGATTTCGCGGAAGACGAGTTAATCGAACTATGACGCGCAAGATTTGCGTCATCACCGGGACAAGAGCTGACTACGGCCTGTTGCGCTGGGTCATGCAGCGCATAAAAGACGACCCGGCTCTGGCGCTTCAGATCATTGCAACGGGTATGCACCTGTCGCCAGAATTTGGATTGACCTATGAAGCCATTGTTAATGATTGTTTCGTGATTGATCGCAAGATTGAAATGTTGGTGAGCTCAGACACCGCCGTTGGCATAACCAAATCCATGGGGCTTGGCCTGATTGGCTTTGCCGATGCGTTAAGTGAATTGCAGCCGGATCTGATAGTGGTTTTGGGCGATCGGTTTGAGATCTTTGTTGCAGTGACTGCTGCTTTGATTGCACGAATACCCGTTGCACACTTGCACGGTGGAGAAGTTACAGAAGGAGCAGTTGACGAGGCGTTTCGCCATTCGATAACCAAGATGTCGCATCTGCATTTTGTTGCCACATCAGAGTACAGCCAACGTGTAATCCAACTGGGCGAGCAGCCGGATCATGTGTTTCTCGTGGGGGGGCTGGGTATTGACAGCATCAAACGTTTGAAGCTGCTTGATCGTGCTGAGCTGGAAACTTCTCTGGATTTCAAGTTTGGGCTGAAAAACCTACTCGTTACATTTCATCCCGCTACGCTGGAGTCCGCAAGTGCCACCGATCAAATGGCAGAGCTTCTGGAAGCTTTGGGTGCCCTGACAGATACCAACCTTATCTTCACCATGCCGAATGCGGATGCAGACGGTAGACGGTTGGTCCGGATGGTGGAGCAATTCGTCTGGCAGCACAGCAATGCGCGAGCCTACAGTTCGCTTGGTCAGCTGCGTTACTTGTCATGCATTGCGCAAGTTGATGGAGTGGTGGGCAACTCATCCAGTGGGTTGTTGGAAGTTCCAAGTTTGAAGAAAGGGACCATTAACATTGGTGATCGTCAAAGGGGGCGTTTACAGGCGGACAGCGTCATCCAATGCGAACCGGAGCGAGAAAGCATTGCAGCGGCACTGGAGAAGCTTTACTCGGCCGACTTCCAGTCGGCGGTGCTCGGTGTTCGCAATCCCTATGGTGATGGCGGTGCGAGTGAGAAAGTCGTTGCAGTTTTGAAAAACCATGACCTGAATGAAATCGTCAGAAAAAAATTTCATGATCTGCCGACGTCTGTTGGACGGAGTACCACATGAGCACTCCTGAAGTGCTATGGCGGCAGGCCATATTGCCTATTGATTCGAATGTTCAGGACGCTGTGCGCAATCTCAATGAATCCTCGCTGAGGATCATTATTGTGGTGAATGTCCACGGTGAGTTGGAGGGGACGATTTCTGACGGCGATATACGGCGAGGTTTGCTGAAAGGCTTGAACTTCAATAGTTCTATTGAAAGTGTCATCCATCGCAATGCATTGGTTGTCCCCCCGGCCCTAGGTCGAGAGATGGTCATGCAGGTGATGCGAGTCAACAAGATTCAGCAAATTCCAGTCGTTGATGAGTGGCGCAAGGTGGTGGGATTGCATCTTTGGGATGAAATCTCGACAACACCGTCTCGCGCTAACCTGATGGTTATTATGGCTGGAGGAAAAGGTGTCCGGCTGCGTCCGTTTACGGAGAATTGTCCTAAGCCAATGGTGACTGTGGCGGGCAAACCCATGCTCGAACACATCATTGAGAGAGGTAAGCTGGAAGGCTTCAAACACTTCGTGCTTGCCATCCACTATCTGGGGCACATGATTGAAGAGTATTTCGGGAATGGTGTCCGTCTGGGAGTGCAGATAGACTATTTGCGAGAGCAAGCCCCTTTGGGTACCGCTGGCGCCCTTGGTTTGCTGGACCCGTTGCCCCACGCATCATTTGTGGTGACTAACGGTGATGTTCTCACTGACATTCGCTATGGTGAGTTGCTTGATTTTCATATGCGCCACAATGCCGCGGCGACGATGGCTGTGCGCGTACATGAATGGCAGCACCCTTTTGGCGTGGTTCAGACCAAGGGTGTGGAAATTGTCGGCTTTGAGGAAAAGCCGGTGGCTAGAACTCACATCAATGCGGGTGTCTATGTTCTATCGCCTAGTGTATTGACCGAGCTGGAGTCCAACAGTCCCTGTGATATGCCCACACTGTTTGAACGTCTGAAGGCTAAGAATGGACGTACCGTGGCTTATCCCATGCATGAACCGTGGCTGGATGTCGGTAGGCCAGATGACCTAGCTGAAGCCAATAAGTATCAAAAATAAGGTCTGCTATATGAAAACAAGTCTTGAAAATTTGCGTTGGTGTTCGAATTGTCTGTCTATGTCAACGCGTCCGCGCATCAGCTTTGACCCAAGAGGCTGGTGCAATGCCTGCGTCTGGATGGAGAAAAAGAAAACACTCGATTGGACATCGCGCGGCAAGGAGCTTGAGACGTTGCTTGCCAAGCATCGTCGCAGCGACGGGGGCTTTGATTGTCTGGTGCCGGTGAGTGGTGGCAAGGACGGTTCATACGTAGCGTACAACCTGAAGCATAAGTACGGCATGAATCCACTTGCTTTGACGGTTACGCCTGCGCTTCCCTTGACGCTTGGCGAAGAGAACCTAAAGGCATTTGTTGCAAGCGGCTACAACCATATTTCAGTAAATCCAGCTCATGAGGCCATGCGTGCACTCAATCGGGTTGGACTGCTTGAAATGGGGTTCCCCTACTATGGCTGGTTGATCGCCATTCAGGCGGGTGTTGTGCGTATGGCCACGGAGATGGGGATTGGCTTGATCTTCTATGGAGAAGATGGTGAGGTGGAGTATGGCGGAACTACGGAGACGGACAAAAATCCGATTTATGACGTTCACTATATGAAAAAGGTTTACTTGGAGGGTGGTTACGACAAAGTGCTCAAGGAATCGCACTTGCCGGAAAAGGATCTCTATTTTTTTCGTTTTCCCGATGATTCTGCCTTGCAACGCACGCCTATCGATATTACCCACTGGTCATATTTTGAGAACTGGGATCCGTATAGGAACTATCTGGTTGCCAAAGAATATTGTGGCCTGAAGGAGGCTGAGAGCACAAACTCCGGTACATTCACTAATTTCTCCCAGAACGATCAGGCCTTGTATGCGTTGCATACGTATTTGATGTATCTAAAGTTTGGCTTTGGACGTGCGAATCAGGATGCATGCATTGAAGTACGTCGAGGGGCCATGGATCGTCAGCAGGCAGTGAATTTGGTCCGTCTGTACGATGGCCACTATCCTCATGAGTATTTGGAAACCTATCTCAATTACTATCAATTGAGTCGTGGTGAGTTTGATGCCGCTTTGGATCGTTGGGCGAATCTGGAGTTGTTCGAGAAAATTGACGGCTATTGGACTCCGCGCTTTCTTGTCGCGTGATTACAGACATGCGAGTGACGGTCATTGACTATGGAATGGGGAATCTGTGGTCGGTCTGCAGTGCTTTGCGCTACTTGGGCCATGATGCGATAGTCAGCAATGCGCCTAGCGAGGTAGCACAAGCTGAGGCGCTGATTCTTCCTGGGGTCGGCTCCTTTCGAAAAGCCATGGAAGCGCTTCGTAGTAGCCATATGGATGAGGCCGTTCTTGAGGCTTCAGTTGGCAAGAGGCGAAAAATATTGGGAATTTGTCTGGGAATGCAGCTCTTGGCTTCCCATGGAACTGAAGATGGTGAAACTGTCGGTCTGGGGCTCATTCCTGCGACGGTGGATCGATTTGATCCCAAGACCGTGGGCGCATTGAAAATTCCTCACATTGGTTTCAATCGAGTGGTCAGTGAGGATTCAAGCCTTTTGTTCCAGGGGGTAGCCTCAGCGGCAGATTTTTACTTCGTGCATGCCTACCGATTGTCGGCCGATGGGTTGCCAGGGCGCCATGGGATATGCCATTACGGGCAAGATTTCCTTGCCGCGTACGAGCATGAGAATATTTTTGCAACTCAATTTCATCCCGAGAAAAGCCAAACTAATGGACTGCGGCTGCTGCGCAACTTCCTGTCTTTGTGACCTATGTTGAAAAAGCGCATCCTTTTTACTCTGCTCTATGACAACGGGCAGTTCATGCTGAGCCGTAACTTTCGGCTTCAAAAAGTCGGCAATCTGGCTTGGTTGCAGAAGAACTACAAATTTTCCCAAACTTCTTTTTTTATTGATGAGTTGATTGTTTTAGATGTTTCTCGTGGAGTGCGCAATCAGGCTGCATTCTGCGAAACACTGGAAGCCTTGACGCAGGGGTGCTTTATTCCGATCGCTGCTGGCGGTGGCGTACGTTCCGTCGACTACGCACGGCGCTTGCTTCGATCCGGTGCGGACAAAGTGGTGATCAATAGCCCTCTCTTTAGTCAGCCTCAATTCTTGAAGGAATTGGCGCAAGAGTTTGGTCAGCAGTGTGTTGTCGGTTCGCTGGACCTCAAGCGCGCTGCGGGCGGAAAGTGTGAAATCTGGACCGATTCAGGTACTTGCGCCCTGAGCGGCTGTGCTTCAGATGTATTGTGTGAGATCAGTGCCAGTTCGGTTGGTGAATGGTATGTGAACTCGATTGATCGGGACGGTACTGGTCAAGGATATGACATCGCGCTTCTAGATCAATTGCCGAGTGGTTGGTCTGCGCCGGTCATTTTGGCGGGTGGGGCAGGGAATGCGTCACATCTTGCCGCTGGTCTCGCTGACCCGCGGGTGGATGCGGTGGCCACGGCACATTTGTTTAATTTTGTAGGCGATGGTCTGAAGCAGGCACGGAGCTCTCTGTTAGCTGCCGGGGTGGAGCTTGCCAATTGGCCGACGATTGGCGCAGTGTTTGATGTTGGCGGCTCCGCTTGACCGAGACTGATGAGATGATTGAACGCATTCTGACGGTAGGTCTTGGAAGTATTGGGAAACGTCACCTCCGTTTGGCAAGAGGGCTTTTTCCGCAAGCTGAGATTGCAGTGCTGAGACACAAGCTCGACCCAGTCATTCCTGAGTTTGCTGACTATTCTTTTTCAACTGAGCATGAGGCGCTGGCCTTTAGCCCCCAGATTGCCGTGATCGCGAATCCGGCAACTTTGCATATATCTGCCGCTATGCCTTTTGCGAAAGCGGGAGTGCACCTCCTAATTGAAAAGCCGTTGTCTGTATCAGTTGACGGTGTACCGGAGTTGCTAGCTGCTTGCAGGGAAACCGAGGCACAATTGATTACTGGCTACAACCTCCGGTACTTGCCCTCGTTGCAAAAATTCAAGGCCATGCTGGATGGTGAGGCGATCGGTCCGGTGTGGTCGGTGAGGACTGAGATTGGCCAGTATCTTCCGTCGTGGCGACCAGACTCGGATTATCGACAGGGCGTATCAGCACAGCTGGCGCTGGGGGGCGGTGCTTTGCTTGAGCTGAGTCACGAATTGGACTATCTGATCTGGATCTTCGGTGAGGTGAACTGGGTCCAGGCTTCCCTGTCAAGGCAAAGCGATCTTGAGATCGACGTCGAGGATTCGGTGCATCTGATCCTGAGTTTTCTCCCCAAGCGTGATGAAAGACCCATTGTAGCTACGGCCAATCTGGATTTCATTCGCCAGGATACTACACGCACATGTATCGCGATTGGAAAGTTCGGAAGCCTGCGTTGGAATGGAGTCGAAGGAACGGTTGAAATGATGGCCTCTGGTCAGTCGACATGGCAGGAAATGTATCGACATCAGGCTGGGCGCGATGAAAGTTATCTTGCGCAGTGGCAACATCTGATCGCGTGCGCGGAACACCGTGCACAGTCCATCATCAGCGGAGAGGACGGTTTGAAGGTATTAGAAGTCATAGACGCTGCACGGCAGGCGGCGGCAGAGGGGCGGCGAGTCGAGGTTCAAAGACATGAGCGCACAGGAGCGTGAGAGGACATGAAAGCGGTTGCATTTATTTTCGCGCGTGGCGGATCAAAAGGATTGCCTGGAAAAAATATCAGACAATTGGCCGGTAAACCGCTCATTGCATGGTCGATAGAGCACGCGCGAGCGATTTCACGCATTGACCGAGTCATCGTATCAACTGACTCCGATGACATCGCCGAAGTGGCGAGGCAGTATGGCGCGGAGGTGCCATTTATGCGGCCCAAGGAGCTTGCGATGGACAACAGTCCAGAATGGTTGGCATGGAGACATGCGATTGAATACCTTCAGGAGAGCGAAAGTGGCTTGCCTGATGCCATGGTTTCTATTCCTGCAACAGCTCCGCTGCGAGAGCCTGTGGACATCGACAATTGCCTCGATCAATTCGAGAAAGGCGACGCAGACATTGTTGTTACCGTTACCGATGCCCATCGCAGCCCGTACTTCAACATGGTGAAAATCAATGCGGATGGCACCGTTGGCCTAGTTATTCCGCCAGCATCTGCAATAGCACGCCGCCAAGATGCGCCGGCAGTGTTTGACATGGCAACAGTGGCCTACGTCGTGCGCCCCTCATTTGTCATGACGCATAACGCAGTTTTTGAAGGGCGGGTGCGATCGGTACATGTTCCAATAGAGCGCTCTATAGATATTGATACGCTTATGGATTTTAAAATCGCAGAATGCCTAATGGGCCAACGCCAATGATGTCTCCATCTATTCACAATTCCTTTTTTCTTGAAATAGCCCTCGAAGCGCGAACCTGCGAATGTTGTGGCGCTGTGGATGCGGAGTCACTCTGGTCCAGCCAGAGTGTTGTTGTGCGTGCCCACAACACTTGGAAGTTTCCGTTTAATGTGGCCGTTTGTCGTTCATGTGGGTTTTGCTTCGCCTCTCCAGGCCCGCGGCAAGATGATTTGGCACGTTATTACGCAGATGGATTGACTGGTTATAAGGAAATCGGACTGCCATATTCGGTAGATGCGCGACTTAGCGTACTTGAGCGGTACAGTGTTCCGGATGGTGTATTTGCAGAGGTCGGTGGAGATCAACCAGGTGAGTTCCATCGACGGTGCGCTTCGCTTTTTGGGCGTCAGCTTGTCGTGGATGTTGCAAGTGATGTGCCGGCTGAACTTCGAAGTGTTCATGATTTGGTCGAGAACTCGGTTGATGTGCTGGCGCACTACGACGTTCTAGAGCATGTTGTTCAGGTCAAAGATTTTCTTGCTGCGTGTCACCGGGCACTCAAACCGGGCGGTGTCATGGTCTGCGAAGTCCCGGATTTACGGCTGTATCCCCGCAATCTATTGCTGCTTGAGTTTGAGCATGTCAACCACTTCTCAGCCGTGACGCTGACTGCAGTTGCTCGAAGCGTGGGGCTGAATCTGGTTGAGCTCGGACATATGTGTAGCCGGCCATACGGAATTCTTGGCGTATTTCGTAAGGAAGCTGTCCCGATGGTGTTGGAGGCGGATACGCAATGCGAATTCATTGATGCCTTGGCATGTGTCCATGGCGGGCTGCAGCAAATCCGTCGAAATGAACTGCAAATCCAGCAGTTGCGGCAGCAGATCATGGAAATAAGTAAAGCTGATGGGAAAGTTACCTTATGGGCTGTTACGGATCTTTTGCGCCGTCTGATCGATGGCATGGATTTGCCGGAGTCCGTAAGAGTGGTCGACTCAGATCCCAGGCGCAAGAGCCATCTCGAAAGCGAGGGCGTCCTTGTATCGGAGCCCATCAATTGCGTTGCGCACATTGCTCAGAGTGAATTGCTGGTTATTTGCGCTCCCCGATACAGATCGGAAATCCTGGAGTGGGTTGCACGCGAAGCAGGTAAGAGTTTTGGATCGGGAGCGTTGATCGTGTTGGGTAGTGGCCCATCGGGTGAATCGTTGACATGAGCGGTCATCCAGCCTTGGATGCTGTGGTGGTGGTGGGTGCTTCATCTAGCATCGGCGGCGCGATAATGGCGCGCTTTGGAGACTCTGCAAAGCGTGTGCTGGGGACTTATGCTGCACATGCTCCGGTTGTGCAGGAGGGGCGGGCGGATATGGTCCACCTCGACTTGCGAGACAACGCGAGCATTGAGGCTTTTTCCTGTCATCTGGAAACTGCTGCGCCGCGTATTGATGTGGTCATTTTTCTGGCGGGGGTGTTGCCCGGGAAGAGTTTGGATGCATATGCGTTTTCGGAAGTTGACGAGGTGATGTCAGTCAATTTCAACGGTCAGGTCAAAGTGCTTTCGAGAATGTTGCCATTCTTGACGGAGCGTTCGTGCGTGTTGATGTTTTCGTCTATCTCTGCGCAGCGTGGGAGTTTTGACCCGATTTATGCCGCTTCAAAAGGGGCATTGCTTTCGTTTGTGAAGTCCATGACTGCGCGACTGCCGCAGGGCGCCCGAATCAATGCTGTTGCTCCCGGGCTGATCGAAGAGAGCACGATGTTCCGCGATATGGCCGAATCCAGGCGGGATTTTCATCGATCGCAAATTCCATCAGGGCATTTGCTGCGCAACGAGAATCTGGCAGATATCGTGTTTGATCTCTGCCAGACTCACTGGAGTCATTTGAATGGAGCGTGTATTGATCTCAATGGAGGACAGTATGTCCGATAAGTCAAATGTCCCGCGGCGCACGCTGGAAGACCGTTTCATTGCTAGCGCCAACAGCTTGCGATTCGCTCTCACAGAACCTTTACAGTTGCGAGTGGCTCGCCTGCTACACGCGCATGATTATCGCGACGAAAATCAGACGCCACTGGTAACCGTTTGTGTTCCGACATATAACCGCGGACCATTGTTGATTGAGCGTGCGGTTACCTCGGTGCTGGCGCAGTCATACACCAACCTTGAGTTAATGATCGTGGGAGATCATTGCACTGACAATACTGCGGAGTTGCTCGCTCAGATCCGTGATCCGCGATTGCGTTTCTACAACCTCCCAACACGTAGTAGAAAGTACCGTCAAACCGTCGAAAACCACTGGTTTGTGGGCGGCGCTGTGCCGGCAAACAAGGCGATGGAGCTTGCGCGTGGGCAGTGGATAGCTCGTGTTGACGACGACGACACTTGGTCACCCGATCACATAGAGAAATTACTTCGATTTGCGCAGCAAGGACAGTACGAGTTTGTGTCTGGGCTGTATGAGGCGGAGCGATTCGGTGAGCGTAAAGTGGTGGACGGTGTTCGTGCACTAGATCCATACCTCACTCGCGGACCTGTCAGGCCCAATGACAACAGTCCCAAAATCGGGGGGGTTGCAACCTGGCTGTACCGGTCGTACTTGCGATTCATGCATTACAACGTCGAATGCTGGCGCAAGGAGTGGAATCGAGTATGGGATCTGGATTTGCAGATGCGTATTTATGGCTCTGGCGCACGGATGGGTTTTTTGGACGAAGTCGTGGCGTACGTCTTGCCAAGACCGGGCGAGAGTACGATTGGATTGGATGCTTACAAGCTGACGGAAAGTGAAAAGTTGGAGCAATACAAGTTTGATGTGTAGCACGCACTACTTGTGCTGATCTGCTTGACGTGTTCAGGTTTTTGATAAGGAAGCAGATTGCTTAAACGTATTCTTGTCACTGGAGGGAGCGGGTTTCTGGGCTCCCATTTGTGTGCCCGGCTGCTCAATGAGGGGCATGATGTCGTGTGCGTTGACAACTATTCCTCTGGAAATCCAACCAACATTGCACATCTGCTGAAGAATGCGCGATTTACGGCTTTACGCCATGACGTTGCGTCTCCCATTGATCTGAAGGTTGATCAGATATACAACCTAGCCTGTCCGGCGAGTCCGGTGCACTACCAGTATGACCCGATCCAAACCACGAAAACCTGCATATATGGCGCCATAAACCTGTTGGAACTGGCTAAGCGAAATCAAGCAAGAATTTTGCAGGCGTCTACTTCTGAGGTGTATGGTGATCCGGAAGTGCACCCGCAACCGGAGGACTATTGGGGGCGGGTCAATCCCGTAGGAATCCGCAGTTGTTATGACGAGGGCAAGCGCTGCGCGGAAACTCTTTTTCTGGATTACCACCGACAACATGGTGTCGAAGTCAAGGTGGTGCGGATTTTCAATACATACGGACCGCACATGCACCCGCAGGATGGTCGGGTGGTCAGCAACTTTATTGTTCAGGCGCTGCAAGGTGAGAACATCACCATCTATGGCAGCGGGCAGCAAACCAGAAGTTTCTGCTACGTGGATGACCTGATAGAGGGTTTTGTGCGGATGATGAATGCGCCTGCAGAGTTGACGGGGCCACTGAATCTTGGGAACCCCGGAGAGTTCACGATGCTGGCATTGGCAGAAAAGGTATTGCAACTGACACAGTCAAAGTCGCAATTGGTATTCATGCCGCTACCGCAAGATGACCCTCGTGTGCGTCGACCGGATATATCCTTGGCGAATGAGAAGCTGGCTTGGCAACCGACCGTGCAACTGGAGGCGGGGCTGAAAGAGACAATTGCTTATTTCAAAAGAGTTCTGGGCTGAGCGCATATGCTGAAAGCAAAGACTATCGTGATCACCGGCGGTGCAGGCCTTTTGGGGCGTGCCTTTGCCAAGGCAATTGCAAGACAAGGTGCCACAGCAATCGTGGCAGATATTAATATCGATGCCGCCAACGCAGTGGTCCATGAAATTTCCTCTAGCGGCAAAGCCTATGCAGAAGTGCTGGATATTACCGATACGAATTCGGTATGCAGCCTGATTGAGCGCGTCAGCACGCGACACGGGGAAATTGATGCGGTAGTCAACAACGCGTATCCACGTAACCCAAACTACGGGCGAAAACTGGAGCAAGTGACATATGCCGATTTTTGCGCAAATACCAATTTGCATTTAGGCGGATACTTTCTTGTTGCCCAGCAATTCGGCCTTTTCTTCAGGCAACAAGGGCATGGCAATATTGTCAACATGGGGTCCATTTATGGGGTAATGGCGCCTCGCTTCGAGATCTACCGAAATACCTCCATGACAATGCCGGTTGAATATGCTGCAATCAAATCGGCAGTCATTCACCTCACGCGGTATTTTGCTCAATACTTTAAGACAGATCATATTCGCGTAAATTGCCTTTCGCCTGGTGGCGTATTGGATCGGCAGCCCGAGGATTTTCTTCAGGCCTATGGTGAGTATTGCAAAGAAAAAGGCATGCTGAATCCTGTTGATATCGCAGAGCCCCTGTTGTTCTTGCTTTCGGATGCGTCCCGTCATATGACAGGTCAAAATATAGTGGTTGATGATGGATTCTCGGTTTAATCGTCTCCACCTAGATTGGCGTGCAGAGGGACGTGAAGGGCCTTTTCGATGCTGAGTAGCGCGAATGTTGCCGTAATTGGCGGCGGGATTTTTGGTGCAGAGATCGCCTTGAAGGCAGCCTCATTGGGACTGACTGTCCAGATTTTTGAGGCTAAGAGTGATTTGCTCGCAGGCGCTTCAAGCAACAACCAAAATCGTCTTCACTTGGGTTTTCATTACCCTAGGGATTTGGAAACGGGAAGGCAGTCAATCCGCGGCTTTCAGAGTTTTCGTCTCAAATATGAGGAATGCATTCTGGATAATTTCCTGAATGCATACTTCATTTCCAACCAAAACTCGCTGACAGCCCCACTTGCGTACCTTGATTTTTGTAGGCAACTAGGCCTACCCTTTAAGGAGATTGAGGCAAGTGATTTTCCTGTGTCGATTTCCGGGGTAAATACAGGTATTCTCTGCGAGGAGGTAGTTTATGACTGCAATATTCTTCGGCAATTGGTGTGGGACAGAATCAGAGAGGAAAAAATAAGTATCGCTTTGAATCAGAGAGTGATGCGGCTGAAAAGATCTTTAAGTGGATACCTGTTGACAACGCAGGATGGGCGGAGTTTTGCTGCGGATCTGGTCGTCAATGCCTGCTATAGCGATATAAACAGGCTTACCGAGCAACTCGGGTTTGAGGTTAAAGATAATCTCTATGAATATACGGCCGTGCCCATCATCAAGATGGATATACCCAAGGTCGGTATAACGATCATGGACGGGCCATTCATGACTGTTCTTCCGCACGGCAAGTCAGATAACTTTCTGCTCTACAACGTTACAGGCAGCGTAGTGGCATCGGATGTTTCGACAAAGATGAATTCCGACTGGCTTTCACCGGAAACTGCGCCATTCGCAAGCGTTGAGAAAACCTCTTTTTTTGAAAATATGAGAGACACCTGTTCGACTTACGTGCCGGCGCTGGCGGAATCAGAGTTGGTGGGGTTTTTGGAGGGGCCGCGGATGGTTCTGGCTCGCAGAGAGCATTCTGACGCTCGCCCGTCAATTGTTACGGACTATGGCGGCGGATATTTCTCTGTTTTTGCCGGTAAAATTGATCACAGCATCTGGGTGGCGGAAGAGGTCGAAATTCTCTTGCAACGTAATTTGCGGCTGTGATCACTCTTTTTATACAGTGTTGCAGCCATGTGGATGAATTGATTGAAATCGTTTGGTTTTGAATAAACAAAGGAGTCGTGTATATGACACAAGATAATTTCAAAGAGCTCAAGCAGGCTGAGGCAAAATTTTTCGACGGTATTGCCGATATCCGTACCGAACGCGCTGAGCATATCGCCATGGAAGTCGATATCCGTCGAGCGACTAAATTTATTCCCAAACGTGGTGAGAAACGCTTCCTCATTGATCCGAAGATGACCGCACTTTTGGATGGTGAGGCGCGTGATACATATATAAAATTGGTTTCTCAGCGACCTGGTGCCCGTGTTTTGGATATTGGCTGCGGCTCCGGTTGGCTAGCGCTGGAGTTGGCCAGAAATGGGTGCCATGTGGATGCCTATGACATTTCGCCCAAGGCAATTGCACTCGCCAAAAAGACGCTGGAGGAAAACCCCTACAAAGAAGGCTTTGGGTCTGTCACTTACCACCTCGAGGATGTCAGCGCACTGGACTTGGGTGTTGAGACATACGACGCGGTTTCGGGGTGGTCTGCATTTCACCACATGCCTGATGTCCCCGCCTTTATGGACAAAGTGTATCGTGCAATGAAGCCGGGTGGAATCGTGGCGACAATGGATGATATGCCTCGGGGCAAGCTTGAACAAGCGCTTGAATACTTCTGTGAATTCATATTGCCGACATACAACTTGTCATATCCCCAAAAAGTGGTCACGGTTTTCAAGCTTTTGAGTGGGAAGAGTAAATACCGCGAGGAGATATTCAGCCCGATGGAAGAGGCAAAGCATTCCAGTGTGGATGAAATCGCTCAAGTTTTCAATGAAAAATTCGAGGTTATTTATAGCGTGCAGCGCAACGCTTTTGCGGGAACGCCATTGATGCGAATTTCCGGCCCCGATGGTTTGCGTTATGCCTTGGCGCGCATGGTATTGGGCGTGGACAAGCTCTTGTGCAAACTTGGCATCGTCAAGGGATTCGATCGCGTGATGGTGGCCCGTAAGAACGGGTGAGGGCTGCCGGATTTCGCATGCTTGATCGGACAGCACTAGTAACCGGCGTAACCGGTCAAGATGGCTCTTATTTGGCCGAGAGCCTGCTTCAGAAGGGTTGCCGACTTGTCGGAGCCTCACCGAGGGCATCGGCCGGTTTTGGTGGTACTTCCATTTCACCCGATGACGTTGAGCTGGTCGATTGGGATTTGCGTAGCCAAGAGTCGATTGAGGCGACGATCGCCAAATATAGGCCGTCAGAGGTCTATAACTTTGCCGGCTTCTCAACCTGGGCGGCCATGTATGGCGACTCTTTGGGATTAGGGGATGTGAACGGATTGGTCGCAGTGAGAATACTGGAGGCGATACGGCGAGTGGATGCAAGCATCCGGTTTTGCCAAGCGTCCAGTCGCGAAATATTTGGTGAAGCAACGAAAAGTCCGCAGACAGAGCGGACCCCCGTGAATCCACGCAGTCCGTACTGAGCGGCAAAACTCTATGGGGACGCAATGATCAAGATCGGGATGGAAGGCGAATTGAAACTGGGGAGCCTGGACGCGTGGCGGGATTGGAGCTTTGCTGGTGATTGCGTTGAGGCAATGTGGCTCATGTTGCAGCAGTCTCAACCAGGCGACTATGTGATCGCAACGGGTATTTTTCACTCGGTCCTTGATGTTTGTCGGATCGCCTTTGAGCCTGTCGGTCTGAACTACAGAGAGTGCGTTCGTGGAGATGCATCCATGCTTCGACCGAACGAGCCCTTTCCGCTTGTAAGCGATATTACGAAAGCAAGAGAGCAACTCGGCTGGCAGCCAAGGCTTGGTTTCAAGGAATTGATTTACCAAATGGTTGACCGCGACCCTGCGTTGCCCCTTCATGAGCAACAGTAAGGGATCTGCCAGTTTTGCCCATGTGCAAAATGATTATGCGAGCCTGATTGAACACATCGGGAAAGCCAGGCACTCAAGCGGCAAGACCTTGTCAGAAATTCTGACGATTGATGGAATCCCATTTTGGGATGTTTTCGCGCCTGAGTTGGCATGGCGGCATTTAACGACTGCGGTTGCGGCGACAACATATAAGGCGCATTTGAAGCTGCTTGTGAAGCCTTTTGTGTTGAGGCTCAAAAATGCACTGCGCCACCGTCCGCCTGATCAGTGTGGGTGTTCGAACTGGCCTTCCGGCTCTGTGTTTTTGTGTTTGGGATTTACGCCCCGAATGTATCGGGATGTGCTCCAGCCCGTGGTTGAAGGCTTGCCTGTAGATGGCAACTGGTGCACTGTGGTTTTGAATGAGGGATGCGGTAGTGCGCCATCAGCAAACCCACCGCATGTTCTTCATCAGTCGATATGGCAGCATTGGGGGGCTGAGGCGCGTCATCGAGTCAAGATGCTAAAGACGTCTCTCCGCCAAGTTGAGTCTGAGCTCAAGCCAGAGACGGTCATCAAACTCTTACCACCCGAGTATCAGTATTTGTCGCAGGCCGCGCGGACAGTCCTGTACCTCTTCTTCAGATGTTACTTGCCGCTTATGCTGCCGCATGCGGCATTGGCCAGACACATTCTCGGCGAGCATCGGCCTTCCTTGGTGCTTTCGCCCGACACATCCGATGCGAGAACCCGGATGTATGCCTTGATAGCTAGAGGGATGGGCATGCCATGTCTGGAAGTTCAGTTCGGGTTGGCGGGAGACGAATCGGTCGAGTGGCGATTCTTTTCAGCCTATCGTGTGGCTGTATGGGGCGAAGCCTCAAAAGTGGCGCTGCTCAAGCAGAACGTGCCGGAAGAGAGAATACTGTTAACTGGCTCTCCTAGACATGACGTTCTGGTACGGCCGCCGCGCTCACTTGTGAAAGCATCGCGCAGGAGTTTGGGATTAGCGGATGGGCGTGCCGTCATTTTGCTTGCGTCCACTTATACCGATAGCACGCACACCGAGTACGCCAGACCTGAGGTGTTGCGAGGCATGAAACGCGCCATATTTGATGTGGCAGAAAAAATACAGAAAGTCATTCTGGTAGTGAAGCCGCATCCTCATGAAAACGTGGAGGAGACCCGTTCGTTGGCGAGTTCGGCGCAGAACATCATTTTTGCCGACCAAGGCTTAGATATCCGCGAACTCATTGCCGTCTGCGATGCCTTCATCTCCTTCGGATCAACGGCAACGATCGATGCGATGATCGCCGGCAAACTCCCCATCTGCCCTATATTTCCTGGCTGGCCGTTTAGCGAAGAATTCAGAAAATCGGGAGCTGTCCTTACCCCACAGACCCCAGATCAAATCATGGACATCTTTATGCAAATTGCTGAAGGTGGGCAGCAACAGTTGTCTGCTGCCTTGGCGACGGCGCGGCTGGAATGGCTAAATCATATTGCATACAAAACTGATGGCCTAGCCTCTTCTCGTATTGGGGCTGCAGCACTCAGTATTGCCGGAATAAAACTATCAAATGAGTGAAAACATCAAACTTTCCATTTGCATAGCGACGTTAAATCGTGCGGCGTTCATTGGCGAAACCCTGAGCAGCATCGTTTCTCAGTTGACGGATGCTGTCGAGGTTGTCATTGTTGATGGGGCTTCCACAGACAATACGCAGGAGATTGTGCGTGGCTATCAGAGAATGTATCCATGTATCCGCTATTTCCGGTTGGAGGTGAAAGGCGGTGTTGATCAGGACTATTCCCGGGCTGTCGATTGGGCGAGGGGGGATTACTGCTGGTTGTTCTCTGACGACGATATCCTGTTGCCAGGCGCGGTGGCTTCTGTAATTGATGCCATAGGCAGGAATTACGGTTTGGTAATTGTCAACTCGGAAGTGAGATCGCTGGACTTGAGAGAGGTATTGAAGTCGCATGCCCTGAATGAGGTGAATGACAGGGTATATGGCCCTAAGGATGCGGAGGTTTTTTTTGCCAATGTTGCCAGCTACCTGTCTTTCATTGGTTGTGTGGTGATTCAGAAGAAAATGTGGGATGCCAGAGACAAAAAAAGATACTTTGGCTCTTTGTTCGTTCATATGGGCGTGATTTTCCAACGGCCCATGACTTGCGAGATCCTGGTCTTGGCGGCGCCCTCCATTGTCATTCGATATGGCAACGCGCTGTGGTCATCCAGCAGCTTTTCAATCTCTCTTTTCAAATGGCCAGACTTGATATGGTCCTTTACGACAATCAGCGAAAGAGTCCGGCAGCAAGTCAGCGTCAGAGACCCATGGCGCAGCGTCGCTAGGTTGCTCATTTTTCGTGCACGCGGCGCGTATGGTCGCGAACAATATGTACAGTTCTTGCAGAAACGGATGGATGGTTTTTTTCTGAAAATGGCGGCACAACTTATAGCGGTTCTTCCCGGTGGTGCAACCAATTTGTTTTTGTGGACATTTTTCTTTCTTCTTCAGCCTATTCACAAAAATGCACGTCTTCACATGATTGATCTTGAGTCCAGTCGGTTTTTCTACGGACGTATCCTGTACAAGTTTCTTAGTCAAAAAAAATAATCGACTGGAGTCGAATTCCGGAAAGCCAGTTTCATATGTTCAATGTATCGCCCGACCGAAGTCTTGTAGTATCGGTCTGCATGGCGACCTTCAATGGGTCGAAATACCTGTCTGTCCAGCTTTCATCCATTCTGGACCAACTGGGCTCTCAGGATGAGTTGATCATCGTAGATGATGCTTCAACCGATGAAACAGTTCTTCTTATTCGAAATCTGAATGACCCAAGAATAAAATTGCATCTGAATGACAATAACCTAGGCGTGGTGCGGACCTTTGAAAAAGCGCTTCTTCTCGCACGGGGTGATTTAATTTTTTTGAGCGATCAGGACGATAGATGGGAGAGCAATAAGGTTGAGGTTGTGCGGAATTTTTTTGCCAAAGAAGCTGTTGATTTACTTCTGCATGATGCACGAATAGAGGGCGCCATGGTCAGTGAGTCCTTGTTCCAAGTGTGCAATACTTCAGTAGGTGTTTTGAAAAATATTGCCAGCAATACCTACACTGGTTGCTGCATGGCCTTTAGAAGGCAGATATTGAGCGATATTCTTCCCATTCCAATCCGTCGTGGTATTTTTCACGATGCGTGGCTTGGAATCATAGCGGGGTGCCTCGGATTTAAGGTGTCAATGTTACGGCGACCGTTGATGGTTTATAGAAGGCATGCGGAAAATGTATCGACCATGAGAACCAGAAGTTATCTGGAAATCATTCCCGACAGGATTGCCTTGATCTACGAAATTCTTCGGAAGATGCCTCATTGTTTGAGTCGACGGTTTTCTCGATAACGAGCGCGATTGCATTCTGAGTACGTCATGAAGATATGTCGCACTGCCACGGTCCCTTTCATGCTGTATCACCATTTGCGTGTACAGATTGCCGACACATGTGCAGCGGGGCACCATATGACTCTGGTTTGCTCGGACGGGCCTGAAGTGCAGGCACTCGGTCAAATACCGGGGGTATCCATTGTGCTGATGGATATTCCCCGTGCCATTTCAGCGGGGCGCGATTTGGTTGCGCTCTTTCGCTTGATTCGGTACTTCCAAAAAGAACAATTTGATGTGGTGCATTCAACAACTCCAAAGGGCGGTTTGCTAAGCATGCTTGCTGCTTGGTTGGTCCGTGTTCCGATGCGCATGCATACCTTTACAGGGCAACCTTGGGTGGAGCTAAGGGGTATAAGGCGTCATCTCGTGAAAGCGGCTGACAAATTCACCGCCTATTTGAGTACCACTAACTACGCGGACAGTTATTCCCAAATGGAGTTTTTGATTGATGAAGGCGTCGTTAATCGCTCAAAGACAAGAACACTTGGTTCCGGATCGTTAGCCGGGATTGATGTTCATCGATTCAGCCCTCAGAAATTTACAGAACGGCGGACTGATATTCGGCGGGAACTGCGACTGCCCCACCAATCAAAAGTCATTGTATTTGTTGGACGATTGACGCGTGACAAAGGCATTGCTGAGTTGGTTGCTGCATTTGTCGATCTGAAGGCCATGGGTTTTGACTATCAGTTATTGCTTGTTGGTCCTCAGGAGCCAGAGCGTGATCCATTGCCTGCAGATACGTTGCTCGCCATGCAGACCAATACGTCTATTCACTGCATAGGCTATTCTAGCGAACCTGAGAAGTATCTTGCTGTCTCCGATGTGTTGTGTCTTCCAAGTTATCGAGAGGGTTTTGGCTCGGTAATTCTGGAGGCCGCGGCAATGGGACTTCCAGCGATTGGAACAGATATTGTGGGTGTCCGTGATGCTATTGTTGCCGGTGAGACGGGACTGTTGATTCCGCCCAAAGATGTGGAGGCACTGCGGGACTCGCTGGTTTATTTACTGGAGGAGCATGTGCTGCGCGACAAGCTGGGTCAGCAGGCGAGGGTAAGAGTGTTGCGGGATTTTGATGCTCGCACGGTTAACGCGTTGGTTATTGCTGAATACGAGCGTCTAGAAGCGCCTTTTAACTAGCGGAGCGTATCCATGTCAAAGCGGATCCTCGACCTCCTTCTCTCGGTGCTTGCATCGATGGTGCTCATTTTCCCTATGCTGCTCATAGCCTGGGCCGTGAAACTTACTTCCCAGGGTCCTGTTTTGTATTGGTCCAGTCGCATAGGGAAGAATAACTCAGTTTTTTGGATGGCAAAGTTCCGCAGCATGCATGTCGATACCCCAGCCGTTGCCACACATCTTTTGAGTAATCCCGACAGATACCTCACGCCGATTGGGGGGTTCTTAAGGAAGAGCAGCTTGGATGAGTTGCCTCAGTTGTGGAGCATTATGAAAGGTGATATGAGTTTTGTGGGGCCGCGGCCTGCATTGTTCAATCAGCATGATTTGATCGCAGCGCGCACCAAATGTGGAGTGAATCGAATCAACCCGGGGTTGACAGGTTGGGCCCAAGTCAATGGGCGAGATGAGTTGCCAATTCCTCAAAAAGTGGCATTGGATTATGAGTACTTGCAGCGTAAATCCATACTTTTTGACATTAGAATCATTCTGCTGACGGCCCTGAAGGTTCTGTGGCGAGATGGTATATCCCATTGATGAAAACACTGTTCTGGAGCGAAGATGAATAATCTCATTGATATTCAAGTCCAAATTGAAAAATTGCAGAAGCAGGCCAATGAGGTCAAGGCGCGTGAATTTGACAAGACTGTGAAGGAAATTTTGGCTCAAATGCATGCCTTTGGTATCACAGTCAAGGATTTACAACAGCCTCAAATCCGGAAGAAAGGTAAAGCAAATAAACCTGCAAAGCAAACCAGAGCTTCTTCCGGCCTCGTGGAGAAAAGGCGTGGGGTTGTCGCGGCCAAGTATCGTGGACCGAATGGCGAAACTTGGTCTGGGCGCGGTCTTACGCCCAAATGGTTGTCGGCCTTGATCGCTCAGGGACAGCCCAAGGAATCCTTCGCAATTAATGCATAGCAGGATTCTGGCTTGGCCTCGTGTGGTCAAGCGCTTGGCGGTAATGGCGCTGGATGTCATGCTGGCGCTTCTCGCCACTTGGATTGCATATGCGCTTAGGCTTGACAATACGTACTACCCAGTCGCAGCGCAATGGTGGGTCTATGGAGTTACGCCCGTCTTGGCGCTCCCTATTTTTGTGCGATTCGGATTGTACCGGGCAATCTTCCGGTACACGGGCCAGGCCGCTTTGGTGGCTACTGGCAAGGCAATCGGACTTTATGCCTTGCTGTTCTGTGCCATTTTGCTGTGGCAGCAGTGGCCTGGCGTGCCACGTAGCTTAGGATTGCTGCAACCCATTGTTTTCTTGCTGCTTGTCGGCGCTAGTCGTGCGTTTGCCCGATTTTGGTTGGCTGGGCTGCATACATCGGGTACGCCTGCTGCTGGGCGCTTGCTGATATTCGGTGCAGGTACGGCTGGAGCGCAGACTGCGGCAGCACTTGGCGTGTCTCGGCAATACCAGCTTGTCGGGTTCATTGATGATGACGCGAGCAAAGACGGGCGAAGTATCAATGGTGTACCAGTCTTTGCCGCATCAAAGCTATTTGCATTGGTGCAGTCCCAGTCCATTACGGATGTTCTTCTCGCCATGCCGAATGCCACACGCGAGCGGCGCAACCAGATCATCCAGTCCCTGCAAGGCCAGCCGGTGCATGTGCGCACCCTGCCCAGCATGGCTGACCTGGCCAGCGGCAAGGTGACGGTGCAGGACATTCACGAACTGGACATTGAGGACTTGCTGGGCCGCGATCCGGTGCCGCCCAACCATGCCTTGCTGGCGCGCGACCTGGCTGGACAGGTGGTTCTGGTGTCGGGTGCCGGTGGCAGTATCGGTGCCGAGCTTACGCGCCAGATCGTGCAACAACAGCCGCGTCTGCTGCTGCTGCTGGACCACAACGAGTTTGGCCTCTATGGGATCCACCAGGAGTTGCAAGCCATCTGTGTAGCGGACAAGCTGTCGGTGGAGCTGTTGCCTTTGCTGGGCAGTGTGAGCAACCCGGAGCGCCTGCGCGTCCTGTGCGAGGCCTACTGTCCAGCCACGGTGTACCACGCAGCGGCGTACAAGCATGTGCCCATGGTGGAAGGCAACCCGGACGAAGGTGTACGCAACAACGTGTTTGGTACGCTGAACATGGCACAGGCCGCGGCGGCCAGTGGCGCCAGGCGTTTTGTGCTGATCAGCACCGATAAGGCTGTCCGCCCTACCAACGTCATGGGTGCCACCAAGCGCGTGGCGGAGCTGGTGCTGCAGGCACTGGCGCAAGAGCATTCAGGCACCTGCTTTTCGATGGTCCGCTTCGGCAATGTGCTGGGGTCCAGCGGCAGCGTGGTGCCCTTGTTCCGCAAGCAGCTCGCTGCGGGTGGTCCGTTGACGGTGACCCACGAAGAAGTTACCCGCTATTTCATGACGATTCCCGAGGCCGCACAGCTGGTGCTGCAGGCCGGAGCCATGGGGCAGGGCGGCGATGTGTTTGTGCTGGACATGGGCGAGCCGGTCAAGATCATAGACTTGGCGCGGCGTATGGTGCAGCTCTCGGGCCTGTCGGTGCGCGATGCGGCGCATCCCACGGGCGATATTGAGATCGCGGTCACTGGCCTGCGCGTGGGAGAGAAGTTGTATGAAGAACTGCTGATCGGTGACGACCCGCAACCGACTGCTCACCCGCGCATCATGAAAGCGCACGAGCCCTTCATGCCCTGGGCCGTGCTGCAGCAAGAGTTGCAGGTGCTGGAGAAAGCGGCAAATGCCAATGACGCCACCGCCATCAAGGCCTTTATGTCTCAGCACGTGCAGGGCTACCAGCCCGCCTAGCCTTGCCGTAGGGATGCCGCAAGGAATTGCCCCCGGCCATGCGGCACAATTTGCACTTCGTCCCCCTATTGACTACGGATACTGACCATGTCTGACACCAGCGCACCGTCTCCCATTGCCCCTTTTGACAAGGCGCAGATCCTGGCCCAAGCCTTGCCCTATATCCGCAAGTTCCATGGCAAGACCATGGTCATCAAGTACGGCGGCAACGCCATGACTGACCCGGCCTTGCAAAAGGCCTTTGCCGAAGACGTGGTGCTGCTGAAGCTGGTGGGCATCAACCCCGTGGTGGTGCATGGCGGCGGGCCGCAGATCGAGAACGCGCTCAAGCGCCTGGGCATGCAGGGCCAGTTCATCCAGGGCATGCGCGTGACTGACGGCCCCACGATGGAAGTGGTGGAGTGGGTGCTGGGTGGAGAGGTACAGCAGGACATCGTGGGGCTGATCAACCAGGCCGGCGGCAAGGCCGTGGGCCTGACCGGGCGCGATGGCGCCATGATCCGCGCGCGCAAGCTCAAGATGCTGGACAACAGCGACCCCAGCAAGGAACACGATGTGGGCCAGGTCGGCGACATCGTCAGTGTGGACCCCAGCGTGGTCAAGGCATTGCAGGACGATGCCTTCATCCCCGTCATCAGCCCGATCGGCTTTGGCGAGCACAACGAGAGCTACAACATCAACGCCGACGTGGTGGCGGCGAAGCTGGCTACCGTGCTGCAGGCCGAGAAGCTCATGATGCTTACCAATATCAGCGGCGTCCTCGACAAGTCGGGAGCGTTGATGACCGACCTGACCGCCAAGCGCATTGACGAGCTGTTTGCCGACGGCACCATCAGCGGCGGCATGCTGCCCAAGATCGCTGGCGCGCTCGACGCGGCCAAGAGTGGCGTGAACTCAGTGCACATCATCGATGGCCGCGTGCCGCACGTGCTGTTGCTGGAGATCCTGACTGACCAAGCCTTTGGTACCATGATCCGTTCCCACTAGCATGCTATTGAATGTATAGCTGCTTGCGCAATATCTACGGAGGCTAGAGGCCTGAATCGCTATGAGACTGCTGCTGGTGGAAGACGATGTGATGGTGGCCAGCGGTATCAAGCTGGGCCTGTCGGACGCTGGCTATGCGGTGGACTGGGTGGGCAGCGCCGAGCGCGCACTGGAAGTCACCCAGGCCGAAACGTTTGATGTGGCCGTAGTTGACATCGGCCTGCCGCTGATGAACGGCCTGGCCCTCACGCAGGCGTTGCGCAAGAACGGCCACAGCATGCCGGTGCTGATTCTCACTGCACGCGACGCGCTGCAAGACCGTGTACAGGGCCTGGACATGGGGGCTGACGACTATATGGTCAAGCCCTTTGAACTGCCCGAGTTGCTGGCCCGCCTGCGCGCGCTGCTGCGCCGCTCGCAGGCCGCCACCTCCGCCACACTGAGCTTTGGACCACTGGAGCTGGACACGGCCCAGCGCCAGGCCTGCATCCGCGGGGCGGGTGGCGTGGCCCAGCCCATCGAGCTGGGCCCGCGCGAATGGACCGTGATGGAGTACCTGCTGCTGCAGTCCCCCAAGCCCGCCAACAAGGACAAGCTGCTGCAGGCCCTCACCGGCTGGGACAAGGAAATCACGCCCAACGCAGTGGAGGTCTATATCTCGCGCCTGCGCGGCAAGCTGGAGCCGCATGGCATTGCGCTGCGCTCCATCCGCGGCTTTGGCTATCGCCTGGAACTGCTGGCCACCTGAGCCTGTGATGACCAGCGGCATGTCCTCCGGCTTGCAGCGGCGCCTGCTGCTCTTGCTGCTGCTACCCCTACTGCTGCTGGCCGCCCTCAACACCTGGTTTGATTTCCGCTCGGCCGACGGCGCTGCGCTGCAACAGGACCGGCAGTTGCTCAACCTCGTGCCGCTGCTGGCCGACTCGGTGGTCGCACGTGGCGAGACCGAGTCGGCGCCGCCAGTGCTGCTAACCGCACCCCCCGTGGACGAGTTTCTGAGCACCCGCCCAGGCTTGGCAGCGTTTGCTGTGGTGGGCCTGGACGGCCGCGTGAAGGTGGGCGACGACTGGCTTACCGGCCTGCCCCCCACCACCAAAGAGCCTGAGTTCTCCAGCGAGGAGTACCAGGGCATCACCTACCGCATCGTCAGCCAGCGCGTGCAAACCGTGGCCGGGGAGCTGGTGGTGCGCTTGGCGGATGGCTCTGACCCGCGCCAGCAGTGGCTGCGCCTGCTTGCGCTGAAGGTACTGCTGCCCAACCTGGTGCTGGCCGTGGCCGGCTTCTTCGCCGTCAACTGGGCGGTGCGCACCGCGCTGCGGCCGCTGCTGGAGCTCAAGGACGCGGTGGAGCGCCGCTCCCCGCGCGACCTCTCGGCCCTGGACCCCGATGCCTCGCCCGACGAGGTGCGGCCCCTGGTTCTGTCGCTGAACCGCCTGTTCGGCCTGGTCAACGCCCAGGCCGAAAGCCAGGCCCGCTTTGTGGCCGATGCGGCCCACCAGTTGCGCACGCCGCTGGCCGGGCTGCAGGCGCAGGTAGAAGCCTGGGCGCAAGCCGTCAGCGGCGGAAAAAATGTAAAGAATGGCCCGTTAGCCCCCGTCCACACTGCACCAGCCACTATCACTTTAGGAGCGGACCAGGTGCTGCGTCTGCGCCAGGCTGCACGCCGCACCTCGCAACTGGCGAACCAGTTGTTGGCCCTGTCGCGCGCAGACTCGCGCAGTGCCCAGGGCCAGCCCATGCAGCGCGTGGACCTGAAGCAACTGTGCGAGGTGGTGCTGGAAGCCCAGCTCGAAGCCGCCACGCGCAAGGACATTGACTTCGGGCTGGACGTGGCTCCTGCCCACGTCACAGGCCAAGAATGGCTGCTGCGTGAACTGCTGGTGAACCTGGTGGACAACGCCTTGAAGTACACGCCGCAGGGTGGCCGCGTTACGCTGCGCTGCGGCCTGCGCGCGCTGGTGCCCGGTGCCACGCCCCGGCCCTTTCTGGAGGTGGAGGACGACGGTCCCGGTATTCCGCCGGCCGAGCTGCGCCGCGTGCTGGAGCGCTTCTACCGCGTGCCCGGCACCGCCGTGGAGGGCAATGGCCTGGGCCTGGCGATTGCCGACGAAATTGCCCGCGTGCACCGCAGCCCACTGCAGCTGGGCAGTGGGGCCGGGGGGCGCGGTTTGCGGGTCTGGCTGAGCTTGCCAGCCTAGCCGCATGGCGTGCTTGCCCTGTGCGAGAATCATTCGACCCAACCCCCTGACCCACCATGCCCGACGCATTCGCCCCCTCTGCCGACGCTGCCGATTCCGAGCACCAGAGCGCGGGCCGCAAACGCCCCAAACCGGGCGAACGCCGGGTGCAAATTTTGCAAACCCTGGCCACCATGCTGGAGCAACCCGGTGGCGAACGTATCACCACCGCTGCGCTGGCTGCGCGGCTGGAAGTGAGCGAAGCAGCGCTGTACCGCCACTTCGCCAGCAAGGCGCAGATGTTCGAAGGGCTCATTGATTTCATTGAAAGCACCGTGTTCTCACTGATCACCCAGATTGTGGAGCGCGAACCGCTGGCCTCGGATGCTGGCAACCCTGGCGCACGCCAGGCTGCGCGCATTGCCACCATGCTGGTGCAATTTGCCGAAAAGAACCCCGGCATGGCCCGCGTCATGGTGGGTGATGCGCTGGTGCTGGAAAACGAACGCCTGCAACAGCGCATGAACCAGTTGTTTGACAAGGTAGAGGCCGCGCTCAAACAGTGCCTGCGCGATAGCGCCACCGCCCAGGCCTCGGCCACCCCCACGGTGGACGCGCAGGTGCGCGCCGCCGCCGTCACTGCCTTTGTGGCGGGTCGCCTGCAGCGCTATACGCGCTCAGGTTTCAAGCGCCTGCCCTCCGAGCACCTGGAGCCCGCGCTGCAGGTCATGCTGGGGTAAACCCGTAGTCTTGCTAGGAGAAGCCCTCTAGAACACGGGGGTTCTGGGAGGCGATGGTAGAAATGCTGCAAAATAGCACGATCGTTCTATTTTGTGGTCTGCTTATCCATGTCTCCCGTGTCGGTTTCCAGCAAGCCCCGCAGCGCCTCTGACGCGCCAGCCAAGCGTGCGCCCTCCAAACGTGCCATGCAAAAAGGGCAGCAAACCAAAGCCGCCATCGTCGAGGCGGCCCTGGGCCTGTCCACGCAAATCGGCCTGGAGGGCCTGAGCATCGGTGTGCTCGCCGAGGTCACGCAGATGAGCAAGTCGGGCGTGTTCGCCCACTTCGGTTCGCGTGAAGAACTGCAGATTTCCGTCATCCGCGAATACTTTGGCCGCTTCGAGCAGGAAGTGTTCTACCCCGCGCTGCATGCCGAACGCGGTCTGCCCCGGGTAGAGGCCCTGTTCCACAACTGGATGAAGCGCGTGGCCGTGGAAATCCAGTCGGGCTGCATCTTCATCAGCGGTGCGGTCGAGTTTGACGACCGGCCCGGCCCCGTGCGCGACGCGCTGGCTACCTCGGTGCAAACCTGGCTCAGTGCCTTGTACCGCGCCGTGGTGCTGGCCAAGCAATGCGGCCACCTGCACGCCAACGCCGACGAGCACCAGATGGCCTTCGAGATCCACGGCCTGATTTTGGCCCTGCACTACGAAGCCCGTTTTCTGAAAAACCCCGGTTCCATTGAGCGCGCCAACCAAGGCTTCGCCAACATCCTCGCGCGCTACGGCGCGCCCGCTGTTTAACCCCACCCTTTCTTTCAGTTACCCCAGGAGAACGCACCATGCCAACTTACACCCCCCCGCTGCGCGACATGCAATTTGTGATGCACGAAGTGCTCAAAGTCGTGGACGACCTGAAGCAGATCCCCAAGCATGCGGACATGGACGCCGACACCATCAATGCGGTGCTCGAAGAGGGCGGCAAGTTCGCCTCTGAAGTCATTTTCCCGTTGAACATTTCGGGCGACGCAGAAGGCTGCACGCTGGACACCAAGACCCACGCGGTCACCACCCCCAAGGGCTTCAAGGAAGCCTACAAGACCTACATCGAAGGCGGCTGGGCGGCGCTGGGTTGCGACCCCGAGTTTGGCGGCCAGGGCCTGCCCCTGGTGGTCAACGGCATGTTCTACGAAATGCTCAACAGCGCCAACCAGGCCTGGACCATGTACCCCGGCCTGACACACGGCGCCTACCACGCACTGCACACCTACGGCACGCCCGAGCAACAGCAGACCTACCTGCACAAGATGACCAGCGGTGAGTGGACCGGCACCATGTGCCTGACCGAACCCCATTGCGGTACGGACCTGGGTCTCATGCGCACCAAGGCCGAACCGCAAGCCGACGGCACCTACAAGATCACCGGCAACAAGATCTTCATCAGCGCCGGTGAACACGACATGGCCGACAACATCATCCATTTGGTGCTGGCCCGCCTGCCCGATGCGCCTCCCGGCATCAAGGGTGTCAGCCTGTTTGTGGTGCCCAAGTTCAATGTGAACAAGGACGGGTCCTTGGGTTCGCGCAACGGTATCTACTGCGGCGGCCTGGAACATAAGATGGGCATCAAGTCCAACGCGACCGCCCAGATCGTCATGGAAGACGCCATCGGCACCATGATCGGCCAGCCCAACAAGGGCATGCAAGGCATGTTCGTGATGATGAACTCCGCCCGCCTGGGCGTGGGCAACCAGTCCCTGGGTCTGACCGAAGTGGCCTTCCAGAACGCGCTGGCTTACGCCAAAGACCGCATCCAGATGCGCTCCTTGACCGGACCCAAAGCCAAGGACAAGCCGGCCGATCCGATCATCGTGCACCCCGACGTGCGCAAGATGCTGCTGACTGCCAAGGCCTACGCCGAAGGCGGCCGCATGCTGCAAGCCTATTGCGGCATGCTGCTCGAGAAAGAGCACGGCCACCCCGACGAGAAAGTGCGCAAGGATTCCGGCGAACTGCTGGCCATGCTGACCCCCATCGCCAAGGCCTTCCTGACGGACAACGGCCATATCTCCACCAATGCCTGCATGCAGGTGTTCGGCGGCCACGGCTTCATCAAGGAATGGGGCATGGAGCAGTTTGTGCGCGACAACCGCATCAACATGATCTACGAAGGCACCAACACCATCCAGTCGCTGGACCTGCTGGGCCGCAAGATCCTGGGCAACAACGGCGCCACGCTGAAGAAATTCGGCAAGCTGATCGGCAAGCTGGTGGAAGAAGAGGGCGTCAACGAAAAGATGGCCGAGTTCATCACCCCCATCGCCGTGCTGGGCGAGCAGATGACCAAGTTCACCACCGAAATCGGTTTCAAGGGCTTCCAGAACCCCGACGAAGTGGGCGCTGCTGCGGTGGACTACCTGCGTGTGGCAGGTCACCTGGTGTTCGGCTATTTCTTCGCCCGCATGGCGCAAGTAGCGTTGCGTGAAATCGCCGCTGGCAACACCGATCCCTTCTACGTGGCCAAGCTGCAAACCGCGCGCTTCTACTTCGCCAAACTGTTTCCCGAGACCGCAACGCTGATGCGCACCGCGCGCGCCGGCTCCAAGGTGTTGATGGATACCGACGCTGTGTTCGCCTGAGCCGCATCCGCTTCGCAACACCCCGCCCGCAAACCAAGGAGACAACAATGATTCGAACAATCGTGGTGGCAGCTCTGGGACTGAGCGCTTTATCGGCCATGGCCCAGATGACCCCCGTGGGTTTGTGGAGAACGATTGACGACAAGGACGGAACGGCCAAGTCCGAGATCCGCATCGTCGAAAACAATGGCGTGATTTCCGGCAAGATCGAGCGTGACCTGAACCCGAAGGCCAAGCCGGATGACACGTGCAACGAGTGCAAAGATGACCGCAAAGACCAGCCCATCATCGGTCTGGAGCTGATCCGCGGCTTGAAGAAGGCAGAAGGCAAAGACCTGTGGGAGGGCGGCACGATTGTGGAACCCTCCACCGGCAAGGTCTACCGCATGACGATGACGCCCATCGAAGGCGGCAAGAAGATCGAGATGCGCGGCTACATCGCCTTCTTCTACCGCACCCAAACCTGGATTCGCGTCCAGTAACCCCTTTCAGGAATTTCTATGTCCCGCTTTCAAGTGAAAAAAGTCGCCGTGCTCGGCGCAGGCGTGATGGGTGCGCAAATCGCGGCCCACCTCGTCAATGTCAAAGTGCCTGTGGTGCTGTTTGACCTGCCTGCCAAGGAAGGTCCCAAGAACGGCATCGTCACCCGCGCCATCGAGAACCTCAAGAAACTCAAGCCCGCACCGCTGGGTGTGGCTGACGATGCCGCGCTGATTGGACAGGCCAACTACGAAGAGCATCTGGAACAACTGCGTGACTGCGACCTGATCATCGAGGCTATTGCCGAGCGCATGGATTGGAAGCTGGATCTCTACAAGAAGATCGCCCCGTTCATTGGCCCCAACACGATTGTGGCGTCCAACACCTCCGGCCTGTCGATCACCAAGCTGTCCGAGGCGCTGCCCGAAGAGATCAAGCCCCGTTTCTGCGGCATCCACTTCTTCAACCCCCCACGCTACATGGCGTTGGTGGAGTTGATCAACACCCCCACCACCCAGGCGTCGTACCTGGATGCGCTGGAAGGCTTTGTCACCAGCAACCTGGGCAAGGGCGTGGTGCGTGCCAAAGACTCCCCGAACTTCATCGCCAACCGCGTCGGCATCGCCGGCATGCTGGCCACCATGAAGGAAGTGGAAAACTTCGGTCTGACCTACGACGTGGTCGATGACCTGACTGGCAAGAAGCTGGGCCGTGCGTCCAGCGGCACCTTCCGCACGGCGGATGTGGTGGGCCTGGACACCATGGGCCACGTGATCAAGACGTTGCAAGACACGCTGAGCATCGAGACCGACCCGTTCTACGAAAGCTTTGCCACCCCCGCGGTGCTGAAGACGCTGCTGGAGATGGGTAACCTGGGCCAAAAGACCAAGGCTGGTTTCTTCAAAAAGGTGGGCCGCGATGTGCTGCGTTTTGACGGTGAGAGCAAAGAGTACGTGCCCGGTGGCGAAAAGGCCGACGAAGTCTATGGCCGCATGCTCAAAAAGCCCGCCCCCGAGCGCCTGAAACTGTTGCGCAATGCCGAAGGCAAGCAAGGCCAATTCCTCTGGGCCATTCTGCGCAACAGCTTCCACTACGCGGCCGTGCATCTGGCGTCCATTGCCGACAACGCCCGCGATGTGGACTTCTGCATGCGCTGGGGTTTTGGCATGAAGCAGGGCCCGTTCGAGCTGTGGCAAGAAGCCGGCTGGCTCGACGTGGCCAAGATGATCCAGGAAGACATCGATGCTGGCAAGGCGCTGTGCAAAGCACCGCTGCCTGACTGGGTGTTCAAAGGCCCTGTGGCCGATGCTGGTGGCGTGCACACAGCCGCAGGTTCGTGGAACCCAACGGCGGGTACGTTTGCGCCTGTGCGCGAGCTGCCCGTGTACGAACGCCAGCACTTCCCCGAGAGCGTGCTGGGGGCCAACGCACCCAAGGCCGAGACTGCGGGCAAGACCGTGTTCGAAGATGAATCCATCCGCCTCTGGACGCTGGATGACGAGGTACTGATCGCCAGCATCAAGACCAAGATGCACGCCATTGGTGGCGGTGTCATCGAAGGCCTGCTGCAGGCGCAAGAGCTGGCCGAGAAGGATTACAAAGGCCTGGTGATCTGGTCGCCCGACGAGATGTTCTCCGCCGGTGCCGATCTGCAAGGCATGATGCCCGCCTTCATCATGGGCGGTGCCAAGGCCATTGAAGGTGCAGAGGCCGAGCTGCAAAACGCCATGCTCAAGCTGCGCTACTCCAACGTGCCGGTGATCTCCGCCATTCGTGGCTTGGCACTGGGCGGTGGCTGCGAGCTGGCCGTGTACTCCAGCAAGCGCGTGGCGGCCATGGAAAGCTATATCGGACTGGTCGAAGTGGGGGTGGGCCTGGTGCCTGGCGCTGGCGGCCTGACCTACATCGCCCGCCGAGCGGCGGAAAACATGGCACTCAGCACCTCTAAAGATGTGCTGCCTTTCCTCACGGAAGGCTTCACCGCCGCGGCCATGGCCAAGGTCGGCACCAGCGCGCTGGAAAGCCGCAAGCTGGGCTACCTGCTGGACAGCGACATCGTGGTGCCCCACAAGGACGAGCTGTTGTTCGTCGCCATCAACGAAGCCAAGGCCCTGTTCACCGGCGGCTACCGCGCGCCGCACAAGCGCAGCTTCCCCGTGGCGGGCCGCAGTGGCATCGCCACCATCCGTGCGCAACTTGTCAACATGCGTGACGGCGGCTTCATCAGCGCGCACGATTTCCATATCGGCCTACTGATTGCCGAAGTGGTGTGCGGCGGCCAGGTCGACGCGGGCACCCTGGTGACCGAGGAATACCTCATGGCCATGGAACGCAAGGCCTTCTGCGGCCTGCTGACCCACCCCAAGACGCAAGAACGCATCATGGGCATGATGTCCACCGGCAAGCCGGTGCGCAACTAAGATGGCCCAGCCCAACCGCCTTGCCCGTTCGGTCGCCAAGCTGGACCGCGTACCTGCGTTGCTGCGCCCCTGGGCACGCAACAAGGTCATGGGCCGCGCTGTGCCTTTCACGGGCACGGCCGGGCTGGACTTTGCGCGCATGGCGCCCGAGCGTGTGGAGATTGCCGTGGCCAATGTGCGCCGCGTGCAGAACCACATCCAGGGTGTGCATGCCGCTGCCATGGCGCTGCTGGCCGAAACGGCCACCGGCATGGTGGTGGGCATGAACGTGCGTGATGACTGCCTGCCGCTGGCCAAGACCATGCGCATCGACTTCAAACGCCGTGCCCAGGGTGCCTTGCGCGCCGTGGCCACGCTGTCCGACGCGCAGCGCCTGCAGATGCAGCAAAGCGACAAGGGCGAAGTCAGCGTGCCCGTGCATGTCAGCGACGAATCGGGCGAACAGCCCATCCAGTGTGAATTCATCTGGGCGTGGATACCCACCCCGAAACCAAAAGACATTGCGGGACAGACCGCAGCGGCGTAGCCGCAAGCTCTGTCCCCAACTGACTACCAGGAGTTTTTATGAAACAAGTCCAAGACGCCTACATCGTTGCCGCCACGCGCACGCCCATCGGGCGCTCCGGCCGCGGCTACTTCCGCAACACCCGCCCCGACGAACTGCTGGTCGCCGCTCTGCGCAGCGCCATGCTGCAGGTCCCCACGCTGGACCCCAAGGCGATTGAAGACGCCATCATTGGCTGCTCCTTCCCCGAAGGCGAGCAGGGCATGAACATGGCCCGCGTGGCCGTGGGCCTGGCCTTTGACCACCCCGTGGGCGGCATTACCGTCAACCGCTTTTGCGCTTCCGGCATCTCCGCCATCCAGATGGCGGCCGACCGCATCCGCGTGGGCGAAGCCGATGTGCTGATCGCTGGCGGCGCCGAGTCCATGAGCATGGTGCCCATGGGCGGCAACAAGCCCTCCTTCAACCCGGAAGTCTTTGCGCGCGACGAGAACGTCGGCATCGCCTACGGCATGGGCCTGACCGCCGAGAAGGTGGCGCAGCAGTGGAAGGTCAGCCGCGAGATGCAGGACGCGTTCGCACTCGAATCCCACCTGCGCGCCATCAAGGCCCAGCAGGCCGGTGAATTCTCCAACGAGATCACGCCCATCGACGTGATCGAGCGCACGCCCAACCTGGCCACGGGCGAGGTCTCCACCAAGACCCGCACCGTGAGCCTGGACGAGGGCCCCCGCCCCGACACCTCGCTCGAAGGCCTGGCCAAGCTCAAGCCCGTGTTCGCCGCGCGCGGTAGCGTCACTGCCGGCAACAGCTCGCAGACCAGCGATGGCGCCGGCGCACTGATCCTGGCCAGCGAAAAGGCCGTCAAGCAATTTGGCTTGACGCCGCTGGCGCGCTTTGTGAGCTTCGCCGCACGCGGCGTGCCACCCGAGATCATGGGCATCGGCCCCATCGAAGCCATTCCCGCTGCACTGCGCTACGCTGGCTTGAAGCATCAGGACATCGATTGGTTCGAGTTGAATGAAGCCTTCGCGGCTCAATCGCTTGCGGTCATCAACACGCTGGGCCTGGACGCGTCCAAGGTCAACCCCATGGGCGGCGCCATTGCGCTGGGCCACCCACTGGGCGCCACCGGTGCCATCCGTGCGGCGACCGTCATCCACGCACTGCACCGCCACAACCTGAAGTACGGCATGGTCACGATGTGCGTGGGCACCGGGCAAGGGGCTGCCGGGATTTTTGAACGCGTCTGACACGCTGCTCCACAAGGCCACCGCGGGTGGCCTTTTTTAATCTTTCAGGAGACCACGATGGCCACGACTTCTTCTGTAACGCAAACCCTGTTGGCAGCCGATGGCACCCCGCTGTCCCTGCGCACCTATGCGGCCGAGGGCACGCTGCGCGGCAGCGTGGTCATTGGTGGTGCCATGGGCGTGCGGCAAGACTATTACTCGCCCTTCGCCCAGTGGCTGGCGGCCCAGGGCTGGCAAGTCACCAGCTTTGATTACCGGGGCATGGGCGATTCGCTCCCGCCCGGCGGGCTCAAGGGTTTTCAGGCCGACCTGCATGACTGGGCGCGCGACTACGAAGCCGTCATCGCCCACGCCAAGGCCGCCGTGCCCACGCTGCCCTTGTACCTGCTGGGCCATAGCCTGGGCGCGCAACTGCCGGGCTTGCTGCGCAACGCGCACCAGGTGAGTGGCTTGCTCAGCGTGGCCGCGGGCAGTGGCTACTGGCGTGAGAACGCGCCCCAGCTCAAGCGCATCGTTCCGTACTTCTGGTTCCTTCTGGTGCCGCTGGCCACCCAACTGTTTGGCTACTTCCCCGGCAAGCGCTTGCGCAAAGTGGGTGACCTGCCCAAGGGCGTGATCTTGCAGTGGCGCAAGTGGTGCCTGAACCCGCGTTACAGCGTGGGCGCCGAAGGCGCTGCTGCGCAGCAGAGTTATGCCCAGGTGAGTTTTCCGGTGGTGGCGTTGTCCATCACCGACGACGAGCTCATGACCCTGCGCGGCACCCACAGCCTGATTGATTTGTATGCCAACGCGCCGCGCGAGGTACACAGCATTGCGCCGTCCGATCTGTCCGTGCGCCGCCTGGGCCACTTTGGCCCGTTCCGCGCCGAACACCAGTCGCTGCTGTGGCCGCGTCTGGAACAGTGGCTCAGCGGCTTTGCCACCACCCCATCAACTCCCACACCGGTATGAACATCCACCCGTTTGACGAAGCCGTGGCGCTGCAGCGCCAGTCCGACGGCAGCTGGTTGGGCCACACCCACCCGGCTTACGCCAACATGGTGGGCCCGTTCGGCGGCATTACCGCAGCCCAGGCCTTGAGCGCCGTGCTGCGCCACCCGGACCGCCTGGGCGACCCGGTTTCGCTCACCGTGAACTTTTGTGCGGCGGTGGCCGACGGCCACTTCGTGGTGCAGGCACGCGCGGTGCGCACCAACCGCTCCACCCAGCATTGGGTGATCGAACTGCAGCAGGATGGCCAGGCTGTACTCACGGCCACGGCCGTGACCGCCGTGCGGCGCGAGACCTGGAGCCTGGACGAAGAGCCCATGCCCGCCTGCCCGGAGCCCGAAGACGTGCCGCTGCCCGCCGTGCGTGCGCCCATGGAGTTTGTGCGGCGCTTTGAGTCACGCCCCATTACCGGCGGCCTGCCTGAGGTGTGGGATGGCAGCGGTGACAGCAGCCTGTCGCAGCTCTGGGTGCGCGACCAACCGCCCCGCCCACTGGACTTCGCCTCGCTGGCGTCGATTTCCGACATTTTTTTTCCGCGCGTGTTCATCCGCCGCTCCACCCATGTGCCGGTGGGCACGGTGTCCATGACCGTGTACTTCCATGCCAGCGCCGAGCAGTTGGCGCAGACCGGCAGCGGCTACCTGCTGGGTCAGGCGCGGGCGCAGGCGTTTCGCAACGGCTTTTTTGACCAGAGCAGCCAGCTGTGGAACCAAGCCGGTGTGCTGCTGGTGACCACGCACCAGATCGTTTACTACAAACAGTGATCCAATCGCGTATTCCTTTCCACAGAGACCGACCATGCAAGACATCCTGATCGACACCGCCGACGGCATCACCACCATCACCCTGAACCGGGTGGAAAAGAAAAACTCCTTCACCCAGGCCATGTACGCCACTTGCGCCGATGCGCTGGAAGCCGCGCGCGACGACGCGGCCGTGCGCGTGGTGGTGTTCCAGGGCGATGTGACCGTGTTCAGCGCGGGCAATGACATTGGTGATTTTTTGAGCGCTGGGCCCAAGTCCAACGACGCCCGCGTGTTCCGCTTTCTGCGCGCACTGGCGGCCTTTCCCAAGCCCATCGTGGCGGCCGTGTGTGGCCCGGCGGTGGGCATTGGCACCACCATGCTGTTCCACTGCGACCTGGTGTACGCCGGTGACAACGCGGCTTTCTCCATGCCCTTTGTGAACCTGGGCCTGTGCCCCGAGGCGGCTTCCAGCCTGCTGGTGCCGCAGATGATGGGCTACCACCGTGCTGCCGAAGCGCTGCTGATGGGTGAACCCTTTATGGCCGAGGCCGCGCTCGAAGTGGGCCTGGCCAACCGCATAGTGCCGCCCACCGAGGCCAATGGCATTGCCCAGGCGCAAGCGCGCAAGCTGGCCGCCAAACCCCTGACCTCGCTGGTGGAGACCAAGCGTCTGCTCAAGAAGGGCCAGATGACCCAGGTGCTGGAACGCATTGACGAAGAGGCCCTGAGCTTCGGCCGCCTGTTACAGGCGCCCGCTGCCAAAGAAGCGTTCTCCGCCTTCATGGAAAAGCGCAAGCCCGATTTCAGCAAGGTGTGACGCGGGCTATTTTTGCCGAGCAAATGCTTGCTAAAAATATAACCTCTTGGTAAGGTCGAGGGCATGACGCCCCCCGACCTTGTTGTCAACGATATCGATGTTCCCAAGCGCCCGCGTGGCCGCCCACGCAAGACGGTGGACGAGCGCGATGACGGCAATCGCCGCCACGAACTGCTCAAGGCCGCGGCCCAGCTGTTTCGCCGAAAGGGCTTTGCGGCCACCACCACGCGTGACATTGCCGCTGCCGCCGGCATGCAGAGCGGGTCGCCGTTCTACCACTTCAAAAGCAAGGATGCGCTGCTGTTCGCCGTGATGGAAGAGGGCATGCACAACGCGCTGGCCAACCAGCACGCGGCCTTCAGCCAGCCCGGTTATGCCGAGCTGCCACCGGCGGCGCAACTGGCCGCGCTAGTGCATGCGCACTTTGCCGTGCTGCTGGGGCCAGGCAACGACTTTGTGCCGGTCATGTTGTACGAATGGCGCTCGCTCAACAGCCGCCAGCGCAAGCTACTGGCCCAGCTGATCGCCGACTACGAAGCCCTGTGGATGCCTGTGCTGGAAGCCCTGCACGCCCGGGGCGAACTCAAAGCGCCGGTCAAGCTCGCGCGCCTCTTGATGCTGGGGGCGCTGAACTGGTCTGTGCAGTGGTTTGATGCCAAGAAGGGTGCGTCCGTCGAAGAGCTGGGTGACGCGGCCATGGCCTTGTTTTTAAAGGAGTCCTGATGTCTTACGGTTCCGTGTTTGCGCCCGGTTTGTTCGCGGGCAAGGTGGTGGTGGTGACAGGCGGCGGCTCGGGCATTGGCCGCTGTGTGGCGCATGAGTTGGCGGCCCTGGGCGCCACCGTGGCGCTGATTGGCCGCAAACCTGAAAAGCTTCAAAAGGTGGCGGCTGAGATTGCTGAAGACGGTGGCAAGACCAGCCAACATGTGTGTGACATCCGCCAGGAAGAGGCGGTGCAGCAGACCGTGGCCGCCATCGTGGCGCAGCATGGCCAGATCGATGGCTTGGTGAACAACGCAGGGGGCCAGTACATGACCCCGCTGGAGGCGATCAGCGCCAAGGGCTGGGAGGCGGTGATCAACACCAACCTGACCGGCGGCTTTTTGATGGCGCGCGAGTGTTTCAGCCAGAGCATGACCAAGCATGGCGGGGCCATCGTCAACATCGTGGCCGACATGTGGGGCTCCATGCCCGGAATGGGCCACAGCGGTGCGGCGCGTGCGGGCATGGTCAGCTTCACCGAGACCGCGGCCACCGAATGGGCGGGCCGTGGGGTGCGCGTGAATGCGGTGGCCCCGGGCTACATCGCCTCTAGCGGCATGGACCACTATCCGCCCGAGATGGGCCCCATGCTGCGCGAGATGGCCAAGACCGTGCCGCTGGGCCGCTTTGGTACCGAGGCCGAGACGGCCGCCGGCATTGTGTTTTTGCTGAGCCCGGCAGCCGCCTTCATCAGCGGCAGCACGTTGCGCATCGACGGCGCGCGGCCCCAGGTGCGCATGGGCTGGCCCATGCGTGTGGCCGATGAGAAGGCCCAGACGCGCGACGCCATCAAGCCCTTCAACGGGTTTCACCGGGCTAGCACGCCCAAAGTGTTTTCCGGTAGCTGACGATGCAGGCCAAATCGCCTGCGGTGATGGCGCCCGAAGACATTTCCGCGGTGGAAGACACCGCGCGCCGTTTCATCCGCAGTGAGGTGGCGCCGCACCTGAATGACTGGGAAGAGGCAGGTGAATTTCCGCGTGCGCTGTACCAGCGCGCAGCCGAAATGGGCTGGCTGGGCCTGGGCTACCCCGAGGCATTGGGGGGCACGCCCGCGCCCTGGGCGCTGCGCAACGCGCTGACCATTGCCCTGGCCCGCACGGGTGGCAGCGGTGGCCTCATGGCCAGCCTGTTCAGCCACAACATTGGCCTGCCACCGGTGCTGCGCCATGGCTCTGCAGCCCTGCAGCAGCAGGTGGTGCCCGACGTGCTGGCCGGTAAGAAGATTGCCGCACTGGCCATTACCGAGCCCGGCGGCGGCACCGATGTGTCCGCCCTCAAAACCACGGCGCGGCTGGACGGCAACGACTACGTGGTGGACGGCGAGAAAGTCTTCATCACCTCTGGTATGCGCGCGGATTGGCTTACGGTGGCCGTGCGCACCGATCTGAAAAACAAAGGCCCCATGGGCATCTCCATGCTCATGGTTCCGGGCGATGCGGTGGGGTTGTCGCGCAGCCCTTTGAAGAAGATGGGCTGGTGGTGCTCCGACACAGCGCACCTGCGCTTTGACAACGTGCGGGTACCTGCCAGCAACCTGGTGGGCGAGGAGGGCGCGGGCTTCAAGATCATCCTGACCAACTTCAACGGCGAGCGCCTGTCCATGTCCGCCATGGCGCTGGGTTTCGCAGAGTGTTGTTACGACGAGGCACTGGGCTGGGCGCAGCAGCGCAAGACCTTTGGTACCGCACTCATCGACCACCAGGTGATTCGCCACAAACTCATGGACATGAAGATGCGCATCGAATCCACCCGCGCGTGGCTGCACGCCGTGGCGGCGCGTGCCGATGCCGGTGACCGCGGCGACAAGTCGGCCAAGGGCGCAGAGTGGGTTGCGCAGGTGTGCCTGCTGAAAAACCACGCTACCCAAACCATGCAGTTTTGCGCCGACCAGGGCGTGCAGATTCTGGGTGGCATGGGCTTTATGCGTGGCACTGCGTGCGAACGCATCTACCGCGAGGTCAAGGTCATGATGATTGGTGGTGGTGCCGAAGAGATCATGAAAGAGTTGGCCAGCCGTCAGCTCGGCCTGTGAGAATGCCCCATGCCCAAAACACCTGTGCCCGTTACTTCCGTTGACAGCCCAGATACCGCGGTAGTGTTTGAAGCCGAGTTCATCGAGGGCCTGCGACGCATCTTTGAGCACAGCATCGCGTTCAACCAGGTGCTGGGGCTGAAGATTGCCAGCATCACGCCACAGTGCGTGGTGGCGCACATCGCCATGAAACCCGAGCTGGTGGGCCACTACAGCTTCAACCGCATCCACGGGGGCGTCATCAGCGCGGGGCTGGACGCCATGGGCGGTCTGGCCGTGATGGCCGCCATCGGTGCGCGCCACATGGACGAGGCGCCTCTGCAGCGCCTGCACCGCTTTGCCAAGCTGGGCACTATCGACTTGCGGGTGGACTACCTGCGCCCCGGCATTGGGGAGAGCTTTGAGCTGCGCGCTGAAGTCATGCGCCTGGGCTCGCGCGTGGCCTCCACGCGCATGGAGTTTCTGGGTGCTGATGGCAAGTTGCTGTCCAGCGGGGCTGCGGCGTACATCGTTTCCTGATTGGGTGTGTCGCCGCACATACGGCGGGAGGCTGCTTGCCTAGGGTAGAGGGCACACTACGTCAGGATTTCTATGACCGTCCCCAAGCGCCCGCGTGCAAAGGCACCCAATGGCAAGCGTCTGGCGTTGCCACACGACCGCGACGAAGCTGCATCCCAACAAGGGCAAGCCCCCGATCCGCGCATAGTCCAGGCCAAGCGCGACCTGGATGCGGGACAGGTCGATACCGATATGCACGTGACGCCCGGGTTGGACGCCAAACGACGAGAAGAACTGGTTCCCGGCCCGGGCGGCAAGCCCGTATCCGGTTTCACGCAGAACCGCGAGCCCTGATAGTCATGAAAACGGGGGGCGAAGCCCCCGGTTGCTTGCGCATGCTCGCGTGCGCGATGAGCGATCAGGCTTGCTTGGCTTTGCGTCGACGCACGATGGCACCCATGCAACCCAGACCCGCCAGCAGCAGGGCGTAGGTTTCGGGTTCAGGTACTGCCGCTGTTAGCGTCAGGTTGTCCACACTCAAGTGGCTGCCGGTGTCGACGAGTTGCAGGCGTGCAATGTTGTTCCAGGTACCAAAGTTCACAGTGCCAGTAGCGCTGGCATTGATGTTGGTTGTGAACAAAACGTTGTTGGACGTGTCGAAAGCGGTCAGTGCACCCACGGCGCCGCTGCTGGCGTAGCTGATGTCCAGGCTATTCAAGTTAAAGAGGCCCGACGCGAAGGTGAAGTTGACCGTGTTGCCGGCAAAACCGGTGGGGTCCAAGTGCAACTGTCCCGCAGAAGGCCAGCCCCAAAAGCTTCCGGAGGTTGGTGTCGCAGTAATGCCGTCTTCGGTGTAGCTGGCCAAAGCGGTAATGCTGCCCGTCAGACCCGAAAAGGTGTTGGTATTGGCCTGTGCGGCCGATGCGAACAGCAAGGCGGCGGCGATGCCGGTTGCGGTTAAAAGTCTCTTTAGTTTCATGGTTGACTCCACTGGTTGAGAGGCGGCGAATGCCTGCCTCGCGGGCATTCTGTTTTTGCGCACCAAAACTGAGCAATAGTCCGTTTGGATTCAAAAGCAGCTTTAAAGCCTTCATGGACACAGGTGGTAACAATTGACGGCATGGCGCACGCGGGCACACACCTGACTTTCAGCGTCCCAACAAAAAAAGCCACCTCACGGTGGCTTTTTTGAAAGCGCAAGCGCCTTACTTCTTCAATGCCGGGTCACCCACGTACTCCGACACCACCTTCCATTTGCCATCGGTGATTTGTGAGATGCGGGATGCGCTGCTGCCCAGGCGCTTGGTGGCGCTGAAGGATTGGGGGGCGCTGCCGAAGATGTCGGACGGGATGCTCAGTGTGTCCATCACCTTGATGAAGCTCTCGGTGTTCAGGTTCTTGCCGGCCTTGCCGGCCACGGTGGCAAAGGTGTTGAGGATGTTGTAGCCGTAGACCGAGAACACGGTGGGGTCTTCGTTGAACTTGGTCTTGTACTTGTTGGCCCAGAAGCGGATGGCCGGCGCCTGTTCATCGGTGTAGGGGTTTTGCACCGTCATGGTGGCGTAGAAGCCGTTCATGGCGGGACCGCCCAGCTTGTGGATCAGGTCGGTGTAGGCCGCGCTGGATCCGATGAAGGTGGGGCTGTACCCCAGCTTGCGGGCCGTGCCGATGGCGCCGATGGTTTCGCGGATGATGGTGCCCAGCACAATGAAGTCGCAGCCACTGGCCTGCATCTTGGACACTTGCGAGGAGAAGTCGGTGGCGCCGCGCTTGTACGAGGTCTTCTCGGCAAACTCCATGCCGATGGTCTTCAGGCCGTCCTCGCCGCCCTTGAGCACTTCCAGGCCAAAGTCATCGTCCTGGTACATGGTGCAGACCTTCTTGGCGCCTTTCTCTTTCACCAGCTTCGGAACCGCCAGGCGCATCTGGTCGTAGTAAGGGGCGGCATACGAGTACTTGAGTTTGTGGAAGGGCTCGTACATCTCGCGCGCGGCGGTGATGGGGAAGAAGTTGATCACGTTCTTCTCAAACTGCACGGGCATGGCGGCCATGTTTTGCGCCGTACCGATGTGGCCTACCATCATGAAAATCTTGTCCTGGTTGACCAGTTTTTGTGCGGCCAGCACGGCCTTTTTGGGGTCGTAGGCCGAGTCTTCGACCAGGATCTTGACCTTGCGGCCATTGATGCCGCCTTGCTCGTTGATCTCGTCCACGGCCAGCAGCATGCCCAGGCGCGCCTGCTTGCCAAAGCCGGCGATGGGGCCGGACAAATCCTGGATGGAGCCCAGCAAAATTTCGTCTTTGCTGATGCCTTGCTGGGCCGAAGCCAGCGATGCCGTCAGGGCCAGGGCGCCCAGTGCGGCGGCGGTGCGCAGTGTCATCATGGTGAAAGTCTCCTCGGTGGTAAAAATGCTGGGCGGCGGTGCGCCGCTCAGAGGTACATGGCCTCTATCTGGGCTTCGTATTTCTTCTCCACCAGCTTGCGTTTGAGCTTCATGGTGGGCGTGAGTTCTTCATCTTCTGCGGTCAACTGGTTTTCCAGCAAGAAGAATTTTTTGATCTGTTCCACGCGGGCGAACTTCTGGTTCACCCGGTCTAGTTCGGCTTGGATCAATGCCTGCACCTCGGGCGCGCGGGTGAGCGACGTGTAGTTGCTGAACGGAACATCGGCATCCTGGGCAAACTTCTCCACGTTCTCCTGGTCGATCATCACGATCACCGTGAGGTAGGCGCGCCTGTCGCCAATCACCACGGCGTCGGTGATGTAGGGTGAGAACTTCAGGTCGTTCTCCAACTCGCTGGGCGTGATGTTTTTGCCGCCCGCGGTGATGATGATGTCCTTCATGCGGTCGGTGATGCGGAAGTAGCCGTCGGCGTCCACCACACCCACGTCACCCGTGTGCAGCCAGCCATCGGCGGTAATGGTCTCGGTGGTCTTCTCGGGCTGGTTCAGGTAACCCGCAAACACGTTTTTCCCGCGCACCAGGAACTCGCCGGTGGTCGGGTCCAACTTCACCTCGTTAAAGCCCGCCGCAGGCCCAATCGTGCCAGGCTTGATCTTGTGGGCCGGAACGCCCGTGGCGGCACCACCGGTCTCCGTCATGCCCCACACCTCCAGCATGGGAACGCCCAATGCCAGGTACCAACGCACCAGGTCGGGCGAGATGGGGGCGGCCCCGGTGACCAGGTAGCGCGCGCGGTGGATACCGATGAGCTTGCGCACATTGTTCAGCGCCAGTACCTGGGCCACCTTGAATTTGAACTTGAGCCAGGCATTCACCGGCTCACCCGCCAGCACGCGATTGGCAATGCTGGTTCCCACACCAATGCCCCAGGCGTAGGCGGCCTGCTGCACCCAGCCCGCTTCCTTGAGTGCGATCATCACGCCGGAGTAAAACTTCTCCCACACGCGCGGCACCGCGGTGAACACCGTCGGTGCAATCTCGCGCACGTTCTCGGGGATGGTCTCGGGGTTTTCCACAAAGTTGAGCTTGGAGCCGGTGTACAGCGCAAAGTACTCACCGCCCATGCGTTCGGCAATGTGGCACAGCGGCAGAAAACACATGCGCTCGTCCTGCTCGGTTTGCGCAATCAGTGTGTTGAAGCCGCGCACCGTGTAGACCAGACCCTGGTGCAGGTGCATGGCGCCCTTGGGTTTGCCCGTGGTGCCTGAGGTGTAGACCAGAATCGCCAGGTCCTGCGGTTGGCAGGCCGCCACGCGCTGTGGCACCGCCTGTGGAAATTCTGCGTTGTACGCGCGGCCCAGCGCGCGCAGCGCCGCCAGGCTGATCACGCCGGGGTCGTCCAGGCCCCGCAAGCCCTCCATGTCAAACACCACAATCTTGCGCAGCCGCGGTAGGTGTTCGCGCACTTCCAGCGCCTTGTCCAGTTGCTCATCGTCTTCCACAAACAGCACGCTGGTGCAGGAGTCTTCGCACAGGTACTGCACTTGGCTGGGCGCGTCGGTGGGGTAGATGCCGTTGGACACGCCGCCCGCCGACAGAATGCCCAGGTCGGCCCACACCCACTCCACCACCGTGTTAGCCAGGATGGAGGCGGTGTCGCCCTTGGCAAAGCCCAGGCTGATCAGGCCGCCCGCAATTTCGCGCACCGCGTCCGCGGTCTGGTTCCAGGTCCAGCTGCGCCACAGGCCCAGGTGCTTTTGGCGCATCCAGACGTTGGGGCCGCGTTGCGCCACTGCATTCCAGAACATCGCGGGAATGGTGTCCCCCGCCATGACGATGTCACTGCGCGGTTGGATGTGTGAGGTGTCCCAGAGTCCCATGCTGCTATCTCCAGGTCTTTTTCTTTTTCCAGCGTCGCTCGCCGCGCACGCCGTCTTCCTTCATGCCCAGGTAGAACTCCTTGATGTCGTCCTTCTCACGCAGGTGGGCGCAGGTGTCCTCCATGACGATGCGGCCGTTCTCCAGCACATAGCCATAGTCCGATGCGTTGAGCGCCATGTTGGCGTTTTGCTCAACCAGCAGGATGGTGGTGCCACGCTCGCGGTTGATGCGCACCACGATCTCGAAAATCTCTTTGGTGAGCTTGGGGCTCAGGCCAAGGCTGGGTTCGTCCAGCAAAATCAGGTCGGGGCTGGCCATGAGTGCGCGGCTGATTGCCAGCATCTGCTGCTGCCCGCCCGACAGCAAGCCGGCGTCCTGTGTGGCACGCTCTTTCAGGATGGGGAAGTAGGTGTAGACCGATTCCATGTCCTTGGCCACGCCGTCGCGGTCCGAGCGCGTGAAGGCGCCCATCAACAGGTTGTCGCGCACGCTGAGCAGCGGGAACACCTCGCGCCCTTCGGGGACATGGCTCAGGCCTTCTTGCACGATGTAGGACGGGTCTTGCGCCGTGATGTCTTCGCCCTTGAACTCCACCGAGCCCTTGCGCGGGTCGATGATGCCGGAGATCGTTTTGAGGATGGTGGTCTTGCCCGCGCCGTTGGAGCCCAGCACGGTGGCAATCTCGCCGCGACGCACCTGCAGGCTCACGCCGCGGATCGCCTTGATGGGGCCGTAGGCGCTTTCCACGTTCAGCAGTTTGAGCACCGGTTGGTCGCTGATGGGCGGCGGCTGCGTGCTCATGCGGCCTCCTGCGTGGTCTGGCGGCGCAGTGATGACACATCGTCGATCGAGCCCAGGTAGGCCTCGATCACACCGGGGTCGGCCTGCACCTCGCGCGGTGTGCCCATGGCCAGCACTTCGCCTTGGTTCATCGCCAGCACCCGGTCGCTTACTTTGGACACCAGGCTCATGTCGTGCTCCACCATCAGCACGGTGATGCCCAGCTCGTTCTTGATGTCCTGGATCCAGAACGCCATGTCATCGGTTTCTTCCACATTCAGGCCGCTCGAGGGCTCGTCCAGCAGCAGCAGCTTGGGTTCGGTGCACAGCGCGCGCGCCATCTCCACCACCTTGCGCACGCCGTAGGGCAGGCCCGCCACCAGCGAGTCGCGGTGGTGCTGCAGGTCCAGAAACTCGATCACCTCCTCGGCCTTCTCGCGTGCCAGCAGCTCCGCCTCGCGCACCTTGGGGGTAAAGAACAGGTCTTGCCAAAGCCCGGTCTTGCGGTGGGTGTGGCGGCCAATCAGCAGGTTGTGCAGCACACTGGCGTGCTCGAACAGCTCGATGTTCTGGAAGGTGCGTGCAATACCCAGCGAGGCCACGGCCTGCGGGGGCTGCTCGGTCAGCGTCAGCATGCCGTGCGGGCCTGCATAGTCAATGGTGCCGGTGGTGGGCGTGTAGATGCGGCTGATCAGGTTGAACACGGTGGTCTTGCCGGCGCCATTGGGGCCAATCAGCGTGAACACCTCACCCTGCTTCACGTCAAAACTCACGTTGTTCACCGCCAGCACGCCGCCAAAGCGCACGCTGAGGTTTTGGGCGGAAAGCAGCATGTTGCTCATTTCAGGCGATCAGACTTTTGGAAGGACTTCTGCCGCTTGAACATGCCCTTGCGGTAGAACGGAAACATCTGCAGGTAGGTGCGCACCTTGAGCCAGCGGCCGTACAGCCCCATGGGCTCAAACAGCACAAAGGCGATCAACACCGCGCCGTACACCACGCCCTGCAGGCCTGGCGCCTGGCCCACAGCCTCGGGCAGGTAGTCCTTCACCAGCGAGATCGCCTGCGGCATGGTGATCAGGAAGATGGCACCCAAAAATGCCCCATGCACCGAGCCCACGCCGCCAATCACAATCATCAGTAGCAGGTCGATCGACTGCAGGATGTTGAACTGGTCGGGCGAGATGAACTGCAGCTTGTGCGCATACAGCGCGCCTGCCACACCTGCCAGCGCGGCCGACAGGGAAAACGACAGCGTCTTGTAATAGGCCAGGTGGATGCCCATGCTCTGCGCCGAGATTTCGGAATCGCGGATGGCCACAAACGCGCGGCCCGTGGGTGAGCGCAACAGGTTCAGGATGCCCAGCGTGGCGATAACGGTGACGATGAGGCAGAGAAAGTAGAACTGCTCACCGGTCTCCAGCACCCAGCCAAACAGTTGGGGCTTGTCGATATGGATGCCTGCGTTTCCGCCGGTGACCGACTCCCAGCGCGCTAACACTTCTTCGACGATGAAACCAAACGACAGCGTTGCCATGCCCAGGTAGATGCCCTTGACGCGCAGCGCCGGCAGCCCCACGACCAGGCCCACGGCGGCGGACAACCCCGCCGCGCAGGCCAGCGCCAAGGGAAACGGCATACCGTGGTGTGTGAGCACCGCCTGTGCATAGGCGCCCACCCCCAAAAAAGCCGCATGGCCCAGCGAGAACAGCCCAGTAAACCCGGCCAGCAGCATGATGCCCAACCCGGCGATGGAGTAGATCAGCACAAAGGTCAGCTGCGCCAACCAGTACTCGGCAAACAACCAGGGTGCGGCCACCAGCAGCAACATCAGCGCGCTGTACCAGAACAGATGCCCGCCATGCTTGGCCAGGCGGATGTCTTGCGCGTAATCGGTTTTGAAGATGAAGCGCATGGTTTTAGACTTTTTTGCGCAGCGTGTCGCCAAACAGGCCGTTGGGTTTGACCATCAGCATGACCAGCACCACGATGTAGGCCGCCGTGTCCTTGAACCCATCGGGCAAATAGAAGCCGGAGAACGACTCCACCAGCCCAATCACCAACCCGCCTACGATGGCGCCGGGCAGGCTGCCAAAGCCGCCCACTACGGCAGCGGGAAAAGCCTTGAGCCCGATGAAGCCCATGTTGGCGTGCACAAAGGTGATGGGGGCCAGCAGCAGGCCCGCAATGGCCGCCACCGCGGCGGCCAGGCCCCAGGCCAGGCCGTTCAAGCGCTGCACCGGAATGCCCATGTAGTACGCGGCCAGCTGGTTTTGTGAGGCGGCCTGCATGGCAATGCCCAGCTTGCTATAGCGGAACAGTGCAAACAACAGCAGGCACAGTACGCCGGTGGCACCAATCACCACCATGTGTTCCACGTTCAGCACCAGCGCACCGATGCCCATGGCGTTGCCGCCGATCTTGATGATTTCGTCCTTGTAGGGCACGGGCAGGGCCTGGGTGTCCGTGCCCATGCCGGGGATCATGGTGATCAGCCCGCGCGCCACGTAGCCAATACCGATGGTCAGCATCACGATGGAGAAGGCTGGTTGGCCGAGGATGGGGCGGATCACCAGGCGTTCCACCAGCATGCCAAACATGGCCATGCCCAGCACCGCCACCAGCATGGCCGCCCAGTAGGGCATGCCCAGCAGCGTCATGCCGACCAGGCCGCCAAAGGCGCCCAGCATCATCAGCTCACCCTGGGCGAAGCTGACCGTCTCGGTGGCCTTGTAGATGAGCACAAAGCCGAGCGCGATCAGGCCGTAGATGCACCCTTGTGCCACGCCGCTGATCAGCAATTGAAGGAACTGCACCTTGCCTCCCTGTGTTGTGCAGTTCGGTTATAGCTGTGCTCCCCTGATTCACCGATAGGGTTGTCACTATTCTCGTAGACCCCTATAGGAAGCGTACTTTAATGCCTGCTTCTTTAAGGGAAATAGGCCTCTAGCCCCCGTGGAATGTGCGCGAGTAGCTATACAAATGGTAGCAACTACAGGTCGCGTTTGGGGATCTCACGGGGCTGGCCCTTGTCGTCTATGGCCACGTACGTGAGTGACGCCTCGGTGACTTTGATGTACTGGCCCTGGCTGCCAAAGCGCTCGGCATACACCTCCACCTTCACGGTGATGGAGGTGCGGCCAATGCGGCTGACCTTGCTGAAAAAGCTCAGGATGTCGCCCACGCGCACGGGCTGCTTGAAGACGAACTCGTTCACCGCCACGGTGGCCATGCGGCCCTGGGTGTAGCGGGCGGGTACCACCGAGCCGGCCAGGTCCACCTGGGCCATGACCCAGCCGCCAAAGATGTCGCCGTTGGCATTGCAGTCGCCCGGCATGGGGATGACCTTGAGCACCAGCTCCTCGTCGGAGGGTAATTGCACAAGTACGGGGCTTGAATTGGTAGACATGGGCACAATCCTTGTTTGGTTCTTCTCTGGATTGTCCCCCATGCGCCCCTCCGGCATCCCCGCCCACGCCCCCCTTGCCGCCGTTGCCACCCCGGGGCCCAACACGCCCGCCAAATCTGACTGGGACACGCTGCGCCGCCTGTTCCCCTACCTGTGGATTTACAAATGGCGCGTGATCGCCGCACTGGTCTTCATGGTGGGCGCCAAGATGGCCAACGTGGGCGTGCCGTTGCTGCTGAAAAACCTGGTGGACGCCATGACGCTGAAGCCCGGCGACCCCGCCGCGCTGCTGGTGGTACCGGCGGCGCTGCTGCTGGGCTATGGTGCGCTGCGCCTGTCCACCTCGCTGTTCACCGAACTGCGCGAACTGGTGTTCGCCAAGGCCACCGAGGGCGCGGCGCGCAGCATCTCTTTGGAGGTGTTCCGCCACCTGCATGCCATGAGCCTGCGCTTCCACCTGGAGCGCCAGACCGGTGGCATGACGCGTGACATCGAGCGCGGCACCCGCGGCGTGCACTCGCTCATCAGCTATTCGCTGTACAGCATCATCCCCACGCTGATCGAAGTGACGCTGGTGCTGACGCTTTTAGCCGTCAAGTTTGACGTGTGGTTTGCCTGGATCACCATCGTGGCGCTGGTGGTCTATATCGCTTTCACCATCACCGTGACCGAGTGGCGCACCCAGTTCCGCAAAAAGATGAACGAGATGGACAGCACGGCCCACAGCCGCGCCATCGACTCGCTGCTGAACTACGAAACGGTGAAGTACTTCAACAACGAAGAGTTCGAGGCCCAGCGCTACGACGAAAACCTGGAGCGCTACCGCCGCGCCGCAGTGAAGAGCCAGACCACGCTCAGCCTGCTCAACACCGGGCAGCAGCTCATTATCGCCAGCGCGCTGGTCACCATGCTGTGGCGCGCCACGCAGGGCGTGGTGGACGGCCGCATGACGCTGGGCGACCTGGTCATGGTCAACGCCTTCATGATCCAGCTCTACATCCCGCTGAACTTCTTGGGCGTGATCTACCGCGAGATCAAGCAGAGCCTGACCGACCTGGAAAAGATGTTCACGCTGATGGAGCGCGAGCGCGAGATTGCCGACGTGCCCGGCGCCCAACCTTTGCAGCTGGCCGCCAATGGGGCCGATGCCACGGTGCGTTTTGAGGACGTGACCTTCGCCTACGATCCCGCTCGCACCATCCTGCACCACATCAGCTTCGAAATTCCTGCGGGCAAGACCGTGGCCGTGGTCGGCCCCAGCGGCTCGGGCAAGTCCACGCTGGCACGCCTGTTGTTTCGCTTCTACGACGTGCAGCAAGGCCGCATCACCATCGCCGGGCAGGACATCAAGCAGGTGACACAAAGCAGCGTGCGTCAGGCCATGGGCATCGTCCCGCAAGACACCGTGCTGTTCAACGACACGGTGGAGTACAACATCGCCTACGGCCGCCCCGGTGCCACGCGCACCGAGGTGGAAGCTGCGGCCAAGGCGGCCCACATCCACAGCTTCATCCACGCCGCCGCGAAGGGCTACGACACCATGGTGGGCGAGCGCGGGTTAAAGCTCAGTGGTGGCGAAAAACAGCGCGTGGCGATTGCCCGCACGCTGCTCAAGAACCCGCCCGTGATGATTTTTGACGAGGCCACCAGCGCATTGGACAGTGCCAACGAGCGCGCCATCCAGGCCGAGTTGCAGAGCGTGGCGCAGAACAAGACCACCCTGGTCATCGCCCACCGCCTCTCCACCGTGGTGGACGCCCACGAGATCCTGGTGATGGACGCCGGCCACATCATCGAGCGCGGCAACCACGCCCAACTGCTGGCCGCGAATGGCCGCTATGCCGCCATGTGGGCGCTGCAGCAGAGTGCGGAGTGAGTTGAGGGTATTTTTGGCCTCTAGCCCTCGTATCTATTGCGCTAGAAGCTCCTAAAACCATAGCAATCAAGTCCAAAACGTAGGGGCAATTGGCGGCCGCGTACACTGCCGCCCTGCTGTCACGCCCCCACTTTTTCCCCATGGACCTCATCCTCATTGCCCTGATTGCCGGCGGCATTCTGTTCCTCAAAAAACGCGACCAACGCCAGCGCATCGTGCTACTGGGCCAGGCGCTGTCGCGCTACGACATTGAGCGTCTGATGGAGGGGCTGACCGACGGCTACCTGCGTGCGCTGGGCGAAGAGAACGCCGAGCGCCAGGCGCAGGTGTGGAGCTTTCTGGCCGCGCAGGAGGCCAAGCTGGTGGAGCAGTTCCAGGGCTTTGCCGCCGAATTTGCGCGCGAAGACGCAGCGGCCACCCGCGTGAGCAAGCTGCCGGTGGCGATTCCTTATGCCGCCGCGTTTCTGCCCGCCGCCACCTTTGATCTGCGCCGCGCGTTCGCCATCCATGCCCAGGGCTTGGCCCAGGTGGTGGAGAACGCGCAGCAGCTCAGCCCCAAGCGCAAGGCCTTCACGCTGTCGGCCGAGCTGTTTTTGATGCAACACAGCTGCCACTGGTTTTGCCGCTCCAAGAGCGTGGCCTCGGCCCGGCTGCTGGCACGCCACAAAACACCGTATGCGCAGGTGCTGGCCTCGGTCTCACCCGCCACGCGCGGGGCCTACACCGCACTGGTCAGCGGCGCGGCCTAGAGGCCTGCACCGCCTCACGCGTTCACAGCGTGGCGGCGTCCTTGGGCAGGTAGGGCGCGTACACCAGCATCACCGCACATTGCCCACTGGTTTGCGAGAACAGCAGCCGCGCCTCGGCGTCGCCCTGCGTCCACAGCGTGGCGCGCTGCCACTCGGGTGTGCCCGTGTCTTCCGTGGTGGACACGCTAGGTCCCCAGTGGGTTTGCAGATCATTCGCCAATGCCTGCTCCAGCTGCGGCGTGCAGTCCTGTGCCGAGGTCGATGTCCAGCGCTGCTCAATGCGCTGCACGCTCTTGGCACGCAGGTAAAACGTGGTGTCCAGTGCCAGCCCCTGGAGGTGCGCGCCGGGCGCGGTCCAGGTGCCGCGCAGCCCGCGCGGGCCCACCACGGGTTTGAGTGCACGTCGCAGCTCGGGCAGGCGTGCCTGCAGCTCGGTTTCGCTGAGGTGCAGCAGGGTTTCGTCCAGCCGTGTCTGTGCCAGTGCGCCGCCGTACAACAGAGCGGTGGCCAGGGTGGCCAACGGGGCCGAAGTGCGGAGCCAGGTCAATACACGCATGGGGCCGTATTGTGCGGTGCGCCGGATAATGCCGCCATGGCCCGTTCCCAGTTACCGCTGATCGCCCATCCCGCGCCGCAGGCGGGGTTTGAGGCGCCGTTTGAGATGCTGGCCGCCTGCCACGAGCGCGTGCACCGCAGCCTGGCGCTGTTGCAGCGCTTGCAACAGCACCTGGTGGACGTAGGCTGTGACGACAACGCCCGCCAGGCCGCACGCGATGTGCTGCGCTATTTTGACGTGGCTGCCCCGCTGCACCACCAGGACGAAGAGCTGCATGTGTTTCCCCCGCTGCTGCTGCTGCGCGCCGACGCCGCGCTGCGCACCCTGGTGCGCCAGCTCATGCAAGACCACCGCGACATGGAAGCCACCTGGGCCGCGGCCCGCGTGGCGTTGTTGGCGGTTGCCGAAGACAGCACGGGCGCTTTCACGTTGACCCCGCAGCAGACCGCGGCCCTGGACCGGTTTGCCGCGCTGTATGGCCAGCATATGGTGCACGAAGACGGCCTGGCTTACCCGGCTGCACAGGCCATGTTGTCGGCTACCGCGCTGCAGGCCATGGCGGAGGACATGATGGCCCGGCGTGGGGTACGACCGGAAGTGGCTGCGTAATCCATGCAATTCGCGCATAATCACGGCCCATGGAAACCAAATGGCTTGAAGACTTTGTGTCTTTGGCTGAGACCCGCAGTTTCAGCCGCTCCGCGCAGTTGCGCCACGTTACCCAGCCCGCGTTCTCGCGGCGCATCCAGTCGCTGGAGGCCTGGGCGGGCACCGATCTGGTGGACCGCAGCAGCTACCCCACGCGCCTGACCCCGGCGGGTGAAACCCTGTACGACCAATCGCTGGAAGTGCTGCAAGCCCTGCAAAGCACGCGCGCCATGCTGCGCGGGCATACCACCGCCGCGCAAGACGTGGTGGAGTTCGCCGTGCCGCACACGCTGGCTTTCACCTTCTTTCCGGCCTGGGTGTCCGGTCTGCGGGAAAAGTTTGGCCCGCTCAAAAGTCGCCTGATTGCGCTGAACGTGCACGACGCGGTGTTGCGCCTGGTGGAGGGCAGCTGCGACCTGCTGATCGCCTACCACCACCCCTCGCAGCCCTACCAACTGGATGCCGACCGCTACGAGATGGTTAGCCTGGGTGAGGAGGTGGTGGCGCCCTATGTGAAGCCCGATGCCGATGGCCAGCCCATGTTCATGTTGCCCGGCAAGGCCGGTCAGCCCTTGCCCTACCTAGGCTATGCGCCGGGCGCCTATCTGGGGCAGATGGTGGAGCTGATCCTCAAGCAGGCCGATGTAGCCATCCACTTCGACCGTGTGTACGAAACCGACATGGCCGAAGGCCTGAAGGCCATGGCGCTGGAGGGCCACGGCGTGGCGTTTCTGCCCTTCAGTGCGGTGAAAAAAGACCTGCGCGCCAAAAAGCTGGTGAGTGCCTTGCCGCCCCAGATGAAGGGCCTGCAAATCACCATGGAGGTGCGCGCCTACCGCGAACGCCTCTCCGGCAAAGAGGCAGCCCGCGGCCTGACCGCGGCGCAACGCGCCCAAACCCGCACACCCAAGGGCTCAGCCCAGGCGCTGTGGGACTACCTGCTGACCCAGGGCACAGTGGCATAGACATTGCATTCCTATTTTGCATACCGCGCGAATGAATCAGCATTGGCGGTCGGTGCCCGGCGTGGCTAGAGTCGCGCCCTGGGCGGAAAACGTGTCGTTGGAGTGGGTATGCAAACCAAACTATGGGTTCGTGGTGGGGCGTTGATCGCCTCTGTGCTTTTGGGCGCTACGGCGCAAGCTGGCACCGTGCTGGAGCGCGTGGCCGCTGGCGGCAAGCTGGTGGTGGCGCACCGTGAGTCGTCCATCCCGTTCTCGTACCTGGACACGGACAAAAAGCCGGTGGGTTATGCCGTGGACCTGTGCCTGAAGCTGGCCGAGGCCGTGCGCAAGAAGACCGGTGCCAAGGGCATGCAGGTGGAATTCATGCAGGTCACCCCGGCCAACCGCATCGCCACCATCGAGGAAGGCAAAGCCGATATGGAGTGCGGCTCGACCACCAACAACGCCGACCGGCGCCAAAAGGTGGCCTTCACCATCCCCCACTTCATTACCGGCGCGCGCATGCTGGTGCGCGCCGACAGCAAGGTTGAGCGCATTGAAGACCTGTATGGCAAAAAGCTGGTGTCCACCAAGGGCACCACGCCGCTGAAGGCGGCGGAGCAAGCCAACCGCGAGCGTCTGCTGCACCTCACCATTCTAGAAGCCCCGGACCACGCCAAGGCCGTGGAGATGGTGGAGAGCGGCGAGGCCGACGCCTTTGTCATGGACGACGTGCTGCTCTATGGCCTGGCCGCCAACCGGCCCCACCCGGAGGCGCTGAAGGTGGTCGGCAAGTTCCTGACCACCGAGCCGCTGGCTATCATGCTGCCCAAGAATGACCCCGAGTTCAAAAAACTGATTGACGAGGAAATGCGCCGCCTCATCGTGAGCAAGGAAATCCAGCCCATCTACGACCGCTGGTTCCTCAAGGCCATCCCGCCCAACGAGAGGCCGCTGAACCTGCCCGTGAGCTACCTGCTCAAAGACTTCTGGAAGTACCCTACGGATGTCGTTCCGTTCTAAAGAGGAATAAAGTTATTTACCATTTGCATGGTTTCTAGGGGTAAGCAGGTGTCCAGGATTCAGGGCGGCGGCAGTACAGTTCACCGTCAGCCCACCATGCTTGCCAGGTTGCGGGTTTCATCACAGTGATTTTTATTGAAGGAAAAACATGAAAAAGAACGTTCTCATTCTGGGCCTGTTGTCTGCCAGCATCTTCGGTGCTTACGCGCAGAGCAACGACACCTTGGCCAAGGTGAAAGCTGACGGCGCCATCACCATGGGTGTGCGTGATTCCTCCGGCGCCCTGTCGTACGCCCTGGGTGAAGGCAAATACGCAGGCTTCCATGTGGAAGTGTGCCAGCGGATCGTTGCCAACGTAGAAAAGGCCGTGGGCAAAAAGATTGAAACCAAGTACCAATCGGTCACTTCGCAAAACCGAATTCCGTTGATTCAGAACGGCACCGTAGACATTGAATGTGGCTCCACCACCAACAATGCAACCCGCCAGAAAGACGTGGCCTTTGTGGTGACCACGTATGTGGAGGAAGTACGCATTGCAACCAAGGGCAGCTCTGGCATCACCTCCATTGCGCAGCTGAACGGCCGCAACGTGGCAACGACGACCGGAACCACCTCTGTGCAACTGTTGCGCAAGCATGAGCGTGCCACCGGTGTGGACTTCAAGGAAGTGTTCGGCAAGGACCATGCCGACAGCTTCTTGCTGCTCGAATCCGGCCGCGCCGATGCCTTCGTGATGGACGGCCAGATCCTGGCTGGCAACATTGCCAACTCCAAGGCTCCCGGCGACTACAAGATCGTGGGTGAAGTCTTGTCGGTGGAGCCCATCGCCATCATGATTCGCAAGGACGACCCCGCGTTCAAGAAATTGGCGGATGACACTGTTATTGCCTTGGCCAAGTCAGGCGAGTTGGCCAAAATCTACGACAAGTGGTTTGTGCAGCCTATCCCTCCCAAGAACACCCGTGTGGGCTTGCCCGCAAGCGATAGCACCAAGGCAGCGTGGGCTACGCCTAACGACAAGCCCGCTGAAGACTACGCCAAGAAGTAATCCGTACCTCTAGTCTGAGTGTGAACCCGCTGGACAGCATGCCAGCGGGTTTTGTTTTTAGGATGGCGCGCAATTTGCTGTGGAGGTGGTATGCATTGGGATTGGCAGATTTTTTTCAGTGACGACGGCAGTGGCCGTACGTACTTGCAATGGATGATGGAGGCCTGGCGGTGGACGCTCGCGGTTGCTGGCTGTTCCTGGCTGGTGGCGGTGGGCGTGGGGGCCTTGGTAGGCACCCTGCGAACTCTGCCCAACAGCCCTTGGCTGGTGCGCATCGCCAATGTCTGGGTGGAGTTCTTCCGCAATATTCCGCTGCTGGTGCAGATCTTTCTTTGGTACTTTGTGGTGCCCAAGATGTTCCCCTCCTTTCAGGCCGTCCCCGGCTTCCTGCTGGTGGTTTTTGGTCTGGGCTTCTTCACCTCGGCGCGGATTGCGGAGCAAGTGCGCGCTGGCATCCAGGCGCTGCCCAAGGGTCAGCGCTACGCTGGCATGGCCATGGGTTTCACCACGGCCCAGACCTACCGTTACGTGATCCTGCCCATGGCGTTTCGCATCATCCTGCCGCCGCTGACCAGTGAGTCCATGAACCTGCTGAAAAACTCATCGGTGGCCTTTGCGGTCTCGATTTCCGAGCTCACCATGTTTGCCATGCAGGCCCAGGAAGAGACCTCGCGTGGTGTGGAAATCTACCTGGGTGTGACCGTGCTGTATGCGATTTCTGCCTTCGCGGTGAATCGCGTGCTGGCCCTGGTGGAGCGCTCCTTGCAAATCCCCGGCTTCATTGTGGCCGGCACCGGCGGGGGGCACTGACATGCAGGGATTGGATATTTCGTTTCTGAGCTGGGAAATCATCAACAAGTTTGTACTGGGCGGCCTGCGCTTCAGTGCGCTGTTAACTATTGTGGCCACCGTGGGTGGGGTGGTATTTGGCACGCTGCTGGCGCTGATGCGTCTCTCGGGCAACAAGGCATTGGGGCGTGCCGCGGCGTTTTACGTCAATGGCATGCGCTCTGTGCCGCTGGTGATGGTGATTCTGTGGTTCTACCTGCTCATCCCGCTCCTGATTGGCAAGTCCATTGGCGCGGAGTTGTCGGCCTCCATTACCTTCATCGCGTTTGAGGCGGCCTACTTCAGCGAAATCATGCGGGCGGGCATCCAGTCCATCCCGCGTGGTCAGGTGTTTGCCGGCCAGGCCCTGGGCATGACCTACCGCCAGAACATGACACTGGTGGTGCTGCCACAGGCCTTTCGCAACATGTTGCCGGTGCTGTTTACCCAGACCATCATCCTGTTCCAGGACACGTCGTTGGTATACGCCATCGGCGCCTATGACCTGCTCAAGGGTTTCACGCTGGCCGGCAAACTGTATGGCCGTCCCGAGGAGGCCTACCTGCTGGCAGCCGTCGTTTACTTTGTGATCTGTTTTGCGCTGTCCTGGGCCGTCAAACGCCTGCAGACCCGCATTGCCATCGTTCGTTGAACAAGAAGAGATAGAACATGATTGAAATCAAGAATGTGTCCAAGTGGTACGGCCCTGTGCAGGTGCTCAATGACTGCTCAGTCAACATCAACAAGGGTGACGTGGTCGTGGTGTGCGGCCCTTCGGGTTCGGGCAAGTCCACGTTGATCAAGACGGTCAACGGCTTAGAGCCCATTCAGAGGGGCAATATCACGGTGGACGGCGTTCCGCTGCACGACCCCAGCACCGATCTGCCCAAGCTGCGCAGCCGTGTTGGCATGGTGTTCCAGCATTTTGAGTTATTCCCCCATCTCCGTGTCACCGAGAACCTGACCATTGCGCAGATCAAGGTGCTGGGCCGCAGCGCCGACGACGCCAAGGTGCGCGGATTGAAGATGTTGGACCGCGTGGGTCTGATGGCCCACAAAGACAAGTTCCCTGGACAACTGTCAGGCGGCCAGCAGCAGCGCGTGGCGATCGCCCGTGCCCTGAGCATGGACCCCGTAGTGATGCTGTTTGACGAACCCACCTCCGCGCTGGATCCCGAGATGGTCGGCGAGGTGCTGGACGTCATGGTGTCTTTGGCCAAGGAAGGCATGACCATGATGGTGGTCACCCACGAGATGGGCTTTGCCCGCAAGGTGGCCAGCCGTGTGATCTTCATTGACGTCGGCGGTCGCATCCTGGAGGACTGCAGCAAGGATGAGTTCTTTGGTAATCCCGATGGACGCCAGCCGCGCACCAAGGACTTCCTCAACAAGATCCTCCAGCACTGACCCATCCAGGCCCGCCACTGGCGGCACGCAGGCAACAAGAGACACTTATGTCCACATCTTTTATCGGGCAGCCGTCGTTGGCGCGCAAACTGACCCTGGGCTTCGTGGCCATCCTCTTGTTGTTACTGGCCGTGGCCGCCACGGGCGTCTATTCGGTGGGCCAGATTGGCAACTCGCTGGAGCACATCGTGCGGGTGAATAACCGGCAGACGGAGCTGACCAACGAACTGATGGACAGCATCAACCGTGTCACGATCCACAGCCGTTCTGTCGCCCTGTTCACTGAGTTGGACCCCAAGCAGTTGCAGGTGGAGTTCAAGGCGGCGGAATCTGCGATTGCCCGGCTTAGCGAGGCGGAGGCGGCCTTGAGCGCGCTGCTGACGGCGGACCATGCCAGCACCGAGGAGCGCGCCTTGATGGGGCGAATTTCCGAACAGACCAAAAAGGTGCTGCCCGAGGTGGCCGATGCCCTGAAGCAGGCCAACGACGGCGACACGGTAGCGGCCGTGTTGACACTGATGAACCGGGTGCGCCCAGCGGAAGAAGCGCTGCGCAAGGATGCGGCCAGCCTGATCGCGCTGCAACTGGCACAGACGCACGAAACCAATACCGATTCCGAGGCATTGCAACGCAAGATGTTACTGCTGTTAGGGGGGCTGGTCTCCGTGGCGCTGGTGGCAGGGGGGCTGATTGCCTGGCGCATTACTGTGGGCGTGACCCACCCGGTGAGGCTAGCCGTGGGCATGGCGGAGCGGATTGCCGCGGGCGATCTGACCACCCAGGTACCTCTGGGCGCCAATGACGAAATTGGTCGTCTGTTGCAGGCCGTCACGGCTATGCAGAGCAATCTGCGTGGTGTGGTGGAAAGTATTCGGGAAGCGGCGGGCTCCATCCACCGCTCCAGCCAAGAGGTGGCCGCGGGCAACCTGGATTTGAGCAATCGCACCGAGCAGACGGCCGCCAATCTGCAGCAGACCGCCCTCTCCATGGGGCAACTTACCGACAGCGTTCAGAACAGTGCCAATGCGGCCCGGCAGGCCAACCAGTTAGCAGGTGGTTCGGCCGAGGTGGCGCAGCGCGGTGGCACTGTGGTGTCGGAGGTGGTGGCCACTATGCAGGAGATCAACACCAGCTCGTCCAAGATCGCCGACATTATTTCGGTGATCGATGGTATTGCCTTTCAGACCAATATCTTGGCGCTGAATGCGGCGGTGGAGGCCGCACGGGCTGGCGAACAGGGGCGGGGCTTTGCCGTCGTGGCCTCTGAGGTGCGCAGCCTCGCCGGGCGTAGCGCCGAGGCCGCCAAGGAGATCAAGATCCTGATCGGTGCCAGCGTGGAGCGCGTCGAGCGTGGCACCCAGCTGGTAGCTGCTGCTGGTCAGACCATGAGTGAGATCGTCGGATCGGTGCAGCGCGTGACCCACACCATTGGGGATATCAGCGCGACCGTGTCTGAGCAGAGCGAGGGCATCGCTACGGTGAACGCTGCGATCTCGGTGTTGGACCAGATGACGCAGCAGAACTCCGCTTTGGTGGAGCAGAGCGCCGCCGCCGCCGAAAGCCTGAAAGACCAAGCCGAGCAATTGACGCGCATTGTGAGCGCGTTTGAAACCGGCGCACCTGGCGCTAGGGGGCCCAGGCTGCTTGCCTGAGGCAACTTTCCGCCGTGGGGCGGGCGATTTGGGACAATAGCGCCCATGACGCACGCCACCCCCACCAACACACTTACCATCACCCGCCCGGACGACTGGCACCTGCATGTGCGCGACGGCGCCGCGTTGAACACCGTGGTACCGCATACGGCCGCCCAGTTCGGCCGCGCCATCATCATGCCCAACCTCAAGCCGCCGGTGACCACCGCGGAACAGGCGCTGGCCTACAAGGCGCGCATCCAGGCGGCCGTGCCGGCCGGAGTGGATTTCGAACCCTTGATGACGCTGTACCTGACCGACAACCTGCCCGCCGACGAGATCGTACGCGCCAAGGAGGCCGGCGTGGTGGCCGCCAAGCTCTACCCCGCAGGCGCCACCACCAACAGCGATGCCGGTGTGACCGACCTGCGCAACACCTACAAGACGCTGGAAGCCATGCAAAAGGCCGGTTTGCTGCTGCTGGTGCACGGCGAGGTGACCAGCAGCGACATCGACCTGTTCGACCGGGAAGCTGTGTTCATCGACACCCAGCTGATTCCCTTGCGCCGCGACTTCCCCGAACTCAAGATCGTCTTCGAGCACATCACCACCCGGGAAGCCGCGCAGTATGTGGCGGACAGCGACCGCTTCACCTCGGCCAGCATCACCGCCCACCACCTGCTCTACAACCGCAACGCCATCTTCACCGGTGGCATTCGCCCGCACTACTACTGCCTGCCCGTGCTCAAACGCGAAACACACCGCCTGGCATTGGTGCAGGCGGCGACTGGTGGATCGAACAAATTCTTCCTGGGCACCGACAGCGCACCCCACCCCACGCAGCTGAAAGAACATGCCTCGGGCTGCGCGGGCTGTTACACCGCCCACGCGGCCATGGAGCTGTACGCGCAGGCGTTTGATACGGCCGGCGCGTTGGACAAGCTGGAAGGTTTTGCGTCCTTCCATGGTGCCGACTTCTATGGTCTGCCACGCAACACCGGAACCATCACCCTGAAACGTGAAAGCTGGACACCGCCCGAGAGCTTTGCATTCGGCGAGACCTCCCTCAAACCCCTGGCCGCGGGCGAAGCACTGCAGTGGCGCATGGTTTAGAGGCGATTGACTGGGCTGCGCCGTGGCTGCAGCCTTGGCGCGCAGTGGGCGAGGGCCTGGCGGGGCAGGTGGGTGAAGGCCTGACGGTGGCACAGGCACTGAATGCTGTGCAACGCGCCCCGGTGCAATTTGTGCCGCAGTCCGAGCTGCCCGCCGGCACGGCCTACGAGCAGCACATCTTCGACACCGGCCGCGTACCGACGCGTGACGGCCTGCACGACTTTTTCAACGGCCTGTGCTGGCTGCAGTTTCCGCTGGCCAAACAGCGCCTCAACCACCTGCAGGCCGAGCAGATTGCGCAGACCGGCATCCAGCCCGTGCGCGGCCCGGCCCGCGATGCACTGACCGTGTTTGACGAAAACGCCGCGTTGCTGCTGGCGCCTGACGCACTGTGGCAAGCGCTGGTGGCGAAAGACTGGCAGGCGGTCTTCGGCACGCTGCGCCCGCTGTGGGCCGAGTCCACCTTGCTGTTGTTTGGCCATGCGCTGCTGGAAAAGCTGGTTGCACCCAGAAAACCGATCACAGCCCACGTGTTTCGTGCGCAAGCAGCTAGCAATTCGATAGCGGACCTGGACGCCTGGCTGGCCGATACGCTCTCGGCTCCCATGCTCGCGGCCAAGCCGTTTGCCCATCTGCCGGTGCTGGGGGTGCCGGGCTGGTGGGCGGGCAATGCCGATCCGGCGTTTTACGCGGATGCCAGCGTGTTTCGCGCCCCACGCCCGCTGGGTGGTTCGGGCAAAAGCCCATAAATTTCTAGGGCCCAAGCAGCCGAAATGCTTGAAAACCTCGCCATCGCCCCTACCATCCTGGGCAACGACTGGAACACGGTCGCTTTCCGAAAGAAACCATGAAACGCATTATTTTGTTTGTCCTGACCAACCTGGCCGTGGTGGTCGTGTTGGGCATTGTGGCCAGCCTGCTGGGGGTCAACCGCTACCTCACGCCCAATGGGCTGAACCTGAGCTCGCTGCTGGGCTTCGCGCTGGTGATGGGCTTTGGCGGCGCCATCATCTCCCTCTTGATCAGCAAGCCCATGGCCAAGTGGACCTCAGGTGTGCAGGTGATTGCGCAGCCGCAAAACGCCGACGAGGCCTGGATCGTGGAGACCGTGCGCAAGTTCGCCGACAAGGCCGGCATTGGCATGCCCGAAGTCGGCATCTTTGACGGCGCGCCCAATGCGTTTGCCACCGGCGCGTTCAAAAATTCGGCCCTGGTGGCGGTGAGCACCGGCCTGTTGCAGGGCATGACGCGCGAAGAGATCGAGGCCGTGATTGGCCACGAGGTGGCCCACATTGCCAACGGCGACATGGTCACCATGACGCTGATCCAGGGTGTGATGAACACCTTTGTGGTGTTCCTGAGCCGTGTGATCGGCTACGCGGTGGACAGCTTTTTGCGCAAAGGCGATGACCGCAGCAGCGGCCCCGGCATTGGGTACTACATCAGCACCATCGTGCTGGACATCGTGCTCGGCTTTGCCGCCGCCATCGTGGTGGCTTGGTTTAGCCGCCAGCGCGAGTTTCGTGCCGACGCCGGTGCTGCGCAACTGATGGGTCGCAAGCAGCCCATGATGAACGCGCTGGCCCGCCTGGGCGGCATGACGCCGGGCGAGCTGCCCAAGAGCGTGGCCGCATTTGGCATTGCCGGTGGCATTGGCCAGCTGTTCTCCACCCACCCGCCGATTGAAGAGCGCATCGCCGCCCTGCAAAACGCGCAGGGCTGAGCCCGTATGGAACTGTCCACCTGGCTGGCCTTCTTTGCGGCCTCTTGGGCCATTAGCATTTCGCCCGGGGCGGGTGCCGTAGCTGCCATGAGCGCGGGGCTGAACCACGGCTTTGCGCGTGGCTACATCACCACCCTGGGTTTGGTGCTGGGTATCTGGACACAGATTCTGGTGGTCGGCTTGGGGCTGGGGGCTGTGGTGGCCACCAGCGGCACCGCATTTCTGGCCATCAAATGGGCAGGCGTGGCCTATCTGGTGTGGCTGGGCATCCAGCAATGGCGTGCGCCGGCCGTGCCGCTGGCGGCCAAGACCGAAGAAGGCAGCCAAGTCAGCGTGCGCACCATGGTGTTCAAGGCCTGGGTGATCAACGCGCTGAACCCCAAGGGCACGGTATTTCTGTTGGCCGTGGTGCCGCAGTTCCTGAACCTGGCGCAGCCCCTGGCACCGCAGTACCTCACCATCGCCGCCACGCTGGGCTTTACCGATCTGGTGGTGATGGGGGGCTACACCGCACTGGCTGCCAAGGTGTTGCGCGCACTCAAATCCGAGTCGCACCTGCGTGCCATGAACCGCACCTTTGGTGGGTTGTTTGTGGTGGCGGGCACGCTGTTGGCGTTCTTCAAGCGCGCAGCTTGAGCCAGTCCAACGCCAAGGCCTCCGCGACCTTGATGCCATCCACCCCTGCCGACAAAATTCCGCCCGCATAGCTCGCACCTTCACCCGCCGGGTACAGGCCGCGCACATTGGTGCTTTGCAGGTCATCGCCGCGCGGCATTTTGATGGGGCTGGAGGTGCGGGTTTCCACTCCGGTCAGCACGGCGTCCGCCATGTCAAAGCCCTTGATCTTCTTGCCAAACGCGGGCAGCGCCTCGCGCAGCGCCGCAATCGCGTAGTCGGGCAGGCTGGGGGCCAGGTCGCCCAGCTTCACGCCGGGTTTGTACGACGGGGTGACGCTGCCAAATTCGGTGGACGGTTTGGCGGCAATGAAGTCGCCCACTAGTTGGCCCGGTGCCTCGTAGGTGCCGCCGCCCAGGGTGTAGGCGCCGCTCTCCAGCTGGCGCTGAAACGCAATGCCGGACATGGGATGCGCGGCTTTCGGGTCTTGGGCTTTCATCGCCGCTGCCTCGGTGGCGTAGCGCTGGCCTTTCTCTTCACCGAAGGCGTGCACAAAGGCGGCCGCATCAATCGGGTAGTCCGGCGGGTCGATGCCCACCACCATGCCAGCGTTGGCATTGCGCTCGTTGCGCGAATACTGGCTCATGCCGTTGGTGACCACGCGGCCCGGCTCGCTGGTGGCGGCCACCACGGTGCCGCCGGGGCACATGCAGAAGCTGTAAACGGCGCGCCCATTGGCTGCGTGGTGCACCAGCTTGTAGTCGGCCGCACCCAGCAGCGGGTGGCCCGCATGGCGACCCCAGCGCGCGCGGTCGATCACGCCCTGCGGGTGCTCGATGCGAAAGCCCACCGAGAACGGCTTGGCGTGCATGGCGACGCCACGCTCATAAAGCATGGCAAAGGTGTCGCGTGAGCTATGGCCCAGTGCCATCACTACGTGGCGGGCGGGCAGCGCGTAGCGGCTGCCGGTTTGAAGGTTTTCGACCTCTAGCCCCCGTAGCGATTGCGCGTCTTGCTCCTGATTCAATAGCACGTCCGCCACGCGCTGTTCAAACCGGATCTCGCCACCCAGCGCAATGATCTGCTCGCGGATGCCTTCCACCACTTTCACCAGTTTGAAGGTACCGATGTGCGGGTGCGCCTCGTACAGGATCTCGGCCGGGGCGCCGTGTTGCACAAATTCGTGCATGACCTTGCGGCCCAGAAAACGCGGGTCCTTGATCTGGCTGTAGAGCTTGCCGTCCGAAAATGTGCCGGCGCCGCCTTCGCCAAACTGCACATTGCTCTCGGGGTTCAGCGTTTTCTTGCGCCACAGGCCCCAGGTGTCCTTGGTGCGTTCGCGCACCGGTTTGCCACGCTCCAGCACGATGGGTTTGAACCCCATCTGCGCCAGCACCAGCGCCGCAAACATGCCGCAGGGCCCAAAGCCCACCACCACGGGGCGTTCTGTCGAGTCGAGCGGCGCCTGCGCCACAAAGCGGTAGGCCATGTCGGGCGTGGCGTTGATGTGCGGGTGGTTGGGGAACTTCGCCAGCAGCGGGGCTTCCTGCGCGGCATCGGTCAGCCTGATGTCCACGATGTAGACGGCCAGCAGGTCTGCCTTGCGTGCATCAAAGCTGCGTTTGAACACCTGCAGGTCGGCAATGGCCGCCACGTCAATGCCCAGTGCCTGGGCGCACAGGCGTTTCAGCGCGTCAATCGGGTGCGCCACGGGCGCGCGGTCGGCCTCGGTCTCGGTGGGGGCATCCGCGGCGCGGCGTGCCTCCACGGGCAGGGCGGACAGGGGGAGTTTGAGTTCAGTGAGTCGAATCATGGAGGGGCTCGTGGTTATCAAGCAAGGCCGCGATTTTAAAGGGGCGAGCGCCCCGCTGCGCGCAGGCACGTTGATTGCTTGGGTATCCATGTGCCAAGCCATTCCTACTCCTACACCCTGGGTCACCGCACCTACGGCTTTCGCGATCTCAAAGACCTGATGGCCAAGGCCACGCCGCTGCGCTCTGGCGATGTGCTGGCGGGCGTGGCGGCGCACAGCGCCGAAGAGCGGGCCGTGGCGCAAATGGCGCTCGCCGAGGTACCGTTGCGCACGTTTTTGAGCGAGGCCTTGGTGCCGTACGAGACGGACGAGGTCACGCGCCTGATCATGGACAGCCATGACGCAGCGGCCTTTGCCCCCGTGAGCCACCTGACCGTGGGCGACTTTCGCAACTGGCTGCTGAGCGACGCGGTAGACAGCCTCACGCTGTCTGCGCTGGCCCCGGGCATCACGCCCGAGATGGCGGCCGCGGTCAGCAAGCTCATGCGCAACCAGGATTTGATTCTGGTGGCGAAAAAATGCCGCGTGGTCACCGGCTTTCGCAACACCATCGGCCTGGCCGGACGCATGGCCACGCGTCTGCAGCCCAACCACCCTACCGACGACACCACTGGCATCGCCGCCAGCCTGCTGGATGGCCTGCTGTATGGCAGTGGCGACGCGGTCATCGGCATCAACCCCGCCACCGACAACGTGACCCAGGTGGTCAAGCTGGTGCACATGATGGGTGACATCATTGAACAGTACGGCATCCCCACCCAGTCTTGCGTGCTGACGCACGTGACCAACACGGTGCAGGCCATCGAACGCGGCGCGCCGGTGGACCTGGTGTTCCAGTCCATTGGCGGCACCGAGGCCACCAACAGCAGCTTTGGCGTATCCCTGGCGCTGCTGGCAGAAGCCCGCAGCGCCGCCTTGTCACTACAGCGCGGCACGGTGGGCGACAACGTGATGTATTTCGAGACCGGGCAGGGCAGCGCCTTGTCGGCCAACGCGCACCATGGCATGGACCAGCAGACCTGCGAGGCACGTGCCTACGCGGTGGCGCGCCATTACAAGCCGCTGCTGGTCAACACAGTGGTCGGCTTCATCGGCCCCGAGTACCTGTTTGACGGCAAGCAAATCATTCGTGCCGGGCTGGAAGACCACTTCTGCGCCAAGCTGCTGGGCTTGCCCATGGGCTGCGACGTCTGCTACACCAACCACGCCGAGGCGGACCAGAATGACATGGATGTGTTGCTCACCCTGCTGGGGGCCGCGGGCTGCAACTTCGTGATGGGTATTCCGGGGTCGGACGACATCATGCTGAACTACCAGACCACTTCCTTCCATGACGCGCTGTACGCCCGCCGGGTGCTGGGCCTGCGGCCCGCGCCCGAGTTCGAGGCCTGGCTGCAGCGCATGCAAATCTTCAGCGAGGCGGGCCCGGCCTTTGCCCTGCACCCCACGCTGCCCCCGGCATTCCACAAAGCCCTTCTGCAACTGGCCTGAGCCCATGAGCGAACCCCTGTCCCCCGTGACCGCCAACCCCTGGTCGGTGCTGCGCCAGTTCACCGACGCGCGCATTGCGCTGGGGCGCTCGGGTGTGAGCCTGCCGACCGGTGCACACCTGGCCTTCCAACTGGCCCACGCCCGGGCGCGCGACGCCGTGCACCGCGGCCTGGATGTGCCTCAGTTGGCGGAGGCCCTGACTGCCGCTTGGCCCGATGCGCCGCCGCCGTGTGTGCTGCTGCATAGCGCCGCCACCGACCGCAACCACTACCTGCAGCGCCCGGACCTGGGGCGCCGGCTGGATGCGGCTTCTTTGGACCTGCTGTCGCAGCTGTACCTGCCCGCACCCGCGGATGGCGTGCAGCAGGAGCGCCCCTATGACCTGGCCTTCGTGGTGGCAGATGGTTTGTCCGCTCTGGCCATCGAACAAAATGCCGCCCCTTTTTTGCAGGCCCTGCACCGGCGCATGGCGGGTGAGAGCTGGCGCGTAGCGCCGCTGTGCATCGCCCAGCAATCCCGCGTGGCCATTGGCGACGAAATCGGGCAGGCGCTGGGCGCCAAGGCCGTCGTGGTGTTGATTGGCGAGCGCCCGGGCCTGAGCTCGCCCGACAGCATGGGCCTGTACCTGACCTGGATGCCCCGCCTGGGGCTGACCGACGCCAGCCGCAACTGCATCTCCAACGTGCGCCCTGCGGGGCTGGCGTATGAGGATGCGGCTTTCAAGCTGCACTACCTGTTGACCCAGGCACGGCAGCGCCAGCTCTCGGGCGTGGAGCTCAAGGACGAGACGGATGGCAGCGCACGGGTGCCGGTGGCGGAGCAGAGCAACTTTCTGCTGCGCTAGGTTCCACGTGGGCTGGGCCAGCGCAGACGTAAGATGCCGCCGTAACTGCCACCGGAGCTACTGCCATGTGCCGCAACATCAAGACCCTGTTCAACTTCGAGCCACCCGCCACCGAACTCGAAATCCGCGACTCGTCGCTGCAATTTGTGCGCAAGCTCAGTGGGTTCAATGTACCCTCGCAGGCCAACAGCGAAGCGTTTGACTTGGCAGTGGCGCAGGTGGCAGAGGTAGCACGCACGCTGATCGCCTCACTGGTGACCAGCGCGGAGCCTCGCAACCGTGAGGTGGAGGCGGCAAAGGCCAAAGTTCGCTCGGTCGCGCGCTTTGGCGGCTCTTAAGCTATTGGAGTTTGGCGTCGGCGGCCGACACCTGCTGGATCAGGTAGGCGTCAAACTTTTCTTCCGTCCAGCGCATCACCTGGATACTGAGGCTGGGGTCTTGAGTCGAGGTGAACACCAGGTAGTTGAAGGCCTGTGCCTGGGACGCGTTGCCGTCGGGCTCCAGAGAGCCGTCATCGGATTCTTTGTCGTTGTAGCGGTACACCACGCCATCCAGTGTCAGCTCGCCCTTTTCATCGTCTTCCACGGCGTCCAGAAACTTGCGCGGACGGTCCACCAGCTTGCGCAGGTTGACCCGCCTGACCATGACTTCCACTTTGGGCGGTTTGGCCGAGAGGTCGGCGTAGACCAGTTGCTCTTGCCCATCGGCAGCGGTGCCGAGGATTTGGTACCAGACGCCATCGTCGCTGCGCACGGGATGGACGTGGGCAATGGTCAATGTGCGTGCCGCACTGTTGCCCGCTGAGGGCAGACTCAGCACAGCCCCCGCTTTCAGGTTGGCAGCATCGCCGGCCTCCAGCGCGTAGGCCGGTATCAGGGACGCCATGCCAAGAACGACAGCAGCCATCCAGCGGGCTGTACGGGCGGTCATGTGGGTAGAAATCCGTCTACGGACAGGTAACGTTCACCCGTGTCGTAGTTGAAGCCCAGCACGGTGCTACCCGCGGGAATCTCGGGCAGCTTTTGCGCGATAGCGGCCAGTGTGGCGCCGCTGGAGATGCCGACCAAGAGGCCCTCTTCACGTGCGCTGCGGCGTGCGTATTCGCGGGCCGGTTCGGCGTCCACCTGGATCACGCCGTCCAGCAACTCGGTCTTCAAATTCTTAGGGATAAAGCCTGCGCCAATGCCCTGGATCGGGTGGGGCGCGGGTGCGCCGCCACTGATCACGGGCGAAGCCGTGGGCTCCACGGCGTAGACCTTGAGTTTGGGCCACTTGGCCTTGAGCACCTGGGCTACGCCGCTGATATGACCGCCCGTCCCCACGCCGGTGATGATGACGTCCACGCCGTTCGGGAAGTCTTTGAGGATTTCCTGCGCCGTCGTGCGGGCATGCACGTCGATGTTGGCGGGGTTCTCGAACTGCTGGGGAATCCACGATCCCGGCGTTTGCTCGGCCAGCTCCTGGGCGCGGGCGATGGCGCCTTTCATGCCTTTCTCGCGCGGGGTGAGGTCAAAAGTAGCGCCATAGGCCAACATCAGGCGGCGGCGCTCGATGGACATGCTGTCGGGCATGACCAGAATCAGCTTGTAGCCCTTGACCGCGGCCACCAGGGCCAGGCCCACGCCGGTGTTGCCCGAGGTCGGCTCGATGATGGTGGCGCCCGGTTTCAGGGCGCCGCTCTTCTCGGCATCTTCCACCATGGCCAGCGCAATACGGTCCTTGATGGAGCCCCCGGGGTTGCTGCGTTCGCTCTTCACATACACCGCGTGGGTGCTGCCAAACAGCTTGTTGATGCGGATATGGGGCGTGTTGCCAATGGTTTGCAGGACGTTGTCGAAAGCCATGGAGGGTCTCCGGGGAGGAAAAGAACGCAACCATTCTCTGCCAAATGTGTGACTGGCGAACGACTGTTTGGGCATATCGATATGCCCGGGCACCGCAGGCCTGATAATCGGAGGTGTGAAGCCCGCCAGACCACCGCTGGTGCAATTTGGGAAACCAAGCACTGGAGGAACGTCCGGACTGCATAGGGCAGCGTAGCAGTTAACGACTGTCCACTGACAAGCTGTGTACGCAAGTACGTGGCCCTAAGGTGAGGATTAGAGCAACAGAGACGAGCCGATTTAGTTCGGGTGAAACGGGCAATCTCTACGCGCAGCAATACCAAGTAGGCCAACGTTGACGGGGCCCCCGGAGTTGGCGGGTAGGTAGCATCGAGCCGTTTGGGTGACCAGCGGCCCAGAGTAATGGTGGTCACATGGGGGGAAACCCCCATGCACAGAATCCGGCTTATCGGTGGGCTTCACACTTATTTTGTTGTATGGTCGAGTCTTCACAGTCATTGGGAGATGGGACCATGCGACCGATTCTTGAACTGTTGGAAAAGCAAGGTGGCGCCATCTGGAGCCTGAGCCCCGAGGACAGCGTCTACAACGCCCTCGAAATGCTCGCAGACTGCAATGTGGGTGCCCTCATGGTGATGGAGGGCGACAAGCTGGTAGGCGTGTTTTCCGAACGCGACTACACCCGCAAAATTGCCCTGGCGGGGCGTTCCTCCAAAGACACCAAGGTCCGCGACATCATGACCGCCCAGGTGCTGACGGTGACTCCCAGAACTTCGACCGATGACTGCATGGCCCTCATGAGCCAGAAGAAGATCCGCCACTTGCCGGTCGTGGAGGGCAGCAAGGTGCTGGGCATGATTTCGATCCGCGACCTGATGGACAACATCATCAAGGACCGCGAGCTCACCATCACCCAGCTGCAGAACTACATCGCGTCCTAGAACTTCTCGTAGCCCGCCAAAAAGCGCCACTGGCCCACGGGCAAGTCGGCGATGGTGACGCGTCCCAGGCGGATGCGGCGCATGGCCAGGATCTCCAGTTTCGCTTCCGCACACAGGTAGGCCACCAGGCCGGGGTGTGATCCCTTGATGGCAAAGCGCAGGCGGCTCATCTCAGGCGTGCTGCTGCTCACGCTGACCTTCACGGGCGGCAGGGCGTTGCGCTCGTCTTTCAGCGCGTAGCCAATCGGCTTGAGCGCCTCGGGTGCCACTTCGCCCCTTACCTCGACCAGAAACTCGTGTTCCATGGTGCCCATGTCTTCGGTCAGCTTGCGCGTGGTGCGCCAGTCCTGGGTGAAGACCACCAGCCCCGTGGCCCCGTTTTCGAGCTCAACGTCGGCTTCCAGGTGGTTGAAATGGCGCTTGAGCACGGGCGTCTCCGTGGGGTCGTGTTCCCAATGGGTTTGCGGGGTCAGCAGGCTGCGCGCGTCGGGCGCAGCCTTGCGACCGCGTACGGGCTCCATTTCCTCGGTGCCGTCGGAGTAGCCCGCGGGCTTGTTCAGCAGCAGGGTGACGTCGCTGAGGCTGAGCAGGCTGGCGTCCGGGTCCAGGGTGACGGCCTCATTGTCCACGCGGTGCGCAGGCTCTTCCACCACCACACCATTCACGCGCACCCAGCCGCCCTCGATGTACTGCTCGGCCTCTTTGCGCGAGCAGTCCTTGAGCACCATTACGCGCTTGGACAGGCGTTCACCGGCCACGGCCGCCGCCGGCGCCTCCGCTACAGGCTCTTTGCGGGGTTTGCGAAAACGCGGCTTCTTGGTGGAGGGGGGCGGCACGGGGGCAGTGGCGACCGGGCTGGGCCTGGGCGCCATCGGGGCAGGTGCCACTGCGGCGCGCGGCGGTTTAACGGGTTTGCGCAGCGTGGGGCGTGGGGGTTTGGCGTCTGAGGTGCTCATGGCTGGCCTTCTTGGTTTTGGGGGCCGCCTGGGTTGTCCAAGGCGTAAATACGTTCCACGTGGGCCAGCAGCGAGCGCTTGGCCACGGGCCAGATGCGTGGGTCCACATCGTCGTAGGCCAGGGGCAGCCAGTCGTCCAGGCTGCCCAGCGGGTTGGCGCGCATCACCGCGGCAATCTTGGCCTCGCGCGCCAGGCGGTGCGCTTTGAGCTTGGCAATAGCGTCGAGTGCGCCGTCGATCACATGGCCGTGGGCTGGCAGGATGTACTGCACGCCCAGTTCGGTGCAGGCGGTGGTCAGCGCATTCAGCGAATCCAGGTAGTCGCGCATATTGCCGTCGGGTGGGTCGATCACCGTCGTGCTGCCGTTGAGGATGTGGTCGCCGCTGAACAGCAGGCCGTCCTCTTCCAGCAGCAGGCAGACATGGTTGGCCGCGTGACCCGGTGTGTAAATCACCTGTAGCGTGTGTACCGGTTTCAGGGCACTTTGCACGTCTAGCCCCGGCAGCATATGCGCGAGCAGCTCCTGATTTAATAGCGGACGGTCGGGTGTGAAGTCGCTGGCGGCGCGGGCCGTGGGGGCTGAGGGTAGGCCCAGAATGGGTGGGCCGCCCTGGCACAGCGCCTGCAGGGGCGCGGCGCCCGGCGAGTGGTCGGGGTGCGAGTGGGTGCAGACGATGCGCAGGATGTTGCCGCCGCTGCCGTCTTCAAACGCGGCGGCCTGCCACAGGCGCTGCACATGGTCGGCGTCGGCCGGACCGGGGTCGATCACCGTATAGCCGGTGGCGGGCTCGCCCACCAGGTAGCTGTTGGTGCCGGGGCCGGTCATCACGCCCGGATTCGGGGCGGTCAGGCGCAGCACATTGCGCAGCAACGGGGTGGGGCGGTCGGTTTGCCAGGCGTCGGTCAGCGAGGCGGCTGCGGGTGAAGTATCCGCAGGCAGGATGTGGGCGGGTCTAACCATGCGCAGGATTGTGCGGCCAAACGCGGATAATTCGGCCATGCGAATCCAGTTCACCAAAATGCAGGGCGCGGGCAACGACTTTGTTGTGCTTGACGAAACGCGCGGCCGCCTGGGCTTGACCGAGGCGCACTACCGCTTTCTGGGCGACCGCCACTTTGGCGTGGGCGCCGACCAGATCCTCACGGTGCGCCCCTCGCCGGCCGAGGGCATCGACTTCGAATACGTGATCCACAACGCCGACGGCAACGAGGTCGAGCAGTGCGGCAACGGCGCGCGCTGCTTTGCCCGTTTTGTGCACGACAAAGGCCTGACCACCAAAGACCGCATCCGCGTGCAGACCATGATGGGCGTGATTGAGCCGCGTCTGAATGCCGATGGCCGGGTGACCGTGGACATGGGCGCGCCGGTGTTCGCGCTGGCGGACATTCCGTTTGACGCCAGCGGCCTCACGCTGCAGCCCATGGGTGCATGGGAAAAATGGCCTCTAGCCCCCGTGGACAGTGCGCCAGTAGCTCCTCTTTTGGTAGCAACCGTGTCCATGGGCAACCCCCACGCGGTGACGCTGGTGGACAACGTGGACACCGCCCCTGTGGCCACGCTGGGCCCGGCCGTGCAGGCCAGCCCGCGCTTCCCGCAGGGCGTGAATGTGGGTTTTTTGCAGGTCGTGGACCGCAGCCATGTGCGCCTGCGCGTCTTTGAGCGTGGCGTGGGCGAGACCCTGGCCTGTGGCACCGGCGCCTGCGCGGCCGTGGTGTCCGGCATCCGCCTGGGCCTGCTGGACGCCAGCGTGGCGGTCCAAACCCACGGCGGGGTACTCACCATTGAATGGGCCGGCGGCGACGCTTCTGTGTTCATGACCGGCCCCGCCACCACCGTGTTTCACGGTGAAATTGACCTCCCCGAATAACCAACTGATCGCACCATGACCACTCTCGTGAACCAAGCCCTGGCCAACCCCATCACCGAAGACGACATCGCCAACTACCTGGCCAATACGCCCGACTTCTTCCAGCGCCACGCCGAGCTGCTGGCCACGGTGCAATTCACCAGCCCGCACAGCCACCGCGCCGTGAGCCTGCAAGAGCGCCAGGCCGAGATGCTGCGCGAGAAGATCAAGCTGCTGGAGCAGCGCATCATGGAGATGATCCGCAACGGCAACGAAAACGTCATGCTGTCCGACAAGATCCTGCGCTGGGCGCGCACCCTGTTTCTGACTAACGACCTGCAGGCCCTGCCCGCACAAATCGTGCAGGAAATCCAGGACCAGTTCACCGTGCCCCAGGTGGGCCTGCGCTTGTGGGACGTGGCCGCCACGTATGCCGACCTGCCCTTTGCGCAGGGCGTGAGCGACGACGCCAAGGTGTTTGCCGCCTCGCTGACCGAGCCCTTCTGTGGCCTGAACACCGGCTTTGAAGCCGTGGGCTGGCTGGACGATACCGCGCACGTCAGCTCGCTGGCGCTGATCCCCCTGCGCAGCGGTGAAGCTGGTGGCAGCGTGTTCGGCATCCTGGTGCTGGCCTCCAGTGACGCGCACCGTTTCAACAGCGGCATGGGCACCGACTTCCTGGCCCGCATCGGCGACCTGGCCAGCGCGGCGCTCTCGCGCTTGCGCTAACCCCCACTGGCCGTGAACACGGACGACGCCTCGCTGGTTGAAAAATACCTGGAGTACGTCCGCGTAGAAAAGCGCCTGGCGGCCCGCACCGTGGAGCTGTATGCGCTGGACCTGGGCAAGCTCGGCGCCAACGCCGCTAAGGTACCGGTGGCCCTGGTCGAGGTTAAAAATAACCATATCCGCCGCTGGGTGGCACAGATGCACAGCGGCGGGCGCAGCGGTCGCGGCATTGCACTCATCCTCTCCGGCTGGCGCGGTTTCTATACCTGGCTGGGCCGCCAGGGCCTGGTGGCCAGCAACCCCGTGCAGGACGTGCGTTCCCCCAAGGCCCCCAAGCCCCTGCCCAAGGCCCTGGCCGTGGACGACGCGGTGCAGTTTGCTGATTTTGAGAGCGACGACAACGCCTGGCTGGAAGCGCGCGACGCGGCCATGGTGGAGCTGCTGTATGGCAGCGGCCTGCGTGTGGGCGAACTCGTTGGGCTGGACGTGGTGGCCAGCAAAGACGCCAAAGGCTGGGTGGACCTGCAAGCGGCCGAGGCCCATGTGCTGGGCAAGGGCAGCAAGCGCCGCACCGTACCGGTGGGCACCACCGCGCTGGAGGCCTTGGCGCGCTGGCTGGAGCTGCGCGGGCCGCTGGGCACCGCTACGGGCGCGCCTACAGCCGCCACGCAGGCCGATGCCGCAGCCGCACTGTTCACGGGGCGCAACGGCACGCGCCTGACCGCGCAAAGCGTGTGGCAGCGCCTGAAGCGGCGCAGCCAGCTGGCGGGCCTGAACACCCCGGTGCATCCCCACATGCTGCGCCACTCGTTTGCCAGCCATGTGCTGCAAAGCAGTGGCGACCTGCGTGCCGTGCAAGAGCTGCTGGGCCACGCCAACATCACCACCACGCAGGTCTACACACGGCTGGACTTTCAGCACCTGGCCAAAGCCTACGACGCGGCCCACCCGCGTGCGCGCCTGCGCACCCCCAAGAAAGACTGAAGACGGCGGGTTGTTCAGGCCGCGAAGATCACTGGGCTGTCTTCCGCGGTCCAGCTCGGGTCCGGGCGCCAGCGTGCCACCCAGGCGGGCAGTTCCTGCGCGGGCATGGGGCGCGCAATGCCATAGCCCTGCGCCAATTCGCAGCCCATCTGCAAGAGTGCGGCGCCGTGCTCCACGGTTTCCACGCCCTCCGCAATCACCTTGCGGTGGAAGGCCGCGGCCAGGCCGATCACGGTTTTGACGATGGACAGGTCGTCGCGGTCGGTCAGCATGTCGCGTACAAAACTCTGGTCAATCTTGAGTAACTCGGCCGGCAGGCGTTTCAGGTAGGTGAGCGAGGAGTAGCCGGTGCCGAAGTCGTCCAGCGCAAAGCGCACCCCCAACGTCTGGCAGGTTGCCATGACCTGCGACACCCAGGCAATGTCTTCCAGGGCGCTGGTTTCCAGAATTTCGAGTTCCAGCCGCGACGGGTCTATGCCGGGAGAGGCCGCGAGCAGGACGGCCAACCGCGAGGCAAAGTTTTCCTGCTGCAGCTGGCGCGCACCGATGTTCACGCTCACCGCCAGCTCCAGACCCTGCGCCTGCCACTGGCGCATCTGCTGCAGCGCGGTGGCAATCACCCACTCCCCCAGGTCCACGCTGAGCGGGTGGTTTTCAATCACCGGCAAAAACACACAGGGGGCCAGCAGGCCGCGTTGCGGGTGCTGCCAACGGATCAGGGCCTCGGCGCCGATGACCTTGCCGCTGCGCATGTTCACCTTGGGCTGGTAGTGCAGCACAAACTCCCGGGCAATCAGCCCCTGGCGGATGTGCTCCAGTGTCTGGTGCTGGGTGGTGGCTGCGGCGTCCTGTGCAATGTCGAACAGGTGGTAGCGGTTCTTGCCGGCCTGCTTGGCCAGGTACATGGCCTGGTCGGCGTGGCGTAGCAGTCCATCTACATCGGTCAGGTCTTGCGGGTACAGCGTCACACCCATGCTGGCCGAGATCTGCAGCGTGTTGCCCTGCAATGTCACCGCGCTGGAGGCCGCCTGCAGCAGCCGCTCCAGCAAGGGCTCAAAGCGCTGGGCCGCGTCTTCGCCCACCAGCACGGCCACAAATTCGTCGCCCCCAATGCGGGCCAGCGTGTCGCCGTCGTGTAGCACCTCGCCCATGCGCCGCGCCAGCGCCATGAGCAGCTCGTCACCGGCGTTCTGGCCAAAGCGGTCGTTCACAGACTTGAAACCGTCCAGGTCCAGCACCACCACGGCCAGCGTGGTTTGCAGGCGCTGGCAATGGCCCAGGGCCTGTTGCAGGCGGTCAGCCAGCAGCACGCGGTTGGGCAGGCCGGTCAGGGTGTCGTAGTGGGCGATATGTTCCAGCTGGCTTTGGTGGGCCTTGGCGTCGGTCAGGTCGGTGAACAGGCCGATGACGTTGAGCACCTCGCCCTGCGCGTCGTACAGCACGCTGAGGGTGAGCTGTTCGGGGTGAATGTCGCCATTCTTGCGGCGGTTCCAGACCTCACCGGTCCAGCTGCCGTTCTCCTGCACCAGTTGGCGGCGGCGTTCGTAAAACTCTTCGCTTTGCCGTTCGGAGTACACGAGCGTGCGCAGGTCCTGGCCCATGGCCTCTTCACGGCTGTAGCCCGTGATACGGGTGAAAGAATCGTTCACCTCCACCACCCGGCTGTCCTGGTCGATGATGAAAATGCCCTCTTTGGCATGGGTGAATACGCTGGCCGCCAACTGCAGTCGGGCTTCGCTCTGGCGCAGCGCCGCCGTGCGGGCCAGCACTTGGCGCTCCAGCTGCTGCGTCTGGTCGAACAGGGCCAGATGCGTGCGCACGCGGGCGAGCACGATGGGCGGGCGATAGGGTTTGACGATGTAGTCGGCCGCGCCTAGTGACAGACCCAAGGCCTCGTCGCCCCACTGCTCCAGCGAACTCACAAACAGGATGGGAATGTGGCGCCGCGCCGGGTTGCTCTTGATCTGGCGGCAAACCTCAAAGCCGCTGATGCCGGGCATCAGCACATCCAACAAAATCAGGTCCGGTGGGGTGTCTGACAGCACGATCTGCAACGCCCGCTCACCCTGTGTGGCCACCTTCACCACGTAGTCCTGCTCCAGCAGGGCGCACAGCTGGTCGATGTTTTCGGGCGTGTCGTCCACCACCAGCACGGTGTGCTTGCGAGGAGTCGGCAGGGCGTCGTCAGCGGACATGGGCGGGGCCTTGGTCAAAGGGCTGCGTGGGCTTGCAAGGTCTGGCGTAGTGGCGCCAGGGCGGCCAGGGCAGTGGGGAAATCATAGTCCTGTGCCGCCACGCTGACGCGCGCAAACGCCGCAGCATATAGGTTGCCCTGCAGCGCCGGTGCCAGCAGGGGCAGCCATTTGAGCGCCTGGCTGTCATCCTGCGCCAGGCGCTGCGCCAGCTGGTCCAGCTGCGCCAATACGGTGTGCAAGGCTTCACCCTGCAGCGGCGCGGCGGTGGCGTCCGGCGCGAGGGCGGGAGCGTCAGCCTGTTGCGCTTGCAGCCACTGCGCAATAGCGCTGAGCAAGGGCGTGAGCTGCTCGGTCAGGCGCGGCAACAGGGCGTCCAGGGGCGCCAAGGCGCGTTCGTGCAGGGCCTGCTCAGCCGCTTGCGCGTCGCGTGCCAGCGCTTCGGCACCCAGCGTGGCAGCCAGCCCCTTGAGGGTGTGGGCGTGGCGGTGCGCGTCGTCCAGCGCACCGTGGTTCACGGCGTCACGGATGCGCGTCACCGCATCTACCTGGTGCTGGGCAAAGCGCGCCAGCAGCGTGTTGTAGCGTGGCAGGCTGTGGTCCATGCGCTGCAAAGCCGCAGCCACATCCACGCCCGGCAGCGTGGGCCCTTGCGATGCGGGTGGTGCAGCGGCGAGCGTGGGGCGCGTAGCCCCTACCCAACGGGCCAGGGTGTCCAGCAGACGGTCTACCGCAATGGGCTTGGAGATATGGTCGTTCATGCCCACGGCCAGGCACTGTTCGCGGTCGCCGGCCATGGCGTTGGCGGTCATGGCCAGGATGGGCAGTTGCGCAAAGCGCGGCTGGGCGCGGATGCGCCGGGTGGCCTCAAAGCCATCCATCACCGGCATTTGCCAGTCCATCAGCACGGCATCGAAGTACTGCTGTTGCACCCGCTCCACCGCCTGCTGGCCGTTGCTGGCCCGCGTAACCACTACCCCGGCCTCGCCCAGAATCTCAGCGGCCAGTTCCTGGTTCACCTCGTTGTCTTCCACCAGCAGCACCTGGGTGCCGGCCAGGGCGGTTTGCCAGTCGGGGTGGGCGCCCAACATGGGGGCGGTGGTGTCTGCCTGGCTCTGGCGCCCCAATGCCGAGAGGATGGCGTCCAATACTGCGGAAGGGCTTACGGGTTTTTCGAGGATGGCGCCCAAGCGAACCTCGCCCGCCCGCTCCTGCAGCAGGTCGCGGTCGTAGGCCGTCACCATCACGGTGGCGGGAATGTCGGCAAACCGTTCCTGCTGGCGCATTTGGCGCAGGGTTTCCACGCCGTCCATGCCTGGCATTTGCCAGTCCATCAACACCAGGTGAAAAGGGTGGGCGTCCCGGTGCGCCGTTTCCAGCGCAGCCAGGGCTGCGGCGCCGCTGTCCACTGCGTGCACCTGCAGGGGCAGGGTTTGCAAGATGCCGCACAGGATTTCCCGCGCACTGCTGTTGTCGTCTACCACCAGCACGCGCCGGCCTTGGAGCGGGGCGTCCGCCACGGCCACTTGGCCGGCTGCCGTGGCCGCTTGCAGGCCCAGCCGCACGGTGAAGAAAAAGCGGCTGCCTACGCCCGGCGTGCTCTTCAGCCCGATATGGCCGTTCATCAGCTCCACCAGCTGGCGCGCAATGCTCAGGCCCAGCCCGGTGCCGCCGTACTGCCGCGTGGTGGAGGCATCGGCCTGCTGGAAGGCGGAGAACAGCTTCGCATGTTGCTCCGCACTGATGCCAATGCCGGTGTCCTGTACCTCGAACTGCAGGTGGGCGGCGTGTTCGGTGCGCTCCACACAGCGCACGCGCAGGCGAATTTCTCCCTGGTGCGTGAACTTGATGGCATTGCTCACCAGGTTCAGCAGCACCTGGCCCAGGCGCATCTCATCACCCACCAGGGCCATGGGCACCGAGGGCGCCACGTCAAACAGCAACTCCAGGCCCTTGGCCTGGGCCTTACCCACCGTCAGCGCAGACAGCTGCTCCAGCGCGTGCTCCAGGCTGAAGGCGAGGGATTCGAATTGCAGCTTGCCTGCCTCAATCTTGGAGAAGTCCAGCACATCGTTGATCACGCCCAGCAGGCCCTGGGCCGCCGCGCGGACCTTTTCCAGGTAGTTGCGTTGCTTGGGGTTCAGATCGGTGCGCAGGGCCAAGTCGGTCATGCCCATGATGGCGTTCATGGGCGTGCGGATCTCGTGGCTCATATTGGCCAGAAACTCGCTCTTGCTGCGGTTGGCCGCTTCGGCGGATTGTTTGGCCTCGTGCAGCGCCGCGACCGAGCTGTTCAGGCTGGCGCCCATCTCGCGCAGCGCCTCCAGCAAAGTCCCCACCTCATCCGCGTAGCGGTGCGCCTGTGGTTGCTGGGCCACCTGGTATTTGCCCGCCGCCACGTTTTTGGCGATCTGCACCGCCTGGTTTAACGGGCGCAGCACGCTGCTGCGGATCAGCACGGCCAGGCCCACCGTGATGACCAGGGAGACCATCAGGATCACCAGTTGCTGGGCACTGGCGGTGCGAATTTCTGCCAGGGCACTTTGCTCGTGCTGTTGTGCATTGCGCCGCGCCAGCACCACCACCTGGTCGATGGCCTGGCGGTGGGCTTCATACGCGTGCGTCATGGCTTTGAGTGCCTGCGTGATTGCACCCCGGTCATTGCGGAAGACGGCCGGCAGAAAGTCTTCGTTCACCTGGGCATAGAAGGCCAGTGCCGGGGCATGGGCTGTGCGCAGCAGCGCGTCGGCCAGTGCAGGGTCGAGCGGCGCGTCCATCCAGTGCTGGTGGCGCTCGAGGTAGCTGGCCTGCAGCTGGCGCAGGCGATCCACCAGCCGGCCCTGCTGCTGGCTGTCGATGGCGGCGACGATCTGCAGGCAGGTCAGGTAAGACTCAATGATGTAGGCCGGCGGTGGCAGCACATCGGAGAGCAGGTTTTGGCTGGTCTCAATGCGGTCGTACAGGGGACCGCCCACCTGCACGGTCTGCAGTGTGCGGTAGGTCCAGACGCCATAGGCCAAAAAGCCCAGCGACAAGGTGGCCAGAAGCAACAGCAGGCGCTGGCCGAGCTTGAATCGGCGTAGCCAGTCCATGGTGGCGTGCGGCCTCTCAGCGTCCGGGGTTAGCGGCTCAAGCGCAGGTCGCCAGTGGGCAGCTGGAATACCGACACAGCGCGCACTTGCTCACCGGCCAGCACCTTGAGGCTGCTGGCCGCGGCGGCCATTTCTTCCACCAGGGCGGCGTTTTGCTGGGTGGTCTGGTCCATCTGCACCACGGCCTCGCCCACCTGTTCCACGCCCATAGCCTGTTCGCTGCTGGCGGCGCTGATCTCGGCCATGATGTCGGTCACACGCTGGATGGCGGTGACCACCTCCGTCATGGTGGTACCCGCTTGGTCCACCAGCAGGGAGCCTTGCTCCACACGCTCCACGCTGGTACCAATCAGGGTCTTGATCTCTTTGGCGGCCTCAGCACTGCGCCCGGCCAGCGAACGCACTTCACTGGCTACCACGGCGAAACCGCGGCCTTGTTCGCCAGCGCGTGCGGCCTCTACCGCTGCGTTCAGCGCCAGGATGTTGGTCTGGAAGGCGATGCCATCAATCACGCTGATGATGTCGGCGATCTTGCGGCTGCTCTCGTTGATACCCTTCATGGTCTCCACCACCTGGCCCACCACCTGGCCGCCCTTGATGGCGACAGTGGACGCGGTGGTGGCCAACTGGTTGGCCTGTTTGGCGGCATCGGCGTTTTGCTTCACGGTGGCGCTGAGTTCTTCCATGGAGGCCGCGGTTTCTTCCAGGGCACTGGCCTGCTGCTCGGTGCGGGCGCTGAGGTCGTTGTTGCCTTGGGCAATCTCGGCACTGGCGCTGGCCACGCCCTCAGACCCCTGTCGCACGGTGGACACCACGGAGACCAGGCTGTCCTGCATATCGCGCAGCGCACCCAGCAGCAGCCCGGTTTCGGACTTGCCGTTGGCCTCGATGTGCTGGGTCAGGTTGCCGCCGGCCACTTCGCGTGCCACGTCCACCGCTTGGTTCAGCGGGCGCGAGATGGCGCGTATCAGCAGCACGCCAATGGCGCTGCCGATGGCAATGGCCACGACGACGACGACGCTGAACAGCGCGATGGTGTGCTGGTAGCTGGCGGTGGAGCTGTCGTACTCGGCCTTGGCCTCGGTCAGCTGCAGGTCCACCAGCTTGCCCACGGCGCCGGTCAGCGGGTCCACCGCCTCGTAAATCGGGCGAATCAGCGTGGCGACCTTGTCCTTGTCACCCGCCTCCAGGGCGGCGCGCAGCGTGGCCACCACGGGCTCGGCCTTGGCCATCAACTCCGCCACCTTGGCCGCGTCTTTCGCTTCCTGGGTGGTCAGGTCGGTGGCCATGTAGGCCTTCCACTGCTCGGTGATGGCGCCAGTGCTCTGGTTGACCTGGGTCAGTGCCGCTTTGGGGTCGTACATGCCGGCCGCCACCTTGTTGGCACCGTCCACGATGTTCACGGCGTACATGTCTGACACGATTTTGAGCTGCTTGAGGGGCACCACCCGGTCGGCATAGATGCTGCCAATCGAGATGTTGATATTGCGCACCGAGTAGAGGCCAAACGCCGCCATGAAGGCGACCATGGCAACCAGACAGACAAAGCCGAGGGTCAATCGGGTTGAGAACTTCACGTTGTTCAGGTCCATGGCGTGCCCCTTTGTTAGAAATTTGTTGTGGGTGCCTCTGGCTGAGCGTCGATCAGCACAGGTTAGGTACCCAATGTTGACGCGTCCCAATATAGGAGAGTCTGTAAGTCTTGTAAACAAGTGTCGGGCCCCGCTTGTCGCACAATCGCCCCCATGAAAACCATTCGTCTGCGCGCCGGCAAAGAGCGCTCCCTGTTGCGTCGCCATCCCTGGATTTTTGAGTCCGCCATTGCCAAGGGCAGTGGCGACAGCGGCGAGACCGTGCGCGTGGAGTCGGCCGAGGGCCAATTCCTCGGTTGGGCTGCGTTCAGCCCGCAGTCCAAAATCCGTGCACGGGTCTGGAGCTTTGACGAGGCGCAGCGTATTGATGCTAGCTTTTTCATAGCTGCTTGCGCTGCGTCGGTGGGGGCTAGGGGGCGATTTGACATTAAAAGCGATGGCGTGCGCCTGGTCCACGGCGAGTCCGACGGCCTGCCTGGCCTGATCGTGGACCGCTACGGCGACACGCTGGTGGCACAGTTCACCTCGGCCGGTGTGGAGAAATGGAAAGGGGTGATTGCCGATGCGCTGTTGGCCGCTACGGGCCTGACCAAGCTGTACGAGCGTTCGGACGCGAGCAGCCGGGCGCTGGAAGGCCTGCCCGAGGTAAAGGGCTGGTTGCGCGGTGAGGGCGCTACCGACCTGGTGCTGCAGGAGCACGACTGGAAGTTGGCGCTTTCCATTGCCGATGGTCACAAGACCGGCTTCTACCTGGACCAGCGCGACAGCCGCAAACGCTTTGCCGATGCCACGCGGCGCCTGGGCTTCCAGCGTGTGCTCAATTGCTACTGCTACACGGGTGGCTTCACTGTGGCGGCCCTGTCGGGCGGCGCAGGCCATGTCACCTCCATCGACTCCAGCGGCCCGGCGATTGAAAAAGCCGCAGCCAATGTGGCGCTCAACGGGTTTGATGCCAGCCGCGCCAGCTTTATGGACGCCGATGTGAACGCCAGTCTGCGCGCCTTTGGCGCCGAGGGCCGCACGTTTGACGCCATCGTCCTGGACCCGCCCAAGTTCGCCCCCACCGTGGCGCATGCCGAGCGTGCGGCGCGCGCCTACAAGGACATCAACCGCCTGGCCTTCAAGCTGCTGGAGCCTGGCGGCGTGTTGTTCACTTACAGCTGTTCGGGTGGCATCAGTGCCGATCTGTTCCACAAAATCATCGCCGGGGCCGGTTCGGACGCAGGGGTGGACGGCTATATCACCGAGCGCATGGGGGGCGCCCCTGACCACCCCATGACCATTGCCTTCCCGGAAGGGGAGTACCTCAAGGGTCTGGTGGTGATGCGGCGCGCCCTATAGCCCTATAAGCAGCGGGCCTACCAAACTTTGAATTGCTGACTACACTTCGCAGTTGTCCTCTTTTTGCACTGCACCATTTTTGGATTGAACGATGAGCTTGATTCCCGCCACCATCCTGACCGGCTTTCTGGGTTCCGGCAAAACCACACTGCTCAAGCGCGTGCTGGCCGAGGCCCATGGTCAGAAGATTGCCGTCATCGAAAACGAGTTCGGTGAAGAAAACATCGACAGCGACATTCTGGTCAGCGACACCAATGAGCAGATCATCCAGATGAGCAACGGCTGCATCTGCTGCACCATCCGCGAAGACCTGCGCGCCACCCTGATCGACCTGGCGGAGAAAAAACGCAAGGGCGAGCTGGACTTTGAGCGCGTGGTGATCGAGACCACCGGCCTGGCCGACCCCGGCCCGGTGGCGCAAACCTTCTTCATGGACGAAGAGATCGCCGAAACCTACCTGCTGGACTCCATCCTCACGCTGGTGGACGCCAAGCACGCAGAGCAGCAACTCAATGACCGCCAGGAAGCACGCCGCCAGATCGGCTTTGCCGACCAGATTTTCATCAGCAAGTCCGACTTGGTGTCCAAGGACGAACTCGATGCGCTGACGCACCGTATCAAGCACATGAACCCGCGTGCGCCGCAAAAGGCGGTGCACTTTGGCGAGGTGTCTTTGAAAGAGGTGTTTGACCTGCGCGGCTTCAACCTCAATGCCAAACTGGACATTGACCCCGACTTCCTGAAGGAAGATGACCACGCACACGACCACCACGACCATGAACACGGCGAGCATTGCGACCACCCCTCGCACCAGCACGACCACGCGCATGGTGACCACGGCGGCCAAGGCCACCACCATCACCACGATGACGATGTGAAAAGCTTCGTCTTCAAGTCCGACCGGCCGTTTGACCCGGCCAAGCTGGAAGACTTTTTGGGCGCCATCGTCAACATCTACGGACCGCGCATGCTGCGTTACAAGGGCGTGCTCTTCATGCAAGGCACCGAACGCAAGGTCATCTTCCAGGGCGTGCACCAGCTCATGGGCAGCGATTTGGGCCCCACATGGGCCGAAGGCGAACAGAAGTGCAGCAAAATGGTCTTCATAGGCATTGATCTGCCCAAGGACATATTCCTGCAGGGCATGGAGCAATCCTTGGTCTGACCGCGGCTGCCCTCTAGATACACACCAATTACCGGCTGGGAGCCAAATGATTGTCTCGCTTTTGCAACTGATGGGTTTCCCGATGGGGAAACCTGTACACTCGCGCGCCGAAGAAACCCCCGTTTCACCGTCTGCAAAGGCGGCAAAAGGGGCTGCAGCCACCAGGGACCATGCGCAGGCGAGTACTGCCAGGAGACAAGAAGTGAAAGCGAATTCCGGGAAAGATACCAAAGCCAAAGCCGTCAACGCTAAGGACGCCAAAGCCAAGGTCAGCGCAAAACCCAGTGCCAAAGCACCTGCCAAGCCTGCAGCAAAGCCGGCGGTGAAGGTGTCCGCCAAAGTTGTGGCCAAACCCGCAGCCAAGGCCGCGCCCAAAGCCGTTGCCAAGCCAGCAGCCAAACCCGCCGTCAAAGCGGTGAAGGCTAGCAAGCCTGTGGCCAAGGCCCCCGTGAAAGCGGCCGCCAAAACCCCAGCAAAAACAGTGGCCAAAGCCCCTGCCAAACCTGTTGCGAAGGTGGCCCCCAAAGCCGCGCCCAAGCCAGCAGTTAAAATCAAGGCACCTGCCGAGAAACCGGTGGCCAAGTCCGTCGCCAAGGCGCCGACGTCCGCTGCCAGCAAACCCAGTCCCGCTAAAGCGGCTGCTGTGGTGGCAGCGGCGCCAGCGCCCGCGGTTCCTGCGAAATCAGGACGCCCTTCTTCCCGGTTGGCGCAACTCACCGTGCCATCCATGGCGCAATCTGTGGCCTCCACAGCCGCCAAAGCCACCTACACCCTTACCATGTCCTCCCCCGTGATTGCCCCTGTTATTCCGTCCATTGCCAAGAAGGACGCCAAGCTTGCCAACAACTGGAAGTCCAAGCCCGTCGCTGAGTTGACCGATGCCGAGTTGCTGGCCATGCCCGACTCCGAGTACATGAACGACGTGCAACTGGCCGCGTTTCGCCTCAAGCTCTCCATCCTCAAGCGCGACATCCTGAACAGCGCAGGTGAAACCACCGAACATCTGCGCGAAGACACCTCTGTCGTGCCCGACCCCGCCGACCGCGCGACCATTGAAGAAGAACACGCGCTGGAGCTGCGCACCCGTGACCGTGAGCGCAAGCTGCTGAAGAAAATCGAGCAGTCCATTGTGCGCATCGATGCGGGCGACTATGGCTACTGCGACGAAACCGGTGAACCCATCGGTGTGGGCCGCTTGCTGGCGCGTCCCACGGCCACGCTGTCGCTGGAGGCGCAGCAGCGCCGCGAACTCAAGCAAAAAATGTTTGGCGACTGATCGCGCCTGAGCCGAACCAGCCCCTTTCATTACTCTATGGCGACCAAAGACGATCGACCCGGTTTGTTGTCCAAGGTGGCGATGTTTGTCCGCAATCCGACCAAAGACTGGTCGGAACTGGACCGCGCCGAGCCCGAGCAGGAAAGTGGCTATGACAAACAGGCCCTGAAGGCCATGATCGAGCGCAAGCGGCAAAACGACTTTGTCCGCAAGCGCGAGTTCGATCAACTGCGCAAGCTGCGCAATCGCGATCCGTCCGCCGCTGCGGGTCTGGCGCGTCCCTCGTTTTTCCAAACCAGCATTCCCACCGATCCGGATGGCCGCGCTGTCACGTTGAAGAAAATCGACGAGATTGAGGCCCAGATGTCCAAGCAGTGGTGGAAGGGCAAGCAGGATGCGGCTGCGGCGCTGGCCAATGGCGTGTCCGCCGTACCAGATGCTGGGGCGTCTGCGGACTTGTCCCTGCCCATGCAGCCGCACCCCGGATCTGATCCCACGCTGCCTGCCACTCTGTCGTCCCATTTTGACGCCACAGAGTCCTCTGATCTGGGCTCCAGCCCACCCAGCGGTCAGCTCTCGGAATATGCCCCCACCGAAATGGGTGTCGGCATGCCACCCCCCATGTCGTCCCATGTGCCTTTGCACGCCGTGCCGCGCACGCGTACCCCCATGCCCATGCCACCGGTGGGCCAGGGCCTGACGGGCGATGAAAACTCCGATCTGTCGTTTTCCACCTCCAAGCTGTTTGCAATCGAGGTGGACGATATGGCCACCGATCCCGAGCTGGAAGAGGCGGCCATTCGCTTCGCCAACGGAGATGATGGTGGCGCAGAAAGCGGGCTGTTGATGGCCTTGCGCGGGAGTGGGTTGTTGCCGGACGTCGCCTTGTCGTGGGCCGCCGCGCTGCTGGACCTGTACCGTGCGACCAACAACCGCGAGCGCTTTGACTGGGCCGTGGTGGAGTTTGCCCAGTGGTGGGGTGCCGCCGTCCCCAGCTGGGAGTCGTTGCCAAACGCCGCGCAAAGTGCCGGCCCTACGTCTTCGGCACCCTTGGCTTCTGCGCCAAGCGAAGCCCATGTGGATGCCATTTGGCACAGTCCTGCCGAGCTCACCGTGCAAGCCATGGAAGACCTGCGCGATGCCATGTCCTTCCAGCCACCGCCCTGGGTGATTGGCTGGTCTCACCTCACGCGCATTGATGCACAGGCCATGCCCTTGCTGGGCGGTTTGTTTGCCAGCCTGTGCGATGAGCCGGTGTCGTTGTGCTTCAGCGGTGCGGACAGCCTGGTGCAGGCTTTGCGTAGCGTCACCCCGTCAGGTGACCGCGGCGTGGATTCTGCCTGGTGGGGTGTGCGTCTGAATGCCTTGCGTGCCATGGAAATGCTCGATGAGTTTGAACTGGTGGCGCTGGATTACTGTGTTACCTATGAAGTCTCGCCGCCCGCATGGGAGCCGGCCCGTTGCACCTTTGAATTGGTGCACAGCGGTGCGGCCACTGGCGCAGTGGGAGCCCGTGACGGCGGGCGTGGTTTTGACAATGCGGCCACCGTGCCCATGGGGCTGGACAGTCCCCAGACCACCGGCTTGGAGTTACGCGGCGATGTGCTGGGCGATGCCACCCAGGCACTGGCGGGGCTGGATGCGGCCCGCGAGGACGGCGGCCGCATCGCGGTGTCTTGCCGACACCTGATCCGGGTGGATTTTTCGGCAGCTGGCAGTATTCTCAACTGGGTGGCCATGCGCGAATCCGAAGGCTGCCTCGTGCAGTTCCAGGATGTACACCGCCTGGTCGCTGCATTTTTCAACGTCATCGGCATCAACGAGCATGCCCGTGTCATCCCGCGCGCCATCTGAATAGATGTCGCGGCGGCTGCCGCGGCTTGAATTCGGCGCCAACCACCGCATGTCAGACAGCATGGAACAATTTCACGGCACCACCATCATCAGCGTTCGCCGCAAAACCCCGCAAGGCGACCAGGTCGCCATTGGCGGTGATGGGCAAGTCACCCTGGGCAATATCGTGGTCAAGGGTTCGGCCCGCAAGGTGCGCAAGCTGCACCATGGCAAGGTGCTGGCGGGTTTCGCCGGTGCCACGGCCGATGCTTTCACGCTGTTTGAGCGCTTCGAGGCCAAGCTGGACAAACACCAGGGCCATTTGGTGCGCGCCGCCATTGAACTGACCAAAGACTGGCGTACCGACCGTGTACTGCGCCGGCTGGAGGCCATGCTGGCCGTGGCCGACAAGGACGCTTCCCTCATCATCACGGGCAATGGCGATGTGCTGGAGCCCGAGAACGGCATTGTGACCATAGGCTCTGGCGGCGCCTACGCGCAGGCCGCGGCGGTTGCCCTGCTCAACCACACCGAGCTGCCCGCTGCGGACATCGTGAAACGCTCCCTCGAAATTGCTGGCGAGTTGTGCATTTACACGAACATGCACCACACCATCGAAACGCTTTGAGACCATGCAATCCCTCTCTCCCCAAGACATCGTTGCCGAACTCGACAAACACATCGTTGGACAGGCCCAGGCCAAGCGCGCGGTAGCCATCGCTCTGCGCAACCGCTGGCGCCGGCAGATGGTGGACGCTGCACTGCGTAGCGAGATCACGCCCAAAAACATCCTGATGATTGGCCCCACGGGCGTGGGGAAAACCGAAATTGCCCGTCGCCTGGCGCGCCTGGCCGATGCCCCCTTCATCAAGGTCGAGGCCACCAAATTCACCGAGGTGGGTTATGTGGGCAAGGACGTGGATTCCATCATCCGCGATCTGGCCGACATTGCCGTCAAGCAAACCCGTGAAGCCGAAAAAACCAAGGTGCGCGCCCGCGCCGAAGATGCGGCGGAGGAGCGCATTCTGGACATACTGGTTCCGCCACCACGCGCGGAGTTTGGTTTTGCGGCGGCCGGCGATGCCCCTGAGAGCACGGCACGTCAGACCTTCCGCAAAAAGCTGCGCGAAGGCGAACTGGCAGACCGCGAGATTGAACTCGATGTGGCAGCGCCTGCGCCCCAACTCGAAGTCATGGGGCCGGCGGGCATGGAAGAAATGACCGAGCAGCTGCGCGGCATGTTTGGCCAAATGGGGCACAACAAACGCCAAACCCGCAAGCTCAAAATCAGCGAAGCCCACAAGCTGCTGGTGGACGAAGAGGCCGCCAAGCTGGTCAACGAGGACGACATCAAAAGCCAGGCCCTGCACCTGTTGGAACAGAACGGCATTGTGTTCATTGACGAGATCGACAAGGTGACCTCGCGCAGCGAAAGCAGTGGCGCCGAAGTCTCACGCCAGGGCGTGCAGCGTGATTTGCTGCCGCTGGTGGAGGGCACCACGGTGTCGACCAAATACGGCATGGTGAAGACCGACCACATTCTGTTTGTGGCGTCGGGCGCATTCCACCTGAGCAAGCCCAGCGACCTGATCCCGGAGCTGCAGGGGCGCTTCCCGATCCGCGTGGAATTGCAGTCCCTCTCGGTGCAGGACTTTGAAGCCATCCTCACACAAACCCATGCCTCGCTGGTCAAGCAATACCAGGCGCTGCTGGCCACCGAGCAGGTGACGCTGACCTTCACACCCGAAGGCATCACGCGTCTGGCGCAGATCGCCTTTGAGGTGAACGAACGCACGGAAAACATCGGCGCCCGGCGCCTGTCTACCGTGATGGAGCGCTTGCTCGATGAGGTAAGCTTTGGCGCGGTGGCCCTGGCAGGCCAAACCGTGCAGGTGGATGCGGCCTATGTGGATGCGCGTCTGGGAGAGCTCAGCCAGAACGAGGACCTTTCGCGTTACATCCTGTAACCCGTCCCGGACGAACGGTATCGGGCTTGGCGCTTCAAGCATCACTTTCATAAGGTGCGCTAAGTGCTTAATTTAGAACGATTTTCAGGCGCTTATCTCCTGCGGAATCGCTTCTAAGTCCTTGATTTCATTGGAAAAAATTCGCGCAAGCCCTCTTGCGAACATGGCTTTTGCTGATACAGTGCAAAAAAGTGCAATTTAGTGGTGAAAAGTGCCGCGCAATTGCTATTCCAAGCTGTCGCAGTAGAAAAAGGGTGTTTTAGCGTGTTTCAAGGGGCCTCGTCTCTCAGTCTGGATGCGAAAGGGCGGTTATCAGTACCGACCCGGCATCGTGACGTCTTGAGCGCGACGGCGGCTGGCCAACTCACGATCACCAAACACCCCCACGGTTGCCTGATGGTGTTTCCCCGCCCTGAGTGGGAAAAATTCCGCGAGCGCATTGCCGCTTTGCCGATGTCTGCCCAGTGGTGGAAGCGCATCTTCCTGGGCAATGCCATGGACGTGGAAATGGACGCCACCGGACGCGTGCTGGTGTCGCCCGAGCTGCGCGAAGCGGCCGGCATTGCCAAAGACACCATGCTGCTGGGCATGGGCAACCACTTTGAGCTCTGGGACAAGGCCACCTACGACGCCCAAGAGGCCAAGGCCATGCAGGGCGAGATGCCCGACGTCTTCAAAGACTTTTCTTTCTAAGGTGTGACGGTGGAAGCTCCTTGGACCCACACCACCGTCTTGTTGAACGAAGCAGTAGACGCATTGTTCAGCAACGACGGTCAGCCCTTCGCGGGTGCGGCCGACGGCACCTATGTGGACGCCACCTTTGGTCGCGGCGGCCATTCGCGCCGCATTCTTGAGCAATTGAGCCCTGCCGGTCGCCTGGTCGCCTTTGACCGCGACCCCGACGCCGTGGCGCAATCCGCCAGCATCACCGACCCCCGTTTCTCCATCCGCCACGAAGGTTTCTCCCATCTGGGTGAGCTGCCCGCGGCCAGCCTGGCCGGCGTACTGATGGACCTGGGCGTGAGTTCCCCCCAAATCGACAACCCACAGCGGGGCTTCAGCTTTCGCTTTGAAGGTCCTCTGGACATGCGCATGGACACCACGCGCGGCGAGAGTGTGGCCCAGTGGCTGGCAACGGCCGAGATCAATCAAATCGCGGAGGTGATACGTGAATATGGTGAAGAACGGTTTGCTGGGCCAATTGCAAAGGCGATTGCTGCTCGCCGACAGGAACGGGGGCCAATTTCAACCACCTCCGAGTTGGCCCAACTCGTGGCTGACACGGTCAAAACCCGCGAGCAGGGCCAGAACCCTGCAACGCGCACATTTCAGGCTCTTCGGATTTTCATCAACGCCGAGCTTGAGGAGTTGCAACAAGCGCTAGACGCCAGTCTGGATGTGCTGGAGGTGGGCGGACGCCTGGCGGTGATCAGCTTCCATTCGCTGGAAGACCGCATCGTCAAGCAGTTCATTGCCAAGCATTCCAAAGAGGAATACGACCGCCGCGCACCGTTTGCCGTGCCCAAGGTCATGAAGCTCAAGGCGCTGGACCGCATCAAGCCCAGCGCCGCTGAGGTGGCGGGCAATCCGCGTTCGCGCAGTGCCATCCTGCGCGTGGCGCAAAGGATGGCCGCATGATGCGCATCAACCTCGTGCTTGTATTGGCCGTGGTGGCCAGCGCCCTGTATTTGGTGGGGGTGCAGTACGAGTCGCGCCGCGTATTCACCGAGCTGGACAAATCCCGTGCTGACGCACGCCGCCTGGAAACCGAATACGGCCGCTTGCAAGTGGAAAAGCGTGAGCAAGCGACTTCTGCTCGGGTCGAGCGCCTGGCGCGCGAGAAGCTGCAGATGCGCCAGGTCACGCCCGCCATCACCAGCTATGTGACCTACAGCGCCCCTGAGGCGGCTGCCAGTGTGGCCGCCAATGCATCTGCCGGGCAGGGCGGCAAATGACGCGCCGCGGAATTCAATACACCTCCAGCCCGCTGTTGGCCAGCCGCACGCCGGTATGGCGCAGCAAGTTTGTGGTGGGCGCGATTGCGCTGGGCTTCACGGGGTTGGTGGCGCGTGCCGCCTACATCCAGGTGGTGGCCAATGATTTCTTCCAGCGCCAGGGTGAGGTGCGGTTTGCCCGCACCATCGACCTGCCCGCCAACCGCGGCCGCATTCTGGACCGCAATGGCCTGATCCTGGGTTCCAGCGTGCCCGCACCCAGCATTTGGGCGATTCCCGAGGATGTGGAGTTGGAAAAAGGCCAGCTGGGCCAACTTGCCAAGCTGTTGGAGATGCCGGCCGCTGACCTGTCCAAAAAGCTGGACGACGAGGACAAGTCCTTCGTCTGGCTCAAGCGGCAGGTGGACGCGGACGTTGCCAAGAAAATCAGCGACCTCAACATCAAGGGCATTTACCAGCGCAAGGAATACAAGCGCCAGTACCCCGAGGGCGAGTCCGCCGCGCACATTGTGGGCTTCACCAATGTGGAGGACAACGGCCAGGAGGGTGTGGAGCTCATGTTCAACAAGGAGCTGCTGGGTCGTCCCGGCATGCGCCATGTGATCAAGGACCGCCTGGGGCGTGCCGTGGAAGACGTGGGCGAGGTGGTGCAACCCGTGGCGGGGCGCGACCTGCAGCTCAGCATCGACAGCAAGATCCAGTTTTTTGCGTACCAGAAGCTGCGCGACTCGGTGCTGACCAACAAGGCCAAGGCAGGCAGCGTGGTGGTGCTGGATGCGATCACCGGTGAAGTGCTGGCGCTGGCCAACTACCCCAGCTATACCCCCGACAAGCGCCAGAACCTCACCGGCGCTCAGCTGCGCAACCGCGCGCTGACCGATACCTTTGAGCCTGGCTCGGTGATGAAGCCCTTTACCGTGGGCCTGGCGCTGGAGACCGGTCGGGTCAAGCCCACTACGATCATTGACACGGCCCCTGGCTCGGTCACCATCACCGGTGCCACCATCCATGATTCGCATCCCCATGGCGCGCTGACGGTGGAGCAGGTGATCCAGGTGTCCAGCAACGTGGGCACCACCAAGATCGCCATGCAGATGCCCGCCAGCGAGATGTGGCAAACCTTCTCGCAAGCTGGCTTTGGCCAAAAGCCACAGATTGAGTTTCCGGGTGCGGTGTCGGGTCGTCTGCGCCCCTACAAATCGTGGCGCCCCATCGAGCAGGCCACCATCTCGTACGGCTATGGCATGTCGGCCTCGCTGTTCCAGATGGTGCGTTCCTACACCGTGTTTTCGCACGGCGGCAACATCATCCCCGCCACGCTGCTCAAGACCAGCGAGCCCGCCGTGGGTGTGCCCGTGTTCTCGGAGCAGACCGCGGCCAAAATCCGCCACATGCTGCAGATGGCGGCGGGCCCCGGCGGCACCGGCCCCAAGGCCCAAACCATTGGCTACTCGGTGGGCGGCAAGTCTGGCACGGCCTACAAGCAGGTCGGCAAGGGCTATGGCACCGATGGCAACCGCAAGTACCGCAGCTGGTTTGTGGGCATGGCGCCCATTGACCAGCCGCGTGTGATTGTGGGCGTGATGTTGGACGAGCCCAGCAACGGTAAGTACTTCGGCGGCGATGTGGCTGCCCCCGTATTTAGCGAAACCGTGCAGCAGACCCTGCGCATGCTGGGCGTTCAGCCCGACATGGCCGTGCGCCCCCAAATCCAGGCCGACACCGTGGAGGAAAGCTTCTGATGCACACGCTAGGCACGCCTCTTGACGCGGTGCAGTGGTTGCGCAGCCGGGGTTGCACCGCCCTGGCCTCAGACAGCCGCGCCGTCAGCGCTGGCGATGCCTTCATTGCCTGGCCCGGCGCCGCAGTAGATGCGCGCCGCTTTGTGCCGCAGGCACTGACCCAAGGGGCGCTGGCGTGCTTGGTCGAACAAGACGGTGCCAGCGCGTTTGACCTGCCGACTGACGCTGTGGGCAGTTATGCAGGTCTGAAGGCTGACACCGGCGCCATCGCCTCGGCGTTTTATGGCGAACCGTCGCAGTCTCTGGCCATGGTGGCGATCACGGGTACCAACGGCAAGACCAGTACGGCCTGGTGGCTGGCACAAGCCCTGTCTGCGCTGCCGTCTGGGCAGGCGCTGCCCTGCGGCGTGATTGGCACCCTGGGGGTGGGCCGCCCGCCCGTGGTGGAGTCCACCGGTTTAACGACGCCCGACCCTGTGTTGCTGCAGAAAACCCTGCGCCAGTTTGTGGACGATGGCCTGCGTGCGTGTGCCATCGAAGCTTCGTCCATTGGTATCGAGGAGCATCGCCTGCAGGGCGTGGCCGTGCGCGTGGCCGTGCTCACCAATTTCACCCAGGACCATTTGGATTACCACGGCAGCATGCAGACCTACTGGCAGGCTAAGCGCAAGCTGTTTGGCTGGCCGGGTCTGGCCCATGCGGTGCTCAACATCGATGACCCGCAGGGCCTGGTGTTGGCCGATGAGCTGGCCGACAGTGCGCTGGACGTGTGGACCACCTCGGTGCAGCAGCCTGCGCGCCTGCAGGCACGCCACGTGCGTCACAACGCCCAAGGCATGGTGTTTGACGTGGTGGAGGGCGCTGCGGTGCACACACTGCAGTCCCAGGCCGTAGGCCTGTACAACGTATCCAACTTGCTGGGTGTGATCGCTGCCATGCGCTGCTTGGGTGTGGCGCTGGATGCGGCGGTCCAGGCCTGCGCTGCGCTGCAGCCCGTGCCAGGCCGCATGGAGTGCCTGGGTGGGGTGCAAGCGCCCCTGGTGGCGGTGGACTACGCGCACACGCCCGATGCGCTGGCCCAGGCCCTGCTGGCATTGCGCCCGATTGCGCAGGAGCGCGGTGGGCAGCTCTGGTGCGTGTTTGGCTGTGGTGGTGACCGTGATGCCTCCAAGCGCCCTCTGATGGGCGCGATTGCCGTGCAGCAGGCCGACCGTGTGGTGGTCACCAGTGACAACCCGCGCAGCGAAAAACCCGAGGCCATCCTCTCGCAAATCTTGTTAGGCATGGTCGACGCCAAAGGGGTAGATGTGGACGTGGACCGCGCCCAGGCGATTCGCCAGGCGGTACTGGGCGCACAAAGCCAGGACGTGATTTTGGTGGCCGGCAAAGGCCACGAAGCCACGCAGGACATCGCCGGTACCAAGCACGTGTTTTCTGACCGGGCCCACGTAGCCCTGGCCCTGGAGGCGCGCGCATGAGCCCCATGATGACACTGGCGCAGTTGGCGGCTTGGGTGGGCGGCACCGCTGTGGGCTATGCCGGCACCCGCATCGTGCGCGTGCACACCGACACCCGTACGGTTGCCCCCGGCGACCTGTTTGTTGCGCTGCGTGGCGAACGCTTTGATGCGAACGAATTCTTGCAGGACGCGCAGACCCAAGGCGCGGCGGCGGTCTTGTGCCATGCCGGTCTGGATGCTGCGTCTTACCCCGCAGGCCTGCCGCGTGTGGAGGTGGCCGACACCAAAGCCGCCCTGGGTCAGCTGGCCACGCAATGGCGTGCCCAGTTCAGCCTGCCAGTGATTGCCGTGACCGGCAGCAACGGCAAAACCACCGTGACCCAGATGCTGGCCAGCATTCTGGATGCCTACGCCCCCAACGGCGCGGCGCTGGCCACCCAGGGCAATTTCAACAACGACATCGGCGTGCCGCTGACGCTGCTGCGCATGCGCGCCGCGCACCGCATCGCCGTGGTCGAGCTGGGCATGAACCACCGCGGCGAGATCCCCGTGCTGGCGGCCATGGTGCAGCCCACCGTGGCCCTGGTGAACAACGCCCAGCGCGAACACCTGGAGTTCATGCAAACCGTGGAAGCTGTAGCCTGGGAAAACGGCGCGGTGATCCAGTCCCTGCCTGTCGATGGCACGGCGGTGTTCCCGGCCGATGACGCCTTCACCCCGCTGTGGCAAGGCCTGGCCGGCGTGCGCGCCAGCAGCCAGTTTGCGGTTGATGCACCCACCGCCCAGGTGGTAGGCCAGCACGCACAGTGGGCGGCTGGTGCCTGGGACGTGCAAGCGACGGCACCGCAAGGCGCACTGCGTTACCGGCTGGCCATTGCGGGCCGCCACAACGTGAAAAATTCTTTGGCCGCTGCTGCATGCGCGTTGGCGGCCGGTGTGCCCGTGGCCGCGGTCGAGCAGGGCCTCAACGCCTTCCTGCCGGTCAAGGGCCGCTGCCGTGCGATGCAGCTGTCCGCCGCGTCTGTGGACGCCACCCTGGTCGACGACACCTACAACGCCAATCCCGACTCCGTGCGTGCCGCCATCGATGTGCTGGCTGACTTGCCGGGCCCGCGCCTGCTGGTGCTGGGCGACATGGGCGAGGTGGGCGAACAAGGCCCCGAGTTCCATGCCGAAGCCGGGGCCTATGCCCAGGCGCGCGGCATCGACCACGTGCTGGTGCTGGGCGCCTTGAGCGTGCATGTGGTGCAGACCTGTGCCGTGGCCCGCCATTTCAACGATGTGCACGCGCTCAACGACGCCGCCCTGGCTTTGCTGCCCCGTGTGGCCAGCGTGCTGGTCAAGGGCTCGCGCTTCATGCGCATGGAGCGCGTGGTCGAGGCCCTGTCGGCCCCCCCTGTTTTACCGGAGGCCCCATCCCATGTGGCCTGATCTGTTTGGAGAGTTTTCATGCTGCTGAGCCTGGCCCAATGGCTGCAAAGCCTGTCGCCCGAGTTCGGGTTTTTTCGCGTGTTCCAGTACCTCACCTTCCGTGCGGTGATGGCCGCCATGACGGCCTTGTTGATCGGCCTGGCGGCAGGCCCTTATGTGATTCGCCGCCTGCGTGAACTCAAGATTGGCCAGCCCATCCGCGGTTACGGCATGGAGTCGCACCTCAGCAAGAGCGGCACGCCCACCATGGGCGGTGTGTTAATCCTGTTGGCCATTGCCACGTCCACGCTGCTGTGGGCCGACCTGTCCAACCGCTTTGTCTGGATCGTGCTGCTGGTGACTCTGGGTTTTGGTGCCATTGGCTGGGCCGACGACTGGCGCAAGGTGGTACACAAAGACCCTGAGGGCATGCGCTCACGCGAGAAGTATTTCTGGCAATCGGTGATTGGCCTCTTGGCCGCGCTGTACCTGGTGTTCAGCATTTCCGAGAGCTCCAACCTGCGGGTGATCGAACTGTTCTTCAACTGGGTCCGTTCCGGCTTCGATGTGAACCTGCCGCCCAAGGCTGGACTGTTGCTGCCCTTCATCAAGGAAGTGACCTACCCCCTGGGGGTTTTGGGCTTTGTGGTGCTGACGTATTTGGTGATCGTAGGCTCCAGCAATGCGGTGAACCTGACCGACGGCCTGGATGGCCTGGCCATCATGCCCGTGGTGATGGTGGGCTCGGCGCTGGGCGTGTTTGCCTACGTGACGGGTAGCGTGGTGTATTCCAAGTACCTCTTCTTTCCCTACATCCCGGGTTCGGGTGAACTGCTGATTTTCTGCTCGGCCATGGCTGGCGCAGGCTTGGCGTTTCTGTGGTTCAACACGCATCCTGCCCAAGTGTTTATGGGGGATGTGGGTGCGTTGGCGCTGGGCGGTGCTCTGGGCACCATCGCCATCATCGTGCGCCAGGAAATTGTGCTGGCCATCATGGGCGGTGTCTTTGTGGCCGAAGCCGTGTCGGTGATGCTGCAAGTGACCTACTTCAAGTACACCAAAAAGAAATTTGGCGAAGGCCGGCGCCTGCTGAAGATGGCGCCGCTGCACCACCACTTTGAAAAATCGGGTTGGAAAGAAACCCAGGTAGTGGTCCGCTTCTGGATCATCACCATGCTGCTCTGCCTGGTGGGCCTGTCCACCCTGAAATTGCGATGAACGAACACGAAGCGCACCTCCCCGGCGAACACCCCGCAGCGTCCATTCCGGACGGCGGGGTGCAGGCGTCTGTGCACGACGCGCAGCCCGCTACGCCAGAAGAGGTGTCAGAAGTGGTGTCGGAAGTGGTGCCTGTGCCCGAAATGTCTCAGGCCTCTGTGCCTGAGCTGGAGGTGCCCGACGCACAGGCGCCGGTGGCAGACGCGGCACCTGCTGTGGCGGAGCCGCCCAAGGAAGCTCGCGGCCTGCCTACCACGCTGACGGCCGCGCGCGACGCGGCGGCTTTTGTGGCGCAGATTTTTGCGGACACGCATGCCGAGAAGGCCGAGCCCGTGGTGCCAGTGGACGACACGCAGGTAGCACTGGAAGAGGCCTTGGCGCCGGAGCCTTTGGTGGATGCACCCTTCCAGCCGCTGTTGGGCCAGAACATCCTGATCCTGGGGCTGGGTGCCTCCGGCCTGGCCATGGCGCGCTGGTGCGCCCGCACGGGTGCCGCCAGCATCACGGTGGCGGACACGCGCGCAGCACCACCCCAGCTGGCCACGCTGCAGCAGGAGCTGCCGCAGGTGCGCTTTGTGCCCGGAGCCTTCGACGCGGCGCTGGTCGAAGGCCAGAACCTGCAGGCGGTGTACCGCTCGCCCGGTCTGAGTCCCGCAGAGATCGCTCCTGTTTTAGTAGCTGCCGGTGCAGATTCTGTGCGGGCTGGAGGCGAATTAGACTTGTATGCCATGGCCCTGCAAGCGCTGCGCACGGCCCGGGCCTATGCCCCCGCGGTGCTGGCCATCACGGGCACCAATGGCAAGACCACGGTCACCTCGCTGACCGGCCAACTGGTCGCCCACGCAGGCAAGACCGTGGCCGTGGCTGGCAACATTGGCCCCACGCTGCTGGACACGCTGGGCAGCCATCTGGATGCCGACACGCTGCCCGAGGTCTGGGTGCTGGAGCTGTCCAGCTTCCAGCTCGACGGCGTAGCGGGCTTTGAGCCCACAGCGGCCGTGGTGCTCAACGTGACGCAAGACCACCTGGACTGGCACGGCAGCATGCCAGCCTATGCCGCGGCCAAAGCACGCATCTTTGGTCAGCAGGGCCTGATGGTGCTGAACCGCGACGATGCGGGCGTGATGGCCATGCTGCCCGCGCCGCTGCGCGTGAAGCTGCAGCGCCCACAGGAGCGCGCCCACGCCACCTTTGGCAGCGACATGCCCCAGCGCCCCGGTGATTTTGGTTTGGAAGAAGTCAACGGCATGGTCTGGCTGGTGCGTGCGCTGGAAGCTGACGAGACGCGCAAAAAGCGCCGCGACGATGTGGAAGAGCTGCACATTCAGCGCCTGATGCCGGCCGACGCACTGCGCATCCGCGGCCGCCACAACGCCAGCAACGCGTTGGCCGCACTGGCACTGTGCGCTGCGGCCGGTTGCGCACTGGGCCCCATTTTGTTTGGCCTGCGTGAGTACCGCGGCGAGCCGCACCGTGTGGAGCCCATTGGCATCCTCAACGAAGTCGAATTCTTTGACGACAGCAAGGGCACGAACGTGGGGGCCACGGTGGCCGCGTTGCAGGGCCTGGGCGCCGACCGCAAGGTGGTGGTGATTTTGGGTGGTGAGGGCAAGGGCCAGGACTTCACGCCGCTGGCCGCCCCCATCGCCCGCTATGTGCGCGCCGTGGTGCTGATCGGCCGTGATGCGCCGCTGATCCGCGAGGCGATTGCCGCCGCCGAGGTGCCGCTGCTGGATGCCGATTCCATGGAGTCGGCCGTGGCCTTGGCCAACACGCGTGCCCATGCGGGCGACGCGGTGCTCATGTCGCCGGCCTGCGCCAGCTTTGACATGTTCAAGAACTACGAACACCGTGCCCAGGTCTTCTGCGACGCCGTGCGCGCGCTGGCCCTGGCCAACGGCGTGGACATGGAGCACACCGCATGAACGCGCTGCGCCAACGTCTGGCCGGCTGGTTCGGTGCCGAGGCCGAAGCCGCCACGGGCGCACTGCCGGTGCGCCTGGGCGGCCGTGGCTCGTTTGCGGCCAGCACCACGCCCACGCAGGTGAAGGGGTTTGACCAGCCGCTGGTTTGGGTCACAGTGACGCTGTTGCTGTGGGGCCTGGTGATGGTGTATTCGGCCTCGATTGCCATGCCCGACAACCCCAAGTTCGCGTTCTACGCACACACGCATTTTGTGGTGCGCCATGTGCTGTCGCTGCTGGTGGCGTTTGTGGCCGCTCTGATTGCGTTCCAGATTCCGATCGCCACCTGGGAGAAGGTGGCGCCCTGGTTGTTTGTGCTGTCGCTGGTGTTGTTGATCGCCGTGCTGGTGCCCTTCATCGGCAAGGGCGTGAACGGTGCACGCCGATGGATCTCGCTGGGCATCATGAACTTCCAGCCGTCCGAGCTGGCCAAGTTCGCCGTGCTGCTGTACGCAGCCGACTACATGGTGCGCAAGATGGATGTGAAGGAACGCTTCTTCCGCGCCGTGCTGCCGATGGGCGTGGCGGTGGCCATTGTCGGCTTGCTGCTGCTGGCCGAACCCGACATGGGTGCCTTCATGGTGATTGCCGTGATCGCCATGGGCATTTTGTTTTTGGGCGGCGTGAATGCGCGCATGTTCTTCCTGATCGCCACCATTCTGGTCCTGCTGTTTGCGCTGGTGATTGCCACCTCGGAATGGCGGCGTGAGCGCATCTTTGCCTACCTGAATCCCTGGGACGAAAAGCTGACGCTGGGCAAGGGCTACCAGCTCTCGCACTCGCTGATCGCCATCGGGCGTGGCGAGATTTTTGGCGTGGGGTTGGGTGGCAGTGTGGAAAAACTGCACTGGTTGCCCGAAGCCCACACCGACTTCTTGCTGGCCGTGATTGGCGAAGAGTTTGGCCTCGTGGGCGTGGTGATGGTGATTGGCCTGTTCCTGTGGCTGACGCGCCGCATCATGCACATCGGCCGCCAGGCCATCGCGCTGGACCGCGTGTTTGCCGGTTTGGTGGCGCAGGGCGTGGGCATCTGGATGGGCTTTCAAGCCTTCATCAACATGGGCGTGAACCTGGGCGCGTTGCCCACCAAGGGCCTGACCCTGCCGCTCATGAGCTACGGCGGCTCGGCCATTCTGCTGAACCTGATTTCGATTGCCGTGGTGCTGCGTGTCGATTACGAGAACCGCCAGTTGATGCATGGAGGGCGTGTATGACACAGAAGTGCGCCCTTATCATGGCAGGCGGCACCGGCGGCCACATCTTCCCGGGGCTGGCCGTGGCGCAAGCCTTGCTGGACAAGGGCTGGCGCGTGCACTGGCTGGGCGCGCCCGGCAGCATGGAAAGCCGCCTGGTACCGGCCCGCGGCATTCCGTTGGAACTGGTGGCGTTTGGCGGTGTGCGCGGCAAGGGGCTGACGACGCTGGCGCTGCTGCCGTTCAAGCTGCTGCGCGCGTTCTGGCAAAGCCTGCAGGTGGTGCGCCGTGTCAAACCCGATGTGGTGGTGGGCCTGGGCGGCTACATCACCTTCCCGGGCGGCATGATGGGCGTGCTGCTGGGCAAGCCGCTGGTGCTGCACGAGCAAAACTCGGTGGCCGGCATGGCCAACAAAGTGCTGGCCGGGGTGGCGGACCGCGTGTTCGCGGCCTTCCCCCAGGTGCTGGCCAAGGCCGAGTGGGTGGGCAACCCCCTGCGCACCGAATTCTTGAACCAACCCGAGCCGCAAGCCCGTTTTGCCGGCCGCAGTGGTCCGCTCCAGGTGCTGGTGGTGGGCGGCAGCCTGGGCGCGCGCGCGCTCAACACCGTGGTGCCGCAAGCGCTGGCGCTGATCCCCGAAGCGCAGCGCCCCGTGGTGACCCACCAGGCCGGAGAGAAACAGATCGACGAGTTACGCGCCAACTACGCCGCTGCTGGCGTGCAGGCCACGCTCACCCCCTTTATCGACAACACCGCCCAGGCCTTTGCCGACGCCGACCTGGTGATCTGCCGCGCTGGTGCCAGCACCGTGACCGAGATTGCCGCCGTGGGTGCCGCCGCCGTGTTCGTGCCATTCCCCGCCGCGGTGGACGACCACCAGACCTTCAACGCCCGCTTCCTGGTCGACCAGGGCGGCGGCTGGCTGCTGCCGCAGGCGGATATGACGCCCGAGGTATTGGCCGAATTGCTACAAAAAACAGAGCGCCCTGCGCTGATTCAACGGGGGCTAGAGGCCAAAAAGATGCAAAAACTTAACGCCACCCAGGCTGTGGTGGCTGCCTGCGAGGAGCTCGCACGATGAAGCACGCTGTCAAACATATCCACTTTGTGGGCGTGGGCGGCTCTGGCATGTCCGGCATTGCCGAGGTGCTGAGCAACCTGGGCTACACCATCTCGGGCTCCGACCTGGCCGACAACGCTATCACGCAGCGCCTGACGGCCCTGGGTATCCGCACTTATGTGGGGCACTCGGCCGACAACGTGGCGGGCGCCGATGCGGTCGTCACGTCCACCGCCGTGCAGTCCGACAACCCCGAAGTCATTCGCGCCCGCGAGATGAAGATTCCCGTGGTGCCGCGTGCCCTGATGCTGGCCGAGCTGATGCGCCTGAAGCAGGGCATTGCCATTGCCGGCACCCACGGCAAAACCACCACCACCAGCCTGGTGGCCAGCGTGCTGGCCGAGGCCGGGCTGGACCCCACCTTTGTGATCGGTGGCCGCCTGAACAGCGCGGGCGCCAACGCGCGCTTGGGGCAAGGCGACTACATCGTGGTCGAGGCCGATGAGTCGGATGCGTCCTTCCTGAACCTGCTGCCCGTGATGGCGGTGGTGACGAATATCGACGCCGACCACATGGAAACCTATGGGCACGACTTCGGCAAGCTGAAAAAGGCCTTTGTCGATTTTCTGCACCGCATGCCGTTCTACGGCACTGCCATTCTGTGTACCGACGATGCGGCCGTGCGCGAGATCAGCGAGCAGGTCACCTGCCCGATCACCAGCTACGGCTTCAACGAAGACGCGGAGGTGCGCGCCGTGAACGTGCGCGCCATGGGCGGCCAGATGCATTTCACCGTACAGCGCCGCAATGGCGTGGTGCTGCCTGACCTGGACGTGGTGCTGAACCTGCCGGGCCTGCACAACGTGCTCAACGCGCTGTCGGCCATCGCCGTGGCGGTGGAACTCAACATTGCCGACGCCGCCGTGGTCAAGGCGCTGTCCGAGTTCAAGGGCGTGGGCCGCCGCTTCCAGCGCTACGGCGATTTGTTGTTACCCCAGGGTGGCACGGTCACCGTGATCGACGACTACGGCCACCACCCCGTGGAAATGGCCGCCACGCTGGCCGCCGCGCGCGGTGCCTTTCCGGGCCGCCGCCTGGTGCTGGCCTTTCAGCCGCACCGCTACACCCGCACGCGCGATTGCTTTGAAGACTTTGTGAAGGTGATTGGTGCAGGCGCCGACTCCGTGCTGCTGGCCGAGGTCTATGCCGCGGGCGAGGCGCCCATCGTGGCGGCAGACGGCCGCTCGCTGGCGCGCGCGCTGCGCATCGGCGGCAAGGTGGAGCCCATCTTTGTGGACGAGATTGGCGACATGCCGCAAGCCGCGATCGACAACGCGCGCGATGGCGATGTGCTGATGTGCATGGGCGCCGGGTCGATTGGTGCCGTCCCCGGAAAGATTGCTGACATGCTACAAAAACAGGAGCTGCTCGCGCAGCGTGGATGAGGGCTATGGCTCAAACTGACTTGAATCTCGGAAAAGTGGCGGTGCTCATGGGCGGTGCCTCGGCGGAGCGTGAGGTGTCCCTCATGTCCGGCGGCGGCGTGCTCAAGGCCCTGCTCTCCAAGGGCGTGGATGCGCACGCGTTCGATCCATCCCAGCGGCCGCTGGACGACCTCAAGCGCGAAGGCTTTGCGCGCTGCTTCATTGCGCTGCACGGCCGCTTTGGCGAAGACGGCACGGTGCAGGGCGCGCTGGAACTGCTGGGCATCCCCTACACCGGCTCCGGCGTCATGGCGTCCGCCATCTCCATGGACAAGGTCATGACCAAGCGCATCTGGCGCTTTGAGGGCCTGTCCACCCCGGCCTGGCAGCAGGTCACCAGCGCCGCGCAAACGCACGCCGCGTTTGCGGCCCTGGGCGCGCCCATGATCGTCAAGCCCGCGCGCGAAGGCTCCAGCATCGGCTTCACCAAGGTGATGTCGGCCGACCAGTGCGATGCGGCCTATGCCCTGGCCTCGCAGCACGACCCCATGGTGCTGTGCGAACAGTTCATTGCCGGCGATGAAGTCACCTGCCCGATCTGGGGCCCGACGGACGCGCCCGCAGCGCTGCCCGTGATCCGCATCGTTGCACCCGATGGCAACTACGACTACCAGAACAAGTACTTCACCGACGTGACGCAGTACCTGGTGCCTGCCGAATTGCCGGCTGGCGAAGAAGCCGCGATTCAAGCCCTGGTTTGCAAGGCCTACCAGGTGCTCGGTTGCCGCGGCTGGGCGCGTGCCGACGTGATGATCGACGCGACGACGCGCACGCCCTACCTGCTGGAGATCAACACCTCGCCCGGCATGACTGGCCACTCGCTGGTCCCCATGTCGGCGCGTGCCGCCGGCATCAGCTACGAAGACCTGTGCGTGCGCCTGCTGCAAAGCACCGCCACTGATGCCAGGGCTTTTGTATGAATGCATCGGCCACCCCGTTGGACGTCAAACTCATGAACACCACCGCTGCGGTGCTGTTCCTGGCGTTTGCCGGTCTGGCTATGGTGGCCGCGGCGCGCTGGGTTTCGCGCTTGCCGGTGTTTGACCTGCAGGGCATCAGCGTCACCGGCGACATGAACCACAACAACCCGCTGACCCTGCGTGCCAACGTGGCCCCGGGCCTGAATGGCACTTTCTTCACCGTGGACCTGGCGCGCGTGCGCTCGGCGTTCGAGGCCGTGCCCTGGGTGCGGCATGCGGTGGTGCGGCGCGAGTTTCCCAATCGCCTGCGTGTGGACCTGCAGGAGCACCAACCCGTGGCCTATTGGGGTGCCGACCCCGAGCTGCGCCTGATCAACAACTACGGCGAAGTGTTTGAGGCCAACGTGGGCGAGGTCGAGCAGGACGTGCTGCCGCGCCTGAATGGCCCCGAGGGCCAGAGTGCCGAGGTGTTGGCGCTGTACCGCGTGCTGGCACCGCAGTTTGACAAGATGGAATTGCCGCTGGAGCAGCTGGAGCTGACCGGCCGTGGCAGCTGGCGCGCGCGCCTGGACAGCGGCGCGGTGCTGGAGCTGGGCCGCGGCCATGCGGACGAAGTGAATGCCCGCGTGGATCGATTTTTGAAAACCTTGACGCAGGTCACCACCCGCTACGCACGGCCGTTGACGGCTGTGGAGTCGGCGGACCTGCGGCATGAGAACGGGTATGCCATCCGACTGCGCGGCGTGACCACGCTGGCAGCGGATGCGCCCAAGAAGTAGCGACAACAGAAGTACCAGGTGCAACTATGGCAAAAGAATACAAGGATCTAGTCGTCGGGCTGGACATCGGAACCGCCAAGGTCATGGCCGTGGTGGCCGAGGTCATGCCCGGTGGCGAACTCAAGCTCGCGGGCTTCGGCGTGGCGCCCAGCAACGGCCTCAAGCGTGGGGTCGTGGTCAATATTGACGCCACGGTGGCCAGCATCCAGCAGGCCCTCAAAGAAGCCGAGCTGATGGCCGACTGCAAGATCACGCGGGTATACACCGGCATCACCGGCAGCCACATTCGCGGTATCAACAGCAGCGGCATGGTGGCCGTGAAAGACCGCGAAGTGACGCAGGCCGATGTGGCCCGCGTGGTGGAAACCGCCAAGGCCATCAACATCAGCACCGACCAGCGCCTGCTCTTGGTGGAGCCGCAGGAATTCATCATCGACGGCCAGGATGTGCGCGAGCCCATCGGCATGAGCGGCATCCGCCTGGAAGCCAAGGTGCACATCGTGACCGGTGCGCAAAGCGCGGCCGAGAACATCATCAAATGCGTGCGCCGCTGTGGCCTGGAAGTGGAGCAGCTCATGCTGAACCCGTTGGCCAGCAGCCTCAGCGTACTGACCGAAGACGAGCGCGAGCTGGGCGTGGCGCTGGTGGACATTGGCGCGGGCACGACGGACGTGGCGATCTTCACCAACGGTGCGATCCGTCACACGGCCGTGATCCCGATTGCCGGTGACCTGATCACCAGTGACATCGCCATGGCGCTGCGCACGCCCACCAAGGACGCCGAAGACATCAAGGTCGAAAGCGGCCACGCCAAGCAATTGCTGGTGGACCCCGAGACCCAGGTGGAAGTGCCCGGCTTGGGTGACCGCGGCCCGCGCATGCTGAGCCGCCAGGCGCTGGCCGGTGTGATCGAACCGCGCATCGAAGAAATCTTCAGCCTGGTGAACCAGGTGATGCGCGAGTCGGGCTACGAGGAAGTGCTGTCCAGCGGCATCGTGCTCACGGGTGGCAGCTGCATCATGCCGGGCATGGTCGAGCTGGGCGAGGACATCTTCCTCAAGCCCGTGCGCCGCGGCATCCCCAAATACAACAGTGCGTTGGCCGACATGGTGGCCCAGCCGCGTGCTGCCACCGTCATGGGCCTGCTGGAAGAAGCCCGCCTGGCCCGCATGCGTGGCTACAAGGTGGCGCAAAAAGCCGGCTCGATGAAAACAGCTTTCGGTTCCGTCAAGGACTGGTTCGTGGGGAACTTCTAACCATGAAACACAGACTTTGGCTTGCACGGGGGAGTCCGCCTTCATAAATGAACACGTACCTCCAAACCCCCACCCCGTTTTCATTAGTTTTCATTGATTCAAATAGTTTTTCAGGAGTAACAACATGCCAATCGAAATGATCGAAGAAGAAGCGTTTAACCAAGGCACCCAAATCAAGGTCATCGGCGTGGGCGGCGGCGGCGGCAACGCGGTCGAGCACATGATCCAGACCGCCGTGGGCGGCGTGGAATTCATCTGCGCCAACACCGACGCGCAAGCCCTGTCCCGCAGCAGCGCGCACAAGACCATCCAGTTGGGTGGCAGCGGTCTGGGTGCCGGTAGCAAGCCCGACAAGGGCCGTGACGCCGCCCAACAGGCCGAAGACGACATCCGCACCGCCATCCATGGCGCACACATGCTCTTCATCACCGCTGGCATGGGTGGCGGCACCGGCACCGGCGCAGCCCCCGTGATTGCGCGAGTGGCCAAAGAGATGGGCATCCTGACCGTGGGCGTGGTGACCAAGCCATTCGACTTCGAAGGCGGCCGCCGCATGACCAACGCCGACAGCGGCCTGGCCGAGCTGGAAGCCAATGTGGATTCGCTGATCGTGGTACTGAACGAAAAGCTGCTGGAAGTGCTGGGCGACGACGTGAGCCAGGACGAAGCTTTTGCCCATGCCAACGACGTGCTGAAAAACGCCGTGGGCGGCATTGCCGAAATCATCAACGTGCCCGGCCATGTGAACGTCGACTTTGAAGACGTGCGCACCGTGATGGGTGAGCCCGGCAAGGCCATGATGGGTACCGCTGTGGCCAAGGGCCCGGACCGTGCACGCATCGCCGCCGAACAGGCCGTGGCCTGCCCACTGCTCGAAGGCATCGACCTGTCGGGTGCCAAGGGCGTGCTGGTGCTGATCACCGCAGCCAAGGGCAGCCTGAAGCTGTCCGAGTCCAAGCTGGCGATGAACACCATCCGTGCCTACGCGTCGCCCGACGCGCACGTGATCTACGGTACCGCGTATGACGATTCGCTGGGCGAAGAAATCCGCGTGACCGTGGTGGCCACCGGTTTGAGCCGCCAAGGCGCACGCCGTACTGCCCCCCCGCTGCAAGTGCTGCGCACCGGTACTGACAATGTGCCGTTCCATGTGCCTACGCTCAACACCATTGCATCGCCCTCCGGCGCGGCAACGGCTTTGGGTGGCACAGGTGCCAGCGCGGCCCAGCCCGACTACGGCAGCATGGCCACCCCCAGCGTGTGGCGCACCAACCGCACACAAGCGGCGGCCAAGGTGGACGCGCTGTCCAGCGGTGGCATGGATGACTACGAAATCCCTGCGTTCCTGCGCAAGCAGGCAGACTGATCGGGCACACCCCCCGGCTTGCCCACTGCGTGTGGCCGCTTTCCCCCTTGCAGGGGGCAACACCTGTGGCCCGGCCTAGCCGGTTCCACGGTGTTTCTGGCCTGAGGCACGCGCTCCGGAGGTTATTTGCGCTACTTTTACAATAGACCCGTGCTGAAACAACGAACCCTCAAATCCCTGACCCGCGCCGTAGGCGTGGGCTTGCACAGCGGCCAGCGTGTGGAAATCACGCTGCGCCCGGCGGCGCCGGATACGGGCATCGTGTTTCGCCGGGTGGATTTGCCGAATGCGCCGGACATTGTGGTCTCGGCCGAGTCGGTGACCGACACGCGCCTGGCGTCCACGCTGTCCTGCGGCAATGCCAAGGTGCACACGGTGGAACACCTGATGTCGGCCTGCGCCGGCCTGGGGGTGGACAACCTGTTTGTGGACATCACGGCCGAGGAGATTCCGATTCTGGACGGCTCGGCGGCGTCTTTTGTCTTCCTGCTGCAAAGCGCGGGCATCGAGATGCAGAATGCGCCGCGCCGCTTTATCCGGCTGACGAAGCCCGTGGAAGTGCGCGAGGGCAGTGGTCCCACCGAAAAGTGGGCACGCCTTGAGCCCTACCACGGCTACAAACTGAGCTTTGAGATCGACTTCAACCACCCCGCGGTGGACTCCACCGGCCAGCGCGTGGAGTTTGACCTGAGCACGGGTTCCTACTCGCGCGACATTGCGCGGGCGCGCACTTTTGGCTTTACCAAAGACGTGGAAATGATGCGCTCCAACGGCCTGGCCCTGGGCGGCGGTCTGGACAACGCCATCGTGATGGACGACTACAAGGTGCTCAACGCCGACGGGCTGCGCTACGACGACGAGTTCGTCAAACACAAGATCCTGGACGCCATGGGCGACCTGTACATCATTGGCAAGCCACTGTTGGCGGCCTACAGCGCACGCCGCTCGGGCCACGCGCTCAACAACAAGCTGCTGCGCGAGTTGCAGGCCCACCCCGAGTGCTGGGAAGTGGTGACCTTTGAAGACGTGAAGCAGGCGCCCGCCGGCTTTGCCCAGCCTGCGCGAGCGTGGTAGGCAGGCGCTCGCATGCTGCTATTTCGCTGGCTAATTCTCTTGTGCCTGCTGGGCGCTGCGGTGTGCTTTGCCTTCTATGTGGGCACCGGCCATCCGCGCTTCAAGCGCTACGGCTGGGTCACGCTGAAATGGACCCTGCTGGCGGCGGGGGGATTTTTTACCGTGCTGATTCTGGAGCGGGTTGCATAATAGGGGCAGCCACCTCTGGCCCTGCCGCGAAAGGATTGCCCCATGAACTCCTTGTCTTCGATTGCTCTCTCGGGCATGAACGCGGCCCAAACCAAGCTTGATACCACCGCCCACAACGTGGCCAATCTGGCCACCGAAGGCTTCAAACGCCAGGAAACGGTGCAAACCGAGCAGTCGGGGGGTGGCGTGACAGCCTCGGTGCGCCGGGCCGAAACCGCGGGCAATGCGCTGGAGACCGATGTGGTGTCGCAGCTGCAGGCCAAGCACAGCTTCATGGCCAACCTGGCCGTCTTCAAAACCAGCAACAAGATGGCCGGCGCCCTGCTGGACACCAAGGCCTGACACCGGCTTCGGCGCGGTAACCCAGCGCTACATGCTGGGTTCGTAGTTGCGCACAATCGCCTCCAGGCGCCCATCACGTTTGAGTTTGTCCACCGCGGCTTGCAGCTTGCGCACTTTCGTTGGGTCGGACTTCAGGCTGAGTGCAAAGTAGTAGGCCCCGTCTTCACTGAGCTTGAGCTGCTTGCTCACGCTGCTGGCCGGGCGACCCAGGCCCCGCAGGTTCCAGGCCATGCCAATCTCGGTGTCGACCATGGCGTCCACGATGTCCCCCAGCAGCATGCGCAGCACCGCCGCGTTGGAGCTTTCCTCCACCAACGCGGTCGCGGGCACGCCTGCCTGTAGCAGGTCGGCCTGCGCTGCCTCTTCGCGCACCACGCCCACGCGCAATGGGCCCAAGTCTTTGATCTCTTTGAGCAGTGGGCCGTGCTCGGCCTTGGTGTAGATCCAGGTGGCGCGCGGCAGAATGGGGCCGACCCACACAAACAGGGCCTCGCGCGCCGGTTTGCGCGCAGTGGTGTAGAGCACGGTGTTCGGCGTGTTGCTGACGATTTTGTAGGCGCGCGCCCAGGGTACGAGCTGCAGGCTGCAGTGCAGCTGCGCTACTTCGCAGGCAGCCCGCAACACGTCGGACGAGATGCCTTTGACCTGCGCGTTGTCCTGGTAGTTGTAAGGCGGCCATTCCTCGGTGTAGGCCACCAGGTCGGTGGCCGCGGGGGAGAGCAGGGGGGCGCAGAGGAGCAGGCCCGTCAGGGCGGCACGCAGCGGGCGAAGAACAGTGATCGGCATGAAACGGAGATGCGTGTAATTTGTAACAGCATCTTACAAACCTTGTCTGACACAGCGCTTAGCGAAAACACCGGGTTGCGCTGTGCGTGGTTTGTCGGGTGGTTTGTGGGGTCGTCTAGCGGCTGCGTCCGGCGCGGTAGGACGACTTGCCGTTGCCCCCCAAGCCATCGGCCGCAGCCAGCCGCGCCATGGCCTTGCCCGCATGCGCGTGGGTGATGGCCAGGCCCAGCGCGTCGGCCGCATCCGGCCCTGGCAGGCCGGGCAGGCCGAGCAGGCGTTTCACCATTTCCTGGATCTGGTCCTTCTGTGCGCGGCCATGGCCGGCCACCGCCTGCTTCATTTGCAGCGCGGTGTACTCCGCCACCGGCAGGTTGGCGGTGACGAGCGCGGTGATCAGCGCGCCACGCGCCTGGCCCAGCAGCAGCGTGGACTGCGGGTTGACGTTGACGAACACGATTTCAATAGACGCGCAGGTGGGCTGGTAGCGCTGCACCACCTCGCCGATGCCGTCAAACAGCACCTTCAGGCGCTCGGGCAGGGCGCGCGTGTCCAGGTGCTGGGTACCGATGGTGCCGCTGGCCACGTAGCGCACGTCGGCGCCCACCACGTCCACCAGGCCAAAGCCGGTGGTGCGCAGGCCGGGGTCAATGCCAAGGATTCGCATGCTATGGTTTCAGAAGCTGCTCGCGCAGCATCCACGGGGGCTAGAGGTCAAAATACCACCTGGCCGAGTGAAAGAAAACCGGTGCGGCAAAGCACAGCGCATCCACCCGGTCCAGCAGGCCGCCGGCACCCGTGACGCCCGTGCCTTCGTCGCCCCAGCTCGGAATGCCGCGGTCGCGCTTCAGGGCCTTCATCACAAAGTGCCCCATGGAGCCCGCCACGCAGGCAATGAAGCTGAATGCAAACGCGGTGCCCGGTACCCAGGGCGTGATGCCGGCCAATGCAGCACCAAACACGCTGGCCACGCCAATACCAATCCACCAGCTGGGCCAGTTGAAGCTGCGGCTGATGGCGGGCGCCACCGGCGCGCGCTGCAGCTTGCGCGAGACCAGGTGCTGCACAGCCATGCAGGTCTGCACCACCAGCACCAGGAAGAACACCATGAAGGCGTTTTTGTTGTTGTAGTGGGGGAAGTTCAGCATCAGCAGCGCGGGCACATGGCTCATGCCGTAGATGCAGACCATGATGCCCCACTGCAGCTTGGCGTTGCGCTCCAGAAAGCGCAGCGGGTCGTTGGCCAGCGCGCTGGTCAGCGGCAGCGCCAGGAACACAAAGACCGGGATGAACACCGCGAACATGTCAAAGTGCTCGGTGCCCACCAGCCAGTATTGGATGGGCAGCACCACGAAGAACGCCAGCACCAGGCTGCGGTGGTCGCCACGGCGCGTGGGGGAGAGCGTCAAAAATTCGCGCAGCGCGAAGAAGGACACCAGGCCGAACAGCGTGAGCGCGACCCAGTCACCCGCCACCCAGCCGATCCAGAACACAAACATCATGAGCCAGCTGGTGCGGATCACGCCGTCCAGGTTCTTCAGCTCCTTGCGGCGCAAATCGCCCGCGGCATCGTCACCGTATTCGCGCAGCGAAAGCACCAAGGCCACCACGCTGGACAGCAGCAGCAGCCCGAATACGATGAGAAACAGCGCGCCGATCTGCTGCGTGGCTGTGAGGTTCTTCAAATAAAAGTACATGGCTTACACCTCGCGCAGGGCCATCACGGCGCTGCGGGCCCGGTCCAGAAACGCGCGGCGTTCTTCGTCCGCCTGCACCTGCATGGGTGCCCCAAAGGTCACCGAGCACAGCACCGGCACGGGCACTACCTCGCCTTTGGGCAGCACGTGCTGCACGTTGTTGATCCACGCGGGCACCAGCACCACGTTTGGAAATTTGGTGGCGAGGTTGTACAGCCCGGCCTTGAAGGCCTGCGGTTCTTCAAAGTGGCCGCGCGTGCCTTCGGGGAACAGGATGATGGAGTCACCGTTGGTGAGTGCTTCGATCAGCGGCTCCAGCGGGTCTTCCACAGCGCTGCGGTCGCGCGAGACGTAGATGACGTTGAACACTTCGGTGGTGAGCCATTTCTTGAACGGCGTCTTGGTCCAGTAGTCTTTGGCGGCAATGGCACGGGTGATGTGGCGCAGCTCGCGCGGCAGGGCGGCCCAGATCATCACCAGGTCGGCGTGGCTTTGGTGGTTGGCAAAATAAATGCGCTGTTCGGCCTTGGGCGGGCAGCCGTGCCAGCGCGCCTGTGCACCGGTCAGCACCCGGATCAAACCGAGCAGGAAGTAACTCATCATCTTGGCTAGCATGGCGGCGATGATACAGAGGGGTTGTGGCTGTTTGAGGTGGGGTTTTCTCTCTCGCTGGCTCCGGCAGGCGGGGTACTCTGCTCCGTTCGTGTCCCCCGGGCCGTGAGGGCCCTCCTCCTTGACCTCACTGCGCAGAGCACCCCACCCGCCGGAGCCGGGTGTTTGAGGGAGGGAGCATGGCACTCGAGCAGCGGGGCAGGGGTGAACACCAAAGCGAGGTCAAGGAGGAGCCCGCAAAGCGGGCGGGGGACACGAGCGGCGGTGTTCACCCCTGCCCCGATGCGGGCGAAAGAAACTAAGGCAGCTGCGCGTCAGACATCCGCGCCACGATGGTCCCCGCGCGGCTGGCCAGGTAGCCCGAGTTGGGCACCTTCTCAAAGTACTTGGGCCGCGGCAACATCACCGCCAGGCGCGCGGCCTCGTAAGCGTTGAGCTTGCTGGCGGGCTTGCGGTAGTAGTGCTGGGCCGCAGCCTCCGCACCAAACACGCCTTCACCCCACTCCACACTGTTGAGGTAAATCTCCAGAATGCGTTCCTTGCTCAGCAAGTGTTCCAGCAACAGCGTCAACACAAACTCCTGGCCTTTGCGCACCAACGTGCGCTCGCCCGATAGAAACAGATTCTTGGCCAGCTGCTGCGTGATGGTGGAACCGCCCACGATCTTGGGCGGCTTGGCCGGGGCCTTGCCGGTGGGGGCACGCAGTTCGGCGCGCTGTTCGGCCTTAGCATTCTTGGCCCAGGCCTTCTCCAGCGCCTCCCAGTCCACGCCATCGTGCTGGCTGAAACCGTCGTCTTCCGACGCGATGACCGCACGCTTGAGGTTGTCGGAAATCTGCGCGTAGTCCACCCATTCCTGGCGCCAGCGCAGCTCGCCTTTTTCGGTGGTGACGCGCCAGGCCTCGGAACGCTCAAACGCCGTGCTTTGCGGTGCTACCACGGCCATGGCGGCGATGCGGGCGACAAAGTACAACTGCAGCCCCACCAGGGCCACGGTGCACAACACCAGCCAACGCAGCACGTGCTTCATTGCGAGGCCGACACCTTGGCTTCCAGCGTCTCTTCGCGCGTGAACTTGAAGCGAGACACCACCAGAATCTGGTCCGCCTGGCGGCGCATGGGCGTGCTGAAGGTGCCAAACGGCCCGGCCGTGCGGGCAATGGCTTCGGCCTGTTTGTCCAGCGTGGGGTTGCCAGAGCTTTGTACGACGTCGGTGTCGATTACGCGGCCGTCGTAGTTCACCGTAACAATCATGGTCAACTCGCCATAGAGTTTTTTGCCAGCCTTTTGCGGGAAGTTTTCGGTGCCACGGTCTTCGATGGCGCGGCGCAGCGCGTCGTAGTACACGGCGTACACCTCTTCGCGCACCGCGGGGCTCACATAGCGCTTCTTGGGCCGCGCGTTTTCCATGTTGATGCGCCGCTCGATCTCGGCCAGCAGCTTGATCAGCTGCTTGCGTTTCTCTTCGCGGTCAGCCTGCTCGGCCTTGTTGGCCTGCTGGCTGGGGTCGGGTGGGGGCAAGGCGGCCAGCTGGTTTTTTACCTGGGCGAGCAGCAGGTTTTGCTGCTCCTGCAGGGTTTGCAGCTTCTGGGCCGATTCTTCCTGGAGTGAGTCGCCCACGTCCATCAGCGCGGACGGTGGCAGTGGGCTGGTAGCCCTGCCTTTTTCCACATCACCACCGCCGGCCATGCTGGTCTGCGCGATGGCCTGGGCCTTGTCAGGTTTCTCGTTGCTCTTGGCATTCACCAGAATCACTTCCAGCGGCTTGTCCTCAAAGACGCGGTTGAACGCCTCGGGGTCCACAAAGCGCACGGTCAGCAGCACCGCGTGCACCGCGATGGATGCACCCAGGGCCCATTGAAGTGTGGTGATGTTGCGCAGGTTCACGAAGCAGAATTATCGCTGCCGCCCTCGGGCGCGTCGCTCACATCCACGGCAATGGCGATCGGGCCGGCCACCTCTTCGTCGTCGCCTTCGTCCTCTTCGGGGGCGGCGGTGTCCACGGGGGCGTCCAGGCGCTCCACCACCGTGCCGTGCACGTCCAGCGTGATCAGGTCCATCTCGCCCAGCTTCACGCGCACCTTGGCGTTGCGCGGCAGGCCTTGCGCGCCCATCACGGGCAGCACCAGCGGAATATCGTCGGCGCGCACCATGTTCTCCTTGAACACCGTGGCCACCAGTTCGGTGATGCCGTGCTGCTGCACATAACGCATCGTCCAGAAGCGCTCCATGGCGCCCTGGTAGCCGTTGTACGCGCTGTAGGCGGTGTCAAAGGCCGAGATGATGGCAAACAGCTCCGCGTCCTTGGGCTTGAACGGTGCGACCAGTGCCGCCGTCTTGCCGTGGCGCGCGCAGGCCATGATCTGCCACTGGTTCACGAGATCGGTGTAACGGCGAAGCGGCGAGGTGGCCCAGGCGTAACTCTTGACGCCAATGCCCGCGTGTGGCAGCGCCTTGGTGCCCATGCGCACCTTCACGCCCGGTGCCAGGCTGGCCTGGCTGCGGTAGATGGCGGGCACTCCCATCTCGGCCATCAGGTTGCCCCAGGTGCTGTTGGCCAGGATCATGGCCTCGGCCACGATCAGGTCCAGCGGCGCGCCGCGTTGGCGGATGCTGATTTGCACCTCTTCATGGCCTTGCGGTTCGGTGCCTTGTGCACCGGCCTCACGTACCAGCCGGAAGTTGTAGTCCGGCCGGTTGAAGGTCTCCGGTTTGCCGCGCACCACTTCGCGTTTGGCCTTCAGGTCACGCGCCAGGCGGTATAAAAATGATAGCTGCTCGCGCAATGCGGGCAAGGGCTGTGGCGTGTTTTGATGCTCAAACGCGGGTTCCAGCAGCCAGGGCTCGGTGACCACGGCATCGAGCTGGTCGTGGCGCAGGTTGTGCGCGATCGGCACGCGCTCCAGCTTGGTCTCGCTACTCTTGATTTCCAGCGTCGCTTCGTCCAGCGTCACATACAGCGACAGGGCCGGGCAGTCGCGCCCTTCCTGCAGCGTGTAGGTCTGCACCACGTCGTCGGGCAGCATGGTGACCTTGTAGCCCGGCATGTAGACCGTGGACAGGCGCGCGCGGCCCAGCACGTCGATGGGGCTGCCGGGCAACACGGCCAGGCCGGGTGCGGCAATGTGAATGCCGATGGTGACCGTACCGCTGCCCAGGCCCTGAACGCTCAGCGCGTCGTCAATCTCGGTGGTTTGCGAATCGTCGATGGAATAGGCCTGCACGGGTGCCAGCGGCAGCTCGTCGGCAATGGCCGGTGCGGTGATGGCCGGGAAGCCTGTGCCTTTGGGGAAGTTTTCCAGCAGAAAGCGCTTCCAGTGGAACTGGTAGGGCGAGGCAATGGCGCCGGCCTTTTGCAGCAGTTCAAGCGGCGCGGTGTGGGTGGCGCGGCTGGCCTCGACCACGGCCTTGTACTCAGGCGCGTTTTTGTCGGGCTTGAACAGGATCTTGTAGAGCTGCTCCTTGATCGCGTCGGGGCAGGTGCCCGCGCCCAGGTCGGTCGCCCACTGGGCGATCTGTTCGGCGACCACGCGTTTTTTCTCAATCGCGGCCAGGGCCTGCGCAATGATGTCGGCGGGGGCCTTCTTGAAACGGCCCTTGCCGGCGCGGCGGAAGTAGTGCGGCGTGTCGAACAGCTTGAACAGCATGCCGGCCTGCTCGGTCAGCGTGGCCTGGGCTGAGAAATAGTCGCGGGCCAGGTCGGCAAAGCCGAATTCCTCGTCGGGCGAAAACTCATAGGCCATGTCCAGCTCAATGGCCTGGGCCTGGGCCTGGGCGGCCGCGACCAGCTCCGCCGGGGCGGGCTTTTCAAACTTGATGAGGATATTGGCGCTTTTGACCTTGACGCGCTTGCCGGAATCCAGCTCCACCTGTGCAGAGGCTTCGGCCTCTGACAGCACCCGACCGGCCATGAACTTTCCGGCTTCTTCAAACAGTACAAACATAGGGGACTGATTGTCCCCGCAAAACGACCCGGCTCTGGCCGGGCGTCTCTATCTGCCGGAATCAGGGCTTTTCGATGATGTCCGGGGCCATCGGACCTAGCGCGCCCAGCAGTTCCTTCTGCTCGGCCGCGGGCACGTTGTACTTGTTCAGCACCGCCACCAGGTGGCCCACCAGGCCGTTGAACTCGGCCGTGCTGATGCCCAGGCCCTTGTGCGCCAGCTTCATGCTGTCACCCTTGTAGGTGCAAGGCCCACCGCTGGCCTGGCAGACCAGGTCGGCAATGCTGGCCTTCAACGGGACAAGCTTGATGCCCTCAAAACTGCGCTTGGTCACCGGGTCGGCCGCGGTGCGGTCAATCATCTCGGACACCACGGCGTCAATGGCGGGCTTGCCGCCCAGGCGGGTGTACAGGCTGGGCGGCGGTGGGGTGGCGCAACCGGCCAGGGCGGCCACGGTGGCCAGACCCAGCAACAGGCGGGAAAGGGGGGATGTCATGGGTGGTCCTTTCAGGGGGCGTTGGTGGGGGGCGGGGTGGGGCCAGCTTACCCCAGGCCGATAAACCGCAGTAGTTCACTCAGGTGATCGTCGAAGTCGCTCAGCGCGTGGTCGCCGCCCTCCAGCAGGCGCATGGAGCCTGCCGCATACCGTGCGTGCATTTCGCGCCAGTCCAGTACCTCGTCGCCCTTGGCGATGAAGGCCAAGTACCGCTCGGGGTGGGCCAGCGGGCCGCAGGTCAGGGCGCGCAGCTCGTCCACGTATTCGGGCCGGAAGAAAAAGCGTTCTTCGGGGTCATGCCAACTGGTTTGCTCGCCGATGTACTTGGCCAGGTCGCGCGCCGGGTTCACCGCGGGGTTGACCAGCGCGGCCCGGCAACCCATGTGTTCAGCCACATGGGTGGCATAAAACCCACCCAACGAGGAACCCACGACGGCCATCGTGCCACGCGGCCAGGTGGCAATGCCGTTCAGCAGCAGGTCCATGGCCGCTTTGGGCGAGGGCGGTAGCTGTGGGCACCACCAGTGCACCTGCGGGTGGTGGGCCGCCATGTGGGCGGCCAGCGTACGCGCCTTGGTGGAGTGGGGCGAAGAGCGGAAACCGTGCAGGTAAAGAAGGTGGGTGGTGGGGAAGATCGTGGGGGTGGAGGCCATGGGGCCATGATAGTTGGCGGGATAATTCGGGGATGTCGTACCAATTCGGAAAAGTCCCCCTGCGCCACCGCATTGCGCCCTGGTTTGCGGGTTTTGACGGGCCGCTGGCGTTTGCCGTGTTCCTGCTGGCGTGTGCGGGCATGCTGACCATGTACTCGTCGGGCTATGACCATGGCACCCGCTTTGAGGACCATGGCCGCAACATGCTGATCGCCGCCACCATCATGTTTGTGGTGGCGCAGATTCCGCCGCAGCGCCTGATGGCCGTGGCCGTGCCGCTGTACACCGTGGGCGTAGCGCTGCTGATTGCGGTGGCTATCTTCGGCATCACCAAAAAGGGCGCGCGGCGCTGGCTCAATGTGGGTGTGACCATCCAGCCCAGCGAGATTCTCAAGATCGCCATGCCGTTGATGCTGGCTTGGTGGTTCCAGAAGCGCGAGGGCCAACTGCGCCCGCTGGACTTTGGCGTGGCCGGCATTTTGCTGGCCGTGCCCGTGGGCCTGATCATGAAACAGCCCGACCTGGGCACCGCGCTCTTGGTGCTGGCCGCGGGCCTGTCGGTGATCTTCTTCGCCGGCATGAGCTGGAAACTGGTGATCCCGCCCGTGGCTATTGCCCTGGTAGGCATCGTACTCATCGTCTTTTTTGAGCCGCAACTGTGCGCCGACGGCGTGCGCTGGCCCGTGCTGCACGACTACCAGCAGCAGCGTATCTGCACGCTGCTGGACCCCACGCGCGACCCGCTGGGCAAGGGTTTCCACATCATCCAGGGCATGATTGCCATCGGCTCTGGCGGCGTCACCGGCATGGGCTTCATGAAGGGCACGCAGACCCACCTGGAGTTCATCCCCGAACGCACCACGGACTTCATCTTCGCGGCCTTCTCCGAAGAGTTTGGCCTGATCGGCACGCTGGCACTGATCTCGGCCTTTATCTTCCTGGTGCTGCGCGGCCTGGCCATTGCGCTGGAGGCACCCACGCTGTTCTCGCGCCTGCTGGCAGGGGCGGCCACCATGATCTTCTTCACCTACGCCTTTGTGAACATGGGCATGGTCAGCGGCATCCTGCCCGTGGTGGGCGTGCCGCTGCCCTTCATCAGCTATGGCGGCACCGCCATGGTGACGCTGGGCCTGGCGCTGGGGATCCTGATGTCGATCTCGAACTCCAAGCGGCTGGTGCAAAGCTGACATGGCCTTCCGTGTTGGGATCGTGGGCGTTGGGAATATGGGCGGCGCCATGGCGCAGCGCCTGGGCAGCCTGGGCTGGGCGCCGTGGGTGCATGACGTGGATGCTGCCAAGGTGCAGGCTTTGGTGCCTTTTGGTGCGCTAGCCCCCGTCGATAGTGCGCAAGCAGCTAGCAAATCCATAGCAACTATTGTCTGTGTGGTGGACGCTGCGCAAACCCGGGATGTGCTGTTCGGCCCGGAGGGTCTGGCGCCGCATCTGCCTGCGGGTCATGTGGTGCTGCTGTGCCCCACCATCGCGCCGCAGGACGTGGAAGCCATTGCCGCCCAACTGGCCGAACGCGGCATTGCCACCATCGACGCCCCCATGTCTGGCGGCCCGGCACGGGCGTGCGATGGCAGCATGAGCCTGATGGTGGCGGGCGAAGACGCCGTGGCGGCGCGCGTGCAGCCATTGCTCGATGCGCTCTCTAACACGGTGTTTCGCATCAGCCAGCGCGTGGGCGACGGCGCGCGCACCAAGCTGGTCAACAACCTGCTGGCGGGCATCAACCTCGTGGGTGCGGCCGAAGTCTTGGCGCTGGCCGGCCGCATGGGGCTGGACCTGAACCGCACGCTGGACGTGGTGGAGCAGTCCAGCGGCCAGAGCTGGATTGGCAGTGACCGCATGCGCCGCGCCATTGCGGGCGACCTGGCGCCGCGCGCCCACATGACGCTGCTGGCCAAGGACACACGCTTGGCGCAAGAGGCCGCGGCGCACGCCGGTTTTGCCGGTCCGCTGGGTGCCCATGCCAGTGCGGTGTTTGCCGCCGCAGTAGCCGCAGGGTTGGAAGGGCTGGATGACGGGGCCCTGCTGGAGTTTCTGCAGCGGCCTAAAATGGCCGAATGATCTCTCGCGAACCCACCATCGAACGCTTGGCTACCGCCAAGTCCCTGCTGCTAACCCCGTTTGGTCTGGATGAGAGCCATCTCACCCGTGCCCTGAACGAAATCAAGGCGCACCAAGTGGATGAGGCGGACCTGTACTTCCAGTACACGCGCTCCGAAGGTTGGAGCCTGGAAGAGGGCATTGTGAAAACCGGCTCCTTCAGCATTGACCAGGGCGTTGGCGTGCGCGCGGTGAGCGGCGAGAAAACCGCGTTTGCCTACTCGGATGACATTTCCGAAGCCAGCCTGCTGGACGCGGCGCGCACCGTGCGCACCATCTCCAGCGCGGCCCAGTCCAAGCGGACCAAAACGCCAAGCACCAAGATCGCCGGTGGCCGCAAGCTCTACGCCGGCCTAGACCCCATCTCCACGCTGGACAGCACCACCAAGGTGGAACTGCTGGGCAAGGTGGAAAAGCTGGCGCGCGCCAAAGACCCGCGCATCATCCAGGTGATGGCCGGTTTGGCCAGCGAATACGACGTGGTGATGGTCGCGCGGGCCGACGGCACGCTGGCCGCCGATGTGCGCCCCCTGGTGCGCCTGTCGGTCACGGTGATCGCCGAGCAAAAAGGCCGGCGCGAAGTGGGCTCCAGCGGTGGTGGCGGCCGTTTTGGCCTGGCCTATTTCACCGACGCGCAGATTGAAGAGTATGTGAACCAAGCCGTGCACGCGGCACTGACCAACCTGGACGCGCGCCCCGCACCGGCCGGCGAAATGACCGTGGTGCTGGGTTCGGGCTGGCCCGGCATCCTGCTGCACGAGGCCATTGGCCACGGGCTGGAAGGCGACTTCAACCGCAAGGGCAGCAGCGCCTTCAGTGGCCGCATTGGCCAGCGCGTGGCCGCCAAGGGCGTGACCGTGCTGGACGACGGCACCATCGCCGACCGCCGCGGCTCGCTCAACGTGGACGACGAAGGCAACGCCAGCCAGCGCAACGTACTGATCGAAGACGGCATCCTGAAGGGCTACATCCAGGACAGCATGAATGCGCGCCTGATGGGTGTGGCACCTACGGGCAACGGCCGGCGAGAGAGCTACGCCCACGTGCCCATGCCACGCATGACCAACACCTACATGCTGGGTGGCGACAAAGAGCCCGAGGAGATCGTCAAGAGCATCAAGAAGGGCTTGTACGCGGTCAACTTCGGCGGTGGCCAGGTCGACATCACCAGCGGCAAGTTCGTGTTCTCGGCCTCGGAAGCCTACTGGGTGGAGAACGGCAAGATCCAATACCCTGTGAAGGGCGCCACCATCGTGGGCAGCGGCCCGGAGTGCCTCAAGCGCGTCTCCCTCATCGGCAACGACATGAAGCTCGACAGCGGCGTGGGCACCTGTGGCAAAGAAGGCCAGAGCGTGCCCGTGGGTGTGGGCCAGCCCACGCTGCGCATTGACGGACTGACCGTGGGCGGCACGGCCTGAAGCGTGCTGTTTAGGCCTTGTCAGAAACCTGTGCTACATTGAACCCCATGCATTCCGCACGTTTCTTTTTTAGCTACTTTTGGTTCTCACGCACATCCGGCGGTCGAGAGATCTGAACGTACCCAAAAGAAACGTCCTGAATCTTCCCAAAAACCGCCGGCACTCCCGGCGGTTTTTTTATGCCTTTTTCTCTTTAACTTTGACCTCAGGAGCAACCCATGAACGCACAAGCCACGGCCACCGGTGATTGGTACGGCCAGTCCCATTCCGCCGACCGCACCAGCAAGACCGACGACGAACGCATCAAGGACATCACCGTGTTGCCACCTCCTGAGCACCTCATCCGCTTCTTCCCCATCCGCGGCACGCCGGTGGAGTCCCTGATCACCGACACCCGCGGTGCCATCCAGAACATCATGGCCGGCAAGGACGACCGCCTGCTGGTCATCATCGGCCCCTGCTCCATCCACGACCCCGCGGCCGCGCTGGACTACGCCCGCCGCCTGAAGGCCGAGCGCGAGAAGTACAAGGACACGCTGGAAATCGTGATGCGCGTGTACTTCGAAAAACCCCGCACCACCGTCGGCTGGAAGGGCCTGATCAACGACCCCTACCTGGACGAGAGCTTCCGCATCGACGAAGGCCTGCGCATTGCGCGCCAGCTGCTGATCGAGATCAACCGCCTGGGCCTGCCCGCCGGCAGCGAGTTCCTGGACGTGATTTCTCCGCAGTACCTGGGCGATCTGATCTCCTGGGGCGCGATCGGCGCACGCACGACTGAGAGCCAGGTGCACCGTGAGTTGGCATCTGGCATCTCCGCCCCCATTGGCTTCAAGAACGGCACCGACGGCAACATCAAGATTGCGACGGACGCGATTCAGGCGGCGGCCGGTGGTCACCACTTCCTGTCGGTCCACAAAAACGGCCAGGTGGCGATTGTGCAAACCCATGGCAACCCGGACTGCCACGTGATCCTGCGCGGTGGCAAGACGCCTAACTACGACGCAGCCAATGTGGCCGCTGCCTGTGCCGACCTGGCCAAGGCCAAGCTGCCCCAGACCCTGATGGTGGATTGCAGCCACGCCAACAGCAGCAAGCAGCACGAGAAGCAGCTGGACGTGGCCAAGGACATCGCGGGTCAAATCCGCGGTGGGTCCAAGAGTGTGTTCGGTGTGATGGTGGAAAGCCACCTGAATGCCGGTGCCCAGAAGTTCACGCCTGGCAAGGATGACGCCACCCAGCTGGAATACGGCAAGAGCATCACCGACGCCTGCCTGGGCTGGGACGATTCCATCGCGTCGTTGGAGGTCTTGTCGGCCGCCGTGAAGGCCCGCCGCGCGCTGAAATAAGCCGCGCTCAGGCCGGCGCGGCCTTGCCCGTGTCGGCCTGTTCAAGCTGGGCGGCGGCCCAGAGCTGGGCGGCGGCCATGGTTTCGAAGATTTGAAACGGGCGGCCGATGTCGGCATAGATTTTGGTGAAAAGCGGCGCCATGATGCGCCCGCCTTCCACATCCGGCGCAATCACAAACGCGGTGGCTATGGGGATCATGTTGTCGGGCTTGGGTCCGGCCATGATCTCGGCGTAGCGCGCCACCCCGTCGGGGCTGCTCATCGCATTGCCCACCACAGTGCACACGCTGACCCAGGCCCCCTGCGGGCGCATCGTCAGCAAATAGTCTCTCTGGGCGATGGCCAGGCAGTCGACGAGTTCGGTGTTGAACGGGCCGGTGGCTTCGTAGTGCATCAGGCGCCCGTCCATCCAGAGTTCCACCACGCCGTGCGGGGTGAACTGCGATGTCTTGATCTGGGTGGTGCTGCTCTTCGAAAGGGTGTCGTTCGGCATGGTGTGCAAACTGGAAAGCGGCGGTCCTTGCGGTGCATCTTAGCGGGCACGGTCGTGCTTTTTTGTTGCGTCGCAGCAGCTGCCTGCACGCACCAAGCCCAAGCTTGGCAGGTATATCGGGGGTTAGCCCCCGTATCCATTGGGCAGAGTGCTACTTTTCTTGTAGCAATGCCAGCAGTTTGGCATGGATGCCGCCAAAGCCGCCATTGCTCATGCACAGGATGTGGTCACCAGGCTGGGCTTGCGCCACCACCTGGCGGGCCAGCGCGTCAATGGAGTCCGAGATCACGGCCCGTGCGCCCATCGGCGCCAGTGCATCCGCCGCGTCCCAGCCCAAACCGCCGCTGTGGCAAAACGCCAGGTCGGTTTCTTCCAGGCTCCAGGGGAGTTGGGCTTTCATCGCGCCCAGTTTCATCGTGTTGGAGCGTGGCTCAAACACGGCCAGGATGCGCGCCGCCCCCACTTTGCGGCGCAGGCCATTGACGGTGGTGTGGATGGCCGTGGGGTGGTGGGCAAAGTCGTCGTACACGGTGACGGGTTCGCCGCCAATGTGCAAAGTCACCTCGCCGCGCACTTCCATGCGACGCTTCACGTTCTCGAACGTGCCCAATGCTTTGGCTGCCATGGCCGGGCTAACGCCCACATGGTCGGCCGCGGCGATGGCGGCCAGTGCGTTGAGCTGGTTGTGCACGCCGCCCAGTGCCCATTGCACCTGGGCGACCGGCTTGCCCTGGTAGTGCACCGCAAAGTCATGCGGCTCGCCCACGGCGGTGAAGTCGCTCACCGCGGCGCCAAAGCTGCGTACTTCGCTCCAGCAGCCCTGGTGGAGCACACGGGTCAGGCTTTCTTCCACGCCGTTGACCACCACGCGCCCGGTGCTGGGCACGGTACGCACCAGGTGGTGGAACTGGCGCTCGATGGCGGCCAGGTTGTCAAAGATGTCGGCGTGGTCGAACTCCAGGTTGTTCAGCACGGCGGTGCGCGGGCGGTAGTGCACAAATTTGCTGCGTTTGTCGAAGAAGGCGGTGTCGTATTCGTCGGCTTCGATCACGAAGAGGGGGTGAGGGCGGCGAGGTGGCTGCACCCCCTGCTCCGTGTCCCCCGCCCGCTTTGCGGGCTCCTCCTTGACCTGCGCAGGAGGCGCAGCCACCTCGCCACCGAGGCGGGCGGAGATGCCAAAGTTCATGGGTACGCCGCCTACCAAGAATCCCGGCTGCAGTCCGGCACTTTCGAGGATCCAACTCAGCATGGCGGTGGTGGTGGTTTTTCCATGGGTGCCGGCTACGGCCAGCACGTGGCGGCCTTGCAGCACATGTTCGGCCAGCCACTGCGGACCGCTGGTGTAAGGCGCGCCGGCGTCCAGAATCGCTTCCATCAGCGGGAACTTGGGCGTGCCGTCGGCCAGGTGGGCGCGGCTCACCACGTTGCCGATGACGAAGATGTCGGGTTTCAGGGCCATCTGGTCGGCACCAAAGCCTTCGATGAGTTCAATACCCAGAGCGCGCAGCTGGTCGCTCATGGGGGGGTAGACGCCCGCGTCGCAACCGGTGACGCGATGACCGGCCTCGCGGGCCAGGGCGGCCAAACCGCCCATGAAGGTGCCACAAATACCAAGAATATGAATATGCATGGGGCTATTTTACGTGGCGGCGACGGGGTGGTTTTGCAGCCTTTGGGCCTCCAGCCCCCATCAACTGTGCGCTAGCAGCTATCAAAATTGCAGCAATCCCGGTGCGACGTCAGGGTTGCAGGGCGCGCGGTACCATGGCGCGATGGACGACCTGAAAGAAGAAATCGCTGCCACCGCCGCCCGCATGGTGGTGGAAGAAGGCCTGGAATACGGCGCTGCCAAGCGCCGTGCGGTCAAGCAGCTGGGTGTGTCGGCGCGCGCGGCCCTGCCGGACAACGACCAGCTGGAAGCGGCGGTGCAGGAGTACATCGCCCTGTTTTGCGCGGACACCCAGCCCCAGGAGCTGCGCGCCCTGCGCGAGTTGGCGCTGGAGTGGATGGTGCGCCTGGCCCCGTTTCGTCCCCATGTGGGTGGGGCCGTCTGGCATGGCACGGCCACACGTCGTTCCGACATTTATCTGCAGTTGTTTTGCGATGACCCTAAATCGGCCGAAATCGCGCTGATTGATGGCGGCGTGCGCTTCGATGCCCGCTCCGTGTCCGGCCTGCATGGTGAGATGGTGGATGCGCTGAGCGTGCATGCCCTGTGTCGGCCCTTGAATGAGCAGGTTGGCGTGCATCTCTTGGTCTACGACCTGGACGATGTGCGCGGTGCCCTGCAGCCCGATGCGCGTGGCCGCCGCCCGCGTGGCGACGTAGCCGCTTTGCGGCGCTTGTTGCATGATGTGGCCCATGACTGAACCGCTACCTACCCCTGCCGAGCCGGAACCCGTGTCGCGCCGCACGCTGTTGGGCGGTGTGGCGATAGGCGCTGCGTTGGCAGGTATTGGCGCAGCGGTCTGGCGGCAATCTGCGGCGCCTACTGCCGCTGTGGCTGAGCCCGTGCCGGGCTTTTGGGCCCATCATTGGGAGACGCCGGATGGCAAGGTGGTGTCCTTGACGTCGTTTCGAGGGCGCCCGCTGGTGGTGAATTTCTGGGCCACCTGGTGCCCACCCTGTGTGGATGAGTTGCCCCTCATCAATCGCTTTTACCGCGAAAACAAGGGTAACGGCTGGCAAGTGCTGGGATTGGCCATCGACAAGAAAGAGCCCGTGCAGAAATTCCTGCAAAAAATGACACTGGACTTTCCTGTTGTGCTGGCCGGTTTGGCGGGCACAGAGCTTGGGCGCGAGCTGGGGAACTTGACCGGCGGCCTGCCGTTTTCGGTGGCTGTGGCTTCGGATGGCACGGTCATTCAGCGCAAGATGGGTCGCCTGCTGCCCGAGGATCTGGCTGCATGGGCTGGGTTAAAATAGAGCGCTCAGCCTAGGCGGGGCCTGCTTTTGCAGTCTGTTTCATTGCTTGTGCTTGTCAGCTCAGCGCTCGAAAATCACCGCTTTTGTATATAGATAATAAAAATTATCAGCAAATGACTGCATTTTTGCGGTAAATTCGCCGCTTCGCAAATATCGGTTGTTGGAGATTCCATGGATTTACGCAAACTCAAAACCCTGATCGACTTGGTGTCCGATTCCAATGTGTCGGAACTGGAAATCACCGAAGCCGAGGGCAAGGTTCGTATTGTCAAGGGCGGTGGCGCCATGGTGCAAGGCTATGCCGCCGCACCCGTGTATGCAGCCCCTCCAGCCCAAGCCACAGCGCCCGCCGTGGTTGCTGCGCCGGTGGTAGAAGCTCCACCTGCAGGCCACGCCGTCAAATCGCCCATGGTGGGCACGTTCTACCGTTCATCCTCCCCGGGCGCCAAGCCTTTTGTGGAGGTGGGTGACAGTATCAAGCTGGGCGAAACCATTTGCATCATTGAGGCGATGAAGATCCTCAACGAAATCGAAGCCGACAAGTCTGGCACCGTGACCCAAATCCTGTGTGAAAACGGGCAGGCGGTTGAGTACGGCCAGCCTTTGTTCATCATCGAATAAGCACACGCATCCATGTTCAAGAAAATCCTGGTCGCCAACCGTGGCGAGATTGCCTTGCGGATCCAGCGCGCGTGTCGCGAGCTGGGTATCAAGGCGGTTATGGTCTATTCCGAGGCCGATCGCGAAGCCAAGTACGTCAAGCTGGCCGAAGAGGCGGTGTGTATTGGCCCCGCGCCTTCCGCGCAGAGCTACCTCAATATGCCGGCCATCATCTCGGCTGCCGAGGTGACAGACGCTGAGGCCATCCACCCCGGCTATGGCTTTTTGAGCGAAAACGCAGACTTCGCCGAGCGCGTCGAGAAAAGCGGTTTCCAGTTCATCGGCCCTACGCCCGAGTCCATCCGCATCATGGGTGACAAGGTGTCGGCCAAGCAGGCCATGATCCGTGCCGGCGTGCCTTGCGTGCCAGGCTCTGAAGGCGAACTGCCCGACGACCCCGTGCAGATTCGCCGCATGGCCAAGGCCGTGGGCTACCCCGTGATTATCAAAGCCGCTGGTGGCGGTGGTGGTCGCGGCATGCGTGTGGTGCATACCGAAGCTGCGTTGGTGAACGCGGTTGCCATGACCAAGGCCGAAGCCGGCGCTGCATTTGGCAATCCTGCGGTGTACATGGAGAAGTTCCTCCAGAACCCGCGCCATATTGAAATCCAGATCCTGGCGGACAAGCACAAGAACGCGGTCTACCTAGGCGAGCGCGATTGCTCCATGCAGCGCCGCCACCAAAAGGTGCTGGAAGAGTCCCCCGCGCCCGGCATCAACCGCAAGCTGATCGAGCGCATCGGTGAACGCTGTGTTGCCGCCTGCAAGAAGATTGGCTACCGCGGTGCCGGCACGTTCGAGTTCCTCTACGAAGACGGCGAGTTCTACTTCATTGAGATGAACACCCGCGTGCAGGTGGAGCACCCGGTGACCGAGATGGTGACGGGCATTGACATTGTCAAAACCCAGATCATGGTGGCTGCGGGCGAAAAGTTGCCGTTTACCCAGCGTCAGATCGAGGTGCGTGGCCATGCGATCGAGTGCCGCGTGAACGCTGAAGACCCTTACAAATTCACGCCCTCTCCAGGCCGCGTGACCATGTGGCACGCCCCCGGTGGCCCTGGCGTGCGGGTGGATTCGCATGTCTATACCAACTACTTTGTGCCGCCCAACTACGACTCCATGGTCGGCAAAATCATTGTGCACGGCGACACCCGCGAGCAGGCCATGGCCCGCATGCGCACGGCCCTGGCCGAGACGGTGGTGGAAGGTATCAACACCAATATTCCGCTGCACCGCGAGTTGATGGTGGACGCCAAGTTCATGGACGGTGGGACCAACATCCACTACCTGGAACACTGGCTGGAACAGCACAAGCGCTAAGGGTTTGCATGTTTGAATTGCGTTTGATGTGTCCCGAAGATCGGGTCGAAAGCCTGAGCGATGCGCTGGACGCCTTGGACGCCTTGAGCGTGAGCGTGGAAGACGCGGACGCCCAGACCGATGCTGAGCAAGCCCTGTTTGGCGAGCCCGGCATGCCGCCCCCCAAGGACGGCTGGCAGCGTTCCCGCGTGATTGCCTTGTTTGCTGACCAAGCCCTGGCGGACGATGCCGCACGCTTGCTGCAAGCACAAGACTTTTTTGAGGGCTGCGAGGTATTGGGCGTGGCCGTGGTGGCAGACCAGGACTGGGTGCGATTGACCCAGTCGCAGTTCGCACCCGTTGAGATCACGCCCGAGTTCTGGATTGTGCCTACTTGGCATGAGCCACCCGCGCAGGCCAAGCAGGTCATCCGCTTAGACCCCGGTCTGGCCTTTGGCACCGGGACCCACCCTACCACCCGCATGTGCCTGCGCTGGATTGCGCAGCATCCTGGCCAAGCACGGGTGCTCGACTATGGCTGTGGCTCTGGCATTCTGGCCATTGGTGCGGCCAAGTTTGGCGCGCAGCAAGTGGTTGCCGTCGACATTGACGATGCGGCTGTCCAGTCCACCGATTTGAACGCTGAAGCCAACAACGTGCGCCTGCAGGCCGGTTTGCCGGATTTGGCCACGGGCGTTTACGACTTGGTGCTGGCCAACATCCTGGCTACGCCCCTGAAGGTGTTGGCTCCGCTGCTGTGTTCGCATGTGCTGCCTGGAGGTCATCTGGTGCTGGCGGGTATTCTGGCGCGCCAGGAAGACGAGCTGAAAGTGGCCTACGCACCGTACTGCAAGCTGTCGGTGGCCGACCACGAGGATGGCTGGATTTTGATGACGGCCACTGTCTAAAACCCGTGGGTGCGGGCCCTACAATGTGACGCGATGAGCCTGATTACCCAATGCCCAGCCTGCGCCACGATGTTCAAGGTCGTGCCAGACCAGTTGCGCATTTCGGACGGTTGGGTCCGTTGTGGTCAGTGCGATGAGGTGTTCGATGCGAACGCCAATATGGTCCAGGATGCCGCGCTTGCTGTTGAGGCGCCTGCCGCGGTGGAACCTCCCGCGAGTCCGGCAATGGCTGAAGCCAACAATGAGGCCGTAGAGGCTGACCAAGACTGGGCTTCCTCACTGCGGTTTGCCTCCCAAGAGCCTTCCCCCCAACCGATAGATTCGCCCGTAGCCGTGGAGTCGTTTGACGCCGTGGTGCGCGAGATGTCGGAAGTGATGCGCGAGGGCGAGGTGGAGTCCATCGATTTCGATGCGGTTTCTCCCGCCGTCGATGCGCTGTTGGATCACCGCCCTGGCGAGTTTGCCTACGACAAGGCGTCGGCACAAACCGTGGAAGTCAAACCTGCCTCCAAAAATGCTGACGCCTCCGAGCCCCGCTACGTGCAGGCCGGCGTCAAAACGGTGGATGTCTCTGACGCCCCCAAGCTCTCATTCATGCGCCATGCGGGGCGCACCAGCGTCTGGCAGCACACCAGTGTGCGCGTGGGCCTGTCATTGTTGAGTTTGTTGCTGCTTGGTGCTTTGGGGCTGCAGGTGGTGGTGCATGAGCGTGACCGCATTGTGGCGACCGAGCCCGCCAGCCGCGACGCGCTAGTGGCCTTGTGCGATTGGATGGCCTGCCAGGTGATGCCACTGCGCCAGATCGATGCGGTGGTGATCGATAGCTCGGCGTTCACCAAGGTGCGCTCGGATGTGTACCGCCTGAACTTTGCGCTCAAGAGCACGGCGGCCACCACGTTGGCCATGCCTTCGTTGGAGCTCACCTTGACGGACATGCAGGACCAAGCCGTGATTCGGCGTGTACTGCAGCCTGTTGAATTGGGTTTCAAAAAGGACACTCTGGAGGCGGGAGCAGAAGTGTCTGCCTCATTGCCCATCAGTGTGAAAACCAGTGGCAACACGGAGCGCATTTCCGGCTACCGCCTATTGGCGTTCTACCCCTGAACATCTCGGCTGACGGCCAGACGTAAAAAAGCCCGAGACCTTGCGGTATCGGGCTTTGGTGCCTATCGCGTAAACGCTCAGGGCTTGCTGGAAGTCGGAAACGGCCAGGCCGCTTGCGGGTTCAGCGTAGTTTGCGCCGCAGGGGCTGCAGGTGCAGCTTTGGCAGCGGGTGCTTTCGCGGCTTTCTTCGCAGCGGGCTTCTTCGCTGCTTTTTTGGCTACGGGCTTCTTCGCTGCAGGCTTCTTGGCAACAGCGGCTTTCTTCGCTGGAGCCTTTTTCGCTGCTGCTTTCTTTGCAGGAGCTGCCTTCTTCGCTGCTACCTTTTTAGCGGGAGCGGCTTTCTTAGCAGGAGCTGCCTTCTTCGCTGCTACCTTTTTGGCGGGAGCGGCTTTCTTGGCAGGAGCTGCCTTCTTTGCTGCTACCTTTTTGGCGGGAGCGGCTTTCTTAGCAGGAGCTGCCTTCTTTGCTGCTACCTTTTTGGCGGGAGCGGCTTTCTTAGCAGGAGCTGCCTTCTTTGCTGCTACTTTCTTAGCGGGTGCAGCTTTCTTCGCGGGAGCGGCCTTTTTTGCGGCCGGTTTTTTTGCAGTTGCCATGATTTTCTCCTTGATCAATTTACAAAGAGCACTTCTTGCCAGTTGGATGCAAGAAGCGATTCATGTTGTTGGGCGCAGTCCCAGCAACATGAACGCGGTGACACGCACCCAGTTCGCAGTCTGTGCTGCGATGCTGGAGGCGTGAAGTTCTAGAAAACATAGTGAGCGTTTCAATCCCAAGACAGGGCGCCGCCCGATTGGTACTCGATCACGCGGGTTTCGAAGAAGTTACGTTCCTTCTTCAAGTCAATCATTTCGCTCATCCAGGGGAATGGGTTTTCCTCGTTCGGGAACAAGGGCTCCAAACCAATCTGGGTGGCGCGGCGGTTGGCGATGTAGCGCAAATAGCCTTTGAACATGGACGCGTTCATGCCCAGCACGCCACGTGGCATGGTGTCTTCCGCGTAGCGGTATTCGAGTTCCACGGCTTTCTCGAACAAGGCCTTGATCTCCGCCTTGAACTCGGGCGTCCACAGGTGGGGGTTTTCCAGCTTGAGCTGGTTGATCAGGTCGATGCCAAAGTTGCAGTGCATGGACTCGTCGCGCAGGATGTACTGGTACTGCTCGGCAGCGCCTGTCATCTTGTTTTGGCGACCCAGTGCCAGGATCTGTGTGAAGCCCACGTAGAAGAACAAGCCTTCCATCAGGCAGGCAAACACGATGAGCGACTTGAGCAGGGTCTGGTCGGTCTCGGCAGTTCCGGTGTGGAAGTTCGGGTCCATGATGGCCGCGATGAACGGAATCAGGAACTCGTCCTTGTCGCGGATCGACTGGACTTCGTTGTAAGCGTTGAAAATCTCGCTTTCGTCCAGGCCCAGCGATTCCACGATGTACTGGTAGGCGTGCGTGTGGATGGCTTCTTCAAAGGCCTGGCGCAGCAGGAACTGGCGGCACTCGGGGGCTGTGATGTGGCGGTAGGTGCCCAACACAATGTTGTTGGCAGCCAGCGAGTCGGCGGTCACAAAGAAGCCGAGGTTGCGCTTGACGATACGGCGTTCGTCTTCGGTCAGGCCGTTAGGGTCTTTCCACAAAGCGATGTCGCGTGTCATGTTGACTTCTTGCGGCATCCAGTGGTTGGCGCAACTGGCCAAGTATTTTTCCCAGGCCCATTTGTATTTGAAGGGAACCAGTTGGTTCACATCAGTCTGGCCATTGATGATGCGCTTGTCATCAGCGCGGATGCGGCGTGGGGTTCCGGTCTGCATGACGGCAGCCACGGCCGCTGGAGTGGGTGCGGAAGCAGGGGTGACTGGTGCCTGCGCAACCGACAGCTGTTCAGACGGGTTGCGCGCAAAGTTGGTCGGCGATGTGGGCTTGACTTCTTCGTCCCAGGTCAACATAGGTGTTTCCAATCAGCGGATTATGAGAGCAGCGAAATGAAATGAAAAGAAGTCATGCATTTCGCTGCCAATTTGTGTTGCTCTATTGCATCGCAATCGGACTTGCGATGCGCCTCTCTTCTTACTGGCAGGACTCGCACGTTGGGTCATCTACACCGCAGAACTTGATGTCGGTGGCCGCATGGCTGGCCAACTCCATCTGTGCATGTGCCGCCGCCGCTGCGGCTTCCAATGCGCTGGACATTTTGGTGGAGCCTGGTGCATCGTTGCCAGAAGACACCGCGTTCATGCGGCCCGCAGTCACGGTAGATTTCTCTGCGTGGGTCGCGGACATGGTGCGGAGGTAGTAGGTCGTTTTCAGGCCGCGCAACCATGCCAGTTTGTAGGTCTCGTCAAGCTTCTTGCCCGATGCACCGGCCATGTAGATGTTCAGCGACTGCGCTTGGTCAATCCATTTCTGGCGACGTGCAGCGGCTTCCACCAGCCAGCGGGTTTCCACTTCAAACGCAGTGGCGTACAGCTGCTTGATTTCTTGGGGCACACGGTCGATGGGGCTCAGCGATCCGTCGAAGTGCTTCAGGTCCATCACCATCACGTCGTCCCACAGGCCCAGGGCCTTGAGGTCACGCACCAAGTAGCTGTTGATGACCGTGAATTCACCGGACAGGTTGGACTTCACCGACAGGTTGCCGAAGCAGGGCTCGATGGATGCATCCACGCCGATGATGTTGGAGATGGTGGCAGTCGGCGCAATGGCTACGCAGTTGGAGTTGCGCATGCCGTCCGCGGCGATTTTCTTGCGCAGCGCGTCCCAGTCCAGGGTGGAGGAACGATCGACCTCCACATAGCCACCACGGGCTTGTGCCAGCATGTCCAGGGTGTCAAGTGGCAAGATGCCCTTGTCCCACAGCGAACCCTTGAAGCTGGAGTACTGGCCACGTTCGCGGGCCAGTTCGGTCGAGGCCCAGTAGGCGTAGTAGCTGATCGCCTCCATGGATTCGTCAGCAAACTGCACGGCAGCGTCGCTGGCGTAAGGAATGCGCAGTGCGTACAGGCTGTCCTGGAAGGCCATGACGCCCAGGCCCACGGGGCGGTGGCGCATGTTCGAGTCTCGTGCCTTCTTCACTGCGTAGTAGTTGATGTCGATCACGTTGTCCAGCATGCGCATGGCCGTGGAGATAGTGCGTTTGAGCTTGTCGTGGTCCAGCTTGCCGTCTTTCAAGTGCTGGCGCAGGTTGACCGAGCCCAGGTTGCAGACTGCGGTTTCGGTGTCGCTAGTGTTCAGCGTGATCTCGGTACACAGGTTGGAGGAGTGCACGACACCAGCGTGTTGTTGGGGCGAACGCACGTTGCAGGCGTCCTTGAACGTAATCCAAGGATGGCCGGTTTCAAACAGCATCGTCAGCATCTTGCGCCACAGGTCGCTGGCCTCCACGGTGCGCGAAGGCTTGATCTCGCCACGCGCGGCCTTGGCTTCATAAGCCACATAGGCTTTTTCGAAGTCCGCACCAAACAGGTCATGCAGATCGGGCACGTTGGAAGGCGAGAACAGAGTCCAGCTGCCCTTTTCCATCACGCGACGCATGAACAGATCGGGGATCCAGTTGGCGGTATTCATGTCGTGCGTGCGGCGGCGATCATCGCCAGTGTTCTTGCGCAGTTCTAGGAACTCTTCGATGTCCAAGTGCCACGATTCGAGGTAGGTACAAACCGCGCCTTTGCGCTTGCCGCCTTGGTTCACCGCAACGGCGGTGTCGTTCACCACTTTGAGGAACGGCACCACGCCTTGGGATTCGCCGTTGGTGCCCTTGATGTGGGAGCCCAGTGCGCGCACGCGGGTCCAGTCGTTACCCAGGCCGCCGGCAAATTTGGACAGCAGCGCGTTTTCCTTGATGGACTCGTAAATGCCGTCCAGGTCATCGGGCACGGTGGTTAGGTAGCAACTGGAGAGCTGCGAGCGCAGGGTGCCGCTGTTGAACAGCGTGGGCGTGCTGGACATGAAGTCAAAGCTGGACAGCACTTCATAGAACTCGATGGCACGGGCTTCGCGGTCGATCTCGTTGAGTGACAGACCCATGGCCACGCGCATGAAGAAGGCTTGGGGCAGCTCGATGCGGGTTTTGCCTTCGTGCAGGAAGTAGCGGTCATACAGGGTCTGCAGGCCGAGGTAATCAAATTGCAGGTCGCGGCTGGCCTTGACGGCAGCGCCCAAACGCTTCAGGTCGAACTGCAGCAGCTTTTCGTCCAACAACTCGGCATCGACGCCGCGCTTGATGAAGCCGGGGAAGTAGTCTGCGTACGCTTCCTGCATATCGGCCTGGGCCACATCACGTCCCAACACTTCGCGGGAGATGGTGTGGAACAGCAAACGCGCGGTGGCATAGGTGTAGTCCGGGTCTTTTTCGATCAGGGTACGGGCCGCCAGGATGGATGCTTTGTACACCTCGTCCATGGGTACACCGTCGTACAGGTTGCGCATGGTCTCAGCCACGATGGGGTCGGCCTTGACATCGGCACCCAGACCCGAGCAGGCCGTTTCAATGCGCGACTGGAGCTGTTTCAGGTCCAGCGCAATGCGTTGACCGCCTTCGAGCACATGGATGGTGGGCACGGCAGGGGCGGCTTGCGCCACTTGCTTGGCGCGTTCTTGCGTGCGACGTTCGCGGTACAGCACGTAGGCGCGGGCGATCTCGTGGTGGCCGCCGCGCATCAGTCCCAGTTCCACCTGGTCCTGCACGTCTTCAATAGGGAAAGTGCCGCCGCCTGGACGCGAGCGCATCAGCGCGCGGATCACCTGCTGGGTCAAACCGTCCACGGTTTCGCGCACGCTGGCCGAGGCCGCGCCCTGGGTACCGTGCACGGCCAGGAAGGCCTTCATCAGGGCAACGGCAATTTTGTTGGGCTCGAACGGAACCACGGCGCCATTGCGGCGAATGATTTGGTAGTGGGCCAGGGTGTTGACCGCACCGCCTTCTGCCGAAGCCGTGCTGTGCGCAGTCAGCAGGGTGGCAGTGGGGGTGGGGCTTACGGTAGAAATGGATTGCATGATTTCCTCGTCTAAATCAGTGTTTTTATGTGCGTCTGGTGACCCGCCGGCTGGCGCTGTAGGGGTCGAATTCGTCAGTGTGCGTCTTCACCAGCGCACACTATATCTGGGGTCTGGGGTGGTGACAAGCCACTACCGGTAGTGTACCGCGTGCTTGTGGGGTGGTGCCGCCATGGTTGTTTGTGAGGTGGCCGCAAGGCCACAATCGCAAGCCCTTGCCAGACGGGCTTTTCCGCGTCTGCAGCGCCATTTGATGCGCCTTCCGGGGGCATTTGCTCTTGCGGGGCGCATGGCTGCTACGCGCGCTGCTTTGGTGTGTACGGATGCGTACTTTGCGGGGACGCCAAACGGCGCCGAAATATTTTTATTTCGTTACCAAACTGTGGGCGTCGGCCGGAAAGCTGGTGTCTGGAAGCCCCAGGCTTTTGTGCAGCTGTGCCCATTCGAAACCGGGCCCGGGGTCGGCTTTGCGTCCCGGCGCGATGTGCTCATGCCCCGCGATGTACTGGATGGGATAGCGCTGGGCAATGGCTGGGCACAAGGCCTGCAAGGCTTCGTATTGCGCCGGCTCGAAGGTGTGGCCCTCCAGTCCTTCCAGTTCAATGCCAACGGAGTCGTCGTTGCAGTTGTCTCTGCCGCGGTAGTGGGAGACGCCGGCGTGCCACGCGCGGGCATCACAGTTCACAAACTGCCAGATATCACCGTTGCGCTGCACAAAGAAGTGGGCCGATACCTGCATCCCTTCGATGCTTTTGAAGTAAGGGTGCGCATTCCAGTCCAGCGTGTTGGTGAACAGGCGTTGCACCTGGCCCGTGCCGTACTGGCCCGGTGGCAGGCTGATGGAGTGCAGCACGATGAGATCCACCCGCGCCGAAGCCGGGCGTGGGCCGAAGTTGGGCGACTCCAGGCGGTGCGCGAACCTGTACCAGCCGTCCTGCCATAGCGCGGTGTGCTGATCAGGCATCCGGCGCTTCGTCCGAGGCATGGGGCACGTCGATCTGCAGGCGCGCCATACGGTAGCGTATCTGGCGCAGGCTGATGCCCAGTCGCTGGGCCGCCACCGTGCGGTTGTAGCGCGTCTCTTTGAGGGTGCGCACCAGGATTTCACGCTCTTGCATATCCAGGTGGCGTTGCAAGTCTTCAGGAATCTCAATGGGTGCAGCGACAGGCGGCGGGGCGCTTGCCTGCAGCGGGACGGGGGCTGTCTGGGGCGCATCTGCGTTGTCAGTGCGTAGCGGTACCGGGCTGGTGGCCAGCGGGTGGGTGTCGAGCTCCAGCACGGTGCCGTCGGAGAGTGCTACGGCGCGGTGCAGCAGGTTTTCCAGTTCCCGGACATTGCCCTGCAGGGGCAGTTGTGCAAGCTGATCCATGGCGTGGGGTGACAGCTGCGCTACAGCTGAGCCTGACTCCTGGGCGATACGCGACAACAAGGCGCCACACAAAGCGGGCAAATCCTCACAGCGCTCCCGCAGCGGCGGGATATAGATATCGATCACGTTCAGGCGGTAAAACAAATCCTGGCGAAAGCGCCCTGCCTGGACTTCGACGCTCAGGTCCTTGTGGGTGGCGCTGACGATGCGCACGTCCACGGCCTCCTCCTGGTGTGAGCCCAGAGGGCGCACATTGCGCTCCTGGATGGCGCGCAGCAGCTTGGATTGCATGGCCAGAGGCAGATCACCAATCTCGTCGAGAAACAGGGTGCCACCGTGTGCCGCCTGGAAGAAGCCGCTGCGGTCCTGCGTAGCCCCGGTGTAGGCGCCTTTGCGGGCCCCAAAAAATTCGGCCTCCATCAGGTTCTCGGGGATGGCGCTGCAGTTGACTGCGACCCAGGGGCCCGTGGCACGGTGGCTGTTGGCGTGCACGGCGCTGGCCACCAGCTCCTTGCCGGTGCCCGATTCGCCGCGTACCAGCACCGGTGCCATGCTGCGCGCCACTTTGACAATGCGCTCTTTCACACTTTGCATGGTGGCCGAGGTGCCAGCGAGGCGGTCCAAGGCGGTGAGGCCGGACGGGTGGACGACTGCGTTGCCTGTTTTGGGGGTACTGGGTTTGGCGCTGGTTGCTGCGGGCGCGTTGGACGAGACGCCCTGCAGTGCGTTGGCCACGGCACTGCGAAACTGCTTCAGGTCCACCGGCTTGGTCAGGTAATCAAATGCACCGGCTTTGAGGGATTCCACGGCGTTTTCGGCCGAGCCGTAGGCGGTGATGACAATGCAGCGCTCGGGGCGCTGCTCGGCGCGCAACTGGCTCAGGATGTCGGTACCCAGTCCGTCGGGCAAGCGCATGTCGGTGATCACCGCATCGAAGCGCTGCTGCGCCAACTGGTCCTTGGCGTCCTGCACTGTGCCAGCGGTTTCCACGCGGTAGCCCTCACGCAGTAGCGTGAGTTCATAGAGGGTGCGCAAGTCCGGCTCGTCGTCGATGACCAGAATGCGGGCGTCGCTCAGTACAGGGTGGTTTGCCATGGTGTGTCGGTATTGTCCTGCGGCTCCGATGCCTCGGGAAGGGCCAGTGCGATCACGAATTCATTGCCTTCGGTCATCGCACCCTCCAGGGCCTGTGGGCTGCGCTGGTAGCCCAGCGTTGCACCATGGCGTTCACAGAGTTCGCGGCAGATGTACAGGCCCAGTCCGCTGGAGCGGCTCTCGGAAGAAAAGAAGGGTTCGAACAGGTGGCGCTGCACCGATTGGTCCATGGGCGCACCATCGCTCCACACCGAGACGCTGCTCGCTTGTGCATGCGCCACGGTGAATACCTGGATGCTGCCCGCACGCTTGCTGGCATAGCGCCGCGCGTTGTCCAGCAGGTTGACCAAGACTTGGCGGAGGTGGTCGGCATCAAAGCGCACCCAAGCGGCCTGCTCCGTCAGGTGGATGTGCACCAGAGTGTCCAGGCCATGTTGGGCTGCCCAGTCATTGGCAATGCGGTGGACCAGCTCATTGAGCAAAACGGCCCCGGGTTGCAGCAGCGGGCCCGAGCCGCGCACGCGGGAGACATTCAGGATGTCGTCCACAATCTTTTCCAGCCGCTTGGCGTTCTGGCCCACCATGGCCGTGAGTTTCTTTTGTCTTGGGTCGGTGATGTCCTCGTCCAGCAGAGCGTTGGCTTGGGCAATGGCGGCCAAGGGGTTGCGAATTTCATGCGCCACGGCGGTGGACAGGCGGCCCATGCTGGCGAGTTTTTCAGTGCGCAACCGGGCTTCCTGCTCGCGCTGGTCTTGCAGAAACAGCACACAGAGACTTTCATGGCCAATGCCTTGGGGTGCCGCCAGCCGCGTACGTGCCAACACGCGGCGTGGCCCGGCACCTTCGTGGCGGATGGTGATTTCAGCCTGTTGGCCGCGCCCGGTGCCCATGCTCAGGCGTGTGAGTTGTAGCAGGGCGTGCCAGGCGGGTTCGCCCTTGAGGTCAAAGGTGTTGGCGCGCAGGGCCACCGGCGTGCCCAGCAGGGTGCGGGCAGCGGGGTTGGCTGCGCGCACATTGCCCGCGTTGTCCACAATCATCACGCCATCGGGCAGGGCCTCGATCACCAGCTCGTTCACTTGGCGCTGTACATTGGCCGCCAGCTGGCTCAGGCGTGCGCGCTTGCCGGCACTGACCAGCCGTGAGGACAGCTGGTGCGCCAGCAGTGCAATCACAAAGTAGCCCGCACCGCTGAGGGCAGCTTGCACCAGGTAGGGCGTGGCATCGGCCGGGCTGGACAAATACGTCCAGAGCGTGGCGCCCAGCAACAGCATGGTGACGCCGGCCGCCGTGCCCAGCGCCAACCGCAAAGACCCAAGCACCGAGGCCAACAGAATCGGCAGTGCGAACAGGGGGGTGTAGTTAAGGGTATTGCCCTGCAGCAGCTGCATCGCGGAAAACGCCAGCACATCCAGCCCGATCAGCACGCCCCAGGCGCGGTTGAAGGCCTGGCCCAGCGGGCGTGGTCGCGCAAACACCCGCGCCACCAGTGTGCCGATGAAGTAAGCAACGCTGACGCCGACCAAGGCCTTGCTGTGGGCGTTGCCACTGGCATACAACACACCTTGAAGTACCAGCAGCACCACGCCCAGTGTCAGGCGCGCCGTCATGAACCCCTGCCACAGGCGGGCGAACTCCTGGGTGTCGTCGTGTCCGTCCTGGAGCGGGCCTATTTCCAGTGCGGCAGGGCCAAACCAGGAGTGCTCGGGGTGGTCGCTGGGCATCAGGTTTCGGCAGCGGCGCGGTGTGCAGCGCTGCAGTAGCTGCCGTGCGCGCCCGGCACCGCGTCCTGCTCAGGCAGGTGTACGCCGCAGCGGCGGCAGGCCACCATGGCGGTGGGTTGCGACAGCCGCGCGGCTTTTTGCTGAACGCGGCTTTGGTGCTGCCCATCCCGCGCACTGCGCCAACGCCAGGCCACCACAAAGACGACCAGGAAAACGAGCAGGTATTTCACGCGACCCGCCCCAGAATGATTTCCATCACAAAGCGCGAGCCCACATAGGCCAAAAACAACAATACCGAGCCCGCATACAGCACGCCGACCGCGCGCTTGCCACGCCAGCCAAACTGCGCACGACCGACCAATAGCACGGCAAAGGTGATCCACGACAACAGCGAGAACACGGTTTTGTGGTCCCAGCGCCAAGCGTGCGTGGGCCCATACACCACATCGCCAAACCAGTAGCCCACAGCCAGCGTGACAGTCAGCAGAGCAAAGCCAGCGCCGACCAGGCGATAGGTCAGGCGCTCCAGCGTCAGCAGCGGTAGCCCGCTGTGGGGGTCCGCCGCCTGGCGGATACGGGCTTCGGCACGCGTCATGAACCAGGCATGAACCACCGCCGTGCCGAACAGCCCATAGCAGGCCACGCCAAACGCCAAATGCACCGGCAGCCACACCGAGGCCGTGGCGACCAGGCTGGCACCCGGAAAAATACAGGCCAACAGCACGGCCGCCGAGCCCACGGCCGCCAGTGCCCAGCGGGTTTCCAGTTGAGGGAACACTTGGCTCTCCACGCCATACACTGCGGCCACCAGCCAAGCCGTGACCGACAGTGCGGGGGCAAAACCAAAGTGCGGGCTCTCGCCGAACAGGCTCCAGGCCAGTGCCGCGCCGTGCAGTAGCCATGCCACCGCCACCCACGCGCGGGCTGTACCGGCCGACAGGCGTTGGGCGCGTAGAGCAGGCCAAGCGTAAGCGCTGGCTGCCAAAACCGACAGGGTCAGGCTGGTGGGGGACGCACTGGCTAAAATCATGTCCACAGTTTAGCGTTTTGCTCCCTGCCAGCCCCGGCTGGCCCTCACCACAGGTTCCGCTTGCCGGAATACGTCTTATGGCCTCCGCCCTCACCGACAAACTCTCCCGCCTCGTCAAAGACCTGCGTGGCCAAGGCCGCATCACCGAAAGCAATGTGACCGACATGTTGCGCGAGGTGCGCATGGCGCTGCTGGAGGCCGACGTGGCCCTGCCCGTGGTGCGCGATTTCATCGCCCGCGTGAAAGACAAGGCGCTGGGCCAGGAAGTGCTGGGCTCCCTGCAGCCCGGCCAGGTGCTGGTCAGCATCGTGAACCGCGAGCTGGCGGCCACCATGGGCGAGGGCGTGAGCGACATCAACCTCGCGGCCCAGCCTCCCGCTGTCATCTTGATGGCTGGTTTGCAGGGGGCTGGTAAAACGACTACCACCGGTAAGTTGGCCAAGCACCTGATCGAGAAACGCAAAAAGAAGGTGCTGACCGTGTCGGGCGACGTGTACCGCCCCGCCGCCATTGAGCAGCTCAAGACCGTGACGGCCCAGGCCGGAGCCGAATGGTTTCCCAGCACACCGGACCAAAACCCGGTGGATATTGGCCGTGCCGCACTGGATTACGCCAAAAAGCATTTCTTCGACGTGCTGTTGGTTGATACCGCAGGCCGCCTGGCGATTGACGAAGCGCTGATGCTGGAAATCAAGAACCTGCATGCCGCGCTGAACCCGGTGGAGACGCTGTTCGTGGTGGACGCCATGCAGGGCCAGGACGCGGTGAACACCGCCAAGGCCTTCAAGGAAGCGCTGCCGCTGACCGGCATCATCCTGACCAAGACCGATGGTGATTCGCGTGGTGGTGCGGCGCTGTCAGTGCGCCAGGTGACCGGTGCGCCCATCAAGTTTGCCGGTACCAGTGAAAAGCTCGACGGCCTGGAGGTGTTTGACGCCGAGCGCCATGCGGGCCGCATCCTGGGCATGGGCGACATCGTGGCGCTGGTGGAGCAGGTTACCGCCGGTGTGGACATCGAAGCCGCGAAGAAGCTGGCTGACAAGGTCAAGAGCGGTGGTGGGTTCGATCTGAACGACTTCCTGTCCCAGATTCAGCAGATGAAGCAGATGGGCGGACTCTCCAGCCTCATGGATAAGCTGCCTGCCGCCATGGCGGCCAAGGCGGGTCAGGTCGACATGGACAAGGCCGAGAAAGACATCAAGCGCAAGGAAGGCATCATCCACAGCATGACGCCCCTGGAGCGCCGCAAGCCCGACCTGATCAAGGCCACACGCAAGCGCCGCATCGCTGCGGGCGCCGGTGTGCAGGTGCAGGAAGTGAACCGCATGCTCAAGGAATTTGAGCAGATGCAGGACATGATGAAGAAGATGAAGGGCGGCGGCATGATGAAGATGATGAAGCGCCTGGGCGGCATGAAGGGTATGCCCAAGATGCCGTTTTGAGCGCATCGGCACGCACCAACACACTGGCTGGCATTGGCCTGGCCGTTCTGGCCATGGCCTGCTTCGCGGTGCTGGACACCACGACCAAATGGGTGTCTCTGGGCGTGCCGCTGCTGGTCGCGATTGGGTTTCGCTACCTGTTCCAGGCGGTGGCGACCACGGTAGCGGTCTACCCCCGGCGCGGGCGGACCCTGCTGCATACCCGGCACTTGAGGCTGCATATTGCGCGTGGAGTTTTGCTGCTCGCCACCAGCCTGATGGCCTTTCTAAGCCTCAAGCACATGCCGGTGGGTGAGTTCACGGCGATTGTGCTGCTCACGCCGCTTGTGGTGACCTTGCTGGCGGCACGCATGCTGCATGAAACAGTGTCGCGCCTGCGTAAGTTGCTGGTGGTCGGTGGATTCATTGGCACGCTGACCATCGTGCGCCCAGGTGGCCAGGATTTCACGTGGGCCCTGTTGTTTCCGGTGGGCGTTGTCGCGGCGAACGCGGGCTTTCAGCTGCTCACCAGCCGCATGGCGCGTACCGAAGACCCCATGACCATGCAGTTCTACACCGGCTGGGTGGGGGCCATCTTGCCCACGCTGGTGCTGCCCTGGGTGTGGACCGAAATCGCAGCCCCCGCACTCTGGGGCGGGCTGCTGTTGATGGGCCTGATGGGTACCGTGGGCCACTTTTTGTTCATCCTGGCGTTCAAGCGGGCGCCGGCGGCCACGCTCATGCCCTATATGTATGCGCAGATCGGCTTTGCCATGCTGGGCGGCTGGCTGTTGTTTTCCCACGTGCCCGACCACTGGTCGCTGGTGGGCATGGGGTTGATCGCCGTGTGTGGTGCTGCGGGTGCCTTGCTCACCGCGCATGAAAGTCGGGCCTCTGCAGAGCCGCCTGAGCACTGATTTTTAGTGGAATAGGCCTCTAGCCCCCGTATTCGTTGCGCGAGCAGCTCCTGAATTCATAGCGTTTTGGGTTTCACCCAAAGCCGCTGCGGTCCTGGCCCCTGGGTGGCCAGCGTGTCGTAGGGGTTGCGCAGGCGGCAGCGGTCGATGGACAGGCAGCCGCAGCCGATGCAGTCATCCAGCGTATCTCTCAGCTTCTTCAGTTGCGCCATGCGCTCGTCCAGTTGGGCCCGCCAGGCGGTGGACAGTTGCTCCCAGTCCGTCCGGCTGGGCGCGTTGCCGACTGGCAGGGTATCCAGCGCCACAGCGATGTCGGCCAGTGCAATGCCTACGCGCTGCGCCACACGGACGAAGGCGACCCGCCGCAGCACCTCGCGCCCATAGCGGCGCTGGTTGCCCTCACTGCGCTGGCTGCTGATGAGGCCCTTGGTTTCGTAAAAATGCAGCGTGGAGACGGACACCCCGCTGCGCCTGGCGACCTCGCCCACGGTGAGTGTGGGAAAGATTCCGGCTTGTTCGAGTGGTGTGGGCATAAAAACCTCTTGACCTCAAGTTTACTTGAGGTTTTAGAGTGGTGGTTCCGCGGGCATGTCGCCTGCGATTGACCGGAGTACTTTCCATGGCCCATCTCCCCACTATCCCTGTGTTTCGCATCGACAAGTTCGCGGTACCTGCCGACGCATTGCCTGCCTTTCTCGACAAGATGCTGCACATCCAGCAGGCCGTGCGCGTCTTGCCGGGCTGCATCCGTGATTCGGTGTTGACGCAGACCGGTGGCACCGGGCATTTCAACGTCGTGCACCTGGTGGAGTGGGTGAACGCCGATGCGGTGGTTGCCGCGCAGGCGGTGATGCAGAAGAAGTTTGCCGACGAAGGCTTTGACCCCGCCGCCTTCTTTGTACGCGAGCTAGGTGCACAGGCGGATCTGGGGTTGTATGTGCCTGCGGAGTGAATGTCCGGCTTTACCTATCTTCACATGGCGGCGGTCAACACCCGGTGCGAGGGCGCCGTTGTGGGAGGGCATCCAGAAACACTGGAGCGAATCTCAAAACCTGAAAGGCTACTGACATGAACAAAGTTCTCGCAACCCTGATCGCTGGCTTGATTTCTGTGGGTGCGTTTGCTCAGGCACCCGCTGCGGCCCCTGCTGCCGCCACAGCACCTGCCAAGGTGGAAGCCAAGAAGGACGCCGCACCAGTTGCTGCACCCGCCACACCTGCGAAGAAGGTGAAGAAGGTCAAGCACCACGCCAAGAAGGTCGTGGAAAAGAAGGCCGAAGCCGCGAAGTAATCGCTGCGGACACCGCCACGCAAAAGGGCTCCCAAGGGAGCCCTTTTTTACAGGCGCAATGCGCTTGTAGTTGGCGAAGCGATCAGGCCTTGCTGGCCTTCGCGCGGCGACGTGCCACGGCACCCATCAAGCCCAAGCCGGCCAGCAACATGGCATAGGTTTCGGGTTCTGGCACGGAGGGGATCACCGCACCGTTGCGCACCTGGAAGTTGTACTGGCCGTCGATGGTGGAGTTCAGGCTGTGGTCAATCAAGGCGTTGCCGCCGGAATTGAGCAAGGCGCCGTTCACGGCGGAGCCTGCCAGTTCAAAGGATGCATTGGTGCCGTTGGACCAGCCAGCGCGTGCCGACTTTCCGCCAAAGCCGTTCACGCCTGCGCTGGAAGAGGCGCTGCCGGTTTCCCAGCTCACGTTGTCGTAGTTGAACTGGAAGTCAAAGTTGCCGGCACCGGTGTCCGAGCGGTCGGTCACGATGAGCTGGAAGCTGTTGGTCTTGTCCGCTTGGGTGTTGTAGTAGCCCACATTGAGCCAGTTCACGCCAAAGGTCTGGTGTCCGTTCAACACGGTCTGGCCGTACTGGGTCACGCCGCTGTCGGCGTGGCGTGTATCCACGTCCGCAAAGAAGGGGGCCAGCATGGGCACGTTGGTGGTCAGCAGGTTGAAGGGGGTGTACGTAGGCAGCGCACTGTTGAACGTCACGTTGCCGTTGTTGTTCACATACAGGTTGCTGAAGCTCTGGCCAAAGAAGTTGACGTTGAAACCCAGGGACACTAGCCCGGTGGATCCATCGTCATTGGGGGCTAGCGTGTTGGTGGTGAACAGGTTGGCATCGTGCACGGCGGCTGCATAAGCAGGTGCGGCGGCGAAGGTGACAGCCAGCAGAGCGCCAGCAGCAATTTTTTTGAACATACAGAAAGCTCCCATTAAACGAACGCTGAGTATGTTCAAGAAACTTGCGGGTCTGCCCGGCGGCGATGGCTCCTTCGGACTATGTGCCTTTGGGTGTTTTGTAAGGGGTTGTTACGCCTTCAGGCGCCCACCAGTTCCTGCGTCAGCACCTCACCGCGCAGGGTGTAGCTGCGGGTTTCGGTGATACGCACATCCACCAATTGCCCGACCAGGCGCGGCTGGCCAGCGAAGTTCACCACGCGGTTGCACTCGGTGCGGCCCATCAGCTCGCCGTTGTCGCGCTTGGAGGCACCTTCCACCAGAATGCGCTGCACGGTGCCCAGACGCTGGTCACTGATGCGGGCGATGTTGGCGTTGATGGCGGCTTGCAGCTCCTGCAGGCGCGCCAGCTTCACCTCGTGCGGCGTTTCGTCATGCAAGTTGGCCGCGGGCGTACCGGGGCGGGGGCTGAAGATGAAGCTGAAGGAGTTGTCGAAGCCGATGTCGGCAATCAGCTTCATCATCTTGGCGAAGTCGTCGTCTGTCTCACCGGGGAAGCCAACGATAAAGTCCGAGCTGATCGACATGTCAGGCCGGATGGCGCGCAACTTGCGGATGGTGCTCTTGTATTCCATGGCCGTGTAGCCGCGCTTCATCGCCATCAGAATCTTGTCGCTGCCGTGCTGCACGGGCAGGTGCAGGTGGCTCACCAATTTGGGCAGCTTGTCGTAGGCTGCAATCAGGCTGGGGGTGAATTCGTTAGGGTGGCTGGTGGTGTAGCGGATGCGCTCGATGCCCGGGATATCAGACACGTACTCCAGCAGCGTCGCAAAGTCGGCCATCTCGTTGGTGCCGCCCATGGTATGGCGCCACGCGTTGACGTTCTGGCCCAGCAGGTTCACCTCCTTCACGCCCTGGTCGGCCAGGCCGGCGATCTCCACCAGCACGTCTTCAAACGGGCGGTTCACTTCCTCGCCTCGGGTGTAAGGCACCACGCAGTAGCTGCAATATTTGCTGCAGCCTTCCATGATGCTCACAAACGCGCTGGCGCCGTCCACCTTGGCCGGTGGCAGGTGGTCGAACTTCTCGATCTCGGGGAAGCTGATGTCTACCTGCGGCTTGTTTTGCAGTGCGCGCTGGTTCAGCAGCTCGGGCAGGCGGTGCAGGGTTTGCGGGCCAAACACCACGTCCACATAGGGCGCGCGCTTGATGATCTCGGCGCCTTCCTGGCTGGCCACGCATCCGCCCACGCCAATCTGCACGCCTTTTTTCTTCAGGTGCTTGATGCGGCCCAGGTCAGAGAACACCTTCTCTTGCGCCTTCTCGCGCACCGAGCAGGTGTTGAACAGAATCAGGTCCGCCTCGTCCACATTTTGCGTGGGCTCGTAGCCTTGCGCGGCGCCCAGCACGTCGGCCATCTTGTCCGAGTCGTACTCGTTCATCTGGCAACCGAAGGTTTTGATAAAGACTTTTTTGGACATGGCGTACCCCGGAGAAATGCTATGAATAAAGGAGCTGCTCGCGCAATGTTCGCGAGGGCTAGAGGCCGATTGGGCTTAAAAGCAGCGCGGCGGCGCTTACTGCGTGGTGACGGGCAAGGCGGGCGCTGAGGCCGGCATGGGTAGCAGGCGAATCTCGTCGGCGCTGAGCACCCACACGTCGTGGATCATGCCGTTGGGTTCACGCGTGTAGTTCACCACCATGGTCTGGCCCACCAATGCCGCGGACATCAGCATCATGTTGTTGGTTCCGCGGATGCGTGAGCCCGGAGACAACCGGTCTGTTTTGCCGTCCATCACCACCTCGGGCGGCGCCACCACCTTCAGGGTGCCGCGCACGGCTTTGGGGGAGAATTGGCGGACCGAGACCACGGCAGTGGTCTGGGCCAGCGCGGGCCCGGCAGCCGCCGCCATGCAGGCGGCGATGCAGCAGGCGCGGGCCAGAGCGGAAAGAGAAGCGCAGCGGTTCATGGTGTGTATCCAGAGGCTGTAATGAAGAGGCGTTATTTTACCGCGGCTTCATGGCTTGGCAGGGCCGGCACCGCGTGCTGCGGATTCAGGCAGGTTCGCTTCCACCATTCAGAAAAACTTTTGCAGTTCCCATCGACTGGGTCAAACAAGCAGGGCCGGGCACGCGGCCCCACCGAGGGTTGCCCCAGTGTGGTTTGTATCCGCATCTGAAGGGCCTGAAATGCGGCATCCACATGCGGGTCGGGATGCCAGGACACGGACTTGGCGTGTTGTAAAGCAGTTGCCATCTGCTCCGCGCTGCCCCACCACAGGTGCGCGGTCTGCACTTGTAGCCCCCGTGTCACAAAGTCCCAGCGGCGTGCACTCCATGGTGTGGCGGTGCGGCAGCTATCCAATCCTACGCCCACGTGCAGCGCGCCCGCAGGCGCAAGGCCGGTGTCCGCCTGGAGTGACCACGGGTGGTGCAGCCAGACATCGCGCCCGGCCATCGCCGGCCCACCCTGTGCACCAGGACGAAGCCAAATCCCGTGTAAGTCACGGGTGTTCCGTGGGGCTTGGCATGCAACGCTGGCTCTGCGATGCCCGCATCGGCTTGGCTTGCATCCGGGTGCGTGTCGATGACCGCGGCGCTGCGTGCCAGCGCATCCAATGCGTCGTAGCTGGTGTCAATGGCGGTGCCTGGGCTATGCCAGTGCGCGGGCGCGTACTTGGCCACGTTGTCGGCGTTGAACAGGTAGGGCTTGCTGCTGCCCGTGCCTGCTACCCACTGCCAGCTCAGGTGGTTGCTGGCCAGGTCGCCATCCAGCAGGTGGCCCAGCATCCACTGTGCGCCGGCATGCCAGTGCACCTTGCGCAGGTGCACCACATAGCTGGCCAGCCACATGCGGGCGTGGTTGTGCACGTAGCCTGTCTCATACAGCTCCCGCACGGCCTGGTCGATCGCGGGAATGCCGGTACGGGCCTCCCGCACGTCGGCGGGCACCTCCGGTTGGTACGCGTCGTCGGGCAGCAGCCCGGCGTGGATGGATTCGTGAATGCCATCGCCCAAGTGCGCCCACGCGTGCCGGTAGTAGGCGCGCCAGCCCAGTTCAAAGACCAACTTGTGTTGGGCGTCCAAGGGATGGCGTGCGTTGACGGCCTCGTACACCTCACGCAGCGTCAGCAAGCCGTGGGTCAGGTAGGGCGACAAGCGGGTGACCGCACCGTCCAGTGCATTGCGGGTGCGGGCATAGGCGCCGGGGTCAACGGCCGCCAGGCGCGCATGGGCGGCTTGTCGTGTGGGCTCGAAAAGGTTCATCCGGTTTGACAAGCAGGCCGTTGCGCTTGCCGGTGTGCAGCAGCTTGCAGGCTGATGGCTTCGCGCGCGGCCGCATCCAGTCGCCCCAGGTTTTTGAGTTGCATGGCCATACGGGGATTTTTCTTCAACAGCACCTCGTGGCGGTTCAGAAAATCCCAGTACAGCGTGGTGTAGGGGCAGGCCGTAGCACCGGTGGACAGCGCGGGGTCGTACTTGCATCCCTTGCAGTGGTTGCTCATGCGCTGGATGTATTTGCCGCTGGCGACATAGGGCTTGCTGGCCATCAGCCCGCCGTCCCCAAACTGGCCCATGCCCAGCGTGTTGGGCAGCTCCACCCATTCCACCGCGTCCACATACACACTCAGGTACCAGGCATGCACGGCCTGGGGCTTCACCCCCAATAGCAGCGCGTACAGCCCGGTCACCATCAGGCGCTGGATATGGTGGGCGTAGCCGTGCGCCAGGGTTTGTGTGATGGCATCTTTCAGGCAGGCCATATCGGTGTCACCCGTCCAGTACCAGTCGGGTAATTCAGCCTGCGCGTCCAGCGCATTCAGGCCCAAATACTCGGGCATTTGCATCCAGTAAATGCCGCGCACGTATTCGCGCCAGCCTAGTATTTGGCGGATGAACCCCTCCGCCGCAGCCAGTGGTGCATGGCCTGCACGGTAGGCGTCCTCTGCGGCCAGCACCACTTCGCGTGGGTTCAGTAGCTTGAGGTTGAGCGCGCAGCTCAGGTGCGAGTGGTAAAGCCAGGCCTCGCCGGCCCACATGGCGTCTTCATACACACCGAACAGCGGCAGACGCTGTTGGATAAAGGCTTGCAAAGCCAGCAGCGCTTGGGGACGGGTGACCGGCCAGCCAAAACTGGCAAGCGTGCCCGGGTGGCTGGCGAACTTCGTATTGACGAACGCCATGACGTCCTGCGTGATGCTGTCCGGCGCGAACCGTGTGGGCGGCGGCACATTTTGCGGGCCCGCCTTGCCGAAGGACTCGCGGTTGTCGGCATCAAAGTTCCATTGCCCACCCACTGGGTCTTTGCCGTCCATCAGAATGCCGTGCTTCTGGCGCAACCCGCGGTACCAGTACTCCAGGCGCAGCTGCTTGCGGCCTTTGGCATGCGCTGCAAACTCGCGCACCGTGCTGAAGAAATGCGTGTCATCGCGCAGGTCCAGCGGTAACTTGCGTTGGGCCGCCACCGTGCGCAGGCTGTGCAGCACGCGCCAATCGCCGGGCGCGGTCAGAACGAGTCCCGCGGGTTGCAGTTGGGTGATGGTTTGGGTTAGTTGCAGGGCCAAGGTGCCCAGGTTGTTTGCATCGTCGAGGCGTGTGTAGACCAATGGCAGGCCGCGCACCTGCAAGTCCTGTGCAAAGTGGCGCATGGCACTCAAGAACACCGCAATGCGTTGCTTGGCCGACCAGACATGGGTGGACTCTTCGGCTACCTCGGCCATCCACACCACGTCTTGCGTGGCATCGAAATCTTGCAGTGCAGACGATTCCAGGTCGAGCTGGTCGCCCAGCACAATGACCAGATTTCTGAGCGTTGCGGGCAGCGGTGTCAGGAGGGTGTTGGTCCGGTTCATGGGGCTTTCTTGGCCGTCTTGTGCGCCCGGCAGGCGTCCGAGCAGTACAGCACCGAGTCCCAGTTTTTGGCCCAGGCCGTGCGCCAGGTCATGGTGCGGCCGCACACCGCGCACAGCTTGCTGGGCAGGGACTGTTTATTGCCTTTGAAGTCGTTTTTCATAGCCGTGGTGGTGCCGCTCAGGCAAACAGATCGCCTTGCAGCGAGGGTGGGGCGGGCGCGTCCTGTTTGCGCCGGGGTGTGGTTTTACGCCGCTGCCCCGACTGCGGTAAGCCGCTTTTGCGCGAGCCGTGGCGTGCCTGCACATCCCCCGCCTCTTCACGGGCTTGCGTGGTCTTGCGCAAGCCGTACATCCGGTCCTTGGCAGCCTTCATCGCTACTTTGTCGTTCACGATGGGTGCCGGGTAGTCCACGCCGATCACACAGCCTGCCATGCGCTGCACGCTGATGTCCATCTTCCAGGGTTCGGCCAGGTAAGGCAGGGGTACTTTGGCCAACGCTGGTACCCAGCGCCGGATGAACAGGCCTTCCGGGTCCTGGTCTTGCGCCTGCTTGGTGGGCGAGTACATGCGCAGCGTGTTGATACCCGTGGTGCCGCTTTGCATTTGCATCTGGCTCCAGTGGATGCCGGGCTCGTAGTCCAGAAACTGGCGTGCCAAAAAAATGCCCGTTTGCCGCCAATGCAGCCACAGGTGGTAGCTGGCAAAGCTGACCAGCATCGCCCGCATACGAAAGTTCAGCCAACCGGTGGCGATGAGCGAGCGCATGCAGGCGTCCACCATTGGGTAGCCCGTGCGGCCCTCGCACCAGGCGGCAGAGTGCGCATCGTTGAATTCGGCCTCGCGCAAACCATCGCACGCGCGCGTAAAGTTCTGGAATTCAATGTCCGGCTCGTCTTCGAGCTTTTGCATGAAGTGGCAGTGCCAGCGCAGTCGGCCGGCAAAGCCGCGCAGTGCGTACGCGAAAGCGCCATCGGGCGTGTTGGCAATCGCCACCTCGGTGGCCTGGTGCACCGTGCGCATGGACAGCGTGCCAAAGGCCAGGTGCGGGCTCAGGCGGCTGCAGCCCTCTTCGGCGCTCAAGGGGCTGGACAGCGCTTTGCGGTAGTCATAGCCGCGCACCTGCAAAAAACTTTTGAGCATGCGCCGTGCGGCCTTTTCGCCCGCGGCCTGCAAGGTCTTGGGGTGTGCTTGCAGCCCCAAGCTGGCCAGTGTGGGTAACTCGGGTTGGTCTAGCGTCACTGCCGGGGTCAACTCGCCGTCCAGCAGGTGCAAAGGCGCGTCCATGCGCGCCTGCCAGCGCTGTGCCCAGCCACTGCGGCTACGTAGGCGACGCACCACACCGGTTTGGGTGAATTCTTGCCAGGGGATGTGGACGGACTTGCACCAGGCCGCTACCTGTACGTCCCGCACATACGACCAGCCGGGGCCGGTCTCTTCATGGCTGAGCAGGTGTGTGAAGGCGAGCTCTTTTTGCAGTTGCGCCAGCACGTCAACGGCCGAGCCCACGCGCACCAGCAGCGGCAAGCCCCGCGCAGCCAGGGCGCCACGCAGCTCTGCCAAACACGCCAGCGCAAAGTCCACATGGCTGGCGTCACATTCCGGGCTGTGCAGCCACTCGGGTTCGACCACAAAAAGACCCAGTGCGTCGGTATGCGCAAGGGCAGCTACCAAGGGTGCGTGGTCATGCACCCGTAAATCGCGCTTGAACCAGACCAGTGCGCGGCTGGCGGTGGGGGCAATGGAGGCAGACATGGCGCGGACTCTAGCAAGCGCCACCTGGAGGCGCTAAGTGCCCTGGCAAAGACCCCAGATGGCGTTCAGCCAACGCGGCCAGACCAGCCATTGCCGCAAGAAGCCCCAAGAAAAAACCCGCAGGGCTTGCGCACTGCGGGTTTCCAATGTGGTGGTCGTAGGTGGATTTGAACCACCGACATCAGCATTATGAATGCTGCGCTCTAACCAACTGAGCTATACGACCGGAGCCCAGAATTATAGACTAAAAATTATTGGTGGGTAAAGTGGGCCGCGCGCTTGTTCACAAAGGCGTCCATGCCTTCCTTCTGGTCGGCGGTGGCAAACAGCGCGTGGAACAGGCGGCGCTCGAACACGATGCCATCGGCCAACGTGCCCTCAAACGCGCGGTTCACGGCCTCTTTGGCCGCCATCGTAGCCACTTGCGAGAAAGCGCAAATCTGTAGCGCGGCGCCCAAGGCTTCGTCTTGCAGCTTGTCCAGTGGCACCACACGGCTGACCAACCCGGCGCGTTCGGCCTCGGCGGCGTCCATCATGCGGCCGGTCAGGGCCAGGTCCATCGCCTTGGCCTTGCCCACGGCGCGCGGCAGGCGCTGGGTACCGCCGGCACCGGGGATGATGCCCAGCTTGATCTCGGGTTGGCCGAATTTGGCGTTGTCGGCGGCGATGATGAAGTCGCACATCATGGCCAGCTCGCAGCCACCGCCCAGGGCGAAGCCGCTCACGGCAGCAATCACCGGCTTGCGCACGCTGCGGATGGTTTCCCAGTTGCGGGTGATGAAGTCGCCCTTGTAGGCGTCGGCAAAGCTGAACTTGGCCATCACGGTGATGTCTGCGCCCGCAGCAAAGGCCTTTTCGCTGCCGGTGAGCACGATGCAGCCGATGGCCGGGTCGGCGTCAAAGCCCTTGAGCGCAGCGCCCAGCTCGTCCATGAGCTGGTCGTTCAGTGCGTTCAGCGCCTTGGGGCGATTCAGCGTGATGACGGCAACCTTGTCGCCTTCGATACGGGTGGTGATGCATTCGTAGCTCATGATGGGGTCTCCAGATTTTTGCGTCCTGGCACTATAGCGAAGAGGGTTTGCACATGACTGACACTGGTACGACCAGCACCCCGGAAACTTTGGTTCTCTACGCCGAGCACGGCGGCGTGGCCCTGCTCACGCTGAACCGTCCGGCCGCGCTCAACGCCTTTACCCGCGAGATGCACCACGCGCTGTGGGCCGCACTGGACCGGGCCGAGGCCAACCCAGCCATTCGCGCCGCGGTGCTCACCGGGGCAGGGCGTGGCTTTTGCGCCGGGGCCGACCTCAACACGGGTGAGTTGGGCCCAGACGCCCATCCGGCCGGGCGGCCCGACCCCGGGGTGAGCATCGAGCAGGCCTTTAACCCGACGGCGCGCCGCCTGCAGGCGCTGCGCATGCCCACGGTGGCGGCCGTCAATGGTGTGGCTGCAGGCGCCGGCATGTCCTTTGCGCTGGCTTGTGACATTGCCATTGCGGCACCCGGCGCCAGCTTTATCCAGGCCTTCAGCAAAATCGGGTTGATCCCCGATGCGGGCAGCACCTGGTTTTTGCCACAGCGCCTGGGCATGCCCCGCGCGCTGGCGCTGGCGATGACTGGCGACAAGCTATTGGCCGCGCAGGCCAAGGAATGGGGGTTGATCTGGGACGTGGCGGACGACTGCGTGTCTGCCGCCTTGCAGATGGCCCAGCGTCTAGCGGCCATGCCCACGCAGGCGCTGGTCGCCACGCGCCATTTGCTGCGTGACGGCGCAACCCGCACCCTGAACCAGCAGCTGGACGCCGAACGCGACGCCCAAAGCGCCATGGGGCGCACGGATGACTATGTGGAAGGGGTGCGCGCGTTCCGGGAGAAACGCGCGCCCAAGTTCACCGGCAGTTAGGCGCTGCCATCCAGCCACTTCGCGACGGGCACGGCGTCGCGGATAGAGAGCCGTACGGCCGTGGTTGGGGTGGGCAGCGTCAACGAGAGGTTCATCAGACGCTTGTCCCGCGACACCAGCGCGCTGACCTTCTTGGCCTTGCCGGTGTACAGCGTCACATCGTCCAGCACCTGCATGCGCCAGGGCTCGCCCTCGGTTTGTACGGCAAGCCACTCATCGCCCGCCGCAAAACCGGCTTTCTCGGCCACGCCACCGCGAAGCACCTGCTGGATGAACAGGCCACCGTTTTCCTTCACGCGCAGGCCCAGCTGTTGCGCCACTTGGTCGGGCTCGCGGTTCACCTGCACCCCGTGCTGCTCCAGCAGCTCGGCCACGGGCAGTTCCTTGGTGCTGTGCACCCAGTGCGCAATCTCTTTGGCGAACGAACGGCCACCTAGTTCCTGCAGTACGGCCAGCAGGTCGGCTTCGGCCATGGGGCCGCCGGCGCAGCGTGCCCACAGGCCACGCATCACGGCATCCAGCGTGGTTTTGCCTTCGGCGCGCAGCGTCAGGTCCAGGCACAGGCCCACCAGCGAGCCCTTGGTGTAGTAGCTCACCGTGGCGTTGGCGGTGTTTTCATCCTGGCGGTAGTACTTCACCCAGGCGTCAAAGCTGCTTTGCGCCACGCTCTGCACCAGGCGGCCCGGTGTCTGGTTCACCTGGTTGATGGTCTTGGTCAGCAGCTTGAGGTAGGTGGCGTTGTCGATGCGCTTGGCACGGCGCAGCAGCAGGTCGTCGTAGTAGCTGGTGAAGCCTTCAAAGAACCACAGCAGCTGCGTGTAGTTCTCTTGGGTGTAGTCGTACGTGGCCAGCTCGGCCGGGCGCAGGCGCTTGACGTTCCAGGTGTGGAAGTACTCGTGGCTGATCAGGCCCAAGAGGGTGGTGTAGCCCTCGGGCTGCTTGTGCGTGGTGGGGGCCAGCGTGGCGCGGGGCAGGCGCGGCAGGTCTTTGCGGTTACAAATCAGGGCGGTGGAGTTTTTGTGCTCCAGGCCACCGGAGCCGTCGTGCACGGCATTCAGTATGAAGACGTAGTGTGTAAACGGAATCGGGCTTTGGCCCGCGTCCTTCCTGCGCGAGGCGCTCACTTTTTTGATGTCAGTGCCGACTGCATCGCCATGCCAGAAGCGCAGTTCGGCCTCGCAAATGGCCTGGGTGTCGGCCAGCAGCTGGGCGCCGTCAAAGCTGGGCGGCGCACCGGCCACCACAAAGCGGTGCGCAATGCCGCAGGCCACAAAGCTGCCGCTCCAGAAGGGGCCCATCTCCACCGGGCAGTCCACCAGGGTGTCGTAGTTGTCGGCGCGGTACAGGCCAAAACCGGCCTTGGTCACGCGCACCGGCTCCAGCCCGGTGGCCACGCTCCAGCCTTTCAGCGCATCGCTCGCCGCCAGTGCCAGCGTGTGCGGGCCATCGGCCTGCCCGGCCACCTGCAGGCACAGGCTGGTGCCGTTGAAGAAACCGCGCGTGGCGTCCAGCCAAGCCGTGCGCACCGAGTTGTCAAACGCGTACACCTCGTACTGCACGTGCAGTGGTGTGCCGGGTGTGCAGGTGACGTCCCAGGTGGTTTTGTCCTGCTGCAACACGGTCACGCGCTTGCCGGCCTGGCGGCATTCCAGCCTTTGCAGGTGCTTGGCAAATTCGCGCACTAGGTAGCTGCCCGGAATCCATACAGGCAGCCGCAGGATCTGCGTGGCCGCGGGAGTGGGCACGGTCAGCGTGACCTGGAACAGGTGGGTGCTCGGGTCCAGCACCTCGACCTGGTAGTGGATGGGGGCAGCGGTTTTTCGGGTGGGGGAGGTGGTTTTCATGTCAAACAGGCCGCTAGCCCTTGTGGATACTGCGCGAGCAGCTATAAAAACAGGAGTGAATAGGGGCTGGCTTGCAGCCCCGGATTGCACATGTCTGGCTCAGCCCTTGGTCGCGGCCAAGTGTTTTTCCACCTGGGCGGCGTCAATCGCGCCGGGCACGCGGCTACCGTCCTGGAAGATCAGCGTCGGCGTGCCACTGATGCGGTAGGCCTTGCCAAATTCCACGTTGCGGCCCAGCGCGGCCACATCGCACATCGCTGCTGCGGGGGCGGCGGCTTGTTCACGCAGCATCCAGTCCTGCCAGGCCAGGCCCTTGTCTTTGGCGCACCAGATGGCCTTGGACTTCTCGCCCGAGTCGGCGCCCAGGATGGGGTAGAGGAACATGTAGATGGTCACGTTGTCCACCTTCTGCAGGTCGCGCTCGAAGCGTTTGCAGTAGCCGCAGTTGGGGTCTTCAAACACCGCTACCTTGCGCGCGCCATTGCCGCGCACGATGGTGAACGCGTCTTTGAACGGCAACTGGTCGAACTTCACCGCGGTGAGCTTGTTGACGCGCTCTTCGGTCAGGTTGCGCAGGTCTTTGCCTTTGGTGGCAAACAGGTTGCCCTGGAACAGGTAGTCGCCCTTGGCGTCGGTGTAGTAAATCTCGGTGCCATTGACCCGCACTTCGTAGATGCCGGGAATATCGGTCTTGCGTACCTCGTCAATGTCCTTGAGCTGGGGAATGCGCTTGGCAATGGCCTCGCGGATCGCCGCCTCCTGGGCCAGCGCATTGCTGCCCAGGCCCCCTAACGTCAAAGCCAGTGCGAGCAGGGTGAAGATTTTTTTCATGGGGTGGTACTCAAAAAAAGGAGGCGAAGGGTAGCGGGCTCACTGCGGGCGGGTGCCCATGGCGCGGTGGGCCACCCAGTGTTTGACGGCGCCAAAGGTGTTGAACTGGTGCATGCCCCAGTTGCGCAGGCCCTGGGCTGCCGCATGGGGGTGGGCAAACAGCTGCTGCAGCGCATCGCCGGCACCGCCTACCAGGGCGAAGTCGGCCTTGCGGGCGCGCTCGTAGGCGCGCAGCAACTTGGGGTCGGCCACACTGCGCCAATAGGGGCGGCTGTCCAGCACGCGCACCAGCTCAGCCACATCGCCCAGGCCCAGGTTCAGGCCCTGGCCGGCCAGCGGGTGCACATTGTGGGCGGCGTCACCCGCCAACACCCAGGTGCTGCCCGCGTGGCTGCCGCTCCAGCGGCTGGCCAACGCATGCTGCAGCGGCCAGGTGTGGCGGGGGCTGGTCAGCGTCAGGCTGCCCAGCGCACCGTGGCTGGCAGCGTGCAGGGTTTCAGAAAATTCCATGTCGGGCAGGGCTTGCAAGGTGTGGGCGCGCTCAGGACTGACTGACCACACCACGGCGCAGAAGTTCCCGCCCGGACCGCCCAGCGGCAACAACGCGAGGATTTCGCCCTGGTGAAACCACTGGCGTGCCACCTGGCCGTGGCCCTGGGCGCATTCCACGCGCGCCGCCAGCGCGGTTTGGCCGTAGGGCGTGATAGCGAATTCCACACCCAGTTCTTCGCGCGTGCGGCTAGAGCGGCCTTCGCACACCACGGTTAGCGTGGCCGGGGCGGGCGTGTCGACCAGCTCGATCAGCGGCTGGTAGCGCACGGCCTCGGCCAGCTGGGCTTCCAGCGCGGGCACATCCACGATCCAGTTCAGCGCGGCCACGCCCTGGTCGGCAGCATCGAACACCACGGTAGCGCCATCGTCGCCATGCACTTCCATGCGTTGCACCGGCGTGGCCAGGGCCTCTGCCGGCCAGCAGCGTACGGCTTCCAGCAGGGCGCGGGCGGGCTGGTTCAGCGCGTAGGCACGTACATCGGATGCGGAGGGACTGGCCGAGTTGGGGGTGGCGCACAGCGCCACGCGCAGGCGCTTGGCCGCCAGATGCAGGGCCAGCGTGCGCCCCACAATGCCAGCGCCGCGGATACAAATGTCATAGGTTTGGGCCATGCAGCCATTGTAGGAGGCCATGCACAATGGCGCGCTGAACCACAAGGACGACCCGATGAGCGACGACGCCAACGATGTGAGCGGGCAGATTGCCCAACTGATGATTTACCCCGTGAAGTCTTTTGCGGGCTTGGCGGTCGACCAGGCCGTGCTGCTGGAGACCGGCCTGCAGTGGGACCGCCACTGGATGGTGGTGGACGCAGAAGGCCTGTTTGTGACCCAGCGCGAATGCGCACGCATGGCGCTGGTGCGCCCCGAGCTGCGTGCCGATGCCCTGGTGCTGCACGCGCCCGGCATGCCTGAAGTCTCCGTGCCCTTGCAGGCCGAGGGTGCTGCCACCCGCGTGCAGGTGTGGGACGACACGGTGGACGCGCTGGACATGGGGCCTGCGGTGGGTCAGTGGCTGCAAGCTTTCTTGGGTGCGCCTGCCCACCGCCTGGTGCGCTTTGACCCCGCGGCGCAGCGCGCGTGCAGCACCAAATGGACCGAGGGCGTGGCCGCCAGTACACAGTTTGCCGATGGTTACCCGGTGCTGGTGACTACCGACAGTTCCATGGACGAGCTCAACACCCGGCTGGCGGCGATGGACCACCCCGCCGTGGGCATGCTGCGTTTTCGGCCCAACGTGGTGCTGGCAGGCCTGCCCGCGCACGACGAAGACCATTGGGGCCCGCTGGAGTGTCTGGATGCGATTGGTGGCGTAGCCGCCCGGCTGCAACTCGTCAAACCCTGCGCGCGCTGCCCGATCCCCAATATCGATCCCGTGACGGCCCAAAGCCATCCCGGCGTGGGCGATGCATTGCAGGCCTACCGGCAGGACGCGCGGGTGGGCGGCGCCATCACCTTCGGCATGAATGCCATCGTCACCCAGGGCGCGGGCACCGTGCTGCGCGTGGGCCAGGCGGTGCAGGCTGGGTACGCGTTCGGCTAAGTTGGCTGTTCGCTGGCTGGGCCCATCTGCGTGCTGAGCGGCGAGGGTGAGGTCATGGCCGGATCCAGAAAGCGGATGGGGCGGCGGGTGCGCGGCGAAATGCCTTTCAGCACCTCACCCAGCTCGTCCAGGATGCGCTGGCTGTCGGGGATCACCTCGGTCAACAGTACGCAGGCCACATGGAACTGCAATGTGACCTCGGGCTTGAGGCCCGGCAGCGGAATCAACCCCGAGGCAATCAGGCGCACCATGCGCTCGGTCAGCGCCTGGCGGTTGCTCACGCCGTCCAGCACCATGCCAAAGCGTGAGGTGCCCACCCGGCCCGCCGGGTCCACATCGCGCAGCACGCGGTGCAGCTTGACGGCAGCACGCAGCAGGCATTGCTCGGCCACCGCATCGCCATACGAATCGCGCAGGTATTTGAAGTTCACGACATCCACCAACACGATGGCCGACGGTTCGCGGTCATGCCTGGCGCGGTTCAGCGCGGTTTCCACCTGCTGCAGGAACAGCGGCGCGGTCAACAGCCCGGTCAGCGCATCCTGGGTGGGCAGGGCCTCGGCACGGTCCTGTGCCTCGCGGCGCTCGCGGGCACGCGTGTGCAGCGCCTGCTGCAGCAGCGGCACGGCCAGCGCAATGCAAAACACCATCACGTTGCGGGCCTCCCACCAGGCAGGCACCAGATGCAACACCTGCGCCGCCATGAACAGCACGGCCAAACCCTGCGGCAGGTAGGCCATGAACAGCCATTTGCCCACTGCGTAACCGCGCCGCCAGGCCAGTGCGGTGGCGGTCACCACCAGGATGGGGCCGCCCGCCAGGTAGGCCGCATTGAAATGGTCGGCCATCCGCCGGTCGATGGCCGCGCACAGCAGCGCCAGGGGCAGGCCGGACAGGCCAAACGCATACAACGCGCGCGCCAGCCGCGGAAAGCCCACGTCCAGCGACGACATATGGCGCACAAACAGCACGGTGGCACCCACGCCCACGATCGGCAGCGCCATGTGTGCGTAGTTGGCCCACATGGGCGAGCTGGGCCACAGCCACATGCCCGCCAGGCCGGTGGTGGTGCTGACCACCAGCAGTACCAGGGTGGCGTAGCCGGTGTACCAGCCCTCGGCCCGGCTGCGGCCCTGCAGGTAGTGGATGCCGCACACGCCAATCAGCATCAGCAGCGCGCCCATCATCACACCCAGCCACACGTATTCCACCTCGTGCTGGCGGTCGCGCGCGGCGGTGGTGGCCAGCAGCAGGGGCAGCGCGATGGGTTTGAAGTTGCGCACTTCTAAGAACAGCTCCTGCACGCCGGGCTCACTCAGGTTGATGCTGAAGTCGGGGTAGAGCGAGGGACGGGTCCAGCGCTCCACGGCGTTGGTGTCACCCGCGATCTGCGCGACCCAACTGCCGCGGCGGTCCAGCTGGTACAGGGCGGCGTGGTCCAGGTAAGGCAGGGGCACATGCAGCGTCCAGTCGGGCGTGGCCATGCTGTCGCGCTGCAGGCGCAGGCGTATCCAGAGGGTCTTGCCTTCGCTCAGGGCAAACACGGTGTCGGCCGGGGCGGGTGAGAAGCTGCCGCGTGTTTTGCGGGCCACGGCGTCGATGCCCATGCTGGGGGCGGCCTCCATCAGCACATCCAGGGTGCCGCCCACTTGTGGCGTGGGGTCTGTGCCGCTCAATGGCAGCACTGCGCCGTCGCTCCCCGACGGGGCGGCGGCATGCAGCGAGGGCGTTGCGGCCAGCAGCCCCAGCAGGGTCGTCAACAGCAAGGCCCGCAGGGCGGGAGCGGCGTGGAAGAACAGGGTCATGCGGTTTCGGGCAGGTTGCCCAGGGGGGCGGCCAGCGTCGGCACGGGTTCCAGAAAACGGATGGGGCGGCGTGTGCGCGGGGAGATGCCGGCCAGCACTTCGGACAGGTCCTGCATCACCCGATCGGCCGGCACCGGGTTGTCATGCAGCAGCACGCAGGCCGCCTGGAATTGCAGTGTCACCTCGGGCTGCAAGCCCTGCAGCGGCACCAACCCGGATGCCACCAGTTTGACCAGGCGTTCGGTCAGCGCCTGGCGGTTGGACACTCCCTCGAGCAGCATGGCAAAGCGGTCTGTGCCCATGCGCGCGGCCGGGTCCACATCGCGCAGGATGCGGTGCAGCTTTATCACCGCCCGCAGCAGGCACTGCTCGGCAATCGGGTCGCCCATGCTGGCGCGTATGTGCTCGAGGTTGATCACGCTCACCAGCACCAGCGCGGTGGGTTCGCGGTTGTCCACCGCCCGCTGGTAGGCGTCCTCCAGGTGGGACTGGAAGGTCTGCTCGGTGAGCAGGCCAGTCAATGCATCCTGCGTAGGCAATTGTTCGGCGCGCAGAGCCAGTTCCTTGCGGTCGTGGGTGGCGCGGCTCAGGGCGTAGATCAGCGTGGGCACCGACAGCGCCACGCCCATGGACATCAGGTAGCGCAGCTGCCAAAAGGTGGGAACCAGGCCAAAGGCCTCGGCCACCAGGCGCAGCAGCACCAGAAACTGCGGCACATAGGCCAACAGCAGCCAGGTGCCGATCTGCGAGCCGCCGCGCCAACTCAGAATGGTGGCGCCCAGCCCGGCGGTAGTAGCCACAAACAGCACCGCGGCACCCAACTGGTCGGCCAGCGGGCGGTCCAGCACCACAAAGGTCAGTACCGAACCCAGCGTGGTCCAGGCCAGAAAACCCAGGGCCTTGTCGTAATGGTGAAAGTGGGTGGACAGTGCATACAGCCGCCGCACAAACAGCAGCGAGGCGCCCACGGCCAGGGCCGGCATCACGCTGTTCGCGTAGTCGGCCCAGGTGGTCATGTTGTTCCATAGCAGCGCGTTGAGCACGCCGTTGATTTGCGCCACTGAAGCGGCAATCAGCAGGCTGTAGAGCGCGGCGGTCCTGTCAAAGCGGTTGCGGTACTCCAGGTAGCGGATGGTGGACAACGCCGCCAGGGTGATCAGCGTCCCCAGCACCAGCCCCAAGCTGGTGGTTTCCAGCAGGCGCTGGGCCTCGCGCTCGGGGCTGGTGGCCAGCCGCAACGGGATGCTCAGGTGCTTGAAGTTGCGCACCTGCAGGTACAGGTCTTGCGGCACGCCGCTGGGCAGGTCCAGATCAAATTCGGGGTACAGACCGCGCTTGGCCCAGGCGGATTGGGGCAACTGGTCGCCCGCAGACTGGGGCGCCCAGCTGTCGTCGGCGCGGCGCTGGTACAGCGTCACCTGGTCCACAAAGGGCAGGGGAATGTTCAGCGTCCAGCGCTCGGTGTTGCCGGCTGCGCGCACCAGGCGCAGGTGAATCCAGAGGCTGTTGTTCGCAGTCAGCGCATGGCGCTGCAGCGCGGGCGTGGGGACGAAGTTTTTGGGGTTGCGGGACACCTCTTGCACCGTGGTGCGCTGGCCGTTGTCCAGCCAGGTGGGCACCGGTTCATCGAGTTCGAACTGGGTATTGCCATTGCCCAGAACCAGGGCGTCCATGCTGGTCGTTGTGGCCGCCCAGCCTGGTGTCAGAGTGGTGGCGAGCCATAGTGCCAGGGCCAGCAGCGGGCGCGAAAGCAGGTATGGCATACACTTGTCACCCAGTTTTTAGAGGTTTTTTTATGAGTTTGAAGTGTGGCATTGTAGGCCTGCCCAATGTAGGGAAAAGTACCCTGTTCAACGCGCTGACCAAGGCGGGCATTGCTGCAGAAAACTATCCGTTTTGCACCATCGAGCCCAATGTGGGCGTGGTGGAAGTGCCCGATACGCGGCTGCAACAGCTCTCTGACATCGTCAAGCCCGAGCGCATCGTGCCGGCGATCGTGGAATTTGTGGACATTGCCGGCCTGGTGGCCGGTGCCAGTACCGGCGAAGGCCTGGGCAACAAGTTTCTGGCCCATATCCGCGAGACCGATGCCACCATCAATGTGGTGCGCTGCTTTGAAGACGACAACGTGATCCACGTGGCCGGCAAGGTGGACCCGATCGCCGACATCGAAGTGATCCAGACCGAGCTGTGCCTGGCCGACCTGGGCGCGGTGGAGAAAGCCCTGCACCGCGTGACCAAGCTGGCCCGCTCGGGCGACAAGGAATCCATCAAACTGGTGGCGATTCTGGAGAAATGCCAGGCCGCGCTGAACGAGGCCAAGCCTGTGCGCACGCTGGACTTCAGCAAGGAAGAGCAGCCGCTTTTGAAGCAGTTTTTCCTGATCACGGCCAAGCCCGCGATGTTTGTGGCCAACGTGTCCGAAGACGGTTTTGAGAACAACCCCTTCCTGGACCGCCTGAAAGCCTTTGCCGCCAAGCAGAACGCGCCCGTGGTGGCCATCTGCGCCAAGATCGAAGCCGAACTGTCGGAAATGGAAGATGCCGACCGGCTCGAATTTCTGCAAGAGCTGGGCCAATCTGAACCCGGCCTGAACCGCCTGATCCGCTCGGCGTACACGCTGCTGGGTCTGCAAACCTACTTCACCGCCGGTGTGAAGGAAGTGCGCGCCTGGACGATCCATGTGGGAGACACCGGGCCCCAAGCGGCTGGCGTGATTCATACCGATTTCGAGAAGGGCTACATCCGCGCCCAGACCATCGCGTTTGACGACTTCATCGCCCACAAGGGCGAGCAGGGCGCCAAGGATGCGGGCAAGATGCGCGCGGAAGGCAAGGAATACGTCGTCAAGGATGGCGACGTGATGAACTTCCTGTTCAGCTCCTAGGCCCTTCTTTTGACCGCACCGTGACCCTGTCGTACGACTGGCTGGCCCTGGGGGCCGCGGCCTGCTGGGCCGTCACCGGGCTGCTGTCGGCCCCGCAAGCGCGCCATCTGGGCGCGTTTGCATTTACGCGTTGGCGCATGGGGCTGGTGTTCCTCATGCTGCTGCCCGTGGTGGTGGCCAGCGGAGGCTGGCACACGCTGTCCTGGGCCACTTTGGGTGTGCTGGCGTTCAGCGGGCTGATTGGCATTTTTGTTGGGGACACCGCGCTGTTCGCTTCCATGAACCGGCTGGGCCCGCGCCGCACTGGTGTGCTGTTTGCCACCCACGCCTGTTTCAGTGCCTTGCTGGGCTTCATGGTGTTGGACGAACGCATGGGCGCACAGGCCTTGCTAGGTGGTGCGCTGGTGGTGGGCGGCGTGATGATGGCCGTGGCGCTGGGCGCGCACAAGAATGAATCGCATGCGCTGGAGGTCACCCGGGGCCATTGGCCTCTGGGGGTGGCGCTGGGTCTATTGGCCGCGCTGTGCCAGGCGCTGGGCTCGTTGATTGCCAAACCCATCATGGCCTCGGGCGTGGACCCGGTGACCGCCACGGTGGTGCGCGTGGGCGCGACCTGCGTGGCGCACCTGGTGTTGCTCTGGGCTGGCGTAGGTGTGGCGCGCACGCACAACGCGCTCTCCGCCCGCGTGCTGGCCTGGGTGGCGCTGAGCGGCATGATCGGCATGGGGCTGGGGATGAGCCTGATCCTGCTGGCCCTGCGCTATGGCGACGTGGGCATGGTCGGTATCCTTTCGTCGGTGTCGCCCGTGCTGGTGCTGCCGCTGCTGTGGTGGCACCTAGGGCGTGCACCAGCGCGCGGGGCCTGGTGGGGCGCGGCCTGCACCGTACTCGGGACTGCGCTCGTTTTAGTGCGCTAGCCCCCGTCCGCATTGCGCGAGTAGCTCCTGAAATCATAGCGTGTGGCGTGGTCCTTTTGCACGTAGGTTTGACCTGGGGTACTGGGAAAGCGCAGGGGACTCTGGTACAAACATGGCATGAGCGAAGCAGGCGCTGACGCCAACCACTTCACCAAGGCTGTGACCGAGCTGGGCGAGAAATGCCCGGTGGTGACCACGGAGGCGATCTTCAACGACCGCGGCGTGAAGATTCTGGAGAAAGGCGTGGCGGTCAACGCGAATCTCTACGAACGCCTGATCGCGCACAAGCTGCCGGTCCCTATCGAGCAATCGGTCAGCAGCCCCCACACCATTACCGGCCCCGTGTTGCGCGAGCACGCCGAGCAGGCCATGCGCGAGGTGCCTTTTTTCGAACGCATTGGTGCCGACCCCAAGCACCGCAGCCTGCTGCTGGACAGCCTGGACAAGCTCACCTTGCCTGAGCCCATGGCCTTCCAGCTGCTGCTGGCCAACGAGGTGCGGCCCGCGCTGTTTCGCCACTCGGTGCAGATGGCGCTGTTTGCCGCCTGGATGAGCTTGACCGTGCTGGTGTCGCGCTACGACTTGGGGCTGGCCGCCGCCGCCGGGCTGCTGCACGACATTGGCATGCTGCATCTGGACCCACTGCTGCTCAACCCCGAAGACGCCATCACCCGCGAGCAGCGGCGCCAGCTGTACTCGCACCCGCTGGTCTCCACCGTGTTGATCGAGCGCCACCACGAGTACCCGCGCGAGCTGGTGCGGGCTGTGAAAGAGCACCACGAATTTCTGGATGGCTCGGGCTACCCGCGCAACCTGCAGGGCGACGCGATTGGCCCGCTGGGGCGCATTCTGTCGCTGGGCGAGTTGGTGACCTCCATGCTGGAGTCCGGGCGCGATGCGCCCGAGATGCGGCTGTGGGTTCAGTTGCGCATGAACAAGCACCGCTACGACGCTGGCATGGTGGCGCGGGTGCAGCAGCACCTGCGCCCGCAGAGCGAACTCACGGGCGAAGGCCTGGAGCTGCTGGCCGATCCGGTAGGCCGGTTGCAGGAGATCAATGCCACGGTGTCGGAGTGGCCGGGCCCCGCGCTGCAGGCGCTGTCGCTCAGCGACGCGCGGCGGGAGGGTATGGCGGCCGTGATGGTGCAGGCCAGCCAGTTGCGCCGCACGCTGGCCACGGTGGGCGTGGCCGACCTGCAGCTCGCGCAGTTGGGGGGGGGGAACGCTGGACGATGCCCTGCGCCTGGAGCTCAGCCTGCTGGCGCAGGAGGCGCTGTGGCAGCTGCGTGCCCTGACACGGCAAACCAAGCGGCGCTGGCGCCTGGGGGACGAGACGGGGTACCCCGCACCCTTGCAAACCTGGCTGGACAGCGCCGACGCGCTGGTGGCCAAGCTGTAAGTTCTAGTGCGGCGTCACCACAGGCGCAGCAGGCCGGTGAGTGCGGCGGTCATCAGCACGTAGCGCGCCAGCTTGCCCACTGCCATGTAGGCCAGGCAGGGCCAAAACGGCAGCTTGAGCCAGCCCGCCACCGCGCACAGCGGATCGCCGACGATGGGCAGCCAGGCCAGCAGGCAGGCCTTGGGGCCCAGGCGGCGTAACCAGTCCAGCGCCCGCAGGTGGTGGGCCGAGTGGCCGTATTTGTCCACTACCCTGTGCGCCCCAAACCCCATCCACCAGCTCACAGCCCCGCCCAGGGTGTTGCCCACCGTAGCCACGCCGATCACAGGCCAGAACAATGCGGGGTTGAGTTCTACCAGGCCCAGCACCAAAGGCTCGGAGCCCATGGGCAGCAAGGTGGCAGACACAAAGGACACCACAAACACGGTGGCCAGGCTGTATTCGGGCAGCGCAAGCAGATGCAGAAGGGTGGGTATCCAGGAGTCCATGGCGAAGGCAGTATAGGCAGGCCGTGGTTTCGCTGCGGTGCAGCAGGTAAATTTCAATTGCTGAAATTTTGAGCAGTTAGAATTGTGCCCAGGCCCCAACGTCTTGGGGCCCTTGTCTTTTATACCCACTCCCGTTTCAGTTGTCGTCCATGCACATTGGCCCGTTCGCTCTGGCGAATCACCTCTTTGTCGCGCCCATGGCGGGGGTGACCGATCGCCCCTTCCGCCAGCTATGCAAGCGGCTGGGTGCGGGCTATGCGGTGAGCGAGATGGTGACGTCGCGCCGCGATCTGTGGGACACACTCAAGACCTCGCGCCGCGCCAACCACGACGGTGAGCCCGGCCCCATCGCGGTGCAGATTGCCGGCACCGAGGCGCAGATGATGGCCGACGCCGCGCGCTACAACATCGACCGCGGCGCGCAGATCATCGACATCAACATGGGCTGCCCCGCCAAGAAGGTGTGCAACAAATGGGCCGGCTCCGCGCTCATGCAAGACGAGCAGCTGGCCATCGAAATTGTGCAAGCGGTGGTGGACGCCTGCGCGCCGCGTAACGTACCGGTCACGCTGAAGATGCGCACCGGCTGGTGCCAGGCCGAGAAAAACGCGGTGGTGCTGGCACGCGCGGCCGAGGCCGCCGGCGTGCAGATGGTCACGGTGCATGGCCGTACGCGCGAGCAGGGCTACAAGGGTGCGGCCGAATACGACACCATTGCCGCCGTGAAGGCCGCGCTGAAGATTCCGGTGGTGGCCAATGGCGACATCACCACGCCCGAGAAGGCCCGTGAGGTGCTGCAAGCTACAGGCGCCGACGCCATCATGATTGGCCGCGCCGCCCAGGGCTATCCCTGGATCTTTCGCGAGGTGGCGCATTTTCTGGCCACTGGCACGCACCTTGCACCACCGCTGGTGAGCGAAGTCAAACGCCTGTTGGTCGAGCATTTGCAGGACCACTACAGCCTGTACGACGAGTTCATCGGCGTGCGCTCGGCGCGCAAGCACATTGGCTGGTACCTGCGTGAGCTGCCCGGAGGCGAAGACTTTCGCCGCCAGATGAACCTGCTGGAAGACAGCGAGGCACAGGTGGCGGCAGTGGAACAGTATTTGGATGGATTGAATGAAAAAATGGACCGCATCCCGCGCCGGGAGCAAGCGTCCGGTCTGGCAAGGGGACATGACATGATGGAAATGGCAGCATGAGCAAGAAGCACATCGAGGAGTGCGTTCGCGCGAGCCTGGAAGGATATTTCGCAGACCTGGGTGGCACCGAGCCCGATGGCATGTACGACATGCTGGTGCGCGCCGTAGAGCGGCCCCTGCTGGAGGTGGTGATGGCCCAGGCCGACAACAACCAGTCCAAGGCCGCCCAGTGGCTGGGCCTGAACCGCAACACCCTGCGCAAGAAACTACTGGAACACAAGCTGGTTCCCTGACGCTCCGCTGCCCGGTAGGGCCGCCCAGTGCGGTGCTGCGGGGCCCTTTGATTTTTTGGTTTTACTTCACTCCCGCACTATGAACGCACCCCAAACAGCACTCTTGTCCGTCTCGGACAAAACCGGCATCGTCGAACTCGCCCAGGCCTTGCATGCCCAGGGCATCAAGCTGCTGTCCACCGGCGGCACCGCCAAGCTGCTGGCCGAGAAGGGCTTGCCCGTGACCGAGGTGGCCGAGATGACCGGCTTCCCTGAAATGCTGGACGGCCGCGTCAAGACCCTGCACCCCCGTGTGCATGGCGGCTTGCTGGCCCGCCGCGACTTCCCCGCGCACATGGCGGCTTTGAAAGAACACGCCATCAACACCATCGACTTCCTGGTGGTGAACCTGTACCCGTTTGAAGCCACCGTGGCCAAGGCCGGCTGCACGCTGGAAGACGCGATCGAAAACATCGACATCGGCGGCCCCGCCATGGTGCGCAGTGCGGCCAAGAACTGGAAAGACGTGGCGGTGCTGACCGACGCCGCGCAATACACCACGGTGATTGCCGAGCTCAAGGCCAGCGGCAAGGTGAGCGACAAGACCAAGTTGGGTCTGTCGATTGCCGCGTTCAACCGCATCAGCCAATACGACGGCGCCATCAGCGACTACCTGTCCGCCATCCAGGTGGGTGACGATGTGCCCGCAGGCGACAAGGCTCCCACACTAGACCTGTTCCCCGGTCAGAGCAATGGCCGCTTCGTCAAGGTGCAGGACCTGCGCTACGGGGAAAACAGCCACCAGCAGGCCGCGCTGTACCGCGACCTCTACCCCGCGCCCGGCTCGCTGGTCACCGCCAAGCAATTGCAGGGCAAGGAACTCAGCTACAACAACATCGCCGACGCCGATGCGGCCTGGGAATGTGTGAAGAGTTTCAACACCCCGGCCTGCGTCATCGTCAAGCACGCCAACCCCTGTGGCGTGGCCGTGGGTGCCCATGCGTTGGAGGCCTACAGCAAGGCCTTCCAGACCGACCCCACCTCGGCCTTCGGCGGCATCATCGCGCTGAACACCGAGCTGGATGAAGCGGCCGCGCAGCAGATTTCCAAGCAATTCGTCGAAGTGCTGATGGCCCCGAGCTTCACACCCGCCGCGCTCGAAGTGTTCAAGACCAAGGTCAATGTCCGCATCCTGCAGATCGACTTGCCCAAGGGCGGAGCCACAGCATGGGACCAAGGCCGCAACGCCGTGGACATGAAACGCATCGGCTCCGGCATCCTGCTGCAGACCGCCGACAACCACGAGCTGGCGCTGAGCGACCTGAAAGTGGTCACCACCAAGCAGCCGACGGCCGAAGAACTGAACGATCTATTGTTCGCCTGGACGGTTGCCAAGTACGTCAAGTCCAACGCCATCGTCTTCTGCAAGGGCGGCATGACCATGGGCGTGGGCGCCGGCCAGATGAGCCGCCTGGACTCGGCGCGCATCGCATCGATCAAGGCCGGCCACGCGAACCTGTCATTGGCAGGCACTGTGGTGGCCAGCGACGCCTTCTTCCCCTTCCGCGACGGTTTGGACGTCGTGGTGGACCAAGGCGCCACCTGCGTCATCCAGCCCGGCGGCTCCATGCGCGACCAGGAGGTGATTGACGCGGCCAACGAGCGTGGCGTGTCCATGGTGTTCAGCGGCGTGCGCCACTTCCGCCACTAAGAAAGTTGCCCATGCTGTTTTCCCGATCTCTCGCGGCCGGCGTGTCGCTGCTGCTGGCAGTGTCTGCGGTGTGGGCCCAGGCGTCCGACAAGCCCATTCGCTTGATCGTGCCTTACGCGCCTGGGGGTCCGCTGGACATCACGGCCCGCGTGCTGGCCGAGCGCGTGAAAGACAGCCTGGGCACGGTGGTGGTGGACAACCGCCCCGGCGCCGGCGGCAATATTGGCGCGGATGCGATTGCCAAGGCCGCACCCGACGGCTACACCATCGGCATTGCGGCCACGGCCACCCACGCGGTGAATCCTTGGCTCTTCGCGAAGATGCCCTACAACGCGGCCACCGACTTCGCCGCCATCACGCAAATGGTGCGGGTGCCCAATGTGCTGGTGATGAATGCCGAAGCGGCGCAGCGCCTGCACATCCACACCCTGGCCGACCTCATTGCCTATGCCAAGGCCAACCCGGCCAAGCTCAACTACGGCAGCGGCGGCAATGGCAGTGCCGGCCACCTGGCAGGCGAGATGTTCAAGAAGGAAGCGGGCATCTTCGCGCTGCACATCCCCTACAACGGAGGCAACCCGGCGCAAATGGCCTTGCTGAGCGGCCAGGTGGACTTCAACCTCGACAACCTGGCCAACGCCGCACCCAACATCCGCTCCGGCAAGCTCAAGGCCTTGGCCGTCACGTCGCTAGCCCGCAGCAGCGCCTTGCCCGATGTGCCCGCCATGGCGGAAACGCTCAAGGGCTTTGGCATCGACACCTGGTGGGGGCTCGTGGCCCCGGCCGCCACGCCCAAGGAGCGCATTGCGCAACTCAACCAGGCCTTTGTGGCGGCCCTGCAGGCGCCCGAGACCAAGGCGCGCTTTGCCACGCTGCTGGCCGAGCCCACGCCCACCACCCCCGCGGCCTTTGATGCCCTGATGAAGGCCGAGCGCGCCAAGTACGAGAAGGTGGTCAAGGCCACTGGCGCGCGGGTCGATTGACACACCGGATAGCCAAACCCGTGGTTACCGCAAGGTTTCGGCGGGGCCGGGAATAATCGCGGTATGAAACACCATATCGAATCCAGCCTGCAAGAGGCATCCTCCGCACTGGCTGCGTTGCTGGCAAACCCGGTGGCGCTAGCGTCTGTGGAGCACGCCGCGCAGTTGCTGATTGCCACCTTCGAAAACCAGGGCCGTGTGTATTCCTGCGGCAACGGCGGCTCCATGTGCGACGCCATGCACTTTGCCGAAGAGCTGACAGGCCGCTACCGCAAGGACCGCAAGGCCCTGGGCGCCACCGCCATCAGCGATGCCGGCCACCTGACCTGTGTGGGCAACGACCATGGCTACGACCAGGTGTTTGCCCGCTACATCGAAGGCCATGGCCGGCCGGGCGATTGCCTGGTGGCGCTGAGCACCAGCGGCACCAGCAAGAATGTGATCAAGGCGGCTGAGGCCGCCAAGGCATTGGGCATGAAGGTCATCATCCTGAGCGGCAAACGCAGCGAGAAGCTGGAGCCCCTGAGTGACGTGTACGTGTGCACGCCCGGCGGTACCTACGCCGATCGCGTGCAGGAGTTGCACATCAAGGTGCTGCACATCCTGATTGAGCTCATCGAACGCCACTTCTTCCCCGAGAACTACATCGGCGAGTGAGGCTTGCGGGCGGATGTGGTGCGGCGCCCAAAAGAAACAGGGGCTAGATACCCAATTGGCATCTAGCCCCCGTGGAATATGCGCTAGCAGCTTCTATTTTGATAGCAGCTTGAACACTTCGCCCGCCACAGCCACCGTCTCGGCAATGTCCGCGTCGGTGTGCGCCGCGCTCATGAAGCCGGCCTCGTACAGCGCCGGGGCGATGTAGACGCCGCGGTCCAGCAGGCCGTGGAACAGGGTGTTGAAACGGGCATTGTCGGTGGTCATGACCTTGGCGTAGTTCTGTGGCAATTCCTTGAACAGGAAGAAGCCAAACATGCCACCCTCGCTGTCGCCACAGAAGTCCACGCCGGCCTTGTCGGCCTCGGCTTGCAGGCCGCTGATCAGCAGCTGGGTCTTGCGGCCCAGGTCTTCATAGAAGCCAGGTTTGCCAATTTCTTTCAGCGTGGCCAGCCCGCATGCCGTGGCGACGGGGTTGCCCGACAGGGTGCCGGCCTGGTAGACCGGGCCCAGTGGCGCAAGCTGCTCCATCACCGCGCGCTTGCCGCCAAAGGCCGCCAGTGGCATTCCGCCACCAATCACCTTGCCCAGCACGGTCATGTCCGGTTCAAAGCCGGGGATGCTGCGGGCGTACACGCTTTGCGCGCTGCCAAAAGCCACACGCAGGCCGGTCATCACCTCGTCAAACACAAACAGTGCGCCGTACTGTGTGCACAGCTCGCGGCAGCGCCGCATAAAGGGCACGCTGGCCCGCACAAAGTTCATGTTGCCGGCAATGGGCTCAATCATCAGGCAGGCGAGCTCCTTGCCGTGCAGCGCAAAGGCTTCTTCCAGTTGCTCGATGTTGTTGTACTCCAGCACCAGCGTGTGTTGCACCACTTCGGGCGGCACGCCAGCGCTGGTGGGGTTGCCAAAGGTGGCCAGGCCCGAGCCCGCTTTCACCAACAGCGCATCGGCATGGCCGTGGTAGCAGCCTTCAAACTTCAGAATCTTGCTGCGACCGGTGGCGCCCCGCGCCAGGCGGATGGCGCTCATGCCAGCTTCGGTGCCACTGCTGACCAGGCGCACCATGTCCATGCTGGGCACGCGCTCCAAAATCGCTTCGGCCAGCTCCACTTCGCGTTCGGTGGGGGCGCCAAACGAGAAACCGTCCAGCGCTGCCTTCTGCACGGCTTCCAGCACCGCGGGGTGGCCGTGGCCCAGGATCATCGGACCCCAGGAGCCGATGTAGTCAATATGGCGCTTGCCATTGGCGTCCCAGAAGTAGGCGCCTTGCGCGCGCTGCACAAAGCGTGGCGTGCCGCCCACCGCCTTGAAGGCGCGCACGGGCGAATTTACGCCGCCGGGGATGACGCGCTTGGCGCGGTCAAAGAGCTGTTGGTTGCGGTCGGTGGTGTCGGTATTAGTGGCGGGTGGCATGGGGGGGAACTTCAAAGTCGGTTTCTTCGGGGGCGTCTTCGCCCTCGGCGTCGGGGTGGGCCCAGAACAGGCGGTCGGGGATGACCTGGCCCATGCCGGGGCGGAAGCCGCTTTCCAGGCAGCGGTCCAGGTAACTCAGGGCTTCCGTCACGGCCTCGGTGAGTTCGGTGCCGCTGGCAATCAGTGCGGCCAGCGCGGCCGACAGGGTGTCGCCAGCACCGGTGAAGACGGCCTCAAAGCGCTCAAACTTCTCGCTGCACAGCACCGCAGTGGGCGAGCACAGCACGTTGTCGATGAACTGGTCGGGCAGGGGGATGCCAGTGACCAGGGTGTAGGGCACGCCAAAGGCGTTGGCAGCCTTGGCGATGTCGCGCGCGGTCGGGCTTTTGTCGGAACTCCAGTCCGGCAGCAGCCAGCGGGACAGGGTGCTGTGGTTTCCAACCAACACCGTGGTCTGCGGCAACAGCAGCTCGGTGCAGGCGTCCTGGTAGAGGTCAATCTGGTCTTCCTGCCACCAAGACAGGTCGGGCATATAGGCCACCAGCGGCACGTCGGCGTAGTCCGACGCCAGCTCTGCAATGGCGCTTAGGTTCTCTGGCGTACCGACAAACCCGACCTTGAAGGTCTGGGCCGGAACGTCTTCCAGGATGACGCGTGCCTGCTCGCTCACCGCCTCGTCGTCAAAGGGGAAATGGTCCACGATCTCTGAGGTATCGCGGGCGTAGGCGCCCGTCACCACCGGCAAGCCATGGGCGCCGACCGAGGCGATCGCGCTCAAGTCGGCGGCGGTACCGCTGCCTCCGCTGGGGTCGTTGGCGTTGAACGCCATGACGCAGGCCGAGGGGCCGTCGTCGTCGATTTCTTCTTCAGGAGCGGGGGCGGGAGTTGCCGACATCTAGAGGCCTGTATTGGGGTTTGTCTTCATGCAGAATGGCGATCTTTCAGCGGGCGGCGTGCTTTTTGGCAATAGCGGCTCTATACAATCGTTGCATTCTATTTGAAGGCCCTATAAGCTGTGACCGATACTAAAACTTGGATGTGCTTGATTTGCGGTTGGATCTATGACGAGGCCACCGGCGCGCCCGACCACGGAATTGCAGCAGGAACCCTGTGGGCCGATGTGCCCATGAACTGGACTTGCCCCGAGTGCGGTGCGCGCAAAGAAGATTTTGAAATGGTGCAGATTTGATGCACCGCCGTTGCGGTAATGGCCCATCCTGACCGTCCACGCTAGTACTGGAGCAACGCCCCTTGAGCACGACAGCACCCACCTTCAAAGTTCTGGTTATTGACGACAGCAACACCATTCGGCGCAGTGCAGAGATTTTTCTCAAGCAAGGTGGCCACGAAGTGATGCTGGCTGAAGACGGCTTTGACGCGCTGGCCAAAGTCAATGACTACCAGCCACACCTGATTTTTTGCGACATCCTGATGCCGCGTCTGGACGGTTACCAGACCTGCGCCATCATCAAACGCAACGCCAAGTTTTCTGGGGTTCCGGTGGTGATGCTGTCCTCCAAGGACGGGGTGTTTGACAAGGCGCGCGGTCGCATGGTCGGCGCGCAGGACTATTTGACAAAACCCTTTACCAAAGACCAATTGCTGCAGGCTGTGCAGCAGTTTGGGGCCGTATTGCAAGGAGCTATTTGATGGCAATAACTAAAGTACTGATCGTGGACGACTCGAAAACCGAGTTGATGTTTTTGACCGAGCTGCTGCAGAAGAACGGTTTCACCGTGCGCTCTGCCGAGAACGCCGACGAGGCCTTCAAGCGCCTGGCCGAAGACAAGCCGCATCTGATTCTCATGGACGTGGTGATGCCGGGCCAGAACGGTTTCCAGTTGACCCGTGCCATCAACCGCACCCCTGAATACTCCGAAATCCCCATCATCATCTGCACCAGCAAGAGCTTGGAGACAGACCGCGTATGGGGTATGCGCCAGGGCGCCAAGGACTACATCACCAAGCCGGTGGATGCCGCTGAGCTGTTCGCCAAAATCAAGGCTCTGGACTGATTCGCTCGCTCCATGGCCAACAGAGAAGCACTTCGAGAACTCCAAGCCCGTTTGGCGAGCCGCTTGCAAGCGGCCCGTTCCGAGGGCATGTCTGTGGCCTGGCTCGCGGTGCGGGCGGGGGGCAACAACTACCTTTTTCCACTGGGCCAATCGGGTGAAATCGTCCCCGTAAGCCATTTGCAACCGGTGCCCTATGCGTTGGACTGGTTTCGCGGGGTGCTCAACATCCGCGGCGGCTTGTTTGGCGTGGTGGATCTGGCCGCGTTTGTGACTGCATGCGGCGCCGCCAAGCGCCTGGAGCCAGCGGTGGCCGAGCCCAGCGTGGTCACCATGAACGCCGCACTGGAAGTCAATTGCGCCTTGCAGGTCGATGTGTTGGCCGGGCTGCGTGGCCCGGACGCGTTTTCCGCCTCCAAGCCGCCCGAGGCCGATGCCCCTCCGTTTTTTGGCAACCAGTTTGTCGATTCGGCTGGCGAGCATTGGCAAGAAATCAATTTGCGTACCCTGTCCCTCACCCCCCAGTTTTTGAGCATCAGCGCTTAGTTCACCCGTAAGGTCCCATCATGTCTGTTGTCGATCAATTAAAAAACCTGTTCTCCAAAAAGCCGCCAGAGTCCGAACTGGATTCGCGTCTGAGTTTGGCTATGCCGGACGCCACAGTGGACAGCGGGGGCAACGAAACCTTGCAAGAGTCGCCATCGCAAAACTCGCCGCTGCAAGCGGCGTCGGCTGAGCCTGCGAAAGAGGCGCCCGTCGAGCAGCAGGTGAATGAGGCGGACCTGATTTCTATCCCCGGCTTGGGCAGACGCACCGTGGTGCAGCACCAGCGCACACTGTCGATTCTGCTGGGTGGCGCGCTGATCGTGCTGGCGGGTGTGACCTTTGTGGCGTTGAACCAGTCGGACCGGGTGGCCCAACAGCTGGGTGCGACGGGGCAGTCGCTGATGCAGTCGCAACGTCTGGCGAAGTCGGTATCGCAGGCCGTGGTGGGCAGTGCGCAGGCCTTCCCTGACGTGTCGGAAAGTGCCGGTATTTTGGGTAAATCCGTCAAAGGTCTGCAGGCTGGTGACGACGAAATGCGCATCAACGCGCTGGATGAAAATTACGCGCCTGAGCTGAATAAAGTCGCGCCGCTGGTCGAGCGCGCGGAAAAGAATGCCAAGGCCGTGATGGGCCAGCAAAAAATGCTGACCCAGATCGGGTCTGCGCTGCGCTTGATCAACCGCCAGTCGTCTGACTTGCTGGAAATCGCGGAAACCGTGGCGTCGCTCAAGCTGCAACAAAACGCGCCAGCGGTGGAAATTTCCGCGGTTGGGCAGTTGGTGATGTTGACCCAGCGTATCGGCAAGTCGTCCAACGAGTTCTTGACCGCAGAAGGCGTGAGCCCTGAGGCCGTGTTCTTGCTGGGCAAGGACTTGAACACTTTCAAGGAAATTTCCGAAGCCTTGCTGTCCGGCAGCACCGAGTTGCGCCTGACCGCCACCAAGGACCCGGCCACCCGTGAGCAGCTGGAAGCCCTGATCAAGATGTACGAAGAAACCCGTGTGCAAGCTGGCGCCATTCTGGGCAACTTGCAGGGTCTGGTCTCGGCACGTGAAGCCCAAGGCGCCATCATTGCGGACAGCGAACCGCTGCGCCGTAACCTGGAAGAGCTGCAAGCCAAGCTGTCCAGCCAGGCCGGTATCGGTGGCGCGTCGCTGGCTTTGCTGGCAGCTTCCGCTGCCTTCGCCCTGCTGTGCGCTGGTGGTCTGTCGTATGTGCAACTGCAAGACAGCCGCAAGCGTCAGGTGATGGCCGAAGACCAGCGTCTGGAAGCCGAGCGCCAGGAACAAGAAGCCAAGCGCGTGAACGACGCGAACCAGGCCGCCATTTTGCGACTGATGAACGAGCTGCAAACGGTGGCTGAGGGTGACTTGACCCAGGAAGCCACCGTGACCGAGGACATTACCGGCGCCATTGCCGACTCGGTGAATTACACGGTGGAAGAACTGCGTTCGCTGGTGTCCAACGTGCAAAACACGGCGGCACGGGTTGCCCAGACGACGGCCGATGTGGATGCCACATCGACCGAGCTGCTGGCAGCCTCCAACGAACAACTGCACGAGATTCGTGAAACCGGTAAGTCCGTAGTGGATATGGCGGGGCGAATCAACGAGGTGTCTGCCCAGGCGCAAGAGTCTGCCGCGGTGGCCCGTCAATCGCTGCAAGCTGCCGAGTCCGGCCTGCAAGCTGTGCAAAACGCCATCGGCGGTATGAACTCCATCCGTGACCAGATCCAGGAAACCTCCAAGCGCATCAAACGCCTGGGTGAATCTTCGCAAGAGATTGGTGAAATTACCGAGCTGATCTCGGACATTACCGAACAAACCAACGTGCTGGCTTTGAACGCTGCCATTCAGGCCGCATCCGCTGGTGAAGCCGGTCGCGGCTTCTCGGTGGTGGCGGAAGAAGTGCAGCGTCTGGCGGAGCGTTCCGCCGATGCGACGCGTCAGATTGCTGCACTGGTGAAGGCCATTCAGACGGACACACAGGATGCCATCGGCGCTATGGAACGCTCCACCCAGGGTGTGGTGGAAGGGGCCAAGCTGTCCGATAATGCAGGTACGGCGCTGACCGAGATTGACCGCGTGTCACGCCGCGTGGCGGATCTGATTGAGCAGATTTCCAACTCGGCATCCCGCGAAGCCGGTCTGGCCAATGTGGTGGCCGACAACATCCAGCACATTTTTGCGGTGACCGAGCAAACCGGGGAAGGTACCCGCGCTACGGCCAACCAGGTGCGCGAACTGTCCCGCATGGCGGAAGAACTGCGCCAGTCGGTGTCTCGATTCAAGATCGCCTGATAGGCCATGCGTCGCATCCACCCCGCCCCGTGAGATCCAGGAGAGCTTGAACCCATGTCATCGAACACAGCCGCTCCCGGCGACAACGAACTAGCGGTCAATGATCTTGGGCCTTTGGCCTGGGTGCTTGATGAGCTGCGCAAGTCACTAGACGGGGCGACCAAGGCGATGCGCCGGTTCGTGCGCGATGCGGAGCTGGCTCGCGGCTCGGACCTCACAGAACTCGATGCCAGCCACCTTCGCATTGCCCGCCAGCAGTTGCACCAGGCGGTAGGCGCGTTGGAGATGGTTGGGCTGGTGGCACCTGCCAAGTTTTTGCGTTCCATGGAGTCACTTGCGCAAAAGTTTGTGCAGCGCCCTGAGTTGTGCAGCGATGACGCCGCCAACCGTATGGAACGTGCCAGCTTTGCGCTGACCGAATACCTCGAAGGCGTACTCAAAGGCAAAACCGCATCGTCGGTGGCGTTGTTCCCGCAGTACCGGGCTCTGCAAGAGTTGGCTGGTGCGGACCGCATTCATCCCGCTGACCTGTGGCCGCCCGAGTGGCGCTGGGTGGCGATAGCCGCGCCTGCTGGAGTGGCTCCCTTGGCTTATGGCGCCGATGTGCGCCGCGACATGGACCAAGCCGTGCTGCGTCTGGTCAAGAGCGGTGACGTCAAGGCTGCGCAGCGACTGCGTGACATCAGCCACGGTTTTGCTGCCGCAGCGACCGATCTGGAAACGAAAACCTTCTGGATGGTGTGCGCTGGCTACTTTGAGGCCATGGCCCAAGGGCTGTTCGCAGGTGACGTGTACACCAAGCGCGCCGCATCGCGCATCCTCCAACAGTATGTGGCCTTGGCCAAGGGTGGTGCGTCGGTCTCCGAACGCCTGGCCCAGGACCTGGTATTTTTCTGCTCGCGAGCGACGCCCAAGGATGCTGCCTCTTCGCCAAGTTTGCTGGCGGTGCGCAAGGCTTATGGCCTGACGCGCACCAAGCCGGTAGATTACGACACAGAGCAGTTCGGCCGCTTTGACCCTGCGCTGCTGGTGTTGGCGCGTAAGCGCATCGCCTCCGCGGCGGAGACGTGGTCTGCGCTGGCGGGTGGTGATACCAACCGCCTGAAAGCAGCGGGCGAACAATTTGCAGCCGTGGCCGATGCCGTGGTGAAGCTGCACGCGGAAAGTGGTGATTTGGCCAAAGCGCTGTCCCGCGCCATCGAGGCCACCGTGCGTTCCGGTGCCGCGCCCGCGCCCGCTGTGGCCATGGAAGTGGCTACTTCGGTGTTATATCTGGAAGCAGCGTACGAAGACTTGGACCCCACCGACAGCCAGATGGCGGACCGCAGTGCTCGCTTGGCGCAGCGCCTTGAACACGTCAGCGCGGGGGGTGATCCCGAGCCGCTGGAGTCCTGGATGGAAGAGCTGTACCGCCGGGTCAGCGACCGCCAAACCATGGGCAGTGTGGTGGACGAACTGCGAACCAATCTGGCCGAAGTGGAAAAATCACTGGACCAGTTCTTCCGTGACCCCCGCGACAAATCGCCCCTGCGTGAAGTGCCCAGCCAGTTGGCGCAAATGCGTGGCGTTTTCTCCGTGCTGGGGCTGGACCAGCCTTCGATTGCGGCCATCCGCATGCGTGCCAGTGTGGAGCAGTTTCTGGTGGATGACATCGACGAAGCGACCGCACGCACCGGAATTTTTGAGAAGATTGGTAGCAGCTTGGGGGCGATGGGCTTCCTTATTGACATGCTCAGCTACCAGCGCGCGCTGGCCAAGACCTTGTTTGTGTACGACGAAGAGCTCGGTGAGTTCAAGCCCTTGATGGGCCGTGAGCGTGCAGCCGTGCAAGAGGCCGACCCTGTGCCACAAGCTGATGTGGCATCGGATGTGGCAGCACTCGAAATGTTGACGGCGGCCCCGCCTGCGGAGCCTGAAGCGGTTGCACCTCCCACCGTCGCCATGGCCGTGCCGGTAGTGGCTCCGGTGGCTGTTGCCGTCCCAAGCCCCGCTCCTGCCGAAGACGCTGATGACGACGCAGAGTTGCGCGACATCTTCCTGGAAGAAGCGCGTGAGGTGGTGCAGAACGGATTGGCCGCAGTGGAGTCGCTGCGTGCAGACCCCACCAATCTTGCCGAGCAAACCACGCTGCGCCGTGCTTTCCACACCCTCAAGGGCAGCTCGCGCATGGTCGGGCTGAATGAGTTTGGTGAGGCCGCATGGTCGTTCGAGCAATTGCTCAATACCTCCCTGGCCGAGCAGCGCCCGGCCAGCGATGACCTCGTGTCTGTATCCGGTGACGCTATGCAGGCGTTTGGCCGCTGGGTCGAAGACATTGCCTCTGGCGCCGACGTTCCCTGGAGTGCCTCGGAGTTCCGCAAAACGGCAGAAGCGCTACGTTTGCACAACACGCTGCAGCCTCTGCAAACACCCGGCGCTGAGCTGGCTGTGGAGGTGCCTGCGTTGCCCGCAAGTGCTGCATTGCCACCCGCAGCAGAGCCTGAGGCTGCTTGGCCGGACTTTGCATCGACCCAGTTGTCCCCCGGCCTGTCGCTGGATGCCAAGCCCGAACCACAGCAGGCCGACTTCGCATCAACCCAGTTGTTCTCGGGGCTGGATGTGCAAGAGCCCGCCGCTGTGCCGCCTCCAGATTTTGTGTCGACGCAGATCTTCAGTTTTGACACCACGCAGGCATTCGAAGTACCCACCGCGAAGGCGGATGCGATGGATGCGCATGGTGGTACCGAAGTCAGTGAAGTGGATTTGGGCGACTTTGACTTTGGCAGCTTCGATGCGCCAGCCGCACCGGCGCAGCCCGCCGCAGAGGTGGTGGAAGTCCACGTCGAGGAAGAAATCGAGTCAGATTCTGGCCCGGACACCGTGATTTCTGATTTGGTTGAGCTGTCTGCAGAGCAGGCAGAAGAAGAGCCCTTGATCGAGTCGCCGCTCATGGAGCCCGACGATGGACTGAAGATTATTGGCCCCCTGCGCCTGAGCATCCCGCTGTACAACGTTTACCTGAATGAGGCGGACGAGTGGTCGCGCCGCTTGCAGACTGAGCTCAGCGAGTGGGCGCTTGAGTTGCCCAAGACCGTGCCGGACTCTGTGATCGCGCTGTCGCATTCCTTGTTGGGAAGTTCTGCGACGGTTGGTTTTGTGGCCCTGTCTGACATGGCCCGTGCCTTGGAGCAGGCCCTGCAGCACGTGCAGTTGCACCGTCAGGGTTCTGCAGAGCAGGCCGCCGTGTTCAATGACGCGGCAGAAGACATTCGCCGTTTGTTGCACCAATTTGCGGCCGGGTTCCTCAAGGACGCGGATGCGACGGTGCTGTCCGCCCTGCACGCGATCACAGAAACCGAATTCCCCGCGCCGGCTCTGGAGAGTGCGTCGCACCAATCGCTGGACGATTCGGTGTTGGACGATCTGGATTCGCTGCTGGAAGAAGAGGCGTCGGCTCCCGTTGCCGTTCTTGCGCCCGTGCAGGAGCCTGTGTATGTGCCATCGTTGGGTGCCGCACCGCTGACCATCGTGGACGCCGAAGACGAAGACATCGACGCCGAGGACCACTTGGACGAGGATCTGTTGCCCATCTTCGAAGAAGAGGCCACAGAACTGATGCCCCAGTTGGGTACGGCACTGCGCCAGTGGGTGGCGCGCCCCGACAACATGGGGGCACGCAACGAAATTTTGCGGCTACTGCATACGCTCAAGGGCAGTGCCCGTTTGGCGGGTGCCATGCGCTTGGGCGAAATGGCCCACCGCATGGAGTCTTCCATTGAGCAGGTTGGCACCGAGGCCTTGCAAGCCGTGCAGCTGGAGCCGTTGCTAACGCGTTTTGACACGTTGCAAGCAGTGTTCGCTGCACTGGGCAAACCAGAGGCTGAGGAAGCCCCGGCACCGCTGCTGGAAGCAGAAGATGCTGATGTGGAGACAAGTGATGTCGCAGAGGCTGCGGCACCCGCGCCCTTGAAGATCAAACCTGTGGTGCACACGCCACTGACCGCTTTGCCCAAGGCCAGCAGCAACCAATCGGTGCGCGTGCGCTCGCACTTGCTGGACCGTTTGGTGAACCAAGCGGGTGAGGTCATGATCACGCGGTCGCGCATGGATGCGCGCCTGAACCAGCTGCGGTCCTCGCTGGGCGAGCTCGGTGGGAATCTGGATCGTTTGCGCCAACAGCTGCGCGACGTGGAACTCCAGGCCGAGTCGCAGATGCAATCGCGCTTGGCGCAAACCAAAGATTCCGCGCAGTCCTTCGACCCGCTGGAGTTTGACCGCTTTACCCGCGTGCAGGAATTGACCCGCATGATGGCGGAGTCGGTGAACGACGTGGCGACCGTGCAGCGCAATTTGCAGCGCTCGGTGGAAGGCACCGAAGACGATTTGATCGCCCAGGGCCGCCAGGCCCGCGAGCTGCAGCGCGATTTGTTGCGTACCCGCATGGTGGAGTTTGAAGGCATCTCGGACCGTCTTTACGGTGTGGTGCGCCAAGCCTCTAAGGACGCAGGCAAACAGGTCAAACTGGACATTACCGGTGGCTCCATTGAGATGGACCGCGGTGTGCTGGACCGCATGGCCCCTGCGTTTGAGCACTTGCTGCGCAACGCCGTCGCCCACGGCATTGAGTCGGCAGAGGCCCGTGCGGCTGCGGGCAAGCCCGCCGTAGGCACCATCAATATCTTGGTGCACCAGGAAAGCAACGACGTGTCCGTGTCCTTCAGTGACGACGGTGGCGGCCTGCACTTGGACCGCATTCGCGCCAAAGCCATTGCCAATGGCGTGGTGGCGGTGGATGCCGAGCTAAGCGATAGCGATGCTGCCAACCTGATCTTCATGCCAGGCTTTTCCACCGCCGATCAGGTGACCGAGTTGGCGGGTCGTGGTATCGGTATGGATGTCGTGCGCTCCGAGGTGAATGCCTTGGGTGGCCGCATCGAAACCCAGACTGAGCCAGACAAGGGCACCACCTTCAAGCTGGTGCTGCCACTTACAACAGCCGTGACGCAGGTGGTGATTCTGCGCATGGGCGAGTTCTCCGTGGGCGTGCCCGCCAACATCATGGAAACGGTGCTGCGCGTTCCCGCTGACAAGCTGGAACAGTCTTATGCCGACCAGGCCTTTGACATGGCGGGCCAGGCCTTGCCATTCTTCTGGGCGGGGGCCTTGCTGCAAGTGTCTGCGCGCAGCCGCGAGCCCAAGAGCAAGACCATGCCAGTGGCGGTGTTCCGCAGCGCGGGCCAGCGCTTGGCCGTCCACGTGGACGAAGTGTTGGGCAACCGCGAAGTGGTGGTGAAGAATTTGGGCCCTCAACTGGCACGTTTGCCTGGCTTGGCTGGCATGTCCGTGCTGGCGTCTGGCGCCGTGGTGTTGATCTACAACCCTGTGGCCTTGGCCGCGGTGTATGGCGAGCAAGCCCGCGCATTGGGCGCAGCGGTGGCCGATGAAACCGCAGCGGGCGAGAGTACGACTGCTGCGGAAGCCAGCAACTCTTCCATGATGGAGGCGGCAGACCAACTGCCGCTGGTGCTGGTGGTGGACGATTCCATCACCGTGCGCCGCGTGACGCAGCGCCTGCTCAAGCGCGAAGGCTACCGTGTGGCGCTGGCCAACGATGGCTTGCAAGCGCTGGAGCGTCTGCAGGAAGAAATTCCTGCCGTGGTGCTGTCCGACATTGAAATGCCGCGCATGGACGGTTTTGACTTGGCACGCAACATCCGTGGCGATGACAAGCTCAAGCACCTGCCCATCATCATGATCACCTCGCGCATTGCGGAGAAACACCGCGAGCACGCACGTGATCTGGGTGTGGACCACTACCTGGGCAAGCCCTACAACGAAGACGAGTTGCTGGGCCTGGTGCGCAGCTACTGCAGCACGGCGCTAGCTGTCTGAGTCGGCTTTCTTGACGATGCCATAGCGCTGCAGCGTGCGTGCACGCGCGGTGGCATGGTCAACGATGGGCAGCGGGTAGTTCTCGCCCAGCGTAATGCCTGCGGCACTCAGCTCCAATGGTTTGGCTAACCAGGGCGCGTGGATACTTTTGGCGCCCAAGGCGGCCAAGGCCGGCAGATAACGGCGGATGAATTTGCCCTTAGCATCAAACTTCTCACTCTGCGTGATGGGGTTGAAGATGCGGAAGTAAGGTTGCGCATCGCAACCGCTGGAGCTCACCCACTGCCAGCCGCCGTTGTTGGCGGATAGGTCGAAGTCATTGAGCTGTTGGGCAAAGTAGCGCTCACCCCAGCGCCAATCCAAGCCCAAATGTTTCACCAGAAAACTGCCAGTCACCATGCGCAGGCGGTTATGCATGTACCCGGTCTGGTTCAGCTGTGCCATGGCCGCATCCACCAGCGGGTAGCCGGTTTTCCCCTGGCACCAGGCGGCGTAAAGCTGCTGGGCGTGCTCGCCCTGTTCCCAGGCGATGTGGTTGTACTCGGGCTTGAAGGCCTGGGTGGCGACCTGTGGAAAATTCGCCAGGATCTGGAAGTAAAAATCGCGCCACACCAGCTCGCCCAGCCAGGTGGCCGCGCCCAGGCTGCCCTGTGCGCATTGCTCTTGGGCCAGGGCCACTAGCTGGCGTATCGACACCGTGCCAAAGCGCAGGTGCACACTCAGGTAGCTAGGCCCTTTTATTGCCGGAAAGTCACGGGTCTGGTCATACCGGCCCATGCGGTCCACAAAATTGGTGAGCAGCTGCTGGGCACCGGACTCACCTGTGGGGATGCTGAGCTGCTGGAGGTTGGTGGCCTCGAAGCCCAGTTCTTCTAGTGTAGGCACCGCTTTGGCATGGCCCGGTGGCTTGGCCGCCAGCTTGTGCAGCAGCGCCGTGCTGTCGTGCTGCGCCAGCGGGTGCTGCTCCAACCGGGCCAGCCAGGCACGCTTGTAGGGGGTGAACACGCCGTAGGGCTTGGCCATTTGCGTGAGCACTTCGCGCTCTTCAAAAATCACATGGTCTTTGACCAGCGCCAGTGTCGCGCCCAAGGCGCGCAGGCTTTCGCGCACCTCGGCATCCCGCGCCAGGGCCTGGGGCTCGTAGTCGCGGGCGGCAAACACCGCTTGCACGCCCAATGCTTGCGCCAGTTCTGGAATACAGGCCTGGGGCCGCCCTTGCAGCACCACCAGCTTGCCCCCGAGGTTCTTGTCCAGCTCCACCAGCGATTCTCGGATGAACTCCACCCGGCGGTCGGCGCGCGGCAGGGGCGCCAGGATGTCCTGGTCAAAAACAAAGGCGCAAAACACGCGCTCGCACTGTTGCAAAGCGGTGTGCAGGGCGGTGTTGTCGTGCAGGCGCAGGTCGCGGCGGAACCAGACCAGTCCGGTAGTGAATTGTGTTGGCATGGCACCCGTTAAAATCAAGATATGCCCGGCGATTCTGCACCCATCAATCTGACCAACCACTTTTTGATTGCAATGCCCGGCTTGGAGGACGCCATGTTCTCCAAAAGCGTGGTCTACGTCTGCGAGCACACCACACGCGGGGCCTTGGGGCTGGTCATCAACAAGCCTTCTGACATCAACCTCGACGCCCTGTTTGACAAGATTGACCTGCCGCTAACGCGTGCAGACCTCAACGGCAACCCCGTGTTCCAGGGCGGCCCGGTACAAACCGAGCGCGGTTTTGTGCTGCACGAAGCCATCTGGGCGCTCGATAGCAAGCCCGAGCAGGCGCTGTACGCCTCCACCATGACGATTCCCGGCGGACTGGAGATGACCACGTCCAAGGATGTGCTGGAAGCCATTTCCAGCGGGTCCGGCCCGCGCAAGGTGCTGGTGTCGCTGGGCTATTCGGCCTGGGGCGAGGGCCAGCTGGAGACTGAACTGGGCGAGAACAGCTGGCTGACGGTGGACGCTGACCAAGCCATTATTTTTGACACGCCGGTGGAGCAGCGCTACGACAAGGCCCTGGCCTTGCTGGGCCTGCAGGCCTGGATGATCTCCACCCAAGCGGGGCACGCATGAGCGCACCGGCTGCGGTTGTGCCGGCCCACCTGACGACGTTCATTGCTTTTGATTTCGGGCTGAAGCGCACCGGTGTGGCGGTGGGCAACCGGCTGCTGAAGACCGCCCAGCCACAGGGCTCCATTCACGCCGAAGGCAATGCCCGATTTGACGGCGTGGCCGCCAGGCTCAAGGAATGGCAGCCCGACGCGATTGTGATCGGCGTGCCCTACCACCCCGATGGCGCGCCGCATGAGAACACCACGCGGGCCAAGAAATTCGGCCGCCAGTTGAATGGCCGCTTTGGCCTGCCGGTATTTGAGGTGGACGAGCGCTACAGCACCACCGAGGCCATCAGTTCGGGCGCGAAGGATGCCGATGCAGCCTCGGCCTGCATCATCCTGGAACAGTTTTTGAGGAGTTTGACGTGAGTACTTTGGCTCTGGATGCGGAGGCGCTTTACCGCGAGTTGCTGCGCGGTGTGCAGCAGTTGTGCAACGCCGATACCCGCCTGGTGGGCATTACCTCGGGCGGCGCCTGGCTGGCCGAGCGCCTGCAGGCGGACCTGAAACTGCCGGGCAAGGCCGGCACCATTTCATCGGCCATGCACCGCGACGACTTTGCCCAACGTGGCCTGTCGGCGGGCGGGCAAACGCAGCTGCCCTTCGATGTGAACGGCGCCCAGATATTGCTACTGGACGATGTGCTCTACACCGGCCGCACGCTGCGCGCAGTGATCAACGAGCTGTTTGACTTTGGCCGCCCCGCCTCGGTGCAGCTTGCGGTGCTGGTGGACCGTGGCGGCCGCCAGCTGCCCATCCAACCCGACTTTGCGGCGGCGCGCGTGAGCGTGGCGCCCACCCAGTCGCTGGCGCTCGCGCGCAGCGACGCGGGCGTGTTCTCTTTCGACGTGCAGGAAGCCTGACATGCTCTACAAACGCAACCCCCAACTCAACAAGCACGGCGAGCTGGTGCACCTGCTGTCGGTCGAAGGCCTGCCCAAAAGCATCCTCACCCACATCCTGGACACCGCCTCCAACTTCGTCTCCGTCAACGACCGCGAAGTGAAGAAGGTGCCCCTGCTGCGTGGCAAGAGCGTGTTCAACCTGTTTTTCGAGAACAGCACGCGCACCCGCACCACGTTCGAGATTGCCGCCACGCGCCTCAGCGCCGACGTCATCAACCTGGACATCGCGCGCTCCAGTGCCTCCAAGGGCGAATCGTTGCTGGACACGATTGCCAACCTGAGTGCCATGGCCGCCGACATGTTCGTGGTGCGCCACAGTGAATCGGGTGCGCCCTACCTGATCGCGCAGCACGTGGCACCCCATGTGCATGTGATCAACGCGGGCGATGGCCGCCACGCCCACCCCACCCAGGGGCTGCTGGACATGTACACCATCCGGCACTACAAGAAAGACTTTTCCAACCTCACGGTCGCCATCGTGGGCGACGTGTTGCACTCGCGCGTGGCGCGCTCCGACATCCATGCGCTGACCACGCTGGGCTGTGCCGAGGTGCGCGTGGTGGGGCCCAAGACCCTGGTGCCGTCCGACATGGCGCAAATGGGTGTGCGCGTCTGCCACACCCTGGAAGAAGGCATCAAGGACTGCGACGTGATCATCATGCTGCGCCTGCAGAACGAGCGCATGAGCGGCGCGCTGCTGCCCTCCATGCACGAGTTCTTCAAGAGCTTTGGCCTCACACCTGAAAAGCTGCAGCTGGCCAAGCCCGACGCCATCGTCATGCACCCCGGCCCCATCAACCGCGGGGTGGAAATCGACTCTGCGGTGGTGGATGGCAAGCAGAGTGTGATCCTGCCGCAGGTGACCTTTGGTATCGCCGTGCGCATGGCGGTGATGAGCATCGTTGCCGGCAATGACGCCTGATGGCCACAGACAGAAAGACCTGACACCATGAATATTCTGATCAAAGGTGGCCGCGTGATCGACCCGGCCTCGTCGCTGGACACCCAGGCCGATGTGGCGATTGCCGGCGGCAAGGTGCTGGCCATCGGGGCTGCGCCCGCTGGTTTTGTGGCCGAACAGACCGTGGACGCCACGGGCTGCGTGGTCGCCCCCGGCCTGGTGGACTTGTCGGTGCGCCTGCGCGAGCCCGGGCTGGAGCACGAAGGCATGCTGGCCTCGGAGCTGGCTGCGGCCGTGGCCGGTGGGGTGACCAGCGTGGTCTGCCCGCCCGACACTGACCCCGTGCTGGACGAAGCCGGTTTGGTGGAAATGCTGCGCTACCGCGCCGAGCGCCTGCACCAGGCGCGTGTGTTCCCCATGGGCGCGCTGACCCGCGGGCTCAAGGGCGAAGTGCTCACCGAAATGGTGGCGCTGACCGAAGCCGGCTGCGTGGCCTTTGGCCAGGCCGAAGTGCCGCTCGTCAACACCCAGGTGACCCAGCGCGCCCTGCAATACGCCAGCACCTTTGGCTACAGCGTGTGGCTGCGCCCGCAGGAATACCACTTGGGCAAGGGCGTGGCCGCCAGCGGCCCGCTGGCCACGCGCATGGGCCTGTCGGGTGTGCCGGTAGCGGCCGAGACGATTGCCCTGCACACCATCTTCGAGTTGGTGCGCTCCACCCAGGCGCGTGTGCACCTGTGCCGCATCAGCAGCGCCGCGGGCGTGGAACTGGTGCGCCAGGCCAAGGCGGAGGGCCTGCCCATCACATGTGATGTGAGCATCAACTCGCTGCACCTGACCGATGTGGACATGGGCTACTTCGACAGCCGCATGCGTGTGAACCCGCCACTGCGCCAGCAGCGCGACCGCGACGCCCTGCGCGCCGCGCTGGCCGACGGCACCATTGACGCCCTGGTGTCGGACCACACGCCGGTAGACGAAGACGCCAAGGCCCTGCCGTTTGCCGAGAGCGAGCCCGGCGCCACGGGGCTGGAGCTGTTGCTGAGCCTGTCGCTCAAATGGGCGACCGACCACAAGCTGGGCCTGTCTCATGCGCTGGCGGTGGTCACCAGCCAGGCCGCCCAGGTGTTGGGGGCCGGGTTGGGCAGTCAGGTGGGGCGCCTTGCTGTGGGCGGTGCGGCGGATGTGTGCGTGTTTGACCCGCAAGCCGCTTGGGTGGTGGAGCCCGCGGCGCTGCGCAGCCAGGGCCGCCACACCCCGTTCAGTGGCTACGAGCTGCCAGGCCGCGTGCGCACCACGCTGGTGGCCGGTCGCATAGCGTTTGCGGCCTGACATGCGCCGAATCCAGGCCTGCTGGCGTTTGTGGCGTGTGTTGCTCCATGTGCTGGCGGGCGCGTGGCGCATCCACTGGGTGTTCCCCAAGCTGACGCAGCCCGAGCGGGATGCAGAAGTTCAGGCCTGGGCCCGCGCCATGCTTGCGCGATTAGCTATCAAATTGGTAGTAAACGGCACCCCGCCCAGCGCCGGCCCCATGCTGCTGGTGTCCAACCACATCTCGTGGCTGGACATCGTGGTCATGCACGCCGCGCGCCATTGCCGCTTTATCTCCAAGGCCGCGGTGCAGCACTGGCCCATCGTGGGCACGCTGGCCAACGCTGCGGGCACGCTCTACATCGAGCGCGAATCTCGTCGCGACGCCATGCGCGTGGTGCACCACATGGCGGAACGCCTGACGGCGGGTGACGTGCTGGGCGTGTTTCCCGAAGGCACCACGGGTGACGGCAGCACCGTCCAGCCGTTCCACGCCAACATGCTGCAAGCCGCCATTGCAGCCCACGCCCCGGTGCAGCCCGTGGCTCTGCATTTCTCAGACGCGACCACTGGCCACGTGAGCTTTGCGCCTTGCTATATCGGCGATGACACCCTGCTCGTTTCGCTGTGGCGCACGCTCAAGACCCAGAACCTGCAGGCCGTGGTGAGCTTTGGCACAGCGCAGACTGCCGACGGCCGAGACCGCCGGACTTGGGCGGCCGACCTGCGCCAGGCCATTGTGAATTTGCGTGGCGACGTGACACTGAACGACAAGGTTTAAGAGGTAAATAGGTCTCTAGCCCCCGTATTCATTGCGCGAGCAGCTACCAATTTAGTAGCAATCCGCAGGCGCGCAGTCCATCAGTCGGGACAAAGCCGACTGCCTGGCCCGCAGGAACTTCTGCAGCAGCGCCGGGTACTCCGCATGCGCAGCTTGGCGTACCGAGGGGCGCTCCGCTAGGCGGGTGCGCCAGGCGTGCACCTTGGGCAGACCATCGAAGAATCCAAAGTCCTGGATGGCGTCAAACACCTCGAAGTACCGAAACACCGGGCCAAACACCGCATCCACGAGGCTGAAGCGGTGGCCCCCGAAGTAGGGGCCGGCGCCCAGCGCGTCTTCCAGCTGCTGCAGGCGCAGCCGAATCTGCTGCACCTGCATCGCCAGGCCCTCCGCATCCTTGGCGGTGTAGAACGCGCCAATGGTGTTGAGCAATGACGAGCCGAACTCCATCCAGGCCCGGTGCTGGGCCCGCTCCAGGGCCGCATCGGGGTGCAGGCGCGGGGGCGCGGTTTCATCCAAAAATTCGCAGATCACGGCCGACTCAAAGATCGGCTCGCCATCGACCAGCAGCACCGGCGTCTTGCCCAGGGGCGAGATGCGCAGAAACCAGTCAGGCTTGTTCGCCAAGTCGATGTCGCGGCGCTCAAAGCTCAGATTTTTCTCGGCCAGCACAATGGCGGCGCGCTGCACGTAGGGGCACAGGGTGTGCGAAATCAGGACGAAGGGCGGGTGCATGGCATCTCCAAATGCAGTTGAGAGGCCGCGACTGTAATATTGTCAAAGTGCAATGAAAATGGGCATAGGTGCATTTAATGATTGCAAAGACGCAATACACCATCAGCGCGGCTGACCTGGAGGTCATCCTGGCCATGCTGCGCGCGGCCAACCTGGCGGGAGCGGGGAAGCGGCTGGGCGTGGACGCGTCCACGGTGTTCCGGTCCATCCGCCGCATCGAGCGCGGCCTGGGCCAGCGCCTGTTTGAGCGTTCCCGCGCGGGCTACGCGCCGTCGGGGCTGGCGCAATCGCTGGCAGAACATGCGGAGCAGGTGGAAGCTCAGCTGGAACGCGCACGGTCCGCGGCCCAGGCCACGCCGGAGCTGGTGTCGGGCATGGTTCGCATCACCACCACAGACACCTTGCTACACGGCCTGGTTGCGCCCGCGCTCAAAACGCTGGCCACGCTCCACCCCCTGCTGACGTACGAACTGCACGCGGGCAATGAACTCACCAGCCTGACGCGGCGCGATGCCGACATTGCGCTGCGGGCGACCAAGCGCCCGCCCCAGCACTTGGTGGGCAAGCATGTGGGCCCCATCCGCGTGGCGCTGTATGGCGCGAAGAATGGCCCGGCGCGCAACTATGGTGACGTGGAGGCCGGCAAGGCGTCATGGATTGGTCCCGACGATGGCTTGCCCGAACACCCTTCGGTGGTCTGGCGCAAACGGCACTTTCCCAAGGTGGTGCCGCGCTACTGCGTGGGCAGCATCCTGACCGTGATGGAGCTGGTGGCCGCGGGCCTGGGGGTGGGCGTGCTGCCGCAGTTTTTAGCGCAGACGCGCAGCGATCTGGTGCAGCTGACAGAGCCATTGGACGAATGCCAGACCGAGCTGTGGCTGCTTACGCATCCTGAGTCACGGCATCTGCGGCGGGTGTCTGCGGTGTTTCGGCATCTGGCTGAAACGGTGTCGCTCTGAGGGTAGGGTGCTGGTGCCCTCGACAGGAATCGAACCTGTATCTGCCCCTTAGGAGGGGGCCGTTCTATCCATTGAACTACGAAGACCAGCGAGCGGCGATTGTAAGGGTGGCTATTTGGTGAGTTGCCGCATCGCCTCTTCCAGCCCCTTAAGGGTCAGCGGGTACATCTTGTTGTGCATGAGCTGCTGGATCACGCTGATGCTCTGGCGGTACTGCCACACGCCCTGCGGCTCGGGGTTGATCCAGGCGAACTTGGGGAAGGTACTGGTCAGGCGCTGCAGCCATTCGGCGCCGGCCTCTTCGTTGTTGTATTCCACGCTGCCGCCGGGCTGCAGGATCTCATACGGCGACATGGTCGCGTCGCCCACAAAGATCAGCTTGTAGTCCTTGTTGTACTTGCGCAGGATGTCCCAGGTATTGAACTTCTCGGCAAAGCGGCGGCGGTTGTTCTTCCACATGTAGTCGTACACGCAGTTGTGGAAGTAATAAAACTCCAGATGCTTGAACTCGGTCTTGGTGGCGCTGAATAACTCTTCCACGCGCGCAATGTGCTCGTCCATGGTGCCGCCCACGTCCATGAGCAGCAGCACCTTCACATTGTTGTGGCGCTCGGGCCGCATCTTGATGTCCAGGTAGCCCGCATTGGCCGCCGTCTTGCTGATGGTTTCGTCCAGGTCCAGCTCGTCCTCATGGCCCTCGCGCGCGAACTTGCGCAGGCGGCGCAGCGCCACCTTGATGTTGCGCGTGCCCAGTTCTTGCGTGTCGTCGTAGTCCTTGTAGGCGCGCTGGTCCCATACCTTCACCGCGCTTTTGTTTCGGCTCTTGTCTTGGCCAATGCGGACGCCTCGCGGATTGTTGCCATAGGCACCAAAGGGCGATGTGCCGCCGGTGCCAATCCACTTGCTGCCGCCTTCGTGGCGTTCCTTTTGCTCTTCCAGCCGCTTTTTGAGCGTCTCCATGAGTTCGTCCCAGCCCATGGCTTGCAGCTTGGCCAGCTCTTCGGGGTTGAGCATGCCTTCCAGATTTTTGCGCAGCCATTCAGCAGGAATGTCTTTGGTGAAGTCGGCCACCATCTCCACACCTTTGAAGTAGGCGGCAAAGGCGCGGTCGAACTTGTCGTAGTGCTTCTCGTCCTTTACCAGCGTGGTGCGGCTGAGGTAGTAGAAGTCGTCGATCTTGTAGCCGCTGGGCTCGGCGTCGTCCTCGGGCTGCGGGCTGTTGGGCCCCACCACGCCTTTTTGCAAGGCTTCCAGCAGGGTCAGGTATTCCTTGACCGAGACCGGCAGCTTGGCGGAGCGCAGGGTGTAGAAAAAGTCCAGCAGCATGGCAGGCTCCGTGTGTGCGTCAGGCGCGCGGCTTGTCCAGCAAATACAGCAGTTGCGCCTTGGCCTCGGGCCATTCGCCGCTGCGCATGCTGTACATCACCGTGTCGCGGATGGTGCCGTCGCGGCGCAGCGCGTGGCCGCGGATCACGCCGTCTTTCTTGGCGCCCAGGCGTTCGATGGCGGCCTGGGATTTGAAGTTGAAGTTGTCGGTGCGCCAGCCCACCACGTGGCAGCCCAGAGTTTCAAACGCATGCGTCAGCAGTAGCAGCTTGGCCGTGGTGTTGACGTGGCTGCGCTGGCTGCTTTGGCCGTACCAGGTCCAGCCAATCTCCACGCGCTTCACCGCGGGCACGATGTCGTGGTAGCTGCTGCAGCCCAGCACGTGGCCGGTGGCCTCATCGGTGACGGCGAAGGCAAAGCGGTTGCCGGCCTTGCGCATGGACAGCGCGTCTTCGATGTACTTGCGGGTTTGCTCGGGTTCGGGCACCGAGGTGATGCGCAGGGTCCACAGCTCGCCATCGGCGGCGGCGGCGCGCAGGCCGGCTTCATGCTCCAGGCCCAGGGGGACCAGCTTCACGCCGCGGGCGGTCAGGGTCACGGGTTCTACAAATGCCATGCGGGTTTACTCCTTGGGGGTATTGCCGTGGCGGCCACGCCAGCGGCGGGCCAGCTGCAAGCCCAGGCCGCCGCCAAAGCCCACCAGCACGATGCCGCCGATGCTGGCATTGCTGTAGCCCGGTGCAAAAATGTCCCAGCCCAGCCAGCGGCTGATCCAGAAGGCCAGGAGCGCGCCCCCCACAAAGCCCACCGCGTCAGACACGCCTTCCAGCAACAGTTTGTGATTCATGGGGCCTTAGCGGTTGTTGCGTTGCATGAACATCAGCTTCTCGAACAGCGTGGTGTCCTGCTCGTTCTTCAGCAGCGCGCCCACCAGCGGGGGCACGGCCATCTTGTCGTCCTTGCTGTGCAGCGCTTCCAGCGGTATGTCTTCGGCCAGCAGCAGCTTCAGCCAGTCCAGCAGCTCGCTGGTAGAGGGCTTTTTCTTCAGACCCGGGAGGCTGCGCACCTCAAAGAAGGTCTTCATCGCCGCGGCCAACAGCTCTTTCTTCAGGCCGGGGAAGTGCACTTCCACAATGCTTTGCATGGTGGTGGCATCGGGGAACTTGATGTAGTGGAAGAAGCAACGGCGCAAAAAGGCGTCGGGCAGTTCTTTCTCGTTGTTGGAGGTGATGAACACCAGGGGGCGGTGCTTGGCCTTGATCAGTTCGCGCGTCTCGTAGCAGTAAAACTCCATGCGGTCGATTTCGCGCAACAGGTCGTTGGGGAATTCGATGTCGGCCTTGTCGATCTCGTCGATCAGCAGCGCCACGGGCTTGTCGGCCGTAAAGGCCTGCCACAGCACGCCTTTGATGATGTAGTTGTGGATGTCCTTGACGCGTTCACCGCCGTCAATGTCAGACAACTGCGAGTCGCGCAGACGACTCACGGCGTCGTACTCGTACAGGCCTTGTTGCGCCTTGGTCGTTGATTTGATGTGCCATTGCAGCAGCGGCATGTCCAGCGCCTGGGCCACTTCTTCGGCCAGCATGGTCTTGCCGGTGCCGGGCTCGCCCTTGACCAACAGCGGGCGCTGCAGCGTGATGGCGGCGTTGACCGACAGCATCAGGTCCTGGGTGGCGACGTAATTCTTGGTTCCGTGGAATTTCATGGCGTGGGCGGGCGGGGCAATGGGTGGTCGGACCAAACAATGCAGAAAGGCTGCAAAGGGCGCAGGTGGCGGTCGATATAATCGGCTAGCTGATTTATACCAATCACCGTCTTGATTGTCCCCGCAAAATGAACAAATTCCTCTTGTCCCTGTCCGCTGTGCTTGTCGCCTCCGTGACCGTTTTCGCTGCCCACGCCGAGGGCGTCCAAGGAGATATCAAGGCTGGCGAAAAGAAGAACGCCATGTGTATTGGCTGCCACGGCATCGTGGGCTACCAAGCCAGCTTCCCTGAAATCCACAAGGTCCCCAAGATCTCGGGCCAAGGCGGCAAGTACATTGCCTCCGCCCTGAATGCCTACAAAAAAGGCGAACGCAAGCACCCCACCATGCGCGGTATTGCCGATTCGCTGTCTGACCAGGACATCGCTGACCTGGCCGCCTTTTACGAAGCCAGTGGTGCCGTGCAAGGTGCCCCCGCCCTGGAAAAGGCCGCTGCAGGCTCCGAAAAAGTGAACGCCTTGCTGACCAAGGGCAACTGTGCGTCCTGCCACGGTGACTCGTTCAGCAAGCCCATCGACCCCACCTACCCCAAGATCGCCGGCCAGCACAGCGACTACCTGTATGTCGCCCTGAAGGCCTACAAGACCGAAGGCAACGCCAACATCGGCCGCGGCAACGCCATCATGGGCGGCGTGGCCAAGCAGTTCTCCAACGCCGAACTGAAGGAACTGGCCAACTACATGGGCAGCCTGCCCACCGAGCTGAAGACCGTGCCACAAAGCCGCTTCCGCTAAGCCGCCACCCAGCACCCTGTAAAAAAGCCGCTCATCGAGCGGCTTTTTTACAGGGTGCTGAAACTGCTGTTACGGACTTGCGGGGTGGATGGGGATCACGGTTTTCTGGGTGCCCACCATGAAGTAGCTGGGGCAGGCGTAGCGTTCAATGTCATGCCCGTGCAAGGGAAACGAGCCGCAGTTGGACGCCCTGCGCAATGCGGAGTGGTAGATGCCGCACTGGTACTTGGAAGGCCCGATGGCCTCCAAAAACATGCATTGGTGGTTCATGCAGCAGTTGCCGCACTGCACGCACTCTCCCGCGATGTCCTCAGGCACCAAGCTGACCTGACCCACCACATCTTTGAAATAGTGAAGTGCCGGGCCCTTTCGCATCGCGTCGATGTGCTGGCGGGCCTTGCGCACGGTTTGCCCGTACTGGGCGATGTATTTCCTGCGCCAGAAAATCGCGCTGGCAAGAACAGGGGCAATGGGCAAGGCGGCGTACGCGCTGCCAATGACGAGCCACGCCGCGAGTTTGGCAAATCGATGCTGCATCCGGTTTTCCTCCATATCGCCCAGGAATCCTAAGGAGCGGATGCGGCAAAACCGTGACACGCAATCTTCACATGGAGTGTCACCGCTTGTTCATATGGCATGGGCACCATGCGGGCACCTACTTTGTCTCAGAGGCATGCCTTCAGATTCCCGACAGATACCGCGCGCGTTCTTCATACTCCTTGCGGTCCAATTCATCTCCACCCTGGCAGACAACGCTTTTTTGATTCTTGCCATCGCGCGGGTCATGGAGCTGGCTGAGGCGGACTGGCGGATCCCCATTCTGAAAATCGGGTTCACCCTGTTCTACGTGCTGTTGGCCCCTTTGGTGGGGCCCTTGGCGGATGCCTTTCCCAAAGGGCGGGTCATGCTGCTATCCAACGCTTTCAAGGTTCTCGCCATGGGGCTGCTGTTGGCGGGGGTAGACCCCTTGTTATCCATTGTGGTGGCGGGTTGGGGCGCAGCGCTGTACGCGCCTGCAAAGTACGGGTTGATCACAGAATTGCTGCCTTCGCACGAATTGGTGCGCGCCAATGGCTTCTTTGAAGGTGCCACCGTGTGCGCGGTGATTCTGGGCACCGTCTTGGGAGGCGTTTTGATCAGCCCACTGATGCTGGGACTGACCTGGCCTGTTCCGTGGGAGGTGCATGCCAAACCAGATAGCGCCCTGGTAGCCGGTATGTGGGTTCTGCTGTGTCTGAACCTGCTGGCGACGGCAATGTGCTTTGTTGTACCCAACAGCAGTGCCAGGTATGAACGCCATTCCCTGTACCCGAAGGCGTTGGTGCTGCGCTTTTGGCAGGAAAACATACTCCTCTGGCGCGACATTCTGGGTGGCATGTCCATGGCGGTCACCACCCTGCTGTGGGGAATCGGTGCAACCTTGCAGTTGGTGGTGCTGCGGTGGGCGCACGAAGCACTGGGTTTGCCTTTGAACCAAGCAGCGTATTTGCAGGGTGTGACGGCGCTGGGTGTGGTGGTCGGTGCCGTTTTGGCCAGCCGGTATGTCGTGCTTGACCGGGCAGTGCGCCTTCTGCCGCTGGGTGCACTCCTTGGGGCCATGATTCCCCTCATGCTCCTGGTGGAGTCAGTGGCCATGGCCGCAGTGTTGATGGTGCTGGTTGGGGCATTGGCGGGCTTCTTCGTGGTTCCCATGAACGCACTGCTCCAGCACCGTGGACATGTCTTGCTGACCGCGGGCCGCTCCATCGCCGTGCAGGGCTTCAATGAAAACGCAGGCATGCTGTTGATGCTGGGGGTGTACGCCGGTGCCACAGGACTACACCTGCCTCTGCCGACACTGATTCTGGGCTTTGGTGCGCTGGTAACGCTGGGAATGGTCGGCATCTGCGCGAAGCACCATGGGCATTGGTTGCCCGCTTCGACGGCTTGATCGACGTCAAACTGTCAAAAAAACATCATCAAGTTGTTATTTTGATTGCCTAGTCTCGCGGCTGTGAAAACCTCAGACGAACTCCTGGTTGAAGCCTACGCCCCGCAAACACCGAGTTTGCGGATTGCCGTGGTGACTGAAACCTTTGCCCCTGAAATCAATGGCGTCGCCATGACCTTGGGATGGTTGGTTGCCGGCCTGTTGCAAAAGGGGCATTCATTGCAAGTGGTGCGCCCACGCCAATCCCGGGAGGCACCCGCAGTGCAGCAGGACCGATTCGACGAAGTGCTGTCCCGTGGTGTTCCGGTACCTGCCTATGGGGAGCTGCGCTTTGGCATGCCCTCCAAAAATCGTTTGATCCAGCTCTGGAGTGAACGTCGGCCGGACATCGTGCATGTGGTCACCGAAGGGCCGTTGGGCTGGTCGGCGGTGGCTGCGGCGCGCAAGCTGCAATTGCCGATCACCAGTTCCTTTCACACCAACTTCCAGAGTTATTCCCAGCACTACGGCATTGGCCTGCTGAAAACCCCCATCGAATCCTACCTTCGCAAGCTGCACAACCGGACCCAGGCCACCATGGTGCCCACCAGAAGCCTGGTACAGGATCTGACGGCGCGTGGCTATGAGAATGTCACGTTGCTGTCGCGGGGCGTGGATCTCCAGCAGTTTGGCCCACAGCACCGTTCGTTGGCGCTGCGTCGGCAGTGGGGCGTGCAAGGGGATGCACCGGTTGTCCTGCTGGTGGGGCGCCTGGCCAAGGAGAAAAATGTGGGTTTGGTCATTGCCGCTTTTCGGGCGATCCAGGCCCGTTTGCCGGACGCCCACCTGGTGCTGGTGGGTGACGGTCCTTTGCGCAAATCGCTGGCGGAGGCCTGCCCGGAAGCCCATTTTGCAGGGGTTCGGAAAGGGGCAGACCTTGCCGCGCACTATGCGTCCGCAGATATTTTTCTTTTCCCCAGTGTCACGGAAACCTATGGCAATGTGGTGCCCGAAGCCCTGGCCAGTGGCCTTGCCGTGCTTTCCTATGACTGCGCGGCGGCGCTTGAGTTGATCGAAAGCGGGAGCAATGGGGTTCTGGTGCCTGCGGGTGATGATGTGGCATTTGTCAACACCGCTGTGCAGCTGGCACTCGATCCTGAGCGAGTCCAGCGTTACCGCAAGGCCGCGGCCCAGGCAGTGGCACACCGCAGCTGGGACGCCGTGTGCGAGAGCTTCCTGCTCACCTTGCGGTCGGTGCTGGAGCGCCACGGACGGTCGTTTGCGTCGCCCATTGCGCTGCGTCCCGGCAACTCAGTCCTGCCAGCGCAAGAGCGGTTGTCCCATTCGCACGTGCCGCCCCTGCACTAGCGCCGTGCAAAGCGTAAACCCCTTGGGCGCCAGCACGATCACGGTGGACCCATGCTGAAACCAGCCCATTTCCTGCCCACGCGAGAAGTCTGCGTTGCAGGAGATCACCCGAGGGCCTTTGTACTTCAGGTGGAACAGCACATCCAGAAAATGCAGCCGGATGCTGGCGACCAACACCGCAGCTACCGGAACCAGCGCAACCCGCTTGCCCTGCAGCGGAGCGGGCCCCTTCAGTCGGGTGCCAATGTAGGCGCGCTCGTTCTTGCAAAACAGTTTCTCCACGCGCTTGAGCGCAATGGGGTTGACGTTCCAGGTGTCGCCGGAGAAGTAGCGCACCTCTTCCACGGTGCAGTCGTGCGGGGCATGGAATCGGTGGTACATGCTGGACGTCAGTCTCAGCGTGACAAAGAAGCCGTCGCGCCATTCGTCGACAGGCGCGTCCTTGCCCAGCAAATCTTCCAGCGTGTAGGGAAAGCCTTTGGCCTGAAAGACGCGGGTGCCCTCCACGGGGCCAAACGCTCCGACGATGGCATCCACCGGACTGGTCATCGTGTTCGCATCTCCGGCAATGGGGCGAGCACCTTCTTGGAGTTCGCGCGTAAAGCAGTCGTGCATGCTGGAAAACCGCGTTTTCTTGGCTTCGCTCAAGTCCAGCGCGCTGAAAAACTTCCAGATGCCAATAGAGGCATCCCGCACCCACGGGTGTTCCACTTTGCTGAACCAGCCCAGAAAACGGGTCAGCGTCTGCCGGGGGATGCGGTTGGTCAGCAGGAAGTTCAAGTCTTCGTGGGCCAGGATTTTTTGGATTTGCTCGCGTAGACGCATGGCGTGAATCTTTGGTAAATGGATGTGAAAGGCAGAACCGGTGAATGAATCTCTAGATATGCAAATGGTGCTGCTGGCAGGCGTTGGCAGTGCGGCGCTGTTTGCTGCGTTCCGCAAAGTCAAGGCGCGCGCCGAACTGTCGCTGGCCAAGCACCGTTCCCTGGCGGGGCACCCGCGCACGGCACGCCGAATCGCGGAGCTGTTGCCCAACTACAGCTACGACGAACAGCTGGTATTTGCGGTAGACGGCGCCCCAGCGGAGGTGGTTGCCAGGCGCAAGGCGGCTTTCGACCATTTGGTGCAGGAGATCGCACAGCGCTTCCCCCTGACGCTGAGCGCGGGAGCCTCGGTGGTGGACGGTCTGTCGGACATGCAATTTGTCAGCGCTTACCGCGTGCCCTTTCAGTTCAAGGCCATGGTGCAAAAGGGGCTGAAGATCGGGTCCTTCTTGCAATCGTCCACAGGCGTTACCGTGACCGATCTGGACGGGAATGTGTTCTACGATCTGACGGGCTCCTACGGTGTGAACCTGATGGGAAACGACTTTTACAAGACTTGCATCGACGAGGGGGCCGACATCGCCCGAGACCTGGGGCCGGTGCTGGGTGCCTACCACCCGGTGATGGTGGACAACGTGCAGCGGCTGCGCAAGGTTTCCGGCATGGACGAAATGTCCTTCCACATGTCCGGCACCGAAGCGGTCATGCAGGCGGTGCGCCTGGCCCGCTACCACACCGGTCGCAACAAGGTGGTGCGGTTTTGTGGTTCTTACCATGGGTGGTGGGGCGATGTGCAGCCCGGCATTGGCAACCCGATGTCTGCCAAAGACACCTTCACACTGTCCGAAATGGGCGAGGGCACCCTGCGGGTACTGCGCAAGCGCAAAGACATCGCCTGCATTCTGGTCAATCCGTTGCAGGCGCTGCACCCCAATATGGCGGCACCGAGTGATTCGTCTTTGCTCGATGGCTCGCGCAAGGCGGCCTTCAACAAAGAGCAGTACACCGCCTGGTTGCAAACCTTGCGCACCATTTGTGATGCCCGGGGCATTGCCCTCATCTTTGACGAGGTGTTCGTTGGCTTTCGCCTGGCACCCGGCGGGGCACAGGAATACTTTGGCGTGCGCGCCGATATGGTGACCTACGGCAAGACCTTGGGTGGTGGGCTGCCCATCGGCGCCCTGTGCGGCAAGCGCGAGTGGATGCGCCGTTTCCGCGACAACGCGCCCGCGGACATTTGCTTTGCGCGCGGTACCTTCAATTCGCACCCGTACGTCATGGGGGCCATGAACGCTTTCTTGCGCCAACTGGAAAAGCCCGAAGTAGCCGCCAATTACCAAGGCCTGGACAGCGTCTGGAATCGCAGGGCGGCCCAACTGAACCATGCGATGGAGGTGGCGGGTTTTCCGGTTCGCGTCGCCAACATGTCGTCCATATGGACGGTGCTGTATCCCCAGCCAGGCTGCTACCACTGGATGTTCCAGCACTATTTGCGCATGCAAGGGCTGGCCTTGAGTTGGGTGGGTACCGGTCGCATGATTTTCAGTCTGAACTTTAGTGACGCGGATTTCAATGAGGTAACCCGCCGGTTTCTATTGGCGGGACGAGCAATGCAGAACGATGGCTGGTGGTGGAACGATGGCAACCAGACCCACAAGGCGATCAAGCGCCGCATTCTGCGGGAGATGTTGGTGGCCCGGTTCTGACCCCGAGAGGGGCAGAACCGGGCGGCCGGTTTAGCTGGGGGCGTGGTCCATGTTGCGACGGGGTTCAATCAATTCCCCGCGCAGCAAGGCCCAAGGAGCTTTGTAGTACAGCTTGATGTCGTGGAACGGGTCTGTCAGGATTTTGGTCATCCACACCAGCCCCGACATCACGTCTTTGATGAAAAACAGATGCACAGTGCGGAACACCAAACCACCCACCCCGATCGCCAGCCAAAGTTCGCCCGTGTGGCGCATATAGCCTTCCCACGTGCTGTGGGCGTCAAAGAGGCCAAACAGAGTGGGGTCAGCGAGCAGTAGCAGGGGGGCGGCAGCCCAGATCACCATCAGCACCACCTTGCGCTGGAGGTTGTAGCCCACCTTGATTTCTTCCTTGTATTCGTGCGAGGCCTGATTGACTTCGTCGTACCCGCGGGGTTCAAAGAAAAAGTGCCCCGACTGCCGTGAGGTCATGGAAATCAGCCAGGCGACCAGTGCGGCCAGCGCCGGGTCCTTGAACAGCAATGCGTAGGACACGACAAAGCTGATGGCGCTCACCAGATGCAACGCCTGGTTGATGCGGCTGTGGTGGTAGTAGCGGTGGTCATCCCATCGCTGAATCTGGAGTTGTTTGAGAAATTCCTGCATGCGAGAAGTCTCCTTCAAAGGGAGAAATCATGCTATCGCTGCTTGATGGCAGAGCCGTGACAAACGATGTGACGGTTCAATGAAAGTGCGTCTGGCGGGCGGGGTGCCGCCAGGCGCCTCAGTCCTTGGTGGCGTGCCGCTGCACGCAGGCGATGTAGGCGTCGCCGTCCGGCGGGCGGCCGGCGCGCTGGCTTTCCCACAGCATGGTGCCCAAACACTCCATGGCCTCGTGGTGCGCCTGGTGCAGCGAGTTGCGCTTGTGCGTGAGCAGCTCCACCGCCTGGCGGATGCCGCGCGGCTGGTCGATGCTGCACTGCTCGCTGATGGACAGGTGCATGCTCAGATGCAAAAACGGGTTGGTTCGCCCCTCGGTCGCCTCGTACATGGTGGCCAGCGCCAGATCCACATCGGCAAAGTCGGCGGCGTACTCGGGGTGCTCGTCCATCCACTGGGATGCTATGGTTTCAATAGCTTCCAGCGCAACGCCCGTGCGGGCCTTGGCATAGGTAGAGCAAAAAAATCGACGTACGTCTTCTTGGGAGGGGCTGAACATGGGAGCCAAGGTTAGCATGCGCCTGCCACGTTGGTGTCAGCCACCGGGCGTGTCCTTGGTTACAGTGCGGGCACCTCTTCTTGTCGGACGATTGCCATGCCCCACGCCTTTGTTTGTGACGCCATCCGCACCCCCATAGGCCGCTACGGCGGCGCCCTAAGCAGTGTGCGCGCGGACGACCTAGCGGCCGTGCCCATTCAGGCGCTGATGGCGCGCCACCCCGGGGTGGACTGGGCGCAGCTGGACGAGGTGCTGCTGGGCTGCGCCAACCAGGCCGGCGAAGACAACCGCAACGTGGCGCGCATGGCCGCCCTGCTGGCGGGCCTGCCACAGGACGTGCCGGGCGCCACGCTGAACCGCCTGTGTGGCTCGGGTTTGGATGCCATTGGCACGGCAGCCCGCGCCATCAAAGCGGGAGAAGCTCAGTTTTTGATAGCGGGTGGCGTGGAGAGCATGAGCCGCGCCCCGTTTGTCATGCCCAAGATGGACGCCGCCTTTGGCCGCAGCAACGCGGTCTACGACACCACGATTGGCTGGCGCTTCATCAACCCCCAGATGCAAGCCCTGTACGGCACCGACAGCATGCCGGAGACCGCTGAGAACGTGGCGGCCGAGCACGGCATCAGCCGCGACGCACAAGACCGCTTTGCGCTGGCCAGCCAGCAAAAGGCCCTGGCGGCGCAGCAGGCGGGGTATCTGGACGCCGAAATCACCCCGGTCACGCTCAAGGCCAAAAAGGGCGAGGCTGTCGTGGTGCGCCAGGACGAGCACCCCCGCGCCACTTCGCTGGAAGCACTGGCCAAGCTGGCGCCTATCGTGCGCCCCGGCGGCACGGTGACGGCCGGCAACGCCAGTGGCGTGAACGACGGTGCCTGCGCGCTGCTGCTGGCCAGTGAAGAGGCCGCCACGCGCCATGGCCTCACCCCCCGCGCCCGCGTGGTGGGCATGGCTACGGCCGGCGTGGCGCCGCGCGTCATGGGCATAGGCCCGGCGCCCGCAGTGCAAAAGGTGCTGGCGCAGACTGGGCTCACGCTGGCGCAGATGGACGTGATTGAGCTGAACGAAGCCTTTGCCGCCCAGGGCCTGGCGGTGCTGCGCCTGCTGGGGCTGGCGGACGAAGACGCGCGCGTGAACCGCTGGGGCGGCGCCATTGCGCTGGGCCACCCGCTGGGCGCCAGCGGTGCGCGCCTGGCCAACACGGCGGTGAACCAGCTGCACACGCTGGGCGGGCGCTACGCCCTGTGCACCATGTGCATTGGGGTGGGGCAGGGCATTGCCGTGGTGCTGGAGAGCGTACATTCTTGAAGATGACTTTCCCGCTGATCACCGATCCATTTTTCTACGCCGTCACCATCCCCGCCGTGCTGCTGCTGGGCATCAGCAAAAGCGGCTTTGGCGCGGGCTTTGGTTCGCTGGCCGTGCCCATGATGGCGCTGGCCGTGACCGTGCCCGATGCGGCGGCCATCCTCATGCCCATCTTGTTTGTGATGGACGTGCTGGGCATGGCGGCGTTCCGCAAAGACTTCGACCTCACGCTGCTGAAGTTCCTGATTCCCTTTGGCATGCTGGGCATTGCCATCGGCGCGCTGCTGTTCAAGGTGCTGAACCCGCACACGGTGGCGGCCATGGTGGGCGGCTTCACGCTGCTGTTTCTGGCGCAGCGCCTGCTGTTTCCGCCCAAGCCCGACAGCGCGCCGCCGCCCCGCTGGTTGGGCGCCGTCCTCACCACCACCTCGGGCTTCACCAGCTTCATCGCCCACGCGGGCGGCCCGCCCATCAACGCCTATGTGATCCCGCTCAGGCTCAGCCCCATCAAGTTCACTGCCACCATGGCGTTCTTCTTCTTTGTGGTGAACCTCAGCAAGTGGATACCCTACGGCCTCTTGGGACTGCTGGACCTGCGCAACATGGCCACCAGCCTGGTGCTGCTGCCCATTGCCCCCGTGGGGGTGTGGATCGGCGTGCGCCTGGCGCGGCGCATCAGCCAGAAAGTGTTCTACCGCTTTCTCTACGCCGGCATGCTGTTGACCGGCGTGAAGCTGCTGTGGGATGGGTTGGCCTGATCGGTTGAACCGCTCCAGCGGGCCCTAGTTGTCCCACCCGTGTGGTCGCCGCTTTTCATTTTCAGCACGCTCCTGCGCCATCTGCTCTTCCAGCTGCTGGCGGCCCTGCTTGATGACGGCGATCAGCTTGGAGCTGTCTTTGTAGTGGGGGTGCAGCTTCTCAAACAGCTCCAGGTTGTGCTGGCGAAAGCGCATGGTGGTCTGGCGTGCCGCATGGGGCTCGTGGCCCAGCAGCTCCAGCACACTGCGCGCGCTGCGCAGGCTGGATTCGAACAGCTCGCGCTCCACCAGCATCACCCCGCGGTCGCGCAGCTTGTTCCAGTGGATCACGTCGCGCGCGCGCGCCACGATCTGCAGCTGCGGAAAGTGCGCCTGCGCCAGGTCCACGATCTCCAGAGACTGCTCCACATCGTCCACCGCCACCACCAGCACCTTGGCGTTGGCAGCACCGGCGGTGCGCAGCAGGTCCAGCCGCGTAGCATCGCCGTAGTACACGCGGTAGCCAATGTTGCGCGCCACCTCAATCATCTCGGCGTCGTGGTCCAGCACGGTGGCCGGAATGCCCTCGGCCAGCATCACACGCGCAATGATTTGTCCGTAGCGGCCGAAGCCCGCGATCACGATGGGGGCCTCCTGCTGCTCGGAGATCTCTTCCATGGCGGGCACGCCGCAGTGGGCGTAACGCGGCAGCACCAGCCGGTCCACCACCACCAGAATCAATGGGCTCAGCAGCATGGACACGGCCACCGCGCCAATCAGCAGCGAGGCCGTCTGCGCCGGGAACACATTGGCCCCGGCCGCGGCCTGGAACACCACAAACGCAAACTCACCCCCTTGCGCCAGCAGCAGCGTGAACACCGGGCGCTCTTGAAATGGCAGCTTGATGTGGCGCGCCAGCGCGTAGATCACCACACCCTTGATGGCCAGAAAGCCCACCACCACCAGTGCCATCACGCCGGGCGATTGCATCAACACGCCAAAGTCGATGCTCATGCCGACAGCAATGAAGAACAGGCCCAGCAGCAGACCTTTGAAGGGCTCGATGTCGGTTTCCAGCTCGCGCCGGTATTCGCTCTCGGCCAGCAGCACGCCGGCCAAAAACGCCCCCAGCGCCATGGACAGGCCGACAAACTGCATCAGCCCCGCAATGCCCACCACCAGCAGCAAGGCTGTGGCGGTGAAGATTTCGGGCGTCTTGGAGCGCGCAATCCAGCGGAACAGCGGGCGCATCAGCAGCCGCCCGCCGAGCACGATGCCGGCGATGACCACTATGATTTTGATAGCTGCTTGCGCATATTCGACGGGGGCTGAGGCCTCATTCTCTACCGCAACCACGCCCAGCAGCGGCAGCAGCGCCAGGATGGGGATGGCCGCCACGTCCTGGAACAACAGGATGGAAAACGCCGCCTGCCCGCTGCCGGTGGGCAGCAGGTTGCGCTCGTCCATCACCTGCAGCGCAATGGCGGTGCTGGACAAGGCCAGGCCCAGCGCGGCCACCAGCGCCAGGCGCCAGCCCACGCCGCAGGCCATGGCCACCACGGTGAGCAGCAGCGCGCAGCCCAGCACCTGCATGCTGCCCCAGCCAAAGATGGAGCGGCGCAGGTTCCACAGCCGCCGCGGCTCCAGCTCCAGGCCGACCAGAAATAGCATCAGCACCACGCCAAATTCGGCAAAGTGCAGGATGTCTTCCACATTGGTCACCAGGCCCAAGCCCCAGGGGCCGATAGCAATGCCGGCGGCCAGGTAGCCAATGATGGAGCCCAGGCCCACGGCCTTGGAGAGCGGGACGGCGATCACCGCCGCACTCAGGTAAATAAAGCTGTTGATCAGCCAGGTCGGTGCGTGTTCCATCAGAGCTTGACCTCCACGGTGTCGTGCGTGGGCCGGTCGGTGTCAGGCACCACGCAGGCCGGGCAGCTTTCCATGTCGTCCAGCTCGGGCCACTGCGGGTAGCTGGCCAGGCGTTCGGTGAACATGGCCACATGGGCGTCCACCTCGGCCGCGCCCACACTGTGCGCACCGTGCAGCACCATGGGCGGCAGGAAGCGCATGCCGCACAGTGCGGCGGTCTGCTCGTAGGGGGGCATGAAAGCGTCAAAGAAATAGCGGTTGTAGCCCTGCGGGTGGTAGGAGTCCTCTGGCCCGCCCGTGGTGGCTACCAGCCACAGGTCCTTGCCCTGCAGCGCATGGCCACCGCCATAGGCCCAGCCGTGGGCCAGCACATCGTCCAGCCAGAGCTTGAGCAGCGCGGGCATGGAGTACCACTGCACCGGGTGGAGCAGCACCACCAGTTGGGCGTCTTGCAGCCGGGCCTGCTCGGTGGGCACGGCAATGCTGTAGTCGGGGTAACGGGCGTACAGGTCGCACACCGTGGCGGTGTCGGCGGCGCGCGCAGCCTGCAGCAGGCGCCGGTTGACCCGGGATTCACGCCAGTTGGGGTGGGCCGCCACCACGTAGATGGGGCGGGCGGGCGCCGTGCTGGGTGTGGCGGCGGGCGGTGCTTGGTGTTCGGTGTCCATCCCGATAACATAGCGCAGTTCCACCCTCCAAGGAGTCGTGTATGCCCGTGGTTGTTGTCGCCAATCCCAAAGGCGGGGTGGGAAAGTCCACCCTGTCCACCCAGATCGCGGGCTACTTTGCCTCCCAGGGGCACGCCGTCATGCTGGGCGATGCCGACCGGCAACAGTCCTCCAGGCTCTGGCTCACACTGCGTCCCCCAGCCGCCCGGCCCATTGCCAGCTGGGACGTGGGAGACGACCAGATCGCCAAACCGCCCAAAGGCACCACCCACGTGGTGCTGGACACCCCGGCAGGCCTGCATGGCAAGCGCCTGAAGGAGGTGCTGAAGCTGGCCGACAAGGTGGTGGTACCGCTCCAGCCCAGCGTGTTTGATATCTTCGCCACCCGCGCCTTTTTGGACGAACTGGCCGACAGCGCCCAGGCTGCCAAAACGCAGATCGGCATTGTGGGCATGCGCGTGGACGAGCGCACGCGGGCCGCCGATCAGCTGCATACCTTTGTGCAGAGCCTGGGCCTGCCGGTGCTGGGCTTTGTGCGCGATACGCAAAACTACATCCAGCTTGCCGCCCGCGGGCTCACGGTGTTTGACGTCACACCGGGCCGCGTCGAGCGCGACCTGGCGCAGTGGCAGCCCATCTGCCATTGGCTGGATGCCAAATAGGTCCACGTAAGCGCCAGGCCAGCTTTGTCACCCGGCGGACACGCCGGTGCGCCGCGGCTGGCTACAGTGGGCGGCATGAAAACCTTTGCCACCCTTGCCGAACTCTCCGCCCTGGTGGGCCAACACGTCGCCACCAGCGAGTGGGTCACCGTCACCCAGGAGCACATCAACCTGTTTGCCCAAGCCACGGGCGACCACCAGTGGATCCATGTGGACGTGGAGCGCGCCAAGGCCGGCCCGTTTGGCGCGCCGATTGCCCATGGTTTTCTGACGCTGTCGCTGATCCCGCATTTTTTTGAAAGCGCGCTCACCGTGACCGAGGCGCGCATGGGTGTGAACTACGGGCTCAACAAGGTGCGCTTCATCGCCCCGGTTCCCGTGAACAGCCGCCTGCGCGCGCAGATGAAGCTGCTGGCCAGCGACCCCATCGACAATGGCGGTCGCCAGCAGACATGGGAAGTGACCGTGGAGCGCGAGGGTTCGCCCAAGCCCGTCTGCGTGGCCGAGTCGTTGGCGCGCCAATACCCTTAAGCGCTGAGGGTGGCGAAGCCCTGCTGTCGCCAGGCTTCAAATACGGTCACTGCGACGGCGTTGGACAGATTCAAGCTGCGTTGCCCCGCCAGCATGGGCAGGCGCAGGCTGCGCGGGGCGTCAAACGCGGCGCGCACCGTATCTGAAATCCCCTTGGTCTCGGACCCAAACACCAGCCAGTCGCCCGGCTGGAACGCCACCGCATAGGGGCTGCGGGTGCCGCGTGTGGTCAGCGTGAACATGCGGTCCATGGCGGGTTGCTCGGTGTCCAGAAAGGTTTGCCAGCTGGCATGGCGCTTGAGCGCCGCGTACTCGTGGTAATCCAGCCCGGCCCGGCGCATGTGCTTGTCATCCATGGAGAACCCCAGCGGCTCCACCAGGTGCAGCGTGCAGCCCGTATTGGCCGCCAGGCGGATGACGTTGCCCGTGTTGGGGGGGATTTCGGGCTCGACCAGAACAATATGGAACATGGGCGGTATTGTCGCGCGGCCGCACTGGAGAATTTCCAGGATTTGCCTACTATGGAAGAGTCATCACTTCGGGGTGTGCCATGAAAACCTTGGACCAGCTGCACAAAGACTTCGGTGCGTTTTATCCCACGGGCCACACGGTGGTCGCGTTCCAGGACCTGGAGGACGCGCACCAAGTGCTGCACGAGCTGCGCGCGCACGGGCTGGCGGCGAGCGACTCCATGGAGCTACTCCCAGAGCAGATGGCCGAGTTCGCGGAAAGAAACATTCACGAGGCGGGCTTTCTGGCCAGCCTGGGCACCAGCCTCTCGACCCTGCAGGCGTTTCTGGACGCGGCCCACGACGGCGCGACCTTCCTGATTCTGGCCACGCCCGACGAGGCCAGCGCCGAGCGCGTCAAAGAGGCCATCCACCACGTGTCCTTTGTGCTGGCCGAGCGTTACCACCGCCTGGCCATCGAAACCCTGCACTGAGCGGCCCGCCGCGGACCGGTTACTCTGTCCGCGCAAACACCAGCACGGTGATGTGGGCCACGCCAGCACCGCGCAGGGCCGTGCTGGCCGCGTGCAGCGAGGCGCCGCTCGTCATCACATCGTCCACCAACACCACGCGCCGGTCGCGCAGTTCGCCCACGCGCAGGGGCTCCACGGCGAATGCGCCCTGCACGCTGTGCAGCCGCTCCTTGCGTGGCAGGCTGCTTTGGGGCGGGGTGTCTTTAACGCGCAGCAGCAGGTCGGTGCGCAGCTTGTGCGGCGCCAGGCGACGCGCCAACTCCAGCGACTGGTTGAAGCCACGGCTTTGCAGGCGCTGGCGTGACAAGGGCAGCGGCAGTACGAGGTCGGTCGCGTCCAGCGCGGGCTCTACCCACGGCGCGCTGTGCAGCAGAGTGGCCAGGGTGCCGGCCCAGGCCGGGTGTTGCTGGAATTTGAAGTCCACCACCAGGCCGGACCACGGGTAGGCATAGGCCACCGCGGCCAGGGCCGCATCCCACGGGGGTGGGGTGGTGATGCAGGCGCCGCAGCGCGCCATGCCCGCAGGCAGCGGCAGGGCACAGTGCGCGCAGCGGTGCACGGGTTGCGCAAACTGCGCCACGCAATCTTCACACACCGCCTGGGCGGGCCAGGCATGGCACACGGCGCAACGGCTGGGCAGCCGCCGCGATACCCCCTGAAGCAGCTGGCGGAACATGCAGGCAATATACTCGCGACCGCCTTTTGCACCCTCCCCATGAGCACCCAGCGCCCCCCTACTATCGACCCCGTTGCTGCCACCCGTTGGGCCCAGCGGCGCCCGGTGCCCGGCGAGACGTCGCCCTGGCTGCATGAGGAAGTGGCCCGCCGCATGGAAGACCGTCTGCAGTGGATCGTGCAAAAGCCCCAGCAATGGGTGCACTGGGGCCCGTTGCAGGGCGGCGTGCAGGCCCAGGCGCTGTTAAGCCAGCGCTACCCCGATTCCGAGTGTTTTGTGCTCGAAGCCCCCGCGGAACGTGCGCGGGCAGCTCATGATTTGATAGCAAAGCCCTGGTGGCAGCCCGCCCGCTGGCGTGGCCCCAAGCTGCACTTTGCCGCGCCCGCGCAGCCGGTGCAGATGCTGTGGGCGAATATGGCGCTGCACACCGCCGCCGACCCGGAAGCCCTCATCGGCGAGTGGCACCGCCTGCTGGCGGTCGATGGTTTTGCCATGTTCTCCTGTCTGGGGCCCGACACGCTGCGCGAGTTGCATGCGGTGTACGCGCGCATGGGCTGGCCCGTGCCCGGCCATGAATTCACCGACATGCACGACTGGGGCGACATGCTGGTCCATGCAGGCTTTGCCGAGCCGGTGATGGACATGGAGCGCATCACGCTGACCTACTCCACGCCGCAGAGCTTGCTGGTCGAGCTGCGCGGCCTGGGGCGCAATCTGCATCCGCAGCGGTTTGCCGGCCTGCGTTCGCGCGCGTGGCTGGCGCGTTTGCACGCCGCACTGTCACAGGGGCTGGCCACATCCGCGGGCGATGGGCGGCTGCAGGTGACCTTCGAAATCGTCTACGGCCATGCCTTCAAACCCCGACCTCGGCTCAAGGTGCAGCCCGAGACCACGGTGTCGCTGGAACAGATGCGATCCGTTCTCAAGCACGGCCCAACGGGCGCCAAAACGGGCGCCTGAGCGACGATCCGGGGCCGCAGTTTTGCCTTTTTGGGGCAGATTCAGAGGCCGTCTGGACTACAATGCGGGGTAATAGAGGTAACGGCATTTCCCCTGCAGTCTCGACTCGCCTGTGAATGGCTGGTCCATTTCGGGCAAGACGCATGACGAATCTAGTTTTTCGCTTTGCGACGGTACAAGGGCGGCACGTTCAGTGGTTTCTCAGGCGCAACTGTTCGGTTTCGCCTGTCCAACTGGCCTGGCTGTATGTGTCACTGTGTGTAGTTTCTTTGGGTATCGGAATGCTTTTCTGGTCCCAGGGCGCAACACTGGTGATGCCCTTTGCATCACTTGAACTGGTGGCAGTGGGAATAGCGTTCGTGGTCTATGCCCGGCATGCCACCGACGGCGAGCGCATCTCCTTGCAGGAGGGGCAGCTAGTCGTCGAATTGGAAAATGCTGGCAGGCTCGAGCGCGCCGAATTTCAGAGAGATTGGGTCAGGGTGGAGCCGCGTGCGGGGGACGGATCATTGATCGAGTTGTCTGGGCGGGGTAGAACCATCCAGGTAGGGCGTTTCATCCGGCCAGAGCTGCGACCGCTGCTGGCCCGTGAAATCCGGCTTGCCTTGCGTGCCGCCTGATGGGGCATGCGCGGTCTGCGCATTTGGTAATTTTGGGGCTTAGAAAAGTGAACACGATGAAGAGCATATTGAACAAATTGGCTTCACTGCTGCTGGCAGCAGGTGCATGGGCTGGCACTGCAGCATTCACCCTGGCGCATGCCGTGAATGATTTGCCTGGTGGGCCGGCTGTGAACCAGCTGAACCTGGCGCCCGCGGTTACCAACATCGCTCGCGAGCAGCAATGGCTGCACTGGTTCATGCTCATCATGTGCTCGGTCATCTTCGTGGCCGTGTTTTCGGTGATGTTCTATTCCATCTGGAAGCACCGCAAGTCGCAAGGCTACAAGGCGGCCACGTTCCATGAGTCGGTGACCGTTGAAATCATCTGGACCATCGTCCCCTTCGTCATCGTGATCCTGATGGCCCTGCCCGCCACCAAGGTGGTGGTTGCCATGAAAGACACCACCAACGCCGACCTGACCATCAAGGCCACCGGCATGCAGTGGAAATGGGGCTATGACTACCTCAAGGGCGAAGGCGAAGGTATTGGCTTTGTCTCCACCCTGGACAGCGACCAGCGCGCCATGTCCGATGCAGGCGGCCCCAAAAAGGGCGAGTCGGTTGACAACTACCTGCTGAAGGTGGATTTCCCGCTGGTTGTGCCCGTGGACAAGAAAGTCCGCATCATCACCACCGCCAACGACGTGATCCACGCCTTCATGGTGCCGGCCTTCGGTATCAAGCAGGATGCGATTCCCGGCTTCGTGCGCGACACCTGGTTCCGTGCTGAAAAAGTGGGTGACTACTACGGCCAGTGCGCCGAGCTGTGCGGCAAAGAACACGCCTACATGCCCATCCACGTGAAGGTGCTGTCGGCAGAAGACTACTCGGCCTGGGTGGCTGTGGAGCAGAAGAAGCTGGCAGCCAAGGCTGATGACCCCACCAAGGTCTGGACACTGGACGACATCACCAAGCGCGGCGAAAAAGTCTACGCACAAAACTGCGCAGCCTGCCACCAGGCCAACGGCAAGGGCGCTGGCCCGGTCAAACCCCTGGACGGTGCTGCCGTGGTGCTCGATGCTGACAAGAGCAAGCAAATCGCGGTTTTGCTGCATGGCCAAAACAACGGTGCCATGCCTTCCTGGAAGGCTTTGAGCGACACCGATATCGCTGCGGTCATCAGCTACACCAAGAACAACTGGTCCAACAAGACGGGTCAACTGGTGCAGCCAGCCGACGTGTTGGCATTGCGCAAGTAATGTTCCCCAGACTGAACGAAGAGAATTGAGAAGGACAGCAGAATGAGCGCCGTACTAGACCATCACGACCACGCCCATGACGACCACCACCACGCCCCCACGGGCTGGCAGCGCTGGGTGTTTGCGACCAACCACAAAGACATCGGTACCCTGTACCTGCTGTTCAGCTTCACGATGCTGATCATCGGCGGCATTTTGGCCCTGCTGATCCGCGCCGAGCTGTTCCAGCCCGGTCTGCAATTGGTGAATCCCGAGCTCTTCAATTCGCTGACCACCATGCACGGTCTGATCATGGTGTTCGGCGCGATCATGCCGGGCTTCGTGGGCTTTGCAAACTGGATGATCCCGCTGCAAATCGGCGCATCCGACATGGCCTTTGCGCGCATGAACAACTTCAGCTTCTGGCTGATGATTCCCGCGGCGCTGATGCTGGTGGGCTCGTTCTTCATGCCCGGTGGCGCACCCGCTGCCGGCTGGACGCTGTACGCACCGCTGACCCTGCAGATGGGCCCCTCCATGGACGCCGGCATTTTTGCCATGCACATCCTGGGTGCTTCTTCCATCATGGGTTCGATCAACATCATCGTGACCATCCTGAACATGCGCGCTCCCGGCATGACGCTGATGAAGATGCCCATGTTCGCCTGGACCTGGCTCATCACTGCCTACTTGCTGATCGCCGTGATGCCCGTGCTGGCTGGCGCGATCACCATGACGCTGACGGACCGCCACTTTGGCACCAGCTTCTTCAACCCCGCTGGCGGCGGCGACCCGGTGATGTACCAACACATCTTCTGGTTCTTCGGCCACCCCGAGGTGTACATCATGATCTTGCCGGCCTTCGGCATCGTGAGCCAGATCGTTCCTGCCTTTGCCCGCAAGAAGCTGTTCGGCTACGCCTCCATGGTGTACGCGACGTCTTCCATCGCCATCCTGTCCTTCATCGTGTGGGCCCACCACATGTTCACCACCGGCATGCCGGTGACAGGCCAGCTGTTCTTCATGTACGCCACGATGTTGATTGCTGTGCCGACCGCCGTGAAGATCTTCAACTGGATCGCCACCATGTGGCAAGGCTCCATGACGTTTGAAACCCCCATGCTGTTCGCTGTGGGCTTTATCTTCGTGTTCACCATGGGTGGCTTCACCGGTCTGATCCTGGCGATGGCGCCCATCGACATCCAACTGCAGGACACTTACTACGTGGTGGCCCACTTCCACTATGTGCTGGTGGCCGGTTCGCTGTACGCCATGTTCGCTGGCTTCTACTACTGGTCGCCCAAGTGGACCGGTGTGATGTACAACGAAACCCGCGGCAAGATCCACTTCTGGTGGTCGCTGATCGCGTTCAACGTGACGTTCTTCCCCATGCACTTCTTGGGTCTGGCCGGCATGCCCCGTCGCTACGCCGACTACCCCATGCAGTTCGCCGACTTCAACGCCGTCGCATCGGTGGGCGCATTCGCCTTCGGTCTGGCACAGGTTTACTTCTTCCTGTTCGTAGTGCTGCCCATCATGTTGGGTAAGGGCGAAAAAGCTGCCCAGAAGCCTTGGGAAGCTGCTGAAGGTCTGGAATGGGAAGTGCCATCGCCCGCACCGTTCCACACCTTTGAGAACCCGCCCAAGCTGGACGCTACCGCCACCAAGGTGATCGGATAAGCCATGGCAACGCCTGAGCAAAAGAAAGCCAATGTGCGCCTGGGCCTGATTCTGGCCTCGGTGGCAGCGGTGTTCTTCATTGGCTTCATGGCCAAGATGATTGTGCTGAGCCGATAAACCATGGGTCTGAAGCGCGAAAACTCCCGGATGGTGGGCAAGCTGGCGGTGATCACCGTTGGCATGTTCGCCTTCGGTTACGCGCTGGTGCCGATTTACAAGAGTATTTGTGAAATGACCGGCATCAACATCCTTGCCTTGGGCGAGCAGGTGGTGTCGGGGCAAAAGGCCAATGTGGTGAATACGCAGGTGGATACCTCGCGCACCATCACGGTGGAGTTCGATGCGAACTCGCGTGGCCCCTGGGATTTCAAGCCCGCGCAGCGCTCGGTGCAGGTGCACCCCGGTGAAATCACCACGGTGATGTACGAGTTTCAGAATATTCAGAACCGCCGCATGTCGGCCCAGGCTATTCCCAGCTATGCGCCGCTGCAAGCCTCTGCACACTTCAACAAGCTGGAGTGCTTCTGCTTCAACCAGTACACGCTGGAACCCGGTGAGAAGAAGGCCTGGCCCGTGGTGTTTGTGATTGACCCGAAGTTGTCCAAGGACGTGAGCACCATCACGCTGTCGTACACCTTTTTCGAAGTGGGTGGTAAAACGCCCGCGGCGCCCGTGGCCAGTGTGAAGGTGCCGGTGCTGGAAAGCGCAGGTTCGTGATGGCGCCGAAGGTGCCCGCCAAGGCCTCGTTTCTTCACAGTGTGAAGCTGGTGGCATGGTCTTTTTTGGGTATTCGCAGCAACAAGGGCTACCGCGATGACCTGGCCAAGGTCAACCCCATGCACGTGGTGGTGGTGGGCATCGTTGGCGCCTTGCTGCTGGTCGTGATTTTGATCAGTTTGGCGAAATGGGCGGTGGCCTCCTGAGTGAGGTCCCACCCGATTTCAGAGATTTGGATTAGAGAAGGAATGGAGCAAAAATGAGTTCTACAACACATGGTGGCACGCCGTACTACTTTGTACCGGGTCCTTCGCGTCACCCGGTCATGGCGGCAGCCGGACTGTTCTTTGTGATTCTGGGCGCAGGCCAATGGGTCAATGGCGCGGACTGGGGCAAGTACTCCTTGGCGCTGGGCTTGGTCTGGTGGCTGGCGGTGTTGTACCAATGGTTTAGTGAGGCGATCAGCGAAAGCGAAGGCGGTCAGTACGGTCGCAAGATCGACATCTCCTTCCGCTGGAGCATGAGCTGGTTCATCTTCTCTGAAGTGATGTTCTTCGGTGCCTTCTTCACTGCGCTGTGGTGGGCTCGCTCGCACTCGGTGCCTGCCCTTGGCAGCCTGGACAATGCGCTGCTGTGGCCTGACTTCAAGGCCGTGTGGCCCAGCCTCGCGGCCGGTGCTACCGCTTCCCCTGGCGGCATCGTCGAGTCGTTTGCCACGATGGGTCCTTGGCCCATTCCCACCATCAACACCGCGCTGCTGCTGTCTTCTGGCGTGACGCTGACGATTGCCCACCATGCGCTGATCGACGGCAACCGCAGCAAGACCATCCGCTTCATGTGGGTGACCGTGCTGCTGGGTGTGTTGTTCCTGTGCCTGCAAGGCTATGAGTACCACGAGGCCTACACCGAGCTGAACCTGAAGTTGAGCTCCGGCGTGTTCGGCTCCACTTTCTTCATGCTGACCGGCTTCCACGGTTTCCACGTGTTCGTGGGCATGTTGATGCTGTTGTTCATCACCCTGCGCCTGCAAAAGGGGCACTTCACCCCCGAAAAGCATTTCGGGTTTGAAGGCGCTGCCTGGTACTGGCACTTTGTGGACGTGGTGTGGTTGGGCTTGTACATCCTGGTGTACTGGTTTTAAGCCGCCAACGGCACAACAAAAAGGCACCGCATGCGGTGCCTTTTTTAATGGAGGTCTGCGGGGGAGGGGGCTTGCGGCTCACCGGCCCGGTGGAATACCGGTGGGGTGGATGTAGCCCAGTTGCCAGGCCACCAGAATGCAGACAAACAGCAGAATGGAAAATCCCACGCGGAACGCCAGTGCGCGGGCCATGCCGCGGGACTTGGAGGTGGCGGTTTTGCCTCCGCGCAGCATGAAGTACAGCGCTGTGGCCAGGCTGCCCAGAATGGCGACGAACGCCAAGATTACGAGGTAGGTCATGAACAGGATTATCGGATGAGTGCGCGCAGCCGTTTGCTGCTGGTGGGTCTGGCGGCCTTGCTGGGGGTGGGCGTGACCGTGTCGCTGGGCCGCTGGCAGCTGGACCGGGCCGCACAAAAGGAGGCCTTGGCGGCTTCCATCGAGCAGCAGGGCGCCTTGGCGCCACTGCCAGCCGCCGAGTTGCTGGCGGCAGCCCCAGGCCCGCAGGTGCAGGCCTTGGTGCACCGTTCGGCGGTGCTCGCCGGTACCTGGCTGCCGCAGCACACGGTATTTTTGGACAACCGGCAGATGCAGGCGCGCGTGGGTTTCTTTGCACTCACGCCGTTGCGGTTGGCGGGTTCGGACACCGTGGTCATGGTGCAGCGTGGCTGGTTGCCGCGCAACTTCGAGGACCGCACCCAACTCCCCGCGTTGTCGACCCCTGTGGGGACGGTGGAGGTCCATGGGCGCATTGCCCCCCCACCTTCCAAGCTTTACGAGCCCGGCGCGCCTGCACTGGGCGCAATCCGGCAAAATCTCGACCTGGACCAGTTCCGCACCGAGACCGGCCTGCCACTGCGCACCGATATCACGTTGCAGCAGACCGGCGCGGCCAGCGAAGGGCTGCTGCGCGACTGGCCTGCCATCAACCTGGGTGTGGACAAGCACTATGGCTACGCGGCGCAATGGTTTGCGCTGGCTTTGCTGATCGTGGTGCTGTTTGCCTGGTTTCAAATTCGACCGTATTTTCAAGTGATCAAGGATTCCCATGTCTAGCGCCAACCCCCAAGACGACCACCCACTGGGGATGACTGTGCACTCCATGCCGCTGGCCGACCAGGGGTTGACCCAGGCCGTGGTGCGCACCCGCCTGGGCCGCTGGAAGATGCTGCTGGTGATGCTGGTGTGTGCCGCGCCCGTGGTGGCCTCGTACTTCACCTACTACGTGGTGCGCCCCGAAGGACGCCGCAACTTTGGCGCCCTGGTCGAGCCCCAGCGCCCCTTGCCCGATGTGGTGGGTACGGCCCTGGACGGCAAGCCCGTGAACCTGCGCGACCTCAAGGGCCAGTGGTTGTTCATCAGCGTGGCGGGCGCGGCCTGCGATGACGCCTGCGCCCAGCGCCTGTACCTGCAGCGCCAGCTGCGTGAAACCCTGGGCAAGGAAAAAGACCGTGTGGACTGGGTCTGGCTGATCAGCGACGCAGCCCCTGTGCCCGAGGCCCTGCGACCCGCCTTGCAGGGAGCCACCGTGCTGCGCCTGCCCGCTGACGCGCTGACCCAATGGCTGCCCCCACAAGACGGTGCCCAACTGCAGGAGCACCTGTATTTGGTCGACCCCATCGGCAACCTGATGATGCGCTTCCCACCCAACCTGACGCCCGAAACCGCCCCTCAAGCCAAGCGCGACATGGACCGCCTGCTGCGCGCTGCCGCGTCGTGGGACAAAGCCGGCCGCTGAAGGCCCTCTGAGCCCCGCATGCAAGCTTCTTTGTACGATCTCTCGCCCCTGCTGCGTGTGCTGCTGGTGGGGGCCTTGCTGGCCTCGGGCCCGCTGCTGTGGGTGGTGTTGCGCCACGGCCGCGGCAGTTCTGGTCCTGCGGTGGGGCGCTTTCAGGCCCTCACCATCATCACCTTGTTCCTCACATTCGACCTGGTCCTGTTTGGCGCGTTTACCCGCCTGACCGACAGCGGCCTGGGCTGCCCGGACTGGCCGGGCTGCTACGGCAGCGCCAGCCCGCTGGGTGCGCATGCCGACATTGCCAGCGCCCAGGAGGCCATGCCTACCGGCCCGGTGACGCACAGCAAAGCCTGGATCGAGATGGTGCACCGCTACCTGGCCACGGGCGTGGGGGGCTTGATTCTGGTGCTGGCGCTGACCGCCTGGCTGGGCCGCAAGCGCCCCGCGTGGGCCACGCCCAATCCCTGGCTGCCCACGCTCACGCTGGTGTGGGTGTGCGTGCAGGGCGCGTTTGGTGCGCTCACCGTGACCATGAAGTTGTTCCCCGCCATCGTGAGCCTGCACTTGCTGGGCGCCTATGTGCTGCTGGCCTTGTTGACCTTGCAGGTGGCGCGCGGCAGTGCTGCCGTGCCCGGACGGGTGCCGCCGTGGGTGGCGCTGGCTGCCAAGGTGGCGCTGGCCATGCTGGTACTGCAGGCTGCCTCGGGCGCCTGGGTCAGCACCAACTATGCGGTGCTGGCCTGCACCGAATTTCCCCAATGCCAGAACAGCTGGTGGCCCCGCATGGACTTTGCGGGCGGCTTCACGCTGTGGCGCCCGCTGGGTCTGTCGCAAGACGGCACGCCCATCAGCTTTCAAGCGCTGACGGCCATCCACTGGGCGCACCGCCTGTTGGCGGGGGCTACGGTGCTGGTGTTGGGTGGTTTGGCCTTGCGGCTGCGCGGCGTGCCCCCGCTGCAGCGCCCCGCGCGCTGGCTGGGTTGTTTGCTGCTGTTGCAGCTCGCCACGGGTTTGAGCAATGTGGTGCTGGGCTGGCCGCTGCTGGCCGCCGTGATGCACACCGGGGGCGCTGGTGCCCTGCTGGTCACGCTGGTGTGGATACGCACCCGGGCGGCCACGCCCTCTTCAACTGGAATTTCTGAATGACTGCCAACGTTTCTCCCACTGCCCCGTCGGTGCTGCGCCAGTTCCATGCGCTGACCAAACCTCGGGTGATTCAGCTCATCGTGTTCTGCGCGTTGATCGGCATGGTGCTGGCCGTGCCCGGCGTGCCCACCTTCCCGCAAATCGGCCTGGCGGCTGTGGCCTGCCTGGGCATCTACCTGGTGGCCGGTGCGGCCGCGGCCTTCAACTGCATTGTGGAAAAAGGCATTGACGCGAAGATGAAGCGCACCGCCTGGCGGCCCACGGCGCGCGGTGAGCTGAGCGACACGCAGACCCTGATCTTCTCGGCCGCGCTGTGCATTGCGGGCTCGGTGCTGCTGTACGTCTGGGTTAATCCGTTGACCATGTGGCTGACCTTTGCGACCTTTGTGGGCTACGCCGTGGTCTACACAGTGATCCTCAAGCCGCTGACGCCGCAGAACATCGTGATCGGCGGTGCCTCGGGCGCCATGCCGCCGGTGCTGGGTTGGGCTGCTATGACGGGTGATGTGGGCCCCGAGGCGCTCATCCTGTTCCTCATCATCTTTCTGTGGACACCGCCGCACTTCTGGGCGCTGGCGCTGTACCGGGTGGAGGACTACCGCAAGTCCGGCCTGCCCATGCTGCCTGTGACCCACGGCAGCGAGTTCACGCGCCTGCAAATTCTGCTCTACACCTTCATGCTGCTGGCGGCCTGCCTGCTGCCGTTTGTGTACGGCATGAGCTCGTGGCTGTACCTGGTGGTGGCCGTGGTGTTGAGCCTGGGCTTTTGCTGGTACGCGGTGCGCTTGCTGCGCAGCTATTCGGACGAACTGTCGCGCGCCACCTTCCGCTTCTCCCTGATCCACCTCAGCGTGCTGTTTGCCGCGCTGCTGCTGGACCATTACTTGTTGTGAGCCTCTGATGAACAAACGAAGTGCTATTAAATTTGTAGCTGCCAGCGCAATGCTTGTGGGGGCTGCAAGCCTTTTTTCTGCCTGTTCCGAGCAAAAGCCCGTGTTCGCGTCCATTGACGTGACGGGCGCCACCTACGCGCAGGACTTTGCGCTGACGGACCATAACGGCCAGCTGCGCCACCTGGCGGACTTCAAGGGCAAGGTGGTGGTCATGTTTTTCGGCTACACCCAATGCCCCGATGTGTGCCCCACCTCCATGGCCGAGCTGGCCGAGGTGAAGCAGCTGCTGGGCAAGGACGGCGAGCGGCTGCAGGGCCTGTTTGTCACCGTAGACCCGGCGCGCGACACGCCGGAGGTGCTCAAGGGCTACATGGGCAACTTCGACCCCACTTTTTTGGCCCTCACCACCACGCCCGACAAGCTGGCCGAGCTGGCGAAGGACTACAAGGTCTACTACAAGCGCGTGGACGGCAAGACCCCCACCAGCTACACCATGGACCACTCCGCGGGCAGCTATGTGTACGACACCCAGGGCCGCCTGCGCCTGTTCACGCGCTACGGCAGCGGCGCCAAGGTGCTGGCGGCGGACATCGCCCAGCTGTTCAAGCAGACATCCTGAATGCGCAGTACCGTACTTTGTAGGACTAGACCGACCTCAGCAAGCGGCCCCCACTGATATCGGTAGTAACCCGAATTCGAGACCATAGAGGCATTCATCCACACAGGGAGAGCCTCATGCAACCTACCTACCGCTATTTCGGCGACATACAGCAAAACCAGCTATTGGCTGCCTTGCCCCAGGCCGACTCTGACCGTTGGCGCGCTCAGCTGGAGCCGGTGGAGCTGACCTTGAACCAGGTGCTCTGCGCCGCAGGCAGCACGCCCGAATATGTGTACTTTCCGACCACTGCGATTGCCTCCCTGGTGTACCTGACGCAGGAGGGCGCCTCCGCCGAAGTGGCGGTGGTGGGCAACGATGGCGTGGTGGGGGTGTCCCTGCTGCTAGGTGGGGGCTCGGCGCCCAGCGAGGCCGTGGTGCAAAGCGCGGGCAGGGCGCTGCGCCTGAGCGCCGTCTTTTTCAAAAGCGAAGTAGAGCGCTCCGGCGCCATTGCTAAGCTCATGCTGCGCTACGCCCAGGCGGTGCTAGGGCAGGTAGCGCAAACGGCGGTCTGCAACCGCTACCACTCGATTGACCAGCAACTTTGCCGCCGCCTGCTGCTGGGGCTGGACCGGTCGGATTCCGACGAGATGAACATGACCCACGAGCTGGCCGCCAACCTGCTGGGCGTGCGCCGCGAAGGTATCACCATCGCGGCCCACAAACTGCAGGAAGCCGGGCTGATTCGCTACCACCGCGGCCACATCGTCGTGCTGGACCGCAATCGCCTGGAAAAGCAGACCTGCGAGTGCTATGCCTCGGCCAAAAAAGAATACCGCCGCTTGCTGCCCATGCCCCTGGCGGCATAAACACGGAAATAGCGGACCGCCCGGCGATGAAGCAAGCGTCTGTCGGCGTAAGTTCAATCGATCGTGATCTTTTGGCTGGTGATGATGCCACCCAGCAAGGCCGTGTCGGCCTTCACGCGGTTGCTCAGGCCTTCGGCCGACGTGCCCAGCACCGTCCAGCCTTGTTGGAACAGCTTTTGCCGCATCTCGGGTGAGCGGGCAATCTCGCTGAACAGGCTGGCCAGCCGTACCGCCTCGCGCTTGGGCAGGTGGTGGGGGGCAGCCACAGCATTCCAGATCTCCAGATTGAAGTCTTTCACCCCCGCCTCCGACAGGCTGGGAATCTCTGGCGCCAGCGGACTGCGCACACTGGCGGTCACACCAATGGCCTTGAGCTTGCCGGCCTTGATCTGCGCATTGGCCAGCGCGGGCGGTAGCAGGCTGAGCTGTAGGTCACCCGCAATCAGGGCCGTAGCCACCTGCGGGTAGCCCGCGTAGGGCACATGCAGGGGTGCCATCTTCGTCTTGGTCTTGAGCAGTTCCATGCCCAGGTGGCCCACGGTGCCCACGCCGGGTGTGCCGTAGTTCCACTTGTCCCCCGACTTGCGTGCCGCCGCCAGAAACTCGGCAGCATTGCTGCCAGGCGCATTCAAGGGCGCCACCAGCACCAAGGGTGAGACACCAATCAGGCTGATGGGCTGCAGGTCTTTGAGCGGGTCGTAGGGCAGCTTGGGGTTCAGCAGCTTGGCAATCGTCATGTTGCCGTTGATCATCAGGCCGATGGTGTGGTCGTCCGTGGCCTTGGCCACGTAGTCGGCCGCGATGTTGCCAGCCGCCCCCACCTTGTTTTCCACAATCACAGGCTGGCCCAGTGCCCTCGAGAGGGGGTCGGCAAAGGCGCGGGCGGTCAGGTCCGGCGACGAGCCGCCCGGGAAGCCCACGATGATGCGCAGCGGCCGGTTTGGCCATGGTGCAGTGGTTTCAGTGTCTTTTTGGGCGATAGCCCCCGTGGATATTGCGCAGGCAGCTACAAAAAGTGTAGCAATCTTGGCGGCGTTGCGTCGCATGAAAAAAGTCTCCAGTCGGAAAAATGCCCCCTGTGGCCGAAGCCGGCAGGGGGCATTGTGTACCAAGCGCGTGACACGAAGTGTCGCCGCGGTGTGCTCAGGCGTATTCGGCCAGGGCAGTCTTCATTTTCTTCATGGCTGCCACCTCGATCTGGCGAATGCGCTCAGCGCTCACGCCGTATTCGGCGGCCAGGTCGTGCAGCGTCATGCCGCCCGAGTTGTCGTCATTCACCTTGAGCCAGCGCTCTTCCACAATACGGCGGCTGCGCTCGTCCAGGCTGTTCAGCGCGGTGGCAATGCCATCGGTTGCCAGCACGTCGCGCTGACGTGCCTCGATCATGGCCACAGGCTCGTGGTTGGTGTCGGTCAGGTAAGCGATGGGGCCAAACGCGTCTTCGCCGTCGTCGGAGGGCGAGGGGTCCAACAGCACATCGCCGCCCGACAGCCGGGTTTCCATCTCAATGACTTCTTCCGGCTTCACGTTGAGCTCACGCGCCATGGCGTTGATCTGCTCAGGGTTCATCGTGTCGCGGTGCGTGCCCAGGTCGGCGGCTGCATCGTCGCTCTTGAAGCGTTGCTTCATGGAGCGCAGGTTGAAGAATAGCTTGCGCTGAGCCTTGGTGGTCGCCACCTTGACCATGCGCCAGTTCTTCAGGATGTACTCGTGGATCTCGGCCTTGATCCAGTGCAGCGCGTAGCTCACCAGGCGCACGCCCTGGTCAGGGTCAAAGCGCTTGACGGCTTTCATCAGGCCCACATTGCCTTCCTGGATCAGGTCGCCGTGGGGCAGGCCGTAGCCCAGGTATTGGCGGGATACGGACACCACCAGGCGCAAGTGAGAGAGCACTAACTTACCGGCAGCCTCAAGGTCGTTGTCATTCTTGAACTTGCGGGCAAACTCCTGCTCTTCTTCCAGCGTGAGCATGGGCAGGCGGTTGGCGGCGGAAATATAGGCGTCCAAGTTCCCCAGCGGCGGCACCAGCGACCACGGATTGGCCACGGCCAGAGCGGTGTGGGGGGTAGCAAGCAAAGCGGACATTCAGAACCTCCTTGTGTTCGTATCACAAATATTAGCACTCTCTATGAGTGAGTGCTAATTGCTTAGTTCAATGTCCTGGATAGAAAAAGGATGTTGGCGCCTGTGGTTTGTGTAGCGGGGCAGTTGAACAGCTTTGAGGCTGCCGCGAGTTGTCGCAAATTCAGTGAAGCAATTTCATCGCCGAGTGTGGAACCACACTCGGCCCTTTAATCAAAAGAAGTCTTCGATCTCCCGTTCCAGCAATCGAACCTGCTTAGTTTGTGTGGGACGCAAGGAGCTAGTTGCGGATTGTTTTTCTGCAAAGAATGCGTTTGAAGTTGTGACAGAGCGCAGCACAAATGCCTCGAATGCATCCGCGGGCAATGGTTTGTTGACCAAGTAGCCCTGTATCTCGATGCATCCATTTTCGCGCAGGAAGGCCAACTGCTCGGCTGTCTCCACGCCCTCTGCAATGGTGTGAATACCCAAATTCCCGGCCATCTGGATGATTGCTTTGACGATGGCCCGGTCCTCTGCATCGGTATCGATATCCCGCACAAAGGATTGATCGATCTTCAGTTTGCAAACTTTGAACTTTTTCAGATAACTCAATGAAGAGTAGCCCGTGCCGAAATCGTCAATAGACATGCGTATGCCTCGTTGGTGCAAATCATTCATGAGCGCAATAGCGCTTTGTGGGTCGTGCATGGCAACGCTCTCAGTCAGCTCCAACTCCAGGCAATCTGGCCGAAAATCCTCTTCTGAGAGTATCTTTGTGACCAAGTTTTGCATGTCGTGGTGGCGAAACTGAACCGCGGAAAGATTCACCGCGATAACCATGGTCGGGAGGCCTTTGACGCGCCAGATGTTGGCGTGGCGTACGGCTTGCCGTAGCACCCACTCCCCAATAGGTACTATCAGCCCACTTTCTTCCGCAGCGGGGATGAATTCGGCAGGTGATACATTGCCCAACTCGGGATGTTTCCAACGCAATAGTGCTTCGGCCCCAACAACGCAACCGGTTGCCAGTGAGACTTGTGCCTGATAGTGCAGAGACAACTGGTCATGATCCAAGGCATGGCGTAGTGCGTTCACTATCTTTAAGTTGCGTGCGGCGCGTGCCTGCATCTCCGTCGTAAAGAAACAATAGTCCTGGCGGCCATTCTTTTTGGCCCGGTACATGGCCGTGTCGGCTCTTTTGCACAGTGTAGAGACATCCTCGCCATCGCCAGGAAACATAGAAATTCCGATGGAGCCGGTGATGTTGAGCTCGCAATGTTCAATCAAAAACGGTGCGGAGATGACGTTCAGCAGGTGCTGAGCCACCTTGGAGGCGGCCGAAGCGTCTAGTCCGCGCAACAGAAACACAAATTCGTCCCCGCCAAAGCGTGAAACCGTGTCCTCCCGGCGAAGAGCCAAGCGTAGTCGACTGGCCACCTCTATCAGCAATGCGTCGCCAGCGCAGTGGCCGAGTGAGTCATTAATGTCCTTGAAGTGGTCCAGGTCCAGAAACATGACTGTTAGTGGAACTGGCTGACGACGTACCAAGGAAATAGCTTGGCTCGCTTGGGCCTCCCACTCTGTGCGATTGGGGAGCCCCGTCAGCGCATCGAAGCGACCGAGATACTGAATCCGCTCCTGAGCCTGTCTATGGAGCTCTTTTTGATCCAAAACCGTAACGGCATAGTCAATGTCAAGGGCCATCTCCTGCAATAAAGCGCAGGCCTCCTTATCGAAGGCGTTGGGTGCCTCTGCATACATGGTCATAACCATTGCGCTGCCCTTGGTGCGTTGAAGCGGCAATGCTGCCCCCGCTCCCCAGCCAAACTTGGCACCTCTCGTATGCCATGGTGCCGTGGTAGGGTCATGTTGAAAGTCTTGGCACCATACGGGGCGATTCTCCCGAAATGCCGTGCCGGTAGGACCGTGCGATGACGGGTCATTGGCCTCTACAGATATATGGAGGCCTTGCAAGTACTCCATGCCCGCGCCATATGCTGCAACGGGCTCCAACTGGTGATCGTCATGGTTGAGTGCGCCGATCCATGCCATTTTCATTCCGCCATGGCATACGACCAATTCACAGACTTTGCCGAATAATTCCATTTCGTTGCTGCAGCGCACAATTGCCTGGTTGCACTGGCTCAGTGCCGCGTAGAGTTGTGTCAAGCGTTGGCTTCGACTCTCGGCGTCCTTGCGCTGCGCATCAATGGTGCTGAGCTTGATTTGAGCCTGAGACAGGCCAGCCATGATGCTGTGCCTGCCCCGGGGGGGGACCGCAATTGCACCGGAGAAATCCCCTCGGCCCAAGCGGACGATGTGGCGATTCAACTCTTGCACCGAACCGCCAAGTTTGGAGTGCAATTCGCGCCATTGGATCCAGAATTGTGCGCATACCAAAACCACTCCCATCATCGTACACAGCACTACCCAAAGTGAAATATTGACCATGATGTCACTCCAATGCAGAACTCCCCATCGAATAGGTTGATGTAGTATGGCATTTATATTGATTTAAATAAAATTTAAATCAATCAGTGTTTTCACCTAGTCTTCACTGATCCGTGATTGATCGATGGGTCTGATCTCAAAAGTGTGCAACTTGGAGATATGATGTATCGCAGTGCCTTTCGCAGATTGATTGAATTAATTGCTCGACTTTAAGCTGAAACATTTGCGCCATACCATCGCCAGCTTTCCATGACCAACTCATCGCCCATCACCATTCCTGACATTGCGCGTCGCGCTGGGGTTGGCACGGCCACGGTTGATCGCGTGTTGAACGGCCGCCCAGGAGTGAACGCCGAGACCACAAAGAAAGTGATGCAAGCTGTCGCTGACCTTGGCACACCCGCGGTCGTCCGCGGTCGTCCACGCAAGCAGCAAAATCTGCGGTTTGCCTACGTGTTGCCGGATGGCCATGCCAAGTTCGTCGATATGGTGGAGCGCCGAATCGCGCAACAGGCGGGGGAGTTTCGCCACCAAAATATCACCGAAGTCACGTACTGCTTCAATGCGGAAGATCCGGAGAGCTTTGCGCAGGAGTTGATGCAGGTTGAAGACTGCGAAGGCATCGCCATACTGGCCCCCGACCTGCCGGCCGTGAAGCAGGCGATCAACGAAAAGGTGAGAGCGGGTGTCCATGTGGTCACCCTGTTGTCGGATGTCGCGGGATCCATGCGCGAGGTCTATGTGGGGCCCGATAACCGGGCGGCTGGCCGCACGGCCGGTTTGTTGCTGGCGCGTATGGCGGGCGCGCCGGCCAAGAATACCTTGTTGTTGTTGTCGCATGCCACACGGCTCAGTTCCGAAATCGACCGGCGCATTGGTTTTTCTCAAATCATTGAGGAGGACTTCCCCCATCTACACATCATGCGCACGCCGGATCTGCCGCTGGATGATAACGGGACATGCGAAGTTCTGATGCAGTTTCTGCAGTCGGAAATGGATGTTGCGAGCCTGGCGGGCATCTATGGCAGTGGCGGAGCAGGCACCTCCGGTGTCGTGCGCGCCCTGAAAGAGCTGGGCTTGGAGCGCAAACAGGGCGTCATCGTCCACGACTTAACGGACATCCATCAGACCTTGCTAAGCCGCGGTGACGTGGCATATGTGCTGGACCAAGACAACCAATACTGCATTTCTACCGCCGCCCGAGTTTTGCGTGGACTGTGCGAAAACGTGCGCGGTGCGCTCCAGGTGGTCAAGCCGCGTATCGAAATACTGACGGCCGAAAACTACCATTGAGTGCGCGTGCTTCACGTGCACAACGCCACTCCCCTCCCCCTAGCCCTACCAGGCATCCCAACAACTGCGCCGTAACGCGGGTGGATGCGCGCGCCGCTGCAATCGGTGGCCTCCGCGCTCTATCGCAGGGGGTAAAGCTGCCTAGGGAATACCCTGATTGAATATTGTTTGGTGCTGATTAGTATTTCAAACTGTAAACCGCATCAATAAATCAATCATAAACATCAGAAATTCTGTCAAACCAATCGAAAGCATGGCGAAATCGATTGGGCGTGTGGGGGGGGGCAGAGTAGGCGTGCCTTGTCTGGGGCGGTTTTTGAGTTCCATGACCCGTTGGAGACAAAAGCATGAAACATTTGAGCATCAAGATGTCCACACAGTTGTTCATCGCTTTTTTTGTTGTGGCCGGCATCGGCGTCTGCATCGCGTTGGCGGGTACCTTCATCACCAATGCTCTGGCGCGGCAAATACGCGCGATGGCCGATGGACCTATGGTCAAGGTCGAGCAGTACACCCAGCTCGCCAACAACCTGCATGCTATGGGCCAGCACTCCCGGAACTTCGTCATCAGTTGGGACACCGGGCTGCGCACCGATGCAAAACAGAAGATCCTGGAAGCTAGGGCCGCTAACCAACAAATCCTGGCCGAGCTCGACAAGACGGTGGAAGAGCCCCAGGCGCGGGAGTGGCTTGGCGCCATTGTCAACAACTTGGGCCCCTACAACCAAAACGTCGACAAAGTTTTGCAAATGGCCATGGATGGCGGAATCCAGGGCGCGGGACAGCTGCTGGTTGGGGATGTAGCGAAGCTGCAAAACACTATTTTCAAAGCAGTCGAGGATTCCCGCGCATTGCAGCGGCAACTCGTCGTCGAACTCGGTAACAACGCAACGGCCGAGTCCGAGCGGACCAGCACGTTTCTTATCGTACTGGCGGCGGTTGCCGCGCTGATCGGTGCCCTGGCGGGCTGGTTGATGGCACGCAGCCTGAAGCGCTTGATTGCGCAGATTCTCCGTATTTCGCGCTCCATTGCAGCGGGGGATCTCACGGAAAGCATTGATGGCACGGGCCACACCGAGGCCGCCATGATGCTCAGTGCCCTGAGTGAGATGCAAAGCAGCTTGGTTCAGGTGGTCTCCAACGTGCGCACGGCTTCGGAAGGTGTCGCCGCTGCCAGCGGAGAAATCGCGCAGGGTAACCGGGACTTGAGCGCACGCACCGAACAGCAAGCCAGCGCCTTGGAAGAAACCGCGGCGTCTATGGAAGAACTGAGCTCCACCGTCAAACAAAACGCGGAAAGCGCAAGCCACGCGAATCAACTGGCCTTGAATGCCTCTTCGGTTGCGACGACCGGTGGAGAAGTCGTTGCCCAAGTGGTGGACACGATGAAGGGCATCAACGAGTCGTCGCGCAAGATCGCCGAGATCATCAGCGTCATCGATGGCATTGCCTTCCAAACCAATATCTTGGCACTGAATGCAGCGGTCGAGGCTGCACGGGCGGGTGACCAAGGCCGTGGCTTTGCCGTCGTCGCCAGCGAAGTGCGCTCCCTGGCGGGTCGCTCCGCCCAGGCCGCCAAGGAAATAAAAGGGCTGATCGACACCAGCGTACAGCGGGTCGCACGCGGCACCACGCTCGTCGACCAAGCCGGCGCAACGATGACCGAACTTGTGCACTCGATCCAGCGTGTCACCAACATCATGGTTGAGATCAGCACGGCAAGCAATGAGCAGGCGTCGGGCGTCTACCAGGTCGGCGAAGCCGTTTCCCAAATGGACACCACAACGCAGCAAAACGCCGCCTTGGTGGAGCAAATGGCCGCAGCAGCCACCAACCTCAGCAGCTTGGCGGGGCAGCAGGTTCAAGCCGTCGCCGCATTCAAATTGCCCGGCCAGCACTCCGTTTTTGAAAGAGCGCCGATGGCCAGGCCGCACCTGGCGATCATGCCCGCAGCGGAGCTGGTGTCCACCTTTAACTAGGTGTTTGTACTGATTGATTTATTATTTATATAAATCAGAATAATAACATCAAATAAATTTTGTCATGGCTACCTCCACCACTCTCACCATCGCAGAAATCGCCCGGCTGGCTGGCGTGAGCACCGCCACGGTTGACCGTGCCGTCAACCGGCGTCCGGGTGTAAACGCCGAGACGATGGCCAGGGTCATGCAAGTGATTTCCCATGTGGATGAATCCACCCCGCCATTGGGGCGTCCCCGCCAAGATGACGGGCTGCGATTTGCTTACGTGCTTCCGGACGGAGGGTCTTCATTTTTTGACGCGGTTGAGCGCCAGGTAGCGCATGGTGCGAGCGATTTTCGACACCAGCACATTACGACCGTCGTCTGTCGCTTTAGCGCCGATGACTCCGCGAAATTTGCCGCTGACCTGTCGCAAGTGAGCGATTGCGATGGTGTTGCCGTGCTGGCTGTCGATGTGCCGGTGGTCAAGCGTGCCATCGCCGAACTGGTGAAGGCCGGTGTGCATGTCGTGACGCTGTTCTCCGACGTCGCGGGCTCCGCACGGCAGTTGTTCGTAGGTGCAGATAACCGCGCCGCCGGCAGAACCGCTGGATTGTTGTTGGGCAATATGGCCGGGGCGCCCGATCGAGACCTGATGCTGTTGTTGTCCCAAGGCACGCGCCTGTCTTCGGAAATCGAGCGTCGGATCGGCTTTGCACAAGTGTTGGAAGAGTGCTTTCCGCTGATGCGCATTTTGCGGATTACGGACTTGCCGAAATCGGACGACGGTGTGTGCGAAACCATGTTGGAGTATTTCCAGCAGGAGATAGACCCCGCGCGCTTGGCCGGCATCTACATCGTCGGCCCGGGCACTGTCGGCCTGATGCGGGCGCTGGCGCAGCTCGATATCACAGGAGAACAGGGAGTGGTAATGCACGACCTGACCGAGCTGCATACCCGCTTCTTGATGCGTGGCGCAGTCAGCTATTTGTTGCACCAGGACATTCACTATTGCGTCATGAATGCGGCCAGTGTTCTTCGGAAATTGTGTGTAAACGCCCGTGGTGCGCTGAACGTCGTTCAGCCACGGATAGAGATCTTGACTGCCGAGAATCTTCGTTGATTAGGCAGCCTGATGTGTGTGTAGGTGAGTTTGTATTGACTGTCTGAAATAACTTTATTGGAGATGACTGAAATGAAACAAGTACTCAAAAAAATACCTGGATTGTCTGCGATGGCAATCGCCGCAGCCTTGTCGTTGGGTAGCTCAGGTGCGCATGCCCAAGACAAAACTATCACGCTGTGCTGGGCAGCGTGGGACCCCGCGAACGCGCTGGTGGAGTTGTCAAAAGACTTCACTGCCAAGAGCGGTATCAAAATGAAGTTTGAGTTCGTGCCATGGCCGAACTTTGCCGACCGCATGCTCAACGAGCTCAATTCCAAGGGCAAGCTGTGCGACCTGATCATCGGCGACAGCCAGTGGGTGGGTGGTTCCGCTGAGAGCGGTCACTATGTCAAGCTGAATGACTTCTTTGCCAAAGAAGGCATCAAGATGACCGACTTTGCGCCCGCCACAGTGACGGGGTACGCAGAGTGGCCCAAGAACACGCCCAACTACTGGGCGCTGCCCGCCATGGCCGATGCGGTGGGTTGGACCTATCGCAAAGACTGGTTTGCCAAGCCCGAAATCCAGGCTGAATTCAAGAAGAAATTCAACCGTGATTTGGCTCCTCCAAAGACCATGGCCGAATTGCAGGAAATTGCTGAGTTCTTCCAACAACGGATGATCGATGGCAAGAAGGTCTATGGTGCCTACATCTATACAGAGCGTGGTTCTGAAGGCATCACCATGGGTGTTTCCAACGTTTTGTACCCCTATGGCTTCAAATACCAAGACCCCAAGAAGCCTTACTCGATGGACGGTTTCGTCAATTCCGCGGATGCCGTCAAAGGCTTGGAGTTCTACAAAGCTCTGTACAAGGGCAGCACTGCGCCTGGCATGACCAACGCCTATATGGGGGAAGGTCTGGACGCGTTCAAGTCGGGCCAAGTTGCCATGCAAATGAACTGGTTTGCCTTCTTCCCTGGCTTGGCCAAAGACCCAGCAGTGGGGGGCGAAAAGATTGGTTTCTTTGCCAATCCGGCTGGCCCCAAAGGCAAGGGCGTACAGCTCGGCGGCCAAGGCATATCGGTGGTGTCGTATTCCCCGAACAAAGATGCGGCATTGCAATACATCAAGTGGTTTGCGGACCCCAAAGTTCAGCAAAAGTGGCAAGACATTGGTGGGTCGTCAGCAGCCAAGGCCGTGTTGAACGCACCGGGCTACCCCAAGAGCTCTCCATTCGCCGCAGCGTTCCTGGATTCCATGAATATGGTGGTGGACTTCTGGGCCGAACCGTCTTACGCGCAGTTGTTGCAAGCTGAGCAAAAGCGAATCCACGACTACGTAGTGGCCGACAAGGGTACTGCGAAGGAAGCGCTCGATGCCCTGGTGGTCGACTGGAAGAAGATCTTCAAGGAAGACGGAAAACAGTAGGCGCATCCGCGATCTGACTGGCCAACCACGGTGCTCCCCATACGCTTTGTCGAGCACAGGTTGACCGGTCAGTCACCTGTAATTTTTTTCATATAGACCGCCTTTGCGGAAACGGATGGTTAATACCATGAACATCAAACGTGTTGCCGATCGCGCTGCCAGAGTGACACCGTCACCACTGGCAGGGGCATTGCGCGGACTCTCGGACCGGGCCATTGCATGGCTGTTCATCGGCCCGACGATGCTGATCTTGTTGGCGATCAACATCTTTCCCTTGATATGGACTATCAAGCTTTCGTTCACCAACTTCAAGGCGAATAGGCCCAATGCGACGGTTATGGGGGTGGGCATCGACAACTACGTTTCGGTGCTGAACGATCCAGATATCTGGCTTGCGATGCAAACCACTGCGCACTTTCTGTTCTGGACGATTTTGCTGCAGATGCTAATCGGGTTCTCGTTGGCGTACCTGATCGACCGCAAGTTTCGCGGACATGGGTTTTGGACGACATTGATTTTGGTCCCCATGATGCTGTCGCCGGCCGTGGTGGGGAACTTCTGGGCTTTTTTGTACCAGCCGCAAGTGGGCCTGTTCAACTACGCGGTGTCCTATTTGTCTGGTGTCCCTGCCTCGTCGTTCGAAATGCTGGGCTCCACCCAACTGGCGCCATGGGCCATCATCATCGTGGACACATGGATGTGGACGCCCTATGTGATGCTGATCTGTTTGTCGGGTTTGCGCTCCATACCGGACTACATCTACGAAGCGGCCGAAGTCGACCGTGCATCCAAGCTGCGCCAGTTCTTTTGCATCACGCTACCCATGGTCCTGCCCTTCATCATGTTGGCCGTGCTGTTCCGTGGCATTGAAAACTTCAAGATGTTCGACATGGTCAATCTGCTCACGTCCGGTGGGCCTGGGTCGGCGACCGAATTGGCATCCATCACGTTGAAGCGCCAGGCCTTTGAGAGCTGGCGCACCGGCTACTCGTCTGCCTTTGCCATCGTGCTGTTCGTTGCCGTGTTTGGCATGGCCAACATTTATGTCAAAGCCCTCAACTACGTCAAGAACCGGTAGACCATCATGCCCAAACTCATCAGCACAGCCCACTCGGTGGTCGAGCCTTCCGCCGGCGCTCGCTGGGTCGCCGGATTTCTGGTGGTCTTGTACGCACTGGTGGCCATTGTTCCGCTGGTCTGGATCATCCTGACTGGCTTCAAGACACCTGCCGACTCCATCAGCTATCCGCCCAAGGTGGTCTTTGCGCCCAGCGTGGAAGGCTATTGCAATTTGTTTACGACGCGCTCACGCCAGTCGCCCGAATACATTGCTACGCTGCCGCCGGCAAATGGCACGTGTGAGCAGGTCGCACGCGACAACAGCATGGTTGTTGCGGGTTCTACCAATTACCTGCCGCGGTTTGTGAACTCGCTAATCATTGCGGTCGGGTCCACGGTTCTGTCCGTCGGGTTTGGTGTGATGGCCGCCTACGCGTTCTCGCGTTTCAAGGTGCCGCTCAAGGACGATCTGCTGTTCTTTATCCTGTCCACCAGGATGATGCCGCCGATCGCCGTGGCCATTCCTATCTACCTGATGTACCGGGAACTGGGTCTGTCCGATACGCGTTTCGGCATGATCTTGCTCTACACCGCCGTCAATATTTCCTTGGCCGTTTGGCTGCTCAAGGGCTTCATTGACGAGATACCGCGCGAGTACGAAGAGGCCGCGATGGTGGACGGCTACACCCGCTTGCAGGCCTTCTTCAAGGTGGTGTTGCCGCAGGCCACCACGGGCATTGTTGCGACCGCCATCTTTTGCCTGATCTTCTCCTGGAATGAGTACGCCTTTGCGGTTCTGTTGACCTCCGGCGAGGCGCAGACCGCACCCCCGTTCATCCCCATCATCATCGGTGAGGGGGGGCAGGACTGGCCCGCAGTGGCTGCCGGCACGACGCTATTCCTGGCGCCCATTCTGTTCTTCACGGTTTTGATGCGCAAGCATTTGTTGCGCGGCATCACATTCGGCGCGGTGCGCAAGTAGCAACTTCAAGGTCTCTCTTATGTCAAATTCACATTCCCCCACACCGACGGACCCGGCGTCTGCTCCGGCGAGCCAGTGGCCCAAGCTGCTGCGGCGTGGTCCCCTGGAGCTGGTGGCCTGCGGCTTGATCAGCCTGGGCATTCTGATGCTGCTGCAACCGCTGGCCTTGTTCTTGTACACCTGGTCGTTCATCACCATGCTCGGAGGCACCGTGATGTTCATGGTGGTTTCGAAATTTCCCCAATAAAACCCAACACGAGAACTACCATGGCTGAAATTCGTGTTCACCACCTCTACAAGGCATTTGCCGAGTTCACCGCGGTGAAGAACTCCACGTTCACGGTGAACGACGGCGAGTTCTTTTGCTTGCTAGGACCATCGGGCTGCGGCAAAACGACGACGCTGCGCATGATCGCTGGCTTGGAACTACCGACATCGGGCCAGATCTTTCTGGACGATGAAGACGTCACCGTCAAACCCGCATCGCAACGTGACATTGCAATGGTGTTCCAGATGTTTGCCTTGTATCCCCACATGAACGTGGCGCAAAACATTGCATTCCCGCTGCTGTCGCAAGGCACGCCGCGCAAAGAAGTGCGCCAGCGGGTGGAAGACGCGGCACGCATCCTGCAAATCACCCACCTGCTGAAAAAGTCCGTTTCCGGACTCACCAGTGGCGACCGCCAACGCGTGGCCTTGGGGCGCGCCATCGTGCGCCGCCCCTTGGCCTTCATGATGGACGAGCCTCTGGGCGCATTGGACGCCGAGTTTCGCGAAATCATGTGCGAAGAGTTGCGAAACTTGCACGACCGCCTGCATGCGACTACCGTGTACGTGACCCATGACCAGCGCGAAGCCATGTCCATGGCCGACAAGATCGCCATCATGAATCAGGGCGTCATCGAGCAACTGGGCGCTCCCCAGGAAATCTATGACCGACCGGCCTCGGTGTTTGTCGCGGACTTCATGGGCTCGCCGGCGATGAATTTCATCCCATTTGAGGCGGGCCTGGAAAAAGGGGCCACGGTCGCCACGATTGGTGGCGCCACCGTGGGCCTGCCCGCACTGCGCGAGGCTGTTGTGATGCGACAACTGCTGTACGGGGTGCGACCCGAGCATGTCAGCTTGGACGCTAACTCGTCCCTGCGTGCCGAGGTTCTGGGCACCGAATACCTGGGCACCTGCCAGGTCGTGACTGTGAACGGCGCGACAGGGTGCACGTTGCGCGCCAAGGTGGACGTGAACCTCCCTGTCAAGCGTGGAGACCACGTGGGCCTGTCCTTTGATGCATCACAGGTTACTTTGTTTGACCAGCTAACCGGTAAAGCCATACACACCATGCGCGACGATATTCCAGTGGCTACGGCCGCTGCACGAGGAGCCCACCATGGCTGATTTAAAACTTGTTGGCGTCAGCAAGAGCTTTGGTGCCACGGCCGCGGTTCGGGGCTTGAGCATTGACATTCCAAGCGGCGAGTTCATCGTTTTGCTAGGCCCTAGCGGGGCCGGAAAAACAAGCACGCTGCGTTTGGTGGCCGGATTGGAAGCGCCGGACCAAGGGCAGGTCTGGATTGGCGGTCGTGATGTGACGCAAGTAGCCCCTGCGTTGCGCGACGTTACCTTTGTCTTCCAACAGTATTCCTTGTATCCGCACCTGAGCGTGTACGACAACCTGGCCTTCCCGTTGCGCTCGCGTTTGCGCAAAACCAGTGAGGCCGACATCAAGACCAAGGTCACCGAGGTCGCCCGTCTGCTGCGCATGGAAGACAAGCTGCAGAACTCCGCGACCAAACTATCGGGCGGGCAAATGCAACGCGTGGCCATTGGCCGCGCCCTGGTGCGCAGCCCGGCCGTGTACCTGATGGACGAGCCGCTGTCGTCGTTGGATGCCAAGCTGCGCAACGATCTGCGCCTGGAGTTGAAACATATCCAGCATGACTTGGGCGCGACCATGCTCTACGTGACCCACGACCAGGTGGAAGCGATGACGCTGGCCTCGCGCATTGGCGTGCTGGACCATGGCCAGCTTGTGCAGTTGGGGACCCCACAGCAGGTGTACGAAGACCCTTGCAGCGTCAGTGTCGCCAGCCGCCTGGGTTCACCGCGCATCAACCTAGTTCCGCGCGCCGCCTTCCCGTCGCAGGCCGCGCCGGCCAAGGTCGTCACGCTGGGTGTGCGGGCCGAGCACATGCGCCTGTATCCGCGCTATGTCGAGGGTTCGACCCTGACGCAATGCCAAGTCAAGCGCACCGAGCGCTTGAGCGACCAGTTCTTGGTGCATCTAGGTTTGGTGGGAAGTCCCCATGACGTTATCGCTTCGGTTCCACCGGGCGCCTCATTTGAGCCCGGAGAAGTCCTGGGCTTAGACCTGTCCCAATGCCTTTGGTTTGATGCCGACGGCCAACGTGTTCGCAGTTAATGCTTTTCGAAAGGAAATTCTTATGACATTGCCACTGATCATTCAAAACGCCACGCAAACCCTTGTCGACCATCTCGATGAACTGACCGCCCTGGACCAAGCCATTGGCGATGGCGACCACGGCCTGAACATGAAACGGGGATCACAAGCGATCCAGGCCAAACTCGCGAGCATGCAGGACGCCAGCCTGAACGAGGTGCTCAACACCATGGGCAAAACCTGCATCGCCATGATTGGTGGTTCGTCCGGTCCGGTGTTTGGCACCTTGCTGATGACGTTGGGCAAGGAGCTACCAAGCCAGCCAACGGCCCAAGACTTTGCGCTGGCATTGCGCGCCGGCATCGAAGCCCTGACACGCTTGGGAAAGGCCGAAGTGGGGCAGAAAACGCTGTTGGACGTGCTGGACCCGGTACAAAAGGTCTTAGCGGACGGCGGTGCTGACCTGATTGCTCGTGTGCGGCAGTGCGCCCATGATAGCGCTGCAGCTACAGCAGATATGGACGCCTCCCGTGGACGGTCCTCTTTTTTGGGTGACCGTGCCAAGGGCCACATTGATCCAGGATCGCGTTCCATGGCGTTGATTATTGGCTCGGTCTGCGATACCCTGCTTCAGGCTCAGCCAACCTACTAAACCAACTGTTCTGCCATAGAGGTGAGTTATGAAAAATTTCATTAATCGCGTGGACTCAGTGCTGGAAGAGTCATTGAACGGGTTTGCTGCGGCACATGCGGATCTGGTGGTGCTGGGAGAGGAATATGAATTCATCCGACGCAAAGTCGTGAAACCAGGAAAAGTTGCGCTGATCTCCGGCGGAGGATCTGGTCACGAACCTCTGCATGCGGGCTTTGTCGGGTATGGCATGCTGGATGCGGCATGTCCAGGGCAAATCTTTACATCTCCAACGCCCAACCAGATGCTCAATGCAGCGAAGGCCGTAGATGGTGGGGCCGGCGTTCTTTTCATCGTCAAAAACTACTCGGGCGACATGATGAACTTTCACATGGCCTCGGAAATCCTGGACCAGGAAAATGCGACTGTCATTGTGAACGATGATGTGGCAGTCGAGAATTCAACCCACACCACCGGTCGCCGCGGTGTGGCCGGGACACTGATTTTGGAAAAAATCTTGGGGGCTGCTGCGGAACGTGGTGACAGCTTGCAAGAACTCAAAATTCTCGGTGATGCGGTCAACAAGGCTACGGCAACGATGGGCGTGGCGCTTAGTTCGTGCACAGTGCCGGCAGCTGGCAAGCCGACCTTTCAAATCAGTGCCACGGATATGGAGGTGGGAGTCGGCATCCATGGCGAACCGGGGCGCCGCCGTGTGCCGCTGGCGAGTGCTGATGCCATCGCCAACGAGCTGACAACGGCGGTGATCGAGGATCTGTCACTGAATGTCGGCCAGGAAGTGATTTTGCTGGTTAACGGCTTTGGTGGTACGCCCATGCTGGAGTTGTACCTGATGGTGGAGGCTGCGCGCAAAGTGTTGGTCAAGTCGGGTGTGCGCGTGGTGCGGTTCCTGACCGGCTCCTATGTCACATCGCTCGAAATGGCGGGCTGCTCCATTACCGTTACTGCCGTTAACGACGAATTCCTGGCTCTGTGGGACGCGGCGGTATGTACGCCGGCGTTGCGCTGGGGCATGTAATTCCAAGCGGCCCCCCGGCAATCAAGCGAGTTGTAGTCGCCTGGTTGCATCGGGCCATTCCGATGCTTCTTCAAAGCGTACGGGTTTGTATGCGGGGGAGCAACACGCCTATACCGTCTGGAAATACGCTTTATGTCAACGATTCACCGCACCACACTCCAGAGGTTTTTACTGGAAAGCGCCCAGGGACTGCCGGAGGGTTGCGCAGATTGCAACGCCTTGATTCTCCACGTTGCGCATGCTTGCATGAGCATTGCAAAGACAATTTCTTTGGGGGCGCTCGGCAGCACAGCAGGGAATTGTGCGTCCGAACATGGTGGCGCTATCAATGTGCAAGGCGAGGTGCAAAAGCATCTTGATGTGCTGAGCAATCAGCTGTTCATTCGGGGCACAGAGTCGACGGGGAGTCTTGCCGGCATGGCGTCTGAAGAGATGGATTTGCCACACCAAATCCCTCCCGTCTATCCGCGCGGGGAATATCTGTTGGTCTTTGATCCGCTAGACGGCTCCAGCAACATTGACGTCAATGTGTCGGTGGGGTCCATCTTCTCCATCCTTCGCGCACCTCAGGATGCCATCGACACCGGCCGCGATGTCGTGGAGGCCGATTTTTTGCAGCCGGGTCGTGAGCAGATCGCGGCTGGCTACGCGTTGTATGGACCCGTAACGATGCTGGTGCTGTCGGTCGGTGATGGTGTTCACGGATTCACGCTGGACCAGGACTTGGGGGCGTTTGTGCTGACGCATCCTTGGATGCAGGTACCCCACGATACACAGGAATTCGCGATTAACAGCGCGAACGCCCGATTCTGGGAGGCCCCCATCAAACGCTATGTTGACGAATGCCTTGCAGGCAGAAGCGGCCCTCGAGAGAAAGACTTCAACATGCGTTGGGTTGCCAGCATGGTCGCCGAGGCACACCGCATTTTGATGCGAGGGGGCATATTTTTGTACCCACGCGACACGAAGGACCTCAGCAAACCCGGGCGTTTGCGGCTCCTGTATGAGGCCAATCCCATTGGATTCATCATGGAGCAGGCGGGCGGTCGCGCAAGTATGGGCGACTATCCCACTTTGGACGTGCAGCCCACATCGTTGCACCAACGTATTGGCCTGATGTTTGGCTCCAAGGCGGAGGTTGACCGTATTGACCGCTACTACGCGGATTCCCCCAACCAACATCTAAGGAGCATGTGATGGCTTTTGCTACGCTTCGCCAAGTACTAGATCATGCCGCCGAGTTTGCCTACGCCGTTCCGGCGTTCAATGTGAACAACCTGGAGCAAATTCAAGCCGTTATGGAGGCTGCCCAGGAGACCCATAGCCCTGTCATTCTGCAAGCCTCCGCCAGCGCAAACAAGTATGCAGGAGAACCCTATTTGCGACACATGGTAAGGGCAGCCGTAGAGGCCCATCCTGGAATACCTGTGGTGCTGCACCAGGATCACGGGGCTTCGCCAGTCGTGTGTCTGCAGTCTATTCAATCGGGGTTCACCAGCGTGATGATGGACGGCTCGTTGATGGAGGATGCCTGTACTCCCTCCAGCTACGACTACAACGTGGAAGTGACGCGCAGTGTCTGTAAGCTGGCGCATGCGCTCGGTGTTTCGGTCGAGGGCGAGTTGGGGTGTTTGGGGTCCTTGGAAACGGGGCTAGCCGGCAAGGAGGATGGGTCGGGTGCCGAAGGGCGGTTGACACATGACATGATGCTGACCGACCCAGACCAAGCGGCGGACTTCGTTGAAAAAACCGGCGTTGACGCACTCGCTGTCGCCATTGGAGCCAGTCACGGCGCTTACAAATTTTCCAAGACTCCGACGGGCGACATTTTGGCCATGGAGACGCTCAGAGCCATACATGCCCGCATCCCTGCCACGCATTTGGTGATGCACGGAAGTTCCAGTGTGCCGCAAGAGTGGTTGTCCATTATTCGGAATTTTGGGGGCAACATCAGGAATACCTATGGCGTGCCTGTTGAAGAAATTCAGAAAGGGATCCGCATGGGAGTTCGCAAAGTGAACATTGATACCGACATTCGTTTGGCCATGACCGGATCGATGCGCCAGACATTGGCCCAAAACCCCGGAGAATTTGATCCAAGGAGAATTTTCGGTGCTGCAAAGGCGGCCGCCCGCAGCATCGCAAAGGAGCGGTTTGAGGCCTTCGGTTGTGCGGGTCAGGGATCGAAAATTCGCCCCAGGTCGCTAGTGGCCATGGCGGGTTGCTATTGACAACTTCAATCATTGACTTTGACTGAGTTGTCTTTCACATGCGGATACTACATACGATGTTGCGTGTTGGTAACCTGGAGCGATCCATTGCGTTTTATACCGATGCCATGCGCATGCACCTGATTCGAAGAACGGAAAATGTCAAATACGAATACCGCGTGGCTTTTATGGGCTACGGCAAAAATCCTGACCACGCTGAGATCGAACTTACCGAGAACTACGGTGTGACCCATTACGATATTGGGAATGCGTTTGGGCACATTGCCATAGGCGTTGCTGATATCTACAGTGTCTGCTATGCCATTAAGACTGCGGGTGGCTTTGTGAGCCGTGAGCCGGGACGGACGAAGGGCGGGACCTCCATCATTGCCTTTGTTACCGACCCAGATGGCTACAAGATTGAACTGATACAGCGTCCGTAAAGCATCGCTCCGTCTTGATGCTGACGAGCCTTGTGCTTAGCCGCTATTTCAGGAATTTCCCGGACCGGGAATAGACGGTCAAGTCAACCTGGCCAGGGTTCTTTCGGGATTTGGAATAGAACGAGCCATGGTAGCCACCAAAGTCTTGCTCCGGCAGACTTTCCAAAGCGATGGCCAACTGTTGCGGTGACGCCGTTTCCTTGGCGCGCCGCAGGGCTGCCACCACTAGGCTGGATGAAAGATACGCCTCCATGCTGGCAAATGACAATTCGATACTGTTGCGCAGACAAAAGGCCTGCAGATCGCGGCCAACCTTAGTCGAAGCCGTCCATGGAAACGGTACGACCTGGGTGACCGACAGCCCTGCGGCCAGCGGCCCCAGGGTTTCGATCAGCGCGGTTCCTCCTACCGTGGACAGAGTGTAAAAGCTACCGGTATATCCCATCTTGCGGGCGGCCATGACAAAGCGCGCGCTTGCCATAAAATCCGCGCCCAACAGAACCGCCTGGGGTTTGCCAGAAAGAACGGATGACACTGCGCCGAGCAAGCTGAAGTCGCTACCCTCGTGGTCCACACTGCTCATGGATGCGACATGGTTCCCCTGTTGCTCCAGAGCGGCGATTAAAGCATCCCGGATTTCCCAGCCATCGGAGTTGTATTCGAAAACCAATGACATGCGTTCAATCCCGATTCGCTGCATGTGGCGGACCACTGACCCAATCTCGTCGTCATGGCTGGCCCGCATATTGAAGATCCCCGGCAGGGTGCCAGCACGCAACTCCATGCCACCACTGACGGCCGCAATGTAGGGCAATCCTTCGGCGACCGCCGCACGCGCGCCCGCACGGTGTGCCCCGGTTCCGATGAATCCGTAAAGGGCCTGCACCTTGTGTTCTGACGCCAGAATTTTCACATTCAGTTCGGTGCGTTCTGGGCGATTTTCATCGTCAAGCGTGATGAGTTCAATGGTTTTCCCATCAATGCCACCGCGCACATTCACCTCGTTGAATACTGCACGTGCAGCATCACCAAAAGCCAAGCTGAGGCGCCCTAGGGGTCCTGTGATCGGCGCAGATTGCCCCAGTTTGATGGTGTATCTGTCGGCTGGCAGCGCCTGGGCCGACCGCGATAAGCTCAGTGGACCCCATAGTAAGGCAGCTGAGGCCGCCAATACGGTGCGGCGGGAACGGGCGGTAGGCTGAATGGGATGCTGCATTTTGGGTCCTTCAGACACAAGGGGGAGGGATGATTCGATGGCGCGTTGGGGGGCAAGCATGCCCCGGGCGTGCCGTCGGCCAAGCAATCAGTGATTGGCTTTACCAGGCGGTGCTAGGCGGATGGCCGAGCGGCGTCTTTTGCGTATCGCGAGTGCCCCTAGCGCTACGAGACATAGCAGTGCGGCGGCGACCATGAATATGGACCGATCCTGACCTCCGACGAGCAGAGGTTTGGGCAACAGTTTTGCGTCGCTCTGGGGGGCGGCGCTGCCCGTCTTTCCCTCGCGCGCAAAGGTCGCGTTCCAATCGCTCAGTAGACCGTCCATGGCTGCCTGCGGGGTGCCTTCTCCGACCACCACGTAGTTGTGCACCCGCTTTTGCATGGCCTGCAGCAACTCTGCGTAGCTGGGTTCTTGCCAGAAGTCTTTGACTATTTTCATGGACTCCAGGAACACCTTGGCGTACGGCGTGCTGCTAGCGAAACCGGGTTTTTCCAGGACCGCTTTGTGGCAACTGAACCCCCCCATGTCCCACCACTTTTGCTGGATAGTGGGCTGCGCAAACCACTTCACATATTCCAGGGCCAGATCTTGCTTGTCGGAGTACTGCACCACCGACAGGCCTTGTCCACCCAAGGTTGCACCCTCCGTGCTCATCTTGGGATTAGTGAAGAAACCGGTCTTCTCGCCGCCCACCAACGGGTCTTTGGCAATGCCCGGAAAGAAGGCCATGAAGTTCATCTGCATGGCGACTTGCCCGGATCTGTAGGTGTCCAGGTTTTCAGCCATGTAGGCATTGGAGTGGCCGGGGGGGGTGCAGCAGTCGTAAATATCCTTGTAGGCCTTCAACGCATCGACCGACGGCTTGCCGTTGATGAAGCCTTGCATGTCATAGGCTTTCTGCGGGTTCTCGTACTGCATACCATTGGCATACATGGCCGATGTCACCCCCATCGTGATGCCCTCCGATCCCCGCTCCGTGAACAGGGCCGCACCAAAAATCTTTTTGCCATCGATCACGCGGCCCTGGAAGAATTGGCCCAGATCCTTCAATTCGTCCCATGTCGTGGGAGGTGCAATCTCGCGTCCAAACCGTGTCTTGAAGGCAGCCCGGATCTCTGGACGTGCGAACCAGTCCTTGCGGTAGGTCCAGGCGACGGCATCGCCCATGGCCGGCAGCGCCCAGTAGTTGGTGCTTTGCTTGGGCCAGGTCGAATAGCCCTCTACCGTTGCCGGACTGAAGTCATTGATGTGGATATTGTTCTTGTCAAAGAACGCATTCAGTTTCACGTAGTGCCCCGCGGTGGCCGCCATGCCGATCCATTGGCTGTCTCCGATCAGCAAGTCGCACAACTTGCCTTTCGCGTTGAGTTCGGTCGTCATGCGCTGGGTGAAACTGGGCCAAGGCACGAACTCGTATTTCATCTGCACGCCCGTTTTTGCAGTGAAGTCCTTGGAAAGTTCCACTAGTGCGTTGGCCGGATCCCATGCGGCCCAACACATCGTCAATTGCTTGGTTTGACCAAATGCAGCGCTGCCGAGCGCTGCAAGAATCAACAAAAAACCCCTCAGATACTTCAACGATTGGCGCATGAGTAGCCTCATTCTGCATGGTTTAATTATTCAATTAATATATAAAATAATAAATCAATCACTCTAGTGGTTTACCCTGAAAAGATGGCAACTACCGATATGGTGTGTGTCGATCTGCTTGAAACAGCGCCGCTGTTTCCGAGATTTTGTTGCTTCTGGTTCCAGCCAGCAGACTAGCTTTTTGGCATAGAAATCGAGCTTGCTTGACCTGAGCCCCTTTGCGTAGGCGGGGTCAGCGTTTCTATCACCAGGTTTATTTCCGTTGAAAACTGATCCGCTGATTGGGCCTTCATACAAAGAGAAGCTCCATGTCATCGAGAGGGGCATGCCGCGTCTGCGCAGGACAGCGGGCTCCTGGACATCCGTACAGAATGGACACCGTCTATGCGGGAGATCCTTCTCTGTGGATCTCCGCCGAATCTGACCCACTTAGAACAGTAATGTCCATCCAAAGTGGAACCACGTAGGAACCAACCCTACTAGTTTTCAAGCAGGGAACTTAGGAGTGATAAACGTTGCGACATTGAATGTCATCAGGCGTTGGGCATTGCGAAAAACCTGTCCATCCGCGAGATTTCCAGGCGTACAGGCTTGGCGAGCAACACAGTGAAGAAGTACCTTCTATCCGATGAGACGGCGCCCGCCTACGCAAAACGGGTCAGCTCAAGCAAGCTCGATTTCTAGGTCGAGAAGGTGGCTATCTGGCTGGGAATGGAGGTAAAAAAATCGCGGAAACAGTGACGCAATTTGGAGCAGATCTACACATTCAGGGCTTCAGGAGCATCGAAATGGCCCTTCGGTTCCCGCTCACACCATCGTCGCCAGCGCCTCCTTGATCGTGGCCAAGACCCGGGGTCTGGCGGCTTTTTGGGGTTTCAGCTCTTGTTTACGCGCCGCCATGCGCTCCCCCAAGCTCACCAAGTCCAGCGTGGTGCCGCGGGCCTTGGGGAACATTTCGGTCTGTTCCTCTTTCACATGGTGTTTCACGTACTCCGCCATGACCTTGATCTTGGCGTCGAACATCTCGCCGTCGGGCTCTTCTCCGTCCACCTGTTCGATAAGCTCCTTCAGCGTCGCATGCTCCACCGTGGCTTCTGGCACCAGCTCTTTGTCGCGCAAAGCCATTTTCACTGCTGGGTAAAAGATCTCTTCTTCCAACCGCATATGGACACCCAATTCATCGCAGATCTTGGTGACCAATGCCTTTTTTCTGGAGGCCGTGCGTGTTTTCTCGTAGTCGGCAAACAGCCCATTGACCAACACATGGTCGGCACGCAGCATGGCAATGGCATCTTGCTTCCTTGGCACCGCTTTCTTGGCTGAGGCGCGCTTGGCCGGCGTTGGCGCTGTCTTGCGGGGAGTTTTCTTTGGCGTAGTGACCATGGTTGACTTTCAAGGTTGTCGGGAGTTACCTGACGAAGATGGCAATCAAAATAATGATGGGAAGGGGAATGCCGAGCAAAAGCAGCAATAGAGATCGCATGGTGTTTCTCGCTTTCTTATACGGTTGAAAATAGCGCGGCCCAGACTAGGCGTCGCGCTGCTGGCCACCGAATGTGGCTGCAAAGCTGGCAAAAAATGCGCCCGCAAGCAGAGAGATGAACAGCCACAGAGCGGCGTAACTACTGGCCTTGCGCGCCTTGTCCGCGGCTTCGGCCGCAGCAGCTTCGGCGTTGCTGATATTGGCCTGCAGCTTGGCAAACGTGTCGTTAACGCGCTTTTCCGCATCCGCCTGGGACAAACCGCTGCGCTGCGCGACCAGCTGACCCAGATAGGTCACGTCCGCCGGTGGCAGTGTTTGGGCGCGCGCAGCATTGGCAAAAATACGCGTGGCTTCGGGTGCGGATAGACGCGCTGAATCGCCGTTGGCAAACTCCGCGGGCGCCGTACCGGCTGCAGCTGCATCCTTGCGGAAGAGCGAGTCGACCAAGTAAGGCATTGCACTAGAGTCGTCGCCGCCGGATGCTGCTCCCTGGGGATGCAGGGGATTGGTTGCCAGCGCCCCGCTAGCCGTGGCCGAGGTTGCGGCAGTTGCTGCGCCGACTTGGGCTCCGGTACTGACTACGGACCCTACGGCGCTAGCCAACAGTCCCGCGGTCAGCAGGGTTGCAACCGCCCACGACAAGAAGCCATGGGCTGTGTCGCGAAAATAGATTTCGTCGCCGTGGATATCGACCCACCGCGTTCTCAGACGCCCCGCCAGGTAGCCCCCCAAAGCGCTAGCCGCCAATTGTGTGAAAGTGAGCCATGCAATGGCGGAAATGGCCCAAGTGGTGGCATGCATGCCTTCTGCAGCCCACGGCGAGACGGCTCCAAATCCCAAGCCAGAGCCCAGGAACAGAAGGATCAACGACAGTGCAGCGGCGGCAATAGCGCCAGCAAAGACTGCGCCCCACGAAACGGCGCTGAGAGAAGGTGCTGTGCCTTCGAAGAGATTGGACACTGGCCGTGGCTTATGGAAATTCGGTGTTTGGGTATCTGGAATTGACGACATGGTGTTCTCCCGGTGGGTGCGGTATCGAACGTCAGCCAACGCAAGAACATGCGTTGGCTGAGCCGCTTTAAGCAATGAGCGTTGGGATCCGACTATCGACTCGAACTATCCACAGTCAGGCCGGAGACATCCACACTTTGAACACCCTTCACGTTCTGGGCGATTTCCTTCACCAGATCAGCGGCGTCTTGCGTCGCCAATTTGCCCTTGAGCGCAACCACACCGCCCTTGGTAGTCACATTGACCTTCAGGCCCTTGGCGGCGCTGTTGGCCAGGATTTCTGACTTCACCTTGGTGGTGATCCACGTGTCGGATACTGCCTTTCCGGTTGCTTGCAAGTCGACATCCTCCTTTTTCCGGTTGACGTCGCGCGAGCCCTCGCCTTGTGACTGGCTCATTTTCTGATCTTTGTCTGGCGAAGTGGTTCCTGCATCGCTGCCTGCCGCATGCACTGCGGCAGCACCCATGGCCAATGTGGCGACTACTAACGCAGGCCGCACATATTGGGTGTAAGAAGTCATAAGGGAAGCTTTAGACATTGACATGGTTTACTCTCTTTCAATAAAGGAAAAAGTAGCATGACAAGACCAGTTGGGTAGATGGGCTTGGCATGCCGCGAACCCCGAATTTGCCGCAGCACCGAAGAAGGGTCCGTGCGTCTTCACACACACACCGACGAATGCCCAATCAAGTGTGAAAAAGAGTAACCGCTCCAGTAGAAACTGAGTTCTTCAAGGTGTCGATCTAAAGCTTGTCATACAGTTTTTGTAGACTCGGCGCATGGATAACTCAGACGCAAGCAAAGAACACTGGCCGCAGGTCGGTACGGGACTCTGGACGCGATGGTGGGGCTATCTGATCCGGTGGCTGGTGTTTGGCGTGGTCGTCGGTGTATTCCAACCGATACAAGAAGATTCCGAGCATGTCTGGCAGCTCAAAGCTATTCAGGCCGCACTAGGCGCCTTGTTCGGAGTTGCCGCCGCGGTGGTCTTCACCCTCGCAGAAAACAAGTTCAACACCCCACGCGTGAACTGGAAAAGCTGGGTGCTGGTTTTGCTGACCTGGTTGGTGGTCAAAGCCTGCTTTGTGACCGCCATAGCCATGAGCTAGGCAACTTCAAGGGCGACGAAAACTCACCTGCTGCTTGGACCAGTACCTGGACTGCAATTGGTCCAATCGCACTTCACCGCCTGTAGACGGTGCGTGTACAAAGCGCCCTTCGCCCACATAGATGCCTGCATGGGTGGCACGCCCGTCCTGCGTGAAGATGGCCAGGTCGCCGGTTCTGATGGAGTCTGCCGGCACAGCCTGCCCCCAACCCACGAGTGCGGAGACTGAGCGCGGGGCCAGTACACCGCCCCTATGCTTGTAGACATAGGCAATGAGGCCGCTGCAGTCAAATCCTCCCGCAGGCGTGTTGCCCCCGTAGCGGTAAGGTGTGCCCACCAGTCCAATGGCCATGAGCGTGACCTCATTGGCCTGTTCTCCCGTGAGTCGCGACGCGATGGTCGCAGGCGGCTTGGTCTCAACCGCTGACTGGGGCGCCGTGGCGCATCCTGTCAGCACACACAAGGCCACGGAGACCGAAAGCACGCCCAGCACCCCAGTGTGCGATGGGACGGGGCGCGCTTTCAGAGCCTTGAAGAGCATGAATATCAGATAGCGCTGCAGGCGCAGTTACGCCTGTAGCTTCTTCTGCACTTCGCGCTTGCCCATCTTCATGACTACGGCAATCTTCTGCAATTGCGCCGCACGGGGCTTCGCTGCACCCGCCTCCCATTTGTGTACCGACAAGTAGGACACGTCCAACACGGTCGCCATCTGGGCCTGGGTGATACCCCACTTCGCGCGCAAGGCGGCCAGGCGTGCAGCACTGAAGCGGATGCCGGGGGTGCTTGGCTCATCAGCCGCCGTGTCTTTGCTGTTGGCACGGGACGCTTTGGTGCTGGCCTTGAGTGCCGAGGCCAGTGACTTGACCTGCCGTTTCAACGCCGCGATTTCCGAGCGATGTGTCGTTGTTGCTTTGCGCAAGGCCAGCAGCTCGTCTTTGAGCTCTTTGCGGGCCACACGGGCGATTTCAGACTTGAGGGAATTGATCAATGAGCTCATACAGAAGATGGTAGTCCTGAAACATTACTAAACGCCATCAAAAGAAAAGGCGGCAGTGGTGATGTACCACTGCCGCCTCTCTGTTTGAAACTGACCGGTTTACTTCTTTTTGTTCACCGCGGCCTTGAAGGCGGCACCGGCAGTGAATTTTGGCACAGTGGCGGCGGCAATCTTCAGTGCTTCGCCAGTGCGTGGGTTCTTGCCCTTGCGTGCGGCGCGCTTGGTGGCCTTGAAGGTGCCAAAGCCAATCAGCTGCACGTCTTCTTTTTTTGCCACGGTCTTGGTGATGATTTGCACCAGCGCATCAATGGTGCGGCCAGCGGCGGCCTTGGACACGTCGGTCTCTTTGACCAGGGCTTCAATCAATCCAGCTTTGTTCAATCTAATACTCCAGAAAATAAAGGGTGGGATAAATTCTGACACAAAGTGCTGCACAAGCCGCTTGGTCGTTCAGGTTTCCCGCTTGGCGTAGCGCTGTGCCAACACGGCGCACACCATAAGCTGGATCTGGTGAAACAGCATCAGCGGCAGCAGCATCACCCCTACAACGGGTGCGGCAAACAGCACCTTGGCCATGGGCACACCACTGGCCAGGCTCTTCTTGGAGCCGCAGAAGACGATGGTGATTTCATCCTCTTTGTTAAAGCCCAAGGCGCGGCTGGCCCAGGTGGTCATCCCCAGTGACAGGGCTAGCAAGACGCAGCACGCCACCACCAGACCTGCCAAAACGGGCAGGGGAACTTGCTTCCACAGGCCTTCAATGACCGCGGCACTGAACGCCGTGTAGACCACCAGCAGGATGGAACCCTGGTCCACGAACTTCAGGCCTGCAGCGTGGCGCTTCACAAAGCCGCCCACCCAGGGTTGCAGCAGTTGGCCGGCCACAAAAGGCAGCATCAGTTGCAGCATGATTTTGAAGACCGCATCCAGCTCACTGGCACCTGACACACCACCGGGCACGACCAGCCAACCCACCAACAACGGTGTGACGAACACGCCAATCAGGCTGGACGCGGATGCGCTGCACACCGCAGCCGACACATTGCCGCGCGCCATGGCCGTGAACGCGATGGCCGATTGCACGGTGGCCGGCAGGGCACACAAAAACAGCATGCCTGTAGCCAGGTCCGGCGTCAGCGCGAGGTTGAATGCAGGGCGCAACAGCAGCCCGAGGATGGGAAACATCACGAACGTGCACAGCAGCACCAGCAGATGGAGCCGCCAGTGGCTCAGGCCCGCCACCACAGCCGCTCGCGAGAGTTTGGCGCCGTGTAGAAAGAACAGCAGCGCAATGGCTGCAGTGGTCAAAATCTCAAAGCCGTGTGCCACCGCGCCTTGCGTAGGCAGCACGCTGGCAATGGCGACTACGGCGAGCAGGGCCAGGGTGAAGTTGTCGGGTAGAAAACGGGAACGTGTCATGAAAAGGCTGGGGTGGAATCAAGGTCTGGCAGGCCCATGGCCAACCCGTCACTGCGCGGGTCATGGGCGCCGTACATGGTACCCGTGCGCGGGTCCAGGCGGATAGCACCTGGGTGACCCATGAGCGGGCTGTGTGCGGGGAGGATGCTGACCACATGGCCACGCTGCTCGAGTGCGTGGCGCACCTCCGCTGGCACGTCTTCTTCCAGTTTCAGAGAGTCCGCAGTGTCCGAAAAGGTTTTACCCAGCAAAAAGCGCGGCTGCGCCAGCGCGGTGTACGGGTCCATGCCGTAGTCGATCATGCGCGTGAGGATGGCCGCCAGCGTTTGCGGTTGACCGTCCGCGCCCTGCGTGCCGTATAGGATGCTGGGCTTGCCGTTCTGCAGGTACATGCCGGGGTTCAGGGTGTGAAAGGGGCGTTTGCCGGGCGCTACGCAGTTGGGGTGTTGCGGGTCGGTGGAGAATGCCGCGCCCCGGTTGTGCCACAGCATGCCGGTGTCGCCCACCAGCACACCGCTGCCCCAGTCAAAGTAAATGGTGGCCAGCATGGAGACCGCATTGCCTGCACTGTCGGCCGCCCCGATGTAGACCGTGTCCCCGGTTTGAAATGGCTGTGGCCAGGGCAGGGCATGGTCCATGCGGATGGCCCGGGCGCGCTGGTCCAGATGTTCGGGTGAGAGGAGTCGTTCGGTGGGCACCGCAGCATGGTCCGGGTCCGCCACATAGCGGTTGCGGTCGTTGAACGCCTGCTTTACCGCTTCCACCATCAGGTGGTAATGGTCCGCACTGCCCTCGGCCATGCCGCGCAGGTCAAAGCGCTCCAGAATGCCCATGATCTCCAGCGTGGTGACGCCCTGGGTGGGTGGGCGGTGCGCCACCAGCGTGCCGCCGCGGTAGGGTACTTGCAGCGGCACCTCCACGCGGGCACGGGTGCTGGCCAGGTCCGCCGCGGTGAGGGGCGAGCCGGCCTGCGCCAAGCCATGGGCAATCCGCGCGGCCAGCATGCCCTCGTAAAAGTCGCGGTAGCCGCGGGCGGCCAGCATCTCCAGCGTGTGGGCCAGCTGCGGCTGATGGCGCATCGAATTCGGTGCGGGCACGTGGCCGTTCACCCCCAAAGTGCTGTAAACGTCCGGCAGCAGCTCCGCTTGCGGCAGCCGAAAATTCAGCCAGAAGCGCTCTGATTCCGACATGGGAAAGCCATCCCGCGCCAGGGCAATGGCCGGGGTGAGCAGCCGTTCCCAGCTGTGTTGACCCGCCCAGGTGCCACGGCTGATATCAAACGCCTGACCCAGCACGTCCACCGCCGCCGCGCTGGTCAGCATGGACTGCGGCCCGCGCTGCGCAATGCCACCGCTGAGGTTGGGTAGCACCCGAGGCGCCTGTCCGATGCCGGAAATGCTTTGCACTGTCCCGTCTTTGTCGGCGATCAGCATGAACGCATCGCCCCCCAACCCAGCAAAGTGAGGGTATGTCACGCACAGGCAGGCGGTGATGGCAATGGAGGCCTCAATGGCGTTGCCGCCTTGGGTCAGCACGCCCAGCCCGGCCTGGGTTGCCAGTGCATGGGGGCTGGTGACCATGCCGCGGGTGGAAATGGCGTTGCGAGGGTGGAGGGCGGTCATGCGGATGGGGATGCAAACCGCATGCCAGGCGGCCTTGCCGGGCTGGTAAGTGGCATGCATGTTGCTGGCCTGTCGGCGTGGCGTACCCCGTGCTCGCCGTGTTTTGAAAGAGCGATAACCCCATGCCCTCAACGATTGCACATGTGACCCCCTCCTGGCCCGGGCTGCTGCCGCACCACCACCGCTTCGACTACCTGCCCATCACGCGCCGGCCAGATTTCGCCTGGCCCAACGGTGCGCGGCTTGCGGTGTACCTGGGATTCAATATCGAGCATTTCGCGTTTGGCGAAGGCCTGGGTGCCGCCATTGGCCCGGCATCCCCCCAGCCCGATGTGCTGAACTACGGCTGGCGCGAATACGGCAATCGGGTCGGTGCCTGGCGCTGCCTGGAGCTTTTCAATGCCCTGGGTTTGCCCACGGGCGCGCTGATCAATACCGCCGTGTACGACCACTGTCCCGAGCTGGTGCAGGCCTGTGTGGTGCGTGGCGACGAACTCATTGGCCATGGCCATAGCAATGCGGAACGACAAGGCGGATTGGACGAAGTGGAGGAGCGAGCGTTGTTGCAAAGCTGCCGCACGCGCATGCAGCGCGAGAACGGTCAGGCTCCCCAAGGCTGGTTGTCGCCCTGGATTTCAGAGAGCCGCCTCACCCCGGATCTGCTGGCCGAGACGGGTTACGGCTACACCCTCAACTGGTGCCACGACGACCAGCCCGTGCGCATGCGCACGCGTGACGGCGGCGCCATCTGGTCTGTGCCCTATCCACAGGAGCTCAACGACATCCCCATGATCATGGGGCGGCTCATGGATGCAAAAGATTTTGCTGCCATGGTCGTCGACAACTTTGACGAAATGCTGGCGCAGTCGGCAGCCCAACCACTGGTGATGGGGGTGGCACTGCATCCCTATATCGTGGGCCAACCCTACCGGCTGCGGTACTTGCGCACCGCGCTCACGCACTTGGCCCGGGCGCGCGACCGGGGCGATATCTGGTTCACCACGCCCGGCGCCATTGCTGCGCACATGGACACGCTGGCCGCAGACCGTCCAGGTGAATTTGCTGCTGTCTAGCCCAGGCGGCAAGCGCGGGCTTTACACAAGCTTCACCGCCACGCGGCTTGAATTTTCGGGTCGGGCCGCCAACTGGCTGGGTGCAGCCCGCCAACTTTGTGAGGAACGCTTATGCAATACATACCCCTGCTTCAACGCGCACTGCGAGGCATGGTCATCGCGCTGTGCCTGGGCACCGGCCTGGCCATAGCCCAAGCCGAGCCCACGCTCAATGAGGTCTACGCCACGGCCCAGGCCGGCAAGATCGACCAAGCCCAGGTAATGATGCAGCAGGTGCTGGTGTCGCACCCCGGCAGTGCCAAGGCCTATTTTGTGCAGAGCGAGTTGTTTGCGCGCCAGGGCAACCGCGCCCGGGCCCAGGAGTCGCTGGCCAAGGCCGAGCAGCTGGCCCCCGGTCTGCCCTTCGCCAAGCCTGAGGCGGTGCAGTCCCTGCGCGCGCAGCTGGCGTCGCCCGCAGTTGGGGTGGCCCACCCCGTGCAAGGCCACACCGCGGCGCCTACCAGCCAGGCCAACTGGCTGTTACCGGCGCTACTGGCCGGCCTGGTACTGGTGGCGGGGTATTTCCTGTTTCGCCGGCGTTCGCCGGCCGCGGCTTTGCAGCCCGCGGGCTATGGCTCGGGCTTGAACGGCCCCCAACTGTTTGGCAACGGTGCTGGCACGTCACCCACCTATGGCCCCACGCCCTACGGCCAGCCCGCTGGCAGCGGCCTGGGTGGCAAGATTTTGGGCGGCGTGGCCACGGGTCTGGCCGTGGGCGCGGGCGTGATGGCGGCCGAGGCCATTGGCCGCAACCTGATGGGCGAGCGCCATTCCACGCCATCGCCAGACAGCCTGTCTGGCGATAGCTACCAGCCCATGGCGGGGAATGCCGATATGGGTGGCCAAGACTTTGGCGTGACCGATGGCAACGCCTGGGACGATGGCGGTTCCGTGGACAGCGGCTCCAACGACTGGGACAACTAAGCACCCGTGGTCGGTTAGATTCGCAGCTTCTGCCCTCTTTGAGCCACGCATGCCCAAACCCACCGCCCACGCCTACCGCCCCAGCCTCTCCGTTCCCATCGTCAAGGTCTCCAGCCAGATACTGACCGCACTGCTCTGTGTGGCCGTGCTGGTGTACGGGCTGTTGCCGGGCCTGCTGGCGGTGTGCGTGGGCTTTCTGGCCACCGCGGGGCTGGCCCGATGGCGCGGCGTGGGGCGCTTGCGCCTCTCGCCGATCTGGGCGGCTACCTTGGTCATCCTCATGCCCATCGTGGCCATTGGTTTTTTCATGGCCAACGCCAAAGGCATGGTGTTCGGCGCGGTGACGCAGTACCAGGCGCTGCTACGCCACCTGGCCGGCACGGTGCTCGAAATCCGGCAAAAGCTCCCGCCCGACCTGGCCAGCCACCTGCCCGATGAACTGGTGGCGGCGCAAACCTGGCTGGCCAGCTACCTGCAGTCCCAGGCCCACGCACTCACCGGCATTGGCTCGGCCGGCCTGCATGGGGGCCTGCTTGTGTACGTGGGGCTGGTGATTGGGGCGCTGATTGTGGGCACGCCGTCTGCCGTTAGTTACGCGCCGCTGCGCTTGCAAATGCGCGACCGGGCCACGCATTTCATGGAATCTTTCCGACAGATCGTGATCGCGCAGTTCTGGATTGCGGCTTTCAACGCGGTGTGCACCGGCATCTTTCTCATGCTGGCCTTGCCCCAGTTTGGCGTGAACATGCCCTATGCCAGCTCGCTGGTCGCACTTACCTTCTTTGCCGGGCTCATTCCCATCGTGGGCAACCTGCTGTGCAACAGCGTGCTGACGCTGGCCGGTGTGTCCATCTCGCCCACCGTGGGGCTGGCCTGCTTGCTGTTTCTGGTCGCCATCCACAAGTTTGAATACTTCATCAACGCCAAGGTAGTGGGCAAGCGCACGGGCACCTCGGCCTGGGAGCTGCTCACGGTGATGTTTGTGGGGGAGGCCATTTTTGGCGTGGCCGGATTGGTCTCTGCGCCGCTCTACTACGCCTATGCCAAGCGGGAATTACAGGCGGACGCCCTGATTTAGCCTGGTCAAAGAGTGCTTGGCGGTTTTTGTCCGAAAGTTGGCGGAGGTGGACCTTTTGCGCCAAGGCTAAGAGGACTACAGTGAGGGCATTGCAACTCACTGGTGTCCTCAAATGTCCTCTTCTGCCAAACCCAAATCCGCTCTCATCATCATCGACGTGCAGGAGTCCTTCGCCCAGATGCCCTTCTGGTCGCAAGGCATCCACGCCCCGTTTCAGCAGGCGCTGTTGAAGCTGGACGCAGGAGCCCGCGCTGCTGGTGTGCCCGTGGTGCACATCTACCACGTGGGGCGCGCTGGTCCCTTTTTGCCCGAGTCCGGCTTTGTCAAACCTTTGCCTTGGTTGCCCGGCAACCCCTCTGTGCGCTTTGACAAACACACGCACAACGCGTTCACCGACACCGGCCTGGACCTGTGGCTGCGCCGCCAGGGCGTGACCAAGCTCATCATCAGCGGTATCCGTACCGAGCAGTGCTGCGAGACCACGGCTCGCGTGGGTTCGGACCTGGGCTACGACGTGGACTTTGTGTCCGAAGCCACGCTGACTTTTCCCATGACACATGCAGGCAGCGGCCGCACCTTCAGCGCTGAAGAAATCACAACCCGCACCGAGCTGGTCTTGGCCGATCGCTTTGCGCGCATCGTGGATGTGGATACTTGCCTGGCCGATCTGGCTGTTTAAAAGGAATTGCCATGCTGCAACTGCGCCCCAACTGTGAATGCTGCAATGTGGACCTGCCACCCGCAGCTACCAACGCCCGCATCTGCTCGTTTGAATGCACGTTTTGTGCAGACTGTGTGGACATCCGCCTGCTGGGCGTGTGCCCCAACTGCGGCGGTGGCTTTGTGCCACGCCCGATTCGCCCGGTCGGCAAACTGGCCAATAACCCGCCGTCGACCGAACGTATCTTCAAGCCCCAGGGCTGTGTGACGCCGCCGCAGCCTGCCCCGGTGAGCGCATGAGCGGCAGCCTGCCCATGCGACCCAAAGACCTGGCGCTGGCCCTGCTGGTCATCGTGGTCTGGGGTGTGAACTTTGCAGTTATCAAGGTCGGAGTGGTAGGCATCCCGCCGCTGTTGTTGGGCGCGCTGCGCTTCATGCTGGCGGCGTTTCCCGCGCTGCTGTTCCTCAAGCCGCCCAAGGTGCCGCTGCGGCTGTACCTGGCCTATGGCCTCACCATCTCGGTGGGGCAGTTTGCATTTTTGTTCAGTGCCATCCATGTGGGTATGCCTTCCGGCCTGGCTTCGCTGGTGCTGCAGTCGCAGTCCTTCTTCACGCTGCTGCTGGCCGCCTGGTGGCTCAAGGAGCGCTGGCAGGCCAACCAGATGGCGGGCTTGCTGCTGGCTGCGGTGGGCCTGGTGTTGATCGGCAGCGCGAGCGGCGCGGCGAATGGCGTATCCATGCCGTTGCTAGGTTTCTTGCTCACCATCGCAGCCGCTGTGATGTGGGCCTGCGGCAACATCGTCACCCGCGCGGTGGGGCGCTATGGGCCCATGAACCAGTTGGCGTTTGTGGTCTGGGCTAGCCTGGTACCGCCGCTGCCATTTCTGGGCCTTTCGGCATGGCTGGAGGGGCCAGACGCCATGCTGCAAGCCCTAAAGCACATCGATCTGGCCGCCGTAGGCGCCATCGCTTACCTGGCCTGGGCCGCCACCTTGTTGGGCTATGGGCTGTGGACGCACCTGATGTCCCGCTACCCCACCAACCGCGTGGCCCCGTTCACGCTGCTGGTGCCCATCGTTGGCCTGACCACGGGCTGGGTCGTGTTTGGTGAGGCGCTGCGGCCCATTCACTTTGCGGGCGGCGCGCTGTTGATGGCGGGGCTGCTGGTGAATGTGTTCGGTGCGCCCTTGTTTGCGCGCTTGAAAGCCACGACTGCAAAGCCATGACATGGAAGACCTGACACTTTCCATCTACCTGGTGCTCACGCCCAATGTGCTGATGCTGGACTACGCCGGCCCGGCTGAGGCCTTGCGCATGGCTGCCGACATGGGCGCCCCCATTGCGCTGCACACCTGCGGGCCGCAGGCACACATCACCACCTCGCTCAGCACCAGCCTGTCGGGCCTGGAGCCCTTGCCCGCGCAGCTACCACCGCATAGCCTGGTGCTCATCGTGGGCAATAGCAACGAGGTGGTGGACTACGCCACCGAAGCTGCACACACCGTCGTGCAGTGGCTCAAGACCGCGCCGCAGGCCGACACACGGCTGGCCAGCATCTGCTCGGGCGCGCTGCTGCTGGCGCAGGCGGGCTGCCTGGACGGTCGGCACTGCACCACCCACCACACGCTGATCGCCGACCTGCAGGCATGTGCGCCCAGCGCGCAGGTGGTGACGGATCGCATCTTTGTGGACGATGGCCCGGTGCTCACCAGTGCCGGCATCACCACTGGCATTGACCTCGCGCTCTACATCGTGGAGCAGGCGGCAGGCCCCGAGCTGGCCGCCCGCGTGGCGCGCCGGCTGGTGATGTACCAGCGCCGTGGCGCGCACGACCCGCAAATGTCACCCTGGCTGGCCCACCGCAACCACATGCACCCGGCGGTGCACCGCGCGCAAGACGCCGTGGCGCGCGAACCCGAACGCGCCTGGACCCTGGAAGAGCTGGCCGAGGTGGCCTGTGTAAGCGCCCGCCACCTGAGCCGCCTGTTTGCGCTGCACACCGGCATCAGCGTTGTGGCCTATCAGCAGCAGCTGCGCATTGCCCGGGCGCAAGAGATGCTGGCGCACAACCCCACGCTGTCGCAAGAGCGCTTGGCCCAGGCTTGTGGGTTTGGGTCGGCGCGGGATTTTCGGCGGGTGTGGCAGCGCTGCGCCCCGCCTCAGGCGCTACGCCGAGGTTCTGCGCAATGATCCGCGGGATGTCGCCACTGGCATAGCCACGCTTGATGACTTGGTTGAACTCGGCTAGCCAGGTTTTCATCTGCATGGTTTTGGGGAAGGCTAAAAAGTTCGGCTCACTGCGCAGCGGCACGGGCAGCACTACCAGCGCCTCACGCACCGCAGCGGGCACCTGGTGGTGGCGCAGCAGTTCCTCGAAGCCTTCTTTGCCACCATTGAACAGCGCGCAGTCGATGCGCCCCATGATCAGCTTGGTCAGGCGGTTGGCCACACTGTTGTCTTCTTCGGTGGTCAGCACGCCTGCGGTGCGCGCTTTCTCAAACGCCTCTCCATAGCTATCGCCCCGGCCCAAGCCCACGCGTTTGCCTTGCAGGTCTGCCGGTTTTTTGAAGTCGAACTCGTAACCCTTCAGCACCACGATGACCACATCGTCCACGTACACCGGTTCTGAAAAGTCAAACGTCTTGGTGCGCTCTTGCGTCCACGAAACACCCACAATGCCGCCCACACCGGCCGATGCATAGCGGTAGGCCCGCGCCCAGGGATACAGCGCCACCTTCACCGTGCTGTCGTCCGACAAGGCCTGGTCGGCGTACTTGAGGATGTCGATGAGAATGCCGCGGCTTTGCCCCTCCTGCAGAAACATCTTGGGCAGCGTGCTGTCACTGCCGAACACCGTGATGTCGGCAGACCAGACGGAGGTGACCAACGACAGTCCCAACCCGATACCGATGAATGTCTTCACCACAGATATTCTCCAGAAATACATGAGGTTGCAGCCGAAGCTATGCACTCAGTATGGAGCTTGAAATTTGGGGCGCGCGTATTGCGCGGGCATCTTTCGATACCTAGTTTCGTGACCCGGTCGCCACCGCGCGCGGTGGCGGGTTCAGGGGCCCAGGTTCTGCGCGATGAGCTTCTGGATGTCGCCGCGCCCGTAGCCTCTTTTGATGATCTGGTTGAAGTCATTCAGCCAAGTCTTCATTTGCATGCTCTTGGGGAAGGCCAAAAAGTTGGGATCACTGCGCAGCGGTACGGGCAGCACCACCAGCGCGTCGCGCAGGGCCTCCAGCCCCTTGTTGCTGCGCAGGATTTCTTCAAACCCCGCCTTGCCCGCGTTGAACAGCGCGCAGTCAATGCGGTCCAGCACCAGCTTGTTCAGGCGATCCACAGCGCCGCTGTCGCCGTCCACCACAAACAGGCCGGCCTCGCGGGCTTTCTCAAAGGCCTCGCCATAGCTGCCGCCGCGCCCCAGGCCCACGCGCTTGCCCGCCAGGTCGGCCATCTCCTTGAAGCTGAACTCCTTGCCTTTGTGCACCACGATGACTACGTCGTCCACATACACGGGTTCGGAGTAGTCAAACAGCACAGCGCGCTCCTGCGTCCACGACAGACCCACAATGCCGCCAATACCCGTGGTGGCATAGCGGTAGGAGCGGGCCCAGGGGTACAGCTCGATCTTGAAGCTGTCCTCGCGCAGCTCTTGGTCGGCGTATTTCAGGATGTCGATCAGGATGCCGCGCGCGCGGCCATCCTGCAAAAACATCTTGGGCGCAGAGCTGTCCCCGCCAAAGACGGTGATGTCTGCAGACCAGGCCGCAACGGCGCATGTCAGTCCCAGCAAGGCGGATATGAATCGTTTCATTCCATTCTTTTCATTGTGGTGGGTTCGGCGGATTTCCAACTTTGCGGAGTATGCTGCTTTTTTGGCTCAATCTGCGACCCTTCATGAACCCCGAAGCCCTCAAACTCTGGCGCGCCCCGCAATGGGCGTTCTCCATCCTGCTGGCCCTGTTGGGCATGCTCGGTCCTTTCTCCATCGACACCTACATTCCTGCCTTCGCGGGCATCAGCCAGTCGCTGGGGGCCACGCCGGTGCAGATGCAGCAAACGCTGTCGGCCTACCTGTTCGGCTTCGCCTTCATGGCGTTGTTCCACGGCTCGTTTTCCGACAGCTTTGGCCGTCGTCCCGTGGTGCTGTGGGGGCTGGCCGCGTTCACCATCGCGTCCATCGGCTGCGCGCTGGCGCAAAGCATTGGGCAGCTGATCTTCTTTCGCGCCATGCAGGGCCTGTCCACCGGTGCCGGCATTGTGGTGTCGCGTGCCGTCATCCGCGATGTGTATCCGCCCTCGCAGGCGCAAAAGGTCATGAGCCAGGTCACCATCTTCTTTGGCGTGGCGCCCGCCATTGCGCCCATGGTGGGCGGCTGGCTGCTGGTACACGCCAGCTGGCACGGCATCTTCTGGTTCCTGACTGGCGTGGGCGTGTTCCTGTGGGTGGCCAATTTCTTCTTGCTGCCCGAGACCCTGCACCCTACGCAGCGCCAGCATTTCCACATCAAGAACCTGATGGCCGGCTACTGGAAGCTGGGCTCGGACCCACGCTTTGTGCTGCTGGCGCTGGCCAGTGGCATTCCGTTCAACGGCATGTTTTTGTACGTGCTCAGCGCGCCTGTTTTTCTGGGCGACCACCTGGGGCTGCAACCCCAGCAGTTCTTCTGGTTCTTCATCCTCACCATCAGCGGCATCATGGGCGGCGCCTTTGTCAGTGGCCGCGTGGCTGGCAAGACCCCACCCAAGCGGCAGATCCGCAACGGTTTCCTCATCATGCTCATCATTGGCCTGCTGAACCTGGCAGCCAATCTGGTCTTCAAGGCGCACGTGAGCTGGGCCCTGTTCCCCATCGCCATCTTCGCGTTTGGCTGGGCCATGATGGTGCCCGTGGTCACCCTGCTGGTGCTGGACCTGCACCCCGAGCGGCGCGGCATGGCGTCTAGTCTGCAGATGTTTGTGGGGTCGACCGCCAACGGCATCGTGGCCGGTGTCATCTCGCCACTGGTGATGCACTCCACCGTGGCGCTGGCCGCGTCATCGGTGTTGATGATGTGCCTGGGGCTGGGGGCTTGGGTGTTTATCCGGCGGCAGTGGCCGGAGATTGGGCAGAGGGTGGAGGTGGTTTGAGTTTGTCTACTGACCCCTGGGCAGGTGCTCCTTTTTGTCGCCCGCAGCGGGTGCATACGATTCCGCAATGAATTGATTTAATCTAAGGGAAAACCCTGAATTTGAACTGAATGCAAACTGGTACGATGGATCTACCAGTTGACCACTTGTATGCCCAATTTCAAATATGGAACTCATTGATCGAATCCCGGGAGAGCATGGCCGCGTTAGCAAGCGCACGGTCAAGGATCAGATCAGTGACAAGCTCGCTTACATGATCCATTCCGGATTGTTGCGCGCTGGAGATGAGTTGCCCTCAGAGCGCACGCTTGCGACAACGTTAGAGGTTTCGCGGGAAACTGTACGGGCTGCGATTGGCGTCTTGCATGCCCGCCGAATGGTGGATGTAAGCCAAGGTGCGCGAACCAAAGTCGTGGGGCCCGGCCTACTTCCCATGCACGAGTCGGTCAGCACCTTGGGGAATCTCAAGGATCGCAGTTTTGAAGAAGTTGCGGAGGCCCGTGCAGCGGTGGAACTCCAAGTGATATGGCTTTCCGCCCAAAGGATTACGGACAATGAACTTGCGCGTCTATCGTCCTTAGTCAAAGAGCAAGAGTTGATGCTGAAAGATCCTGTGGGATTTCAAATTTCAGACCGCGAATTTCACACCACTCTTTATAAAAGCTGTGGCAACTCGCTACTCGTAGATGTTGTCTCTGACTTCTATGACTATGCGCTTGAATATCGCCGCCGAGCGCTGCAACGACCAGGGGCTATCAAGCACAGCGTTCAGGACCACAAAGAGATCGTTGAGGCGTTGAAAATGCGCAATCCCGACGCGGCAGTGGCGGCAATGCGCGGGCATTTAGATCAGGTCCAGAAGACGACCATGAAAGAAATGGCGAGCTGAGAATGAACTGCGCTGACATTTTTGATGATCGTGCCCGTTCGTTGGTGCCAGTCAATGCCCAGCTAGAGCGGCTTGCGTCTGGCGCAAGCTGGAGTGAGGGGCCGGTGTGGATGCACGAGGATCAGAGTGTCCTCTGGAGCGACATACCCAATAACCGCATATTGCGTTGGCACGCCACCGAAGGGCAGTCGGTGTGGCGTGATCATGTCGAATACACCAATGGCCACTACCGTGAGGCTGATGGATCACTTCTGCATTGCTCGCATGGGCACAGGGCAATCATCAGAACCCGTTCACCGGTTGGACCTCATAAATCGGTCGATGAGGTCGTAGTAGACCGTTTCAATGGACAGCGACTAAATTCCCCCAACGACGTGGTCGTTAAACGTGACGGAACCATTTGGTTCAGCGATCCACCTTATGGCATCGCGTCTGACCATGAAGGTCATCAGGCAGATTCAGAGTTGGATGACAACTACGTGTTTCGATTTGAGCCGAGCAGTGGGGAGCTTTCAATTGCAACGGACTTTGTAGAAGAGCCGAATGGGCTTGCGTTCTCACCGGATGAATCAGTCTTGTACGTATCTGACACCTCAGCGGCATTGCGCGAAGATGGTGCCGGCAATCACCACATTGTTCGCTTTGACGTGGTCAATGGGAAAGAACTGGTCAATCCAGAAGTGTTGGCAGAGATTTCGCCGGGTCTGTCAGACGGCTTTCGCCTTGATCGCCAAGGCTGGATCTTCACCAGCAGTGCTGACAGTGTGCAAGTTATTCATCCGGATGGAGCGTTACTCGCAAAAATCTATGTTCCTGAAAAGGTCGGCAATCTCACGTTTGGTGGGGCAATGCGCAGCGAACTTTATATCTGCGCCAGTACTTCTTTGTATCGCATCCGCTTGAACACAAGTGGTATTCAAACTCCTTAAGGAATTTTATGGCCCGAGATACCCTGTTGTTGGTCGAAAAATGTTCGCACTGCTTTAGTTGGTACGACATTGCCAGTGGAGAGCGACTGCGTTCCGTGCAACTCCCGAATTTTCCGCACGAATTTGTCACAGATCGCGCGGAGCGCTATGCCTATGTCGGTCACTATGGCGTTGAGACATCTGGCCATGTTGGCGAAGGAGGCCATTCCCTGCTCCAAATTGATATTCGTTCGTCTGAACTGGTACGGTCTATAGACCTGTTGCCCTTCAATCGCATCCACGGATTGCAGATGGATGATCAGGACAGGCTGTATGCATTGAGTGAAGAGAAGTCCACGCTGCTTGTCTTGGAGCAGCCAGCTACGGATACGGCCGCGCGTAGAGCGGTTCCCTCCGGTGGCATTAAGAGTCATTTATTTGCGCTCACGCAGGACGGTCAAACGGCGTTTTGTATGAACTTGTTGAGCCATACGGTAACGAAGGTCAAGCCTTGGGATCCTCTGTTTGCGCCGGTGGCCTGCCATCCAGGGCAAAAACCAGAGGGGTACTGCCTCAGTGCGGACGAGAAGACACTGTTTGTGAGCAATCGATGGAGCAACACGCTCAGTGCTATCGATACGGACACCATGGTGGTTCGCTATTCGGCAGCTTCACGCGAGGATGTGACTCGTATCTACAGATCTGCAGATGGGCGTCTCTTTACCAGCAACTACGGCGATCGAAGTATTTCGGTTGTTGACCCGCTGACGTTGAAAGAGACGGCGTATCTGAAGCTCGATGGAAGGGCCATTGCCTTGACGTTCCATCCCTCCCAGCCACTGGCTTTTATTTCGCTTGACTCTGATCGAGTCGCTGTCCTGGACATCAACAGTCTGAAGATTCTGCGTTTTATCGCAACGCAGAAGGAACCTGATGTCTCAAAGGTTGTGGTGCTGTGATGACCAAAATTCTGGAGTTTCAAGCGCTGAACAAGCGATTTGGTGGCACCCAAGCTGTCAGCAACATCACCTTCGATGTACGCGGTGGGGAAATCCTGGCGTTGTTGGGTGAGAACGGGGCAGGAAAATCCACGCTGATCAAGTTGCTGGCTGGCATCTACCCTTCAGACAGCGGTGAGATTCTGTTTGACGGACGGCCCCAATCTCGCTGGAGAAGCAACGACCGTTCTAAGCAGCCAGTCGCTTTTATTCACCAAGACCTGGGGTTGGTTGAATGGATGACTGTGACGGAGAACGTGGCTCTGGGAATGGGCTATGCCAGAAGATTCGGTTTGATTGACTGGAAAGCGGCTGACGAACGCGCGCGGCGTGTGATGCAGCGTGTTGGATGCAACATTGATCCTAGTCGTCGGATTTTCTCGCTAACCCGTGCCGAAAAGTCATTGCTGGCTATTGGCCGGGCGCTTGAGGTGCAGGCCAAGGTTCTCGTGCTGGACGAGCCGTCGGCCAGTCTGCCCATGTCGGATGTGGAGCGGCTCTTCGGTGTGCTGCGAGAGCTGCGTCAGCAGGGCATGGCGATGATCTACGTGTCCCATCGTCTGGACGAAGTGATGGCAATCTCGGACCGCGCCGCTGTGATGCGAGATGGCAAGTTGGTTGATATCAAAGAAACAGCCAAAACGGATACCAACGAGCTGGTTCAACTGATTGTTGGCAAATCGCTGTCCAAGTCTGTACGCAAAGCCCAATCGGATGGCTCCGGAGCTGCAGTTCTTGAAATGGAGAATGCGGCCAGTGGCAATGCTGGGCCACTGAACTTCTCCATACGCAAGGGAGAGGTCGTCGGCTTGATCGGTTTGCGTGGGGCGGGGCATGAAGCTATCAGTCGCGCAATTTTCGGACGCGAACCCCTCTCTGCCGGAAAAATGAAATTAGCCGGCAAGCAGGTAACGTTTCAGACTAGCGCTGACGCCATTGCGGCAGGTATTGCGTATGTCGCAAGTGAACGCCTTGACGAAAACTTGGCGCCAGCCATGAGTGTGTTGGAGAACCTCTTTCCCAATCCAAGACTTACGGGCGAGAAGGGGTTGGCATTTGATCGACGCAAGCGGGAGGCAGCCAATGCCATGCGCCTCATCAAACTTTTTGACGTAAATCCTCCTGCACCCATGGCGGAAGCGCAGCAACTCTCTGGTGGCAACCAGCAAAAAGTGGTTCTGGCCCGGTGGTTCAACCTGGAGAAGGACTTGGTCGTCCTCGAAGAGCCTACCGCCGGGGTCGACGTTGGTGCAAAGCGCCAGATCTACGAAATCCTTAGGGAGCATGCCGATAGGGGTACCGCTATTGCAGTGGTATCGACGGACTTTGAAGAAGTCGCCACGGTGTGCACGCGTGTACTGGTATTCAGAAACGGTTTGATCGCCGCAGAACTGAAAGGCGACTCCATCACGGTGGAGAGCTTGTTGACTCTGGCGGCCGGCGGATCTGCGCAAAGTGAACAAGAGATTAAAGAAATGGAGACAGAAAAATGACAACCTCAATCCAATCCACCGCGCTGGAGCCGGATCACTCTTTGGACGGTGATGCCGCTACTTTGGTGCAGCGATTCACACGTGCAATGCCTGTCTATGGACTGGTCGTTTTGACCGCTCTTCTGGCGGCAATGTTTTCGGTGATGTTGCCTGATACGTTTCCTACGCTCTTCAACCTGCGCGCCATTCTGGCGGACAAGTCTGTCATTGCCATCTTGGCTCTGGCCGCGACGATTCCCATGATCACCGGGAAGATCGACCTCACGGTCGGGTACGGAATCGTTCTGTGGCACATCCTGGCCATTAGTCTGCAGACTAAATTTGGTATCCCTTGGCCCGTTGCCGTGTCGATCGTCATCGTTTGCGCGGGGCTGTTTGGTGTGCTGAATGGATTGCTCGTGGAGATGGCTCAGATCGACTCCTTCATCGCAACGCTGGGCACCGGAACGGTGGTCTACGCAGTAGCGATGTGGCACAGCGGTGGCCGCCAGGTGGTGGGTGAACTGCCCGAAGGCTTTGTCGATATCGCCGGCGGCAATTTCCTGGGCTTACCCATTGGGGCCTTCTATGTGCTGGCTGTAAGTGTCGTCATATGGCTGATCACCGAGTTCACCCCACTGGGACGGGCGTTGTATGTCATTGGTGCGAATCCCAAGGCCGCGCAGCTCAATGGCATTGCAGTGCGCAAGCACGTTATGGGAGCGTTCGTCGCGTCGGGTGCACTTTCTGGTTTTGCCGGCGTATTGCTGGCCTCCCGGTTGCAGATTGGACAAGCAAGCGTAGGGCTGGAGTTTTTGCTTCCTGCCTTGGTGGGCGCCTTTTTGGGCTCGACCACGATTCGTCCCGGACGGGTCAATGTATGGGGAACCCTCGTGGGGGTTGCCATCCTAGCCATTGGTATCTCCGGCATTCAGCAGTTTGGCGGTGCATTCTTTGTTGAGCCTTTGTTCAATGGTTTGACATTGCTGGTGTCAATTGGCATCGCCGGTTGGGCGCAGCAGCGCCGAAACCAATCCATTAAACGGCGCATTGCAGAGCGCCAACTCAATGACGCGGCTCCTGCAGCGGTCCCTGGTTCCCCCTCCACCGCTGGGTAAGCGGTATTCATCTTCCCTTGAAACAAAGACTATTTTGGAGACAACAATGAAAAGACTCAATTTTCGCCTTGGAGCGATTGCGATTGCACTGACTGCAGCAAGTTTTTCTAGCCACGTATTGGCTGACGAATTTTTGGACGCTGCAAAGAAAAAAGTCGAAGTAGCAACTATGTCTAAGAGCACTTGGGACGGCCCCACGACAGGTCCAAAGGCTTCGGAAGGCATGACCATTGTCTTTGTCGCAGCAGACTTAAAGAACGGTGGCATCTTGGGTGTTTCCAAAGGTGTTGAAGAAGCTGCGGCCGCCATTGGTTGGAAAGTTCGTGTTCTCGATGGTCAAGGGTCCGTCAGTGCGCGCACAGCGGCGCTGAATCAGGCCCTTGCTTTGAAGCCCGGGGGCATCGTTGTCGGTGGCTTTGACACCACAGAACAGAAGGTGGCTTTCGCAAGTGCATCCAAAGCCGGTATCCCGTTGGTGGGATGGCATTCTGGTGAAAAACCAGGCCCCAATGCGACTGCAGGTTTGTTTACCAACGTGACCACGACAGCGGACGACGTATCCGAAGTGGCCGCGCTGTCTGCTGTGGCTGATTCGGGTGGCAAGGCCGGTGTGGTGATTTTTACTGACTCGCAATACGCCATTGCGGTCTACAAAGCCCGTGCCATGGAAGCCGTTATCAAGAAGTGTGGCGGGTGCACAGTTCTGAGCTTTGAGGATAGTCCTATTGCTGAAAGCTCTACCCGCATGCCGCAGTTGACCACCTCGTTGCTGCAGCGCTTCGGTGACAAATGGACACACTCCTTGGCCATCAACGATCTGTATTTTGACTTCATGGGCAGCTCCTTGGCTGCAGCAGGCAAAAAAGGAGATGGTGGCCCCAAAGCTGTTTCTGCCGGTGACGGCTCTGAAGCCGCGTACCAGCGTATTCGTAGCAAGCGTTATCAAGCCGGTACGGTGCCAGAGCCGCTCAACATGCAGGGCTGGCAGATTGTGGATGAGTTGAACCGCGCCTTCAACAAAGTCAACTGGTCTGGTTACATCCCAAAAGTGCATTTGGTGACTGCTGACAACGTCGGCAAAGACGGTGGCCCTAAGAACTTGTTCGATCCAGACAACGGCTATCGCAACGAGTACAAAAAAATCTGGGCGAAGTAACCCAGACGGGCTGCAACGCACATGGTTGCAGCCCAATTTTCCAACTCACAAAAAAAGACTGATATGACAGAAACCGCTCTCAAACCCGTAGTCGCTGTGACACTGGGGGATCCTGCTGGCATTGGCCCTGAATTGGTGGCCAAGCTGCTTTCGCGTGCAGACTTAATGCGTTTGGCCAACGTCGTATTGGTTGGTGATCGTTGGCTGTGGGAAGAGGGGCAGGCAATAGCTTGTGTCAAGGTTCAAACTGCGCCAGTGGCCGACTTCGCCGAGGTGCGTGATCGGACCATGCTATCTGTGCCTGCATTTTTGGAGACGGACACAGTGCATGCCTCGCAGGTGACGAGGTCCCAGCCTGGAGCCGCAGCTGGCGCCTCGGTGTTGTCTGTGCTGGACCGCTGCATGGACGCGACTTTGGCGGGCCATATCGATGCGATAACGTTTGCACCTCTGAACAAACACTCCATGAAACTTGGGGGGCTCAAACATGAGGATGAGTTGCATCACTTTGCACAGCACCTCGGCGTCAAGAGTTACTTTTGTGAATTCAACACACTGAACGGTTTGTGGACTTCGCGAATCTCTTCGCATGTCCCTCTCAAGGACGTTCCCAAATACTTGGACAAGCAGCGCATCATCGATGCCGCATCGTTGATCTACAAATCGCTACAACGCAACGGCAATGTCTCTCCTCGTGTTGCAGTCGCCGGATTCAACCCCCATAACGGTGACGGCGGGACATGCGGTCGGGAAGAGATCGACATCATCGCGCCAGCTGTAGCCGCGCTCGCTCACATGGGTATCCCTGTGCAAGGCCCCTTTCCAGCCGACACCATCTTCCTCAAAGCGCGCGATGGAGAGCTCGATGCGATCGTGACGATGTACCACGACCAGGGCCAAATTGCCATCAAGTTAATGGGCTTCTCTCAGGGCGTGACGGTTCAAGGTGGCCTCCCTATACCCATTACGACCCCGGCGCACGGTACTGCCTTTGATATCTCCGGCAAGGGCAAAGCCAATGTAGACGCCACAGCGAATGCTTTCAAGATCGCTTGCCGTATGGGCCTGGCCCGTTTGCGAGAGCAAGTTGCAGCCTAAATCGCTTCGAATCATTTTATTTTTCAATCAGGGTTCCCATGAAAATCAAATCTGTACGTGCACGTGTTTATGAATGGAAGGGCAAGACTGTCCCTCCACAAGGGAATTTCTGTTCCAACGCCATGGATCTGGTGTATGACAACAAGGCCAACCAGCATGCCGCTGGGGCCGACACCATGAACACATTCCGCTTTCACTGCTGGACGGTCGTGGAAGTGGAAACGGACGACGGCATTGTGGGCTTGGGCAACGTGGCCTTGGCACCTCGCATTGCCAAGGCCATCATCGACGAATACCTGACCCCACTCGTTCTGGGCCAGGATCCATGGGACTACGAGTACCTGAACCAACGCATGTACCGCGCGACGCAGGCTTGGGGGCGCAAAGGTGTAGGCATGGCGGCTATTTCTGCCATCGATATCGCCATTTGGGACATCCTAGGCAAATCCGTGGGCAAGCCCGTTTTCAAGTTGTTGGGTGGCCGCACCAAGGAAAAAATTCCCTGCTACTACAGCAAGCTGTACCGCACCGATCTGAAGGAGATGCAGGCAGAAGCGCAGAAGTTCAAAGACCAGGGTTTCAAGGCGTTCAAGATGCGTTTTGGCTATGGTCCCGCCCATGGCCAATTGGGTGTAGTTGAAAACCTGAAGTCAGTGGAGGCGGTTCGCGAAGTCATTGGGTATGACAACGACCTGATGCTGGAATGCTATATGGGTTGGAATGTGGAATACGCCAAGCGAATTCTGCCCAAGCTGGAGAAGTACCAGCCGCGCTGGCTGGAAGAGCCCGTCATTGCCGATGACATTGATGGATACGCTGAACTGAACCAGCTCACCAGCATTCCGATTTCTGGCGGTGAACACGAATTCAGCCTGTATGGCTTTAAGCAGTTACTGGATCGCAAAGCCGTCTCTGTCGTGCAATACGACACCAACCGGGTGGGCGGTATCACGATGGCGCACAAGATCAATGCGCTTTGCGAGGCCTACAGCGTACCGGTCATCCCACACGCTGGGCAAATGCACAACTACCACCTCACGATGAGCAGTTTGAACTGCCCCATCAGCGAGTACTTCCCTATCTTTGATGTTGAGGTCGGCAACGAGCTGTTCTATTACATCTTTGATGGAGATCCTGCAGCGGAGAACGGGTTTCTGCAATTGGATGACAACAAGCCGGGACTCGGTTTGACGCTGAAGACTGAGTACCTGGAACACTTCATCATCACGGAGTAGCGTCATGAGCAAACTATTGTTTTGTCTGTGCGCCCTGCTTCTGGTGGCAGAGGTCTCCCACGCAAACGACGTTTCCCCTCACAAGGTCGGTGATGCCTTGTCCACTGAAGATGCACAGGCCATGCTGAGCAGATATGCCAGTCGCCCTCAGCAGCCTTGGCGCGAGCCGGATCCTGCCAAGATTCCGGCGGGCCCGGAGGGAGACGCTATACGTGAAGGTATAGACCTGATGCTGCATACGTCACAGCGTGTTGGCAACCGCGCACCCGATGAAAGCAAACGCCTGAACTGGAACAGTTTGAACTGCGTCAACTGTCACCAGGCAGGGCCATCGGGTTTGCCTGGCACCAAGAAGTTCGCGCTCGCGCTTGTGAATGCTGTGAACGACTACCCGCGCTTTGACACCAAATCGGGAAAAATCATTTCGCTGGAGCAACGTGCACTGGGCATGTTCGGTTCGGCACCGGTGAAGATGACGGTAGACAAGCCGGAGTTCCAGGCCATCATGGCCTACTTGCGATGGTTGAACTCAGAGGCACAACCAGAGCGCGCCATGGTGGGGGTGGGTTTACTTCCCATGAAGGCAATTGGGCGAACCGCGGACCCGGCGCGCGGAAAAGTGCTTTATGCAAGCAAGTGCCAGAGTTGTCATGGTGCCGACGCAACCGGACAACGCAAATCCGACTTTGATACCGGCGCTGGTTACCTGTTCCCCCCATTGGCTGGCAACGACACCTACGACAACGCAGGGCATATGTTTGCCATCCCACTGTTGGCACGGTACATACGCGCGTCCATGCCTTTTGGAACGCAAGCCGACAGGCCCCAGCTGACCCCTGCACAAGCACTTGATATTGCGGCATATATCAACGACGACAGCACTCCGCGTGGTCAGAATCCCAATCGCATAAAGCTGTACACCGATGCAGCCTTGCGTCCACAAGGTTTCGCGATTCCCGAGCATTTTGTAGACCAACCCAAGGCGTATCAGCGCGCCAAGTTTGGCCCGTTCAAGAACGTCAATGAAAACTATTGAGGCGCAGATGATTTCTCCTTCCTCGCCTCGCTACCGAGGTGTATACCCCGTCGTTCCTACCACTTTCACCGAGTTCGGCGAACTGGACCTGGAGAGTCAAAAACGTTGTGTTGACTTCATGATCGATGCCGGATCGACCGGGCTCTGTATTTTGGCCAACTTCTCAGAGCAGTTCGTGCTTTCAGATTCCGAAAGAGACGTGCTGACATCCACCATTTTGGAGCATGTCAAGGGACGCGTCCCTGTCATCGTGACAACCACGCACTTTGCTACGCAGGTGTGCGCCCAGCGCAGCAGGCGCGCCCAAGACGCCGGTGCTGCCATGGTCATGGTGATGCCACCGTACCACGGCGCCACGATCCGCGTTCCAGAAGAACAGATCTATGAGTTCTATGCACGTCTCTCTGACGCCATTGACATTCCCATCATGATTCAGGATGCCCCTGTGAGTGGCACCCCCTTGTCAGTGGCGTTCTTGGCGCGCATGGCCCGAGAGATTGAAAACGTTGCTTATTTCAAGATTGAGACCCCGGGCGCTGCATCCAAGTTGCGTGAGCTGATTCGAGTGGGTGGGACAGCAATTGAAGGACCTTGGGATGGTGAAGAGGCGATCACCCTTTTGCCTGATCTGCATGCAGGCGCCACCGGGGCCATGACGGGTGGTGCATTTCCAGATGGCATTCGTCAGATCATGGATGCGTGGATGGCTGGCGATGTGGATGCCGCTACGCAGGCGTACCAGCGTTGGCTCCCTCTCATTAACTATGAGAACCGCCAGGGGGGCATTCTCACGGCCAAAGCATTGATGCAAGCGGGGGGCGTCATCGCTTCTGATGCGCCGCGCCATCCATTTCCGTCCATGCACCCGGAGGTCCGCCGTGGGCTTTTGGACACGGCCAAGCGCTTGGACCCTCTGGTGCTGCGTTGGTCACGATAGATAAAAACACCACCGAGACAACCACAAAGTGAAGAGCTTCATGACTATCTTTAAAAACTATATCAATGGCGAATGGGTTGCGGGAAGCACGACAAGCCAGAATCTCAACCCCAGCAACTTGTCCGATCTGATCGGAGAGTTCACCCAGGGGGATGCAGAGGATGTGGATGTTGCGGTCGCCGCAGCCCTTGCAGCCTTTCCGGCGTGGAGCTATGGAGGCATCCAGGCCCGCTCCGATGCACTCGACAAAATCGGCAATGAGATTTTGGCTCGCAAGGAAGAGTTGGGCACGCTGCTTGCGCGGGAAGAGGGAAAGACCAAGCCAGAGGGTATTGGCGAAGTGACCAGGGCGGGGCACATCTTCAAGTTCTATGCGGGCGAGTGCCTTCGTTTAGGAGGTGAGACGCTCCCCTCGGTTCGCCCCCATATTGGTGTGGAAATTACCCGAGAGCCTGTCGGCGTTGTCGGACTGATCACGCCATGGAACTTCCCCATTGCTATCCCCGCGTGGAAGGTGGCTCCCGCATTGGCGTTTGGCAACTGCGTGGTCTTGAAACCTGCAGACCAAGTGCCAGGTTGCGCTTGGGCACTGGCAGAGATCATTTCACGCTCCGGATTGCCTGCTGGAGTCTTCAATTTGGTGATGGGGCCGGGTCGGATCATTGGTGACGCACTGGTCAATCATCCCGATGTGTCGGCGATCAGCTTTACAGGCTCTGTGGGAGTGGGGAGTCGCATTGCGCAGACTTGCGCACAGAGCCTCAAAAAAGTGCAGCTGGAGATGGGTGGCAAGAACCCCCAAGTTATTTTGGACGATGCGGATCTAGCGCAAGCGGTGGAACTCAGCGTTCAGAGCAGCTTTTATTCGACCGGGCAGAGATGCACTGCGTCTAGCCGATTGATTGTTACCGAGAAGATTTATCCCGATTTCATCGAGGCGATGCAGAAGCGAATGGAACGGATCAAAGTCGGTGATGCTTGCGAGATCGGCACCGATATCGGTCCCGTGGTGTCGCAGGCGCAGCTGGACCAGGATCTCTCTTACATCGAAATCGGCAAGTCCGAGGGGGCAAGGCTGGTGTTGGGCGGACAACGCCTCCAAAGGTCGACAGAGGGTTATTTTCTGGCCCCCGCGCTCTTTGCGGAGAGTACCAATTCCATGCGGATCAATCGTGAAGAGATCTTTGGTCCTGTGGCCAGCGTCATTCGTGTCAAGAATTACGAAGAGGCATTGGCTATTTCCAATGACACCCCATTCGGCTTGTCGGCAGGCATAGCGACTGCATCGCTCAAGCACGCAACACATTTCAAACGCCACGCACAAGCCGGCATGGTCATGGTGAATTTACCCACAGCGGGTGTGGACTACCACGTGCCATTCGGAGGACGAAAAGGAAGTAGTTATGGCCCACGGGAGCAGGGTGCCTATGCCCGTGAGTTCTACACCACGGTGAAGACATCCTATGTTTTGGCCTAGTCGTTAGTTCAAGGAACAAATCCCTGATGTAGCCGAGTCCACATTAAAAAGGGTTGGAACCATGCATATGTCCATTGCCAAGAGACTTACCCTTGCGTTCGGCACGGTTCTGTTCTTTTTCTTTTCCTTTGCAGCAGTCACTGCGTACGAAATATCGGAGGTATCCAAAGCCTCAGCCCGCCTCCTGAAGACCAACTCATTGACCCAAAAACTGGGTGCTCTGGAGAAAGAGATTCGGCAAAACTCTGTGCGTTCCATTGCCATTGGTTTCTCGGACGGCAGCACAGTCTTGGGGCTATTCCAAAAAGATCTTGCCAGTTCGGCACAGAGGATCAATGAGGATCTGGCCGCCCTCACCGCCGAAGGAATCTCTGTGGATCTGGCTCCTGAGTTCAAGGCACACCAGACGCTCATCGATGGTTGGGGAAATTTACAAAAAGAGATGCTCAAGCTCCGTTCGGAGGGCGATGTAGGGGCTGCAAGAGAAATGTTGCAGAGCCAGTTCCTGGATGTTGTGAATCAGCTGAACCTCAAGTCGCAGCGACTCATTGATATGCAAGCGGAGGAGGCACGACAGGCCCACGACGGCTTGAACCAGGGCTTTAAACGCCTGTACCTGTCAGGGGGAATTATTCTTCTCTTTGGCCTATTGGTTTCGTTGTTTACCAGTGTCCGTGTAGCGAAGTATGTGGTTCGCGGACTATTGCAAGTCAAGCATTGTGTCAGTCGAATTGGCACGGGGGATTTGACCTCGACAGTGGCCTTCAGCGGCCATGATGAGGTGGCTGAAATTTTGAAAGAAGTCGGCCTGATGCAGGAGAAACTGGTAGAAATTGTGACGACGGTGCAAGCGGGGGCGGGGCACGTGGCACTGGCATCCGCTGAAATCGCACAAGGCAATCTGAGTGAGTATTTGCATGAATTCCGCCAGCATGTGGCATTGCATTACCGCCACACAATGGCATTGGAAACCCGCCACCGGTTCGCATTTCAAAACCGCCACTGTTACTGGTCAGTATTGACTATCGGGATTTCAAAATACTCCTTGAAAATTTGTTGATAGCGTCCATCCAGAATCTGGATTGCATAGAAGGTTGGCATCCTCCGATTCAGCGCCCTCGGGTCTTTGCTTTGCATGCGATCCACCAACTCCGCCAGGAGATGCGCAAACTGCACATACTGATATTTGGCCGGGACCATGCGTTGCTTCTCCAACACTGCCAGGCTAAAAACACGCTGGACATAGAGGTCGAACACCCTGTCCGCGACCCCATGTTCTTCCAGTTGCGGTCCAATCATGAGCAGGACTCGGAAGATGCTGAGCGCATAAAGCCATACCCACTCAGGTTCGTTTTCTTCATGGCGCAGGCGTAGAAGAATCGTGAGCGCCGCCAGACTATCCAAGCTGGCCCTACGCTCCAGTGAACCCAAGGTATGCCGACTGGCGCCGCCCACGATCTGGTTGAAGGGCCCAAGCACCGCCGCCTGGATCTCCTGATCAAGCTGTTGTATCCACTGCAGTGCTTTCTTCCTGATTGGGCCCTTTGACCGCAGGACTTTCCACAGCGGATGGTTCAACACCCGGCCGGACCAGGGGACGATTTCCTCTGCTTGCAAAACCAAGGCTGGATGCGGAACATGGTCCCCCCTCTCGTAGCCCAGGAATTTGCTGTTTTTGATGGGCGCCACACGGAGATCGAGATTCAACGTTTCAGGCGCGATGGCACGTTGAACCTCCCGCGGTATGAGCGTCCCCAAGCGAATGCCCAGCCAGTAGAACCAATAGATGGTTCGGGCAGCGTCTACATCTTCGTCCCTTTTTGGTGCTCGCGAAACCATTATTTGTTTGTATGAAAGTATTAAGAAAAACCACTGATTTCCATATGAATCAATGGGTTGCGCTCATATTCAAGCCCAAGAAAGAGCAACTTTAAGGGCTAAAGCATAGGTGGCGCGCGTGGGGCGTCGTTGGTAGCATCAAGTCACTATTAATGCGTGACTGTGCGTGACCCAAATATGAATTCCCCCCACTTCATTGAACCCATGGCCGCAGTGCTTGAGCACGAGCTATCGAGTCGGCATGGACCCATGATGACGGGGGAGCATTTGCGGATTGCGCTTGGTTACCCCTCCAAAGAGGCGTTTCGCCAGGCGGTCGCGCGAAAGACGACGCCCATACCGATCTTCGGCATCGAAAAGCGGCGTGGCAGGTTTGCCTTGACGAAAGATGTGGCGGCCTGGCTTGCGACACAGCGTGCGCGCGCCGTCGCTCAATTCAACCAACCTGCAAAAGGAGAAACGCTATGACCTAGCCTGCAGGAAGGCAGAAAAAAAGGGCCTGTGAATTGCAGCTCACAAGCCCTTTGGACCAGGTTTTGGACACCGATCTGCGTCTGAGTATCTTCCTTCCCCCTTCCCCTGTCAATACCGAACCCGCCCGGAGGACGCTGCTCGCCCATGCGATTGGTGCAGTAGTTGTCCTTAAGGCGATGTGCCTGCTGATCTCAAAAGGCAGAACCAACCATGACCAAGAGGAGGATCAATATGCGGAAGATCCGCGACGTATTGACCAATCGCTTCGAGCGAAGATTTTCAAACAGACGAACTGCCACCATCACCGGCCTTCACCATTCGACCATCGCCGACTACCTGGCGCGGTTCGTAAAAGTCGGCTTGCAGTGGCCATTGCCGGCCGATTTAGACGACACCGCACTGGAGAATTTGCTGTTTGCCAAACCCAGCAGCCCGGAACGCGAACTAGGGACGAGTGTTCCCATTGACTTCAGCGAAATCCATGCGGAGATGCAAAGGCGCGGTGCCACACTCGCTGCTTTGCACACCGAGTGGTTGGAGAAAGCACCACCCCAGGATCACATCGTTTATGCACATTTTTGTAAGCGCTACAAGGCCTATACGCGCTCATTGCGCCTATCGATGCGGCGTACCGAGGTCTATGGAGAAAATGCCTATGTCGATTACTCTGGACAGACCATCGACATCACCGACTCGCACACCGGAGAAATCCGCACAGCGCAAATTTTCATTGGTGTGCTGGGAGGCTCCAGCTACACCTATTGCGAAGCGACCTGGACGCAACGCTCCCGTGACTGGCTTGGCTCACATGTGCGCATGTTTGAATATTTCGGTGGCACTTCGCGCATCGTCGTACCAGACAATCTGAAGGCCGCCGTCACCAAGGCTGACAGGTTTTCGCCGGTACTCAATGAGAGCTATCGGGCCATGTGCCGACACTACGATGTTGTGCCACTGCCGGCCCGCGCCTATCGGCCAAAGGACAAGGCACGCGCAGAGGGCGCAGTGCTGTTGGCTCAGCGCTGGATTTTGTTCAGACTGCGCAAACGCAAGTTCTTCTCCCTGGAAGAAGCCAATCGGGAAATTCGTGCATTGCTCGAACAACTGAATCGCAAGCCCTTCCAGAAATTGACTGGAAGCCGCTACACCCGCTGGCTGGAGCACGAGCTGCCCACGCTGCAACCCCTGCCGTCAGCGCCCTATGAGTTTGCCGAATGGGGCAAGGCACGAGCAGGAATCGACTATCACGTAAAGGTTGATAACCACCACTACAGCGTGCCCTACCAGATGCGGGGCAATGAATTTGAATACCGGATGACGGACAAGGTGGTGGAGTTGATCTTCCAGGGCAACTCTCTGGCGACCCATCGGCGCAGCTACGAGGCGGAGGGCAAATTCACATTGGATGCGCATCGACCGCCAGCACACCAGGCCGTGCAGGGTTGGAATGAAGAGGATGCCTGCTCCTGGGCTGCAACTGTCGGCCGCAGCACTGAGGCGCTATTGCGGATCAAGGTTGCGCAGGTCCATGGCATGAACATGGGGTATCGCATCACCCAGTCCATGAAGTCCTTGGCCAAAGCACATGGCCCCCAGAGGCTGGAGGAGGCCTGTGCTTATGCGCTGGCCAACAGCGTTTCCGGGATGCCAGAACTCCGAGCCATTCTGGACAAGCGCTTGGACAAGCTGCTGGCCCAGGACTCCCCTGACGCCTCTCCCCCTGATTTGAAACACGAAAACATTCGCGGCGCGCACTACTACGACCGCATTTTGAACACAGAAACGGAATCCTGATCATGATGAACAACGCCACCATTGAAAAACTGCAATCCCTCAAACTGTTTGGGATGGCCGATGAACTGGAGCGCCAACTGACCACCCCCACGGCCCATGAACTCGCATTCGAGCATCGGGTACGGAGCATGGTGGACCATGAAATCACGCTGCGCGATCACAAGCGACTCGGGCAGCTACTCAAAAAGGCTTGCTTGCCGGAGAACGCCAGTATTGAGGATGTGGACTATCGGGCACCACGCGGTCTGGACAAGGCCGAGTTTCAAACCTTGTGCTCGCTGGACTGGATCAGGAGCCAACACAGCTTGGTGATCACCGGCCCAACCGGTACCGGTAAATCCTGGCTGGCCAGCGCGCTTGCCAACCAGGCCTGCAGGCAAGGGCTTTCCTGCTATTTCGTCCGTGTTCCCATGCTGATGGAGAACCTGGTGGCGGCCAGAGCCACTGCAGTATTCAGTCAAAAATTGGCGAGTATCAAGAAATTCGATCTGCTGATTCTGGATGACTGGGGGATCGAGCCGTTCAACAAGCGGGCACAGAACGATTTGTTGGAGCTGATCGACAACGAGATTGGCAAGCGTTCGGTTTTATTCACCAGCCAATTCCCTCTGAATGTCTGGCACGACGCGTTTGACAACAAGACGGTGGCGGACGCCCTGATGGACCGCATCATCCATGGGTCGTACCACATGCAACTGTCCGGGGAATCGATGCGCAAGTCCAGAAACCCGACTGCAAAGAAAGGCCGGTCAGCGGCGAAGTAGCCCGCCCTTGAGGCTCCCAAAGGCCTTGCGGGGCCTTTTCTTTTTGAGGTCGCTGTATGTATCGAAGGGTATTCACTGCCCGATCATGCGCTGGCGTAGCACGGCCAGCGTATCGAGCCCACCTATGTCATCGTATTCAAATGGTTTGCCATTTACGTCGCGTAAGTCGATTTGCTTGTAGCCCAGGTCATATACCAGTTGGTAGCGTGGAGCCATGACCCACTTTGGCTCAGCAATGTCATGGGCGAAGCAGTTTCTAATTTGGTAGATGAGGGCTACCAGATGGTCGTGCGCTGATTGGATCGGGTCTGGCAATTTGATCCCAATCTCTTCGCGGCACACATTCAACGTGATCGCCGCTGCTCCAAATGCGATGGTGACATTGTTCTGAAGCGCTAGGATGAAATCGCCATCCGAGTCAAATGATTGATCTGGCAACACGACCAAAGACTTCCCGCTTTGCCAAGTAATGGGTTCACCGTCCTTGATGCTGGCACGGGTAAGTTGACCATCCTCGGCCACCGCGAGCAGCTTCAACGCAAGATCCAGGTTCGTGAACGCCGTCATGACGAATTTCATACCGCCCCTTCATCATTTGAATTGCCGAACCTAGCCATTGTCTCTGCCCGCGCTTACCTAGCAACTATCGAGAGACTTTCGCATAACCACGGGTCTTGCCGGTCACACTGTCCAAGCTGCCCATGGCAGACCACAGCAGCGGTAGAGAGACCCAATGAGGGGGGTATTTGAACCTGGCCACATCCATGAGCAAGACCAGATCCTTCTCAGCGTGATAACCCCCAATGGGTGAGAAATGCCCCTCCCCAGTTTGTCTCAGCGCCTGACGTGAGTAGGAAGCGATCAAGGCCTGCTTGCTGCCACCGCCGCACACCATCTGAACCAGCGCCCTGAATTGCGCGATTGAGCTTTGCTCCGCATGTGTCACTTCCACGGCGACCCCGTTGCAATGGGCCAGCTTGGCTAAGCCCTCTAGCGAGATCCCTTGGGCCTCGATGCTGCTCAGTTGGTCGCAGCAATCGGCTATGTCCTCGCTGAACCAGCGCCAGACTCCCTTCCATAGCCGCTTGGGATCGACCTCCAGCGCATTGAGCACCATGACCAGGCTGCTGATGCCGCAGTAGGTGGGCTCCACCTGGGTCTGGAACTGCTCGGCCAGCGGAAAGTAGCCTTCCATGCCGCCAGCCAGCAGAGCCTCACGGAACAGCGTGCGGCCGGCCGGGGAAGAGAAGGCAACGAGTCCTTCCGGCAGCGGGCGCCGATAGAGCCCTGCCTGGGCTTCATCAGTCTCCGCCACGGGATAGCAGTTTTCGACAGCGCAGTGGTTCATAGCGGCTACCGTGTGCTGTGGTTAACGGGTTTGAACCGGAGCCAGACGCAGCAGGGCAACAGCTGCGACCAGCCCGATGCCAGTCGAGATCCACAATGCATTGATCCCGTACTGCGCCATAAACACACCAAACAGCCATGGGGCCAAAGCCTGGGCCAGTCGTGCGGGAACCATCAACAAGCCCTGTCGCTCTCCATAACCCTGGGGGCCAAACAGCACCAGCGGCAGCGTGCCCTTGGCAATCGTCAAGATGCCGTTACCGGCGCCGTGCACGAGGGCAAAGAAGATCGCTGCAGGAGCGCCCAGCAATGCCAGGCCGATGGCACCTATGGGGTGCAGGCAGGCCGCGATCCGCGCGCTGATCAACGGATGCACGCGGCGCAAGACGCCAAACTCCAGCAGTCGCCCGGCCACCTGGGCTGGTCCAATCAGCGCCCCGGCGGTCAATGCCACTCCCAAAGTGGCTCCGCCGGCAGCAAGCAGTGTCGGCAAATGGGCGGCCATGGCGGTGCTTATGAACCAGGTAATGGCAAACACCAGAGAGAGCAGCACGGCGCTACCGATGGGCACCGGTGCGCCCGGCAGAATGTCTTTACCAGGCTGTCCAGCGTGCGGCGTGACGGTTGGCTTGGAAGTCGCCTGATCCGCCAGCTTGGGCAAGGACAGGTTGAGTGGCAGTGCCAGCAGCAAATGCAGGCCTGCCCACGCAAAGCAGGTCCCCCGCCAGCCTATCCATGCATCCAGCGCGGTGGACAGCGGCCAACCCACGGTGCTGGCGAACCCCGCCAGCAGAGTGATACCCGTAATCATGTTGCGGGCGTCATGCCCATAGATCCGTACCAGCGTGGCAAACGCGGCTTCGTACAGCCCGGCCGCCATACCGGCACCCAGCACGATCCAGGCGGCAAACAGACCGATGGGGCCGCTGGCTAGGCCCAGGCCGATCAAGCCCGCAGCAAAGACCAGGTTGGTGGATGCCAGCACCGGGCGGCCACCAAACCGGTCAATGGCCCGACCAGCATGCGTGCCCAGAAGCGCGGAAATGACCAGCCCAACCGAGAAGGCGGCAAAGACTGTGGCCACGCTGATCCCCAACTCGGCGGCGATGGGCGCCGCCAGGATGGCAGGCAGGTAGTAGGTAGACGCCCAAGCCAGGGTCTGGGCCGTGCCCAAGGTCAGAACAATGCGGGTCCGGCCGGCGTCTGCCATCAGTTTCTTCAAATGGCTCGCTGATTCACCCGCTTGGACAGTTCCGCAGCCGTTTCCTTGCGCTCGCTGTAGCGGTCCACCAGGTAGGGAGATACATCGCGTGTCAGCAGCGTGAACTTCACCAGCTCTTCCATCACGTCCACCACGCGGTCGTAGAAGGCAGACGGCTTCATGCGGCCCGCTTCGTCAAACTCCGCGAAAGCCTTGGCCACGGAGCTTTGGTTGGGGATGGTGATCATGCGCATCCAGCGCCCCAGGATGCGCATCTGGTTGACCGCATTGAAGGACTGCGAGCCGCCACTGACCTCCATCACCGCAAGCGTCTTGCCCTGGGTGGGGCGCACGGCACCTTGTGACAAAGGAATCCAGTCGATCTGGCTTTTCATAATGCCGGTCATGGCACCGTGGCGCTCCGGCGAAGTCCACACCATGCCTTCGGACCAGGTTGCCAGCTCTCGGAGTTCCTGCACCTTGGGGTGGCTCTCAGGGGCGCCATCGGGTTGTGGCAGGCCTGCGGGATCGAAGATTCGGACCTCTGCACCCATGGTCTCCAGCAGCTTGGCCGCTTCCAGCGTCAGGAGCTTGCTGTACGAGCGCTCCCGCAGCGAGCCATAGAGCATCAAAATCCGCGGCGCGTGGGTAGATACCTTGGCTGGTTGCAGTGGCGCTTGGCTTGGAGTCTGGAAGCACGCAGCGTCCAGGTTGCTGGAAGGCAAAAGGATTTCAGACACGTTGGCCCTTGTCGTCAATTACCTTCTCGCCGTCTTCCTTGGTGAACGCACCTTGCTGGGGGTTGGGCAGTATGTCTAGCACCTCTTCACTGGGGCGGCACAGCCGGGTGCCCAAGGGCGTCACGACCACCGGGCGGTTGATGAGGATGGGATGCGCCAGCATGAAGTCCACCAGTTGGTCATCGGTCCACTTGGGATCGGCTAGGCCCAGCTCTTCATAGGGTGTGCCTTTCTCTCGCAGCAATGCACGCGGGCTGATACCGATGGCCGCGATCAGGGTCTGCAGCGTGGCCTTGCTCGGTGGTGTTTGCAGGTACTCGATGACTTCGGGTTCTTCGCCAGAGTTGCGGATCAAAGCCAGGGTGTTGCGGGATGTGCCGCAGGCAGGGTTGTGATAAATCGTGATGGACATGGGTTCAGTCAGGCTTGTGGGAAGTTGGGGTTGTCGAAGCCGGTGCGCCTTCCGACCATTTGAAGAGAGCAAGGGCCAAGGCCGCGCCCACCACTTGGCTCACGATGAAGCCGGCCACGTCTGTGGGCCGGATACCGGAGAAGGTGTCGGTCAATGACCGTGCGATGGTGACGGCAGGATTGGCAAACGAGGTGGACGCGGTGAACCAGTAGGCTGCCGTGATGTACGCCCCCACCGCAACCGGGACGAAGTCGGGCCGGGTCTTGGCGACGTTCAGGATGATGGTCAGCAGGCCGAACGAGGCCACGATTTCACTCCACCACTGGTGGGAGCCCGTGCGCACATGGGTGGACTCCATCAGCAGTGGCAGCTCGAACATGTAGTGGGCCGCCATCACGCCAGCGATGGCACCCAGCACCTGAGCAACCAGGTAGACGGACGCCTTGCCCCAGGTTGCACGCTTCAATGCCACCTCGGTGAATGTCACCAAGGGGTTGAAGTGCGCACCCGAGGCTGGCCCAAAGGTGGCGATCAAGGCGATCAGAGCCGCACCGGTGGCCAGGGTATTGGCCAGCAGCGCAACGGCGACGTTGCCGCCCGCCAGCCGCTCTCCCATGATGCCGGAGCCCACCACCGTGGCCAATAGCATGGCCGTGCCGATGAACTCCGCCACAAACTCCTTGCGCCAGTTCATACCGTCTTGCCGATTTCGTCCATTTTGGATTTGAGGCTCATGCGGTCCAGTGAGGACGCCGGCAACGCGGTGAACAGCTCGATGCGCTTGCGCATGATGGCTGCCGTGTCCCGGAAAGCACGGCGCTTTTGGTCGTCCGTGCCTTCGATGGCCGCTGGGTCAGGAACACCCCAGTGGGCCGACATGGGCTGGCCTGGCCAGAATGGGCACTGCTCGCCGGCAGCTTGGTCGCACACCGTGATCACGTAGTCCATGACCGGTGCACCTTCAACCGCAAACTCGTCCCAGGACTTGCTGCGCAGGCCTCGTGTGGAGAAACCATTGTTCTGAAGCAACTCAATGGCAAACGGGTTTACCGTGCCGTTGGGGTGGCTACCTGCAGAGAAGGCTTTGAACTTGCCACGGCCCAGCTCGTTGAGCTGGACCTCGGCCAGGATGCTGCGGGCGGAGTTGCCGGTGCACAGGAAGAGCACGTTGTAGACTTTTTCGGACATGGGAATCTTTCAGAAATGGGTTTGTTGAAGGCCTGATACCAGGCTTAGCAGCAAGCGGCGCCAGCCGCATCCACCTCACAGGTCTGGCCACCGCAGCAGTTTTCTGTGAGGTAGCCGACCAGCTCATTCATGGCGGCGAAGTTGGCGCTGTAGTGGATTTTTCTGCCCTCAGGGCGGGCCACGATGAGCCCTGCCTGGGTCAGTTCTTTCAGATGGAAAGACAGAGGGGGAGCTGGCATTTCCAACGTCTCGGCGATGACGCCGGGGGTCAGGCCCTCGGGCCCGGCCTGCACCAGCATCCTGAACACCGAGAGGCGGGTTTCGTGGGCCAAGGCGCCCAGGGCCTTCACCGTTTGTATTGCGTCCATATCGGTCTCCTCTTGGATCTTGGTAGTGGTGTCGGCCTGGGGTGCCCGGGGTTACTTCTTGGGAGGCATCAACACTGTGTCAATCACCTGCACCACACCGTTGGACGCCTTGAGATCGGCCTGGGTGACCACGGCGCTTTCGACCGTCAAGAAGGTGCCGGCTTTGTACAAAGAAATGCTGTCACCGGTGGCGGTCTTCTGCGGGCCGTTGTTGATGGAGTCCGAAGTCAGGTTGGCGGCCACCACGTGGTAGCCCAGGACGGACTTGAGCAATTCCTTGTTACCGGCCAGCTCGGCCAGCTTGCCTGCTGGAATGGCGCTGAACGCTGCGTTGCTGGGCGCAAACACGGTCACGGGACCGGCACCGCCCAGAGAGTCAGCCAGGCCGGCATCCTGGATCAACTTGGCGGCCGTGGTCAGATTGGGATTGTGGGAAATCGTCTCCATCACGGTTTCCGCCTGGGCGCTATTTGCCCAGCCAGCGGCGATTACGAGGGCGGAAGCAGTGAGGTTCAACAGTGCACGGTGTTTCATACGTATTCCTTGAATTGATGGATCTGACGGGTGTCACCAGGGGCAATCTGGCAATCACTTCAACAATTCTAGAAATATTATATTAAACAAATATGACACCCGCTTAGGACGGTCGTGACGCCAAACTGAGATGATGTTTTTGCAATAAAACTGAGAGAGGCCAATATGAGCGCAGACGTAGACAAGCCAATTCGATTAGGGGTGTTACCGGCTCACCTCGGGCTCGGAGATGCTTTAAAGGCTTTGGAGCCCGTAGCTGCGTCCATGCAGGCTATCGGCCAAATTGTCGGTGCTGCGATGCAGGCATTGCCTGCATTTCTACCGAAGGTAAACCACGTCATCGAGCGCATGAACGCCTTTCCAGAGGTGGTTCGAGAAGGCAGCATAGCGCTTGCCAAACTCGGTTGGTTCTACGACTTACAGTTCTACAGCTCCGACTTCTGGGACATCTTGGAATGGGTGCGAAAAGACAAGGTGGCTGAGGTCGATGATTTTTTCATCACTCACTACGAGAAATCCGCTGCAGGATTGCAAGAGCGATTGCTTGTCGCCTATCCTGACCGAGCGGAGCCTTTGCGCCAGGCCTTCTTGGCGGAATCACAGGGGCTGCACTTTGTTTCGATTCCGGTTCTGCTGGCGCAAGCCGATGGAATTGCCGTCGATATCGTGGGCGGCAAGCTTTTCAAGAGTGTGAAGAAACGTCCACAGGCAGCGGGCCGCATTGACGAGATGGCGCTTGCGGAGTTCGATCAGAAATTCCTGGCTGCGCTGATGCAGAACGGCGGCTTCAATGCTTCCGAGGAAAACATGCACGAATTCCCTCACGCTCCGAATCGGCATGAAATCATGCATGGCCGTGACATTCTCTACGGCACCAGGCACAACTACTTGAAAACGCTCTCTCTGTTGGCGTTTATCGGCTTGCACGTCCCCGACATCTTGCGGGCAGACGCCCCGGCGCAGTAAGCAGCGAATACGGGTCTCGCACCGTCCGCAAGAAAGAAAAAGGCCGCGTGGTTGCGGCCAGAGCGACGGTGAAGTCGAATCGGACTGATTCACTGTGTAGCCGATCTACTGGCGGTTTACATGCCATTCAGTGGCGGATTCCAAATGCGAATCGATGGCGGATTTGCTATGCCAATCAGTGGTGGAGTTGGTGCGAATACTCACTGAGTTTGTCCAACCGCACAGAGAGTCAGGCCGCGACCGTTGAAGAAGCGACATCTTCGATTGAAGATCTCAAGGTCACCGTTTCGAGCAACGTCAAGAGTTCGGTGGAAGCCACTGCCTTGGCCAAGCAGGCCAACCAGCAAGCCGAAATTGGACGCGCAATCGCCAACCAGATGGTTAAAACGATGGCGAGCATTGATGAGTCTTCGAAGAAGATCTCTGATATCACAGGGTTGATTGACTCCATCGCGTTTCAAACCAATATATTGGCCCTCAATGCAGCCGTGGAAGCCGCCAGGGCAGGAGAGAACGGGCGCGGGTTCGCGGTTGTGGCCTCAGAGGTCCGCTCCCTGGCTGGCAAGAGCGCTGATGCTGCCAAGGGCATACGTGTATTGATCGACGACAGTACCTCACGGGTTAATTCAGGCAATGCACAGATTGCGAAGGTGGGTGAGGCCGTCCAGCTTATTTCCCAATCTATTGGTTCTCTCGATGCGCTGATCTCAGAGATCCATGCGGGCGGAGCCAGCCAGAACAGAGATGTGAATCAAGTATGGGATTCCATCAAGTTTATGGAAACTTTCACACAAGAGAACGCGGCGCTTGTGGAGGAAATGGCATCTGCCGCTGCAAGTACCGGCAAGCAGGCGGCGGATCTTTTGCAAGTCGCCAACGTCTTTCGGTTGTCCAGGCCAGCACTTGCTGCCTGAGGACATCGTCTGCCAAGTCTGATCTCCCCTCCTCGCGAAGACTCCATTGGATTGTTATGAAATCTCCTGTGACAAAAATTTTATTGGCCCCATGGGTTGCCATGGTCCTTGGCATTTCGGCGCAGAACGTTCATGCGCAGGCAGCGTCTGCTTCACCCAAAACTGAAGCTTCATCCAATGCGGTGTCTGCCAATATTGGGGTTCTTCGAGACCAGTACACCCGGCATGTTGAACGGCGCGTTCTGGGTTCGCTGGCCCGAAAAAAGATGTGGGATGGTCCGACTGCGGGGCCCATCGCCAATCAGGGCAAGACAGTGATCTACATTGCCGCTGACTTGCGCAATGGGGGGGTGTCCGGGGTTGCTCATGGATTGAATGAAGCCTGCCTGGTGGTGGGGTGGCGCTGCCAGGTTTTGGATGGTCAGGGGTCCGTTGAGATGAGAACCTTGGCATTCCAGAAAGCACTGAAGGCTGATGTGGATGGCATCGTCTTAGGGGGTTTTGACGCAAATGAGCAGCCCACTGCGCTGAAGGAAGCCAACAAGAAAAAAATACCAGTGGTCGGGTGGCATTCCAGCAGCACGGCGGCCGGTGCGCCGGAGCTTTTCTACAACGTGGCGACCAATTCGCAGGATGTTGCCGAGACAACGGCTTTGTATGCAGTTTTGGAGTCGCGGGGCAACGCGGGCGTTGTCATCATGACGGATTCCACGTACTCCATTGCATTGGCAAAGTCAGACGCGATGGCTCGAGTCGTGAAGAACTGCCGCGGCTGTACGTTGCTGGGTATTGAAAACATACCCATGGCAAACGCGGCGCAGCTTATGCCGTCGCTGACGGCAGGGCTCATGCAGAAATATGGTTCGCAATGGACCCATACGCTCGCCATCAATGATGTCTATTTTGACTTTATGAAACCAACGCTGGAGGCGGCCAGTTTTCGGCCTATGAACCTGTCGGCAGGCGATGGTTCTACCTCTGCGTATGAACGTATCCGCACCTACCAATTCCAAGCCGGAACTGTGCCGGAGCCGCTGAACCTGCACGGCTGGCAAATTGTGGATGAACTCAACCGCGCCATGTCCGGGAAGCCACCCAGTGGGTACAACACCCCGGTGCATTTGGTAACCCCCCAAACGATTCTGTTTGATGGAGGCCAAAACAATAATTTTGATCCGGACAATGGCTATCGAACCGAATACAGGCGAATTTGGGGCAAACGCTAGCGGGTAGCAAACGCGGGGCCGCTGCAGCCCCCGCGGGGGCTTGAAACCCTGTTCTTGATTTTGATAGCAGGGGTGTTTTCCATATACTGGTTATAAATACAGTTACCAGTCAAACCCCTTGCCATGTCTAGCGTTGCGCGCATTTTCTCCTCCGGTTCGCCGGACCTGCAAGGCATCCACGCCGATGTCTGGCACGCGCACGCCCTGGCCTCGGCGCCGCAGGCCGTGCAGCCCACGGGTGATGCACGGCTGGACGCCCAGTTGCCCGGTGGCGGCTGGCCTGTGGGCGCGCTGATCGAGCTGCTGCAGCCCGCAGGTGTGCACAGCGAATGGCGCCTACTGCTGCCGGCGCTGGCGCGCAGCGGGCAGGGCCCGGTGGTGCTGGTGGGGGCGCCGCAGCCGCCATTTGTGCCCGCGCTGGCGGCGCAGGGGCTGGCGGTGGCACGGCTGGTGTGGGTCACGGCGCAAGCCGCCACGGCCCGGCTCTGGGCGGCCGAGCAGGCGCTGCGCTGCGCCGAGGTGGACGCCGTGCTGGCCTGGCTGCCCCAGACCCGGGGCGACCAGCTGCGCCGCCTGCAAATGGCCGCGGCCGAGCACCACAAACTGCTGTTTGTCATGCGGCCCCCGAACGCGCAGGCCGATGCATCGCCCGCGCTGTTGCGCCTGCAGCTGGTGCCCCAGTCCCCCGCGCAGGGCGCGGGCAGCGACACGCTGGCTGTGCACATCCTCAAACGCCGTGGCCCGCCGCTGGCAGACCCACTGGTGCTGCAGGCCCGCCCGGCGCGCTTGGCCGTGTGGCTGGCGGCCAGCCCGCGGCCGGCGATGGGGCCTGCGGTGAGGGAGGTGGACCATGCACTGGATCGCATTGCGGCTGTCGCCTGAACCACAGCCGGATGCCGTGGCCAGTCCCGACACGGCGGCGCTGGCCGACCCGCTGACCGCGCTGGCCTGGTGGGCGCTGCGCTTCACGCCGTTGGTGGCGCAGGTGGAAGACACGCTGGTGCTGGAGGTCTCGGGCAGCGAACGGCTGTTTGGTGGCCGCCCGGCGCTGTTGCAGCAGTTCTTAATGCCCAATGAGCTACTAGCCCCCGTAGACACTGCGCAAGGCGCTACATCTTTAGTAGCAATGGCGCGGCTGTGGAGCAAGTCGCAGGCCGCGCCCGATGCCCTGCCGGTGTACACCCTGGCCGCAACACGGCCGCACCTGCCCACGCTGGCGCGCCTGGGCGTGCGCACCTGGGGCCAGCTGCGCGCGCTGCCACGCGGTGGGCTGGTGCGCCGCTTTGGCGCCGGGCTAGTGGATGCGCTGGACCAGGCCTATGGCCAGGGGCCCGAGGTCTACCCCTGGTGCACCCTGCCCGAGGTGTTTGACGCCCCGCTGGAGCTGGCCGCCAGCGTGGAGTCGGCCCCAGCGCTGCTGTTTGGCGCGCGGCGTTTGCTGGCGCAGCTGCTGGTGTGGCTGCGCGCACGGCAGCGCGGCGTGCTGGCGCTGGAGCTGCTGTGGGACCTGGACGCACGCCGCGCCAACACCCGCCATGTGGATGCCCACCACACGGGCGGCCAGCAGGGCCGGCTGGAGCTGCGTACCGCCCAGGCCACGCAAGACATGGCCCACCTGCAGCGCCTGCTGGGCGAGCAACTGGCCCGCGTCACATTGCCCGCGCCCGTGCTGTACCTGCGCCTGCGCAGCCTGCAAACCCAGCCGCTGGCGGGCGAGAGCCACAGCCTGCTGCCCGACGACCTGCGCAAGGGCGACAGCCTGCACCAAACGCTGGAGCGCCTGGGCGCGCGGCTGGGGGCTGATCACGTGTTGTGCGCCCATCCCCTGGCCGACCACCGGCCCGAACACATGCAGCGCTGGGTGCCTTGGCAGGCGCCCCACGTGAATAAGGGCGCTCCTAAATCAGGAGCTGCTGGCGCAATGAATACGGGGGCTGGTGGCCTAAAAGACTCTCAACTGCTGGATGAGGCCGCCGCGCTGTACCCCACCTGGCTGCTGCCCACGCCGCAGCGCCTGGCGGTGCGCCAGCAGTGCCCGCAGTACCAGGGGGCGCTCACGCTGCTGGCCGGCCCGCAGCGGCTGGAGACCGGCTGGCTGGAGGGCGAGCCCGCGCTGCGCGACTACTTTGTGGCGCGCAGCCCGCAGGCCGGGTTGGTGTGGGTGTTCCGTGAACGCATGGGGGCACAGGCCTGGTACCTGCATGGGCTGTTTGCCTGAGCGCGCCTAACGCATCCGAAACTTGAACTGCACGACCAGTGCCCCGTCCACCTTGTCCACATTGGGGATCAACCCCAGGTTCACGCCAAAGCGCGTGCCCTCGTACGTGGCCATGGGCAGGGCGGCAAAGAAGACGCCGCCGTTCTCAATGGCCGGGTAGCCGTTCATCACGCCCACCGCGGCCCCCAGCTTCCAGCCACCCAGCGACAGGGGCAGCCAGTTGACGGCAGCGTAGGTGGTCGTTTGGCGAATGCTGTTGTTGAACGCGCCGGCCATCAGCGCCACGTCGGGCTGCAGCCGGTACTCCACGCCCATGCCCACGTTGTTCTCGTTGTAGTTTTTGTCGCGGTTCACGTGGCTGGAGAAGCCGCCTAGGTTGACCCAGAGTGCGCCCGCGTCTGGCAGCCCCGCGTCGGCCCACACGGCCCAAGGGACGCAGGCCGCACTCACCAGCAGCAGATAGCACCGAGTCTTCATGCAAGTCCCTCACGCTGGCGCAAGGGTACACCCGCGCGGCGCTCTTTTACACTCCTGTCTATGAACCTCCCCACCCACCAACTCAGCATGACCGTGCTCATGTCGCCCGACATGGCCAACTTCTCTGGCAATGTGCACGGCGGCGCCATTTTGAAACTGTTGGACCAGGTGGCCTACGCCTGCGCCAGCCGCTACGCCTCGCGCTACGTGGTCACGCTCAGTGTGGACCGGGTGCTGTTCCTGCAGGCCATCCATGTGGGCGAGCTGGTCACCTTTCTGGCCAGCGTCAACTACACCGGCAAGTCGTCCATGGAAATCGGCATCAAGGTGATTGCCGAAAACATCCGCTCCCAGGAAGTGCGCCATGTGAACAGCTGCTTTTTCACCATGGTGGCGGTGGACGACCACGGCAAAGCCGCCCCCGTGCCACCGCTGCAGCCCGAGACGCCTGATGAGGTGCGCCGCTTTGAGGCGGCCCAGCTGCGCAAGCAGCTGCGCCACGAGCTGGAGCAGAAGTTCCGCCAGACCCGGCCCAGCGGCACAACCTAAGGGATAACCCTATACTGATTCACAGTTGCATGTCCTCTTGTGCACCGAAAGGACCTTCTGTGATCGACCTCCCTCTCTCCGCCCGGCGCCTCTTGCCGTTGACCAGCGGCGGCCTCTTCAAGCGGCTGTGGCGCACGCGCCTCACCACCCCGTCTCCCGCCCGGCTGAACCTGGCCCTGCAAGGCGGCGGTGCGCATGGCGCCTTCACCTGGGGCGTGCTGGACGCACTGCTGCAAGACCCGCGCATGCACATCGAGGGCATCAGCGGTAGCAGTGCCGGCGCCATGAATGCGGTGGTGATGGCGCAGGGCTGGATGACCGGTGGGCGCGAAGGCGCACGCGAAGCCCTGGCCCAGTTCTGGACCGAGGTGAGCCAGCAGCTGCCCTGGGGCATGCTGACCACGGGCGGGGGCGACGCCATCAGCCTGTCGCCCGCCACCAAGATGCTGGCGCAGTGGGCAGGGTTCTTTTCGCCCACCGAGCTGAACCCGCTGGCCATCAACCCGCTGCGTAGCCTGCTCAAGCGCCAGATCGACTTTGAGCGCCTGCGCGCCGAGAGCCCGTTCAAGCTGTTCGTGGGCGCTACTCAGGTCAACACCGGCAAGCTGCGCCTGTTCCGCGAACACGAGCTGACGGTGGACATGCTGCTGGCCTCGGCCTGCCTGCCCAAGATCCACCACACGGTAGAGATTGATGGCGAGCCGTATTGGGACGGTGGCTTTGCGGCCAACCCCGCAGTGTTCCCGCTGTTTTACGACTGCGCGGCCGGGGATGTGCTGCTGGTGCTGTTGGCGCCACTGAAGCACCAGGGCACGCCGCACACCAAGGAAGAGATCGAGGCGCGCATGGAGGAGCTGGGTTTCAAGGCCCACTTCATGCGCGAGATGCAGATGTTTGCCCGCGTGCAGGACGCAGCCCACGCCACCCAGCACCGGGGCCCGCTGGAGCAGCGCCTGCAAAGCGTGCGTTTTCACATGATTGACTCCAGCAACCTGGAGAGCCTGCAGCGCAGCGAGACCAAGATGCTGGCGCACGCGCCTTTTTTGAACCTGCTGCACGACCAGGGCCTGCAGCGCGGCCAGCAGTGGCTGGCGGACCATGCTGGGGCCGTGGGCCAGCGCGGCACGCTGGATATGCAGCAGTGGCTGGTGTGAGGGGGGTGCTTTAGCCTTCGCCCAGGCGCAGGGGCTGGTCTTCAAACTCTGTGTTCAGCACCACGGTGCTGGTGGTGCGCGCTACGCCGGGAATGGCCTTGATCTGTAGCAGCACGGCCTCCAGGTCGCGCGCGTGCGCCGTACGCACCTTGGCCAGCAAATCGTATTCCCCGGCCACACTGTGCAGCTCTTGCACGGCGCCCACTTCGCGCAGGCGCGCTGCAATGTCGCGGCAGTGTGCGCCGCCGTCGTTGCGGATGGCCACAAACGCCGTGAAATTCAGGCCCACGGTGAGCGGGTCCACGCTGATGGAGAAGCGGCGGATCACGCCGCGCTCCAGCATCTTCTTCACGCGCTCATGCACGGCGGCGGTAGACAGGCCCACCTCGGCCCCCACCTCGGCGTAAGAACGACGGCCATCTTCCCCCAAGGCCGTAAGAATTTTGGCGTCGATGGCATCTGTCTGAATAATTACTTGCATTGGGCGGATTTTTTAGTAATATCACGCCTATCGGCGCTTGTTGCCGTAAATTTTACGGACTATTCATGATTTCGGCACTCAATATTCAGCACGGCTGGCGTTTGTCTCCTTTTTGGCGCCTCATGGTGGCGCTGTGGCTGGTCTACATCGTCTGGGGTACCACCTACTTTGCCATTGGAATTGCGGTGCATAGCTTTCCTCCGTTGTGGATGAATGCCACGCGCTTCACGCTGGCCGGCGTGATCATGCTGGCTTGGGCGCTGTGGCGTGGCGAGAAGCTGCCCAGCTGGCGCCAGTGGCGCAATGCCGCGCTGGTGGGCGGGCTCATGGTGTTTGTGTCCATGAACCTGGTGGTGTTTGCGCAAAAGCAGGGCATTGGCTCGGGCCTGATGGCCACCGTCATCACCACCATGCCCATGTGGCTGGCGCTGTGGACGCGCTTGGGGGGCGAGCGCGTGCCCGTGACCAGCTGGGTGGGCCTGGTGCTGGGTGTGGCCGGTGCGCTGCTGCTGGCGCTGGAAGGCGATTTCTCGGCCAGTTGGCTGGGTGCGTTGGCGGCCTTTGGCGCGCCGCTGTGTTGGAGCGTGGGCTCGTATGCATCCCGCAAGCTGGACCTGCCGGGCCCGGCCATGGCCTCCGCCACCGAATGGCTGGCCGGCGGGTTGATGGGCGTGGTGGCTGCGTCGTTGATCGAACCCCAAGGTTCCCTTAGCAACGTGACGCATGAGGGCTGGCTGGCCTGGTGGTACCTGCTGGTGTTTGGCACGCTGGTGGCGCTGAACGCCTACCTGTGGCTGCTGCAAAACACCACGGCCGCGGTGGCGGGCAGCTATTCGTTTGTGAACCCTGCGGTGGCGCTGGTGGTGGGCGTGGTGATCGGCAAGGAGCTGCTCACCGGTTGGGTGTTTTTGGCACTGCCGTTGATTGGCGGCGCACTGGCCATGATCATGTATGGCCCGGCCATCGTGCAGACCGTGCGGCGCTGGCGCGGTTCGCCAGCCTAGGCGGCGTCAGGCGCTCAGGCTTCGTGGGCCAGGCCCATGAGATCGGCCAGGTCCTGGCGGCGCAGGGGTTTGGAGAATGAGCCCAGCACCTTCAGTCCGTCGGACACGGCCACCTCGGCCGCGATGGACAGCATCAGGCTGTCTTCCCCGCTGAGCAAGATAACCCCGCCCTGGTACTGGCGCTTGGCCAACTGGCCCAAAAAGTCGATGCCATCGGTCTCGGGCATCAGCATGTCGCAAATCACAAAGTCCGGTGGGCGCTGCATCTGGTCCAGCACCTGGGCGCCGCTGCGTCCATCCATCGCGCTGTGCACGGCATGCACACCCAGGCTGGCCAGCACCTCGCGCAGCAGGGTGTGGCTGAAGTCATCGTCGTCCACCACCAACACGCTCAGGGGCAGGGCGGCCACCGCCAGTGCGGCTTGCGCGTGGTCGATGACCTGTTGCTGGCGGCGGCGCGCCAGGCTCTCTTCAATGGCGCTTTGAACAAACCCGGCCAGAGACTCGTGCGGGCCCAGCAGCGCTTCGATTTCAGCGTGCAACGCGGGGGACACGGGAATAGCCGGAAGCTTGAACAAATGCATCACCCATTATTCCACGGCACCGGGCGCGCAGGCGTTTCCTGCGTGGGCAAAAGGGGTATGGCGTGGCCCAGACGTGTCCTATAGTCAACCCCCAATAAGAGGGAGAAAACTATGATGAAACGACCCGCAGGCGCCCGCCTGCTCGGGCTGCTGCTGGCGCTGCACGGAGGCGCCCACGCGCTCACCCCGGCCGAGCGCGCCTACCTGGGCGGCTATACCCAGAGTTCGGTAGATACGCAAAGCCAGCTCATGCTGCTGGACGACAACACCTTCTGCTTTCGCTTCATGGGGGGCTCGCTGGACATGATGGTGGCCGGCCGCTGGAAGGCCCTGCCCGGCAAAGATGCGGGTGTGCAGATCCAGGAGGTGCGGCTGCCGCAGAAGACGAACTTCCCCGCATTCTCCAAACCCGCCGCCGGCAAGGACGTGGTGTTTGACTTCCACGGCTACACGCTGGGCGAGGCCAACGCGCCGGTGTTCGGCGTGTCCACCACGGCCGAGCCCCCGCGCACGCTGCGCCCCCTGTTTGGCGACGACAACCACAGCTGGGCCGAGAGCTACCAGCTGCCGCCCATGGAGCGTGCGGCAGCGCGCTACTTCTACATCGGCCATGTGGAGATGGATGCGCGCGGCAAGCCGCTGCAGCTGCGCGTCACCCAGTACCAGCTGCCCACCGCCCAGGGCGGTGCGGGCATGGTGCGCATTGGCTTCAACACCCAACAGGCCCGCCCGCCGCTGAACCTGGTGGCCAAGATCCAGGACGACCAGCTGAAGGTGGATGGCCAGCGCTTTGGCAGCCGCGATGTGCTGCCCAAAGCGCTGGTGGACGAGATCCGCAATGTCTGCGTGTCCCCCGTGCTGCTGCCCGGCAAGCCGCGCGTGCGCTCGGCCGATCCGGATGATGAGGACGAACCCCGCGATGGCCCGCCGCCCATGGAGCCGCTCAAAACCCTGGTGCTGCCGCTGACTGCGGTGCAGGGCGACCCCTACTTCCACCCCAAGGCGCTCTAACGCCAGCAAAAACGCGGAGTCCTCTGTATACTGTTTATTTAAACAGTATTTATGGCCTCCGCCCCACCCCCTGACCGCAGTGCGCCGGCGTATGCCGAGCTGCACTGCATCAGCAACTTCAGCTTCCAGCGTGGCGCCTCGCAGCCGGAAGATCTGGTGGAGCGCGCCCACGCGCTGGGCTACCGCGCGCTGGCCATCACCGACGAATGCTCAGTAGCCGGCGTGGTGCGCGCGCATGTCAGGGCCAAGGAGTTGGGCCTGCAGCTGCTGCCGGGTGCCGAGTTCTCGGTGGCGCTGGCAGATGGGGCCCACTTCACGCTGGTGGCGCTGCCGCACTCGCTGCTGGGCTGGGGCAACCTGTGCGAGTTCATCACCCAGGCGCGCATGGCCGCACCCAAGGGGCAGTACCGCACCACCTGGGCCGAGTCGCCCTGGGCCTTGCTGGCGGACTGCGAGGTGCTGTTGGTCTTTCCGTCTGCTATCAAAATAGAAGCTGCTTGCGCAATATCCATGCGGGCTAGGTGCCTGTTTGGCATGCATTGTTGGCTGGCGGCCAGTGTGGGGCTGGTGGCGGACGATGCCACGCAGCGCCTGCGCGTGCAGCAGGTGGCCGCGCTCAGCGGCCTGCCGGTGCTGGCCACGGGTGGCGTGCGCATGCACGTGCGCTCGCGCAAGCCGCTGCACGATGTGCTGACCGCCGTGCGCCTGGGCCAGCCAGTGTCGGCCTGCGGCTTTGCGCTACTGGCCAATGCGGAGGCGCACCTGCGCTCACGTGCACGGCTGGCCACGCTGTTCCCGCCTGAGTGGCTGGCCAATACCTTGGCCGTGGCGCAGCGCTGCCGCTTCAGCCTGGACGAGCTGGCCTACCACTACCCGCTGGAGGCCGTGCTGCCGGGGCAGACGGCGGAACAGACCCTGCGCCAGTATGTGGAAGAGGGCGCGCAGGAACGTTACCCCAACGGTGTGCCCGCGGACATTCGTGCGCGTGTGGAGCACGAACTGGCGCTGATTGTCGAGCTGCGGTTTGAGATGTACTTCCTCACCGTGCACGACATCGTGCGCTTTGCGCGCAGCATCCGCATCCTGTGCCAGGGGCGCGGCTCAGCGGCCAACTCGGTGGTCTGCTACTGCCTGCACATCACCGAGGCCAACCCGGGCGAGACCTCACTCTTGTTCGAGCGCTTCATCAGCCGCGAGCGCAACGAGCCGCCCGACATCGATGTGGACTTTGAGCACCAGCGCCGCGAGGAGGTGATCCAGTTCATCTACGCCAAGTACGGCCGCGAGCGCGCCGCCATTGCGGCCACGGTGATCCACTACCGCCCACGCAGTGCGCTGCGTGACGTGGGCCGCGCGCTGGAGATTCCCCAGGACCTGATCATCGCCATGGCCAAGGAGCATCCGGGCATGTACAGCCGCGCGGTGATGGTGGGGCGGCTGCAAGATGCTATGAAAAGAGTAGCTGGTAGCGCAGAGGATACGGGGGCTAGGGGTGATTTTCCTTCTGAAAAGCGGCTGCAGCTATGGCTGGAGCTGAGTACCGAGCTGCAAAAGTTCCCGCGCCACCTGAGCCAGCACGTGGGCGGCTTCGTGCTGACGCAGGGCCCGCTCACGCGCCTGGTGCCGGTGGAAAACGCGGCCATGAAAAACCGCTCCATCATCCAGTGGGACAAGGATGATTTGCAGGCTGTGGGCCTGATGAAGGTGGACGTGCTGGCCTTGGGCATGCTCAGCGCCATTCGCCGCTGCCTGGAGATGGTGACGCAGCGGCGTGGCCTGGCCACACCGCTGCGCATGCAGGACATTCCGCGTGACGATGTGGCCACCTACGACATGATCTGTGCGGCTGATACCGTGGGTGTGTTCCAGATCGAGAGCCGCGCGCAGATGAGCATGTTGCCGCGCTTGCAGCCGCGCAAGTACTACGACCTGGTGGTGGAGGTGGCCATCGTGCGGCCGGGGCCCATCCAGGGCGGCATGGTGCACCCGTACCTGAAGGCGCGCAAAGACCCCGAAGCTGCCAAGTCGCCCTATCCCGCGCTGGAGAAAGCGCTGGAGCGTACACATGGCATACCGATTTTTCAGGAGCAAGTCATGCAGATCGCCGTGCTGGCCGCCGGCTTCACCCCGGGCGAGGCCGATGCGCTGCGCCGCTCCATGGCCGCATGGAAACGCAACGGCAATGTCAGCCAGTACCACGACCGGTTGGTGGGCGGCATGGTGGAGCGCGGTTACCCGCCGGACTTTTCCGAGGCCATCTTCAAGCAGATGGAAGGTTTTGGCGAGTACGGCTTTCCCGAGAGCCACGCGGCCAGCTTTGCGCTGCTGGTCTACATCAGCAGCTACCTCAAGTGGCACGAGCCCGCCTGCTTTCTGGCCGCCCTGCTCAACAGCCAGCCGCTGGGCTTTTACGGCCCGGCGCAGCTGGTGCAGGACGCGCAGCGCCATGGAGTGACGGTGCGGGCGGTGGACGTGGCGCACAGCGATTGGGACTGCACGCTGGAGGGGGACGATGTTCGCTTGGGCCTGCGGCTGGTCAGCGGGTTTACGAAACCGGTGGCGGAGCGCATTGCGGACCAGCGCCTGCACGCGCCCTTCACCAGCACCCAAGACCTGGCGCTGCGCTGCCAGCTCGACGCGGGCGATCTCAAGGCCCTGGCCAGTGCCGATGCGCTGCAGTCGCTCAGCGGCCACCGCCGCCAGCAGGTGTGGGACGCATCGGCCTTGCTGCCCGCACCCGCGCTGCTGCAGGGCGTGCCGATTGAGGAAGACGATCTGGCGCTGCCCGCGGCGGGCGAGGGCGAAGAGGTGACCTTTGACTACGCCGCCGTGGGGCTCACGTTGCGCTCATACCCCTTGCTGCTGCTGCGTGAGCAGCTATCCAAACAGAAGCTGCTGACCGCCGCGCAGATGCGCGACTACCCCAGCGGCCGGCTGGTGCGGGCCTGCGGCATCGTCACCATGCGCCAGCAGCCGCAGACCGCCAAGGGCGTGATCTTCGTAACGCTGGAAGACGAAACCGGCAGCGTGAACGTGATTGTGTGGAAAAGCGTGCGCGAGCAGTTCCGCGATGCGCTGTACCGCGCACGGCTGATGGCGGTGTACGGCATATGGCAGCGCGACGACGAGAGCGGTGGCCAGGTGCGCCATGTGGTGGCCAAGCGGCTGGTGGACCTGACGCCCATGCTGGGCGAGCTGATCACCACCAGCCGGGACTTTCACTGAGCGTTCAAAACCGGAAGCGGTAGCCCACGGTCAAAAAATCTTCGCCGTTGGCGCCAAAGCTGTTGAGCAAATCGTAGATCGCGCAGCGGTGGTGCAGGCGAACAAAAAACTCGTCAGACGGCGCCTGCGGCCGCGAAAACGCTACTTCCACAAACAGGTAGTTCAGCGTGCGGCTGCCCTGGCCATCGGCCCCCAGCTCCAGTGGGCTCACGCGGCTGGTGTACGAAATGCCCAGCGGCGCCAGCCGCAGATCGGTGCGCAAGGTGTCGCGCCAGGGAAAGCCGCTCCAGCGCACGGCGGGTGCAATCGCCACCTCGGTCAGGCTGGCCAGGCCCCACTGCTGGCCCAGCATGGCGTCCAGCTCCATCGACAGCGGCAGTGTGCTGGAGCGCCATAGCGTCTTGCTGCCGGTAACCGCCAGCAGGTAGTGGTTGAGGTAGTTGGCCCGGCCGGCAATGGCACCGGCGGGCTCGGCATCGTGGTACTGCCCGACATAGGCGCCCATGCTCCAGTCTGGTTCGTTGGCAGCAGCGCCCAGGGGAATCGCCATGGGCAGGGCCAGTGCGCAGGTGCCCAGCAGGGTTTTGATGTTGCCGATGGATGCGTGCATGGAGCGAATCTACCCATCCCCACCCGGCTGTGCAATACCTGTCTGAGTGAAGGGCGGTACAGTCTGCCCACGTACTTTGGAGCCCACGCATGCACCCTGACACCATGAAACACAAGGCCAGCCTCTGGTTTGGAGACGTTGGCACTTCCATCCACATCACCGACGTGCACTGGGAGGGGGACATCACCCAGCAGGAGCTGATGGAGGTGGCGGATCAGATCTCCCCGGACTGGCAGACCATCGACCTGGAGCTGGACCCCCGCCACCCCCACTATGGCCGCACCTACCGGCTGACCCGGCCCCCGGCCGACCCGTCAGAGGCCGAAGAGGCGATCAGCGCGCGGCAGGTGGAGCTTGCGCTGGCGGGCGAGTATGTCTGGGTGCATTGCTGCCAGATCGTGATGAAGCCCGATGGCGACCTGCGCGATGACGCGGGCCGCCCGTTCAGCCGGGTGTTCAGCACCTTGATGTTCTGCACCGAGTTCACCTCCTTTGAGGACACGGCGCAGCAATGCGACGATAACTTTGGCGCTGGCGAATGGGACGAGTACGAGCTGTACCTGGACAGTGCCCTGCCAATCCCGGTGGCGTCGTTCGGCTAGGGCGAACAGTCATGACCATAGAAGCCAAACTGCATCGCGCCAACGGTGCGCTCACCACACTGAGCAACGGGCGCCATGTCTGGAATGCCGATGTAGACAAAACCCTGGGTTCTGACGACCGGGCGCCGGGACCGCACGATTTGCTGGACTCGGCCCTGGCGGCCTGCACCACCTTGACGTTAGAGCTCTACATTCGCCGCAAGCAAATGCCGGTCACCGACTTGCGCGTGACCGTCGACCATGTGGAAGACAAGAGCGCGCAGGGCGTGGTGCGCTACCAGATGCAGCGCCGCATCTTCATTGAAGGCGAGGTTGCTGAAACGGACCGCCAGCGCCTGCTGGAGATTGCCAACAGTTGCCCGATCCATAAGCTGCTGAGTGGCGAGATTCACATCCAGTCGGAGCTGGCGTAACGGTCTGGTTGTTCGCTCGAGGCCCAATACACCTACTGCGGTGCGTTGGCCTCGCGCACCAGCTGTGCGCAGTCGCTGTCCTTGCCAGGCCCCGCATCGACCAGCGGAATCAATGCCAGCAGCGGGTTGATCACCCCCAGGGCCAGGGCGCCCGCCGCGCGCAAGGCCACGCGGCCTTTGTCTACCGTCACGGTGGGCTGCGAAAAACTGCCGCGCACATACAACGGACTGCGCAGCGCCAAGGGGCTGGTCGTTTTGGTTTTGGGGCTCAGGGTCAGGTCTAGCTGCTCCTGTGCCAGGTCAATGCTGCCCGTACCCAGCACGGTGGTGACCTGGGTGTCCAGCACCAGCGCCTTGGTTTGCATCTTGCCTTGTGTGACTGCAAAGTCGGCCACGGCGCAGCGCAGTTTCACGAGTCGGTCGCCGGTCAGATTCAAGGCCACGATTTCCCACACGTGCAAGCCCACCTTCTCCATCATCAGCTGGCTGATCTGGCCGCCGTCCACCACCAGGCCCAGCGTGCCGCTGGAGGTGGCAAGCATGCTGCCTACCGAGTTGCCCGTGCCCGTCAGGTCCAGGTCGCCATAGACCTGGCCCACGCTGTTGCGGTTGGCCGCAATGGTGGGGAAGAGCTTGGACAAAGTGACGCCGCGGGCGCGCACCTGGGCGTGTGCCTTGATGGGGGTGGTGCGCCCATCCAGCGTGACCTTGCCGTGCAACTGCCCTCCCGCCAGCCCGAAGTTCAACGGGTCCAACGTCAGCACCGCATCGCGCAGTTGCAGATGGGTGTCCAGATTCTCCAGTGGCAAGGCTTTGGCCCGTAGCAGGGTTTTGGCCCGCAGCTGCACTTCGGCATCCACAGAGTCCCAGCGCGTGGCATGGAAGGGCAGGTCGGGCAACACGTGGCCGGGCGCCGTTGCCTGGGGCGTCGGTGCTGCGGCAGGCGCAGGGCGTGTACCAATCATGGGGCCCAGATCATCCAGAGCCAGCAACTCCGAGCGCAGCTCAGCTGTCAGCGCCGGGCGCTTGCCGCCGGTCACCACCTGGGCAAAGCCAGCGATGTCGCTGGCGCCCACGCGCCCGGAGAATTGCTCGTAGCGCCAAGTGGATTCGCTGTGCAGCAGATGGCCTTCGGTGGCATAGGCACGCGTAGTGGGGAAGGCAATGCCCAGCAGCGGGTACAGCTGTTCCAGGCTGTCACCCTGCAGTTTCATGTGCATGTCTACGGCGGCCAGCGCCAGCAGGCCCGTCACCGTGCCATTCAGCCGCAGGCGGGTGCGACCCGCGCTGGCATCCAGCGTGAGGGGGTAGGGGCGGCTGGTGTCGCGCAGCGCCAGCACCGGGCCACCGCTGCCTTGTGCTTTGACCGCCAAGTCTTTGTACCGGCCCTGTACCGTGAAGCTCAGCGGCGTGGCGATGTTGTCTGATGTGGATACCGCTGCGCGCAAGTGCGTCTTTTGGGCTATGTCGTCATAGCCCAGCGTGCCGCTATCCAGCACCACGCGACCGACCGCCATGTGGGCGCTGTCATCCCGCTGTTCCAGGTCCAGCAGCCAGCTTTTGCGGCCGTCGCTGGCTTTTTCCAGGAACACGGTCGCCTGCTCCAGTGCCACTTCGGGGAAGGCCACGTGGCCTTGCAGCAGCTGCAGCACATCGACCGATACCCCCACGCCATCGGCCGACAGCATCTGCGGCTCTTTGGCCCACGCAGGATTGGCAAAGGTGACGCCGGCGGCATGCAATCGTGCGGCAGGCCAGCCCCATTGCACGGTCAGGTCTCCCTGGATCTCCAGCTCCCGCCCGGTTTTTTGCAGTACGAAGCGCTCCAGCGGCGGGCGCAGCCAGTTCCAGCCTAGCAGCGCGATAGTCAGCACGCACAGCAACACCGCAGCCACTAGGGTGGCCACCACTTTGCCCAGGGCACGCACTACGACAGGGGTATTCATGGCGTCATCGTTTCTGTTGCAGCAAAAAATCAGCCAGCTGTGCCAGCACATCTTGTACGGCTACGTTGGCGGCGGCCACGCCCCCCTGCGGGGTCTCGCTGGCAGATTCCGCCTCACTCTGGAACTCGTGCCAGGCCACGACCTTGCGGGTCTTGTCGTCCACCAGGTAGGCGCGCAGTGCGAATTGCACGCGGCTGGGGTGGGTCTGGAAACTGTGTTGCAGCCGAATGATCTCGGTGTCCAGTCGCAGGTCGCCGACGGCGCTGGCCGGGGTCAGCACCACCGCGGCAAAGGCGTCTGTACGCTCCAGGGCCGTGGCGAGCAAAGGCCTCAGCATGCGGGCAGGGGTGTCCACCCACTCGCTGTGGGCGAAGTACTCCAGCTGGTGGTCGGTGCGCACGAAAATAATCCGCTGGCCGTCAAAGCCTGAGGCCGCGCGAGTCGGTGTCACCACCAGCGTGGGCAGCGTGCGCAAGGGGGCGGCGGTGGGGCGCGCAGGCGCAGCAGCGTGTGGGGTGTCTAGCGAATAGAAGGTGGGCGGATTGGACGTGGCGGGGCGCAGGGAACCGCAGGCGCCCAGGGCCGCTGCACAGAGCAGGATGAGTACGCTTGCGATGCTACGTGGGGTGGACGGGTGTGCTGTTGCTGTCATGGCTTGTCCTCTGATTCACCTGGGCCGTTGGGTACCGCGCGGCGCCCAAAGATCAGGCCGCTGGGGTCGCGGCGCGTCTGTTCCGACAACAGGCGCAGCGAGCTGCTCAGCGTGCTCAGTTCGCCCAGCAAGCGCTCCAGTTCAGGCAGTGTTTCCGCGCTGAAGCGTTTGACATCGGCACCAATCACGTCCACCGTCTGGCCCGCACTTGCGCTGGTCTTGGCCACCTCGGTCCCCATTTTTTGCACCGCGTCTGCGCTGTTGCCTATGCGTCGTGCCAGCCCATCCAGCTGGGTGCTGGCCCGGGCGGTGTTCTTCAGGGTCGTGGCGGCGTCCGACAGGCTGCTGTCGATGCTGTCTTTGCGGGCCGCCACGGTGTGCACCACCGCGGCCATGTCGGCCAGCGTGCTGCGCAACGCGGCCTGGTTGTCAGGGCTCAGCACCGCGTTGATGTTGTTGGAGGTGCTGTCCAGCTTGGCCAGCACACTGGTGAGCACGTTTTCCAGCCGAGCCGCCAGAGACGGCGCTGTTTTGATTTGCGGATACCGCGCGCCCGCCTGCGGCAGCAGCGCCGGGGACGACGCACTGCCACCGCTGAGCTCGACGTAGGCAATACCCGTCAGGCCCTGGGTTTTCAGAATGGCGAGCGTGTCCTCTTTGACCGGCGTGCCGCGTTCGATGGCAAAGAGCAAATTGACCCGCTGGGGGTGCGTGGGGTCCAGTTCGATGCCCTGCACCCGGCCCACGTTCACGCCGTTGTATTTGACGGGCGCGTCCACGTTCAGGCCCGACACGGACTCGTCCTCGACCGCCAGGTACACGTCGTACTGCTTTTGCCATGCGCCACCCGAGGCCAGCCACAGCAGGCCCGCGACCAGCACGGCACCCAGGGTGAGGACGAAGGCCCCCACCAGGGCATAGTTCACTTTGGTTTCGATGGTGGTTTCTCCTGGGGCTGGGCTGCGCGTGCGCGTGGCCCTTCAAAAAAAGCGCGTACCGTGGGTAGTTCCATCTGCGCCAGCGCCTCCATCGCGCCCACCGCCTGCACGGTGCCCTCGGCCAGCACCGCCACCCGGTCGGCCACCTGCCAGAGCAGGTCCAGGTCGTGGGTGATCATGACCACCGACAGCCCCAGCTCTGCGCGCAGCTTCAGCAGCAAAGCGTCCAGGCCTGTGGCGCTGTGCGGGTCCAGGCCTGCCGTGGGTTCATCCAGAAATAGCAGCTCGGGGTCCAGGGCCAGTGCCCGGGCCAGTGCGGCGCGCTTGAGCATGCCGCCACTGATCTCAGAAGGTAGCTGCAGGCCCACCTCCGCCTGCAGGCCCACGGCCAATAGCTTGGAGGTGGCGATGGCGTCGACCTCGGCGTCACCCAGCTTGCGGTGCTCGCGCAGCGGCAGGCCTATGTTTTCCAGCACGGTCAGCGAGCCGAACAAACCCCCTTGTTGGAACAACACGCCAAACCGTTGGCGCAGCGCCAGTGCGTCTGCCGCGGGGAGACGCGCCAGGTCGGCACCCAGCACCCGCACACTGCCTTCGTTGGGGGTGTGCAAAAGAATCATCTCTCGCAAGAGTGTGGATTTGCCGGAGCCACTGCCGCCGATCACCGCAAATATCTCCCCACGTTGCACCTGCAGGTCCACGCCCCGGTGCACCACGTGGCTGCCAAAGCGCGTCACCACACCGTGCATGTCGATGACCAAAGGGGGGGCTGCGGCAGGGGGCGCCATGTCAGAGTTCCAGCACGCTGAAGGCGACCGAGAACAGGGCGTCGGCCAGGATGACCAGAAAGATGGACTGCACCACGGCGCGCGTGGTTTGTCGCCCCACGCTGTCCGCCCCGCCCTGGGTCTGAAATCCCTGAAAGCAGCCCACCATGGAAATGATGGCCGCAAACACTGGGGCCTTGCCGATCCCCACCAGGTACGAGGTGGCACTGACGGCATGGGGGAAGCGGTCCAGAAATTCGCTGAATTGAATGCCCAACTGCACGCGTGCCATCAGCATGCCGCCGAAAACCCCCAACACATCGGCAAACACCGTGAGCAAGGGCAGGGCGATCGCCAGCGCAATGACCTTGGGCAACACCAGCATCTCCAGCGGTGCAATGCCCAGGGTGCGCATGGCATCGATCTCCTGTGTTACCGCCATGGTGCCAATCTGCGCGGCATAGGCAGAGCCGGAACGCCCGGCAATGATGATGGCGCTCATGAGCGGGGCGAACTCGCGCAGCATGGACAGCCCCACCAAATCGGTCACATAAATGCCTGCGCCGTACTGCCGCAACTGGCCTGCGCCCTGGTAGGTCACCACGATGCCCAACAAGAACGACAGCAAACCGACGATGGGCAGGGCGTCCCACCCCGCGCTGCGCAGGTTGAACAGGATGGGGCGCCACCGCACGCGTGTCGGGTGCGCGAACCAGCCCACCAAGGCCATGCTGCTTTCGCCCACAAAACTCAGCATGGCCAAAGCCTGTTGCCACTGGGCTTCGGCGCTGCGGCCAACACGCTCCAACAGTGGCATGTGGGGTGGCAGGGTGTCGGCCATCGGTCTCCTAGGGTGGTGGTTGGGCTGGTAGGCGCAGTGTGCAGAGGCCACCGCCAGTGGTCCGTGCGATGCCGCACTGAATTCGCCACGGACCCAGCCCATGATGGGTTTTCCATCGTCAGAAAGGCCCGCCATGCACCACGTCACCATGCCCGACAAAACCACGCTCTACGTCAAGGACTGGGGCGTTGGCAAGCCCGTGATCCTGCTGTCGGGCTGGCCCCTGAGCGCCGACAGCTGGGACGACCAGGCCATGGTCTTGGCTGGATCGGGCTACCGCGTCATTGCGTACGACCGGCGGGGCTTTGGCCGGTCATCCCAGCCTTGGGGCGGCTACGACTACGACACGCTGTCGGATGACCTGGCCGCAGTGATCCAGCAGACCGGCGCAGAAGACGCCACGCTGGTGGGCTTCTCGATGGGGGGCGGTGAGGTGGCGCGCTACATGTCCCGCCACAACGGAAAGTCGGTGAGCAAGGCCGTGCTGGTGTCCTCCGTGGTGCCCTGCATGCTGAAGTCTGATGACAACCCGGATGGCACCGAGCAATCGGTGTTCGATGCCATGGCCTCTGGCATTCGGGAGGACCGGGCGCAGTTCTTTGCTAGTTTCTTCAAAGACTTTTTTGGCATGGGCATGTTGGCCCATCCGGTGAGCAACGAATTGATCGACTGGGCCCGGACGCAGGCCATGCAAGCCAGCCTGCGTGCCACGCTGGAATGTGTGAAGTCGTTTTCCACCACCGACTTTCGCCCCGACCTGGCTGCGTTCCAGGTGCCCACCCTCATCCTCCATGGCATCGCAGACAAGACGGTCCCGATTGCGGCCTCCGCAAAGGCTGCCTATGTTGGCATTGCCAAATCCACATTGAGTGAGTACGACGGCGCGCCGCATGGTTTGTTCGCCACCCATAAACACCGTCTCAGTGAGGACCTGCTTTTTTTCATTCGGCAGTAAGGGCAGCACGCGGCCGCTTCAGACCGAAGACAGGCTGGCCACCAGGTGAACCAGTTCGGTCTGCTTGCTGATTTTGTTTTTGCTGAAGACGTTTTGCAGATGGGTCTTGGCCGTCGATTGGCCAATGCCGATTTTCAACGCTGTCTCGCGCAGGGTGTGGCCGGCGTAAATCAGCGCGGCGACCTGGGCTTCCTGGCGCGTCAGGGTCAGTGCCGCCTGTAACAGCGCCGGCTCCACGGGGCGAATACTGACCACGGGATGGACCACCAGCATCACGTGCCGTTCCTGGTCGGTCCCTTGCGTGCCGGTAGGCGCACACAGGCAAGACACGCTGACGGCCACCCAGTGCGACCGCATGGCCGGTTCCACCGGAAAGAACTGGTCTGGCACATGGAGGCTGATCCACCGGTCCAGCGCAGCGATTTGCAGCGTGATGGCATTTTCCAGCGCGTCAACACGTCCATGCAAACGCCCTCCTACCGTGTGCAGCGGTGCCGAGTCTTCGGCAAGCATGCTTCGCCCCGACTGGTTGCAGGACCGGATGGCCCGGTTCATGTCGATGAGAAAAATAGGCTTTCGGATGCGGTCCAGCACCGTGTGATCCGCAGAGGGACGGTCGGGTTGCAGTGCAGCGGACGTCAGCATGTGCATTGCTTTCCAAGAGAGGGATGCATCCAGCATAGGTGGCGCCCCCATCCCCGGTATGTACGCTGCCGCACGCTGGCAGTCCGTCGTGTTTTGTATCGGCTTTGGAAGTATGTGAGTTGACGCACAGACCCTGGGGATGGCTTCTTTTAACGTGGAGCCCAGAGCCGCACACACCGTGTGTTCCCACAACCTTCTTCATTCCCCGAAAGGAATCTACATGACCCAGAAAACCATGACTGACCACCGCGAGAGAAAGCCCATGCACACCCTGACCACCACCCTGCCTGCCGTGCTCCTGCTGGCGATCAGCGCCAGCGTGTTCGCAGCGCCCATGTCCAAGGTGGAATACAAGACCGCCAAAGAGGCGATTTCCGCCCAGTACAAAGCAGACAAGACCGCGTGTGGTGCCAGCAAGGGCAACGCCAAGGACATTTGCATTGAAGAAGCCAAAGGCCGTGAAGACATAGCCAAGGCCGAACTGGAGAGCAACTACAGCCCATCGGAAAAGCACAGCTATGACGTCCGCATCGCCAAGGCCGACGCAGCCTTCTCCGTGGCCAAGGAAAAATGCGATGACGCCACGGGCAATGCAAAAGACGTTTGCCGCAAGGAGGCCAAAAGCCACCATGTGGCTGCTGTTGCCGAGGCCAAGCTGAGCGAAACCAAGTCAGAAAACAATGCCGACGCGCGCAAAAAAATTGACGATGCCAAGGCGGTCGCCAATGACAAGAACGCGGATGCCCAGAAGAGCGCAGCCGTGGACAAACAGGAGGCTGCCTATGTGCTGGCCAAAGAGAAATGCGATGCCTTTGCCGCGGACGTGAAGGCCAATTGCATCAAGGACGCCAAAACCAAGTTTGGCCAGAACTAAACCTTTTCCTCACCCTTTTATGAAAGTAATAACCATGACCGATTTGAATAGCCCCGAAAACACCGTTGCCAATGGCGTCGCCAAAGTGGAAGCTGGCGTCCAAGGCGCGTTCGACAAGCTGGCTGGTGTTGCCAGCCAGACCGCAGAAAAGCTGGACCAGGCGGGCCACAAGCTGCAGGAAACCCAGTCCCGCGTGACCTCGCAGTGCCGTGACGCGGTGCAAGAGAATCCGCTGGCGGCCGTTGCAGTGGCGCTGGCCACGGGCGTGTTGTTGGGCCTGGCGCTGCATCGCCGGTAAAACCACACTGCCACCCCCCAGTGCGCCCAAGGCGCAATGGGGGTTTTGCTTTAAAACTGTGTCTTGAAGTAGTTAAAGGATCGGACAAAGGCATCGCGCAGCCGGTCCATCTCTGTCACCATTTTTTCCCACGAGTCTTCGTTCGCAGACTTCGCCTCGTACAACTTGGCGATGGCAATGCGTGACTGGTGGCGCAGCTCCACCAGATCCTGGTAGTGCGAGTCACGCATCTCCCCTGCGGTTGTCAGGGCCGGTCTTTCCAAGGCTCGCCTCTCCAGCGACGCAATGGTGAGGTTGAGGTCATAGAGCTGCGCCTTCATTCGCTTGGTGTACTTGTCACGGGTCATTGGCAGCGGCATGTCGGGACTCCCTCAGATGGAATTGGTATGGGCCCCGTCATGGTGATTGGTGCGAGCGCGCACGTATGTACGCTGCGACACATAGCAAAAAGCCCCGGTCCCCCTCACGAGACCAGGGCTTCACATCGCCTATGGGTTCAAGCGGCGGTGTCTGCTTCGGGCGCTGCCTTGCCCTTGTTGCGGCGGCGTGCAATCGTTCCCATCAAGCCCAGGCCGGCCAACAGCATGGCGTAGGTCTCAGGTTCTGGCACCGCTGCGGCAAAGCCCACTGCGTTGTCGCCAATGCCATCGAGCAGACCGAAGTTGCCGGGTTGGTAGTTGCGCGCATTGGTGCGGATGATTTGCGTGAAGCTGGTGGTACCTGGCTCAATCTTTGACAATCCGTTAGGCACAAAGTTGAAGCCGATAACGCCCGAAGCGGTGCGGTCTGCATAGTCGGATTTTTCAGTACCGGTCACAAACAGGCCAAAGGCCGCGTCCGTCTGGTACACGCTCACGGCAGAAGCACCCAGGCTGCTGAAGTCATAACCCGTGAAGCGCTCAATGCCATTTTTGGAACTGGCATTGTTGGTGAACTGGTAGTAGAAATCCAGGCCAGTGCCTGTGTCATATACCGCGGTACGGGCAATCCCGTTGTAGCTGGTGTTGCTGATATTGGTGGTGATCTGGGCCAGCAGTGTTCCACCAAACGACGTGGCCGAGTAGTCCACGCTAGCCGTCGGGCTGTTGATGACCAGGTTGGTGGCATGTGCACTGCCGAATGCGGCCAACACGGCCAGGGCGATCATGCTTTTTTTCACTGTCAATGTCATAAGGGCTCCTTGATGGGTTGAGTTTCGTGTGGACCACTGACGCCTGAGGAATCAGTGATCCGAGCGAAGGCTAAAGGTGCCGATCAACGACATATGTACGGTGAGCCACATTGCATCCGAATGATTAAAACCAGGCCAATCGCGCGCGCCCAAGCTATGTGCCGTGCCGCACCGACACGCCCCCTTGCAGTCTGCAAGATCGCCACCACCAGGCCTGCAAGAAGTCGTTGTTGCAGGGGCTGGTACCTCACAAAGGAGTACCCCATGAGTCTCGGAACTATCTTGCTGGTGATCTTGGCTTTGTTGCTGGTAGGTGCCATTCCTACGTGGCCCCACAGCAAGGGCTGGGGCTACGGACCCAGTGGTGGCCTGGGCCTGGTCGTGGTGGTGCTCATCGTGCTGCTGCTCACTGGGCGGCTGTAAAGCCAATGCTTTGCCCACTACCCACACCCCCATTGCCAATCGCCTGTTGGCCGCGTTGACCCGTGCTGAATACCAACGTCTGGAGCCCCATCTTGAAACCGTACCGTTGCAATTCGGTCAGGTGCTGTACGAAGTCGACGCACCCATTGCCCATGTGTACTTTCCCAACGATTCACTGGTGTCGCTGCTGACCCTGGTGGATGCCCATTCCGCACTGGAGGTGGGCATGGTCGGGCCCGAGGGCATGTTGGGGACCGCTTTGGCATTGGGGGTGGGGGTGTCGCCCGTGCGTGCCCTGGTGCAGGGAACGGGCTCGGCCATGCGCATGAAGGCCGCGCCTTTCTTGCGCGGGTTCCGCCAGGGCCTGTCGCTGCAGCGCGAGGTGCTGCTGTACACCCACGGCCTGATGGCGCAGATTGCGCAGACGGCCGCCTGCAACCGCTTCCACGTGATCGAGGCACGCCTGGCGCGCTGGCTGCTGATGACGCGTGACCGCGTGGGCGCCGACCATTTCTTCCTGACGCAAGACTTCCTCAGCAACATGCTGGGGGTGCGCCGTGTGGGGGTGACCAATGCGGCCCATGCGCTCAGGCAGCAGCATTTGATCGACTACAGCCGAGGTCATCTGGAGATCATCAATGGCCATGGACTGGAGAACGTGGCCTGCTCTTGCTATGAAATGGTCAAGGGGCGCCACGGCAGCAGAGTGTGAAGGTGGTGGCTATGTACGTTGTTGGACATATGGCGTGCGCGGCGTTGTTCTGCGATAGCCTTCACGTGTGACGTAGCTCTGACCCTGTGTTGGCCTCTCCGGATACCGTGCGCTGCTTTTGGTGGCACGAGATAACTACCAGAGAGTGCCTGATGCTGCCCAGTCAATTGCCCATTCCCAACCGGCTGCTTGCCGCCATGGCACGATCAGATTACCAGCGCCTTGTGCTGGAGCTGGAGCCGGTGGAGCTGGTTGTGGGCCAGGTGCTGCACCAGGCTGGTGAGCCCATTCTCCATGTGTACTTCGCCAGTGATGCGCTGATCAGCCTCCTTACGCTCGCGGACAAGCACAGTGCGCTGGCGGTGGGGTTGGTCGGTAGCGAAGGCCTGGTGGGGGTCTCCGCTGTGCTGGGCGTCACTACATCTTCCATGCGGGCGCTGGTGCAGGTCTCTGGTAGCGCTTTGCGCATGCCGACCGCGGTGTTTGTCTGGGAGTTTCAGCAAAACGCCCTGTTGCGCCAGGCGGTGCTGGGCTATGTGAACACGCTGACCCTGCAAATTGCCCAAACGGCCGCCTGCAACCGTTTTCACCGCATCGAAGAGCGTCTGGCCCGCTGGCTGCTGATGACGCGTGACCGCCTGTCATCCGACCACTTGCAGCTGACCCAAGAGTTTTTGGGCTATTTGCTGGGGGTTCGCCGTGCCGGTGTTACCGGGGCAGCGCAGGCGCTCAAAGAACGCCAGCTGATCGATTACAGCCGCGGGCACATCGAAATAGTGGACGGTCCAGGGCTGGAAGCGGGGGCTTGCCTTTGCTATGGCATGGAAAAACGCCACCGCCACGAGCAGTAAACGCATTTACTAAGACGTTTTTTTGATGCAATGGGGGGGGGGCTATGTACGCAAACGTACATAACTAACTTGTAAAAAGCGTAAGCTGCAACGAGTAACCGCCCCCCACTGGACTGCATCCCGCAGGCAGACAAGGCCTCACAGCAGCCTATGCCCACGCAACCCAGACCCTTTCAAAACCACCTGCTCGCCGCCTTGCCCAAAGCGGAGTTCGAGCGGTTGTCCCCCCACCTGGAGTTGGTGTCGCTGCCCCTGGGCGACGTGCTCTACGAATCCGGTTGCCTGCTCAACCACGTGTATTTCCCCACCAATGCCATCGTGTCGCTGCTCTACGTGCTGGAGGACGGTGCCTCTGCCGAAATCGCAGTAGTAGGCAATGAGGGCATTTTGGGCATTTCACTGTTCATGGGGGGCGAGACCACGCCCAGCCGCGCGGTGGTGCAAAGCGCGGGCTTCGGTTTTCGCCTCAAATCCCACATCATCAAGACGGAGTTCAACCGCGCCGGGCCCGTGCTGCGCCTGCTGCTGCGCTACACCCAGGCACTGATCACCCAGATGACCCAGACCGCGGTGTGCAACCGCCACCACTCGATCGAGCAGCAGCTGTGCCGTTGGTTGTTGCTGAGCCTGGACCGCCTGCCCACCAACTCGCTGACCATGACGCAAGACCTGATTGCCAACATGCTGGGCGTGCGCCGCGAGGGCGTCACCGAGGCCGCGGGCAAGCTGCAGCGGGCAGGCCTGATCCGCTACACCCGGGGCCACATTGATGTGCTGGACCGCCCGGGCCTGGAGCGCCGCGTGTGCGAGTGCTATGCCGTTGTCAAACTGGAGTTCGACCGGCTGCTGGCCGAGATTCCCCATGGCGACCCCTTTCATGTGCTGGGACACCTGAAAAGCGATGACCCCGATGCCTTGAGACCGCCTCCACCTGTGCATCTATGAGCACCGCTGCAGATCCACCCGACACGCCCCCGTCCTCCGCAGCCAACCCGCTGCCAGAGCTTGTCTTGCAGATCGTGGAGGCCAACGCCCACCTGGTGCAAGCCGCGCTGGCGGCGCAGGCCGCCATGGATGTGGCCAATGCAGACCTGGAGCGACTGACCCGCCTGAGCCAGCGCGATGGGCTGACCGACACCCCCAACCGGACCCTGATGCTGGACCGCCTGCAAAGCGCCATCAGCATGGCCCAGCGCCGTGGCACGCTGGCGGCGGTGTTTTTTCTCGATGTGGACCACTTCAAGACCATCAATGACACGCTGGGCCATGCGGTGGGCGACGCCGTGCTGCAACTGGTGGCACGCCGCCTGGAAGCGTCTGTGCGCGATTCGGATGCCGTGGGGCGGCACGGGGGGGACGAGTTCCTGGTGCTGCTGCCCGAGGTCTCCAAGCCCGGCGACACCACGGTGATTGCCGAGAAAATCCTGCTCGACATTGCGGCCCCCGCCGTGATCGAGGGGCACACCCTGCAACTGTCGGTGAGCCTGGGCATTGCGATGTTCCCCAGCGATGGTGAAGATGCGGCCACGCTGATCAGCCTGGCCGATGCGGCCATGTACTGTTCCAAGCGCGAGGGCGGTGGACGCTACGCCTTTCACGCCACCGGAGTGGGAGGCACGGGGCCTTAAAAATAAGTTATCGAGGGTTCGCTAGCATACATACGGGGGCGGTGGCCGGGGCTACCTTAGAGGGTATGAACACTGCAACCCACTCCGATATCCAGACCACCGGACATGCTGGGGAGGACAGTCGTTTGGATGTGGCCAAAGACAAACTCTCTTGTGCATTGAAGGCGCTGACGGCCAGAGACTATGCCCGCGCGCAGGATCTGGCCGAACAAGCCCAGATGGAAGCGCAAATGGCGGAGCGCCATGCGCAGTCTGCGGACCTGCGCAAGGCAGCCTATGAATCGCAGGCCGCGGCCCGTGTGCTGCGCCGCGAGATTGACCGCATCAATGCCCTGCTGTTTGACCGCAACGCCATGCACTGACGCGGCTGGCGCGGGGTAGGCCTCAGGCCTGTAGCAGTTGTGCGGTGAGCGACGGGCCGATCAGGCTGCTCAAGAGGGAGCGAAACGTGTGCAGCAAGGCGTGCACGGCGGCTTGGGCATTGCTCAGGGTCTGGCGTGACACCGCCTTTTGCAACACCACAAACGGATCTACCGGCATCTCGCCATAAGCCACGGCCAGCCACGGATGCTCGGAACGGGTGAGGTACAGGCTGCGCTGGTACAGCGCACCCACGCTCTTGTGTCCAATGATGGGTGCCAGGGCGGCCTCGGCTTGGCGCAAAAACCCCACGGCTACGTGGGCCAGGTCCAGCACGGCGGCCTCGTCGGATGCCCACTGCTGGCGATAGGCATCGGTCAATCGGCTCTCAAACAGCGACTTGGGGCGCGCCACCGTGGCAATGGGTCGGGCAGAGCGTTCAGCGGTTTGGGGTTGCATGGGGGGGGGCTCCTTTCTTCAGGTGCATTCACGGAGTGGAGTGCACAGCTTGGGCCCGGTGTTCTCTACCGTCCGTGCGCTAGCGCATACAGGACATAGTCCATTCGGTATGCCATCGCACAGACGCAGGGCGGTGGGCGCAATAGTCTCCCGCTACCCCCAGCAGTGTTTGCATTGCGAGTGGTGTGTTCTCCCATTTCTACGTTAACCAAGGATGCTCCATGCAAAAAATCTCAACCCTTCTGGCCGTCGCAACGGCCGCCATGGTCCTGGCGCCTGTCCATGTCTTTGCTGCGGAACCTGTGAACGGCTATTGGCGCAACAGCAGCGGCGAGTTTTACAAGAACGCTTCGGGCGAATGCTGGCGTACCAGCAGTTGGACACCGGCGCTGGCCATGGAGCCCTGCGACCCGGTGATCAAGGCGGTCGTCGTCGCACCTGCGCCCACACCAGAACCGGTCGCCGTCGCGCCCACGCCAACGCCCGTCCCGGTGCCCGTGGCACCGGTCACGCAAAAACTGCGCTACTCCGGTGACGCCCTGTTTGGTTTCGACAAGGCCAGGCTGCAGCCCGAAGGCAAAGCCGTGCTGGACGATCTGGTGCATGAGCTGCAGGGCGCCACCTACGAGAAGGTGACAGTGACTGGCCACACCGACCGCCTGGGCAGCAGTGCCTACAACCAGAAGTTGTCGGTGCAGCGCGCCCAGACCGTGCGTGACTACCTGGTGGGCCAGAACGTGGGCGCCAATGTGATTGAGGCCCAGGGCTTGGGCGAAACCCAACCCACCCCCGAGACCGCGTCTTGCAAGGGCCGCAAGAGCGCCAAGCTGATCGCCTGCCTGCAGCCTGACCGCCGCGTCGAAGTGGAAATGTCCGGCACCAAGACCGTCACGCCGGCCAAGTAAGCGGCGTACCCCGCCCAAAACAATGCGCGGGCAGCTATTGATTTGATAGCTGCTCGCGCATGTTCTATGGGGGCTAGAGCCTGATTTGACCCTGAACTCCGCCCGAAGGCGAGGTTCAGGGTTTACTTACTTCTGGATGGCGATCTTGTTCACCACGGTCTGCACGCCTTCGACCCCGCGGGCGACATCTACGGCGTGGTCAATCTGCACCTGGGTGGCGACAAAGCCGCTGAGTTGCACTTCGCCCTTGCGGGTCACCACGGCAATTTCGAAGCTCTTGATGGTCGGGTCCGCGATCAGGGCGGCCTTCACCCGGGTGGTGACCACCGTGTCGTCCACTGCGTTGCCGATGGTGACCTGGCCTTCCTTGATCGTCATCGCATCGGTGATGCCTTTGACACCTTCCACCCCGCGCGCAATGCCGATAGCGCGGTCGGCCTGGCTGCGGTTGTCGACAAAGCCACTGAGCTGCACCAGGCCCTTGCGCGTTTCCACCTTGATGTCAAAGCCCTTGGTTTCGTCGTGCTCGATGAGCGCGGACTTGACCCGGGTGGTGACCACGGTGTCGTCAATTTCCATGCCCACCGTGGTGTCGGGCGCGGCGGTGACTGCCGGGGCATCGGGCTTGGGCGAGCACCCAACGGCAGAGAACGCCAGGCCAACGGCCAAGGCGAGCAGGGTGAGGGAAGAGGGGCGAACAGACATACGAATCTCCTGATGAAGTGGGCGATGCAGGCATCGTCTGCGCTGGGTTGGGCGGGGTCTGTGCGTGTACGCACAGACCCCGGGGCAGGGCTTGCCTACGCTGTCCTGAAGACTGAGACGGGTCTTGTCGTGATCCCCACGCAGGTCTACCGGCTGTCCACCCGTGAGAGGCCTGACCTTTGAAAGCAAGTTACCCCGAGTTGCATGCCAGCGTTCTGCGCGGTATTGCGCGCATGCGCACCCTGGTTGGCAGCAGTCCCGCACTGACCACCGGGGCTCCGCTGCGCGCCGAGCTGTTCAACGCCGAACAAATGGAGCGCCACGGCAAGACCCTGGCCGCCAGCCACACGCTGCAGCGCGGCCGCGGACGCGAGCAATTGCTGGACCGACTTGCCGACAACGACGACGTGCTGCACGATGCGTGCGACCTGCTGATGGAGGCCGTCAAGACCGGCCGACGCATCACCCCGGCGGGGGAGTGGCTGCTGGACAACTTCTACCTCATCGAAGAGCAGATGCTGACCGCGCGCGGGCATTTTCCCAAGGGCTACAGCCGCGGCCTGCCGCTGCTGGCCAGTGGGCCCTCCAAGGGCTTGCCACGCGTGTACGACATTGCGCTGGAGGTGATCTCGCACGGCGACGGGCGTGTGGACCCCGAGAACCTGAACCGCTTTGTGGCCGCCTACCAAAAGAGCTCGGTACTCAAGCTGGGGGAGCTGTGGGCCATTCCCATCATGCTGCGCCTGGCCTTGATTGAGAACCTGCGCCGCATCAGCGCGCGGGTGGCCCAGTCCATGGTGGAGCGCAACCTGGCGGCCACCTGGGCCGACCAGATGATGGAGGTGGCCGAGCGCGACCCCACCAGCCTGATCCTGGTGATTGCCGACATGGCGCGCTCCAACCCCCCGCTGGTGAATGCCTTTGTGGCCGAGCTGGCGCGTCGCTTGCAGGGGCACAGCTCGGCGTTGGCCCTGCCACTCACCTGGATAGAGCAGCGCCTGTACGAGTCAGGCCAGACCACCGAGCAGATGGTGCACGCCGAAACCCAGAACCAGGCCATCAACCAGGTCTGCATGAGCAACACCATTGGCAGCCTGCGGTTTTTAGGGGCCATGGACTGGCGCGAATTTGTCGAGTCCATGAGCATGGTGGACCACAAGCTGCGCGAAGACCCCGGTGGGGTCTATGCCCAGATGGACTTTCACACGCGCGACCGCTACCGCCACGCAGTGGAAAAGATCGCCCGCCGCACCCATTTGTCAGAAACCGATGTGGCGCGCAAAGCCATCCAGTTGGCCCACCAACCCATCACCTCCCATGCCTCGGGCGATGTGCGCCGCAGCCACGTGGGGTACTTTTTGGTAGACAAGGGGCTGGCCCAGCTGGAGCGCGCATCACAGGCACCACTGGGCTTGGGCGAGAGCCTGATGCGGCTGGTACGCCGGTTTCCGGTGCCCGCCTATCTGGGGGGCATTGCCGTGCTGACGGCCTGGTTCACCTGGAGCCTGCTGGCACGCGCCTACGGGCAGGGCTTGGGCTTTGCCATGCTGGCATTGGTGGGCGTTGCCGCCTTGCTGGCCACCAGCCAGCTGGCCGTCACGCTGGTGAACTGGCTGGCCACACTTGTCACGGTGCCGCGCACCTTGTCGCGTATGGATTTCTCCAAAGGCATTGCGCCCACGTCGCGCACGCTGGTGGTGGTGCCCACCATGCTGAACAGCCGCGAGAGCATTGACGCGCTGCTGCAGGACCTGGAGGTGCGCTACCTGGCCAACCAGGACACCTACCTGCATTTCGGTTTGCTGACCGATTTGCTGGACGCCGCACAGGAGTCTCTGCCCTGCGATGCGGCGCTGGAAGCCCAGGCGGTGCAGGGCATCACGGCGCTCAATGCCAAATACCCGCGGCCGGGCAACGACACCTTCTTTCTGTTTCACCGGCCCCGCTGCTGGAATGCGCAAGAGCGCCTCTGGATGGGCTACGAACGCAAGCGCGGCAAGCTGGCCGCCCTCAATGCCTTGCTGCGCGGTGGCGCGACCCAGGCGTTTTCCCACACCGTGGGGGACGTCACCGTGCTGCAGCAGGTGCAATATGTGATCACCCTGGACACCGACACGCAATTGCCGCGCGATGCGGCGCGCGCCTTTGCCGGCACCTTGGCCCACCCGCTGAACCGACCGCATTTTGACGCGGCCCTGCAGCGCGTGACCGAGGGCTACGGCATTCTGCAGCCCCGCATGGCGGTGAGCTTGCCGGGCACCAACCGCTCGCGCTACGCCCAGCTGTGCGGCAACGACCCCGGCATGGACCCCTACACCCGCGCGGTGTCCGACGTGTACCAGGACCTGTTCCATGAGGGCTCGTTCATCGGCAAGGGCATTTACGACGTGGATGCTTTTGAGCGTGCGCTCAATGGCCGCTTCCCCGAGAACCGCATCCTTAGCCACGACCTGCTGGAAGGCTGCTACGCCCGTGCGGGCTTGATCAGCGATGTGCAGCTCTACGACGACTACCCCACGCGCTATGACGCGGACATGCAGCGCCGCCACCGCTGGACGCGCGGTGACTGGCAAATAGCGGCTTGGCTGCTGCCCAAGGTGCCGGGGGCGGGTGCGCAGCGGGTGCGCAACCCACTGTCGCGGCTGTCGCAATGGAAGATCATGGACAACCTGCGCCGCAGCCTGGTGCCCGTGAGCGTCGTGGGCCTGCTGGCGCTGGGCTGGACCCACATCGTCGCGTTTGGGCCCTGGACGGCCGCGCTCCTGGGCATTCTGTTTTTTGAGCCCGCGCTGAGCACCGTGGTGGGCCTGGTACGCAAGCCCAAGGGCCTGTCCCTGGGGCAGCACGCCACCGCGGTGCTGCAAGCCGCGCTGCGCAGGCTGGCCCAAGCCGCTTTCACGCTGGCCAGCCTGCCGTACGAAGCCTACTTTAGCCTGGACGCCATCGTTCGCACCGCAGCACGCATGCTGATCACGCGCCGCAAGCTGCTGGAGTGGAGCTCCGCGAGCACACCGGCCAGCCTGCAGCCGCGCAGCCCGGCACGCACGTGGGCGCCCGGTGGCGTGCGCGACCTGGTGCAGACCTGGGCCACCATGTGGGCCGGGCCCGTGCTCGCCCTGTGCATGGCAGCGCTGCTGGTGAGCACCCGGGCCACGGCCCTGTGGGTGGCTGCGCCGGTGCTGGCGCTGTGGTTTATTTCTCCCGCCCTGGCCTGGTGGCTCAGTCGGCCGCTGCCAGAGCGGTCCGCGCGCTTCAAGCCCGAGCAGGCGCAGTTCCTGCACACGCTGGCGCGCAAAACCTGGCGCTACTTCCACACCTTTGTGAACGCCGAAGAAAACTGGCTGCCACCGGACAACTTTCAGGAGCACCCGGTGGCCGTGGTGGCGCACCGCACCTCGCCCACCAACATGGGCTTGGCTCTGCTGGCCAATCTGGCGGCGTATGACTTCGGCTACATCCCCACCGGCGGGCTGCTCACGCGCACGGCGGATGCCCTGCGGACCATGCAAACCATGGAACGGTATGAAGGCCACTTCTACAACTGGTACGACACCCTGACGCTGAGCCCGCTGGCGCCGCGCTATATCTCGTCGGTGGACAGCGGCAACCTTTCGGGGCATTTGCTAACCCTGCGGGCCGGTCTCAACGGCTTGGCCGATCACCCCATCCTGAACCCACGTCTGTTCGAAGGGATGGGGCACACATTGGCCAACCTGCGTGAGGCCATGAGCACAGATGTGCATTTCGAACTGAGCCGTGCAGTGGCCCAGGTGCAGAGCGACATTGAGTCGGCCTGCGACGCCAAGCCCGCCACGACCGTGGCAGCCAAGCGCTGCCTGCAAACTATTGCTGCCTCCTGTGTGGCGCTGAACCAGGCACTGGGCCAGCCCGCTGCAGGGCTGGTGAGCACAGACCTGGCCGCATGGTCGGTCAGTTTGCAGGGTGAGTGCGAGGCCCATGTGGCCGAGCTGGATTTTCTGGTGCCGTGGAAGACATTGCCCGCGCTACCCGCGTGGCTTCAAGCCTTGCCCGGCCTGGGGGGCATGGCTACGCTGCGCGAGCTAGCCGCCCTGCAGGACAGCCTGAACCACGCCTTGGACCAACAGCGTGACCCGCTGACCGGTGCCACGCCATCACAGCCGCAGGACGCGCTGCTGGCCGACCTGTTGCCCCAGGTGGCGCTGGCCAGCCAGCGTGCGCAGGAGCGCATCGCCAGCCTGGAGGCGCTGTCGGCGCAGGCCACCACCCTGGCGCGTGCCAACTACGCCTTGTTGTACGACACGGGCCGGCACTTGCTCACCATTGGCTACAACGTGGACGAACACCGGCGCGATGCCGCGCATTACGACCTATTGGCCTCAGAAGCGCGCCTGTGCAGCTTCCTGGCCATTGCCCAGGGCGATATTCCGCAGGACAACTGGTTTGCGCTCGGGCGCCTGCTGACGGTTTCAGGGGGCGAGCCCATCCTGCTGTCGTGGAGTGGCTCGATGTTTGAGTACCTGATGCCCATGCTGGTGATGCCCACCTACGCCAACACCTTGCTGGACCAGACCTGTCTGGCGGTGGTGAAGCGGCAAATGGCCTACGCCAGCACTCGCGGTGTGCCGTGGGGCATATCCGAGTCGGGTTACAACGCCGTGGACGCGGCGCTGAACTACCAGTACCGCGCCTTTGGCGTGCCAGGGCTGGGTCTCAAGCGGGGGCTGGCCGAAGACCTGGTCATCGCACCGTATGCATCTGCCATGGCACTGATGGTGAACCCGCAGGCAGCTTGCCAGAACCTGGAGCGCCTCACGGCCATGGGGTTCAAGGGCGACTACGGTCTGTACGAGGCGGTGGACTTTACCGCCGCACGTTTGCCGCGCGGCCAAGCCAGCGCGGTGGTACGTTCCTTTATGGTGCACCACCAAGGCATGGGGTTCCTGGCCATGGCCTATGTGCTGCTGGACCAACCGATGCAGCAGCGCTTCCAGTCCGACCCGATGTTCCGCGCCACCGACCTGCTGCTGCAGGAGCGCGCGCCGGGCGCTGTGGCTTTCCATGTGCGCAACCCGGAAATTGCCGATGTGCGCATGCCCTCCACTGGCCCCGAGATGCCCATGCGTGTGCTGCGCAACATCGATACCGCCATTCCCGAGGTACAGCTGTTGTCCAACGGGCGCTACCACGTGATGGTCAGCCAGGCGGGCGGCGGCTACAGCCGATGGAAAGACCTGGCCGTGACACGCTGGCGCGAGGACGGCACCACCGACCACTGGGGTAACTTCTGCTACCTGCGTGATATGGGGACCGGCGAATTCTGGTCCACCGCCCACCAGCCCACGCTGGGAAAAGCCGACAACTACGAAGCCATTTTTTCCGAAGGGCGGGCCGAGTTCCGCCGCCGCGACCACGACTTTGAAACGCACACCGAAATCGCGGTGTCGCCCGAAGATGACATGGAGCTGCGGCGCCTGCGCATCACCAACCGCTCGCGCACCCGTCGGTTCATTGAAGTCACCAGCTACGCCGAAGTGGTGCTCGGCTCGGCGGCGGCAGACGCGGCGCATCCGGCTTTCAGCAACCTGTTTGTGCAAACAGAGATCCTGCCGGACCGCCAGGCGATTCTGTGCAACCGCCGCCCCCGCTCCCACACGGAGCAGACCCCATGGATGTTCCACCTGATGGCCGTGCACGGTGCGGAGTCCGGTGCGGCGTCGTACGAGACGGACCGCATGCGCTTCGTGGGGCGCACGCGTGGCGTGGATGCGCCTCTGGCCATGGAGAGTACGGCCGCGCTGTCCAACAGCGAGGGTGCGGTGCTGGACCCGATCGTGGCCATTCGCAAGCAGGTGATGCTGGAGCCGCAGCAGACCGTCACCATCGACATGGTGTACGGCGTAGGCAGCACGCGCGATGCGGTGCAGGCCCTGGTGGGCAAGTACCGTGACCGGCATCTGGCCGACCGCGTGTTTGACCTGGCCTGGACCCACAGCTGGGTCAACCTGCAGCAGATCAATGCCTCGGAATCGGATGCGCAGCTGTATGCGCGTCTGGCCAGTTCGGTGATCTATGTGAACCCCACCCAACGCGCCGAGGTGTCCGTGCAGGCGCGCAACCGCCGTGGGCAATCCGGCCTGTGGGGGTACGGCATTTCGGGCGACCTGCCCATCGTGTTGCTGCAGATTGGTAGCCAGGCCAACATCGAGCTGGTGCGCCAGCTGGTGCAGGCCCATGCCTACTGGCGCCTCAAGGGGCTGGCTGTGGACCTGGTCATCTGGAACGAGGACCACGCCGGCTACCGCCAGCTGCTGCAGGAGCAGATCATGGGCCTGATCGCCGCGGGCATGGAGGCCAACTTCACCGACCGGCCCGGCGGCATTTTTGTGCGCGCGGCGGAGCAGATCTCCAGCGAGGACCGCACCCTGTTCCAGACCGTGGCGCGCGTGGTCATCACCGACACTCGGGGCACACTGGCCGACCAGGTGAACCGGCGCAACGCCAAGGAGCAGCGCGAGGCACCGTTGCCGCGCCTGCCCGCCAACCGGGTGGTCCGCCGTGCCGATGCCGTGGCGCTGCCGAGCACCACGTCGGCCGAGCTGCAGTTCTTCAATGGCCTGGGCGGCTTCTCGCCCGATGGGCGCGAGTACGTCATCACCTCCCGCCGCGGGGAGGCTACACCGGCACCGTGGGTGAACGTGATTGCCAATGCCCGCTTTGGCACCGTGATCTCGGAGAGCGGCTCGGCCTACACCTGGAGCGAGAACGCGCACGAGTTCCGTTTCACCCCCTGGGCGAACGACGCCGTGGGCGACAGCAGTGGCGAGGCCATGTACCTGCGCGATGAGGAAACCGGGGCCTTCTGGTCGCCCACGCAGCTGCCTTGCGGCGGCCCCACGCCGTATGTCACGCGCCATGGCTTTGGCTACAGCGTGTTTGAGCATGAGGAAGACGGCATCCGCAGCGAGCTGACGGTGTTTGTGGACCTGGAGGCGGCCATCAAGTTCTCGGTGCTGAAGGTGCGCAACCAGTCGGGCCGCGCACGCAGGCTCTCGGCCACCGGCTATGTGGAGTGGGTGATGGGCGACCTGCGGTCCAAGGCGGCCATGTACATCAGCACCGAGGTAGACCCCAACTCCGGCGCCATTCTGGCGCGCAACCCCTACAACCCCGACTTTGGCGACCGCGTGGCCTTCTTCGATGCCAACGGTGCCACGCGCAGTGCCAACGTCAGCTACACGGCGGACCGCCGGGAATTTTTGGGCCGCAACCGCACGCTCAAGAACCCGGCCGCCATGGGCCGCACCCAGCTGTCCAACCGGGTGGGTGCCGGGCTGGACCCCTGTGCGGCGCTGCAAGTGCCGTTTGAGCTGGTGGATGGGCAGGAGCGCGAGATTGTCTTTCGCCTGGGCGCCACCGGACGCCGGGGCCTGGACGATGCCACGGCGATGGCCCAGCATTTGCGCGAACCCCAGGCGGTGCAGCGGGCCTTGCAGGCCGTGCACACCTACTGGGCGCATACGCTGGGCGCGGTGCAGGTGCAAACGCCCGACCCCGCCCTGAACGTGCTGGCCAATGGCTGGCTGGTCTACCAGACCATGGCCTGCCGCCTGTGGGCACGCAGCGGCTACTACCAGTCGGGCGGCGCCTTTGGTTTTCGCGACCAGCTGCAAGACTGCATGGCGCTGGTGCATACGCAGCCGCAGCTGCTGCGTGAACACGTCTTGCGCTGTGCGGCACACCAGTTTGTGGATGGCGATGTGCAGCACTGGTGGCACCCGCCCCAGGGGCGCGGCGTGCGCACCCATTGCTCGGACGACTTCTTGTGGCTGGCGCAGGCGGTGTGCCGCTACGTGCTGGCCACCGGCGAGCGCCAGGTGCTGGAGGAGCGCATTCCCTTCCTGGAAGGTCGCCCGGTGAACCCCGAGGACGAGTCGTACTACGACCTGCCAACCCCATCGACCACGGTGGGCACGCTGTACGAACATTGCGTGCGTGCCATCCGCAGGGGGCTAACGCGCGGTGAGCGGGGCTTGCCCCTCATGGGCACGGGGGACTGGAACGACGGCATGAACATGGTGGGGCAACAGGGCAAGGGCGAGAGCGTGTGGCTGGCCTTCTTCCAGTACGACACGCTGGTGCGCTTCAGCAGCCTGGCAGGTGCGCAGGGCGACCAGGCCTTTGCCCAAGAGTGCCTGGCCGAAGCCGATAAGCTGCGCCACGCCATCGACCAGCATGGCTGGGATGGCGGCTGGTACCGGCGCGCCTACTTTGACGATGGCACGCCGCTGGGCTCTGCCCAGAACACCGAATGCCAGATTGACGCGGTGGCCCAGAGCTGGTCGGTGTTGTCAGGGGCGGGTGACCCGGCGCGCACGCGCCTGGCCATGGATGCGCTGGACCAGCACCTGATCCGCCGCGACGATGCGCTGATCCAACTGCTCACGCCGCCGTTTGACACCTCGGACCTGAACCCGGGCTATATCAAAGGCTATGTGCCCGGCGTGCGGGAGAACGGTGGGCAGTACACCCACGCGGCCATCTGGACCGCCATGGCGTTTGCCGCGGCGGGTGATGCACGCCGCGCCTGGGAGTGCTTTGACCTGATCAACCCGGTGCACCACGGCAACACGCCCGCCAGCATTGCCAAGTACAAGGTAGAGCCTTATGTGGTGGCGGCCGACGTGTATGCGGTGGACCCGCACCGCGGCCGCGGCGGCTGGACCTGGTACACCGGCTCGGCCAGCTGGATGTACCGCCTGGTGCTGGAGTCGCTGCTGGGGGTGCGGCTGGAGGCCGGGGTCTTGCACTTTGCGCCCTGCCTGCCCGCAGACTGGCCGGGCTTCACGCTGCGCTACCGCTACCAAAGCACCACCTACGCCATCGCGGTCAACAAAGTCGAGGGTGCACAGCCCGGCGTGCGCGTGTGGCTGGATGGCAGCGAGCAGGCGGCCCCTGAGGTGCTGCTGGCCGACGATTTGGAGAGCCACACGGTGGAAGTGCGGGTGACCTTCGTGGTCGTGTAGGGCCTGCGTCCGCGTGGACGGGCGCGAGCGTGCTACTTATTTTGTAGCTGTTCGCGCATATTCCACGGGGGCTAGAGGGCTAAATGATCTCTGGCATGCCACTGGGCTGGCCCAGTCTGGTATTGCGTCTTAGGCAGGTATACCAAGCGGAAGCTGGAACACTGATACAGACCTTACCTGCTCGTCAGCGAGATGCTTCAAGCCCGTTGCAGATGCAGCGATCTCTTCTACCAGAGCCGCATTTTGTTGGGTGACATGGTCCATCTGTTTGATGGATTCACCAATTTGTGAAACGCCTAGGGCCTGCTCATTGCTGGCGGCACTGATTTTTTGCATGATTTCTGTGACGCGTTGAATCGATTTAACAACCTCCGCCATGGTTTCTCCTGCTTGATCGACCAATGTGCTCCCTTGTTCGACGCGTTCAACGCTGGCGTTAATCAAGTTCTTGATTTCCTTGGCAGCATCCGCTGCACGGCCTGCCAGGTTACGCACTTCTGAAGCCACAACTGCAAAACCGCGTCCCTGTTCTCCTGCGCGCGCGGCTTCTACTGCCGCATTGAGTGCCAATATATTCGTTTGAAAAGCGATGCCATCAATAACGCTGATGATGTCGAATATTTTCCGTGAGGCCGCATTGATACCTCGCATCGTGTCTACCACGCGGCCCACAGCATCTCCACCTTTTGTGGCCACTGCCGATGCGCTAATCGCCAGTTGATTGGCTTGGTGCGCACTGTCAGCGTTTTGTTGGACGCGGGTGTTGAGGTCTTCCATGGAGGCCGTGGTTTCTTCCAGGGCGCTGGCCTGCTGTTCCGTACGATTGCTGAGCTCTCTATTGCCCTGCGCAATCTCAGTGCTCGCAGTGGCAACGCCCTCGGAACCCATGCGAACCTTGGACACCACATTCGTCAGACTGGCTTGCATGTCTTTCAATGCGTACTGCAGTTGCGTGACCTCGCCGCGCCCAACGACATCAATGGATTCCGATAAATCACCTGTTGCCATGCGTTTGGCGGACACGACGGCGGAAGAGATGGGTTTGCTGATGGCTCGCGTGACTGACCACGCAGCGAATGCCCCGATGATCAGCGCTGCTGTTGCCATGAAAACTAACGCAATCCGTGATGTCGAAACCTCATCGTTAATGGCGAAGATGCTGCCATGGGTCCGTTCGACTTCAATCTGGCGTAGGGCATTAATGCTACCTATCCATTGGGCCAAAGCGTCATTCCAGCGGGCCAAGTCACGTCGCAGTTCCGTGCGGATGCCGATTGCGAAGTCATCGGGCGCAGTACCCTGGGCGCTTGCGGTGGCAAGCGCCATGATTTCGCGGGCGGCAGAAGCTGTTTCGCGGACCTTGCCCAACTGGGTTTGCTCTTCATCAGAACTGCCAGCAGTTTCCAACAAGCGCGTAAAGCCCGCCATAGCATCGTCGTAAGCCTTGATATGCGTCAGCAGTCGTGTGTATTCATCGCCCAACTCACTGGGGTTGTTGATCACACTCAGGTTGCGCATGGACAGGGCGCTGGCGTATGCATGCTGTACAACGTCGACGACCCGCTCGGCTTTAACGCCGTCGCTGTCCACCGTTTGCTGTATGCGTGCCACCACGGCGTGCTGTGTGGCCAGTGCGGTTATCAGCAACGCTAGCAAGAGTGCCAGAACCACACCAAACGCCAGAGCCAATTGGTGTGACAGGCGAGATGGGTGTGGTACGTGCATTCAGACAATCTCCGGCATGCCGCTGGCGAGTGAGCGAGAAATGGCCAAACCAATGCGCGTAGCTTCCATTGCATCGTCCAGGGTCAGCGTGAGGGCGCGCTCACCTAGGCAGGCGGCCACAAAGTCGCTCATCTCGGCCGCAAACGCGGCTTCAAAGCGCTCGTAGAAGTCCTTGAGCACGGCATGGCGCACACCCTGGGCATCGCTGCGTACCACGCGGTCACGGGCCGCATGCTCGCCCACCAGCAGCTTGCCAGCGGTGCCAATGATTTCGGTGTGGGTCTCGTGCCCGTGGGCCATGGTGCGCGAGGCGTAGAAGACGGCCTTGGCGCCGCCTTCAAAGTCCACGATGGCCAGGCCGTTGTCCACATCACCAAACTCGGCCAGGCCGGGGTGCAGGGCGATGGTGCCAGTGGCGTAAGCGCGCAGCGCCTTGGGGCGGCCCAGCATCCAGCGCGCCAGGTCGATGTCGTGCACGCTGCAGTCCATGAAGATGCCGCCCGAGGTGGGCGCAAAGCGCACAAAGAACCCATCGGGGTCGTTCTGGTCGCAGGTCTGCGAGCGGACGATGAAGGGGCGGCCGATTTCACCTGCCTCAATGCTGGCCTGCGCCGCACGGTAGCTGGGGTCAAAGCGGCGCACAAAGCCCACCATGGCCACCAGCTCGGGGTGCTTGGCCGCTTCTGCCAATACCCGTTCGCAATCGGGCACGTTCAGGGCCAGGGGTTTTTCCACGAACACATGCTTGCCCGCCTGCAAAGCCGCAATCGCCTGGTCGGCGTGCAGGGAGGTGGGGGTGACCAGCACCACCGCATCGATGTTGGGGTTAGCCAGCAGGTCTTCATAGCGGGAGTAGAGTTGCGCAATGCCGAGCTGCTCGCTCGCATAAACGCGCTCGGATTCCACCGGGCTGCAAGCGGCGGTGAGGGTGCAGTTGCGGGTGCTGAACGCCAGAGCTTGCGCATGGCGCTGGCCCAGGCGGCCCAGGCCGACGATGCCGATTCTCAAAGAAGTGGTCATGGCGCGCCTCAGAACGTGATGATCTGGTTGCTGGCAGCACTCTGCGCTGCAGCGTCGGCCAGGATTTGCGCATTCACGCCGTCCTGCACCGTGGTGCGGAAGCTGCCGCCGTTTTGCAGCTGCGTGAAGAAGTGCTCAATCTCCAGGCGGTAGGCGGCGGCGTAGCGCTGCAGGAAGAAGGCCTCGGGGTTGTCCTGCTGGGTGCCCTGGGCCATGGCCTGGGTCACTTCGCTGGGGCGGTGGTTGCCACACTGCAGCATGCCCGCGGAGCCGATCACTTCAAAGCGCTGGTCGTAGCCGTAGGCGGCGCGGCGCGTGGTGTTGATCTGGCACAGGCGGCCCTTCACGGTCTTGATGGTGACGGCGGTGCAGTCAAAGTCACCGGCCTTGCCGATGGCGGGGTCGGTCAGGCAGGAGCCGGTGGCGCTGAGCCAGGCGGCGCGGTCGCCATCGCCACACAGAATCCATCGGAACACGTCAAAGTCGTGGATCAGCATGTCGCGGAAGATGCCGCCGGACTGCTGGATGTATTCAACGGGTGGCGCGCCAGGGTCGCGGCTGGTGATGACCAGCATCTCGGGGTTGCCAATGTCACCGCGGTCCAGGCGCGTCTTGGCTTCGTTGAAGGTCGGGTCGAAACGGCGCTGGAAGCCGATCATGCAGGCCACACCGGCCTGGGCCACGACCGCGGCGCAGGCCTTGGCGCGTTCTGCGGACAGGTCCACGGGTTTCTCGCAAAAGATGTGCTTGCCGGCTTGCGCGGCGCGGGTGATCAGGTCGCTGTGGGTGGTGGTGGGGCTGCCGATGACGACGGCGTCAATGGACGTGTCGGCAAAGATGGCTTCCACGCTGTCCACGCGGGCGCCGTGCTCCTGTGCCAGCGCGGCGGCATTGGCGGCCATAGGGTCGCTCACTGCGGTGAGTTCGATACCGGGCATGGCGGCGAGGTTGGCGGCGTGGATGCGGCCAATGCGGCCAGCACCAAAGAGGGCTACTTTTTTCATGGTGACTTCAGTTCAGGAGTGAGAAGGGCGGGGACGTGTGGGTTGGTACTGCAGCTCCAGCCGGTAGGCCAGGGCCATGAAGAGGCTTTGCACCACGGCCATGGTGTTGGTCAGTGCGCGAAAGCCGAAAACGCTGGTTTCGTTCACCAGAATCGAGGTGTGGGCGTAGCGCGCCATGGGGCTGAGGCTGCTGTCGGTGATGCAAATGACGCGTGCGCCACGCGCATGGGCTTCAGAGACGATGCTTTCAGTCTCTGGCGCGTAGGGGGCGAATGAAATGGCCACCATCACGTCGCCGGGGCGCAGCCCTCGCAGCTGGCCGTCTTGCATATTGCCCATGGCGGTGATCTGCTGCACGCGCTTTTCGGTGTGCTGCAACGCGTAGGTCAGGTAGGTGGAAATGGCAAACGAGCGGCGCGAAGCCATCAGCCACACCGTGTCGGCACGGAACAGCAAATCCACCGCGGCTTCAAACGCCGGTTCCTGCAGGCTGCGTTGCAGCTCTTCCATGCCGGCGATGCCGCCGCCAATGACCGCATGCACGATGTCTGAGCTGCTCAGGTCCTTGGCGCCGGACTCGATAGCTCCGCGGATGCGCGACTGGTAGTCCCGACTGGGGGAAATCTGCTTGGCCAGACCGTCCCGAAACAGCTTTTGCATTTCGGTGAAACCGCTGAAGCCGAAATGCTTGGCGAACCGCACCACGGCGGAGGGCTGGACTTCGCAGAGCTCTGCCACCTGCTGGATGGACTGGATGCCCAACTGGCCGCGGTGTTGTTCCACATAGGTGCCGATTTGCTTGAGTTGCCGGCTCAGGCCGGGGTACTCGCGGGCCATGGCAGCAATCAGGGCTTCTTCGCTCGCGGGGGCTTGGGGTGGGGTGGGTGTGCTCATGCGGTGCAGGTTATTTTTAGAACAAATTATCCGTCAGGGCTGTGTTGTAGAACGAAAATTTGTTCTAGGGTTTTTACCTATTAGAAATATATTTCTATTTTGAGTCGAAATAGATAAACTTCTTCGCAGATGCCGGCAAGCCCAGCGTCCGCTGCTTTGCAGTGAAGTTTTCACCTCACCCCAGTGACATTAAAAAATTGGAGACCGTATGAAGAACCTGAAGTTGTCCCGCAAGACATTTGCAAAAACCGTGCTGCTGAGCGCGCTGCTGGCCGTCAGCGGCTTGGCCGCTGCGCAGTCCAAAATCGCGTTGATCAGCCACGCACCTGACTCCGACTCCTGGTGGAACACCATCAAGAACTCGGTCAAACAGGCTGGAGAAGACTACGGGGTGCAGGTGGATTACCGCAACCCGCCCAACGGCGATCTGGCCGACATGGCCCGCCTGATCGAACAGGCTGCAGCCCAGGGTTATGACGGTGTGGTGGTGACGATCGCCGACTACAACGTGCTGCAAAGCTCCATCAAAAAACTGACTGACAAGAAGATTCCTGTCATCACCATCAACTCCGGCACCATTGAGCAGAGCGAAAAGCTGGGCGCTGTGATGCACGTGGGCCAGCCTGAATTTGAGGCCGGCAAGGGCGCTGGCATGCGCGCCAAGGCCGACGGTGTGAAGTCTTTCCTGTGCGTGAACCACTACGCTACCAACCCCGCTTCGTTTGAACGTTGCCGCGGTTTTGCCGAGGCCATTGGCGCAGACTTCAAGAAGAGCACCATCGATTCGGGTGATGACCCCACTGGCATTGAAGCCAAGGTGTCTGCCTACCTGCGCCAGAACCCCAGCACCGGTGCCGTGCTGACGCTGGGCCCCACCTCTGCACACCCCACGCTCAAGGCGCTGGAAAAAGCCGGCATCAAGGGCAAGATGTGGATGGCCACCTTTGACCTGTCCGACGAAATCTCCAAGGGCATCAAGGACGGCTCGATCAAGTTCGGTATTGATCAGCAACCGTACCTGCAAGGCTACATCCCTGTCGCTGTGCTGGCCACCATGAAGTCCATGAAGAGCACGGACCTGGCCGCAGTGTCCGCCGCCGTGAAGGGCAACGCCAAGACGACGGCACGCTTCACCGAATACGGCCTGGCACCGGCCTACGGCCCTCGCCACATTGGTTCCGGTCCCGGTTTTGTGACCAAGGACAACATCGGCAAGGTGGAGAAGTACGCAGGCCAGTACCGCTAAGCACTTGCAACCGCGGCGGACGGGGAGCGCGTGCTCCCTGTCTGTTGCCTACAGTTTTGTTTTTCCCTGTATTCCAGTGTGATTCTTATGACCCCCATCGCCCCCACCCTTGACTCCAAAACCCCCGTCGACGACCGGGTTCGTGAGGTCAGCCTGTTGCGCAAGCTCATGGCGCGCCCGGAATTCGGCGCGCTGGCCGGCACCTTGCTGGTCTTTGCCATGTTTGCATTCAGTGCCGGCGGCTCCGGCATGTTCAATCCGGAAGGAATCATCAACTGGAGCACCGTGGCAGCCTACCTGGGTGTGCTGGCCGTGGGCGCTGCACTGCTGATGATTGCCGGTGAGTTTGATCTGTCGGTGGGCTCCATGATCGGCTTTGCCGGCATGCTGCTGGCCATCCCCGCGCTGTACTGGGGTTGGCCCATCTGGTTGTCCGTGATTTTTGCGTTTGTAGTGGCCATGGGTTTGGGTTGGCTCAACGGATGGTTGGTGGTGCGTACCGGATTGCCATCGTTCATCGTGACGCTGGCCTTCTTCTTCATCCTGCGCGGCCTGTCGCTGGCCGTGTCGGTCATCTTCACCGGCAAGACCATTCTGAGCGGCAATGGTGATCTGGTGCTGCATGACCTGTTCGCCCAGGACCCCGTCATTTCCTTTTTGTTCAACGGCTACACCCTGACCGGTGTGTTCGACAGCCTGGCCCGCATGGGCGTGATTGCGGCTCGGGACGATGGCACTGCCCTGGCAACCGGTATCCCGAAGGCGGTGGTCTGGTGGCTGGTGCTCACGGCGGCAGGCGCCTTTGTGCTGGCCCGCACCCGCATGGGCAACTGGATCCAGGCGGTGGGCGGTGACGCCAATGCCGCAAAGAATGTGGGCATTCCGGTGGCCAAGGTCAAGATAAGCCTGTTCATTGTCATGGCGGTGTGCTCCACCGTGTTTGCGGTGCTGCAAGTGGCAGACGCCGGCTCTGCTGCCGCCGACCGCGGGTTGCAGAAAGAATTTGAGGCCATCATTGCCGCGGTCATTGGTGGCTGCCTGCTGACCGGCGGCTACGGCTCGGTGATTGGTGCGGCGTTTGGTGCGCTGATTTTTGGCATGGTGCAAATCGGCATTGGCTACACCAGCATCGACAACAACTGGTACCGCGTCTTCCTGGGCCTGATGCTGCTGATTGCCGTGCTGTTCAACAACTACATCCGTTCCCGCTTCGCAGCAGGCCGTCGTTAAACCCCGAGAGACAGACCATGAGCGACTACATCCTTCAGCTCGAAGACATCAGCAAATTTTTCGGCTCCGTCATTGCCCTGGGCGGTGTGACACTGCGCCTGCGCCGCGGTGAGGTGCACTGCCTGCTCGGCGACAACGGCGCCGGCAAGTCCACCCTGATCAAGACTCTGGCCGGTGTGCATACGCCCGACAAGGGCGAATACCTCCTGGAAGGCAAGCCGGTGCGCTTTGCCTCGCCGCGCGAGGCACTGGACGCAGGTATCGGCACCGTCTACCAAGACCTGGCCCTGGTGCCCCTGATGAGCGTGGCACGCAACTTCTTCATGGGGCGCGAACCCATCAAGCAACTCTTAGGCTTCATTCCGGTCATGGACCACGCCCTGGCCGCCCAGACGGCGGGTGACAAATTGCGCGACATGGGCATCCGCATCCGCGACGCCAACCAGATGGTGGGCACCATGTCGGGCGGCGAGAAGCAGTGTCTGGCGATTGCGCGTGCCATCCACTTTGGCGCCAAGGTTCTGATTCTGGACGAGCCCACCGCAGCCCTGGGCGTCAAGCAATCGGCCAATGTGCTCAAACTCATTGCCACGGCGCGGGCTCGCGGCATCTCGGTCATTTTCATCACCCACAACGTGAACCATGCCTACCCGATTGCGGACAGCTTCACGCTGCTGAACCGTGGCAAGTCATTGGGCACTTACCTGAAAAAAGACGTGAGCAAAGACGAAGTGCTGGACATGATGGCCGGTGGCGAAGAAATGCAAAAACTCATGGCCGACCTTGAAGGCGTAACGATTTAAAGACACCATGACACACTTGAAATTTCCACAGGGGCGGGACATCGACCTGGCCTGCCTGGGCCGCCTCGCGGTCGATCTGTATGCGGAGCAGTTTGGCAGTGCGCTGGAAGACGCCCGCAGCATGGCCATGTACTTGGGCGGGAGTTCTGCCAACCTGGCCTTTGGCGTGGCGCGCCTGGGGCTGCGCAGCGCCATGGTTTCGCGCGTGGGCAATGAACAGATGGGGCGCTTTTTGACAAAGACCTTGCAGGCCAATGGCTGCGACACCAGCCAGGTGCAGGTGGACCCCCAGCGCCTCACGGCCCTGGTGCTGCTGGGCATCAAGGACCGCGACACCTTCCCGCTGCTGTTTGTGCGGGAAAACTGCGCCGACATGGCTATCGACGCCACGCTGATCGACGAGGCCTTCCTCGCCCGCTGCCGCGCACTGGCCATCACCGGCACGCACCTCTCCACACCGGGCACACGCGCCGCGTCCACACGCGCTCTGGAGTTCGCCCACAAGCACGGCGTCGTCCGCGTGCTGGACATTGACTACCGCCCGGTGCTCTGGGGCCTGACCAGCCGCGGCGCGGGCGAGAACCGGTATGTGCCCGATGCGGCCGTGACACAGCAGCTGCAGGAGATGCTGCCGCAGTTCGATCTGCTGGTGGGCACCGAAGAAGAATTCTTTATTGCTGGCGGGGTACCCAATGACCTGATGGCCAGCTTGCGCGCGGTGCGCGCGCTGAGCCAGGCCGTCCTCGTGGTCAAGCGCGGTGCGGCAGGTTGTTCGGTGATCGAAGGCGCGGTTCCCACTGCCATTGACGATGCGCCTACCTTCCAGGGCGAACGCGTAGAGGTGCTGAACGTGTTGGGCGCGGGCGATGCATTTTTGTCGGGCCTGATGGCCAGCCTGCTGCAGGGCAAGGACTGGGCAGAAGCCACGCAAACGGCCAATGCCTGTGGTGCCATCGTGGTGTCGCGCCATGCCTGTTCCGACGCCATGCCAACCCCCGCGGAGTTAGCCCACTGGTTTGGTGGAACGCGTAACCCCAAGGTGGATGCCGACGCGCAACTCGCCCATCTGCACCGCGTGAGTGCGGCCCGGCCCGAGTGGAATGAGCTGTGTGTGATGGCGTTTGACCACCGCAGCCAGTTCTACGACCTGTGTGTGGAAGCAGGTGCGCCCGAATCGCGCATTCCTGCGCTCAAGAAACTGCTGGTGCAGGCGGCCGCGCAAGTGGAAGAGCGCTCGCAGTTGCAGGGCGGCACGGGCGTGCTGGTGGATGGTGGCAGCTACGGCGCCGATGCCTTGGCCAGCGCCACTGGCCGCGGTTGGTGGGTGGGCCGCCCGGTGGAACTGCCGGGCTCGCGCCCGCTGCGTTTTGATGGCACCCGCTCCGTGGGCAGTGCGCTGACGCACTGGCCCAGCGAGCAGGTGGTGAAGTGCCTGGTGCACTACCACCCGGACGACCACTACAGCCTCCGCCTGGAGCAAGAGCAAAAGGTGTTGGAACTGTGGGAGGCAACCCGCGCCAGCGGCAACGAACTGCTGCTCGAAATCATTCTGCCCAAAGCTTTGACGGTGACCGGTGCCGAGGACCAGGCTGTGCTGCGCGCTGTGAAGCGTTTCTACAACCTCGGCGTCAAGCCCGAGTGGTGGAAGCTGGCCCCGATGCAGCCCCAAGGCTGGGCCGCCCTGGAGGCCATGTTGGCCGAGCGCGACCCGTATTGCCGTGGCGCCGTCATCCTGGGCCTGAACCAACCGATCGACCATCTGGTGGACAGCTTTCGCGATGCCACCAACCCGGTCGTCAAAGGCTTTATGGTGGGGCGCAGCCTGTGGGTGGATGCCTCGCTGCGCTGGCTGGCGGGCGACATCAATGACCAGTCTTTTGTGGGCGAGGTGGCGCGCAACTTCACCATCCTGGTCGATGCCTGGCGCAACCGCCGGACCCCGGTGCGCGCGGCCGCCTGAATTTTCGGTACAACCCTAACCATGACAACAACCCAACGACTCACGCTGTCGCAGGCGCTGGTGAAACATCTGGCCGCCCTGCGCGTGGAAATGCACGACGGCAGCATCCAGCCCTATTGCGGCGGGGTGTTCACCATCTTTGGCCACGGCAATGTGGCTGGTTTTGGCGAGGCCCTGTGGGCCGAGCGCCAGGCGCTACCCACTTACCGCGCGCACAACGAACAGGGCATGGCGCATGCGGCCATTGCCTACAGCAAGGCCCATTTGCGCCGGCGCATCATGGCGGTCAGCACCAGCATTGGCCCCGGTGCCACCAACCTGGTCACCGCCGCCGCGGTGGCCCACGTCAACCGCCTGCCCGTGCTCCTGCTGCCCGGCGACACCTTTGCCTCGCGCGCACCCGACCCAGTGCTGCAGCAGGTGGAGAGCTTTCAGCAGGGCGACCTGAGTGCCAACGATTGCTTCCGCCCCGTCACGCGCTTTTTTGACCGCATCACTCGGCCCGAGCAGATCCTGACGGCCTTGCCCCGCGCCATCCAGATCATGACGGACCCCGCCAACTGCGGCCCGGTGTGTCTGGCCCTGCCGCAGGACATCCAGACGCATGCCTTTGATTGCCCGGAAAGTTTTTTGCACCCCGCGCTGATCCAGTTCCGCCGCCCTCCGCCCGATGCGCGCGAGCTGCAGCAGGCTATGGCCCTGCTCAAGACTGCCAAGCAGCCCCTGATCGTGGCCGGCGGGGGGGTGCTCTACAGCCATGCGGGCGAAGCCCTGCGCGCCTTTGCCGAAGCGCATGGCGTGCCCGTGGTGGAGTCCCACGGTGGCAAGAGCAGCTTGGCTTGGGACCACCCGCTGAACCTGGGCGCCATCGGCGTGGACGGTGCGCCCAATGCCAACCTGCTGGCACGCGAGGCCGATGTAGTGTTTGCCGTAGGCACCCGCCTGCAAGACTTCACCACCGGTTCGCATGCGCTGTTTGCCAATGCCCGGCTGCTGAGCCTGAACGTGCAGAGCTTTGACGCCAGCAAGTGGAACGGAGCCGCCCTGGTAGCCGATGCGCTGGTGGGCCTGCAAGCCCTGAGCAGCGCGCTGACCGGCTGGAAGGCCGATTCCGCCTGGACCACACGCGCCCGGCAACAGGCCGCGCTGTGGAATGCCCGGGTGACCGAACTGACCACCGCCGCACCGCAAGCCGGTGTGCTGCCTTACGACGCCGAGGTGATTGGCGCGGTGCGCGACTCGCTCAACGATGCCGGTGGCGATAGCGGTGTGCACGACGTGGCCATCTGCGCCGCAGGCACCTTGCCGGCGGAGCTGCACAAACTCTGGCGTGCCAGCAGGCCGGGCAATTACCACATGGAATACGGCTACTCCTGCATGGGCTACGAGATTGCCGGTGGCCTGGGCGTGAAGATGGCACGGCCCGAACAGGAAGTCATCGTCATGGTGGGCGATGGCTCCTACATGATGATGAACTCCGAGCTGGCCACCTCGGTCATGCTGGGCAAAAAGATCATTGTGGTGGTGCTGGACAACCGCGGCTACGGTTGCATCCAACGCCTGCAAACGGCGTCGGGCAGCCCCGCTTTCAACAACCTGCTGGACGACTGTGTGCCCGAAGGCGGCGAGGCCAGCAGCATCGACTTCGCCATGCACGCCCGCAGCATGGGGGCCGACGCGGTGCATGTGGCTAACGTGGCCGAGCTCAAGGCCGCCATGGTGCAAGCACGGGCTGCCAAGCGCAGCCAGGTGCTGGTGATTGACACCACCCACACCCGCACCACAGAGGGTGGTTGCTGGTGGGAGGTTGCCATTCCCGAAGTGTCTGAACGCCCCGAGGTGCTCGACGCCCACGCGCGCTACGTGGACGACAAGAAAGTGCAGCGTGTTTGAGGTGAAAGACATGGCGCATGCCTTGGCACGCCGGCAGGTGCTAAAAGGTTTGGGATTGGTATTGCCGTCTGCCTTTTCTTCCGGCGCCTGGTCGCAGACCCGCGTGCCCCGCATTGCCTTTGTCAGCCATGCGCCAGACACTGACACCTGGTGGAACACGATTCGCAATGCGCTGGGCCATGCCTCGCAGGACTTCGGGGTAGCGGTGGATTATTTGAATCCTGCCGACGGCAGCATTGCCAAAATGGCCCACATTCTGGACGGCCTGTCGCCGTCGACGTATTCGGCGGTGGTCTCCACCATCGCAGATTTTTCGGCACTGGCAGAACCCCTGCGTGGTGTGGTGCGCAAGAAGCTGCCCTTGATCACCGTGAACTCCGGTACAGAAACGCAGAGTGAACAGGTCGGCGCATTGATGCACATCGGGCAACCCGAGTCCGTCGCAGGGCGAGAGGCCGGCATGTACTTTGCTAAGCCCGGCGCAGCCCTGGTCTGCTTTAACCACTACCCCTCGAACCCGGCGTCCATGGAGCGTTGTGATGGGTTTCGGGAAGGGCTTGGCAAGGGAAGCATGCTCACGGTGAAGCTCACCGGAACCCCTGGTGAAAACCAGGCCACTGTTTCCAATGTGTTGCGGCAAAACGATCCCTTTGACGTGGCCTTGGCCTTGGGGCCCACATCGGCGCACCCTTTTCTGGCCTATGCACACACCGCCGGAGCTCGGGCTCCCATGCTGGTGACCTTCGATTTGTCATCGGACATTGTGGGCGGTATTCGGTCTAGCAAGGTGGCATTTGCTATCGACCAGCAGCCGTATTTGCAAGGGTATCTGTCGGTGGGCATGTTGGCCGAGCAATTGCGAGGAGACGAATCCAGCAGCATGCGCATGCGCAAGCTGATCTTGTATTCCCTTCCAAAATTGCATGAGCGCATGGCCCGCTATGGCCTCTCCCTGAAGGCGGGCGAGGGCCGCCACATTCACTCCGGCCCGGGGTTTGTGAACAAGCTGAACGTCGACAAAGTCGAGCGGTTCAGTGGTCAGTTTCGTTAATTTTTTCTATTGATCTGCAGGAAGCACCATGACTTGGAATGTACAAATCGGCATCAACCCCTTGAGCTGGATGAACGATGACTTGCCCTCATTGGGCGGTGAGACGCTGCTGGAAACCGCGCTGCGCGAAGGCAAGGAGATTGGCTACGAAGGCTTTGAGTTGGGCAACAAGTTCCCCAAAGACGGCCCCGGCCTGAAAGCCAAGTTGGACGAATTCGGTCTGGCCTGCGTGTCGGGCTGGTACTCCGGTTTTCTCGCCGAAGTGGAAATCGGCCAGACCAGCGAACAAGCAGTCGCTGCAGAGATCGAGCGCTGCAAGGCCCACATGGCCAAGCTGCAGTACAACGGAGTAACGGTCGTGGTCTATGGCGAATGCGCCGGTACCGTGCAGGGCCAGATTGACACGCCCGTCAGCAAGCGCCCCAAGTTTTCTTCTGATGCGCAGTGGCTGGCCTATGCCGAGCGCCTTAACGCCTTTGGCGAGCACCTCCTCAAGACGTACGGAATCAAGCTCGCTTACCACCACCACATGGGCGCCTATGTGGAGTCGCCTGCCGATGTGGACAAGCTCATGCAACTGACCGACCCGGCCAAGGTGTTTCTGCTGTTCGACACCGGCCACGCCTACTTCGGTGGGGCCACCGACCCGGTGGCGCTGCTGAAAAAGCATGTCAAGCGCGTGGTGCATGTGCACTGCAAGGACGTGCGCACCCCGGTGATTGCACAGGCCCGCAACGATGGCTGGAGCTTTTTGAATGGCGTCATCAACGGCACCTTTACTGTGCCGGGCGATGGCAGCATTGATTACGCCGCGGCGCTCCGGGTGCTGCGTGACGCCAACTACGAAGGCTGGCTGGTGGTGGAAGCGGAACAAGACCCGGCGGTCGCCCCCAGCTACCAGTACGCCAAGAAGGGTTTCGAGACCCTGAGTGGCCTGGTCAAAAGCCTGGCCTGATTTGCAAAGGACGCCGCCATGGTTAGCCCCTTACTCGCCAAAGCCGCCCCGACGGGCCGTGAGATTGTCAACGTCACCCCGGAGCGCGCGGGCTGGACGCACGTGGGCTTTCGGGCCGTGCGCCTGGAAGCTGGCGCTATAGAAACAGTCGCTACCGGCGCACGTGAATTGTGCGTGGTGGTGCTCACGGGCGCTGTTGATGTGAGCATTGATGGCACTACCTATGCCAACCTCGGCACGCGCGACAGCGTGTTTGACGACACATCGCCTGCGGCTGTGTATGTGCCCGCCGGAAAAATCGTGACGGTGCGCGCCGTGCGCAACGCCGAAGTCGGCCTGTGCAGCGCGCCCAGCGATGCCACAGACCGCGCGGTGCGTGTGATCGATCCGGTCACCATGCGTCGCAGCGTGCGCGGCAAGGGCACCAACACGCGCTATGTCTGCGACATCCTGCCGCACGATGACCCCACCGCCGCGCATCTGCTGGTGGTGGAGGTGCGCACACCGGCCAGCCACAGCAGCAGCTACCCGCCGCACAAACACGATGTGGAGCAGCCCCCGGTAGAGACCCTGCTGGAAGAAACCTACTACCACCGCCTGAACCCGCCGCAGGGCTTTGCCTTTCAGCGCGTCTACACCGACGACCGCAGCATCGACGAAGCCTGCGCCGTGGAGAACCACGACGTGGTGATGGTGCCCAAGGGCTACCACCCCGTCGTGGCGCCCCATGGCTATGACTCGTACTACCTCAATGTGATGGCGGGCCCCAACCGCTTCTGGGTCTTCAAGAACGACCCCGCCCACGAATGGATGCTGGCCCCTGCCGCCAGCACCTGATCCTTTTTAGAAACATACTGCATGTCCCACGTTACCTCTATCGCTCACTACATCCACGGCCAAGTGACGCCCGGCACCAGCGGGCGCGCCCAGGACGTCTTCAACCCCGCTACCGGCCAGGTCACCGGCTCTGTCGCACTCGCCAACGTGGTCGAGGTGAATGCGGCCGTAGCCTCGGCCCAAGCCGCTTTCCCCAAGTGGTCGGACACGCCGCCCATTCGCCGTGCGCGCGTGATGTTCAAGTTCCTGGAGCTGCTCAACCAGCACAAGGACGAACTGGCCCACCTCATCACCGCCGAGCATGGCAAGGTGTTCACCGACGCGCAAGGCGAAGTCTCACGCGGTATCGACATCGTCGAGTTCGCCTGCGGCATTCCGCAGCTGCTCAAGGGGGATTTCACCGACCAGGTCAGCACCGGCATTGACAACTGGACGCTGCGCCAGCCGCTGGGTGTGGTGGCGGGCATCACACCCTTCAACTTCCCGGTCATGGTGCCCATGTGGATGTTTCCGGTCGCCATTGCGGCGGGCAACACCTTTGTGCTCAAGCCCAGCCCGATCGACCCCTCTGCCAGCCTGTTCATGGCCGACCTGCTCAAACAAGCGGGCCTACCCGACGGCGTGTTTAACGTGGTGCAGGGTGACAAAGAAGCCGTGGACGCGCTGCTGGTGCACCCCGACGTGAAGGCCGTGAGCTTTGTGGGCTCCACGCCCATCGCCAACTACATCTACGAGACCGGCGCCCACCATGGCAAGCGCGTGCAGGCCCTGGGCGGCGCCAAGAACCACATGGTGGTCATGCCGGATGCAGACATCGACCAGGTCGTCGACGCTCTCATCGGTGCGGGCTACGGTTCGGCTGGCGAGCGCTGCATGGCCATCAGCGTGGCGGTGCTGGTGGGCGATGTGGCTGACAAGGTCATGCCCAAACTGCTGGCGCGGACCAAGACGCTCAAGGTGCTCAACGGGACCAACCTGGCCGCCGAGATGGGCCCTATCGTCACGCCTGCGGCGCATGCGCGCATCAGCGGCTACATCGATCTGGGCGTGCAGGAAGGCGCGACGCTGTTGGCCGATGGCCGTGGCTTTGACGGTAGCGCAGCGGGTGAGGGCTGTGGCGCAGGCTTCTGGCTGGGTGGCACGCTGTTTGACCATGTGACACCCGCCATGCGCATCTACAAGGAAGAAATCTTTGGCCCGGTGCTGGCCTGTGTGCGCGTGCCTGGTTTTGCCGAGGCGCTACAGCTCATCAACGACCACGAGTTCGGCAATGGCGTGGCCTGCTTCACGCGCGACGGCAATGTGGCGCGCGAGTTCAGCCGCCGCGTGCAGGTGGGCATGGTGGGCATCAACGTGCCCATTCCCGTGCCCATGGCCTGGCACGGTTTTGGCGGTTGGAAGAAGAGTCTGTTTGGTGATATGCATGCCTACGGCGAAGAGGGCGTGCGCTTCTACACCAAGCAAAAGTCCATCATGCAGCGCTGGCCCGAGAGCATTGGCAAGGGTGCGGAGTTTGTGATGCCCACCGCAAAGTAAGGACCGTTGCTATCAATTGAGTAGCTGCCGGTGCTTTGTTTACGGGGGCGGTAGGCCTATTTGATGCAAAAAACCCCGGGGGCGTAGGCACCCGGGGTTTTTTCTTGAGCCCGACGGGACGTCAGATGTACGAGTTCAGCAGGTTCTCCAGATGCTCCTGGCGGCCCGACACGGGTTGGGTGTCGGTGTTGTGTCCCACCACATGGGCGGCCAATGCGTCCAGGCTCATCTTGCCGTCCAGCAGGCTTTGGCCGAACGGTGCTTTCCAACCCGCGTAACGGTCGTCCACCAGCTTGGCCAGTTTTCCGTCGTTGATCATCTTCTCAGCGATCAGCAGTGCGCGGGCGGTCACGTCCATGCCGCCAATGTGGCCGTGGAACATGTCTTCGGGGTCGATGGACTGGCGGCGCACCTTGGAATCAAAGTTCACACCGCCATTGACGAAGCCGCCACCTTGCAGGATGGTGTACATGGCCAACGCGGTTTCGGGAATGCTGTTGGGGAACTGGTCGGTGTCCCACGCGCACTGCATGTCGCCGCGGTTCATGTCGATGGAGCCGAAGATGCCCAGGTCCACCGCGGTGGCGATTTCGTGCTCGAAGCTGTGGCCGGCCAGTGTGGCGTGGTTGGCTTCGATGTTGACCTTGATTTCCTTCTCCAGGCCGTAGCGGCACAGGAAGCCGTAGACCGTGGCGCTGTCAAAGTCGTACTGGTGCTTGGAGGGTTCGCGTGGCTTGGGTTCGAGCAGGATGGTGCCCTTGAAGCCGATCTTGTGCTTGTACTCCACCACCATGTTCAGGAAGCGGCCCATCTGATCTAGCTCGTGGCCAATGCGGGTGTTCAGCAGGGTCTCGTAACCCTCCCGGCCGCCCCACAACACGTAGTTGGCGCCGCCCAGCTTCAGCGTGGCGTCCATGGCTTCTTTGACCTGCAGGGCGCCCAGCGCAAAGATCTCGGGGTTGGGGTTGGTGGCGGCGCCCGACATGAAGCGGCGGTGGCTGAACAGGTTGGCCGTGCCCCACAGCAGCTTCATGCCGGTGGTCGCCTGCTTGTTGCCCAGCACGTCCACCATCTCGCGGAAGTTGTTCACGCTGTCACGCGGGGTAGCGCCTTCGGGGGCGATGTCGCGGTCGTGGAAGCAGTAGTAGGGCGCGCCCAGCTTGCTGAAAAACTCAAACGCCACATCGGCCTTGGCTTTGGCTGCAGCCATGGGGTCGGCCATGTGCTGCCAGGGGCGCTGGAAGGTGTCGCCACCAAACGGGTCCAGCCCGTTCCAGCAGAAGCTGTGCCAGTAGCAGACGGCAAAGCGCAATTGATCTTCCATGCGCTTGCCCAGCACGATGCGGTCTTTGTCATACCACTTGAACGACAGCGGGTTGCTGGAGGTGGGGCCTTCATAGGCAATGGGGGAGACGGGGGAGAAATAGGTACTCATGGGATTCTCGGGTTGAAAAAATGGGGGCAGAAGGTCAAATTACGAAGCGCGGTACAGGCTGCGAAACTGCGCATAGCGCGCAGCCAGCAGGTCTTGTTCTGCGGCGTTGGGGTGGTAGCTGGCTTCCACCTCGGGGCTCTGGCACACGGTGCTTGGGGCCGCGCCGGTGGCCAGCCAGCCCAAGCGTGCGGCACCCAGGGCGCCGCCCACAGCGGAGCTGCCATGCGTGACCACCTCGGCATCCAAAGCGCTGGCCAATTGCTGTGCCCAGAAGGCGCTGCGTGCACCACCGCCCACCAGGGACAGGCGTTTCACGCTGCTGCCCGCGGCGTTGAGTGCGGCCAGGCCATCCTTGAGGCCAAAGGTCACGCCTTCGATCACCGCGTAGCCCAGGCGGGCAGCGTCGGTGTCAAAGCTCAACTGGTGAAAGCTGCCGCGCACATTCGCATCGTTGTGCGGGGTGCGCTCGCCGCCCAGGTAGGGCAAAAACAGGGGGCAGGTCGCACGGTCGGCCAATGACAGATCGGCGGCTTTGCCGGCCACCACACCGGCGTTGGGTGCGCCCAACAAATCGGTGACCCATTGCAAGCTGCTGGCGGCCGAGAGCATCACACTCATTTGGTGCCAGCGGCCGGGCACCGCATGGCAAAACGCATGCGTGGCACTGGCCGCATTGGGCTGGTAGCTGGGCGTGACGACAAACAGCACACCACTGGTGCCCAGCGACAAAAAGCCCTGGCCCGCGTCCACCGCGCCCATGCCCACGGCGCTGGCCGCGTTGTCACCGGCGCCACCGGCCACCACGATGCCCGTGGGCAGGCCCAGGGCCTGCGCCACATCGGCTTTCAAATAACCGCCAGGCGCGCTGCCTTCCACCAGGCGTGGCATGTGCGCCTGTGTCAGCCCGGTCAGCGCCAGCAGGGCGTCCGACCAGGTACGTTGTTGCACATCCAGCCACAGCGTGCCGCTGGCGTCTGACATATCACTCACATACTCACCGGTCAGCTGCAGGCGCACATAGTCCTTGGGCAGCAGCACCTTGGCCACTTGTTTAAAGATCGCGGGCTCGTGCTTGGTCACCCAGCGCAGCTTGGGCGCGGTGAAGCCGGGCATGGCCAGGCTGCCGGCCAGGTCGGTCAGCGTGGGCAGCTCGGCCATCATTTCGGTGCATTCGGCGGCGCAGCGTGTGTCGTTCCACAAAATGGCGGGGCGCAGCACTTGGTCTTGCGCATCGAGCAGCACGGCACCGTGCATCTGGCCCGACAGGCCAATGGCTTGCACGGCCGCGTATTCCTTGGGGTGAGCCACGCGCAGCTGCGCCAGGGCGGACTGGGTGGCGGCCCACCAGTCGTGCGGGTTTTGTTCGCTGTGGCCGGGGTGCGGGCGCTGCACCGTGAGGGCGCTGCCGGCCGAGCCGACCACGGTGTGGTCGGGGGCCAGGAGCAGCACCTTCACTTCGGAGGTGCCAATGTCAATGCCGATAAACATGGTTATGCAGTTTCAGGGGTGGTGGTTGAAATCGGGTCGGTCGCGTCGCTGGGTTGGGCCACCGACGCGGGGGCACGGGTATGCATGGGGCGCAGGTCGTGGTGCAGCACCAGGGCGGCCGCGCCCACGGCCGATGCCAGCAGCCCGTAGCGCGCGGTGCGCACCGCGGGCGCGGCCATGCCAGCGCTGTCTGCATAGCTTTGCAGCGTGGCCTTGGCCACCTCCACAATGCCGGGGTACTGTTCACAGGAGGGGCCGCCCACCACCAGCGCGCTGGGGTTGAAGGTGGTCCACAGGTTTTGCAGCACCACGCCCAGGTAGTGGCCGCCCTGGGCGGGTTGCTTGAGTTTGCTCAGGGTGCGCGCGCCAAAAAAGGTTTCGGCGCAGCCTTTGCGGCCGCAGGAGCAGAGCGGCCCGTCAATCTGCAAAATGCTGTGGCCAATTTCGCCGGCCATGCCCTGGATGCCAGTGAACAGGCGGTCGTTGAGCACAATGCCCGCGCCCACACCGGCGCCGCAGGTCACAAAGATCAGGGAGTCTTTGGCATCGCCTTCGGAAAACTCGTATTCGCTGAGCGCGGCGGTGTCGGCTTCGTTTTGCACATGCACTGGCACCTGGAGCACGCCCGCCTGGGCCAGGGCCTTGGTGATCAGGGGCACAAAGTCCACATTGCGCCAGCCCAGGTTGGGGGCAAAGCGCAGCATGCCGGTGGCTTCGTCAAATGCACCGGGCAGGCCCACGCCCACGCCCGATAACTGCACGCCGCGGCGCTTGAGTTGCGTGCGGGTGCGGGCCACCAGGCGTGCCACCTGGCGGCACACGTCTTCTACCTGGGTGCCGGTCAGCGGTTCTTCCAGCGCACACAGCACCTGGCCGGTGAGCGACACGCCCACCACGCGCAGGGCTTCCACCGCCACTTCCACACCGATCATGCCGCGGCTGCGGCCATCGATCTGCAGCGGGGTGGACGGCCGGCCCAGGCCCTGGGCAGCGGTCACGTCGGTTTCGGTGAGCCAGCCTTCGTCAATCAGCTCCCGCACTAGCAGGCTGACCGTGGACTTGGTCAGCCCACTTTCCACCGCCAGCTGGGCGCGGGAGAGCCCGCTCTGGCTGTGCAGCAGCCGCAGCAGCACGCTGCGGTTGATGCGTTTGACAAGTTGTTGGTCGCCGGTGGTTTTCATGGTGGGGGAGGGGCGCAGCACTCACTGGCTGTGGGTCTGCGCTTTGCCTTCAGGTTGTTTGCCAGCGATGATCATGCCAAGAACTTCGTCCTCGTTCACATCGCTGGTGCGATAACTTCCCACCAATTTGCCGTTTTTCATCACCGCCAGGCGGTCGCTGAGCCCAAACACGTCCGGCATGTCGTGGGTGATCAGGAAAATCCCCACGCCGTCGGCCTTGAGCTGGCGCACCAGGTTGCCCACCATCGCGGTTTCCTCCGGCCCCAGGGCCGCCGTGGGCTCGTCCATGATGAGGATCTTGGCGTTGAAGTAAATTGCGCGGGAGATGGCTACCACCTGGCGCTGCCCGCCGGAGAGGCGGCGCACCGGCGTGCGCACGTTCTTGAAGTTCTTGTTCAGGCGGTGGAACACCTTGCGGGCGTCCGCATCCATGCGGTGGTCGTCCAGCGTGTTCCAGCGGGTCAGCAATTCACGGCCCAGGAACAGGTTGGCCACGGCATCCAGGTTGTCGGCCAGGGCCAGGGTTTGGTAGATGGACTCGATGCCGCAGCGCTGCGCATCCACGGGGGTGCGAATGTGGGCCTTTTCGCCGTTGATGAATACCTCGCCGCTGTCGATGGGGTAGGCCCCGGCCAGCATCTTCATCAGCGTGGACTTGCCCGCGCCGTTGTGGCCCAAGAGGGCCACCACTTCGCCAGGGTAGAGCTGGATGCTCACATCGTCCACGGCGTGCACGCCGCCGAAGGACTTGCCGATATTGCGCATGTCGACCAGCGCCTGCTTTGCGTTCACGGCGCTCATACGGTGTCTCCTGTCAGGCGGCGGTAAATCACGTCAAACACCACGGCTGCAATCAGCACCTGGCCGATGATCACGTAGCGCACGCCGATGGACACGTCGAGCAGCAGCATGCCGCTGTCAATGCTTTGCATAATGAGTGCGCCCAGCACGGAGCCCATGATCGAGCCACTGCCTCCGGCCAGTGCGGTGCCGCCAATCACGGCAGCCGCAATGACATACAGCTCCATGCTGGTGCCCAGCGAGTTGGTGCCAGCGTTCAGCCGGGCAATGGACACCATCGCGGCGATGGTGATGAGCACGCCCATCAGCGCAAACAGCATGAGGGTGACACGGCGCACGGGAATGCCCACCAGCGCCGCAGCCTCGGGGTTGCCGCCCATGGCGAAGACATAGCGGCCAAAGCGGGTACGGTGCACGATGAAGGACAGCACCAGCGCCACGGCACCCCAGATCAGTACGGGAATCGGCACACCCTGGGGCACGTCCTTGTTCAGAATTTGGTAATTGTTCATGGAGGCCACAAAGGCCAGCACGATGACGACGGGGACCAACACAATGGCAGCGTCCAGCCACAGCGGGTTGTTGGGCACGTCGTACGAGGCCTTGGCGCGGCGTTTGGCCCACATCTGGACGATCAGGGCCAGCACAATCACGCCGGCCAACATCCAGCTGGCGTTCACGCCAATGGCACCGTCAAAGCCGCCGCCCAGGCGCTGGAAGAACTGGTCGTTCACGGGTTGGGTCTTGCCATCGGCCACCAGAAAGGCCGCACCGCGAAACGACATCAGGCCGCCCAAGGTGACCACGAAGGAGGGCACACCCAGCATGGCGGTCAATGCGCCTTGGTACATGGACACGGCAATGGCCACGGCCAGGCCCACCAGCGAAGCGGACACCCAGTGCCATCCGGCGGTGTACATCAGGGTGGCAATCAGCACGCCCACGAAGCCCATGACAGAACCCACCGAGAGGTCGATATGGCGGGCCACGATGATCAGCACGACGACAGTAGCCACCACGCCGACGACGGCGGTTTGTTGGGCAATGTTGTAGAGGTTTTCAGGGGACAGAAACAGTCCACCGGACAGGATGTTGAACACGATGGCAATGGCTGCCAGTACCGTGCCCATCATCACCAGGCGCCAGTCGATGGCGGCCTGTTTGAGCGAATTCAAAACGGGATTCACATGCGTTCTCCGCAGGACATAAAAAAACCGCGGGCTGACCCCAGCCCGCGGTTTAAGGGCTACAACTGACTCAGACCGATGTGTGAATTACTTGCAAGCTGCAGGGCCTTTGGCGGCGTCCACACCTTTGCACAGTTCATCCTTCTTGATCCAGCCGGCTTTCACGACCAGGTCCAGGTTGGCTGCGGTCACAGGAATGGGCTTCAGGAATTGGGATTCCAAAGGCACCTTCTTCGCACCGCCGCTCCAGGTCACGGCGCCGGCAACCTTCTTGCCATTGGCCAGTGCCACGGCCGCAGCCGCTGCATCACGGCCCAGGTCACGTGCGTCTTTCCACACCGACACGGTCTGGCTACCCAGGGCCACGCGGTTCAGCGCAGCATGGTCACCATCCTGGCCGGACACGGGAATGCCCTTGATGCCTTTGGCAGTCAAAGCAGCCACCACACCACCGGCGGTACCGTCGTTGGAAGCCACCACGGCGTCAATCTTGCCGCCAGTCTTGGTGATGATCTGTTCCATGTTCTTCTGGGCCACTTCAGGCTTCCAGCCGTCGGTGTATTCCTCGCCCACGATCTTGATGTCGCCCTTTTTCACCGCAGCGTCAATGATCTCTTGCTGGCCACCGCGCAGGAAGTCAGCATTGGGATCCGTAGGGGAGCCCTTGATCATCACGTAGTTGCCCTTGGGCTTGGCGGCCAAGATGGCGCGCGCTTGCATGCGGCCCACTTCCACGTTGTCGAAGGTGATGTAGAACACGCCGGGCGCTTCGATCAGGCGGTCATAGGCGACCACGGGAATTTTTTGCTGGGTAGCCTTGTTCACGGCGGGCAGAATCGCGTCCTTGTCCATGGCCAGAACGATCAACGCCTTGGCACCCTTGGCGATCAAGCTGTCGATGTCAGCCAATTGCTTTTCGGGGGAGCCGCCGGCGTCAGCACTGATATAGCTTGCGCCTGACTTGGCCAGCTGCGCCTTGATGGCGGCTTCGTCGGTTTTCCAGCGTTCTTCCTGGAAGTTGGACCAGCTCACGCCCACGACTTGGGCAAATGCACCAGCAGCTGCCATGCTCAAGGCAAAGGCGGTCAGGGTTGTCTTCAGTTTCATTCTTGTCTCCGGATAGTGGCCATGGAAGGCCTTTTGGGGTTGTGTGAGGCTCGTAAGAGTCATCGCTATGACCAGGCCTTGGGGGACTTTGTTAGTTAGAGCGACAAACTAATTGTCTGCAGGAATGCGGCAAATTCTATTAGTGAAAACCCGACATAGTTTGTTGATCGAACAATATATTTGCGTCAACCCGAGCCTGGGCAGGTCGGTCTAGCGGAACAGGTAGTCCTTGTAGTAGCCCGAAGTGACCAGGGCTTCGCGCCAGTTGCCCAGGTCCACCACCACGGGTTTGAGCAGGTAGGACTGGACCAGCTTCTCGCCGTTGTTGTAGGTTTTTTCGTCGTTGATCAGCGGCTTCTTGTGGGTCAGGATGGCCTGGGCCATGGTGGCGGTCACTTGGGCCAGCTCCCGCGTGTCCTTGAAGATGGTGAACGCCTGCTCCTGGCGAATGATGGAGCGCACCGATTGCAAATCCGCGTCTTGCCCGCTCACGATGGGCAGGGGCATACCACCCGTGCCATAGCCCGCCTTTTTTAGTGCGGCCAGCAGTTCAATGGAAATGCCGTCATTGGGCGACAGCACCGCATGCAGCCGCTGTTTGGCGTACACCTTGTCCAGCAGCTTTTCAAACCGCAGGCGTGCTGTGGCGCCACTCCATGCCTTGGTCGATACGTTGTCCATGCCCATTTGTCCAGGTGCGGCTTGAGCACCGACATGGCACCGTCGTAGAAGAAGAACGCGTTGTTGTCGTCGGGCGAACCCGCAAACAGCTCGATGTTGAGTGGCCCCTTGTTCTCTTCGAGTTTGAGCCGTTTGACGATTTCCGTCCCCTGCTGCACGCCGACCTGGAAATTGTCGAAGGTGGCGTAGTAGTCGATATGGGGTGTGTTGCGGATCAGGCGGTCATAGGAGATGACCTTGACCTTTTGTTCTGCCGCTTTTTTCAGAATGGGCCCCAGGGTGCTGCCATCGATGGGGGCCACGATGAGCAGCTTCATGCCTTTTTGCAGCATGCCGTCGATCTGGGTAATCTGGGTGGGCACCTCGTTGTTGGCAAATTGCAGGTCGGAGGAATAACCCAGTTTGTCCAGCGAGCGCACCAGCGCCAGCCCATCCACCACCCAGCGCTGCAAGGCCAGGGTGGGCATGGACAGGCCGACTTCGGCCTTGGTTTGCTGGGCCCGGACGGGCAGGCCGGTCAGTCCAGCCAGCAAGCCACTGACCATTGCTCTTCGATTGATACGCACGGTGTGTTCCTTTTTTATTAGTTTGTTAATCAAACAAAATAGCTAAGCCAACGACAGCATGGCTGTGGCAGGCGACTCCAGCAGGGTGGCCTCATCGAGGCGGAAGGCGGTAGTGGCCAGCACCATCTCTCCGGCCTGGTTGCGCAGGCCTACGGCGGAGGCCGCAATTTCCTCCACCAGTGCCGCGTTTTGCTGGGTCACGCGGTCCAACTGCGAGAGGGCATCGCGCACCTGCGCCACCACGGCCGATTGGGAGCTGCTGGCCACGCTGATCTCTTGCATGATGCCGGTGACACGGCGGATGGCCTCCACCACTTCAGCCATGGTGGCACCGGCCTGGTCTACCTGCCGTGTGCCTTGTTCCACGCGCTCCACGCTGGTGGAGATCAGGTGCTTGATTTCTTTGGCGGCATCGGCGCTGCGTCCTGCCAAAGCCCGGACCTCGCTGGCCACCACAGCAAAACCGCGGCCCTGTTCCCCCGCACGGGCCGCTTCCACCGCAGCATTCAGCGCCAGGATATTGGTCTGAAACGCAATGCCATCGATCACGCTGATGATGTCGGCAATCTTGCGGCTGGATTCGTTGATGCCACGCATGGTTTCCACCACATGGCCCACCACCGTGCCGCCCTGGTGGGCCACGCTGGAGGCGCTCATGGCCATCTGGTTGGCCTGCTGGGCAGAGTCGGCGTTGTGGCGTACGGCTTCGCTCAGGGTCTCTACCGAGGAGGTGGTTTCCTGCAGTGCGCTGGCCTGCTGCTCGGTGCGCTCGGACAGGTCGTTATTGCCCTGGGCAATTTCGGTACTGGCGTTCTCCACGGCCTGCGCGTTGTGTTTCACATTGCGCACGATGGTCTGAAAACTGCCCAGCATGCGCTGCATGGACTCCAGCATTTGCACGGTCTCGTGGTTCCCGCTGGGAACGATGGTGGTGGTCAGGTCGCCATCGGCCAGCTGTGCGGCCACACTGACGGCGTGCGCCATGGGGCGCGTCATGTGCTGCGCCAGCAGCAGGGCGGCCAGGGTCATGGTCAGCCCAGCCACCGCCACCGCCATGCCAATGGCCACGGTGGTTTGTTTCACGCTTTGCTGGGCATCCTGCGCCACGGCCTGGGCGTGGGATTCGATGATCTTGGCCAGGTCGGTTAACGGTTGGTCGATTTCGCCATAGGTGTTCTGCAGACCACCCAGCTTGTTCTCTGCCATACCAATATCAATGTTGGCCGAGTCCACCGTCAGGCTGGCCATGTCCACGTACTGGCTCAGCAGCGGCTCCAGTGTGGTCAGGGCCGTTAGCGTCGCCTCGTCCACGGCCTGTGCCTTGAGTTTGGCCAACGCCTGGTTGAGCGCCTCGATGTGGCCCTTCAGGTTTTTCTCGGCTTCGGTAATGCGTTCTGGGCTTTTTTGTTGTGCGCCAAACAGGGCCAGTTGTCCATCGCTGCGAATGGCGATGTGCATGCGGCTCAGCACCTCTTTGGCTTCCATGGCGCCGGAGGCCACGGCGGTGCTTTGCACCGTGCGGTCCATGCGCTTGGCCGACAGCAGGCCGATGCCGCCCACCACCACCGTCAGGCAGGTGCCCACCAGACCAAACGCAATGATTTGGGTCCTCAACTTCATGTCTGCATCTCCAACTTATGTGCCGCGCGGGCTTGGGCCGCTGCGAAGGTGGAGGTCATTGTCAAGGCGCGGGGCGCCGAAGGTATTGGTGTAAACCCGACTTAGTTTTTTGGTCGAATTTATTACATTCAGTGCCTGTCACTTCATTGCACAAGGCTTTTTGTGAAACTCCCGCCACTTCGTTTGCGCGCCCGGCCGGGCTGGCTGTTGCTTGCGCTGTACCTCGCGCCCCTGGTACACGCGGCCGACCCCGCACCACTTCCTGCGGTCCCCCGTTTCGTCGAAGAAACCGACACTGCCGGCCTGCAAAGCCGCTTTGAAGGCGAAGGCGAATACATGGTGGGCGGCGGTGTGGCCACCTTCGACTGCGATGGCGATGGCCTGCCCGAGGTCTATGTCACCGCCGGCGTGAACAAGGCCAAGTTCTACCGCAACCGCAGTGCGCGTGGTGGCGCGCTCAAGCTGCAGGAAGAGCGTTCGGGTTTGGAGCTGACCAACGCCGTGGGCGCCTACCCGCTGGACATCGACGGTGATGGTCGGACCGACCTGGTGGTGCTGCGTGTGGGCGAGGTGCAGGTGTTCAAGGGTCTGGGCCAGTGCAAGTTCGAGAAAGCCAACGATGCCTGGAATATTCACACGGGCAACGGCTGGCACACCGCGTTTTCTGCCACCTGGGAGAAAGGCCAAAGCTGGCCCTCGCTGGCCATCGGCACTTACACGGACCGCAGCAAGCCCGAGTTTCCCTGGGGCAGTTGCACGCCCGGCCTGCTGCTGCGCCCCAAAGAGGGCGGCGGCTACCAGCCCGCGCTGCCTCTGGTACCCGGCCATTGCGCACTGTCCATGCTGTTTTCGGACTGGAATCGTTCCGGCACGGCGGCGCTGCGCGTGAGCAACGACCGCGAGTACTACAAGGGCGGCGAAGAGCAGCTCTGGCAAGTGCCTGCGGGTGCCGCGCCCGCGCTCTACACCGCGGCCCAGGGGTGGAAGCCGCTGCAAATCTGGGGCATGGGCATTGCCAGCCACGACCTCAATGGGGATGGCTATCCGGAGGTGTTCTTGACCAGCATGTCCGACAACAAGCTGCAAACGCTGGAAGCCGGTGCGGCCCAACCCCGCTTCACCGACATCGCATTCAAGCGCGGCGTGACAGCCCACCGGCCCTATGTGGGCGGCGATGTGCACCCCAGCACCGCCTGGCATGCGCAGTTTGCGGACATGAACAACGATGGCCTGACCGACTTGTTTGTGGTCAAGGGCAATGTGTCCACCATGCCTGATTTCGCGACGCTGGACCCCAACAACCTGCTGCTGCAAAAGGCGGACGGCAACTTTATGGAAGCCGGCAGCCAAGCGGGCCTGGCCAGCTTCAAGCGTGGACGCGGCGGCATGGTCGTGGACCTGAATGGCGATGGCCTGCTGGACGTGTTGGTGGTGAACCGCTGGGACAAGGCGCAAGTCTGGCGCCAAACAAACAGCGGAGCCTCTGCGGAGGCCGGCCACTGGCTGCAGCTGCGCCTGCAGCAACCCGACGGCAACCGCGACGCCGTGGGCGCCTGGGTGGAAGTGAAGCTGGGCGAGGGCGATGCCGCCCGCGTGATCCGCCAGGAGCTCACGGTGGGCGGTGGCCACGCCAGCGGCCACCTGGGCTGGATGCACTTTGGCCTGGGCGCCGCCAGCGACGTGCAGCTGCGCGTGCAGTGGCCGCACGGCGGCTGGAGCGACTGGACGCCTGCCAAGGCCAACGCCCTCTACACCCTCAGCCCCCAAGGTCTCGTGAATTGGAAAGCCCCATGAAAACCCGATTGCTCTCTTTGTGCCTGGCTGGGCTCTGCGCCTGGACCAGCGCGCTCCTGCCCGTGCATGCGCAGCAGGCCGCACCCGAAGCCCGCCCGGCCAGTGCCTACAGCGCCAGTGTGGCCACCGAGTGGTTCAGCCTGGCGCTGCTGCTGACCCAGCAGACGCCTGGCTTCAGCCCGCCCGTCGCGTCCCGGGCGTTTGCCTATATGGGGCTGACCCTGTATGAATCGGTGGTACCCGGCATGCCGCAGCAGCAGAGCCTGGCGGGCCAGCTCAACGAACTGCAGTCGCTGCCCTGGGCCCAGCCCGATGAAGTGCTGCACTGGCCCACCGTGGCCAATGCCTCGATGGCCACGATGACGCGCATGATGTTCCCCACGGCCAGTGTCGAGAACAAGGCGCGCATTGACCTGCTGGAGCGCAGCCTGCCTCTCAAGTACAGCCAGGACTTTGACCCCAACACGGTGACGCCCGACATCACCAACCGCTCGGAAACCTTTGGCAAGCTCATGGCCATGGCCATCATGACCTGGGCCCGCACCGACGGGGGCCACGAGGCCTGGGGCCCGCTGCGCCGCAGCCAGCAAAACTACGTGCCGCCCAGTGGCGAGGGCCAGTGGTCGGCCACACCGCCGGCATTTGCGCCCGCGCTGCTGCCCTGGTGGGGTGACGTGCGTCCCTTTGTGCTCAAGACCAGCCGTGCCTGCGCAGCACCCTTGCCGCCACCGTATTCCGAGAGCCCCGGATCGGCCTTCTACAAAGAGGCCAACGAGGTCTACCAGGTGAGCAACAAGGCCACGCAAGAACAGCGTCAGGTGGCGTTGTACTGGGCGGATGATCCTCTCAAGACCCCCACACCCGCGGGCCACTGGGTCTACATTGCCAACGACCTGCTCAAGCAGCAAAAGGCCAGCCTGGCCCAGGCCGCGCAAACCATGGTGCGCCTGAACATGGCCATGGCCGATGCCTTTATCGCGGGGTGGAAAACCAAATACACCGTGAGCCTGCTGCGCCCGGTCACCTATGTGCAACTGGTGATTGACAGCAACTGGGTGCCCACGCTGATGCACACGCCAGCCTTCCCGGAATTCCCGTCGGGCCACTCGGTGCAGTCCAGCGCGGCGGCGGACATTTTGGAGGCAGCGTTTGGCGCCAACAAGCCCTTCACCGACAACACCCACAACGACCGGGGCTGGGGCCCGCGCACTTTCGCCAGCTTCCGCGTGGCGGCCGATGAAGCGGCCATCTCACGCATGTACGCAGGCATCCACTTTCGCAGCGGCATCGAGAGCGGCAAGGTGCAGGGGCGCTGTGTGGCCCAGCAGGTACTGGGGCTCAAGCTGACGCGCTAGTCTGGATATCGCTTAGCCACCGCCCACGCCAATGGGCGCGGGTGCCCGCATGACGATGCGGGTGAACAGGCGGTCGTAGACCGGGTCGCGCGGCTGCTTGCCGGTGAGCGGGTCGCAGTTGGTGGCAAAGGCCGCGTCCAGTGCGGCCCAGTCGGCCTTGGTCAGCATGGCCTGCGCCACCGGCAATATGGCGGTTTCTTCCAGCGCCATATGGGCCAGGTAGCTGGCCACGTAGCGGCGCACGGCGTTGTCAAAGGCCACGTGGCGGCTGTCACCCACCAGCTCCCAGGCCAGCAGCAGGTGCTGCAGCTCGCGCACCGCCGTTTCGCTCTGGGCGTGGTCCTGCTCCAGCTGCACGACCACGTCCATGGTCTGCGGAGCCAGCCGCGCGACGCGGGGGAACAGCAGGTTGGACTCCTTGGGGTGGTGCAGCTTTTCGGGAAACTCGTCGATATAGAACAGCATGGCGCGCAGCACATCGAAGAAGCACTCGGGCGCGTCCCCCGGCCCGCGGTCGAGCATCAGCAGCAGCGACTGCAGCATGGCACGCAGGGCTGCGTGTTCGTCTTTGATGGTTTGCAGGCTGTTTTGGTGCATGGCGGGTCTCCGGGGTGGGGCGCACCAGCTTCCCACGGCAGGCGGCCTGCGCACTTGATGCAGGTCAATGGCGGTCGTGGTCGCCGTCGCCCGTTACCATCATGGCTGGGCACGGTGGTGCCATGTCCAAGCCTTTAGGAATCGTTGTGCCATGACCTCTTTCTCCCCCCGTACCCTGACCTGGTTGCGCCGACTGGCCTGGACGGCCGCGGGGCTGGTGCTGCTCTGGGCCCTGGCCTGGTTGGCCGTGCCGCCCTTGCTCAAAAGCCAGGCGCAAACCCGCCTGTCGGCGCTGCTGGGCCGCACTGTCACGGTAGGCGGGGTGGACTTTGCGCCCTGGTCGCTGGAGCTCACGCTGCGCGACCTGGCCGTGGCCAAGGCGGACGGCAGCGGCCCGCAGTTCAGCGTGGCACGCATCTATGTGGATGGCGAGCTGCAGTCGCTGCTGCGCCTGGCGCCTGTGGTGGACGCGGTGGCGGTGGAGGGCCCCAAGTTGCAATTGACCCATCTGGGCAATGGCCGCTACGACATCGACGACATCGTGCAGCGCCTGAGCGCGCCGTCGGACACGCCGCCTGGCCCCTTGCCGCGCTTTGCGGTTTACAACGTCACGCTGAGCGGGGGCAGTGTGGACTACGCGGACCAGAGCCAGAAGGGCCCTGCACGCCAGCACACGCTGCGCGACCTGCAACTCAGCGTGCCGTTTCTGAGTAACTTCGATTCGCAGCGCGATGTGTTGGTCTCGCCGCGCCTGGTCTTTGTGCTCAATGGCAGCGCGTTTGACACGGCGGCCCAGGGCACACCATTTGCGCAGACCCGCAAGGGCGAGGCGCAACTGAAGATCAGCCAGTTCGACCTGAAGCCTTACCTGGCCTACCTGCCTGCCAGCCTGCCGGTGAAGCCGCAAAACGCGGTGGTGGACGCCGAACTCAAGCTTGGCTTTGTACAAACCCCGCAAACCACGGTCAGCCTGTCGGGCGTGGTGACGGTCAGCCAGTTGGCCGTGAATGATGCGGCCGGTGCGCCGCTGTTGGCGGTAGACACGGTGCGCGCCGATCTGGCCGATGTCCGGCCGCTGGAACAAGTCGTCAAGCTCTCGGCCATTACCCTTACCAACCCGCATTTGCAAGTGTCCCGCGCCCGCAACGGCCACCTGAATCTGGACCTGGCCAGTGGCAAGTCACCGGAGAATGCTCCTAAAAAAGGAGCCACTCGCGCAGATTCCACGGGGGCTACAGGCCAAAAAGATGCGCAATCGCCTGCGGCAGTTGCCCCGGCGCCTTGGACCCTGCAGTTGGAGCGCCTGGCCCTGACGGGTGGCGCAGTGGACTGGCTGGACCAGCAGACCCAGCCAGCAGCCAAGCTGACACTGGCGGACGTGGCGTTTACCGCCCAGGGCCTGCAGTGGCCCATGGACAAGCCGGTCACCGCCGAGGGCTCGGCCACGGTGCCCGGCAAGGGCACACCAGCCCGCCTGGGTTTCAAGCTGGATGGCACGCTGCAGCAAGGCAGCGCCCAGGCCACGGTGAATGACCTGTCGCTGGCACTGGCCGCGCCTTACACGGCGCAGTTTCTCGAACCCGCGGTGCGTGGCCTGCTGGATGCCCAAGTGGGCGCCAACTGGCAAGGCGACCAGGTCAAGGCCACCGTGCAGCGCTTGGCCGTACGCGACGCCGGTCTGGTGGTCAGCAAGCCCGCGGCAGGCGATGGCACGGCCCGCGCGACCAACGGTCCCTCGTCGTCGGATCTGCCGCAGTTCAAGCTGCTGGAGATCACCGATGTGCAGGCCGACCCCACGGCGCGCACCGCCCGCGTGGGCAAGGTGCTGCTGCAACGTGCCAGCACGGGTGTGCGGCGCGATGCCGATGGGCAGTGGATGTTCCAGAGCTGGCTGAAGCCCACAACCGACAAACCAGCCGCCGCAGCAACGGCCCCCTGGAAGGTGGCACTGGGCGAACTGAATGTGCAGGACGCTAGCGCCGTGGTGTCAGACCGCACCCACGCCCGCCCTGTGCGGCTGGAGCTGTCGGCCCTGAATCTGCTGGTGAAGGACGCGCAGCTGGATGGCAAAAAGCCCGTGCCGGTGACGCTGACTGCGCGCGTGAAGTCTGGCCAGGCCGAGGCTGGCAGCCTGCGCTACCAGGGCACCGCCGCCTGGGACCCGGTGCAGGCCCAGGGCAGCGTGGAGCTGCTGGAGCTGCCACTGCACGCGCTGATCCCGTACTTTGCTGACCAGATCAACCTGGACGTGCTGCGCGCTGATGCCAGCTTCAAGGGCCAACTGCGCTTTGCCAGCACGCCCAAAGGGCCTGAGGTGGCGCTCAAGGGGGATGCGCAGCTGGAAGACTTTCGCGCCAACACCGTGCAGAGCCCCAGCGGGGGCATTGCCGAAGAGCTGCTGAGCTGGAAGGCGCTCAACGTGCCCGGTATTGATCTGGCCATGGTGCCCGGAACGGCCACGCGCGTCAGCGTGCGTGAGGCGGCCTTGTCTGACTTTTATGCGCGGCTCATCGTCAGCCCCACAGGTCGCTTGAACCTGCAGGATCTGATGAAGACGCCGGCGCAGGCCGATGCAGCCGCCACCACCGGCCCTACCGCACCCGCGCCCGCCGCCTCGGCCGCAACGGCGGCTACCCCTGCAGCACCCGACGCCATCATCACCGTGGGCCCCATCAGCCTGGTCAACGGCAAGGTGTTGTTCTCGGACCGCTTTATCCAGCCCAACTACACGGCCGACCTGAGCGACCTGACCGGCAAGCTCAGCCAGTTCTCCAGCCAGCCCAGCAATGGCGTGGTGCAGCTGGCCGACCTGGAGCTGCGCGGCCGCGCCGAGGGCACAGCGTCGCTGGAGATCACCGGCAAGCTCAACCCCCTGGCCAAGCCGCTGGCGCTGGACATTGCAGGCAAGGTGCGCGACCTGGAGCTGCCACCGCTCTCGCCCTACGCGGTGAAGTACGCGGGCTATGGCATCGAGCGCGGCAAGCTGAGTGTGGACGTGCGCTACGCCGTGCAGCCCGATGGCCAGCTCACCGCCAGCAACAAGCTGGTGCTGAACCAGCTGAGCTTTGGCGACAAGGTGGAGGGCGCGCCCAACAGCCTGCCCGTGAAACTGGCCGTAGCCCTGCTGGCTGACCGCAATGGGGTGATCGACCTGGACCTGCCCATCAGCGGCTCGCTGAACGACCCGCAGTTCCGCATCGGCCCAGTGATCTGGAAGGTCATCACCAACCTGGTGGTCAAGGCCATCACTTCTCCCTTCAGTCTGTTGGCCAATGCGTTCGGCGGTGGCGGCAGTGCCGAGCTCAGCACCGTGGCGTTTGCCCCGGGCAGTGGTGCACTCAACGATGCCGCGCGCTCGGGCCTGGACAAGGTGGCCAAGGCCCTGGTGGAGCGCCCCGCGCTCACGCTCACCGTGGTGGGTCAGGCCCAGCTGGAGGCCGAACGCGAAGCCGTCAAGCGCGAGAAACTCAAAGGCCTGCTGCTGGCCGAAAAACGGCGCCGCGCCAGCGGCCAGGGCGAAGACGCCGCCACGGTGGCCAGCTACACGCCAGAAGAAATGCCCGTGCTGCTGCGGGCCGTGTACCGCCGTGCCGACATCACCAAGCCGCGCAACCTGATGGGCCTGACCAAGGACATCGAGGTGCCCGACATGGAGGCCCTGCTGCTGGCCAACATCACGGTCACTGGCGACACCATCCGCGAGCTGGCGCTGCAGCGCGGCGTGGCCGTGAAGGACTACCTGGCCACGCAGAAGGTGCCTGCCGAGCGCCTGTTTCTGGGGGCCATCAAGACCAGTGGCTCGGTGGCCGATGCCAAGCCACAGGCCGAGCTGAACCTGACCATGCAATAGGCGAGGGCCCATGTACAACAACAGCCAATTTGAAGAGACCCGCCCCGAGGTGCTGCACGCGCTGCTGCGCAGCCACCCGCTGGCCACGCTGGTGACCCTGACCGCACGGGGGCTGGAGGCTAACCACATTCCGCTGTACCTGCGGACAAAGGGCGTGGAGCGACCCACCCTGGTGGGCCATGTGGCACGCGCCAACCGCCTGTGGCAAGACACCGACCTGGCCACCCCCGTGCTGGCCATCTTCCAGGGCCCGCAGCACTACATCAGCCCCGGCTGGTACGCCAGCAAGGCCGAGCACGGCAAGGTGGTGCCTACGTGGAACTATGCGGTGGTGCATGCGAAGGGCAGCCTGCAGGTGCACGACGACGCGGCCTGGATACGCGCGCAAATGGTGGAGCTGACCGGCCAGCAGGAAGCCAGCATGGCCCACCCCTGGCGCGTGGACGATGCACCGCCTGACTACACCGACAAACTGCTGGGCGCGGTGGTGGGCATTGAGATCCCCATCGATGCACTGGTGGGCAAATGGAAAGTCAGCCAGAACCAGACCGAGGCCAACCAGGCCACCGTGCAGCAGGGGCTGCACGGCCTGGGCAACGAAGCCGGCGCTGCGATGGCAGGGCTGGTGGGTGCGTTTGGCGTGGACGCGAAGAAGGGCTAGCGCCTTTTAGCGTTCTTCCACCTTGCCATCCGCGTGTTTGGCAAAGCGGCCCTTGTTGCGCGGGTGCACGGGGTCATTCGCACCCCAGGGCCAGCCGCCAAACTCGGTGCGGCGGTAGTCGGCAAAGGCCTGGTGAATTTCCTGCTGGGTGTTCATCACAAACGGGCCGTACTGCGCCACGGGTTCACCAATCGGGCGGCCTTGCAGCACCAGCAACTCGCTCTCCCCATCGCCGTTCACAAAGGTGCAATCATCCGTCGCGCGCACTTCCAACACAGACTTGACGGGCACCGACTCGCCCGCCACGGTGAGCGTGTTGCCCTGGAAGAAATACAGCTGGCGTCGGGTGGCCGCGTTGCTTGCGCCGGGCAGGGTCCAGCTGGCGCCGGGGCTCAGCTTGATGGTGTAGATGGCCAGGTCGCTGTCGGCCTCGCTGGCCCAGGAGTCGGGTGGAGGCGGAAGGCCGCGTTGGTCGCCCAGCGCGCCGGCAATGCACACCACTTCGGTCATGCGGCCGTTGGCATCGGTGGCCGTGGTGCGCGGAATGCTTTCGTGCCAGAACATGGTGAAGTGCGGCTCCACCATCTTGCTCTTGGCGGGCAGGTTCAGCCAGATCTGGAACAGCTCAGTAGGGTTGGGCTGGTCGGCGTTCACCAACGGAAACATCTCGCAGTGCACGATGCCTTTGCCCGCGGTGAGCCACTGCACATCACCACCGCCAAAGCGCGCGGTGGCGCCCAGCGAGTCGGAGTGGTCGATGAGCCCCCTGCGCACGATGGTGACGGTCTCGAAGCCGCGGTGCGGGTGCGAAGGGAAGCCTGGCACGGTGTCGCCGTGGTACATGCTCCAGCCGTCTTTGCCCGCGAAGTCCTGGCCGATATTGCGGCCGGCCAATGAGGCTTGGGGCGCCATGTTGGCGTCGCCGGCCGGGTAGGCGTCGTTGTGGTGCACGCAGAACAAAAACGGGTCGATCGTTTGCCAGGGAAAACCCAGCGGTGCGACGGAAAGGATGGTGGACATGTAGAGAACCCCAGGGTGAAGGATGGTCAAGACAAGAGACTGACGCCATTGTCTCTGGCCGCACCACTTTTTGCCGGCGACGTGGCCAAAGCCCTCAGCCCTGCTACTAAGATCGGCCCATGTTGCTTTCATCGCGTTTCTTCCGCGGCCTGGGTGCGCTGGCCATCGCTGCGGCGGTGCTGGTGGCCGAGCTGGTGCAGCGCCCGGCCGTGCCGGGTGTGGCGCAGGCCGTGCTGCCCGTGGCAACGGGTACCGCACCCGTTGCGGCCAACTTGCACCGCGTGGCGCAAGGCGCCATTCCCATGCCGGCGGGCACCGAGGCGGCGCACGCCAGCAGCCTGTTGGCGATGCCGCCCGACAGCCCGTCCGCACTCACGGTGTTCTGGTTTTCGGGCGAGCGCGAGAGTGGCCCGCTGGTGCAGATTGCGGCCTCGCAGTTTGACCGTGCCACGCAGGCCTGGTCGCCCCCGCAGTTTGTGGTCAACCGCCACAGCATGGGCGACGACATCGGCTTTGGCCTGCGCCGCCTGGGCAACCCCGTGGCCTGGCGCGATGGCCAGGGCCGCATCCACTTGTTTGTGGTGGCCACTGGCTGGGGTGGCTGGGCCGCCAGCCGGGTACTGCACCTGCGCCAGAGCAGCGCGCAGCAAGGCCTGCAAGACCTGCGCTTCGAACCGGTAGGCGTGCTGCCGCTGTCCTGGTTGTGGAACACCAGCTACCTGGTGCGCAATGCGCCGCTGCCGCTGGCCGATGGTGGCATGGTGTTGCCCGTGCATTTCGAGCTTGGCATCAAGTACCCGGCGGCCCTGCGCTTTGACGCCGACGGCAATTTCAAGGGCCTGGTGCGCATGTCGTCCCGGCCCTACGCGCTGCAGCCCACGCTGCTGGCCCAATCGCCCACGCAGTGGCTGGCACTGCTGCGTGACGAACGTGCGCAAGGCAAGGTGCTGGCCGCACAAACGGACGACGGCGGCAGGCACTGGCGCGACTTGCCAGACTTGGCACTGGACAACCCCGATGCCTCCGTGGGCGGCCTGGCGCTGGCACCAGGGCAACTGCTGTTGGCGCACAACTCTTCCCCCGGAACGCGCGCCCAGCTCGACCTCAGCCACAGCACTGACGGCGTGCACTGGGACCTGTTGCAGACGCTGGAAAAGGGCCGCGGCGAAGACGAGTTTTCCTACCCCGCACTGGCCTGGGCCGACGGCAACCTGTGGGTGAGCTACACGGTAGACCGGCAGCGCCTGGCCTGGCAACGCTTTGCCCCAACCCCAGCAGGAGGCAAACCATGAGCCCCGATAGCCTGTGGAGCGGACTGCTGCACCTGGTAGCCGCGGTGGGCGCCACCGAAACACCCGCGCTGCCAGCACTGGGGCTCACGCAGCTCTGGTTGCACTTGGGCTGGGGCCTGGTGTTGGCCTGGCTGGGCTGCGTGCTGGTGGGGTGGTGGCAGCCGCACCGTGCCGCCTTGCTTACGGTGGCTGCGGTGCTGCTGGTCAGCGTGTGGTTGCCCGATCCCTGGTCGCCGGCCTATTGGTTGGGGCTGGCCTTCCAACACCCCAGCCTCGTGCTCGTGCTGCTGTGTACACGCCTGCTGTTGCGGCGCCTGCGCAAGCCTGCACCGCCCTGGGCCATGCGCCGCCCCCCGCAGCCCACCCGGGGACTGGCTCCGCTGGCGTTTGCCGGTGTGGTGCTGGGTTGGGCGTTGCTGCTGGATTCTTTCGCGCTATTGCCATTGCCCCTGTCGCTGTACGCCTTGGGCTTTAGCCCGCTGGCGGTAGCGCTGGTCGCCTGGGTGAGCCTGGGGCTGGTGCTGTCCAGCACCCAGGTGGGCAGCCGGCCCGTGGCCTGGGCCGTGCCGCTGGCCGTGGTGGCCTTTGTGGCGCTGCGCCTGCCCACCGGCAATGTGTGGGATGCCGTGCTGGACCCCTGGCTCTGGCTGGGCCTGCACGGATACCTCGTACGGGTGGTGTTTCGGCGCTATTGAATTGATAGCTGCTCGCGCATATTCCACGGGGGCTTAGGGGATGTTTCATCTGTTTTTTTGCAGAGAATGCTCGTGGCTATGGGCTGCCTGTGGCCTGGCGCTCCGGATCAAGGGTAAAATCGCGGGTGACGCTGCAATTTGCTTACCTTTGCAGTGTCTGCAGTCTGACACGGTCTGCGGCACCCCACACGCCGCCTCCGCACCTTTTTGGCCGATCGTCTCGGCCCTCCCGGTTGTCAAACTCCCCCAGCGGCGAGCTTTACTCCGGTTCTATTTTTCCTCTTCACCAAAATTCCTGACCTGAGCCCCAAGCACCGGATGCACTTCCGGCGCAGAGGCTCTAGTCCTTCAGCATGCGATGGTTTTTAACCAAGACCGTCATTCCCCCTGCGTTGCGTGGTTCCTTGAAACTGCGGACGCCTTTTGAAAGATCCCACCATGGGCAAGAAACTTTACGTCGGCAATCTCTCCTACTCGGTAGATGACCAATCCCTGAACCAAAACTTCTCCGAGTTCGGCACTGTGTCGTCGGCCAAGGTCATGATGGACCGCGACAGCGGCCGTTCCAAGGGCTTCGGCTTTGTGGAAATGTCCAGCGACGCAGAAGCCCAAGCGGCTATCGGCGGCATGAATGGCAAAAACGTTGACGGCCGCGACATGGTGGTCAATGAAGCGCGCCCCATGGAACCCCGTACCGGCGGTTTTGGCGGCGGCGGTGGCGGTGGCCGTCGCGAAGGTGGTGGCGGTGGTGGTTACGGTGGCGGCAACCGCTACTAAGCGCTAACCTCCCGTTAGCTCTTGCTAAGAAAAAGCCGACCTTGGGTCGGCTTTTTTACGTCTGGGCAAGGCCGTGGGATGCGCCAGATGTGCAGATGCGGGAACTTCACCCCTTCGGCCGTGCTCCATCCACCCATGCAACGCAGAAGCACTCTGGCCGCTCTGGCCGCACTCCCCAGCCTCATCACTACTTCGCTCGCCAGCGCCGCAAGCCAGCCACTGCTGCAGGCGCTCAAGCCCTCGCCGCGCATGCCTGTGCTGTTTGTGGGGCATGGCAGCCCGATGAACGCGATTGATGACAACGCCTGGCGGCGCAGCTGGCAGGCCATGGGCACGGAGCTGCTGGCGCGCGGCGTGCGGCCGCAGATCATTCTCTGCATCTCGGCCCACTGGCTCACGCCAGGCTGGCAGCTCACGGGCATGGCGAGCCCCAAGACGATTCACGACTTTGGCGGTTTTCCGCAGGCGCTGATGGACCAGCAATACCCGGCGCCCGGAGCGCCCGCCGTGGCCCGCAGTCTAGCCAACGCGCTCAAGTCGCCCGCCACGGGCGCGGCTCTGGGTGTGGATACGCAGCAGTGGGGCTTTGATCACGGCACCTGGTCGGTGCTCAAGCCCATGTTTCCCAAAGCGGATATTCCCGTGTTGCAACTCAGCATGGACTACAGCCGTGCCCCTGCCGAGCACTATGCGCTGGGTCGACAACTGCAGGTGCTGCGCGAGCGCGGTGTGCTGATCGTGGGGAGCGGCAACATCGTGCACAACCTGCGCGCCACGCGCGACGGCACGGCCGCCAACGAGGCCTACGACTGGGCCACCGAATTCGACACCGTGGTGCAAAACCAGATCAAAAAGGGGCAGCTGGACGCGCTACCCAACTTCCAGTCGCTGGGCGCTGTGGCGCAGCAGGCCCACCCTTCGCATGACCACTACCTGCCGCTGCTCTATGCGGCGGGTGCGGCCCGCGCCAGCGAGATGCCGCGCTTCTTCAACACGGGGTTTCAGTCGGCATCCATTTCCATGCGTTCGGTGCTTTGGGGCTAGGCAGGCGGCCTCCTATACTCGCGGAATGAACCAGTCAGTACATTCTGTAGGGACGACCAAGGCCAAGCTCAAAGCGCCTGCGGCGGCGAAGAAGGCCAGTGCCCCCTCGCGCACGAACGACCCTGCGCGCACTATGGCTGGCATTCTGGATGTGGCGACGCAAGAGTTCGCGGCCAAGGGCCTGAGCGGCGCGCGCATCGACGCGATTGCCGAAGCCACGCACACCAGCAAGCGCATGATTTACTACTACTACGGCAACAAGGAAGGCCTGTACCTGGCCGTGCTGGAAGAGTCGTACCGACGCATGCGCGAGATTGAAGGGGCGCTGCACCTGGAAGACCTGAAGCCCGAGGCAGCGCTGCGTCGGCTGGTGGAGTTCACGTTCGACCAGCACGCGAGCAACGAAGACTTCATCCGCCTGGTGATGAATGAAAACATCGAGCAGGGCACCTACCTGGCCCAGAGCCGGACTATCCAGGAGCTCAATGTGCCGGCCATCGAGGCGATCCGCTTCCTCTATGACCGGGGCGTGCAACAGGGCGTGTTCCGTCGCGGGCTGGATCCGGTAGATATCCACGCCTCCATTTCGGCGCTGGCGTTTTTCAATGTCTCCAACCGCCACACCTTTGGCCTGATCTTCCAGGGGCAGGCGCAAACCGCGCAGTCTGCGGCCCGCCGCGCCAGCGTCACCGAGATGGTGGTGCGCTTCGTGCGCGCGTAATTCACTTTCGGCATAACAGCTTTCCCTGCTATGCACAGCAGGTTCAGGGAAAACCCGCAGATTTAAAAACTAACTAGTTCGTACATTATTGAAAGTACGAATATTTGGAGACGTGCGTGGTTAAAAAAATCATTGATGGGTACTGCCGATGGCTGGGCTACCTGATCGCCGCCGCACTGGCAGTGATGGTGGTGCTGGTGTTTGGGAATGTGGTGATGCGCTACGCCTTCAACTCGGGTTTCACCGTGTCCGAAGAGCTGTCGCGCTGGTTGTTTGTGTGGATTACTTTCCTGGGCGCCGTGATCGCCTTGAACGAGCGCTCTCACCTTGGGACGGATACCTTGGTGTCGCGCCTGCCCGTGAGTGGCCAGAAGGCCTGCCTGGCCATCGGGCACGTGCTCATGCTGTTCATCTGCTGGCTGATGTTCCGGGGCGCATGGGACCAAGTCAAGATCAACTGGGACACCACCAGCGCCGCCATGGAGGTGTCGGTCGGCTTCTTCTACGCCAGCGGCATGGCCTGCGCGGTGCTCAGTGCGGTGATCCTGCTCAACCACCTGTGGATGCTGCTGAGCGGCCAACTGGCGGACGATGAATTGATTGGGGTGCGCGAATCTGAAGAAGAGCCCATCGACATTCCGCAACCGCTGAAATAACAACCTCCAGAGAAACAAGACCATGACCATTGCTGTCTTTCTGGGTTCCTTGCTCGCCGCCATGGCGCTGGGAATTCCTATTGCCTACTCCTTGCTGTTGTGCGGTGCTGCGCTGATGTGGCACCTGGACATTTTTGATGCCCAGGTGCTGGCGCAAAACGTGATGGAGGGCGCCAACAGCTTTCCTCTGCTGGCCGTGCCCTTCTTCATGCTGGCCGGCGAGGTGATGAACACCGGTGGCCTGTCCCGGCGCATTGTGGACTTTGCGATGGCCCTGGTCGGCCATATCCGCGGTGGACTGGGGTATGTGGCCATCATTGCGGCGTGCCTGCTGTCGGCGCTGTCAGGGTCCGCGGTGGCCGATGCGGCCGCGCTGACGGCCTTGCTGTTGCCCATGATGGTGAAAGCCGGTCATGACAAGGCGCGCAGTGGCGGTTTGATTGCGGCCTGCGGCGTGATCGGCCCCATCATCCCGCCGTCCATAGGTTTTGTGGTGTTTGGGGTGGCGGCCAACGTGTCGATCTCCAAACTGTTCCTCGCGGGCATCTTCCCCGGCATATGGCTGGCGGTGGGGCTTTGGGGCACCTGGTGGTTTCTGACGCGCCGCGAGCAACTGGCAACACCCCCCCGCAAGAGCTGGCAGGAGGTGCTGGTCGCCATGCGCAGCGCGGGCTGGGCGCTGATGTTGCCGGTCATCATTTTGGTGGGGCTGCGTATGGGCGTGTTCACCCCGACCGAGGCTGCCGTGGTGGCGGCCGTGTATGCCATGTTTGTCGCCGGGGTGGTGTACCGCGAGCTGAACTGGGCGCAGTTTTTGGGAGTGTTTCTTGCAGCGGCCAAAACGACCGCGGTGGTGATGTTTTTGGTGGCCGCGGCCATGGTCTCGGCCTGGTTGATTACGGTGGCCCAGCTGCCCACGCAAATCGTCGCCTTGCTGGAACCGCTATTGGGCAGCCCGACCCTGCTGATGATGGCCATCATGGTGCTGGTGATGGTGGTCGGTACCGCCATGGACATGACGCCCACCATTCTGATCCTCACGCCCGTGCTGATGCCCATCGTCAAAGCCGCGGGCATCGACCCCGTGTACTTCGGTGTGCTGTTCATCATCAACAACTCCATCGGCCTGGTCACGCCGCCCGTGGGCACCGTGCTCAACGTCGTGGCTGGCGTGGGGCGCATGCGCATGGACGATGTGACACGCGGTGTGCTGCCCTTCATGGTGGTGCAGTTCCTGGTGATGTTCCTCATGGTGCTGTTCCCGCAGCTGGTGATGGTGCCCGCACGCTGGTTCTATTGATTCCGCTTTCCCTACCCATTGCCTTTACTTTTATTCAGGAGACAAGCCATGAAACGTACCGTCCTCAAAGCCATTGCCGCAGCCGTTGTACTCGCCACCTTCGGCGTGGCGCAAGCACAAGAGATTCGCGAGCACACGATCAAGTTCGCCACGCAAAATCCCAAGGGCCACCCCATGGTGCTGGGCATGGAGCGCTTTGCCGAGAATGTGAGCAAGAAGTCGGGCGGCAAGATCAAGGTCAACCTGTTCCCCGGCGGCGTGCTGGGGGGCGACCAGGCCAATGTGTCGGCCCTGCAGGGTGGCACGCTGGAGATGGTGGTGCTGAACACCGGCATCCTGGCCAGCGTGGCCAAAGAGCTGGCGATCTTCGACTTTCCCTTCCTCATCAGCACCAGCCAGGAGGCGGATGCGCTGGTGGACGGCCCCGTGGGCAAGAAACTGCATGCCAAGCTGGAAGAAAAAGGCATTGTGGGGCTGTCTTACTGGGAGCTGGGTTTTCGCAACATCACCAACAGCAAGCGCCCCATCCTCAAGGTGGAAGACATTGAGGGCCTGAAGCTGCGCGTGATCCCCAACCCCATCAACGTGGACTGGGTGAAGGCACTGGGTGCCAACCCCACACCACTGCCTTTCCCCGAGGTGTATGCCGCACTGGAGCAAAAGGCCATTGACGGTCAGGAAAACCCCCTGACTGTGATCAATGCGAACAAGCTGTACGAGGTGCAGAAGTACGTCACGCTGACCAACCACCAGTACAACCCCCAGTCGGTAATCATCAGCAAGAAGTTCTGGGATTCGCTGAACGCCGCTGAAAAGAAGCTGATTGACGATGCCGCGGACGACGCCACCAAGTACCAGCGTGAGCAGTCCCGTGCGCAAGCCGCAGCGGCTGTGGATGGCCTGAAAAAAGGCGGCATGACGGTGAGCGAGTTCTCCCCAGCCGAACTGGCCAAGTTGCGTGAAAAGATGAAGCCTGTGGTTGCCAAGTACAGCGTGAACGTGGGCGAAGCCACGGTGAATGAAGTGATGGCCGAACTGGCCAAACTGCGCAAGTAATGGCTTGGGGGGCCGCACAGCCATGACCATCACCGGCCACACCGAACTCATTGCGCACATCGGCTTTCCCACGCATGCTTTCAAGGCACCCATGATCTACAACCCCTGGTTTGAAAAGGCCGGGGCCAATGTGGTGGTGGTGCCCATGGGCTGCAGGAGCCCGGACTACGCGGATTTTTTGCGCAGCGTGTTCAAGCTCTCCAACATCCGCGGCGCGCTGATCACGATGCCGCACAAGGTGCCCACCACGGGGCTGGTGGACGAGCTGTCGCCCACGGCAGCCATTGCGGGGGCCTGCAACGCGGTGCGCCTGGGGGCGGACGGGCAGCTGCAGGGCGATATGTTTGACGGTGCCGGCTTTGTGCGCGGCGTACTGCGCAAGGGATTGGTGCTGCAGGGCGCACGGGCGCTGGTGGTGGGCAGTGGCGGCGTGGGCTCAGCCATCGCAGCCTCTCTGGCGGCCGAAGGGTTATCGGCACTGGCGTTGTTCGACGTCAACCCGGAGGCCGCAGAGGGGCTGGCGGACCGGCTGCGCCAGCACTACCCAGCTTTGGACGTGACGACGGGTTCCACCGACCCTGTGGGTTTTGACCTGGTGGTCAACGCCACGCCGCTGGGCATGAACGCGGGCGATGCCATGCCACTGGATGTGTCGCGCCTGTCGCCCAGCACCTTTGTGGGCGAGGTCGTGATGAAAGCAGAGACCACGGCCTTTCTGGCCGCGGCACAGGCGCGCGGCTGCCGGGTGCAGGTCGGGTCAGACATGCTGTTCGAGCAGATCCCCGCCTACCTGGAGTTCTTTGGCTTGCCCAGCACCACGCCCGAGGAGCTGCGCGCAGTGGCTACGCTGCAGTACTGATCAGCCGCCCCCGGCGGGGGTTAGCAACCATTCGCGGCGGAACAGCCACTGCTGCGGTTGCCACAGGTTGTCCAGCGTCACTTCGCCGTCCTTGTGGCGGCTTTTTACATGCCAGCGCTGGGCGACTAGCACGCAGCGGGGCAGGCAGCTGGATTGTTCATCCAGGTCGTCTTGCAGCCATACCACGGCGTCGAATTCTTTCAGCAAGCGGTCCAGGCGTTGCGTGGGCGGCAGTTCGGGGTAGAGCGCGCCGGTGTTACGGCCTTCGGCGTCATAGGGCGTGATGCGCGCGCCGGGCAGCACAAAGTGGAAGCGTTCGTACTGGCCGGTGAAGCCATTGGGCACGGCCAGGCGCTGGCCCCGCATCTGCTGTTGCACGTCGGTGCTGTAGCTGGCGCGATCGCCCGAGATCGGTTGCACCATGAGTGTGAAGCAGCCATACACCGCCAGGCAGGCCAGCAGTGTCGCATTGCGCACCCAGGAAAATCGAATAAATCCAGCTGTAGCCCCCGCCAATCCTGCGCCAGCAGCTAGCAAAGTCATAGCAACTTCGAACGGGCTGGCCATGCCCAGGCTGCCCATGACCCAGCCGATGCGGCCCAGCATCACCAGCGCGGGCACGGTGATCAGCAGCGTGGCGGCAAACCAGACGCGATGCAGCCGGTCCCACAGCAGTGCCATGGCAATGGCCAGTGCGGGCATTGCAGGAATCACGTAGCGCTCGGAGCGCTGGTTGGGAATGGTGAACACCACCAGCCACACCACCAGCCAGGCCAGCAGCACCCACAGCGTGGGGCTCAGGTGTGCGTACTGACGCGGGCGCCAGCCGCGCCGCACGGCGTACAGGCAAAAGCCCAGCACCGGTAGCGCCAGCAGGCCCCCATTGGCGGGGTAGGCCAGCAGCTGCGTCCACATGGGGTAGGCGCCGTACAGTGCAGCCTGCCAGTAGCCTAGGCTGCTGGACATCTTGCCGGCGTTCTCGGCCACGACAAACTCTTGCCATACCTCGGCGGGGTTGGGGTCCAGCACAAACCACAGTGCAAAAATACCCAAGCCCAGCAGGGCGCTCCAGGTCACGCCCACGGTGGTGCGCAGCGCGCTGCGCCAGCTCCAGGGCTCGCTCAGCAGCACAGCACACCACAGCGCGGCGGCGGTGGGCGCCACCAGCGCAAACGACTTGTAGGCCGCGCCCAGACCCATGGCAACGCCAATCAGCGTGTAGGCCAGCGTGCCCAGCTGCTGAGCGGGCGACGCAGCAATGGGCGCACGCAGGTGTAGCCACAGCAGCCACCACATGGGTAGCGCGAGCCAAAAAGTCTCGGGTGCCGACGTCAGGTACACCCGGCCGTAGCGGAAGGTCGAGAAGTACAGCAGGTACAGCGCGGCGGCAATGCAGGCGGTGCGCAGCTTGCCAGGCACGGGTGCCATGCGGTGGGCAAAGAAGGCCAGCAGGGTGGCGGTGGCGAAGGTGTAGACGATGCTGGGCAGGCGCAGCGCGAACAGGCTCCAGTGCTGGCCCCAGCCGCCGGCCACCATGGCCTGCCAGATCAGCAACGGCGGCTTGGTATTGCGCGTGCCCACCAGCTCGGACTGCAGCGGCAGCCAATGGCCGCTCTCGGCGGTCATGCGGGCGATGTGGATGTACACCATCTCATCGCCATTGGTGGGGGCGTAAAAACTGCCCAGGCCGAAGAGGTAGAGGGCGGCCGCCAACAACACCAGGGCCAGCCAGGGCCAGGTCGGTGCGCGGTGTGACAAAGCGTGGGCCTGCATGGTGCCGCTGAACGCGCTCAGTCTTGGTTGCGCTTGAAGGTCCAGCGGTCGTTGGCCAGAAAGTTGCTCACGCTGGCCGCGACGATGGCAATGATGTTGGCCACGCGGTAGTCCATGCTGCCCGACAGCAGCAGGGTCAGCACGTACTGCAGGCCACTGCCGAAGGCCGAGGCCGTGATGTATTGGCCAAACTCCAGCCCGAGCAGGCGCAGGCTGACGGGTTGTGCTTCTTCGGCTTCCAGCGTCTTCACGCGGTCCGACCAGGTCCACAGCCGGTTCCAGGTGAAGTTGTTCAGCGTGGCCACGGCAATGGCCAGTGCCAGCGAGAAATAGGGTTTGTTGTAGGCGGCTTCGAGTTCATTGAACAGGAATTCGTGCCCCAGGTGCAGCACCACCAGGTTCACTACTGTGCCGCTGGCGCCGACGATGCCGAACTTGATGTAGCGGTAGCGCTCCATCCAGCCCAGTGCCCATAGCACCAGTCGCTGCACGGCGCTCATGCGGCAGCGCCCACGCTGCTGCGCAAAAAGGCCAGGGCCTGGTCCAGCACGGGGTCCGGCGCAATGCGCTTGAGGCACTGGTTGTCCCCATCGCAAAACGTCAGGCGGTGGTTGTAGGCGGTCAGACACGGTGAGCAGGCAATGCCCGATTCAAGAATGATGGTGCGTTTGCCTAGCGGGCCGTAGAGCTTGCCGGTCTCGGGGCCGAAGAACACCATGGTCTGGATGGGAGTGACCGTGGCGAAATGGCTGGGGCCACCATCATTGGTAATCAGCAGGGCGCTGGCATGCATGAGCATGAGCAGCTCGCGGATGCTCTTGGTGTAGCCGGTGAGGTCGATGCAGGCCTCGCTGCCCACCTGGGTTTTGAGGTCACGCGCCAGCACGGCATCGTCCTTGAGTCCGATCAAGCCCACCGCGTAACCAGAGGTACACAGGCCTTGCACCACGCGGGCGTAGTGGCTGGCGGGCCAGGCCCGTTCGGGCAGGATGCCGCCGCCCGCATACACCAGCACCAGCGGGCGCGCCTGGGTTACCGGGTGGTCGGCTTCTACCTTGTCGCGGTAGGTGGCCAGCTCGTCGGGGGTGAAGGCTACATGCAGCTCAGGCTCGGCCGGAATCTCGCGGATGGGGCCCGCGCGGTTGCGGGGCATGCCTTCGGGCGACTGCAGCGCATCCACCAGCGATAAAAACTGTTTGCTGATGTGCTGGTAGGGGTTGTACGGAATGCTGTGGTTGATGAAGCTGCCGCGGTACAGGCCTTCTTGCGTGTGCGGCGTGAAGCCCACGCGCACGGGGGCACCGGTGCTGAACGAGAGCAGGGCGCTCACGCGTGAAAACAACTCGCAGTCAATCACCGCGTCCAGCCCCAGCTTGCGCATGGCCAGGCTGACTTTGAGGATGTCACCAATCAGAGCCCCGCCAGAGCTGTCGTCCAGCGTGTGCATGTACTCGGGCGCGGTGAGCGACAGGAGCCTGGAGACCTCCTGGTTCTTCTTCAGTTGCAGGATGTGGATGGCCGCACCCGGGTACTGCCTGCGCAGCGCAGCAAACATGGGGCCCGCCAGCACGATACTGCCCATCTCGGAGAGCAGGATGACCAGGATGTTCTTGGGCGCCGCTTGCATGCGCGCCGGTGCGCCGAACGCGCCGGCGAGCCGTACCCATCCCGACACCGCGCCACACAGGAGCTGGCCAGCCCAGCGGTCAATGAAGCGTTGTGTCTGGATATTCATAGGCGTCTAGTCAGTGGGGGACAGAGCTAAAGATCTATCCCGCAAAGACATTAGTTCAGGCCCGCAGCCGCACGCAGGGCCGCTGCCTTGTCGGTGCGTTCCCAGGTGAACTCTGGTTCTTCGCGGCCAAAGTGGCCGTAGGCGGCTGTCTTTTCGTAGATCGGGCGCAGCAGGTCCAGCATCTGGATGATGCCCTTGGGACGCAGGTCAAAGTGCTCGTTCACCAGCGCAGCGATGGCTTCGTCCGAAATCACGCCAGTGCCTTCGGTGTAGACGGTCACGTTCATGGGCTTGGCCACGCCAATCGCGTAGGCCACCTGGATCTGGCACTGCTTGGCCAGACCGGCCTTGACGATGTTCTTGGCCACGTAGCGTGCGGCGTAGGCTGCGGAGCGGTCCACTTTGGAGGGGTCTTTGCCGGAGAACGCGCCACCGCCGTGGGGGCAAGCGCCGCCGTAGGTGTCCACAATGATCTTGCGACCGGTCAAGCCGCAATCGCCTTGGGGGCCACCGATGACGAAACGGCCGGTGGGGTTGATCAGGTAGCGTGTGTTCTGCAGCCATTCCTTGGGCAGCACGGGTTTGATGATCTCTTCGATGATGGCTTCGGTGAAGCTGGCCTTCATCTTGTGCTGGCTCTCGGACTGGTCAGGGCTGTGCTGGGTAGACAGCACCACGGTGTCAATGCTGTGGGGTTTGCCATCCACATAGCGCATGGTCACCTGGCTCTTGGCATCAGGGCGCAGGAACGGCAGGCGGCCATCTTTGCGCAGCTGTGCTTGGCGCTCCACCAGACGGTGGGCGTAGTAAATAGGCGCAGGCATCAGCTCGGGTGTTTCGTCGCAGGCGTAGCCGAACATCAGGCCCTGGTCGCCAGCGCCAATGTTCAGGTGGTCGTCGGACGCGTGGTCTACACCTTGGGCGATGTCGTTGGATTGTTTGTCGTAGGCCACCAGCACGGCGCAGCCTTTGTAGTCAATGCCGTATTCGGTGTTGTCGTAGCCGATGCGCTTGATGGTGTCGCGCGCGACCTGGATGTAGTCCACATGGGCGTTGGTGGTGATTTCACCAGCCAGCACGACCAGGCCGGTGTTGGTCAGGGTTTCAGCGGCGACGCGGCTGCGCGGGTCTTGCTTGAAGATGGCATCAAGGATTGCGTCAGAGATCTGGTCGGCGACTTTGTCGGGGTGGCCTTCAGAAACAGACTCGGAAGTAAAGAGAAAATCGTTCGCCATAGTTTTGTCTCCAAAAAAACATCAAGTCGCGTTGCTTGGGCCTTGGAGCTTACAGCGAACGCTTTAGCAGATTCGCCAGAATTGACGAGGCACAATGGCGTTCCTTTCAGGACCGCCCTGTGGGTGTCGCCCTGCAAGTAGTTCCGTAACTCAGCGACATCCGCGATTTTATCCCAGCCAATGACCCTTGTTTTCAAATTGCTTGCTGTCTTTCCGCTGTGGCTGCTGCATGGGCTGGGCTGGGGCGTGGGCTGGCTGGCGTTTTTGGGGTCTGCCACCTACCGCAAGCGTTTTTTTGCCAACGCGCGCCAAGCGGGATTGACCAGCGCCCAATTGCGGCGGGCCGTCGGCCAGTCGGGCCAACTGGCGGCCGAGCTGCCGCGGCTGTGGCTGGGCCGGCCGGTGGCCGTGCAATGGGTAGGGCGAGAGTATGTAGAAGCCGCACTGCAAGCTGGGCGCGGTGTGGTGTTTCTAACCCCGCACTTGGGCTGTTTCGAGATCACCGCGCAGGCCTATGCGCAACAATTTGGCCAGGGTGGGCAGCCCATCACCGTGCTGTTTCGTCCGCCGCGCCAGTCTTGGCTACGCGAGGTGGCCACCCGTTCTCGTGCCCGCCCCGGTATGCACACCGCGCCGACTACGCTGGCGGGCGTCAAACAGATGTTGAAAGCGCTGAAGGCGGGCCAATGCGTGGGCCTGCTGCCTGACCAGGTGCCGCCCCAGTCGCAGGGTGTGTGGGTGCCATTCTTTGGCAAGTCGGCCTACACCATGACATTGTCAGCGCGGCTGGCGCAGCAGACCGGTGCCAGTGTGTTGCTGGCCTGGGGCGAGCGCTTGTCCTGGGGGCGTGGCTATGTGGTGCATGTGCTGCCTTTGGGGCAGCCCTTGGACGAAGACCTGACGGCCGCCGCCGCACAGCTGAACGCGGCCATGGAATCCCTGATCGCGCAGTGCCCGCAACAATACCTGTGGGGCTATGCCCGCTACAAAACGCCGCGTGATGCGGCGTAACCGTTGGAGCTGAGCATTTGCCTATGTGGAGTCGTCTGGTCTTGCAGTGTCTGGTGGTGATTGGCTACTTGCCGTTGCCCGTGGTGCGGTTTCTGGGCGCCATTCTTGGGTGCGTGTTGTACGGCTTGGTGCCCTCTCGCCGAAGGGTGGTGCAGATCAACTTGGCGCTGTGCTTCCCGCACTGGAGCGCTGTTGAACGGCGGCGGCATGCGCTGCGCGCCTTTGTCTTCTTTGCCCAGGCGTGGATGGACCGGGGCTGGTTGTGGCATGCGTCTGCGTCGACCACGCTGCGCCGTTTGCGATTGGTGGGAGAGGTGGGCGCACTGTCGGGGGACGCGCCCACGGTGATTTTCGCGCCGCATTTTGTGGGGTTGGACGCGGGCTGGACCGCCTTGACCCAGCAGCTGCCGCGCCGTTTCACCACCATCTACACGGACCAGGCCAACAAGGTGGCGGACGCCTGGATCTTGGCGGGGCGCAAGCGCTATGGCCATGCGCGCCTGTTTGGCCGCATTGAGGGGGTCAAGCCCATCCTGGCGGGCCTCAAAGCCGGCGAGCCGTTGTACCTGCTGCCAGACATGAATTTCGGCCCCGAAGAGTCGGTGTTCGTGCCGTTCTACGGTGTGCCCGCGGCCACTGTGCCATCGCTCTCACGCTTCGCCCGACTGGGGCGTGCCCAGGTGATACCCGTGGTGACGCGGTTGACGGAGTACGGCTATGAGGTGCGCGTCTTACCCGCTTGGGACGATTTTCCGACGGGGGATTTGCTGGCGGACACGGCGCTGATGAACCAGCGTCTGGAAGGCTATATCAACGGCATGCCAGACCAGTACTACTGGGTGCACAAGCGGTTCAAGGATCGCCCCGCGGGCGAAGCCGCTCCGTACTAGGGCGGCAGGGTTGCGGACGCAGCCAAGCTGTGGGCAATCAAATGCTGCACCTGCGCTGGTTGCTCATGCACGATCCAGTGGCCAGCGTTTGGTACCTGGTGCAGCATCAGTTGGGGTACGTACTCGTCCAAGCCGTCCAGCAGTGCGGGCGGCAGGGCCCAGTCTTCCATGCCCCAGATCACGTGGGTGGGCACCTTCACGGTCAACATGCTGTGTGGCAACACGATGGCTAACGCAGCCGGGTCATGGGCTTGGGGAGGGCGCAGGGGTGAGGCCCGGTAGTAGTTGCACGCCCCTGTGAGCCCGTGGGACCACACCGCGCGGTATTGGTCTTGCACTGCGGGTGTGAGCCACGCAGGACGCTGGCCCGCAGGGCCCTTGGCGCTGAAAAATGGCCACAAGGCCGCGAAATCATTGGCTTCCAAATGGGCCTCTGCGGTGGGCAGAACCAGTGCGTTCATGTAAGCGCTGCTGGCCTGTTGCGCCGCGTTGGTTTTCAACTCGCGCAAGAATGTGCCAGGGTGGGGCGAGTTGAGGATGATGAGTTGCCGCACATGCTCTGGCAACTGATTGGCAAAGTTCCAGGCCACGGCACCGCCCCAGTCGTGGGCAATCAAAGCCGCCAGCGGGGTGTCCGCACCGGCCTCGATGCGCGCGAGGGCTGCAATGTCCTGTACCAAGTGTTTGGGGCGGTAGGCCTGCACGTCATCGGGGGCGCTGGAGCGCTCATACCCGCGCAGATTGGGGGCCACACAGCGGTAACCGCCGTGTTCAGTGCGGGCAAAGTGCTCCAGCAAAGCGTCCCAGACAAAAGCCCCTTCAGGGAAGCCGTGCAAAAACAGCAGCACTGGGCGCCCCCGTTCCCCAGCAGCCCGGCAACTCAGGGTAATCCCATGTTCCAGCGGCTGGAGAAAGGTTTCGATCATGCCTCGGCAGTGGGCTCTGCGGTGACCGCCGCGGGGGCGCCTGCGGGGTGGGCCCATTGCCATAGCAGCTGGGCCACGTCTTCCACGCCGATCCGTTTTGTGGCGGAGAACAATTTGACTTCGCCACCACCCGCCTGCAGCTTGGTGATGGACAGCACCTTGGCGGCCTCCATACGCGTCAACTTGTCGGCCTTGGTGAGGATGACCAGGAATTTCAGGCCTGCCTGTACGCGGGGGCGAATCACGTCCAACAAAATTTCGTCGAGCTCAGTCATGCCTTGGCGTGGGTCGCACATCAGCACGATGGCGTGCAGGTTCTTGCGGGTGACCAGGTAGTTGGCCATGACCTGTTGCCAGCGGATCTTGTCCTGCTTGGGCACAGCGGCGTAGCCGTAACCTGGTAAATCGGTTAGCACGGCATCGGTCACACCCTGTTTGCCCAAAGCAAACAGGTTGATGTGCTGGGTGCGGCCCGGTTTTTTGGAGGCAAAAGCCAGTTGCTTCTGCTGGGTCAGCGTATTGATGCAGGTGGATTTGCCCGCGTTGGAGCGGCCCACGAATGCAATTTCCGGCACATCCAGTTCGGGCAAAAAGTGCAGTTGGGGCGCCGTGGTGAGGAAGCGCGCCGTATGCAACCAACCCATGGCCACGACGGCGGGGGATTTGGCGGGAGCGTCGGCGACCGATTTAGCGGGCGGCGTGCCGGGTGGGTTTGAGGTGTTGGTCATTGATTTGAAAGGTAAACCCAGAGCCGCATTGTACTTAGACGCTAGTTTTACGGGGTCTACCAGGCCTGCTAAACAGCGAGGGCGGAAAACGCGCTGCAATCACTCGCTTAGCCACAGACTCCCCCACACCAAACACAGCACCAACCGATTTAATGGTGTGTCCACCCTCTACGAATAGCGCTATTAGCTGCTCTTCACGATCGGGGGTCAAGTGCGGACGCTGACCCCATTTCTTCCCCCTGGCCCTTGCCGCAGTCTGACCGGCTACCACGCGCTCGCGGATCATTGAACGCTCTAACTGCGCAACAGCACCGAGTATCTGGACCGTAAATTCACCAAGCGGCGTGGTGGTGTCAATCGGCTCTGTCAGCGACTTCACACAAGCCCCCGCAGCCTTCACGCTTGACATGATGTTGAGCAGGTCTATCAGGCCACGCGCCACGCGATCGAGCTTCCAGACTACGAGCACATCACCAACGACCAGCGACGAGAGCGCACGCCGCAATTCGGGACGCGGACCAGCGCCTGACGCCGACTCAAAGAAGACAGTCTTAACACCCGCAGCCTTCAACGCGTCGAGCTGCAGCGCGGTATCTTGCGCCGTAGTGGACACGCGGGCATAGCCGATCATTCGCACGTACGAAATCACCCCCTGCTATCTATTTTGTAGCTTAGTGTAACGGTGGTGGAGCTGGCTCTGTACAAAGCCAGTACGAACCGCGCTCGATGTCAACACGGTGCGACAGGATCACGTCGCCTTCACCGCACTCAAAGGCCATTTCGAGAATCTCCATCATGGACAGATTTGCAAAGTACATCGTGACCGGCTTTGGCAATTGCGTACCGTTTGACCTGCTGTAACGGTTTGATTCTTCGGGCGCTTCAGCGAAGTCCTTTATGATGTATTTGGAGACGTATGCAGCCATCTTCCCGAGCGACAGCGTTTCACGCCGAGGCGCACCAAACTTGCTCTTGCCACCCACGTAACACAGGCCGTTGTCAGTGCCAACAATGTCCCGCCAAATCCGCGTGCCAAGCTGCCATGCCTTGATCTTCACACCCTTGTACTCAGCGTGCAGGGGCAGCTTGTGCGTAGCGATGTGGACATGCATTGCACCCCGTTTTTGAGCCTCAAATGACGCGCAGTAGCGGAAGTCACCAAGTGCCTTTTTCATCCGCCGAACCCACTTCTCAAAGTGAGCTTTGCACAGGCCGCGATCGGTCTGGTTTTCCCTGTACGTCAGCGTCAGCATCTCATTGAAACCCTCAGCCTTAATCACGCGCCGGGCTGTGGTCTGTGCTCTGCTGGCCGAGCGCTTGAGATTGGCCTGCCTACGGTCCTCAGCGTCCTGCAGCTGCTGCAGGGATGGCTGGTCTGGGAAAAGGTCTAGAACGGGCTTGTAGGGCACCTCTTCCCAGTCAATCGTATTGCGGGCCGATATCTCCCGATGCCCATTGACTTCAAAGACACGAACAACCCATGACGTGGGGTTGTAGGAGCCCTCAAGCTGGATCGGATCGCCGAAACCAGTAATAATCTTTTTCATTGGTTCAACCTCTTTTTGAATCAGTCACTGGCCCGGGTGGACTGCAATCCACGCTGGGCCTTTTTTCGCGCCGGAAATACCGCTGTGTCGGAAAGTGTCCTAGTAATGAATTAGGGCCGCGCTGCGCGCGGCCCGTCCGCTGCGCTTTGGCCGGGCCGCACGCTCGCAACCGGGAGCCCGTGGGCGGAACATTTTTGCTTTGCTGGGGGTGAAGACGGCTACGCCGTTTTGTGTCTTAAGTGGCATTGGGAAGCGGAGCATTTGTGTTTTTCTGGGGGTGAGGACGGCTACGCCGTTTTGTGTCTTGCGTAGCAGCTCCAAAGGCAGGTTGTTTAGGCTTCGCCACATGGCCTAAAGGCCATCAGGAACGGTATTTGACGCAGTGGGGCCATCTGTCTATCAGTAAGAGGGCGCATAGGGCATTGGCGTCCTCGTGGACATGCTCAGGGCGAGGCCTTGGAGCCAACCTGCATAGCGATGGCCACCGGCACCGCTGCGGTTGACTGCTGTACCTGCACTGGTGTCGATACCGAGTGGTTCACCGGCTGTGCTGCATTGGTTGGCCCGGCCTGCCAGTCGACGAAGAAGCCGCGTTCCACGATCTGCACACACGTGGCCATCGGCACATCGATCTTTGTCCCCTGCTGGCTATAGCACTGACACCGCGGCTTCATGTGGACACAGGCCGCAGGGTAGGGCGCTGTTGTCGGTGCGGTCAGGCTGTCATACCGCGGCGCAGTCTGCGGCAAGCCCTCTATGCGCGGTTGATAGCTGGCTACCAGCTCAGCGGTCGTGGCAATGCGCTTTTCCGGGCCGCCATTGGCCTGTGTGGACTGGGCCGGGGGTGTAGGGACCTGCAGCGTACTGTGGGCCTCTGCGGGCTTTGCCTGCGGTTTGTCGGCCGGCTTCAATCGCAGGTAGGCCGCGAAGATGAGAATGACCATCCCCACCAAACACGCGATGCCGACGTACACCTGCTTGGGAATCTGTACGTTACCCGTGTGCAGCTCTGCGGACTGATACCAGTCATACACGTGCTTTGGCTGCTTGCGTGCCCATGACTGCGCGTTCTTTCCCGAACCGTCCTTCTCGCAATCGGTGCGTACCGCTGGCCACTGCAGCACCGTCGTTGTATCGCTCGCACCCCAGCGGCGCTTCAAGTGCTGGTGCCAGCCCGGCGCTGCGATCAACTTGCGCACAAACGCGTCGATGTTCATCGGGTGTTGCGTGAGCAGGAAGAAGTCAAACCCGCGTGCCCGATGCTCAGCCAGCATACGCACAGGCTCCGGCACCGGTGCGCTATTGGGGCGCAGCGGCAGGTCGTTGTGGCATTCATCGATCAGGAAGATCGTGCCATCGGGCTGGTCTTGCCAATCCTTGAATTCGATGACGCGCCATCCGAACTCAGCCAGCTTTTCGGGGTACATCTTGAATCGCGCGTTGATGCACACGGGCCGATTTGTCTCCAGCTGGAGCTTGCGCACGTCCTCAAGCGTGAACAGTGTTTTGCAGGAGCCATTGCCCCCGGTGCGAAGGTACAGCATTACTTTTTAGCCCATGCCTTCATGGTGTCGGACTGCATGCCCTGCAGGGTTGCCCGCACGATCATTGCCGAGAACACCATGGACACCATGCGACCCACGCCCAGCATCGACATGACTGCGATGACGGTCGGGTCCATTGCCAGCGCTGCGCTGACGAAATTGGTTTTGAGCCAGCCCATGGTGGTGTTGATGCCGACGTAGCTCACCACACCCAACCCCAACGCCGTCAGCACCCGGCTAACCAGCGACCCCGCGATGTTGAGCAGCGCGCCTGCTATCAATGCACCAAGCCACGGCATACGTTACCCCCTCATGACGATACGGGCGCACAGCAGGAACGTGCACGCCTGCATGACCAGCCCGATACGCGTTAACAGCGTGTTCATTTGCGACCATGGGATGGTCACGGACTGTCCCGCGATGCTGACCACTTGATCCTGCAACCCGGCACTTGCGCCCAGCACATCCGTTTGATCGAAGTTGCTTGCGCCGATGTTCACCGTGGCAGTGATATCCCCCGTCTGATCGCCCTGCGACTTTGCGGATTCCGTGGTGTATTTCGTAATCTCCGCCGAGCTAGGCGCAGTGGTCAACGCGCACTGTGTTTTGAACGTGAACGACGCCACTGCGCACTGGATCGCGTCACCGTCACAGCTGGACTGTGTGCCACATGTGCCGCTGCCGTAACTCGACGTTATGCAGACCGGCGCACGCGGGTTTGCTTTGCAATAGTCATCTTTGCTCTCAGTCTTCTTTTCCGTTGTTGTGCTGGGCACGCCATCGGGGCCGGTTGTCGTCGTGGCCTTTTCCGTGGTGCACATCGAACCGATGCACGTGGCCTTCTCATCTGTGCTGGTTGTAGTGGACCCACCGCCACCACTGGGCGTGGTCGTTGTCTCAGTTTTCTTGCCAGTCTCGACCGTTGCACCTGGGTCAGTACCAAGGGGTAAGCACACGTCGACGCCGTTCACTTGCCCGTACGTGCCCTTGCACGGCGTTGGTGTTGGACTTGTCTCCCCCACTGCAGGCGCTGGAGGGGTGCAGGTCCCGCCTGTGTAAGTCACCTCATGGGTACAGGTTTTAACGCCCGCTTTGACCACGCAGAAGCCCCCAGACACCTTTGCCGCACAACTAGACGCAGCACCATCGCTAGGACAGAACGACCCCCCGAATGTCGGCAGTGTCTTGAACCCCGTGAACAGATCCACACCGTCCTTTGCATCCGCACACTTTTGAACATTGCTGTTAACGCAGGCATTGCCGGATTGCGTGAACCCTGTGCCGCATGAGCACGTCGACCCGCTCAGCGTTGCGTCTGCAGGGCAGCTGTACGTGGCGGGGCTGCTGACCTCCACGAAATACACGTTGAACCAGAAGCCGCCGTTGTAGCCAATGGCGCACGCACCTGGTGTGCTGTATCCCACACCCAATGCCGTGATATTTGCGTAAGGCGTTGTCGACTGGTATTTCGCCGCTGCAGCGTTGCAGCCAGCATCCGCAGTTGCGTAGGGCCCGGCGAGGATCGTGGACCCACTGCTGTCCTTCACGGAATAGCCATCACCGCCACCGGTTTGTGTGGCCGGGAAGGACGCGTATGCACTGACGCACAGTGACAGCAACAGCGCCGCTATCAGTCGTTGAATACGAGCCATGCGCACCCCAGCATTGCAATGATTACGAACCAGCCCATGTGTGCCACTCCCTTTGATTCCATAAGCGACTGGGCGTCCCCAATCACCTACAGGATCAATCGATCAGGCCAGCGCTTTGCGAATCCAGTGCCATGCCTTGATGCCCAGCTCCATGAGGAATTTGGAGCTAGCCACGAGGCCCATGGTGACGCCTGCAGCCGCGATGTAAGTCACGATGTTGGCGCCATCGGGTGGCGTGGGATCGACCGCGAATGCAGGCAGTGCAACAGTGCCCATAGCGACCACGAGGGCAGCGACCAATGTCTTCAATTTCATATTCACTCTCTTTCAATGGTTAAGGTTTCGCCGTCTGAATTGATGGCCTTTGAGAGCAGTCGGTAGACCACTCCTATGGACCACACCGCGATGACGGCAATCGCGATTTCCGCGCCTTGCTCGGGGGTGATGTCGAGCAGAGGGTGTGAGAGCTGCAGGACTACGGTGCAGGGCGACACCGTGCAGGTGATTACGGTGTCAGCCATGGCCGTTTAAGCGCCTACTGCAGGGGTCGCGGCCGCGCGGGATGCCGGGGTCTTGGTGACCTCAGTAAGGGCCTGCAGGGCGTTTTCAAGGCGTCCGGTTTTGTAGTGGCGTTCCCACTTGAAAACTGCGTCATAAAGGCCGGGCTTGACCTTGCCGATCAGATCGCGAGGGACGCCCAATGGACCGACCACTACGGGCTGGCCAGCGTCATCGAGGATGACTGTTTCAGCGTCCTGCACTTGGAAGGTGCCACCGGCTTTTGTGGGCAGGTCGCGGATTTCGTTGACGAGAAGAATTTGGATTTTTGGCATGTTGACTTTCGATTGGTTAATTGATTGACGCCGTGTAAGCACGGCCACAGGCCCACTGCTGGAATGGGCTAGTGGCTGTGCTCATGCGACGACTTGGACGGCCTCACACCGATACATGACCAGCAGCGTGTTTGGAAGCACGCGGCCAGAGATCGACATGACTTTGCAATAGCAGTACCCGCGATTGGTCTTGCTCACGACGTAGCGCAGGCCGTGAAAGGAGATGGTTACGCCGCGTTTGACCAAGCGGTCATTCATATCGAGGTTGGAGAGGCGGGCGCTAGACTTTCGTGACAACAAGGAGGGACCAGTAATGGCCGTTGAATTCGTTACCAGCGCACTTGTCAGCTCGTGCGGCAAGGTAGGACAAATCTGCATCGCATCGAGCGTGGTCTGGGGGGTTGCCGTGCTACTGGCACTTGGCGTAATCAAAGGACTGATCGTGTTCTTTGGCGCAAAGCCGGAACCGGTGTCCTGGCAATCGGGGGGAGGGAGAGAACCTGCACCCGAGGGCTTCAAGTGGGTGCTGGTGTCTGAGAAAGAACTACGGGGCTGATTGGTGCCCACCCGTGGGCCGGAGAGACCGGGAGTCGTCAAACTGGACGGCCCCTCTTTTGCACCCACGGGAGGACAACTGTTGCGCCGCGCCTTGCGGTCAGCATCGAATTCACTCAACAGCTCAGCGAGACCATCATTGAGCTCACTGAGCGCGGCATTGGCCGCGGCGCATGGGTTTTGCATGGTTGACGACTCCAGTTGTTGACGAAAAATCAATAAATGGATTAAACGTCAACATTTGATCTTTCGTCAACTTATTTTTTGACCTTTGGTCATAAACTGACTTCACGTCAACAAGGAGCGACCATGCCCAACACGATGGAACTGCTAAACCGAGCACTCGAAAACAAGCGCGCCGTCCGCTGGTGTGAAGAGATGCATCTCGACCCGAGTGCTATCACTCAGGCACGTAAGCGCGGGAAGCTAAGCCCCACCATGGCGGCACACATGGCGATGGGTATTGGCGAAGACCCAATCAAGTGGGCAGCAATCGCGGGCATTGAGGGCGACACGTACAACCCCGAGTTGAAGGCACGCGTGCTGGCTCAATTTGAAACAAGCGCCGCACTGTAGAATGGCGCTGTTTTGCTCACCAGACACAACATCCCTATGAAGTTGATTGCCCACATGTTTTTCGCGGCCGCCGTTGCCGTTATTTCTGTTTCTTCCTTTGCGGAAGAAGCCAAGCACGAGGCCGCCAAGGTGGTGAAGCCTGAGTTGGCAAAGGGCGAGGCAAGCTTCGGCGCGGTATGCGCCGCCTGCCACGGTGCAGATGGCAATTCGGGCACGCCCGCATATCCCAAGCTGGCGCAGCAACACCCTGAATACCTGGTCAAGCAATTGCAAGAGTTCAAGTCCGACAAGCGCAACAACGCGGTCATGAAGGGCTTTGCCTCGGCATTGAGCGACGAGGACATGAAAAACATTGCCTACTGGGTGACCTCTAAAAAGGCCAAGCCCGGATTCGCCAAAGACAAGGAATTGGTGTCCTTGGGTGAACGCATTTACCGCGGCGGCATTGCTGACCGCCAGGTGCCAGCCTGCGCTGGCTGCCACAGCCCCAACGGTGCTGGCATTCCCTCGCAATACCCCCGTTTGAGCGGCCAACATGCGGATTACGCTGTGGCCCAGCTGACAGCCTTCCGCGATGGCGTGCGCAAGAACAGCGTGCAAATGACCCAGGTGGCGGCCAAGATGAACGATCGCGAGATCAAGGCCGTAGCCGATTACGTGGCGGGCTTGCGTTAAACCCGGGGAAGACTTCACGGGTTCTGCGGAACCAAAGCGCGTGAATTCACCCTAACTGGGCGGGACCATCCTCCGATGGCCTGCCTTTTTTTTTGAGTTATTGCCTCTGCCTGTATGACTGTCTCCACCGAAGGTTTTGAATTGCGATCCGGCTCGCGCACCTGGCGCGCCGCGGTGGAGTTGCTGTCGTCCATGCGGTTCTCCATCTCCTTGCTGACGGTGATTTGCATCGCCTCGGTGATTGGTACCGTGCTCAAGCAGCATGAGCCACTGAACAACTACGTGAACCAGTTCGGCCCTTTCTGGACCGAATTTTTTGGTGCCGTGAGCTTGTACAACGTTTATAGCGCGTGGTGGTTTCTGCTGATCCTGGGCTTTTTGGTGCTGAGCACGTCGCTGTGTGTAATCCGTAACACCCCCAAGATCATCAGCGACCTGAAGTCCTACAAGGAAAATATCCGCGAGCAAAGCCTCAAGGCCTTTGGCCACCGTGCCCAGGCCACGTTGCAAGAGGCCGCGGAACCAGCGGCTCACCGCATTGGCCAGTTACTGGTCAGCGGTGGCTGGCGCGTAAAGCTGCAGCAGCGCGAGACGCCCAGTGGCCCAGGCTGGATGGTGGCGGCCAAGGCTGGCGCGGTGAACAAGGTCGGCTACATCGCCGCGCACAGCGCCATCGTGCTGGTGTGCCTGGGTGGGTTACTGGATGGGGATCTGATTGTGCGTGCGCAAATGCTGCTGGGGGGCAAAACGCCCTACACCGGTGGCGGCATGATTGCCGATGTGGCGCCCCAGCATCGGCTCAGTGAACGCAACCCTACGTTCCGCGCCAATTTGCTGGTGGCTGAAGGTACCCAGTCCAGCACGGCCATCGTGAATCAGTCAGACGGCATTCTGTTGCAGGAGCTGCCTTTTGCGGTGGAACTCAAGAAGTTCATCGTGGAGTATTACTCCACCGGCATGCCCAAGTTGTTTGCCAGTGACATCGTGATCCACGACAAGGAGACGGGAGAGACCATCCCGGCGCGCGTGGAGGTGAATCATCCTGCGAGTTACCGCGGTGTCGAGATTTACCAGTCCAGTTTTGACGATGGTGGCTCCAGCCTGCGTTTGCATTCGGTCTCGCTGAACGGTCAGGTGCAACCCTTTGAGTTGGAGGGCACCGTGGGCGGTGCCTCGCAGCTGACCAAGGGGGTTGGTGCGGAGGCATTGACGGTGGAGTACACCGGGTTGCGCGTCATCAACGTGGAGAATTTTGCAGGCGATCCTGCGGCGGGCACGGATGTGCGTGCGGTGGATCTGCGGTCGGCCATGGATGCCCAGTTAGGCGCAGCCAACAAGACCAAAGACAAGAAGAACTTGCGCAATGTGGGACCCAGCGTGAGCTACAAGCTGCGCGATGCGGCGGGCCAGGCGCGCGAATTCAACAACTACATGTTGCCCGTGGACATGGGCGATGGCGTGCCGCTGTTTTTGCTGGGCATGCGCGAAAGCCCCGCGGAACCATTTCGCTACTTACGCATACCTGCCGACGAGAAGGGGTCGCCGGATGAGTTTGTGCGGCTCAGCAATGCCCTCTCCGATGCCAGCTTGCGGGCCAAGGCAGTGCAGCGTTATGCGGCCAAGGCCGTGGACACCAAGCGCCCTGAGTTGGCGCAGCAATTGAGTGCCTCCGCCGCACGCGCGCTGGCCCTCTTCGCTGGCGTGGAGAGCCGCAACTCTGCCAAGCCCGTAGCGGGCTTGCAGGCCATTGCAGATTTCATCGAGGCCAATGTCCCCGAGGCCGAGCGCAACAAGGCGGGCGAGGTCTTGGTGCGCATTCTCAACGGCACGCTGTTTGAGTTGGAGCTGGTGGCGCGTGAAAAAGCAGGGCTGCCCGCGTTCGAGCCCGATGCGCGTGGCCAAGCCTTTATGACGCAGGCCGTGCTGGCGCTCAGCGATGTGCCGCTGTACCCTGCACCGGTGGCGCTGATGCTGTCGGACTTCACGCAGGTGCAGGCCAGTGTTTTCCAGGTGGCACGCGCTCCCGGCAAGACCGTGGTCTATCTGGGCTGTGCCTTGCTGATTTTGGGTGTTTTTGCCATGCTCTATGTGCGGGAGCGGCGGCTGTGGGTGTGGTTGGCACCGGATACCCAGTCGCCTGGACATGTTCAGGCGACGATGGCGCTGTCGACCAACCGCAAGACCATGGATGGAGACCGGGAGTTCGAGCATTTGAAATCCCGCTTGTTAGGTTTGAAGGACTCTGAATGACTACGATTTCTGGCAATAGCGCCACGGCAACCCCGGGCGCAAGCGTGACGTTGAACGTTGGTTACTTCGACCAGCGGGCCTGGGGCGAGTGGCTGTTTGCACTCCTTGTGGTGGCAGGCGGCGTGTTTGCCCTGGGCCGCTACCACGAGAGCATGGATGTCTATGAAAAAGGCATCTTGCTGGCCGCCATGCCCGCGGCTATCTGGATGGGATGGTTCTGGCGGCCGTTGCAGGTGCTGATGCTGACGGTGGCAGGCCTGTCGCTGCTGGGCATTGCGTCCTACCAGGGTACGCTGGAGAGGGCCGAGACGGTGTTCTGGCTCAAGTACTTCCTGTCCAGCCAATCGGCCATTCTGTGGATGAGCATGCTGTTTTTCATGGCCACCGCCTTTTACTGGATTGGCGTATTTGCCAAGGGCCGGGCCGATGGGGTGGAGAGCGTGGCCTCGCGTTTGGTGTGGGCTGCGGTGACGTTGGCGTTGACCGGCACCATGGTGCGCTGGTACGAGAGCTACCTGTTGGGTGCCGACATCGGCCACATCCCGGTCAGCAATTTGTACGAAGTGTTTGTGCTGTTCTGCTGGTTGACTGCCACCTTCTACCTGTACTTTGAAGCCCAGTACAAAACCCGTGCCATGGGTGCGTTTGTGATGCTGGTGGTTAGTGCGGCCGTTGGTTTTTTGCTCTGGTACACGGTGGTGCGCCAAGCGCATGAAATTCAGCCCCTGGTGCCTGCACTGAAAAGCTGGTGGATGAAGCTGCATGTGCCGGCCAACTTCATTGGCTATGGCACGTTTGCCCTGGCGGCGATGGTGGCGTTTGCCTACCTGATCAAACAGCAGGCCACAGAGTCGCGCTGGTACAAGCTGGCACCACTGTGGTTGCTGGGTGTGGTGCTGTGCTTTGAGCCCATCGTGTTTCGCAAGTCGGCCGTGGGTGGTATGAGCGACTACTGGGCGGTGTACTTTGGTGTTTCTGCGCTGATCGTGGCCAGCATCCTGTTTGGCCGCAAGCGCCTGGCGGCCAAGCTGCCGAGCTTTGAGGTGCTGGATGACGTGATGTACAAGTCCATTGCCGTGGGCTTCGCCTTCTTCACCATTGCCACCGTGTTGGGCGCGCTGTGGGCAGCTGAGGCCTGGGGCGGTTACTGGAGCTGGGACCCGAAAGAGACCTGGGCCCTGATCGTCTGGCTCAATTACGCAGCCTGGCTGCACATGCGCCTGATGAAGGGCCTGCGCGGCACCGTGGCGGCCTGGTGGGCGCTGGGTGGCCTGGCGGTGACCACCTTTGCCTTCATCGGCGTGAATATGTTCCTCAGCGGATTGCACAGCTACGGAACTTTGTAAGAAAAAGCACTGTCGGACGACCAACGACCACAACAGGAGTCCCCATGCTGATCAAAACCCGGAACGACGGCTTTCAACACGCCGTCAGCAGTGACATCACCCCGCTACGGGCTTACGAAGGTCGTCGTGCATTGCTCAAGCAGATGGCATTGGGGGTAGCCGGGGCAGGGATGGCCAGCTGGGCATCGCGCCAAGCCCTGGCCGAAGGCAGCACCTGGGGGGATCGTCCCGGCAAGCTCGCACCGCTGGCCTCCAAACCCTCTGCTGTGGCGGCAGCGCTGGCCATGGAGAAAGTGACGGCCTACAAAGACGCTACCTCGTACAACAACTACTACGAATTCGGCACCGACAAGGCCGACCCCGGCGTCAATGCCCACACCCTGAAGACATCGCCCTGGTCGGTCGAGATCGAAGGGCTGGTGAAGAAGCCCGGCAAGTTGGCACTGGAAGATCTGCTCAAGCTCAGCCCCATGGAAGAGCGCATTTACCGCCTGCGCTGCGTGGAGGGCTGGTCCATGGTGATTCCTTGGGTGGGCTACTCGCTGGCCGAACTCATCAAGAAGGTGGAGCCGCTGGGCAATGCCAAATACGTGGAGTTTGTGACCCTGGCCGACCCCAAGACCATGCCGTTTGTGGGATCCCGCGTTCTGGACTGGCCGTACACCGAAGGCCTGCGCCTGGACGAAGCCATGCACCCGCTGACGCTGCTGAGCTTTGGCATGTATGGCGAAGTGCTGCCCAACCAGAGCGGCGCGCCGGTGCGCCTGGTGGTGCCTTGGAAATACGGATTCAAGAGCGGCAAGAGCATTGTCAAAATCCGCTTCACCGAGAAGCAGCCTGGCACGGCCTGGAACAAGGCCGCGGCCAACGAGTACGGTTTCTACTCCAACGTGAACCCCAATGTGGACCACCCGCGGTGGAGCCAGGCGACCGAGCGCCGCATTGGCGAAGACGGCCTGTTTGCCAAAAAACGCAAGACCCTGATGTTCAACGGCTACGAGGCCCAAGTGGGGCAACTGTACGCCGGTATGGACCTCAAAAAGTTTTACTGAACCGTGGCGTCCGTGAACTCTTGGCTAGCCCACCGAGCGGCTAAGCCGGTGGTGTTTTGCCTTGCCGCCTTGCCGCTGGTCTGGCTGGTATATGCGGCGTTTGCCGATCGTCTGGGCGCCAATCCTGCCGAAGCACTGGTGCGTGCCACCGGTGACTGGACGCTGCGCGCACTGTGTGTGGTGTTGACCGTCACACCGCTGCGCACCATCGCCGGCTGGCCCTCACTGGCCAGGTTGCGGCGCATGCTAGGCCTGTGGACGTTCGCCTACGCGGTGCTGCATATGCTGTCGTACAGTTGGTTCGACATGGGGTTGGATGTGGCCGATATTGCGGCCGACATCGCAAAGCGGCCATTCATTCTGGTGGGCTTTACCGCGTTGCTGCTGCTAACTGCGCTGGCAGCCACCTCATTCAACCGTGTGATCAAGGCCATGGGTGCCAAGCGCTGGCAGGCCCTGCACCGCGCGGTCTATGCGGTGGCCGGGCTGGCCATTCTGCATTTCTTCTGGATGCGGGCTGGCAAGCACAACTTTGCCGAGGTGGCGGTGTATGCCGCTATTCTGGGTGTCTTGCTGGGTTGGCGTGTGCTGCGTTTCATAGAGAAAAAGCAGCGCTAGCCCCCGTGGGATATGCGCGAGTAGCTATTAAATCAGTAGCAAATCACAGCAGGTTCTCACCCCGCATCTGGTCTGCCAGGGTGTCGCGCGCGCGGATCAGGTAGCTGCGGTCGCCGTCCACTAGCACCTCGGCAGCCTTGGGGCGCGAGTTGTAGTTGCTGGACATGCTCATGCAGTAGGCGCCGGCCGACAGCACGGCCAGCTGGTCGCCGGCCTGCACGTTCAACGCGCGGTCGTGGCCAATCCAGTCGCCGCTCTCGCACACGGGGCCCACTACGTCGAATACCTCGCCTCCCGGGGCCGCCAATTTGCGGGCGTCCAGGGGCACGATGTTGTGGAAGGCCTGGTACATCGCGGGGCGGGGCAGGTCGTTCATGGCGGCGTCGACGATGCAGAAGTTCTTTTGCTCGCCGGGCTTCATGTAGAGCACCTCGGTCACGCAGATACCCGCATTGCCCACCAGCGAGCGGCCGGGCTCGATCATTAGCTGGCGCTGGCCGAAGCCGCGTGCGTCCAGCTTGGCCAGCAGCTTGGCCCACAGCGCATCGGCGGCGGGCGGGGTGTCGCCGTTGTAGTTGATGCCCAGGCCACCGCCAAAGTCGATGTGGTGAATGGGAATGCCGGCGGCCTCGATGGATTCCACCAGGTCCAGCATGCGGTCCATGGCGTCCAGGTAGGGCGTTTCTTCGGTAATTTGGGAGCCGATGTGGCAGTCAATGCCCACTACCTGCAGGCCGGGCAGGGCGGCTGCACGCTGGTAGGTGGCCAGGGTGCGTTCATGTGCTACGCCAAACTTGTTGCCCTTGAGCCCGGTGGAGATGTAGGGGTGCGTCTTGGGGTCCACGTTGGGGTTCACCCGGATGCTGATGCGTGCTTGGGTACCTACGCCGACGGCCACCTCGTTCAAAACATCGATCTCGGCCTCGCTTTCCACGTTGAAGCAGCCAATGCCCACGCGCAGGGCCTCGCGCATTTCTGCGCGGGTCTTGCCCACACCGGAGAAGATGATCTTGCTGGCATCGCCACCGGCGGTCAGCACACGGGCCAATTCACCGCCGGACACGATGTCAAAACCGCAGCCCGCCTTGGCGAAGAGTTGCAGTACGGCCAGCGAGGAGTTTGCCTTCATGGCGTAGCAGACCTGCGCGTTGCGCCCGGCAAAGCCCTTTTGGTAAGCGGCCAGTGCGGCCAGCATGGAGGCCTTGGAATAGACAAACAAGGGGGTTCCATATTCCTGCGCCAGTGGAGCAACGGCACGGCCCTCAACGTGGAGCTGGCCATTGGCGTAGTGAATATGGGGGTGTCCGGGAAGCGTGGGCTGGCTCATGGGGTGGTGTTCGTGGAGGTGCTGGAAGCCGCAGGCGCGGCTGCAGGGACTGCGCTCGCCTTGGTGCTGCGCGCGGCCTGGGAAGGGGGTAAATACAGCGAGCCGGTCTGACCGCACGCGGCCACAGTGAGCACACTGGCGGCAAGGGCAAGGCGACTGACTAAAATTTGCGTTGCTTTCAACATGGTGAAATTGTAATGACCGACCCGGAATTCATGGACCGCGCAGAAACTTTGCTCAAGGCGGTGGAGATGTGCTGTGACCGTATCAACGACGATTCCGACGCCGATGTGGACAACCAGCGGGTCGGCGGCATGGTCACGCTGACCTTTGCCAACCGCAGCCAGATCATCATCAATCTGCAAAAGCCGCTGCACGAAGTATGGATGGCTGCCAAGTCTGGCGGCTACCACTACCGCTGGGTGGACGGACAGTGGCAGGACACCAAAGGGCAGGGTGAGTTTTTTGCGGCACTGACCTCCAATGCCAGTGCGCAGGGCGGCATGGCATTGGAATTCACGGCCTGATCAGTTTTTGAAGAGGTCGATGATTTTTTTCTTTTCATCGGCGGCGGGCAAAGATTCAGGCGTTTCTTCAGGTTTGTCGCTCAAGCCCAGGCTGGAGATGCCCGCGCCCTTGGCGTACTCCTCGTAAAACCACTCGTTGCCAAGGTGCACCACGCCTTCGGGTGCGGCAGGTTCCATCACTGGCACACCCTTCAACGCGGTTTCCATGAAGCTGATCCAGACCGGCAGGCTCAGCCCGCCGCCGGTTTCTCGGTCACCGAGTTTGCGTGGAGTGTCGTAGCCAATCCAGGTGACTGCAGTGAGTGTGGGTTGGTAGCCGGCAAACCAGGCATCCATGGAGTCGTTGGTGGTGCCGGTCTTGCCATAGAGGTCGGGGCGCTTCAAGGTGGCTTGTGCGCGTGCGGCGGTGCCGGATCGTGTCACTTCCTGCAGCAGGCTGGACATCATGAATGCATTGCGTGCGTCAATGGCACGCTCAGAGTCCGCCAGCACAGGCGGTGCCGATTCCACCAGCACCTTGCCGCGTTGTTCGCTGACCTTGGACACCAACCAGGGGTTGACGCGGTAGCCGCCATTGGCAAACACCGAATAGCCTGCGGCCATCTGGATGGGTGTGACGTTGCCGGCCCCCAGGGCCATGGTCAGGTACGGCGGGTGTTTCTCCGCGTCAAAGCCGAACTTGGTGATCCAGTCTTGGGCGTACTGTGTGCCAATGCTTTGCAGGATGCGGATCGAGATCATGTTTTTCGATTTGGCCAGACCGCGGCGCATCGTCATGGGGCCTTCAAAGGTGCCGTCGTAGTTCTTGGGCTCCCAAGGTTGTCCGCCGGTCACGCCCGCATCGAAAAACAACGGGGCATCGTTGATCACGGTGGCCGGGGTGAAACCCTTTTCCAGCGCCGCTGAATAGATAAACGGCTTGAAGCTGGAGCCTGGCTGGCGCCATGCCTGGACCACGTGGTTGAACTTGTTCTTGGCAAAGTCGAAGCCACCGACCAAAGCCTTGATCGATCCGTCGCGGGGATCGATCGCAACAAATGCGCCCTCGACTTCGGGCAACTGGGTGATTTCCCAAGTGCCCTTTACCGTCTTGGCAACGCGGATGATGGCGCCGCGGCGGATCTTGATATTGGGCTGCGCTTTCTCAGACAGGCCGGATTGGGCGGGTTTCAGGCCATCGCCGGTGATTTCGACCAGCTCGGCGTTTTGACGAATCGCCTTGATATGTTTGGTGTCAGCTTCTAGCACCACGGCGGACATCACATCCCCGTTGTCGGGGTGCTCGTCCAGCGCCTCATCAATCGCATCCTCGATCTCTTGCGGGTTGTTGGAGAGGTTGATGAACTTCTCGGGCCCCCGGTACACCTGGCGGCGTTCGAAATCCATGATGCCGCGGCGCAGGGCCTTGTAGGCGGCGATTTGCTGGTCTGTGCGCAATGTGGTTTGCACATTCAGACCGCGGGTGTAGGTCTCTTCGCCGTACTGGGCAAACATCAATTGGCGCACCATTTCGGCCACGTATTCGGCATGCACCTGGTTGGCAGCCGGCCCCGTCTTGATCGTCAATTCCTCTTTTTTGGCAGTTTCGGCTTCCTGGTCGTTGATGAAGCCGTTCTCCAGCATGCGGTCAATGATGTACTGCTGGCGAATTTTCGCCCGCTTGGGGTTGCTGATGGGGTTGTAGGCAGAGGGCGCTTTGGGCAAGCCCGCCAACATGGCCGCCTCAGCAACGGTAATGTCCTTCAACGGCTTGCCAAAGTAGGTCTCTGACGCGGCCGCAAACCCATAGGCCCGATTCCCCAGAAAAATCTGGTTCATATAGATTTCCAGAATCTGGTCCTTGGTCAGCGCGTGTTCCAGCTTGAAAGTCAGCAAAATTTCGTAAATTTTGCGGGTGAATGTTTTTTCCGATGACAAGTACACGTTGCGCGCGACCTGCATAGTGATGGTGGAGGCGCCTTGGCTTTTGACCCGACCCACGTTGGCCAGTCCGGCACGGATGACCCCCAGGTAGTCCACGCCCCCGTGCTGGTAGAACCGGGCGTCTTCCACCGCCAAGATGGCGTCGGTCATGACTTTGGGGATTTCCTTGATGGGGGTCAGGTTGCGCCGCTCCTCGCCGAATTCGCCAATCAGGTCGCCGTCTGCAGAAAAGACCCGCAAGGGAAGTTTGGGGCGGTAGTCGGACAAGTCCGAGATATCTGGCAGGTTGGGAAACGCCATCGACAAGGCCAGCGCGACCAAGATCAGCACGGACGCCACTCCCGCCAGGCCTAACCCCAGGATCCATAAGAGGATGCGCACCGACCAGTGCAATGCTTTGCGTGGCGAAGTTGGCTTGCTGCTTTTTTCGTTAGACGGGCTGGAGGTGGACATAAAACATTCGGTAAGTTCGCGTGGGCATTATAAAAATGCGCTTTTAGGGGCGGGCGCGGTAGCTGGCGGATGCAGAGCAGCCCAGAGTGTGCCGGAAGCTACGGTCATAGGTATTCTCGACGACCGCTATGTAAAAAGGAGCAGAAAACGTCTGCTTTTGGCAACGCTCCCACAAATCAAATTCCCAAAAAACCTTTGCGGGACAAGGATCTTACTGATAGCATTCAAGTGATTTCTTAAGTTTGTCCGGCCATTTGCCGAGCCGTTTCAGGGGACCGTTTTGATCTCATTGGGGTCGTTATTCAGTCGACAGCCAGCTCCCATGTTGGGGTTGGACATTAGTTCGTCCAGCGTCAAGCTGGTGGAGCTGGGCCGTGACAAAGCGGGAAACTTGGTGCTGGAACGTTGCGCCATTGAGCCTTTGGAGCGTGGATGGATCTCTGACGGCAACATCGAGAAGTTCGATGAAGTAGCCGACGCCGTGCGCCGTCTGGTCAAGAAAAGCGGGACCAAGACAAAGAACGTCGCCATGGCATTGCCGCCATCTGCGGTGATTACCAAAAAAATCATTTTGCCCGGTGGCATGACGGATTTGGATCTCGAAGCCCAAGTGGAGTCAGAGGCCAATCAATACATCCCATTCCCCTTGGATGAGGTGAGCCTGGATTTTTGCGTGATCGGACCCAGTGCAGCATCTGCGGGCGACATTGAGGTGCTCATCGCCGCGTCCCGCCGTGAAAAGGTACAGGATGTCCAGGGGCTTGCGGAAGCTGCAGGGCTGGTTCCTGTGATTGTTGACGTGGAATCCTATGCGTCCCGCTTGGCAGCGGGACGTTTGATTGAGAACTTGCCTAGCAAAGGTGCCGGTTTGATCGTCGCCTTGTTCGAGATTGGCGCCTTAACGACCAGCATGCAGGTGCTGCGCGACGAGGAAGTGCTGTATGACCGCGACCAAGCCTTTGGCGGCGCCCAGCTGACGCAGCTTATTGTTCGCCAATACGGCTTTTCACAAGAAGAAGCCGAGAGCAAGAAGCGTAGCGGCGAGTTACCGGAGGACTATGAGTCTGCGGTACTCAAGCCGTTTATCGACACGATGGTGCAGGAGCTGGGACGAGCCTTGCAATTCTTCTTCACAAGTACGCCGCACAACAAAGTGGACTACATCATGTTGGCCGGTGGTTCCGCAGCCCTGCCGGGTTTGACCACTGTGGTGACACAGCACACAACGTTCCCCTGCAGTCTGCTCAATCCATTTGATGGAATGGAAATTGGTGACGGTGTACGCCTCAAGCGCATGACGCGTGAGGCCCCGTCGTACCTGACCTCTTGCGGTCTGGCATTGCGGAGGTTTTCGCAATGATTTTAATTAATTTACTACCGCATCGCGAGGCTGCGCGTAAAAAGCGGCGTGATGTTTTCAATGTTTCTTTGGGCGCGTCTGCTCTCTTAGGCGGGTTGATGGCGGGCTCTATTTTTCTCTGGTACCAGGCGGCGATTGCATCGCAGCAGTCGAATAATTTGATTCTCGAAACCGAGATCAAAAAACTGGAAGGCCAGATCAAGGATATAGCCACGCTGGAGGGCGAGATTGCCGCACTCAGGGCCCGCCAGCAGGCTGTGGAGGATTTGCAGTCTGATCGCAATCTCCCCGTGCATCTGTTGACAGAGTTAGTCAATCAACTGCCGGACGGCGTTTACGTAAACAAGATGACCCAGGTCGATCAGTCGGTCACGCTCAATGGCGTGGCTCAGTCGAATGAGCGAGTGTCTGAATTACTAAGAAATTTGGCCAACAATACTCCTTGGTTCGCCAAACCTGAATTGGTTGAGATTGTGTCCGGCTCGGTGTCCGTTTCTGCTAAAGAGCAGAAGAGAGTGGCTAACTTTGTGATCAGAGTTCGGCTGGTACGTTCGAGTGAGGCTGCTAAAGTCGTGGGGCTCGCCCCGGCTCCTGCAGCTTCGGCCAGTCTAGATGCTAAAAAATAGAAATATCCGCTATGGCAACTAGTTCTACCAAATCTTTTGATTTCGCAGTATTGCAAGAGAAGCTGCTGACTCAATTTCGCGATCTGGATCCTAAAGACCCATCATTGTGGCCCTCTATTCCGAAGTATGCATTGTTTGCCCTGACTAGCTTAGTCATCGTGGTTGCTTTGTGGTTTGCCTGGTTGAGTGGGTCCGAGGAGACTTTGCAGCAAGAGCAAACGAAAGAGGCGACGCTACGTGAAGACTATAAAAAGAAACTAACCAAAGCAGTCAATCTAGATGTTTTAAAAAAGCAGCGAGAGCAAGTGCAGCAGTATGTAACGCAACTTGAGAAACAACTTCCAAGTAAGGCTGAAATGGACGCATTGCTCTCGGATATTAATCAAGCGGGTCTTGGCCGTAGCTTGCTATTTGATTTGTTTAGGCCGGGACAAATCGCGGTGAAGGAGTATTACGCAGAACTTCCAATCACCATTAAAGTTACTGGCCGCTATCATGACATCGGATCATTTGCGTCGGACATTGCAAATCTATCTCGCATCGTGACTTTGAATAATTTGACGATTGCTCCTCGTGGAGACAACACATTAACTTTAGACGCCACCGCAAAAACCTTTCGCTATCTGGATTCCAATGAGGTGGCAGCGCAACGCAAAGCCACAGGGGCGAAGCAATGATAAGTTTCAAAGTTTTGAGCTTATCAGCCATATTGTTTGTGCTGGCGGGGTGCGGCTCTTCGAGTGAAGATGAGATACGCCAATGGATGGTTGATGAGCGGAATCAGACTCGTCCGAAAGTGCCACCTATACCTGCCCCGAAGCAATTTGTGCCTGAGGCATACGCGAATAATACATCTATTGAACCGTTTAGCAATCAAAAGTTAACGCAAGCGTTAAAGCGTGATTCATCCCAGACGGTGGCGAATGGAGCGCTTGTAGCCCCCGAATTGGCAAGGCGTAAGGAGCCTTTGGAGGCCTTTCCGCTGGATTCTGCAGCTCTTGTCGGAAGTCTTGTGAAGGCAGGGCAACCCATAGCTTTGGTCAAGGTTGATAACTTGCTTTACCAAGTGAAGGTGGGCAACTATCTGGGACAAAACTATGGACGAGTCACCAAAATCAGCGAGACCGTTGTGACGCTGCGTGAAATCGTGCAGGACGCTGCAGGCGAATGGATTGAACGCGCTGCAACGCTAGAGTTGCAAGAGAGGTCGAAATGATGAATCAGTTTTTTTTGCGGGGATTCCGGATGTTCAGAAGCTTGCGAGTGTTGCTGTTGTTGTGTATAGCCGGGGTTGCACAGGCGCAAACTACTATCGAGTCCGTAACTGGATCCGTTCAGGGCGGGATGGAGGTGGTACGCATTGATTTATCGCAACCCTTGACGGCGTTGCCGACAGGCTTCGCCATTCAATCCCCGGCGCGCGTTGCTTTGGACTTTCCTGGTGTCGCGAATGCCATGGGGCGGTCCACAATTGAAATCAATCAAGGTAATCTGCGTTCTGTCAGCGTTGTTCAGGCAGGAGACCGAACGCGTGTGGTTTTGAACCTCAAGACACCGGCTGCTTACAAGGCAGAAATTCAAGGGAAATCGCTGCTAATTTCTCTAGAGACAGCTGTAGCTACAAATGCCGCGCCCGCAACGGCATTTGCTGAGAGCCGTAGCCGTGATACGGCTCCGATTAAAGATTTGGATTTTCGCCGTACGGGCGATGGTGCCGGCCGGATCGTGGTGTCCTTGCCCAACAACCAAGTCGGTGTCGATATTCGACAACAAGGGCAAACCTTGGTGGTTGAATTCATGAAGTCCACGTTGCCTGAAGGTTTGCGTCGTCGTTTGGATGTAAGCGATTTTGGAACCCCGGTGAGGACTGTCACGTCATCTCAATCGGGTGATCGCGTTCGGATGGTCATTGAGCCCCAAGGGTTATGGGAGCACAGTGCCTATCAAAGTGATGAGCAGTTTGTCATTGAAGTGAAAGAAGTGAAGGTCGATCCTAAGAAGTTGACTCAGGGTACGGGTTACAACGGTCAAAAGTTGTCACTTAATTTTCAGAATATTGAAGTACGCTCCTTATTGCAAGTCATAGCAGACTTTACGAACTTCAACATCGTCACGTCGGATTCAGTATCCGGTTCGGTGACCCTGCGGTTGCAGGATGTTCCCTGGGATCAGGCGTTGGATATTATTCTGCAGGCCAAAGGCTTGGGCATGCGCAAGAGTGGCAATGTACTTTGGGTGGCGCCTAAAGACGAGATCACTGCGAAGGAAAAGCTGGATTTGGAAACTGTGGTTGCAGTGCAGAACTTAGAGCCATTGCGAACACAATCCTTTCAAATTAACTACGGCAAAGCATCGGATATTGCTGCGGGCCTAGTCGCGGCGGGCTCCGGCCCCGGTGCTGGCGTTACCCCTAGTCGTATTCTCAGTAGCCGAGGCAGCGTGATCTATGAGAACCGAACCAACCAACTCTTTGTGACGGACATACCCAGCAAGTTGGAGCAGGTGCAGCAACTAATTGCCAAAATTGATATCGCCGTGCGCCAAGTCCTCATTGAGGCACGCATTGTCGAAGCATCAGACAGCTTTGGCAAATCACTGGGGGTGAAGTTGGGCGGCGGCGGTACTGCCGCTGCTTCTGGGGATCGACCAGGTGTTGCGATCGGTTCCAGTTACGTAGTGGGTTCTGCTGCTACCACTTCTGGTAATTTCGTGAATTTGCCCTCTACTGGCGCATTGGGTTCGAGCACACCAGGACAAATCGCTTTTTCGATATTCGGAGCGGCGGCCGATCGGTTTCTGAATCTGGAAATTTCCGCCTTAGAGGCTGATGGGAAGGGCAAAGTGGTGTCTAGTCCTCGGGTAGTAACAGCTGATCAGATTAAAGCGTTGATTGAACAAGGTACAGAACTCCCTTATCAAGTAGCATCGTCCAGCGGTGCTACTTCCATCGCATTTCGCAAAGCCAATTTGAAGCTGGAGGTGACTCCTCAAATTACGCCAGAGGGGAACATAATTTTGGCCTTGGACATTACCAAGGACACGGTGGGTCAATCGACTCCGGCAGGTTTCGCGATTGATACCAAGCATGTCCAAACGCAGGTCTTGGTGGAAAACGGCGGTACGGTCGTAATCGGTGGCATCTTTACTGAAGATCAGACGGAGAGCGAAACCAAGGTGCCTTTCTTTGGGGATTTGCCTGGCCTTGGCGTGTTGTTCCGCAACCGTGCACGCTCCACCACCAAACGGGAAATGCTAGTTTTCATCACGCCCAAAACCTTGGCAGACAAGGCTATCGGTCGTTGATGCGGGTTGGATGGATGGTTTGAGTTCGGAGTTGCGCATTAGTTTTGTGGGTTTGCCTGGGTCGGGCAAAACCACGGTGGGGCGGCAGTTGTCGCGTCGGTTGCGGCTGCCTTTTGTGGACTCTGACCAGGCTATAGAGGCACGGTTAGGCTGCTCTATTCGCGAATTCTTTGATCGCGAAGGCGAAGCCCGCTTCCGCGATATCGAGGAAGAGGTGATTGAGGCTTTGACCCAAGATCCTGCCTGTGTGATCTCCACCGGTGGTGGTGCCGTGCTTCGGCAGGGCAATCGCGCACATTTGCACGGCAGAAGCCATGTGGTTTATCTGAAGTCCACGCCTGAAGAGCTGTTTCGTCGGCTGCGTCATGATGTCAGCCGTCCTTTGCTGCAGGTGGCGGATCCCTTGGCGCGCATGCGCGAACTCTTCACGATTCGTGACCCGCTGTACCGTGAAACGGCCCATTTCACGTTGGAGACCGGTCGTCCGTCGGTTGCGACCTTGGTCAACATGGTGGTGATGCAGCTCGAACTGTCAGGGCATTTGCCCACCTGCTGAAAAAGCACTTCTGCGCCCTCGCCGGCGCCTGAATCTTCCCCTGGTTCCGAACCTCTAAACTCGGGGGTATGACATCCCCGAATTTTCACACTGTTGACATTGCTCTGGCCGAGCGTAGCTACCCCATTCAGGTGGGCACGGGCCTGCTCGGCACTGCAGATGTGTATGTTGCGCTGCCAAAAGCGACCCACGCGGTGGTGGTTTCCAACACCACGGTCGCGCCCTTGTATGCCGAGGCGCTACTCGCCGCACTGAAGCCACGTTACACCAACGTTCAGTTGGTCACGCTGCCAGACGGTGAGGTTTTCAAAACTTGGCAAACACTCAATCAGATTTTTGACGCCCTGTTATCTGAGGGCTGTGACCGTAAAACCATCCTCTTTGCATTGGGTGGGGGCGTGGTTGGCGACATGACGGGCTTTGCTGCCGCCAGCTACATGCGTGGCGTGCCGTTTGTGCAGGTGCCTACGACTCTACTGTCGCAGGTGGACTCCTCGGTCGGGGGAAAGACCGGCATCAACCACCCTTTGGGCAAAAACATGATCGGTGCGTTCTACCAGCCGCTGCTGGTGGTCTGCGATCTGGACACGCTCAAAACCCTGCCACCGCGCGAGCTGAGCGCGGGCTTGGCCGAAGTCATCAAGTACGGCCCGATTGCCGACATGGCCTTCCTAGACTGGATTGAAAACAACCTGGATGCCTTGCTGGCCCGGGACCCAGTGGCCCTGGCCCATGCCGTGCGACGCAGCTGCGAAATCAAGGCCTGGGTGGTGGGGCAGGACGAGCGGGAAGCGGGCCTGCGCGCCATTCTGAATTTTGGCCATACCTTTGGCCACGCCATCGAAGCGGGCTTGGGCTATGGCGAATGGCTGCACGGTGAGGCCGTGGGCTGCGGCATGGTGATGGCAGCGTATTTGTCGCAGAAGCTGGGGCTGGTCGACGTCGCCTTTGTGGAGCGCCTCACACGCTTGATTCAGAAGGCAGGCCTCCCTATCGTGGGGCCGCAGCTGGATGCCACAGACAACGCGGGTCGCTACTTGGAGCTGATGCGCCTAGACAAGAAATCCGAGGCTGGTGATATCCGGTTTGTCGTCATCGATGGCCCAGCGCGTGCATCCGTGCGCGGTGCACCCGACGCCTTGGTGCGTGAAGTAATCAATGCTTGTTGTACCGTGTAAGTGCTATCGTAATGATAGCTGCTTGCGCAATATCCATACGGGCTAAATCTTGATTTCTCCATGAGTCTTCAGCCTTATGCTTGCGATCCGGCCCAGTCGCGCGGCCGGCGCTTTGCGGAGCCACAGGCGCCCACGCGGACCGCGTTTCAGCGCGACCGCGACCGCATCGTGCACTCCACCGCCTTCCGCCGGCTGGTCTACAAAACCCAGGTGTTCATCAACCACGAGGGCGATCTGTTCCGGACCCGGTTGACGCATTCGCTGGAGGTGGCGCAACTGGGACGCTCGATCGCTCGCACACTGGGCCTGAGCGAGGATTTGGTGGAGACCGTGGCGCTGGCCCACGACCTGGGCCACACACCGTTTGGCCACGCGGGGCAGGACGCGCTGCATGATTGCATGGCGCCGTTTGGCGGCTTTGAACACAACCTGCAGAGTCTGCGTGTGGTGGACCATCTGGAAGAGCGCTACCCACAGTTTGACGGGCTGAACCTGAGTTTTGAGTCGCGCGAGGGCATCCTCAAGCACTGCTCGCGCACCAATGCCGAGCTGCTGGAGGCGCAGGAGCCTGCATTTGCCGATGGTGCAGGCGGGGTAGGGCAGCGCTTCTTGAACCACACGCAGCCTAGCCTGGAGGCGCAGCTGTGCAATGTGGCCGACGAGATTGCCTACAACGCGCACGACATTGACGATGGGGTGCGCTCCGGCTTGTTAACCCTGGCGCAGATGCGCGAGGTGCCGCTGTTCAACGGCTATTGCGAGTCGGCGCTGCGCCAGCACCCAGCGTTGGCAGAGGCCGGACCGTCGCGCCGCCTGTTGTACGAGTCCATCCGGCTTATGCTCAGCGACCAAGTGTATGACGTGATGGCGGCCACGCAGGCAGCGCTCGATGAGCACAAGCCCCGTAGCGTGCAGGATGTGCGCGCCAGCAGCGCGCTGGTCTGCTTCAGCCCCGACATGCGGGCGCAGTCCAAGGTGTTGAAGTCGTTTCTCTTTCGCCAGCTGTACCGCCATCCCCAGGTGATGCAGACCATGGACTCTGCCAAGCAAGTGGTACGCGAGCTCTTTGACGCCTACAGCCAGACCCCGGCGCACATGCAGGGTGGCGCCGGCGCCCACTCACTGGTGGCACAGCAGGCCGCGGGCGACGCCAGTGCCTTCCACCGCACCATTGCCGACTACATCGCCGGCATGACGGACCGGTTCGCACTGCGTGAGCACGAGCGCTTGACCGGGCTGCGCCTCTTGGTGGAGTAGGGCATGGCTGATCTGGAAACACCGCAAACCGTGATCGCCGCCACGCAGCAGTGGCTGGAGCGCGCCGTCATTGGCCTGAACCTCTGCCCCTTCGCCAAGGCCGTGCATGTGAAGGGCCAGATCCACTACGTGGTGTGCAGCAGCAGTGACGCACAAACGGTGTTGGACCAGCTGGAGGCTGAGTTGCTGGATCTGCACGCGACCGACCCCGAGCAGCGCGACACGACCCTGCTGATCGCGCCCGCACTGCACCCTGATTTTCTGGACTTCAACGACTTTCTGGCAGCTGCGGATGCCCTGCTGCGCCGGCTCAAACTGGTGGGGACGGTACAAATCGCCAGCTTCCATCCGCGGTTCCAGTTTGCCGGTACCGAGCCCGACGACATCACCAACTACACCAACCGCGCGCCGTATCCCATCCTGCATTTGCTGCGCGAAGACAGCCTGGACCGCGCCGTACAAGCCTTCCCCGAAGCCGAAGCGATCTTCGAGAAAAACATGCAGACGCTGGAGGATCTGGGCCATGCCGGTTGGGCAGCCCTGGGCTTGCACACCCCGCCCGGCGCACACTGAGAAAGCCTTTCCATGACGACATCTCGCCCCAACGCCAAATGCACGCCCAAAGCCGCTGCGCCCAACTCGGCCGCAACCCATCCCCTGGCCGATGAAGTGCGCCCTGGTCAATCGGTAGAGTTGCTCAAGGAACTCCACATCCTCACCCGCGACGGCAAGCTCAATCAGGATTCGCGTCGCAAGCTTAAGCAGGTCTACCACCTGTACCAGTTCATTGAAAAGCTGATGCTGGAGCTCCCCGCCGCCGAGGGGCGGGCGCTCACGTTGGCCGACCATGGTGCCGGCAAGTCCTACCTGGGCTTCATCTTGTACGACCTATTCTTCAAAAACCTGCCGGCTAGCCACCTGTATGGCATCGAGACCCGTACCGAGCTGGTGGACAAGTCGCGCGCGCTGGCCCAGCAGCTGGGCTTTGGCCGCATGTCGTTTCTGAATGTCAGCGTGGCCGAATCCACCCAGTCCGAGGTCTTGCCCGACCAGATCGATGTGGTGACCGCGCTGCATGCCTGCGATACAGCCACCGACGATGCGATTGCCTTTGGCCTGCAGAAGAGGGCGCGCGCCTTTGTGCTGGTGCCGTGCTGCCAGGCCGAGGTCGCACGCCACCTGAGCCAGAGCAAGGCGCTCTCGCTCACGCGCACCCCATTGGCCGAGCTGTGGCGCCACCCGCTGCACACGCGCGAAATGGGCAGTCAGATCACCAATGTGCTGCGCTGCCTGTACCTGGAGGCCCACGGCTACCAGGTCACCGTGACCGAGTTGGTGGGCTGGGAGCACAGCATGAAGAACGAGCTCATCCTGGCCCGCTACACCGGCCAGCGTAAACGTGCTGCGGCCCAGCGTTTGCGTGCCATTTTGGAAGAATTTGGCCTGTTGGCCCTGCTTGACACACGGTTTACATTGCCGGAAGACAATGGGCAGGACAACGCATTGCCCGCCTGAGGCGTTATGGGCAGATTGCGTTTGGAATGAAAGATTTGGAGAGCTCAATGCAAACTTGGATGAAATTGGTGGGTGCCGTGGCTGTGGTCGCCGTCTTGGGCGCTTGTGCCACCAGCAGCCCCGACGTGGTTCAGCGCGGCGATGCCCAGCGCATGGCCCAGGTGCAAGACGGTGTGGTGCTGTCGGTGCGCAATGTGGTGGTGGATGGCAGCCAGACTGGCGCCGGTGCTGCGGTGGGTGGTGTAGTGGGTGCCATTGGCGGTTACAGCGGCAGCAGCGTGTCGCGTGAAGCCCAGGTGTTGGGTGTGCTCGCCGGCGTGGCCGGTGCAGCAGCGGGTAACGCGATTGAGCGTTTTGCCACCAAGGAAGACGCCGTGGAAATCCTGGTCCAGCTCAAGGGCGGCGACCGCCGTGCCATCGTGCAAGCCAAGGGCAGTGAACTGCTCGCCGCAGGCGATTCTGTGATCATTGTCACCACCGGCGGCAAGGTGCGCGTCACCAAAGCGCCCAAATAACGCAAAGCCCTGGGCGCTGGCCAGCTCACCGGCTGGCTTAAGGCAAACTAGCGCCCATGGCACGTCTTCCCCGTTTGACCCTGGCCGGTTACCCACACCACGTTGTCCAACGGGGCAACAACCGCCAGCCCATCTGCCTGGACACGGCAGACTTCCAATTCCTGCTGGGGCTGTTTTACGAGAACGCGCGCAAGTTCGGCGTATCTATCCACGCCTATGTGCTGATGGACAACCACTTCCACCTGCTGGCTACGCCGTCTACCGACGAAGCCCTGCCCAAGATGATGCAGGCCGTGGGCCGCAGCTATGTGCGCTACTTCAATGACCGCTACCAACGCAGCGGCACTCTGTGGGAGGGGCGCTACAAATCCACCCTGATCGAGACGAATCGCTACCTGCTGGCCTGCATGGCCTACATCGACCTCAACCCCGTGCGCGCCGGTCTGGTGGCGCAGGCGCGTGACTACCCCTGGTCCAGTTACGGCCAGTACGCAGGTTTGCAAGCCGACAAGCTGGTCACCCCCCATCCTTTGGTCTGGAACCTCGGCAACACGCCGTTTGCCCGCGAAGCGGCATACGCCCAATTGGTGCAAAACGGCATTAGCCAAGGCCAGCAAGCGGCTTTAACCGACGCAGTGTTGCGCGGCTGGGCCTTGGGGGAAGAGGGCTTTCTGTCCGAACTCCAAAAGAAAACGCCGCGCCGGCTCAGCAAAAGCAGCCCAGGCAGACCCTCCAGCGCCGATAGTTAGGTGTCAAATCGGGCTATAGCCCCCGATTTCATTGCGCAAGCAGCTATCATTTTTGATGTGTCCCCATTTATTTGTCGATGAAAATGTTCAAGCAATAATTAGGATCTGACCCCATTTATTGTGCTTGGCACTCTTGTTGCATTGCAGTATTCTTCGCTTCCACTGTAATTTTCAGGAGCGCGCCATGACCACGGCAGCCGAAATCCAACACCTTAAAGACCACGGTTTGTATTCCACCGCCAATGAGCACGATGCGTGCGGCGTAGGGTTCGTGGCCCATATTCGCGGTGAAAAGAGCCACGACATTGTCAAGAACGCCCTGAAGATTCTCGAAAACCTGGACCACCGGGGTGCCGTGGGGGCCGATGCCTTGATGGGTGACGGCGCCGGCATTTTGATCCAGTTGCCCGACGCGCTGTACCGCGAAGAAATGTCCGTTCAGGGCGTGACCTTGCCGCCCCCCGGTGAGTACGGCGTGGGCATGATTTTCCTGCCCAAGGAGCATGCTTCTCGCTTGGCCTGCGAGCAGGAAATGGAACGCGCGATCAAGGCCGAGGGCCAGGTGCTGCTGGGCTGGCGTGATGTGCCGGTCAACCGCGACATGCCCATGTCGCCCACCGTGCGCGCCAAAGAACCCGTCCTGCGCCAGGTCTTCATTGGCCGCGGCAACGACGTGATCGTGCAGGACGCGTTGGAGCGCAAGCTGTACGTGATCCGCAAGACCGCCAGTGCCGCCATCCAGAACCTGCAGCTCAAGCACAGCAAGGAATACTACGTTCCCAGCATGTCCAGCCGCACGGTGGTCTACAAGGGGCTGCTGCTGGCCGACCAGGTGGGCGTGTACTTCAAGGACCTGGAAGACGCGCGCTGCGTGTCGGCCCTGGGTCTGGTGCACCAGCGCTTCTCCACCAACACCTTCCCCGAGTGGCCGCTGGCCCACCCGTACCGCTATGTCGCCCACAACGGCGAGATCAACACGGTCAAGGGCAACTACAACTGGATGAAGGCACGCGAAGGCGTGATGTCGTCTCCGGTGCTGGCCGCGGACCTGCAAAAGCTCTACCCCATCAGCTTTGCCGACCAGTCCGACACCGCGACCTTCGACAACTGCCTGGAACTGCTGACCATGGCGGGCTACCCCATCAGCCAGGCCGTGATGATGATGATCCCCGAGCCCTGGGAGCAGCACACCACCATGGACGAGCGCCGCAAGGCCTTCTATGAGTACCACGCGGCGATGATGGAGCCCTGGGACGGCCCAGCCTCCATCGTGTTCACGGATGGCCGCCAGATCGGCGCCACGCTGGACCGCAACGGCCTGCGCCCCTCACGCTACTGCATCACCGATGACGATCTGGTCATCATGGGTTCTGAGTCCGGCGTGCTACCCGTGCCCGAGAACAAGATCGTCCGCAAATGGCGCCTGCAGCCCGGCAAGATGTTCCTGATCGATCTGGAGCAGGGCCGGATGATTGATGACGAGGAGCTCAAGGCCAACCTCGCCAACAGCAAGCCCTACAAGCAGTGGATTGAAAATCTGCGCATCAAGCTGGACGACGTGCAGGGCGGCGGTGAGCCTGCCTCCTTCTCCGAGAGCGAAGTGTCTCTGCTGGACCGCCAGCAGGCCTTCGGCTTCACGCAAGAAGACCTGAAGTTCCTGATCGCGCCCATGGCCAGCGCTGGCGAAGAAGCCATTGGCTCCATGGGCAATGACAGCCCCCTGGCCGTGTTGAGCGACAAGAACAAGCCGCTGTACAGCTACTTCAAGCAGCTGTTCGCGCAGGTGACCAACCCGCCCATCGACCCGATCCGCGAAGCCATAGTGATGTCGCTGGTGTCCTTCATCGGCCCCAAGCCCAACCTGTTGGACATCAACCAGGTCAACCCGCCCATGCGTCTCGAAGTGGCGCAGCCGATTCTGGACTTTGCCGATATGGCCAAGCTGCGCAATATCGAGCAGCACACCCAGGGCAAATTCCGCAGCCACACGCTGGACATTACTTACCCGTTGGCCTGGGGCCACGAGGGTGTGGAAGCCAAGCTGGCTTCGCTGTGCGCCGAGGCCGTGGACGCGATCAAGGGTGGCAAGAACATCCTGATCATCAGCGACCGCGCTGTGGCCGCCACGCAGGTGGCAATTCCTGCGCTGCTGGCCCTGTCGGCCATCCACCAGCACCTGGTGGGTGCTGGTTTGCGCACCACGGCAGGCTTGGTGGTGGAAACCGGTACGGCCCGCGAAGTGCACCACTTTGCCGTGCTGGCGGGTTACGGCGCGGAAGCCGTGCACCCCTACCTGGCGATGGAGACCCTGGCCAGCATCCACAAGGACCTGCCAGGTGACCTGAGCGCCGACAAGGCCATCTACAACTACATCAAGGCGATCGGCAAGGGCCTGTCCAAGATCATGTCCAAGATGGGCGTGTCCACCTACATGAGCTACTGCGGTGCCCAGCTGTTCGAGGCCATTGGCCTGAACACCGAAACCATCGACAAGTACTTCACCCGCACGCCCAGCCGCGTGGAAGGTATCGGCGTCTTCGAGATCGCTGAAGAATCCATCCGCACGCACAAGCTGGCCTTTGGCGACAGCCCGGTGCTGGCCAACGCGCTGGAAACCGGTGGTGAATACGCCTGGCGTGTGCGTGGCGAAGACCACATGTGGACGCCCGACGCGATTGCCAAGTTGCAGCACTCCACACGTGCCAACAACTGGAACACCTACAAGGAATACGCGCAGATCATCAACGACCAGAGCAAGCGCCACCTGACGCTGCGTGGCCTGTTCGAGTTCAAGATCGACCCCGCCAAGGCTATCCCCGTGGATGAAGTGGAAAGCGCCAAGGAAATCGTCAAGCGCTTTGCAACGGGCGCCATGTCCCTGGGTTCGATTTCTACCGAAGCCCACGCCACGCTGGCCATTGCCATGAACCGCATTGGCGGCAAGAGCAACACCGGTGAGGGCGGTGAAGACCCCGCACGCTACCGCCAGGAACTCAAGGGCATCCCGATCAAGCAAGGCCAGACCATGGCCGACATCATCGGAAAGGATGTGGTGGAAGTGGACATCCCCATGAACGCCGGCGACAGCTTGCGCTCGCGCATCAAGCAGGTCGCCTCCGGCCGCTTTGGTGTGACCGCTGAGTACCTGAACAGTGCCGACCAGATCCAGATCAAGATGGCCCAGGGTGCCAAGCCTGGTGAAGGTGGTCAGTTGCCTGGTGGCAAGGTGTCCGAGTACATCGGCAAGCTGCGCCACAGCGTGCCTGGCGTGGGCCTGATCTCGCCCCCGCCGCACCACGACATCTATTCCATCGAAGACTTGGCCCAACTGATCCACGATCTGAAGAACGTGGCGCCACACTCCGGTATCAGCGTCAAGCTGGTGTCTGAAATTGGTGTGGGCACCATTGCCGCCGGCGTTGCCAAGTGCAAGGCTGACCACGTGGTCATCGCAGGTCATGACGGTGGCACCGGTGCCTCCCCCTGGTCGTCCATCAAGCATTGCGGCAGCCCGTGGGAAATCGGCTTGGCCGAAACCCAGCAGACCCTGGTGCTGAACCGCCTGCGCAGCCGTATTCGTGTGCAGGCCGATGGCCAGATGAAGACCGGCCGCGACGTCGCCATTGGCGCCTTGCTGGGCGCTGACGAATTCGGCTTTGCCACTGCACCGCTGGTGGTGGAAGGCTGCATCATGATGCGCAAGTGCCACCTGAACACCTGCCCGGTGGGCGTGGCCACGCAAGACCCCGTGTTGCGCGCCAAGTTCTCGGGCAAGCCCGAGCACGTGGTCAACTATTTCTTCTTCATCGCCGAAGAAGTGCGCCAGATCATGGCCCAGCTGGGCATCCGCAAGTTTGACGACCTGATTGGCCGCTCTGATTTGCTGGACACCCGCAAGGGCATCGAGCACTGGAAGGCCCAGGGCCTGGACTTTGCCCGCCTGTTTGCGCAACCCCAGGTGCCGGCCGATGTGCCCCGCTTCCAGACGCTGACGCAAGACCACGGTCTGGAAAAGGCGCTGGACAACGTGCTGATCGCCAAGAGCCGTGCCGCCATCGACAAGGGCGAACGCGTGCAGTTCATGGAAGTGGCCCGCAACGTGAACCGCTCTGTGGGCGCAATGCTCTCGGGCGCGGTGACCAAGGTGCACCCCGAAGGCTTGCCGGATGACACCATCCGCATCCAGCTCGAAGGCACGGGTGGCCAGTCCTTTGGCGCCTTCCTGGCCAAGGGCATCACCATGTACCTGATCGGTGACGCCAACGACTACACCGGCAAGGGCCTGTCGGGCGGCCGCATTGTGGTGCGCCCCAGTATCGACTTCCGCGGTGAAGCCATCCGCAACACCATCGTGGGCAACACCGTGATGTACGGGGCCACCACCGGTGAAGCCTTCTTCAGCGGCGTGGGCGGCGAGCGCTTTGCGGTGCGCCTGTCGGGTGCCACAGCCGTGGTGGAAGGTACCGGCGACCACGGTTGCGAGTACATGACGGGCGGCACCGTTGCCGTGCTGGGCAAGACCGGCCGTAACTTTGCAGCGGGCATGAGCGGCGGTATTGCCTATGTGTACGACGAAGACGGCCAGTTCGCCAAGCGCTGCAACACGGCCATGGTCAGCCTGGAAAAGGTGCTGACGGCCAAGGAGCAGGAAGCCAGCATCGACAAGGCCGTGTGGCACCGTGGCGAGAGCGACGAAGCCCAGCTCAAAAAGCTGCTGGAAGACCACAACCGTTGGACTGGCAGCAAGCGTGCCCGCGAGTTGCTGGACCACTGGGACACCTCCCGCGCCAAGTTCGTCAAGGTCTTCCCCAACGAGTACAAGCGTGCTCTGGGCGAGATTCATGCACGAAAAGTGGCCAAGGCCCCCGTCAAATCTGCGCCAGCAGCTACAAAAAAAGAAGCAGCGCCCGCTAAATAACGACCTTGCGGGACAGACCAGGATTTGTGAAGCAAATCTGCTCTGTCCCCAACTGAATGGAGAAACATCATGGGAAAAGTCACTGGCTTCATGGAGTTTGAGCGCCTCGAAGAGGGCTACAAACCCGTCACCGAGCGCCTGAAGCACTACAAGGAATTTGTGGTGGGTCTGGACGATGCGCAGGCCAACAAGCAGGCCGCGCGCTGCATGGACTGTGGCACGCCGTTTTGCAACAACGGCTGCCCGGTCAACAACATCATTCCGGACTTCAACGACCTGGTTTACACGAACAACTGGAAGGCGGCGATCGACACGCTGCACAGCACCAACAACTTCCCCGAGTTCACCGGCCGCATCTGCCCCGCGCCCTGCGAGGCCGCCTGCACGCTGAACGTGAATGACGACGCCGTGGGCATCAAGTCCATTGAGCACGCCATCATCGACCGCGCCTGGTCCGAAGGCTGGGTCAAGCCCCAACCCGCCAAGCACAAGACCGGCAAGAAGGTGGCCGTGGTCGGTTCGGGCCCCGCCGGCATGGCCGCTGCGCAGCAACTGGCCCGTGCTGGCCACGACGTGACCCTGTTCGAGAAAAACGACCGCATCGGCGGCCTGCTGCGCTACGGCATCCCCGACTTCAAGATGGAAAAGTCCCACATTGACCGCCGTGCCGAACAGCTGGTGGCCGAAGGTGTGACCATCCGCACCAGCGTGCTGGTGGGTGAAATGCCCAAGGGCTCCAAGGTCACCAACTGGGCCAAGGAAACCATTTCTGCCGACCAGCTGAAGAAAGACTTTGACGCGGTGCTGCTCACCGGCGGTTCCGAGCAGTCACGCGACCTGCCCGTGCCCGGCCGTGATCTGGATGGCATCCACTTCGCGATGGAGTTCCTGCCCCAGCAAAACAAGGTCAACGCGGGCGACAAGCTCAAGGGCCAGTTGCGTGCGGACGGCAAGCACGTCATCGTCATCGGCGGTGGCGACACCGGCTCTGATTGCGTGGGCACCAGCAACCGCCACGGTGCGGTCAGCGTGACCCAGTTTGAGGTGATGCCCCAACCACCCGAAGAAGAAAACCGCCCCATGACCTGGCCCTACTGGCCGCTGAAGCTGCGCACCAGCTCCAGCCATGAAGAAGGTTGTGAGCGCGTGTTCTCGATCTCCACCAAGGAATTCATCGGCGAAAAAGGCAAGGTCACCGGCCTGAAGACCGTGCAGGTCGAGTTCAAGGACGGCAAATTGGTCGACGTGCCCGGTACCGAAAAAGTGCTGAAGGCGGACCTGGTGCTGTTAGCCATGGGCTTTGTGAACCCCGTGGCGACCATCCTGGACGTGTTCGGGGTGGACAAGGATGGCCGCGGCAACGCCAAGGCCAGCACCGAGTTCATCGGCGGCTATGCCACCAACGTGCCCAAGGTGTTTGCCGCTGGCGACATGCGCCGCGGACAGAGTCTGGTGGTGTGGGCGATCCGCGAAGGCCGCCAGGCCGCACGCTCGGTCGACGAGTTCCTCATGGGCTTCAGCGACTTGCCCCGTTGATTCCGGGTAATCCCTTATGATTCCAAGGCCGGGGTACTCCCGGCCTTGTTGCTTGTATGGCTGAAAACCCTTCCGATTCCCTTGTTGAACTGCAGGACCTGTCCTTTGGCTACGGCGAACGCCTGATCCTGGACGGTGTGACCCTGTCCATCCCGCGTGGCAAGGTCACGGCCCTCATGGGCGCCTCGGGCGGCGGCAAGACCACGGTGCTGCGCCTCATTGGCGGCCAGCACCAGGCGCAAAAAGGCAAACTGCTATTGCACGGGGCGCAGCAGGGGCAGGACGTGCAAGACATGGGCCTGGCCAATGCGCAGCAGCTCTACACCGCCCGACGCCGCATGGGCATGCTGTTCCAGTTTGGTGCCCTGTTTACCGACCTGAGCGTGTTCGACAACGTGGCCTTCCCGCTGCGCGAGCACACCAACCTGTCTCCCGCGCTGGTGCGCGACATCGTGCTCATGAAGCTCAATGCGGTGGGCCTGCGCGGTGCGCGTGACCTCATGCCCGCCGAGATTTCCGGCGGCATGGCCCGCCGTGTGGCGCTGGCCCGCGCCATTGCGCTGGACCCCGAATTGGTGATGTACGACGAACCCTTTGCCGGACTGGACCCGATTTCGCTGGGAACCGCGGCGCGCCTGATTCGCCAGCTCAACGACACCATGGGCCTCACTAGTGTGATCGTCTCGCACGACCTGGAAGAGACCTTCCATATCGCCGATAAGGTCATCATCTTGGCCAACGGCAAGATTGCTGCCCAGGGAACACCCGATGAGGTGCGCCACAGCACCGACCCGTTGGTGCACCAATTTGTCAACGCGTTGCCCGAAGGGCCGGTGCGTTTCCATTACCCGGCCTCCAGTGTGGATGCCGATTTTTCCGCGGGAGCAGCGCGATGAGCTGGTACCACCCCGCCGATGTGGGCCTGGCGGTCCGCTCCAAGCTGGCGGACCTGGGCTATGGCGCGCGCCTGTTTGGCCGCCTGCTGGCGTCTGTCGGCACGGTGGTGCGGCGCCCGGGCCTGGTGCGCGACCAGATCCATTTCATGGGCAATTACTCGCTGGCCATCATTGCGGTGTCCGGCATCTTCGTGGGCTTCGTGCTGGGTCTGCAGGGCTACTACACCTTGCAACGCTACGGCTCGTCCGAGGCCTTGGGGCTGCTGGTGGCGCTGAGCCTGGTGCGCGAGCTGGGGCCGGTCATCACAGCCCTTCTGTTCGCAGGTCGGGCAGGTACTTCGCTTACCGCCGAAATTGGATTGATGAAAGCCGGCGAGCAGCTCAGCGCCATGGAGATGATGGCCGTGGACCCGGTACAACGCATTTTGGCGCCGCGCTTTTGGGGTGCCGTGATTGCCATGCCACTGCTGGCCGCCGTGTTCAGCGCGGTGGGCATTATTGGCGGCTGGGTCGTGGGTGTTCTGATGATCGGCATTGACGCCGGCTCGTTTTGGAGCCAAATGCAGGGTGGGGTGGATGTGTGGCTGGACGTCGGCAACGGCGTGCTCAAGAGCGCGGTGTTCGGTTTTGCCGTGAGCTTTATTGCGCTGCTGCAGGGCTATGAAGCCCAGCCCACGCCTGAGGGCGTGGCCCATGCCACCACACGCACCGTGGTGGTGGCGTCGTTGACCGTGTTGGGTCTGGACTTTGTCCTGACCGCCATGATGTTCAGTATTTAGGGGATTGCAAATGCAACGTTCTGGCAAAGATGTGTGGGTGGGTTTGTTTGTGCTGCTGGGCGCGGCCGCTCTACTGTTTCTGGCCTTGCAATCGGCCAACCTGCTGTCGCTGAACTTCGAGCGTGGCTACGCGGTCAGTGCCAAGTTCGACAACATCGGTGGCTTGAAACCCAAAGCCGCGGTCAAGAGCGCCGGCGTCGTTGTGGGGCGGGTGGATTCCATCAGCTTTGACGACAAGAGCTTTCAGGCCAAAGTGGTGCTGTCCATGGACAAACGCTTTGCCTTCCCCAAAGACAGTTCGCTCAAAATCCTGACCAGCGGCCTGCTCGGCGAGCAGTACATCGGCATTGAAGCCGGTGCGGATTCGGCCAATTTGGCGGCAGGTGACAGCATTGGCACCACCCAGTCTGCTGTTGTGTTGGAAAACCTGATCAGCCAGTTCCTGTACAGCAAGGCAGCGGATGGCCCCTCGTCGGAGAAGGCAGCCAAATGACCCCGGGTCTTTCCTTCCGGAATATCCGTTTGCGGGACGGCCTGCGCCGTTTGGCGCTGTGGTCGGTGCTGGGTAGCGTGGTGTTGCTGCAGGCCTGCGCCACAGTGGCGAACCCGGACGCGCGCGACCCCATCGAATCGTTCAACCGCGGCGTGTTTGGCTTCAACGATGTGGTGGACAAGGCCGTGCTGAAGCCGGTAGCGACTGTGTACCGCGGCGTGGTGCCGGAGGTGGTGCGCAAGGGCGTGGGCAACTTTTTTGGCAATCTGGAAGACTTCTGGTCCGCCATTAACAACGGCCTGCAGCTGCGCGGCCGAGACATGGGCGACAACCTGGGCCGTTTCATGGTGAACACCACCATTGGGCTGGGTGGCGTGATGGACGTGGCCAGCGACCTCAATATCGAACGCCATCCCGGCAACTTTGGTGTCACGCTGGGGCGCTGGGGCGTGCGGCCCGGGCCCTATGTGGTGCTGCCCCTGTTGGGTTCGTACACCCTGCGTGAAGTGGTGGCCATTCCAGTTGACCAGCAGGGCAACCTGGTGTCGCAAATTCCAGATGAAGGTACGCGCACCGGGCTGACTGTCCTGAACGCTGTGGATACCCGCGCCAAGTATCTGCGGGCGGGTGATGTGGTGGAAGGCGCGGCGTTGGACCGCTACAGCTTTACACGCGACGCATATTTCCAGCGCCAGCGTAACCAACAATACGACGGTAACCCGCCAGAAGAAGATGGCACCGAGCCTTAAGGGGCTGTTCTGCCATGCCGATACAAAAGGGGCAGCGGGGTAGATAATCTCGCTACAGGAGTGAACCCAACCATGTGGAACAAGCGACGTGTATTGACAGCCATAGCCGGGTCTTTGGTGGCCGGCAGCTTGGCCTGGGCGCCTCTGGCCCACGCCGAAGACGAAGCACCGGACGCCCTGATCAAACGCCTGTCAGTGGATGTGCTGGACACCATCAAGGGTGACAAGGCCATTCGCGCGGGCGATATGGCCAAGGTGGTGGCGCTGGTGGACAGCCGCATCATGCCCAATGTGAACTTCCAGCGCATGACGGCCTCGGCCGTCGGCCCCGGCTGGCGCCAGGCCACGCCCGAGCAGCAAAAACGCCTGCAAGACGAATTCAAGACCCTGCTGGTGCGCACCTATGCGGGTGCGCTGGCCCAGGTCAGCGACCAGACGATTGCCATGAAGCCTCTGCGCGCTGCGCCCGAGGACAAAGAGGTGATTGTGCGTACCGAGGTCAAGGGACATGGCGATGCGATCCAGCTGGACTACCGCATGGAAAAAACACCCGGCGTGGGTGCGGGCTGGAAGATTTACAACCTGAATGTGCTGGGTGTGTGGCTGGTGGAAACCTACCGCAGCCAGTTCGCACAGCAGATCAACGCCAAGGGCGTGGACGGCCTGATTGACGCACTGGCTGAACAAAACAAGGCTAACGCTGCCAAGAAAGGCTGATGTGCTCAACCTGCCCGCCACCCTGACGCAAGAGGTTGCCCAGACTTGTCTGGCCGAGTTGCGCTCGGGGCTGGGGCAGGAGCCGGAGCGCATCGTGGTCAATGGGGCGTCGTTGCAGCGCTTTGACTCCTCGGCGCTGGCCGTGTTGCTGGAGCTGCGCCGCGAGTGCGCACGCGTGGGCAAGCAGTTTGCCGTGCAGGGCCTGCCGGCGCGCTTGCGCGATCTGGCCACTTTGTACGGGATTGACGGCTTGCTGGCCGGTTCCTGAGCCCCTCGGCGTAAAATCGCGGGCTCACATGCCTGCTATCTCATTCCAATCCGTCTCCAAAGCCTACCCCTCACCCCGAGGGCCCCAAGGCACCACCTTCCAAGCACTGGACCACGTCAGCCTCAATATCGAAGAGGGTGAGTTTTTCGGTTTGCTGGGCCCCAATGGCGCCGGAAAAACCACGATGATCAGCATCCTGGCAGGCCTGACACGTGCCAGCAGCGGTCGGGTCACCGTGCTGGGCAGCGATGTGCAGACCGACTATGCCGAGGCCCGCCGCAAGCTCGGCGTGGTGCCGCAGGAGCTGGTGTTTGACCCCTTTTTCAATGTGCGCGAAATGCTGCGCATCCAGTCCGGCTACTTTGGCGTGAAGAACAACGATGCCTGGGTGGATGAACTGCTTGAAGGCCTGGGCCTGACCGACAAGGCCAACGCCAATATGCGCCAGCTCTCGGGCGGTATGAAGCGCCGCGTGCTGGTGGCGCAGGCGCTGGTGCACAAGCCCCCAGTTATCGTACTGGACGAACCCACCGCCGGTGTGGACGTGGAGTTGCGCCAAACCCTGTGGCAGTTTGTGGCCAACCTGAACAAACAGGGCAGCACTGTACTGTTGACCACCCATTACCTGGAAGAGGCCGAGGCCTTGTGCGGACGCATTGCCATGCTCAAGACCGGCCGCATTGTGGCGCTGGACAAGACCAGCGACTTGCTCAAGGCCGCCAGTAGCAACGTGCTGCGCTTCAAAACCAACGATGCCTTGCCGATTGAACTGGCAGCGCGGGCCCGTATCACCGGTCGCATCGTGCAACTGCCGGCGCACAACGCGCTGGAGATTGAACAATACCTGGCTGCCGTGCGCCAGGCCGGTGTCACGGTGGAAGACGTAGAGATCCGCAAGGCGGATCTGGAAGACGTATTTTTGGACGTCATGGGTGCCACGGAAGAGGTGGGCGCATGAACGGCTGGCAAACCCTGTTGTACAAGGAAACGTTGCGTTTCTGGAAGGTGGGCTTCCAAACCGTGGCCGCGCCCGTGCTTACGGCTCTGCTGTACCTGATGATCTTTGGCCATGCGCTGGGCGACCACGTGAAGGTCTACGACACCATCAGCTACACCGCATTTCTGGTGCCCGGCCTGGTGATGATGAGCGTGCTGCAAAACGCGTTCGCCAATAGCTCGTCCTCGCTGATCCAGAGCAAGATCATGGGCAACCTGGTGTTTTTGCTGCTCACGCCGCTGTCGCACTGGAACTGGTTCTTTGCCTACGTGGGCTCCAGCATCGCGCGGGGCCTGGTGGTGGGAGCCGGTGTCTTCGTCGTCACGATCTTCTTCACACCCATCCATTTTGTGGCGCCGCTGTGGATAGTGATATTCGCCATACTCGGCGCTGCTCTGTTGGGAACCCTAGGTCTCATTGCTGGCCTGTGGGCCGAGAAGTTTGACCAGCTCGCCGCCTTCCAGAACTTCGTGATCATGCCGATGACGTTTTTGAGCGGCGTGTTCTATTCCATCGATTCCCTGCCCGCGTTCTGGCGTGGGGTGAGCCACCTCAATCCGTTTTTCTACATGATTGACGGATTTCGCTACGGCTTTTTTGGCCAGAGCGATGTTTCGCACTGGCTGAGCCTGGGCGTAGTCGGTGGTGCCCTGCTCTTCGTGAGCACCCTTGCCGTGTACCTGCTGCGCACTGGCTACAAAATCCGCCACTGATTTTTTATGACCGCTGACCAACTCCAAGCCCTTATCACTGCAGGCCTGTCCTGCGAGCAATGCCAGCTCGAAGGCGATGGCCGCCACTGGTACGCCACCATTGTGTCGAGCGCCTTTGAGGGCAAGCGCCTGATCCAGCGCCACCAGCAGGTCTACGCCACATTGGGCAGCCGCATGCACACTGACGAAGTGCACGCCCTGTCGATGAAAACCTATACGCCTGCCGAATGGGCAGCGCAATCCGCTTAAAAGATTTCTTATGGACAAACTCCTGATTCGTGGTGGCCGCCAACTCCGTGGCGACGTGCTGATTTCTGGCGCCAAAAACGCCGCCTTGCCCGAGCTGTGTGCCACCTTGCTCACCCCTGAGCCGGTGACCTTGTTGAACGTGCCGCGTCTGCAAGACGTGTCCACCATGCTCAAGCTGATCCGCAACATGGGCGTGCAGATTGAGCAGCAGGCCGATGGTTCGGTAATCGCCAACGCTGGCAGCTTGACCAACCCTGAAGCCCCGTACGAGCTGGTGAAAACCATGCGCGCCTCGGTGCTGGCACTGGGCCCCTTGCTGGCGCGCTTTGGCGAAGCCACGGTGTCTTTGCCCGGTGGCTGCGCCATCGGCTCGCGCCCCGTCGACCAGCATTTGAAAGGCCTGACGGCGATGGGCGCCGAGATCGTGGTCGAGCACGGCTACATGATCGCCAAGCTGCCCAAGGGCCGCACCCGCCTGAAGGGCGCGCGCATTGCGACCGACATGGTGACCGTGACCGGCACCGAAAACTTCCTGATGGCTGCCAGCCTGGCCGAAGGCGAAACCATTCTGGAAAACGCCGCGCAAGAGCCCGAGATTCCGGATCTGGCCGAAATGCTCATCAAGATGGGCGCCAAGATCGAAGGCCACGGCACCAGCCGCATCCGCATTCAGGGTGTGGAAAAACTGCATGGTTGCACCCACCAGGTGGTGGCAGATCGCATCGAGACCGGCACCTTTTTGTGCGCCGTGGCGGCCACAGGGGGCGATGTCATCTTGAAGCACGGCCGTGCTGACCATCTGGATGCGGTGATCGACAAGTTGCGCGATGCGGGCGTGACCGTAACTGCGATGGACGGCGGCATCCGCGTGCAAGCGCAGGGCCCCGCCTTCCAGCACCTGAAGGCGCAGAGCTTCCGCACGACCGAGTACCCCGGTTTTCCCACCGACATGCAGGCCCAGTTCATGGCGCTCAACGCCATTTCGCAGGGTGCGAGCAAGGTGACTGAGACGATTTTCGAAAACCGCTTCATGCACGTGAACGAGCTGGTGCGCTTGGGCGCGCACATCCAGATCGACGGCAAGGTGTCGGTGATCGAGGGCGTGGAAAAACTGTCGGGCGCCACCGTGATGGCGACCGACCTGCGCGCCTCCGCCAGTCTGGTGATTGCAGGCTTGGTGGCCGATGGAGAAACCGTGGTGGACCGCATTTACCACCTGGACCGCGGTTACGACCAGATGGAAGCCAAGCTGCGTGGCATTGGTGCAGACATTGAAAGAATCAAGTGACCGAAATGATCACCCTGGCCCTGTCCAAAGGCCGCATCTTTGAAGAAACCCTGCCGCTCTTGAAGGCCGCGGGCATCGAGGTGCTGGACGACCCCGAGAAATCGCGCAAGCTGATTTTGGCCACCAACCAGCCGCATGTGCGCTTGCTGGTGGTGCGCGCCACCGACGTGCCCACCTATGTGCAGTATGGCGGGGCCGACCTCGGCATCACCGGCAAAGACACGTTGTTGGAGCATGGCAGCCAGGGCCTGTACCAGCCGCTGGACCTGCAGATTGCCAAGTGCCGTATCAGCGTGGCCGTGCGCGCCGACTTTGACTATGCGTCGGCGGTCAAGCAGGGCTCGCGCCTCAAGGTGGCGACTAAGTACGTGGCGATTGCCCGTGAATTCTTCGCCAGCAAGGGCGTGCACGTGGACCTGATCAAACTCTACGGCAGCATGGAACTGGCGCCCTTGGTGGGCCTGGCCGATGCGATCGTCGATCTGGTCTCCACCGGCAACACGCTCAAGGCCAACCACCTGGTGGAAGTGGAACGCATCATGGACATCAGCTCGCGCCTGGTGGTGAACCAGGCGGCGCTCAAGCTCAAACAAGACCCCATCCGCAAGATCATCGACGCCTTTGCCGGCGCGGTGGGCAAGTAACCTTTTTCTCCATTTGCTATGACTTTTGTAGCTGCTCCCGCACTGTTGACGACGGCTGACGACCAGTTTGATGCCCAATTCAAGGCACGCCTGCACTGGTCTGCCGATACCGATGCGGCCATTGAGCAGCGCGTGGCCGACATCTTGACGGACGTGCAGCAGCGGGGCGATGCGGCCGTGCTGGAGTACACCGCCCGCTTTGACGGCCTGAGCGTGCCCACCATGCAGGCTCTGGAGCTGACGCAGTCTGAACTCAAGGCCGCGTTTGACAGCATTCCCGCTGCGCAGCGCGAAGCGCTGGAAGCCGCCGCCAAGCGCGTGCGCAGCTACCACGAAGCACAGAAAAAAGCCTCCGGAGAAAGCTGGAGCTACCGCGACGAAGACGGCACGCTGCTGGGCCAAAAGGTCACGCCGCTGGACCGCGTGGGCATCTACGTGCCTGGCGGCAAGGCAGCCTATCCCTCGTCCGTATTGATGAACGCCATCCCCGCTCACGTGGCCGGCGTGAGCGAGATCATCATGGTCGTGCCCACACCCAAGGGCGAGAAAAATGCCCTCGTGCTGGCCGCCGCCTATGTAGCCGGTGTCACGCGCGCCTTCACCATCGGTGGTGCGCAGGCCGTGGCCGCGCTGGCCTATGGCACAGAGAGCATTCCCGCCGTGCACAAGATCACCGGCCCCGGCAACGCCTATGTGGCCGCTGCCAAGCGCCGCGTGTTTGGCACCGTGGGTATCGACATGATTGCCGGCCCCAGCGAGATTTTGGTGCTGGCCGACGGCAGCACCCCGCCCGACTGGGTGGCCATGGACCTGTTCAGCCAGGCCGAGCACGACGAGCTGGCGCAAAGCATCCTGCTGTGCCCTGATGCGGCGTACATCGCCCAGGTGCAGGCCAGCATCAACCGCCTGCTGAACGCGATGCCGCGCGCAGAGATCATCGCCAAGAGCCTGACGGGCCGCGGCGCGCTGATTCACACGCGCAGCATGGAAGAGGCCTGCGAGATCAGCAACCGCATTGCGCCCGAGCACTTGGAGGTGTCCAGCAATGACCCGCACAAGTGGGAACCCTTGCTCAAGCACGCGGGCGCCATATTTTTGGGCGCCTATACGTCCGAGAGCCTTGGCGACTACTGCGCCGGCCCCAACCACGTGCTGCCCACCAGTGGCACGGCACGTTTCAGCAGCCCGCTGGGTGTCTACGATTTCCAGAAGCGCAGCAGCCTGATTGAGGTGAGCGAGCAGGGGGCGCAGACATTGGGGCAGATTGCTTCGGTGCTGGCGCATGGCGAAGGCCTGCAAGCCCACGCGCGTGCGGCGGAAATGCGATTGAAGTAAGAATGCGTGCAGACGGACGACTAAATCCCATGCACATCCATTCACCCCGCACTTTTCTGCAACAGGCTGCCACGGCCCTGGCCCTCTCGGTGGGCTGCCTGGCCAGCGTCCACGCCATGACCATCCGCGAGATGCGAGCCCTGGAGAAGACTGAAAAACAAGGCGCCACCTACACCGACTACTACCTGGTCGGTGTCATGGAGGGCGCCATCGAGGCCCACACACAGGACGTGCGCAACGGCGCCAAGCCCAGCATCTGCTTGAACGGCCGTCGGCTTGAACCCAGCATGGCCAAGAACCTGTACACCACCGAGCTCAAGCGCAATGTCGACCTCTACGAGGCCGACATGCCGGTGCAGCTGGTGGTGACCAATGCGCTAACCACGGTCTATCCCTGCTAACGCAGGGCCAGCATCAGTAGTTGTAGCGCACGCCCAAGGTCGTTGCGCTCACGCGCTCGGTCTTGCCGGGGTACTTCACGTAATGCTCGTCGTACTGCAGCACGCCCGACCAATTGCCAGTGAAGCGGTATTCGGCGCCCAGCCCGTAGGACCAGTCGAAGCCACGTTCGCTGCCCGTTTGAACGCCAGAGGCTGCGCTGGCGGACACGTCCGTGCGGCTGTAGGTGGTACCCAGTTTGCCCAGCAGATTGAAGTTGGGGTTGACTGGCAGGCGTCCGATCAGACTCAGGTTGATGCCATCCACTTTGGTGGTGCCACCGGAGCGGTTGATCGAGCCGAAGTCGTTGTAGCCCACTTCAAAACCGTAGTTCTGGTTGTTGAAGTAGTTGCCCAGGTACACGCTGTACGCGTTGGATTGGTTGCTGCCACCCCAAGTGCCAAAGCCGGTAATCGGGCGCGACAGGTCGGCCGTGCCAGCGTTCAAGCCAAAGTAGCTAGACCCCGGCACCCGCATATTGTTCATGCTCAGCCCAGAGCCGGAGTTGGAGGCGTCCGTGGACGACGCATTGTTCTGCGCCAAGGCCAGGCCGCAGGTGGCCAGGGTGCTAACTCCGAGCAACAGGCTTGCTGCGCGGCGCAATGACGAGGATTTCAGGCTTCCGAACGAGGGTCGGCGCGATGGGGCAAGGGGTTGGCGTGTGTGCATGGTGAAAGATTCCTAGTAAGAGGGTGAAACACCGTTTGACTGTGAATTTTTCTTCGCTCACCCTCTGTGCGCTGTCGTGCATAGTGCGTTGGGGAAGGTAAGCATTTGCAACACGCAATGTCGACTACATCGCTACATTTCCTGGTCGCACAACGCGGTGCGCCCAATCACCACGCCCTTGCCCAATAAGGCGCCGGGCGCCAGGACTGCGTTCGCGCCAATGCGTGCATGGTCACCCACCAGCGCTCCAAACTTCTGTGCGCCAGTGCGGTGCAGTGCGGCGCCCAGTCGCACCACAATCTCTTTGTCAGGCCGCTCATTGCGGTAGTTGCAGATGATGCTGCCCGCCTCCAGATTCACGTCTGCGCCCAGGATGCTGTCGCCCACGAAGTTGAAGTGCGCCAGCTTGGTACCACTGAACACAAACGACGACTTGAGCTCCGTGCCCGGGCCAAAACTGCAGTCCGCGGCGGCCCAGTTGCCGCCGCGCAAGTAGGCGCCGGCCGCCACGAAACAGCTGGGGCCCAGCAGCAACGGCCCTTTGAGCGTGGCACCAGTCTCGATAACCACGCTGCGGTGCACGGCCACATCGTCGGTTACTAGGTAGTCGCGCAGGTCAGTTTGGTCGAGCAAGGTGCGGACGATGGCCGCTGCGTTGGTGGTGATCTCCCAGGGTGGGAGGTGCATCCAGCTCTGCAAAGGAGACGCTCCGATGGATTCGACAAAGCTGGCGATCTCTACGGGGACGGTCATAGACACTTTGCGTGCGTAGGCAAATCGTCCTCTAGCCCTCGTGGAATATGCGCAACCTGCTCCCATAAAGATAGCGTTTCATGCTGCATGCAACTTCCTCTCCCTTTGTGTCAGTCCACTAGAGCGGTGCGTGCGACGCGTCGATCGAATAGTCCGGCCCAGTACTATTTACACGAAATTCGTGCAACACGAAATTCGTGTAAACTGACGGCCATATGAAAAACGTCACCATCACCGTCGAAGACGCCACGCTGGAGTGGGTGCGGATCGAGGCGGCCCGGCGCAATACCAGCGTGTCGCGTCTGGTGGGGGAGATGCTCACCGACAAGATGCAGCACGACGATGCCTACGCCCGCGCCCAGCGCGATTGGGTGGCGGACACCTCGTCGTTCAGCTCCGGCGGCAAGGCGTACCCGCAGCGGGAGGTTCTGAATGGCTAGCCCGCTCGACACCTCTGGCGCCATTGTTTTTGTCGATACGAATGTGCTGTTGGCCGCGGACGACGCGTTTGATGCCACCCGCCAGGCCCGTGTCCGCGACTGGCTGCAGGCGCTGTGGCAGCGGCGTGCCGGGCGGGTCAGCACCCAGGTGCTGAACGCCTATTACGTGAGCGCCACGCAGCACTTCGCCATGCCCCAGGGTGACGCGCGCGCCAAGCTGCGCCGCTACCAGCTCTGGCAGCCCTGGCAGATTGACCACCAGACCGTGGAAACCGCCTGGGGCGTGGAGGCTCGCTTTGGCCTGTCCTACTGGGATGCGCTCATCGTGGCGGCCGCGGCGCAAAGCGGCTCCACCCACGTGCTCTCGCTGGACCTGCAGCACGGCCAGCAGATCGATGGCGTCACCATCCTCAGCCCCCTGCAAGCCACGCCCGCCGATGTGGCGCTGGCCGCCGACTAGTTTTTTAGCTCTGAAAGTCCCCGCATGACTGCTACCGCTTCCACTGACAGCACCGTGAATGCGCTCATCCAGCGCCGCATCCGCCAGGACGTGCAGTCCATGCACGCCTATAACGTTCAGGACTCCAAAGGCATGGTCAAGCTCGACGCCATGGAGAACCCGCACCGCCTGCCCGCCGAGCTGCAAGAGGCGTTGGGCCGCCGCCTGGGCGCACTGGCGCTGAACCGCTACCCCGATGGCCGTGTGAACGACCTGCGCCAGGCGCTGGCCGCCTATGCGGGCATGCCCGAGGGCTTCGACATCATGCTGGGCAATGGTTCGGACGAGTTGATCTCGCTCTTGGCCATGGCCTGCGATGTGCCCGTGGCGCCCGGTCAGCCCAAGCCCGCCATTTTGGCGCCCACGCCCGGTTTTGTGATGTACGCTATGAGCGCGCAGCTGCAGGGGCTGGACTTTGTGGGCGTGCCGCTGACGGCCGACTTTGCGCTGGACGTGCCGGCCATGGTGCAGGCCATCGAGGCCCACCAGCCTGCCATCGTCTACCTGGCCTACCCCAACAACCCCACGGCCAACCTGTGGGCCGAGGCCGACATGGCGCGCGTGGTGGCCGCGGCCCAGGCGGCGGGCAGCATTGTGGCGATTGACGAGGCCTACCAGCCGTTTTCCAGCCGCACCTACCTCGACGTGATCCGCGCCAACCCCACCGCCAACGCCCACGTGCTGCTGATGCGCACCCTGAGCAAGTTTGGCCTGGCCGGCGTGCGCATTGGCTACATGGTGGGCCCGCAGGCGCTCATCGCCCAGGTGGATAAAGTGCGCCCGCCCTACAACATCAGTGTGCTGAACTACGAGTGCGCGCTGTTTGCGCTGGAGAACCAAGAGGCTTTTGCGGCGCAAGCCCGCGAAATCTGTGCGCAGCGCGCTACGCTTTTAGGAGCATTGCGGGCGTTGCCGGGGGTTAAGGCCTGGAACAGCGACGCCAATATGGTGCTGGTTCGCATCGCGGGTGAAGGGGATTCGGCACAAAAAGTGTTCGATGGCCTCAAGGCGCGCGGTGTTCTGGTCAAGAACGTTTCTAAAATGCACCCATTGCTGGCCCAATGTTTGCGGCTCACCGTTGGCACCGCCACCGAGAACGCGCAGCTGTTGCAGGCTCTGCAGGAATCCCTATGACTACCAACTACCCATTGACCGAAGTGCCCCAGACCTACGCGCCCCGCATTGCCGAGGTATCGCGCAACACGGCCGAGACCAAGATCAAGGTCCGCGTCAACCTGGACGGCACCGGCGTCAGCCGCCTGTCCACCGGCATTGGCTTCTTTGACCACATGCTGGACCAGATCGCCCGCCACGGCATGATCGACCTGGACATCGAGGCCGACGGCGACTTGCACATCGACGGTCACCACACCGTGGAAGACGTGGGCATCACGCTGGGCCAGGCCTTTCACCAGGCCATTGGCGACAAGAAGGGCATCCGCCGCTACGGCCACGCCTATGTGCCGTTGGACGAGGCGCTCTCCCGCGTGGTGATCGACTTCTCGGGCCGTCCCGGGCTGGAGCTGAACGTGCCGTTCAAGAGCGGCATGATCGGCGCGTTTGACACGCAGCTGACCCACGAGTTTTTCCAGGGCTTTGTGAACCACGCCTTCGTGACCCTGCACATCGACAACCTCAAGGGCGAAAACGCCCATCACCAGGCTGAGACGGTGTTCAAGGCCTTTGCCCGCGCGCTGCGCGCCGCCATCGAGTTCGACCCGCGCGCCCTGGGCGTGATTCCTTCCACCAAGGGTTCGCTGTAATGAAAAAAGTGGCGGTGGTGGACTACGGCATGGGCAACCTGCGTTCGGTCACCCAGGCGGTGATGCACGTGGCGGCCGATGCCGGGGTCGAAGTGGTCTGGGCCCGCACCCCGCAAGAGGTGATGGATGCCGAACGCGTGGTGCTGCCGGGCCAGGGCGCCATGCGCGACTGCATGCGCGAGCTGCACGACTCCGGCATGTTCGACGCCGTGATGCACGCGGCGGCGAACAAACCGCTCATGGGCGTGTGCGTGGGCATGCAGATGCTGCTGGACCACAGCGATGAGCTGAACACCGCCAGCCTGGGCCTGATTCCGGGCAAGGTGGTGAAATTCGAGCTGGCCGGGCAGATTCAGCCCGATGGTAGCCGCTACAAGGTGCCGCAAATGGGCTGGAACCAGGTCTGGCAGACCCGCCATGCCGGCGCGCCCAAGCACCCGGTGTGGGGCGAGGTGCCCGATGGCAGCTACTTCTACTTTGTACACAGTTACTACGCCCAACCGTCTGATGCGCGCCACAGCGTAGGTGAGACGGACTATGGCCAACGCTTCTCAGCGGTGATTGCACGCGATAATATTTTCGCAACCCAGTTTCACCCTGAAAAAAGCGCTGAGCATGGCTTGGCCCTCTACCGTAACTTCCTGCACTGGAATCCTTGAATCTTTATCCTTGCCGCATTTCTGCATCTGGCAACGCGACTCTCCTTTCCCTCCAACCCTGAAGCACCATGCTTTTAATTCCTGCGATTGACCTCAAAGACGGCCACTGTGTACGCCTCAAACAAGGCGATATGGACCAATCCACCACGTTTGGCGAGGACCCCGCGGTCATGGCCCGCAGCTGGGTGGACAAAGGGGCACGGCGTCTGCACCTGGTCGATCTGAATGGTGCCTTTGCCGGCCATCCCAAAAACGAGATGGCGATCCGCAAGATCCTCAAGGAAGTGGGCAACGAGATCGACGTGCAACTGGGCGGCGGTATCCGCGACCTGGACACGATCGAACGCTACCTGGACGCCGGCTTGCGTTACGTCATCATTGGCACCGCCGCGGTCAAGAACCCAGGCTTTCTGCAAGACGCCTGCACCGCGTTTGGCGGCCACATCATCGTGGGCCTGGACGCACGCGACGGCAAAGTGGCCACCGACGGCTGGAGCAAGCTCACCCGCCACGACGTGGTGGACCTGGGCAAGAAATTTGAAGACTACGGCGTCGAAGGCATCATCTACACCGACATCGGCCGTGATGGCATGCTGTCCGGCATCAACATCGATGCCACCGTCAAGCTGGCCCAGGCCCTGACCATCCCCGTGATTGCGTCGGGCGGCTTGTCCAACATGGCCGACATTGAAGCCCTGTGCGCCGTGGAAGACGAAGGCGTGGAGGGCGTGATCTGCGGCCGCGCCATCTACAGCGGCGACCTGGACTTTGCTGCTGCACAGACCCGCGCCGACGAATTGAACGGCTGATGCTCGCTAAACGCATCATTCCTTGCCTGGACGTGACCGGCGGTCGCGTCGTGAAGGGTGTCAATTTCGTAGAGCTGCGCGACGCCGGTGACCCCGTCGAAATCGCGGCCCGCTACAACGACCAGGGCGCCGACGAACTCACGTTTTTGGACATCACTGCCACCAGCGATGGGCGCGACCTGATCCTGCACATCATCGAAGCCGTGGCCAGCCAGGTCTTCATCCCGCTGACTGTGGGGGGGGGGGTGCGTGTGGTGGAAGACGTGCGCCGTCTGCTCAACGCGGGGGCCGACAAGATCAGCTTTAACTCGGCCGCGCTGTCCAACCCGCAAGTCATTGAAGACGCCTCCCTGAAATACGGCTCCCAGGCCATCGTCGTGGCCATTGACGCCAAACGCCGCTCTGCGGAAGACGCTGCCACCCGCGGTGCCGGCTGGGATGTGTACAGCCATGGTGGCCGCAAAAACACCGGCCTGGACGCCGTGGCCTGGGCCACCGAGATGGCGCGCCGCGGGGCTGGCGAAATCCTGCTCACCAGCATGGACCGCGACGGCACCAAGAGCGGCTTTGACCTGGCGCTGACCCGCGCCGTGGCCGACGCGATCAGCGTGCCCGTCATTGCCTCGGGCGGTGTCGGCAATCTGGACCACCTGGCCGATGGCGTGCAGCAGGGCGGGGCTGATGCGGTGCTGGCCGCCAGCATCTTCCACTACGGTGAGTACACCGTAGGCCAGGCCAAGGCCCGCATGGCCGAACGCGGCATCCCCGTGCGGATTTAAGCGTTTTAGGCCTCTAGCCCCCGTAAACGCTGCGCGAGCAGCTATAAATTGGATAGCACATGGAACCCACCCCCACACCGCCTGTGAGCTGGCTCAAACACATCCGCTGGGATTCCAAGGGCTTGGTGCCCGTGATTGCGCAGGAGCAGGGCACGAACGACGTGCTGATGTTCGCCTGGATGAACCGCGAGGCCTTGCAAAAGACCGTGGAGCTGGGCCGGGCCGTGTACTTCAGCCGCACGCGCGACAAGCTTTGGTACAAGGGCGAAGAGTCCGGCCACGTGCAAACCGTGCACGAAATCCGCATGGACTGCGACAACGACGTGATCCTGCTCAAGGTGACCCAACTGGGCCATGAGCCCGGCATCGCCTGCCACACCGGCCGCCACAGCTGTTTTTTCAGCGTGTTGGAGAATGGTGAATGGAAATCTGTCGATCCGGTCTTGAAAGACCCTGAATCCATCTACAAATAGCGTTATGCCCTCCACTTCGACTTCGCAGGACTCCCTGGCCGCCCTGGCCGCCGTGATTGAAAGCCGCAAGTTGGCCAATGGTGGCGACCCGGATGCCAGCTACGTGTCCCGCCTGCTGCACAAGGGGCCCGACGCCTTTTTGAAGAAAATTGGTGAAGAAGCCACCGAGGTGGTCATGGCCGCCAAGGACGCAGACCACGGCGGCGACGCCAGCAAGATCGTCTACGAAGTGGCCGACCTGTGGTTCCATTGCATGGTGGCGCTGTCGCACTATGGTCTGTCGCCGGCCGATGTGATTGCCGAGCTGGAGCGCCGTGTGGGCACCAGCGGCCTGGAAGAAAAAGCCCTGCGCAAAGTCATTGCGCGTGAGGCGGAGCCCAAAGCTGAACCCTGAACCAGGAGTGCGCATGAGCCAGAACTTCACCACCCCCAATGACGCGGCCAGCCTGCAAAAGCTGCAGTCGCTCAACACCGTGGGCACCATCAGCTATGTGTTGCACCTGATTGTGGCCATCAGCGCCTTCATTCCCGGCGGCCAGTTCGGGGTGGCTCTCCTGCTGGCGGCGCTGATTCTGGACATGGTCAAGCGCGATGATGCAGCCGGCACCTGGCACGCCTCGCATTTCCGCTGGCGCATCCGCTCGGTGTTGATTGCGGGGCTGCTGTACCTCGTCACCACACCCCTGTGGCTCCTGCTCATCATCCCCGGCTACATCGCCTGGGGGCTGGTTTCGCTGTGGTTCCTCTATCGCATCATCAGCGGCTTCATCGCCATGAACAAGGGACAGGAGATTGGTGCATGAGTGAGCACACGCCAGGGCACGACGCCAACTGCATTTTCTGCAAGATCATCGCCAAACAGATCCCGTCCAAAACGGTCTACGAGGACGAGCAGGTCTACGCTTTCCACGACATCAACCCCTGGGCGCCGGTGCATTTCTTGCTGGTGCCCAAAGCCCACATTGCCAGCATGGCGCATGTGGGGCCCGAACATGCCGCACTGATGGGGCATATGATGGCCTTGGTACCCAAGCTGGCCTTGCAGGAGGGTTGCAATCCCTACCCGGATGGCGGCTACCGCCTGGTGACCAACACCGGCGCGGAAGGGGGGCAGGAGGTGCACCACCTGCACTTCCATGTCATGGGCGGTCCGCGTCCCTGGCTGCGCGGCTGATCGCGTTCACACGCGGCGACTAGAATTCAATACATCGTTAGGAGTAAATCATGGGTTCATTTTCTATTTGGCACTGGTTGATCGTTTTGCTGATCGTGGTCATGGTGTTCGGCACCAAGAAGCTCAAGAACATCGGTTCTGACCTGGGCGGCGCGGTCAAGGGCTTCAAGGACGGCATGAAGGACGGCGCAGCCTCGGCCGACGACAAGCCCGTTGCCCCCGCACAGCAAGTAGCCAACGCCTCTGAAAAAACCACGATCGACGTGGAAGCCAAGCAAAAACACTGAGCGATAGCACTGCGTGATTGATCTCGGCATATCGAAGATGGCGCTGATCGGCGCGGTGGCGTTGATCGTCATCGGGCCGGAGAAGCTGCCCAAAGTGGCCCGCACGGTGGGCGCCTTGCTCGGCAAGGCGCAGCGCTATGTGGCCGACGTGAAGGCCGAGGTGAGTCGTTCCATGGAGCTCGACGAGCTCAAGAAGATGCGCGAAACGGTGGAGGGAGCGGCCCGCGACGTGGAAAACTCCATCCAGACGCAGGCCAGCGATTTCGAGAAATCGTGGTCTGACGCCACCGACGCCGCGCTGGAGCCCCAAGCCCCCCAATACAAGCACCCGAACAAGAACTGGCGCCTTAAGCAAGGCGCCATGCCCCAGTGGTACAAGGCGCGCGCTGGCGTGCGTACCCGGGCGCAGTCGGGCGCAGCCCGCGTGGCACGGTTCCGTCCGCCCCGCGTGCGCTGACCGGCACCAACACTTTTCCCCATGGCATCAGACAACAATCCGCAAGACGAGCTTGCCGGCACCGAGCAGCCCTTTGTGCAGCATTTGATGGAGCTGCGCGACCGGTTGGTCAAGGCCGCTATCGCCGTGGGCGTGGCGCTGGCCGTGCTGGCGATCTTCCCTGGCCCCGCCGCGCTGTACGACATCCTGGCCGCACCGCTGGTGGCCTCGCTGCCCGCGGGCGGCAAGCTGATCGCCACCTCGGTGATCTCACCGTTTCTGGTGCCGCTGAAGATCATGCTGATGACGGCATTTTTGCTGGCGCTGCCGGTGGTGCTGTGGCAGGTGTGGGCCTTTGTGGCGCCGGGCCTGTACAGCCACGAGAAAAAGCTGGTGCTGCCCCTGGTGATCTCCAGCACGCTGCTGTTCTTCATCGGCGTGGCGTTTTGCTACTTCTTTGTGTTCGGCCAGGTGTTCAAGTTCATCCAGAGCTTTGCGCCCAAAAGCATTTCGGCCACGCCTGATATCGAGTCCTACCTGGACTTCGTGCTCTCCATGTTCCTGGCCTTTGGCTTGGCGTTTGAGGTGCCCATCGTGGTGATCGTGCTGGCGCGCATGGGGCTGGTCAGCATCGAGAAGCTCAAGGGCTTTCGCAGCTACTTCATCGTGGTGGCCTTTGTGGCCGCCGCCATCGTCACGCCGCCCGATGTGGTGTCGCAGCTGGCGTTGGCGATTCCCATGTGCATCTTGTACGAGATTGGCATCTGGGCCGCACAGATTTTCATCAAGCACACCCAGGCGCCGCCTGAAGAGGCGCCCACCCCGGGTTCTTAAAACTTTTAGGCCGCTAGCCCCCGTAGATATTGCGCGACTAGCTCCTGAATCCATAGCAAAAAGGCGACCCTGGGGTCGCCTTTTTGCATGGGGCTTGCACCGTCTAGTGGGGCGCCGCCTTGGGCTTCGGCCGCACGCCGGGGGTCACGTTCAGCTGCACCTTCTGGTTCTTGCGCTCGATGGTGAAGGCCGCTGCCGTGCCGGGCTTGAGCGACGCCACCACCGACAGCAGCTGCGTCACGTCGGCAATCGGCCGGTCGGCAATGCTCACGATCACGTCGCCGGGGCGCACACCGGCCTGGGCGGCGGGGCCGTTTTGCAGCACGCCGGTGATGATCACGCCCTCTTTGGTCTTCACGTCAAAGGTCTCGGCCAGCTCGGGCGACAGGTCGTTGGGCTCCACGCCAATCCAGCCGCGCGTGACCTGGCCGTCTTTCACAATGCCGTCCAGGACCTGCTTGGCCGTGGTCACGGGAATGGCAAAGCCAATGCCCATGCTACCGCCCGAGCGCGAGTAGATGGCGGTGTTGATGCCCAGCAGGTGGCCATTGGTGTCCACCAGCGCGCCGCCCGAGTTGCCGGGGTTGATGGCCGCATCGGTCTGGATGAAGTTCTCAAAGGTGTTGATGCCCAGCTGGTTGCGGCCCAGCGCGCTGACGATGCCGCTGGTCACGGTCTGGCCCACGCCAAACGGGTTGCCAATGGCCAGCACCTGGTCACCGACCTGCAGGTTGTCGGAGTTGCCCAGCACCATGGTGGGCAGCTTGTCGAGGTCGATCTTCACCACGGCGAGGTCGCTGTCGGGGTCGGTGCCAATCACCTTGCCCTTGGTGTGGCGGCCGTCGTTCAAAAACACCTCGATCTCGTCGGCGTCTTCCACCACGTGGTTGTTGGTCAGGATGTAGCCGCTGGCGCTGACGATCACGCCGCTGCCCAGGCCGCCCTGGGCTTCGCTGCCCTGGTCGCCATAAAAGAACTTGAACCAGGGGTCGTTGGCATTGGGGTTCTTGGCCGCGGCCTTGCTGGTGTTGATGCTGACCACCGCGGCCGAGGCCTTTTGCGCGGCCAGGCGGAAGCTGCCGGGTGGCACTTCACCCGGCGCCAGGGCGGGCGCTTCCAGCAGCGCAACCACGCCACCCACGCTGGGCGTGTGGCCCAGCCATTGCGGCTTGAGCGTGGCCACCACAAAATAGGCTGCCAGCAGCACCGTGGCGGTTTGGGAGAACAGCAACCAGAGACGTTTCATCGGTAAATCCAGCATTTGCAGCGCACAGGCGCGCCGCACCGGGCAAATTGTAGGCGGCAAGCACCCCCGCGTTACAGTGGGGCTGCCACATATGCCACTGCCCACCCACACCATCCACATCCATACCGAAGCCCCGCGCAAGCCCGCACTGGGCGCGGCCTGCAACGGCTGTGGCGTGTGCTGTCTGGTCGAACCGTGTCCGCTGGGCATGTTGCTCTCGCGCAAGCGCCACGGTGCGTGCGACGCGTTGCGTTGGAGCGAGGCCGAAGCCGCATACCGCTGCGGCGCCATCACTGCGCCCGCGGCGGTGGTGCAGGCGGCGCTGCCCTGGGCCGGGCGCCGCGGCCTGTGCTGGGTGCAGGCGCTGGCCACGGCCGTGCTGCACCGTGCCGCACGCCGCTGGGTAGCCGCCGGGCAGGGCTGCGACAGCACGCTGCAGCCCGAATCGTCCCCGACAATCACCCCATGACCGACCGCACCACCTTGCTCACCACGCTGGACGCGCTGCTGCAGCCCGAGCGTTTCAAAGACTACGGCCCCAACGGCCTGCAAGTGGAGGGCCGCACCGAGGTGCACACCCTGGTGTCGGGCGTTACGGCCAGCCTGGCGCTGATCGAGGCAGCCATTGCCGCCAACGCCGATGCCATCTTGGTGCACCATGGCCTGTTCTGGCGCGGCTACGACGGCCGCGTGACCGGCTGGATGCGCCAGCGCCTGGGTCTGCTGCTGGCGCACAACATCAACCTGTTGGCCTACCACTTGCCGCTGGACGCCCACCCTGAGCTGGGCAACAACGCGCAGCTAGGCAGGGTGCTGGGGCTGGTGGCGGACGCACGTTTTGGCGAGCAGCAGCTAGGCTTTCTGGGCGCTGCGCCCGCAGCCCTGAGTACGGCCCAGGCCCTGGCAGACCATGTGCAGGCCACACTGGGCCGTACCGTCACTCTGGTGCCCGGTGGCACGCAGCAACTGCGCCGCATCGCCTGGTGCACCGGCGGTGCCCAGGGCTACTTTGAAGCCGCGATTGCGGCTGGGGCCGACGCCTTTATCACCGGCGAGATTTCCGAACCCCAGGCCCACTACGCCCGCGAATGCGGCGTGGCCTACATCGCATGCGGCCACCATGCCAGCGAGCGCTATGGCGCGCCTGCGGTCGCCGCGCACGTAGCCGCCCAGCTGGGCATGGCCCATACCTTCATCGACATCGACAACCCTGCATGAGCGCCACTGTTCTTCCCCTCGCCCTGACGCTGGGCGATGCCGCCGGCATCGGCCCCGAAATCATTGCCCAGTCCTTCCTGCGCGAACCCGAGGCCTTGCAAGGCTGCTTTGTGGCCGGCGATGTGCAGACCATGCGCCGCGCGCTGGCCGTGGTGCAGGGCGCCGTGCCCCTGCCTGTGGTGCAGATCGCCACGCCCGCTGAGGTGGCGCAACTGCCGCCGCGTTGCCTGCCTGTGTTGCAGGTGGGCGAGACCTTGGCGCCTGTGGCCTGGGGGCAGGTGAGTGCCGCCGCCGGTGAATTTGCTGGGCGTTGTGTGTGGTGGGCAGCGGATGCCGCGCTGCGCGGCGACGTGGCCGCGTTGGTGACAGCGCCGCTGCACAAGGAGGCCCTATCTGCGGCCGGTGCCCCGTACGACGCCTACCCGGGCCACACGGAAATGCTGCAGGCCGCCGCCGCACGCCATGCCGGTGTGGCCGTGGACGCGATGCCCGTGCGCATGATGCTGGCCAATGACGAGCTGCGCACCGTGCTGGTCAGCATCCATGTCTCGCTGCGCGATGCGCTGGCCGCGGTGACCGTGGACAACGTGCTGGAAACCCTTCTGATCACCCATGCCGCGCTCTTGCGCACGCTGGGCCGCGCACCGCGAATTGCGGTGGCAGGCGTGAACCCGCACGCGGGTGAGGGCGGCCTGTTCGGCCGCGAGGAGCTGGACACGGTCATTCCGGCGGTGCAGGCCGCGCGGGCCCAGGGCTGCCAGGTGTTTGGCCCCTACGCGCCCGACACGGTGTTTATGCGCGCCCGCCACGCAGCGGGACATCCGGGCGAATTTGATGTGGTGGTGGCCATGTACCACGACCAGGGGCTGATCCCCGTGAAGTACCTGGGGGTGGAGCAGGGCGTCAACGTGACGCTGGGCCTGCCGCTGGTGCGCACCAGCCCGGACCACGGTACGGCGTTTGACATCGCCGGGACCGGTCGCGCGGACCCCTCCAGTCTGCTGGCCGCCATCCGCATGGCGCGCCAGCTCTGCTCCGGCTAACAATTTGCCGCTGGGCCGCCCTAAGGCAAATTAGCCCCCTTTGGGGGGCAGCGACCCGCGCAGCGGCGGAGCGTGGGGGCGTTATTTCTGCAAACTGTCGCGGATCTCGCGCAGCAGCAGCACGTCTTCGGGTGTCACCACGGCCGCGGGTTCGGCGGCCGGGGCTTCTTTCTTCAGGCGGTTGATCTGTTTGACCATCAGGAAGATGATGAAGGCCAGAATCGCAAAGTTCACCGCCACGGTGATGAAGTTGCCATAGGCAAACACGGGCACACCAGCCTTTTTCAGGCCCGCCAGGGTGGCCTCGGTACCCGGCGGCACGGCACCCAGCACCACAAACAGGCTGGAAAAGTCCAGCTTGCCAATCACGGCGCCCACCAGCGGCATGATCAGGTCGCCCACCACTGAATCCACAATCTTGCCAAACGCGCCACCAATGATCACACCCACGGCCAAGTCAATCACATTGCCCTTGACCGCGAAATCCTTGAATTCCTGAATCATTCCCATCGCTCGGCTCCATTGAGGTTGAAAGACCCGCAGTATTACCCACAAAAGTGGACCGCAAGCACGTGTCCGGACCAAACGTCTCGTTGAATGCCCCTACTGCCGTCAGCTACAATCCCGGCTTACCCTTACTAGCGATGTTCATTGAGGATTCTCATGAGTGAAACTCCTGTCGACAGCAAAAAGATCGACTCCAGCAAACGGACCTGGTTGATAGCTTCCAGCTGCGCCGGCGCAGTGGGCGGTGTTGCCACCGCCATTCCTTTTGTGAGCACTTTTCAGCCCTCCGAGCGCGCCAAAGCCGCCGGCGCCGCCGTGGAAGTGGACATCTCGGGCATCAAGCCCGGCGAAAAAATGACCGTCGAATGGCGCGGCAAACCTGTCTGGATCGTGCGCCGCACACCTGAACAGTTGGCCGCCCTCTCTGGCGCAGACGCCCAGTTGGCCGACCCCAAATCCGAGCGCAAGCCCAGCGAGCTGACCCCCGAGTACGCCCGCAACGAAGGCCGCTCCATCAAGCCCGAGTTTCTCGTGGCCGTGGGCATTTGCTCCCACCTGGGTTGCTCGCCATCGGACAAGTTCCAGGTCGGCCCCCAGCCTTCGCTGCCCGATGACTGGCACGGCGGCTTCCTCTGCCCCTGCCATGGTTCCACCTTCGACATGGCTGGCCGCGTGTTCAAGAACAAGCCCGCGCCCGACAACCTTGAAGTGCCACCGCACATGTACCTGTCCGACAGCCGTCTGCTGATCGGCGAAGACAAGAAAGCCTGAGGAACATAGACATGGCGACATTCAAGGACATCTCCCCTAATGCCTCGGCTGGCGAAAAGGTGACCAATTGGTTTGAAAACCGGTTCCCCACTGCTTTCGATGCCTACAAGGTGCACATGTCGGAGTACTACGCTCCGAAAAACTTCAACTTCTGGTACATCTTCGGCTCGCTGGCGCTGCTGGTGCTGGTGATCCAGATCGTGACCGGCATTTTCCTGGTCATGCACTACAAGCCCGATGCCGCGCTGGCATTCGGTTCGGTCGAATACATCATGCGTGACGTGCCATGGGGCTGGTTGATCCGCTACATGCACTCCACCGGCGCGTCCGCCTTCTTTGTGGTGGTTTACCTGCACATGTTCCGCGGCCTGCTGTACGGCAGCTACCGCAAGCCGCGTGAGCTGGTCTGGATCTTCGGTTGCGCCATCTTCTTGTGCCTGATGGCTGAAGCCTTCATGGGCTACCTGTTGCCTTGGGGCCAAATGTCCTACTGGGGCGCCCAGGTGATCGTGAACCTGTTTGCGGCTGTTCCTTTGGTCGGCCCTGATCTGGCTTTGCTGATCCGCGGTGACTATGTGGTGGGCGACGCTACGCTGAACCGCTTCTTCAGCTTCCACGTGATTGCCGTGCCTTTGGTCCTGTTGGGTCTGGTAGTGGCGCACTTGTTGGCGCTGCACGATGTGGGTTCCAACAACCCCGACGGTATCGAGATCAAGGGCCCCAACGCTCCCCGCGATGCGGCTGGCCACCCTCTGGATGGCGTGCCTTTTCACCCCTACTACACGGTGCATGACATCTTTGCGGTCAGCATGTTCCTGATGGTGTTCACCGCCATCATCTTCTTCGCACCCGAGGTGGGCGGCTACTTCCTGGAGTACAACAACTTCATCCCGGCCGATCCGCTCAAGACACCCGCGCACATTGCGCCCGTCTGGTACTTCACGCCGTTCTACTCCATGCTGCGTGCCATCACCAGCGAGATGATGTATGCACTGATCGCCAGTGTGCTGGGTGCTGCAGCCTTTGGCATCTTCAAGGTCAAGATGCCCACCATCTTCAAGGGCCTGATTGGTGGCGCGGCTGTGGTCGTGGCCGTGCTGATGCTCTCCATCGATGCCAAGTTCTGGGGCGTGGTGGTGATGGGTGGCGCTGTGATCATCCTGTTCTTCTTGCCTTGGCTGGACAACAGCCCGGTCAAGTCCATCCGCTACCGTCCTGACTGGCACAAGTACCTCTATGGTGCCTTCGTGTTCATGTTCGCCATTCTGGGTTACCTCGGTATCCAGGCACCTGGTGTGTGGGGCAGCCTGGCTGGTCAGGACGTCGCGCAGCGCGTGTCCCAGTTGTTCACTTTTGGCTACTTCGGCTTCTTCCTGCTGATGCCCTGGTGGAGCGCGCTGGGTGAAGCCAAGCCCGTGCCATCCCGCGTCACCTACGTTGCCCACTGAGCGCCGGAGAAAAGACAGATGAAAAAAGTATTGATGACACTTGCCATGGCGCTCGGCCTGGTTGCTGGTGCCCAAGCCAACACCGGCGGTATCGCCTGGGACAAGGCCCCGGTCAAGACCAATGACATGGTCTCGCTGCAAAACGGTGCCAAGCTGTTTGTGAACTACTGCCTGAACTGCCACTCGGCCGCGTTCATGCGCTTCAACCGCTTGAAAGACATCGGCCTGACCGACCAGCAGATCAAGGACAACCTGCTGTTCACGACCGAAAAAGTCGGTGAAACCATGAAGGCAGCCATCGACCCTCGCCAAGCCAAGGAATGGTTCGGTGCCAATCCACCTGACCTGACCGTGATCGCACGTTCACGTGCGGGTTCCAATGGCAGCGGTGCAGATTACCTCTACACCTACCTGCGCACCTACTACCCCGATGACACCAAGGCCACCGGCTGGAACAACCTGGCATTCCCTAGCGTTGCCATGCCACACGCCTTGTGGGAATTGCAGGGCAAGCGTGAACCCCAGTACGAGACCGTGGAACAACACGGCCACGAAGTACATGTGTTCACGGGCTGGAAGCAAATCACCCCAGGCACGATGACGTCTGTTCAATATGACCAAGCCGTGGGCGATCTGGTGAACTACCTGCAGTGGATGGGCGAGCCTGCCCAGAACACCCGGGTGCGTGTGGGTGTGTGGGTGTTGTTGTTCTTGGCAGTGTTGACCCTGTTCGCGTGGCGTCTGAACGCAGCGTTCTGGAAAGACGTTAAGTAACTGCTGTTCGTACTGTCCCGCGGCTTCTAGGCTGCGCGTGATGGTGTCAGAGTGGGTTTGCCAAGGCGACCCACTCTTTTTCATTTTTTAGGAGTCTCTCGCCATGATGGTGCTGTATTCAGGAACAACCTGCCCCTTCTCCCACCGTTGCCGGTTTGTGCTGTTCGAGAAGGGCATGGACTTTGAGATTCGCGATGTGGACCTGTACAACAAGCCCGAAGACATCAGCGTCATGAACCCTTACGGGCAAGTGCCGATTTTGGTGGAACGGGACCTGATCTTGTATGAGTCCAACATCATCAACGAGTACATTGACGAGCGCTTCCCGCACCCTCAATTGATGCCCGGTGACCCCGTGGACCGTGCCCGTGTGCGTTTGTTCTTGTTGAACTTCGAAAAAGAGCTGTTCGTGCATGTGTCGACCCTGGAAGCCCGCGCCTCCAAGGGCAACGAAAAAGCGCTGGAAAAAGCCCGCGCCCACATCCGTGACCGCTTGACGCAACTGGCTCCCGTGTTCTTGAAGAACAAGTACATGCTGGGCGAAAACTTCTCCATGCTGGACGTGGCGATTGCCCCTCTGCTGTGGCGCCTGGACTACTACGGCATTGACCTCAGCAAGAACGCAGCGCCCCTGCTCAAGTACGCAGAGCGCATCTTCTCGCGCCCCGCCTACATTGAGGCGCTGACACCGTCTGAAAAGGTCATGCGCAAGTAACTCGGCGACTGCACTGCCATGATGGACGCCCAAGACACCAACTCCACCCGCCCGTACCTCATTCGTGCTCTGTATGAATGGTGCACGGACAACGGGTTAACGCCCTTCATTGCCGTTCAGGTGGACGACTCGGTGCGCGTTCCCCACGAATTCGTCAAGGATGGCGAGATCGTGTTGAACGTGAGCTTTGACGCCACCAGCGCGTTGAAGCTGGGCAATGAGTTCATTGAGTTCAAGGGCCGTTTTGGCGGTGTGGCGCGCGACATCCTGGTGCCAGTGCACAGGGTGCTGGCGATTTATGCACGCGAAAACGGGCAGGGCATGGCGTTCCCCGTGTCGGCATTGCCCGAAGCCACAGAAACCAAGGCTCCAGCCATTGAGCCCAAACCTTCGGCACTGGCGCCTGTGCCCGCTACGCCCGACGATGGCGGACCGGATACGCCGCGCCCCACAGGTGGCCGTCCCTCACTCACACGTGTGAAATAAGCGCCTTGCAGGCCAAACCTGCTCTGCGCGTGATGTAGAATCCAGCCCGTGCCGCTTTAGCTCAGTTGGTAGAGCAACCGCCTTGTAAGCGGTAGGTCGTCAGTTCGAATCCGACAAGCGGCACCATTCCCCCACCCGTTGCCATTCACCGCATGGCAGTCGGCGTCATTTGGATCTTTAACCGAATTGAGTTAACCTCCCACCCTTTGGAGCGCAAGTGCGCTTCCATTGCAGGGAGCAATTGCCGCACTTTGGCCGCAACCGCGTTGTTGTCCAGTAGCAGGCACCATACCGGGCCATCAATCGGCCCCGCTTTGATCGCCGGGCGCAGAGTGCGCGGAATCAAGGTTTCCAGGCTCTTCAGCCGGGCTGACGATTCCATGGCCATGTCGGCCAGGCGGGCCAGTGTGGGCGACTCTTGGGTCGCCTGCAACACCGTGACGGCGCGATGGTTTCGGATCATGCTTGGAAGAGAAAAGGTTTTGAATCAATGCAAGTGATTATCACGGACGCGTGGATGGCCAAGAGCCGGGCTTTCCACTTGAGTGGCGCCAAGCTGATTCTGTCTCTGCTAGGGCTGTCGTTTGTTCTGATGCTGGTTTCCGCGGGCCTATACCACTGGGTGTTTCTCAAAGGCGCACGTGAAGGTTGGCCCATTGTGGGCTCGCTGGTGCGCTTGGTGGTGAAAGACGAGTTTGCCCAGCGCGACCGCTACATGCGCGAAAATATCGAAGTGCTGGCCAAAAAACTGGGCGAAATGCAGGCCAAGATGCTGCAGCTCGAATCGCTGGGCGAGCGCGTGTCCGGTTTGGCCGGTGTGAACCCCGCCGACATCAAGATCAAACCAGGGCAGGGCGGGGCGTTGGTCAATGGCCGCGATCTGACTTTGCAGGAATTGGACGCTACCTTGGCCGATCTGGACTTGCTGGCGAACCAGCGTACTGACGTGATGACGGTGATCGAGTCACGTCTGTTCGAGCAAAAAATTAAGAAAATGATGGTGCCCACGCAGGCGCCAGTGCACGACGCCAACCTGGGCTCTACCTTCGGCTGGCGCATTGACCCGATCACCGGCCGGTCTGCGCTGCACACCGGTCTGGACTTCCCCTCCGAGCCTGGTACGCCGATCTACTCAGCGGCCGGCGGGGTGGTGGTCACGCAGGAATTTCACTCGCAGTACGGCAATATGGTCGAAATCGACCATGGCAACGACCTGATTACCCGTTATGCACACGCCTCCAAGGTGTTCGTCAAAAAGGGGGATTTGATCAAGCGCGGGCAGAAAATTGCCGAGGTGGGAACCACGGGCCGCTCCACCGGACCCCATCTGCATTTCGAGGTGTTGGTGCAAGGTGTTCCCCAGGATCCACAAAAATTCCTCAATGCCGGTCGCCATCTGCCGGCTACCCAAGTCGCGCAGTCTAAAGCGCCCGCCGCGCAACGCTAAAATCAGGGGTTTGGCTTTCCTGGTGCTGGGCAGCCCGCTACAGCGGTTGTCTTTTTCCGGAACGCCCCCATTTCACCCAGACTAGAAAAAGGACTGCGCTGTTCTGCGAACCCATGTTGGGGTCCAGGCCAGTCTTGCATTCATGGCCACCAATATCCTTACCAAAATCTTTGGCAGTCGCAATGACCGCTTGCTCAAGCAATACCGCTCCGTTGTGGCGCGGATCAACGCGCTGGAGCCGCAGTTCGAGCAGTTGACCGACGATGGTCTGCGCGCCAAGACCCAGGAGTTCAAGGACCGCATTGCCAAAGGTGAAACACTGGATTCCGTTTTGCCCGAAGCCTTTGCCGTCGTGCGCGAAGGCTCCAAGCGGGTGATGAAGATGCGTCACTTTGATGTACAGCTGCTGGGCGGCATGTCGCTGCACAACGGCAAAATTTCGGAAATGCGCACGGGTGAAGGCAAGACACTGACCGCCACGCTTCCCGTGTACCTCAATGCCCTCAGTGGCAAGGGTGTGCATGTGGTCACGGTAAATGACTACCTGGCCAACCGCGATGCGCAATGGATGGGCCGCCTCTATAACTTCCTGGGCCTGACCGTAGGTATCAACCTGCCCCAGGCGCCGCGGGAAGACAAGCAAGCCGCTTACCGTGCCGACATCACGTATGGCACCAACAACGAATACGGGTTTGACTACCTGCGCGACAACATGGTCTACGAGGTGGCAGACCGCGTGCAGCGAGGCCTGAACTACGCCATCGTCGATGAGGTGGACTCCATCCTGATCGACGAGGCTCGCACGCCCTTGATCATCAGCGGCCAGGCCGAAGACCACACCGACCTGTACATCGCCATCAACAAGGCCATCCCCAAGCTGGTGAAGCAAGAGGGTGAAGCTGACCCCCGCACGGGCGAAGGCGTGACCAAGCCAGGTGACTTCACACTCGACGAAAAAAGCCACCAGGTCTTTTTGACTGAACAGGGCCACGAGTCTGCCGAGCAGATCTTTGCCGAGTTGGGCCTGATTCCTGCGGGCTCGTCGCTGTACGACCCGGCCAACATCACGCTGATGCACCATATGTACGCGGCGTTGCGGGCCAACCACCTGTACCACCGCGACCAGCACTATGTGGTGCAAGAAGGTGAAATCGTCATCGTGGACGAGTTCACGGGCCGCCTGATGACGGGCCGCCGCTGGAGCGATGGCCTGCACCAGGCCGTGGAAGCCAAAGAAGGCGTGCAGATCCAGGCAGAGAACCAGACGCTGGCCTCTATTACCTTCCAGAACTATTTCCGCCTGTACGGCAAGCTCTCGGGCATGACTGGTACGGCCGATACCGAGGCCTACGAGTTCCAGGAAATCTACGGTCTGGAGACCGTGGTGATTCCTCCCAACCGCATCAGCCGCCGTGATGACCAGCTGGACCGCGTGTACAAGACGACGCGCGAAAAGTACGAAGCGGCCATCAAGGACATTCGCGAGTGTTACGAGCGCGGCCAACCCGTGCTGGTGGGCACCACGTCGATCGAAAACTCCGAAATCATTGCCCAGTTGCTCGAGAAGGAAAAGCTGCCGCACCAGGTGCTGAACGCCAAGCAGCATGCGCGCGAAGCGGACATCGTGGCTCAGGCCGGCCGCGCCAAGATGATCACCATTGCCACCAACATGGCCGGTCGGGGTACCGATATTGTGCTGGGTGGCAATATCGAAAAAGATATCCAGACGGTGGAAACCGACGAGAGTCTGGATGCTGCCGCCAAGGAAGAAAAAATCAAAGCTGTGCGCGCCCAGTGGACGCAGGACCATGAAGCCATCAAGGCCCTGGGCGGCTTGCGCATCATTGCGACTGAGCGCCATGAATCGCGCCGTATCGACAACCAGTTGCGTGGCCGTTCGGGCCGCCAGGGGGATCCTGGCTCTTCGCGGTTCTACCTGAGCCTGGACGATTCGCTGATGCGCATCTTCGCGGGCGATCGCGTGAAGTCCATCATGGACCGCCTGAAGATGCCCGATGGCGAGGCCATTGAAGCCGGTATCGTGACCCGCAGCATTGAGAGTGCGCAGCGCAAGGTGGAAGCGCGCAACTTTGACATGCGCAAACAGCTGTTGGAGTACGACGATGTGTCCAACGACCAGCGCAAGGTGATCTACCAGCAGCGCAATGCGATTCTGGATGCACAGGACTTGACCGCACAAATTACCTCGCTGCGTGAAGGCGCCATTGAAGATTTGGTGCGCCAGTATGTGCCCGTCGAGTCTGTCGAAGAGCAGTGGGATGTGCCTGCCTTGGAAAAGTCCCTGGCAGACGACTTCCAGCTGGCGCTGGACCTGCAGAAGAAGGTGTCCGAAGCCAGCTCCATCGCCGACGAAGACGTGGTTGCCACCGTGGTAGAGGCCGCCAATGCGGCGTTCCAGGTCAAGATCGACCTGGTGGGCGCCGACAACTTCACGCAGTTTGAACGCATGGTGTTGCTGCAAAGCATTGACAGCCATTGGCGTGACCACCTAAGCGCGCTGGATTACCTGCGCCAGGGTATCCATCTGCGTGGCTACGCCCAAAAGCAGCCCAAGCAAGAGTACAAGCGCGAAGCGTTCGAGCTGTTCGGCCAGTTGCTGGATTCAGTGAAGCACGAAGTCACCAAGGTGCTGATGACGGTGAAGATCCAGTCCAATGAACAACTGGAGCAAGCCGCCGATGCCATGGAAGCCCGTGGCGAGAGCATTGCCAACGTAACCTACAGCGCACCTACCGAAACCGGCGAGGTGGAAACCACGGTGGACAACACGACTGTGAAGCCGAGCGCTGGCGATGTGCCACGCGTGGGCCGCAACGACGCTTGCCCTTGCGGCAGCGGAAAAAAATACAAGCACTGCCACGGCCAACTGACCTGAGAACACGCCCATGCCTGTGAACCTCCCCCTGCCCGATGTGGCCACTTTGTTTCCCATCGCTGGGGTGCGCATAGGCGTGACCGAAGCTGGGGTGCGCAAGGTCGGTCGCAAAGACCTGACCGTAGTGTTGCTGGATGAGGGCGCCAGCGTGTCCGGCGTATTCACCGCCAACCGCTTTTGTGCCGCCCCGGTGCAGCTGTGCCGTGAACATCTGGCATCCGGCCAGTCCATGCGCGCGCTGCTCATCAACACCGGCAATGCCAATGCGGGCACCGGTGCCGATGGCTTGGCGCGTGCGCAAAGCACCTGCGCGGCGCTGGCTGGCAAGTTGGGGATTGACGCGCAGCAGGTGCTGCCATTCTCCACCGGCGTGATCATGGAGCCGTTGCCGATTGATCGCATCACTGCGGGCATGGATGCCGCAATTGCCGATGCGCGCCTGGACAACTGGTTGAAGGCGGCTGAGGGCATCATGACCACCGACACCCAGCCCAAGGCCTTCGGCGCCCAAGTCACCCTGGGTGGCAAACAGATCAGCGTAAGCGGCATCAGCAAGGGTGCGGGCATGATCCGTCCCAATATGGCCACCATGCTGGGCTTTATCGCCACCGACGCGTGCGTGAGCCAGTCCGTCATGCACCAGTTGTCGCTGGAACTGGCCGAAGGCTCGTTCAACCGCGTGACAGTGGATGGCGATACGTCTACCAACGATTCTTTGGTGGTGATTGCGAGCAACAAGGCCGGCAATCCCGAAATCACGTCCTTGCAGTCTGCCGACGGCCAGGCGCTCAAGGTGGCCATGCTTGGCGTGGCACGCCAGCTGGCGCAGGCCATCGTGCGCGATGGCGAAGGCGCGACCAAGTTCATCACCGTGCAGGTGGAAGGCGGGCGCACGGCTGAAGAGTGTCGCAAGGTGGCGTATGCGATTGCGCACTCACCTTTGGTCAAGACCGCGTTTTATGCAAGTGACCCCAACTTGGGCCGCATTCTGGCGGCCGTGGGCTACGCCGGTATTGACGACTTGGACCAGACGGGCATCGAGCTGCACTTGGACGATGTGCACGTGGCCACACGCGGTGGGCGCAACCCCAGCTACCGCGAAGAGGACGGCCAGCGCGTGATGAAGCAAAGCGAAATCACTGTGCGTGTGGGTCTGGGCCGCGGTGCCGCCACCGAGACGGTGTGGACCTGCGATTTCAGCCACGAGTACGTCACCATCAACGCCGACTACCGCTCCTGAGCGACGCCCCCATGACCGACACCCTGACCAAAGAGTTGGCCAGTTTTCTGGCGCGTGCCGAACTGTTCATGGCCCGGGTGGAAGCCTCCCTGCCGCACGGCGTGGAGCAACCAGACTGGGACGCGTCCATCGCCTTTCGCTACCGCCGTCGGCGCTCGGGCCAGGGTGTGATCACGCCGGTGCAGCACGTGGGGACAATGAATCTGGACGACCTGAAAGAGATCGACGACCAGAAGGAAAAAATCCAGCGCAACACTGCGCAGTTTGTACGGGGTGCTACTGCCAACAACGTGCTGCTGACTGGTGCACGGGGTACTGGCAAGTCGTCGCTGATCCGCGCCTGCCTGCACACCTATGCGGCGCAGGGCTTGCGTTTGATTGAAGTCGATAAGGCCGACTTGGTTGACCTGACCGACATCGTGGATCTGGTGGCACAGCGACCTGAGAAATTCATCGTGTTTTGTGACGACCTGAGCTTTGACGAAGGCGAAGCGGGCTACAAGGCGTTGAAGTCGGTGCTCGACGGCTCCGTGGCTGCGGCCACGCCCAATGTGCTGATCTACGCGACCAGCAACCGCCGCCACTTGCTGCCCGAGTACATGTCCGAGAACCTGACCTACAAGCACACCGAGGATGGTGAGGTGCATCCGGGTGAGGGGGTGGAAGAAAAGATTTCTCTGTCCGAGCGCTTTGGCTTGTGGGTGAGTTTTTATCCGTTCAACCAGGACGAGTACCTGGTCATCGTGGCCCAGTGGCTCAGCGCTTTGGGAATTGTGCCCGAGCGCATTGCAGCGGCCCGTGCAGACGCCTTGCTGTGGGCGCTGGAGCGCGGATCGCGCAGTGGCCGCGTGGCCTACCAGTTCGCCAAGGATTTCGCAGGGCGTGACCCGGTATGAGAGAACCTTTGGTAGCCGATCCTGGCACTGCGCGTGATGGTGGTCCGGACCGCAAGGCCGTGGAAGTGGCAGTGGGTGTGCTGGTACGCGACGATGGCGCTTTTCTGCTGACGTCACGGCCTGCAGGCAAAGCGTATGCGGGCTACTGGGAATTCCCGGGTGGCAAACTGGAAGCCGGCGAGACCGTAGAGCAGGCCCTGCGCCGTGAGTTGCAGGAGGAGATTGGCATCACCATCGCTGCAGCCACGCCCTGGAAGGTGGAGCTAGTCGACTATCCGCACGCTTTGGTGCGGTTACATTTCTGCAAGGTCTTTGACTGGTCGGGTGAACTGCAGATGCGCGAGGCACAAAGCTGTTCTTGGGAGCAGTTGCCGGTGCAGGTACAGCCGGTATTGCCCGGCACGGTGCCGGTGTTGGACTGGTTTGCCGCCGAGCGCGCGCACCAGGGTGCTACACATTTTGTAGCTATTGGCGCAGATTCCTAGGGGGCTAGAGGCCTATTTGGTCTCTATTTCACTGTAGTTTGGCGTCGCCAAACACTTGATCATCGGGTGGCGCTTCAGTGGGCACGCGAAATGATTCACTGGCCCAGGCGCCCAGATCCAGGTTCTTGCAACGCTCGCCACAAAACGGGCGATAAACATTGCTGGGGCCGTACACGCTGTCGCCGCCACATTGGGGGCAACGCACGATCTTGGGTGTATCCGTCTGGGCCATCACCTAGCAACCGCAGTTCAAGAGCACAAGGTCAGTTCGAACGCGCCATCTTCTCCGCTGGAATGCAGGCGGTCGTCCGCGTCGTGGCGCATCAGGCGAATCGACACCATCAGGCGGTTTCCACTGATTTCCGGGATCAGCTGCAGTGCGGGGTCCAGCGCCAGGCGCAGCAATTGGAAGGTACGCCCTTGGGGCAGGTTTTGCTGGAACTGCCCACCCACGGCAACAACCTTCTGGGGCGCGCCGGAGTCGCGCAACATTTTCAGCAGCAGGTGAATGGATTCAGCCAATGGAGCCAAGGTTGATGCCCAGCGCTGTAGGTCTGCCTGGCGTGTTGCGACATCACGGTGTTGCCACGCGTAGTAGGCGGGCAAATCGAATTCACAGGTTCCGCCGGGAATGCCGACGCGGCTGCGGATGCTCATGAGCCAGTCGTTTTCGGTGAGCGATTGTCCTGCCTTACCGGTCAACCCGTTCAGGGAAGTAAAACAGTGGTCCAACTGGGCGATCACCTTGTCCAGCACGCCTTCAGCAATCGCGGGGTTACCCCGGTAGCCATTCAGCACCTGTTTTTGTTTGTCCAAGTCTTTCAGGACGTCTGATTTCAGGTCCGCCCGGGCGCCCACGTCCATCACTTCAAAGATGGTGGTCAGCGCGAAATGGTGGTCCAGTGGTGCGGAGCGTGACATCAGTTCTGCGAGACGCAGAAACAGGTGTTCAAGTCGCAAATAGGTGCGAATGCGTTCGTTGAAGGGGTATTCGTAGAGGATCACGCTGTATTTTCCGGTCGGCGAATCATAGCCCGAACTGTTGGCCAATTTGCTGCACTTGAAGTGCAAGTTCTGCTAGAGAGATCCCGTTGTTGAACACCACCATGTCGGCGGCCCGCAAGCGCTGCGCGCGTGGAGCCTGGGCTGCCAGGATTCGTGCCACCTCGGCCTCGCTCAGGCTATTGCGCGCCACCACCCGCTGGATCTGGGTCTCCCGGCTGCAGTCAACCACCAGCACCCGCGGCAGACTGCGCCGCCAGTGCGTGGACTCGACGAGCAGGGGGATGTCGTAGACGACAAGTGCAGCGCCTGCTGCGTTCGCCACCTGCGTAGCTTGTCCTATGGCTTGCCCAACCAAGGGGTGGACAATGGCTTCAAGCTTGGCTCTGGCTGAAGGGTCTGCAAAGGCCAGTTGGCGCATTTTTGTGCGGTCCAAGGCGCCTTCAGAGGTGAGCATTGCTGGGCCAAAGGTAGCAACAATTGGGGGGATCGCGGGCCCGTTGGGCGCGGTGGTGGCATGTGCCAACGCATCGGCGTCGATCACTGTGGCCCCTTGGCTAGCCAGCAAGGCCGCCACGGTGCTCTTGCCACTGCCTATGCCTCCAGTGAGGCCTAAACGCAGGGCAGTGGACATGGTTTCACAGACCTACGGCTTGGCGCATCACCTGTGGGCCCAGCAGCAATGCCGTGAGGCCTGCACCGGCGAGGAAGGGACCAAAGGGCACATAGCCACCTTCTCTCAGCCCGCTGGTGAACTTCATGCCAATGCCTACGATGGCACCAATTACGGAGGCCAGCAAAATAATAGGAATCAACAAAGGCCAACCAAACCAGGCCCCTAAGGCCGCGAAGAGCTTGAAATCACCGTAGCCCATGCCTTCTTTGCCGGTCACCAGTTTGAAAATCCAGTAGATGGTCCACAGTGACATGTAGCCCGCGACTGCGCCCCACAGAGATGTGCTCAGAGGCACTGCAGTCCATTGCAAAGCGGCAGCGATCAGGCCCAGCCACAGCAAGGGCAGAGTGATGTCATCGGGTAGCAGCGTGGTGTCCCAGTCGATCAGCGCCAAGGCCAGCAGCATGGCGCTGAAGGTGCACCAGGCGAGGCCAGTGGCCCCTACGCCCCATTGCCAAGCGCACCAAAAGAACAAGGCGCCAGTAGCCAGTTCCACCATGGGATAGCGCGGACTGATCGCAGCTTTGCATGCAGAGCATTTGCCACCCAGCACCAAATAGCTGGCGATCGGGATGTTTTCAAACCAGCGGATGGCATGGCCACAGTGCGGGCAGCGTGAGCGCGGCACCATCAAATTGAATGGAGGCGATTCAGGGGGCTCCTTACCGGACAGCTCCGCGCATTCAGCCGCCCATTGCTGCTCCATCATTTTGGGCAAGCGGTAAACCACCACATTGAGGAAGCTCCCGAGTAGAAGTCCCAGCAAGCCCGATAGGCTGGCGTCCAGCCATTGCACGCCGCTCAGCGTCAAACCACTTGTCCCAGCTTAAAGATGGGGAGGTACATGGACACCACGATGCCGCCAATCACTGTACCGAGCACTACAATGATGACGGGCTCCATCAGGCTGGAAATGCCTGCCACCATGTCGTCTACCTCGGCTTCAAAGAAGTCTGCCGCTTTGCCCAGCATATGGTCAATGGAGCCGGATTCTTCGCCAATGGCGCACATCTGTAGCACCATGCTGGGGAACAGATTGGCGTTGGTCATGGCGGCGGTCAGGGCTGTGCCTGTTGAAACTTCTTGCTGAATTTTTTGAGTTGCCAATTGGTAAACGATGTTGCCCGAGGCTCCACCCACGGAGTCCAGTGCTTCTACTAGAGGGACGCCTGCTGCGAACATGGTGGACAGAGTCCGGGTCCAGCGGGCGACGCAACTCTTGTCCACCATGGTCCCGAAAATAGGCAGCTTGAGCATGAGGCGGTCCATGAAGGCCTGCACTTTTTCGTTGCGCTTCCAAGCTTGCAAGAAGAAATAAATACCACCGCCCAAGCCACCGAAAATCAGGTACCAATAGCTGATAAAAAACTCGCTCATCGCGATCACGATCAGAGTAGGGGCCGGTAGCTCACCACCGAATGAGGAAAAGACCTGTTTGAATGACGGGATGACAAAAATCATGATGACTGAGACCACGACGAAAGCCACGACCAGCACGGCAATCGGGTACATCAGTGCTGCCTTGATTTTGGACTTGATGGCTTCGGTCTTTTCCATGTAGACCGCGAGCCGATCTAGCAATTGATCCAGAATACCCGCCGATTCACCGGCCTCAACCAGGTTGCAATACAGATTGTCAAAGTAAAGTGGAAACTTGCGGAACGCGGCGTTCAGGGACGTGCCGGTTTCTACGTCTTGGCGTATGTCGTTGAGTAACTTGGTCACACTGGGGTTGGGGTTGCCCCGACCCACAATGTCAAACGCCTGCAAGAGAGGCACACCGGCTTTCATCATGGTGGCCAATTGGCGTGTGAAAATTGCCAAGTCCTTGGGCTTGATGCTTTTGCCCGAGCGCATGCGGCGCTTCTTGATTTTGGAGGGGGTGACCCCTTGTCGGCGCAAAGAAGATTTGACCTGGTTTTCCCCGGCCGCGCGCATTTCTCCGCGCACTTGTTTGCCGTTGCGGTCTTTGCCTTCCCACTCGAAAACTGCGTCTTTATTGTCAGCAGGTTTTGCTGTAGCCATAGGGTCCCCTGGTGGTCTTTTATTCGTTGGTGACGGCCAGCACTTCTTCCAACGAAGTCAGCCCTAATTTCACTTTGTGCAGACCTGCCTGGCGCAGCGAACGCACGCCTTCAAGCTCTGATTGCGCTGCAATGTCCATGGCGCTACCGTCGCGCAGGATGATGCGCTGGATTTCATCGCTGATAGGCATCACCTGATAGATACCGAGACGGCCTTTGTAGCCGTTGTTGCACATGGAGCAGCCTACCGCGCGATAAGGTTTCCAGCTGCCATCTAACTCACTGTCTTTGAAACCAGCATCACGCATAGCTTGTGCTGGTACATCTGCGACTTGCTTGCAATTCAGACAGAGGCGGCGAGCAAGGCGTTGCGCGGTAATCAGTATGACACTGGACGCGATATTGAAAGGCTGAATGCCCATATTACGCATGCGGGTGAGCGTGGTGGGTGCGTCGTTGGTATGCAGCGTAGAGAGCACTAAGTGTCCCGTCTGCGCTGCCTTGATGGAGATGTCAGCCGTCTCCAGGTCCCGAATTTCCCCCACCATGATGATGTCGGGATCTTGGCGCAAGAAAGATTTCAGTGCCGCGGCGAAGGTCAGACCGGCTTTCTCGTTCACGTTCACCTGGTTTACACCAGGCAAATTGATTTCGGACGGGTCTTCGGCCGTGGCGATGTTCACCCCAGGCTGGTTCAGCATGTTCAGACAGGTGTACAACGACACGGTCTTACCGGAGCCCGTAGGGCCGGTCACCAAAATCATGCCGTACGGCCGACCAATGGCCTTGATCAGGCGCTCCTTTTCTTCTGCCTCGTAACCCAGCGCATCAATTCCAAGCTTGGCACTGCTGGGATCCAGAATCCGGATCACAATTTTTTCGCCAAACAATGTGGGCAGGGTGCTAACCCGGAAATCGATGACGCGGTCTGCTCCCACCTTGAGTTTCATGCGTCCGTCTTGGGGCACACGCTTTTCGGAGATGTCCATGCGTGAGATCACTTTGATCCGCGACGCCAACTTGTCTTTGATGGCAATCGGAGGACTGGCGATTTCGCGCAACTCACCGTCGATCCGAAAACGCACCCGGTACGTGTGTTCGTAGGGCTCAAAGTGCAAATCCGACGCACGCATACTGAATGCGTCCATCAACATTTTGTGGAGGAAGCGAACGACGGGCGCGTCCTCTACTTCGGCTGCGTTGTTGTTTGTGGTTTCTGTCGCGACTTCGGTCGCGCTTTCATCGAATTCAAAGTCGCCGCCAATGATGTCTTCCATCGCTTCGGTGGCGGTGGTGGCATTTGCATCGACCAGTTTGGACAGTTTGTCGTATTCTGCGATGACCCAGTCAAAGCCCATTTGCGTGGAGAATTTGATGCGCTCTGCTGCTGCTTGGTCGGAAGGGTCGGCGGTGGCAATGATCAGGCGGTTACCCCGTTTGCTCAATACCAATACGCGGAAGTCGGCACAAATTTTGGGGTCCAGCAACCCCTTTGGGAGCCGCTGTATATCTACGGCGTCCAAATCCACCAGCGGTGCTGCGAAAGCCTGTGACAGGGTGTGTGCAAGGTCTCCAGGGGACACGGAGCCCGAACCCACTAATTCGGCCATGAAGCTATTTTTGCCGCCTACAGCTTTGCGGTAAATTTCTTCGGCAGCTTTCTGCCCCAGCTTGCCAGCGGAAACCAAGGCGCGGCCAATTCCGGGCAAGGCTATGGTGGTGGTTTCGCGGTTCAGGGTATCAGCAGACGCCATAGCCAACTAGGATATACGATGACAGGCGCAATAGCGCACCAAAGCTGGTGCCAAGTAACAAATTTACCAGTTTGTGCGTGGCAAATTCCCCACCTTTACGCCTGACACTGACGGTACTCAGGCTAGGCTCAGTTGGGCTTGTGCAAATGGAGTGCCTGATGCATCCTTGGCCGACAGTTTTGGGGGGTGGGCAATAGCTGGCCAAGGGATTGCTAACGTAGGATCGTTCCAGGCGATGCAGCGTTCAAATTCCGGAGCGTAATAGTCGGTGGTTTTGTACAAAAACTCGGCGGAATCGGACAGCACCAGAAAGCCATGGGCCAAGCCCGGCGGCACCCACAACTGGCGCTTGTTGTTTCCCGACAAAATTTCACCTACCCATTTCCCATAAGAGGGGGACTGCGGCCGGATATCCACGGCAACATCAAACACTTCACCAGCAACCACCCGCACCAATTTGCCTTGAGCTTGTTTGAGCTGGTAGTGCAGCCCGCGTAATACGCCTTGGCCAGACTTGGAGTGGTTATCCTGCACAAACGGAAGAGTCACTCCAGTGACCTCGCGAAACACTCGTTCGTTAAAGCTTTCAAAGAAGAAACCCCGTTCGTCTCCAAACACCTTGGGTTCCAACAAAAACACGTCGGCAATTGCCGTAGCAGTTACTTTCATCAGTACACCTTGTCCTTTAGCAAGCGAAGCAAATACTGGCCGTAGCCAGACTTGGCAAGCGGCTGCGCCAGTCTTTTCAGTTGTGCATCGTCAATCCATCCACTGCGCCAAGCGATCTCTTCTGGGGCTGCAACCTTGAGCCCTTGCCGATTCTCAATGGTGTAAATGAACTGGCTGGCTTCCAGCATGGATTCGTGCGTGCCCGTATCCAGCCAAGCGTAGCCGCGGCCCATAGTCTGCACGTCAAGTTGGCCGCGCTCCAGGTACAGGCGGTTCAGATCCGTGATTTCCAGTTCTCCGCGCGCTGAGGGTTTGACCTGTTTGGCCAGCTCTACCACTTGGTCATCGTAGAAGTACAGGCCTGTTACCGCGTATCGGGACTTTGGAGCCTCCGGTTTTTCTTCGAGACTGATAGCGCGGCCTTCTGCATTGAACTCCACCACGCCATAACGCTCCGGGTCTTGCACGGCATAGGCAAATACGGTGGCTCCAGTGGTTTGTTCGGTGGCGCTGTCCAGCAAGCTAGCGAAGTCATGGCCGTAAAAAATGTTGTCACCCAACACCAGAGCACTCGGCGCGCCGTTCAAAAACTCCTTGCCAATCAGAAATGCCTGAGCGAGACCATCAGGGGACGGCTGCACTGCATAGGTAATCTGAATGCCCCATTGGCTACCGTCTCCCAGCAACTGTTCGAATCGCGGAGTGTCCTGCGGGGTACTGATGACCAGCACCTCGCGTATGCCCGCCAGCAGCAAAACACTGAGCGGGTAATAAATCATGGGTTTGTCGTAAATGGGCAGCAGCTGCTTGCTGACTGCTTGTGTCGCGGGGTAAAGGCGAGTGCCAGACCCGCCCGCGAGGATGATGCCTTTACGTTGTTTTGCGCTTGTGTTGGTCATATATTTATTTCCCTGAAATTTCGGTCAGCATCCGCGCCACGCCGGCCTGCCAGTGCGGAAGCGTTAGGTCAAAGGCCGCTTGCAGTTTGCTGGTGTCCAGTCGTGAGTTCAAAGGGCGTTTGGCTGGTGTGGGGTAGCTGCTGGTGGATGTTGGATTAACTTGGGCTGAGCCTGCCTTCAAAGGCCACCCCATTGCCTGCGCCTGATCCAGCACAAACTGGGCATAGCCGTGCCAAGTGGTCTCGCCGCCGGCGACACAGTGGTACAAACCCGCCAACCCGGGTCGTTGGGACAACACGCGTAGAGCGTGGGCGGTGACATCGGCTAGTAGCTCAGCCGATGTGGGGGCTCCAAACTGATCGTTGATCACAGTCAGCGCATCGCGCTCGGCGGCCAGTCGTAGCATGGTTTTTGCGAAGTTGCCGCCACGTGCGGCATACACCCAGCTGGTGCGCAGGATCAGGTGTTTGGGCGTGGCTGCTACAGCCTGCTCCCCCTCCAGCTTGGTTTGGCCATACACGCTCAAAGGGCCAGCGGCATCGGTTTCTTTCCAAGGCGTGGAGCCGCTGCCATCGAACACATAGTCGGTGCTGTAGTGCACCAACCATGCTCCTATTTTTGTAGCTTCTCGCGCAAGCAATGCGGGGGCTAGGGCATTAATGGTGCGTGCAAGGTCCGGTTCGTTCTCTGCTTTGTCGACAGCTGTATGGGCTGCGGCATTCACGATCGCGTCCGGTGCTACCCTCCGCACAGTTTCCGCCAAGCCTTGCAGGTCAGTCAAATTGCCGCACAAACCGTTGGGGTTGCCTGCGGCGTCCGATTCCAGTGCCACCACTTCACCCAGCACGCTGAGGGCGCGTTGCAGCTCCCAGCCGACCTGGCCATTGCGGCCCAACAACAAAATCTTCATGCCAGGGCCTTGGCGGTGCCATATTGTTTGTTCACCCAGTCGCGGTAGCCACCGCTGAGTACATTGTTTACCCAAGTGGGGTTGTCCAGGTACCACTGCACCGTCTTGCGGATGCCGGTCTCGAACGTTTCGGCTGGCTTCCAGCCCAGTTGCTGCTCAATTTTGCGGGCGTCAATCGCGTAGCGGCGGTCGTGTCCGGGGCGGTCGGTGACGTAAGTGATTTGCTCTTTATAAGGTTTGCCGTCGGCGCGAGGTTTCAGCTCATCTAGCAGCACACACACGGTGTGCACGATGTCCAAATTCGGCTTTTCGTTCCAGCCACCTATGTTGTAGACCTCACCAACGGCTCCCGCCTCGAGAACTCGGCGAATGGCGCTGCAATGGTCTTTGACGTACAACCAGTCGCGCACTTGCTGACCATCACCATACACCGGTAGCGGCTTTCCGGCTTGGGCATTGACGATCATCAGTGGAATCAGCTTCTCAGGGAAATGGAAAGGGCCGTAGTTGTTGCTGCAGTTGGTCGTCAACACCGGCAGTCCATAGGTGTGGTGGTAGGCGCGCACCAAGTGGTCGCTGGCGGCTTTGCTGGCGCTGTAAGGGCTGTTGGGCTCGTACTTGTTGTCTTCGGTAAACGCAGGATCGGTTTTGGACAAAGACCCATAGACCTCGTCGGTAGAGACGTGCAAAAAGCGAAATACTGTCTTGGCATCCTCTTCCAACGCACTCCAATACCCGCGGACACTCTCCAGCAGATGGAAGGTGCCCAGAATATTGGTTTGGATGAAGTCTTCGGGGCCGTGGATGGAGCGGTCCACATGGCTCTCGGCAGCGAAGTTGACCACTGCACGTGGCTGGTGGGTGGCTAACAACTGCTTCACCAACTCAGCGTCGCCAAAGTCCCCTTTGACGAAGACATGGCTCGGATTCCCGGCCAGGCTGGCCAGATTCTCCAGATTGCCCGCGTAAGTCAGTTTGTCCAAGTTGACCACCGTCTCGGCGGAACCAGTAAGCCAGTCCAGAACAAAGTTGCTGCCAATAAAGCCGGCACCGCCGGTAACCATAATAGTCATTGTGAATAAATCCCTGGAAGCGCTAAAAGCGTGATCGATTATCGCTGTCGACGACTGCGGTTTCAGTCCGACGTACTTTGGGTAGTCCGATCAGACTATGGAATATTTAGAGCAAATTCGGTGCCTAGGAGAGCGTTTCATCTGATCCCAACGGGCTATTTGCAAAGTACTTCATTCTGCTTATCATCTAAAGTAACAAATTGTTACCTATGCAGACTTTTGGTCACGACTTACGTGTGGATGGCTTCTATCAGACTCAGCGGGGCTTCACGCTCATCGAGTTGGTCATGGTCATTGTTATTCTGGGTGTCCTGGCATCGGTCGCCCTGCCCAAATTTGTCGATTTAAAGGCTGAGGCACAAGACGCCGCCACCAAAGGTGTGGCAGGTGCGATTTCGTCAGCCTCTGCGATTAACTATGGTGCGCGGTCTGTCAACCCAAGCAAAGGCGTAACCATCGCCGACTGCGTTGATGTCCAATTTTTACTGCAAGGCGGCTTGCCTACGGGGTATACGGTGGGAGGTGGTTCACCCCCAACCCCTGTACCCGTAGGCACCACGGTGAATTGCACGCTCAGTGGACCCAATAGCACCTCTGCCATCGTGGCAGTGACCGGAATACTCTAAAAAACATCAAAGGGAAAACAATGACATTACAAAACATCTTCCGGCAGACCTTGCGCGTTGCTGTCCTGGCAGGCGCTGCGATGACTGCCCAGGCGCAAGCTACCGTGATCACTTTTGACGATCTCGCAGGCAACTTGGGTGCGGCAAGTGCAACTTACGGCGTGCAATTCCAACACTCCAGTGGCAACCAATACCTGCTCAATGGCGCCAGCTATGTGCAGAACTACGGTGCAGGCAGTTTTCTGGGCTATTACGCGCTGACAGAGGCCTTCGAAACCATGTCTCTGTCCGGCGGGGTGCCGAGCGCTTTTGCACTTAGCAGCTTGGATCTTGTCGGTGCCGCCTACTTCCAAACCAATGAAACACGCAACCTCACCATCACGGGTATCCGTACCAATGGCACTGTCGTGACCTCTGGCTTGTTGACTGTGACAGGCGGCCAAGTCGCAAGTTATGGTCCAGCGACCTTTGCTGGATTTACTGGCTTGCAGTCGCTTCGCGTGACCGGGGTAGACGGGAACCGCGCCGTGTATGTGGGCTTGGACAACATCAATATCACTGTCACGCCTGTCCCAGAACCTGAAACTTTGGTCATGTTGCTGGCCGGGCTTGGTTTGGTCGCGACAGCGGTTCGTCGCCGTGGTGCGGCAGGCGTCACCCGCGCGGCTTAACCCGCTACCTTCAACACCTGCAACAGGCAGGCATCGCACAGCGCGCGCGCTTGCTTGCTTGAGCTGGATTCCGCGTAGCACCGCAGCTCTGGCGCGTTGCCTGAAGGGCGCAAGTGCACGATGTCGCCAGAGGTGAACGTGGCGCGCAACCCATCGGTTTCATCCACTGCAGTGACAGGCCCCGCGCCCGGCGCTAGCAACTCGCTCAGCAGGCGGGCATCCGCCTTCAGGCGGGCGATCAGGCCAATGCTTTTCAGCGTGGCAAAATTTTGCAGCCGGTCGCTGGCGGTAAAACGTTTGGGCAGGTCGTAGCCCAGCTCCGACATCTTTAGTCCCCGTTCCTTGGCGGCACAGAGCAGCGCTACGATGGGCAGCACCGCGTCGCGCGTGGGCAGGGGGCCCAATCGTTGCCCATGGCGCAGCACCTGGCTACCCAGCAGAAAACCGCCATTGGCCTCGTAGCCCACCACCAGCTCCGACCCATTGGCCAGCGCGTCTTCCATGCCCTCAATCACATACGGCGAACCAATGCGCGTGCGTACCACCTGGGGGAACGCCTTGCTTTGTTCCAGTGCCGTGTTGCTGCTCACGGGGGTGACGACGGCGTGGGCCTGCAGGTACTGGGCACACAAAATACCCACCACATCGCCGCGCAGCCATTGCCCCAATTCGTCGCCAATCAAAGGGCGGTCGGCATCGCCGTCGGTCGAGACGATGGCGTCAAAGTCATACAGCTCCGCCCATTCTTTGGCTTGCTCCACGTCTTCATGGCGCACCGCTTCGGTGTCGATGGGTACAAAGATGTCGGTGCGGCCCAGCGAGATCACTTCGGCGCCCAGCGCCTCCAGAATATGGCGCAGCACGTCGCGCCCCACGCTGGAGTGTTCGTACACCGCGACGGTCACACCGCTCAGTGTGCCGGCGCCAAAAAAATCCACATAGCGGTGTACATAGGCCTGCGCTACCTGCGGCGTAGGTGCGGGCAGGGCGGGCACTGTCAGATTCTTGGGCAATCCCACTAGGTATCCCAGCATGGCCTGTTCGTCGGGTTTGGAAATCTCTCCGTCTTCCCGGTAGAACTTGATGCCATTGCGGTCAAACGGAATGTGGCTGCCGGTCACCACCACCGTGGGGGCGCCAGTTTGCGCACCATACAAGGCCAGGGCTGGGGTGGGCAGGGCGCCGCCATACACCACGCTCAGGCCCAAGTCTGTCAGGGCAGCAGCACAAGCCGCGGCAATGGCCGGGCTGCTGGGGCGCAGGTCGTGACCCAGTACCACTGTGGTGGCCTTGGGGGCCACGGCATTAATAAACGCCGTGGTGTAGGCATGGCACAGCGCTGGCGTCATATCGACCACCAGGCCGCGCGCACCGCTGGTGCCGAATGCCACGCCCGATTGGGTGGCAATGTCTTGCAGGGTAGAAACGTTCATGGGGCGGCATATTAAAAGGGCTGCTGGGCAACGTCTATAGTTCCTTTGGGTTCGTGCATTGGATAGGCCTGCAGCCCGCATGAAATATGCGCAAGAGGCTCATTTTTTCGATAGCAATCGATTTAGCGAAAACCTTCTGATTGCAAAAAATCCGCGTTCGCCTTTTCCAGGCCGGTGAGCAGGGGGGTCGATGTGTAAAAGCCCGCGCTGTTCAGCTTGGAGACGTCCATCAGTTTCCTGGGGGTGCCGTCAGGTTTACTGGTATCAAACACTAGGGCCCCCTGATAACCGACCACGGCTTGTATCGCCTGCGCCAGTTCCTTGATAGACAGGTCCTCGCCCACTCCAATGTTGATCAGCGGAGGTTCAAACCGCCCTGTCTTGTTTTCGTCACTGCCCAACAGGGATTCGTACTTGTTGTCCGGCAGGTTCATGATGTGGATACACGCCGCCGCCATGTCCTCGCTGTACATGAACTCGCGGCGTGGCGTACCCGTTCCCCACACCACCACCTCTTTGGTCTTAGCTGCCTTGGCTTCGTTGAATTTGCGAAGCAGTGCCGGGATCACATGGCTGTTTTCAGGGTGATAGTTGTCTCCCGGGCCATATAGGTTGGTGGGCATGGCGGCCAAGTACTTGGTGCCGTGCTGGCGGTTGTAGCTCCAGCACATCTCGATACCGGCTATTTTTGCCAATGCGTAAGGGCGGTTGGTTGGCTCCAGCGGGCCCGTTAATAACGACTCTTCCTTCATAGGCTGGGGTGCCAATTTGGGATAAATGCAGCTAGACCCTAAAAACATCAGCCGCTGAACGTCGGTCTCATAGGCCGCATGAATGATGTTGCACTGAATCGCTAGGTTGTCCCGAATAAAGTCTGCAGAATAAATGTTGTTGGCCAGGATACCCCCCACCTTGCCAGCTGCTAAGAACACATATTCTGGGTGCTCCGTTTCAAAAAAATCTGATGTAGCGGCTTGATTGGTTAGATCCAGTTCGGCGTGCGTGCGCAGCAGCAGGTTCGAATGGCCCGCCGCCTGCAAATTGCGCACAATGGCAGACCCCACCAAACCCCGGTGGCCTGCCACATAGATCTTTGCGGTCTTTTTCATACGTGGTGTTACTCGTGGTAATCGTAGGTCTGAAAGCCGGCCGATTTGACCAAGGCGTCGCGCTTGGCACTGGTGAAGTCGGCTCGCACCATTTCCACCACTAGCTCTTTCAACGTCGTTTTGGGCACCCAGCCCAGCTTTTCCTTGGCCTTGGTGGGGTCGCCCAGTAGGGTTTCCACCTCGGTCGGGCGGTAGTAGCGTGGATCTACCCGCACAATCACATCCCCCACCTTGCACTTGGCCTGCGTGCCTGTCACGGCCGACACGGTACCTGTCTCGTTTTCGCCCTCGCCCGTCCATGCCAGCTGGATGCCCAGCTCTCCCGCGGCAAACTCTACAAACTGGCGCACGCTGTACTGCACGCCTGTGGCAATCACAAAGTCTTCCGCATGGTCCTGCTGCAGCATCAGCCACTGCATTTCCACATAGTCCCGCGCATGTCCCCAGTCGCGCAGGGCGCTCAGGTTACCCAAGTACAAGCACTCTTGCAGACCCAATGCGATGCGACTGATGGCACGTGTGATCTTGCGCGTGACAAACGTCTCGCCCCGCAAAGGACTCTCATGGTTAAACAAGATGCCGTTGCAGGCGTAAATGCCATAGGCCTCGCGGTAGTTCACCGTAATCCAGTAGGCATACATCTTGGCCACCGCGTACGGGCTGCGGGGGTAAAACGGTGTTGTCTCCTTTTGCGGGATCTCCTGAACCAGCCCATACAGCTCAGACGTGGACGCCTGGTAGAAACGTGTCTTCTTCTCCAATCCCAAAATGCGGATGGCTTCAAGAATGCGCAGGGTACCCATGCCGTCTGCATCCGCTGTGTACTCTGGGCTTTCAAAACTTACCGCCACATGGCTCATCGCCCCCAGGTTGTAAATCTCGTCGGGTTGCACCAGCTGAATGATGCGAATCAGGTTGCTGCTATCGGTCAGGTCACCATAGTGCAGCGTGAAGTTGCGGGAAGAGACATGCGGGTCTTCGTACAGATGGTCAATGCGGTCCGTATTGAAACTCGATGCCCGGCGCTTTATGCCGTGCACTTCATAGCCCTTTTTCAGCAGCAATTCGGCCAAATACGCGCCATCTTGGCCGGTCACCCCAGTGACGAGTGCAATTTTTTTCATGGAAGTTCCGCAGGGTAGATGGGGGCGATTTTGCCGCAAAGTGTAGGATAAATTCCCTTAAGCATCAGCTTAACGCACACCCTATGTCTAAGACAGGGCCCGTTTCGACAGTTGCATATGTCGCCGCGCAAAACCCCGTGTGGTCAGATCAAGCGCAATGAGCTGTTTCTGTGCAGACATTGCTGCTTCCAGTGCCTTCGACGGATTTTTAGCGAGTGCGGATATAGCCAAGCGTATTGCTTCGGCGTTACCTGGCGGTACATAGCGAACAGCGTCGTCGTCGAAATAGGTTTTTAGCCCTCCGGTCAAAGTGGCAATCACCGGAAGTCCGCTTGCAATTGCTTCCATAACAACCGTGATTCCGGATGCGTGAAGATTAGGCTTCAATGGAACAACCACACAGTCTGCCCATTCGTAGGCGGCGCGCACATCTGTTTGCGCAATTGCGGATACGGATACGTTTGGCGCATGAAGTCGCCGTGGCCATTTAGTTGATCCGACGTGCAGTTCGAACTCTGTTTTGTGTCCTACCGCCTCAAATAAGGTGTCCCAATCACGGTGACGATCGTTCCCCAGCGCCAAAACGTGAATCGGCCTGCCCGTACCAAACCGTGATGCAGGCGGTTCCAGCGGGTAGCTCTCCAGCGAGATGCCAAACTGCAGTACCTCCGTTTTCTGGTGAAGCCCGAGTTTGCGTGCCGCCGACTGGTTTTCAGGGGACAGAAATGTTGCCACTGCGGCTTGCTTCATCAGCAGGCGATACAGAGATTTCCTCAAGCGCCCAAAGCTCGTCCATTCGTCGACAAGCCAGATTGATTGGGCAATCACCGGAATTCCTTTGCGTTTTGACAAGAGTTTCAGCGCTGCAATGCCCAAGTGCTCGTATTCGGTATGCGTCCAGACGATGTCAAAGTTCGGCCCGAAGACAGCCGCACGGTTCCTCCACACGTGCCGGAGGTCAAAACCCAGCAGGTACTTGAGGCCTCTGTCCAAGAACCCTAAGGGCCCCCAAGGGGTGGGGGTCGCCTGCGAAAAGGTGACTTCTGCCCCCATCGCTCGCGCTAAGTGGTAACCGTAGGGCGATTGATCCGGCACGCTCCCATTGGAAAAACATTCTTGCCAATGCGCCGCGTTCAAGTGGCGAGGCAGCATGACAAAAACGCGCATACGCATGAAATGGGTTTCTAGGCCTTATGGATATTGTGCAAGCAGCTTCTCTTTTTATAGCAAATCTAGCGCGTAAGGTATTCTGCCAGCAAGGTTTCATATTGTTGCAGCACGTGGGGCCAAGTAAATTCTTGCTCAAAGCGAACCTTCCCATTTTTGCGCAGAGTGGCCAGGGTCTCGGGTTGGGCTTGCAGTTGGTCCATGCAGGCCGCAAAGCCACTTGCTCCGGTGAAGTACACCGCGCCGTCGCCCACTACCCAACGGTTAAACCGGTTGTCCTGTGCAATGACTGCATTGCCCGCGCCCAGCGCCTCTACCAGCGACGGGTTGGTACCGCCCACTTGGTGGCCGTGCACGTAGGCTGCGCTGTGAAAGCGCAGCGCTTGCACCACTGTCTTGTCGTAGAGAGCACCAACAAACTTCACATCTTCACTTGCGGCATCCATTACGGCGCGGTGAAAGGCATTTTCTCTCGAGTAGTTGCCTAAAACTACCAACTGCATACCTCGCGGCTTGACGGAGAAGCCCTTCACGATTTCCAGCAAAGAATTTTCGGGCTCAGGTCTGGCAATCACGCTCAGATACCTGCCGGGCTGCAACCCCAGCGCCTCTACGGGGGCTGTTGGCGCTGCAGTCACCGCATCAGCCCCATAGGGAATGGTGGTGATCTTGTCGGCCCGTACACGGCTGGTCAGGTGCACTTTGATTTGTGGGTGGTCTGCCACAAGGTGGTTGCCCAGCCAGCAACCTGCCCAGTCGTTCAGCCAAAACCAGGTCTTGGCTACGGGACCCCACTTCATGCGCGACCACTCAATGCCGTCCATGTTGATGACATTGGGTATGCCTTTGAGCCGCAACAGAGCGCAAAACACTGCTGTGTTGTAGCCCAGTGTGAGGCACAAGTCCCGGTGCTTTGCGGCATGCGCGGTGGCTTGCCAGTCAAACACAATGGTGCCCTTGGGACCCTCTTGGGTTACCGGAATGTGCACTCGCTCCACACCTTGCCAGGTGTCTTCAAATACGGGGCCAGTACCCTCATCCTGGCAATACACCACCACGCGCCAGCCCTGGGCTACCAGGTAGAGCGATAGGTATTCGGCGAAGGTTTCAAAGCCACCATGGGCGGCAGGCACACCGCGGGTGCCCAGAATGCGTAGGGTCTTCATAGTCACGGAGCTCCAAACACTTTCTTTACTTTTTCGAGGTAGCTGAAACCGTCTTTCTTGGTGGGCTCGATGTAGGAGCCTTCGCCAAATTCATTCCAGCAACAAATCACGCCCATCTTCGGGCTGCCGGGTTTGGCTGCATCCATAGCGGCTTTGGCCGCATTCAGGTGCGCTTCAAACTGACTGGCGTTGCTGATGGACTGGTCATGCAGCGCGTCCTTGCTGCCACCCCAGGGGCGTTTGTCCCATCCCGCGCTCATGGGCACGATGGTGGGTAGGTTGCCCTTGGCAACGAAACGGCCCCAGTGCTCTTGATAGGCTTTGTCCAGCTCTGGATAGCTACGAGACTGCACTGTCCAATTCAAGCCCTGATGTAGGTTGTAAGCAGATAAGGCTGAATACCCCGCTTCCTTTGCGTAGCTGTCAATCATGGGAGACCCGGCTCCAGTGCCAGCAACAAAGTAAATGCCCGGCAGCCCGTTTTGTTGGGCGATGGCCTGGGCAGAGTCCAATAGCTCTTTTGTCGTGGCGCCAAATTTGGCCGCATCGGCTTTCAAAAAATCGGCGTAAAACACAAACACCACCGGTTTGCCATTCACACGTAAAAACTCGGGCCGCTGAAAGTAGTACTTCACCCAGTAAGTCACCATGCGCTCAAAACTTTCGCGGCTGGAAGGCACTCCGTCATGGTTGGCCCACAGCAAAGAGATCTTCACCTTGTCGCGGTTGGGTGCGCGCATGTGTGCGGCAATCGCGTGTTCCAGTAGTACCTTGCTGTCCTTGCTCCAGTACCAGTCGTAGGCTACAAAGTTGATGCCGTATTCCGCCATCCAGTCAATTTGCTGGCGCATGACATCGTCAGAGCCTTCCTTGTACCACCCCAGTTTTGGCTCACGCTCGGGGTAGGGTTTGATCTTCTCCCAAGGCTGGGTAAATGCGGAGCCCTTTTGGTTGTCTGCCCAACCAGGAAAGTAGTACACCCCCACGTTGTATTTATTGGTTTGGGCTGTGGCCAGCTGGGCGCACAGGGCCAAAGCCAGTGCCAAAAGAGTACGGATCATCATGGTGTGTTGTCCTTTGCTGCAATAGCCCTGTACTGGGCTGCCACCCTGCTGGCAGCCTCGTCCCAAGAAAATAGTTGTGCCTGCTCTTGCCCCTTGTGCGCCAGTGTTGCGCGCAGGTGGGCGTTGGTTGCCAGCGCTTGCATGGCATCTCGCAAGGCCGTTGCATCGGTGGACTCCACCAATACCCCTGCGTCGCCCACCACTTCGGTTAGCGCCGTGTTGTTGGCCACAATCACCGGTACCCCACTGGCCATGGCCTCCAGCGGTGGCATGCCAAAGCCTTCTGCCAAAGACGGGTACGCAAATGCCAGGCAATGGCGGTATAGCGCGGGCAGTTCTTTATCTCCCACGTTGTCCAGAAAAACTACTTTGTCCTGCAGGCCGGTTTGCGCCAGTACGTCGAATATGGCGTCAAAGCCAAAATCCTTTTGCCCCGCCACCACCAGCGGGGGGGCATCCGGCCCCAGCGCTGCGTAGGCCTTGAACAGGGTCACGTGGTTTTTGCGCGGCTCCAGGCGTCCCACGGTTAAAAAATATCCACCAGATTGCAGTCCACGCGCTGCCACCAAGTCTGCTCCATCCACAGCGGGGTAAAATCGGCCCTTGTCTGCTGCGTTGGTGGTCACTGTCACGCGCTCTTGGGCTACACCGTAGCGCTTGCAAATTTCGCGTTTGGAGAACTCACTGACCGTGAAGATGTGCTCCGCCTGATACGCGGCCCAGCGCATCAAGATGCGGGAACGCAGACGGAACATCGGCTGGAAGTATTGCGGGTGGCTCTCGAACAGCACATCGTGGATGGTCACCACGGTTTTTGACAGCGAGGGCAGGGGAATGATGTACTGCGTATGCAACAAATCCAGGCTCAGGCGTTTTTGCATGCGGGGCAATTCCCACATCAGCCGGCGCACGGCCCCCGTGTGGGCCAGGCGTTCCAGTCGGACATTGGGCAATGCAAATGCCGGGTAGTTTTTCAAGAAGGAGTCAGTGTTCTCCAGTAGGCAAACAAACTCTATCTCCGGGCACAGCTTGGCCACGCGGGCGAACAGCTCAATCACGTGGGTGCGTGAGCCCTGAAAAAGGCCATCCACTACATGCAGGTCAAAGCCCACTCTCATACTTGGGTGCTTTCGGTTGGTGTCGCCATCTTGGTCTGGTGCCGGTCTACGGCTTGTTGCAGCAGGCTATTGAGCGACGCCCATTTGGCCGGCCAGGAGAAATGCTGCTGCGCCAGCGCTCTGGCGTTGTCGCCCAACTGCTGGCTCAACGTCGGGTTGTCCAGCAGCGTGATCACGTGCTGAGCGAAGTGGTGCGGCGCATCCGCAATTAGCATTTGCTGGCCAGAGCTGGCCCCCGTTTCTTCAGCACCAATGCTGGTGGTCACTATGGGGCAACCGCAGGCCATGGCCTCCAGCGTCTTGATCTTGATGCCCCCACCGCTGAGGAGCGGCACGACCACAACCGCCGCCGAACGCACGAAGTCGTAGGCATCGGGCACCATGCCCGCAAACTGAATGTTCTTGTTCGCCAAAGCCAGCACGGCCGGTGGCACGCCTTTGCCTGCCACTTCAAACACCGCATCCGGATGGGCCTGCAGCACGCGGGGCAGCACTTGCTGGATGAAAAAAAGCAGGGCCGCAACATTGGGGTGGTGGGTGAACGATCCAATGAACGCAATTTTTTTGGTGTGTACCGGTACCCAGGTTTGGGCTGGCAAGGCAACCGCTGCGGGGCTGGTGGCCGCGGCCAGGCCGGGGCTGAATACTTCCAGAACCAAACGGTCTTGCTCGGTAATAGCCGCTACGGTGCTGAACCTGGGGTACCAGCGCGACTCGTAGCGCAGCCACCCCAGCCAGTTCAGCATGCCCAGCAGGCGTTTGATCCAAGAGCCTGCAGCCTTGTACTGGCGATAGCCCGACACCGAGTAGGCGTCCTGCACATCCATCAGTGTGGGTACGCCGCTGCACGCAGCCACGTACTGCGCCATTTGCGGAAACTGCACCAGTACGGCGTCTGCCTGTGTCTCGGCTAGGGTTTTTTGCAGTGCTGCCGTCATTGCGGGCACATTGCATATCGATGCGCCTACGGGCGTAAGCAGTAGCTGGGCCAGCTTGGCCCGCAATATAGTGAGTTTGTCCAGCGGCTGGTGCACCGTGGTGACGGAGGCGCAAATACGCTGCAAGTGTGGCAACGCAGCCACCAACTCCGCAGAACTCGTTTGTACAAACGCCACGAAGTGAATTTCGTGCTCCGCAGCCAAACCCTCCAGCTGCCCCCAGCACAGGGCGCCGCCCCCGTGCGGCACGCCCGGGTAGTAAACAAAAGGAGACAAGACGATGAGTTTCATGGCTGTCTTATCCCTGCAGCGTTGCCAAGGCCTGCTTGGCCGCGGCGGCGTAGCCCTTGGCTTTTTCACCCGCTATCGCATTCCCCTGCAGCCTGTGCTTTAGCGCATACAGCGGCACCCTGAGCGCCAGCACTGCTGCCAGTAGCAGACCGGTGGTGCGCGCTACCAGCGCACCGTAATGTTTGCTGAGATAGAGGCGATACGAGCGCACCGTGCGTGTCAGCGCACCTTGGCCTATCCAGGCCTTGCCCGCACCTTCGTAGTGGCACACCTGCACGCCTGGGAGGTAGGCCACGGTGTAGCCGTTTAACTGCACATGTTTGCAATAGTCCACGTCTTCCACATACATGAAGTAACGCTCGTCCAGCCCACCGATGGTGTTCCACAGGCTGCGGCGCGTTAGCAAAAATGCACCGGACACCCAGGCCACATTGGCGTGGGGCCGGTCATAAAAAGTGGTGCGTGTTTCCGTGCGGCGGAACACGCTGGGTAGAGCACTGACAGACGCCAGGCCCAACCATGACAACACAATGCGCAGGGGTGTGTGCTCGTAGCCCACCGATGGTTGGTTGCGCCCATCACCGTAAAACAGGTGCACCCCCAGCGCCCCTAGCGTAGGGTCGCCAAACGCGTTCACTGCGTCGTCCAATGGGCTTAGCAATTTGGTATCGTTATTGAGCAGCAGCACCAGTTCGCCCCGCGCAGCTCGCACCCCAATATTGTTGCCACCGGTGAAGCCTGTGTTGACGGCACTCTGGATCAGATGCACATGTGGAAAGGCTGACGCGATGTACTGCGCACTGTCGTCTGCAGACGCGTTGTCCACAATGATGACTTCATGGTTGCAGTGCACATGCTGCGTAATCGACGCAATGCATTCGTCCAGAAAACGCAGGCCGTTGTAGTTCACTATCACGATGGATAGCAGTGGCTTAGCCTGCATAAGGCCCCCCCCCTGTGCGGCGCAGCGCCAGCAACCCCACCAGGGTGGACTGCAACGCTACCTTCACGGTTTTGAATTGCTTGCGCTTGAGCAACACCAGCATTTCAAAGCCCACTTGCATGAGGCAGCGCACAAAGTGCGCGCGGTTGTATCGCCAATTGAAGATCACCCGGTTGCGATAGAGGTAGCGGGTGGATGTGGCGGAGGGTTCTTTGGTACTGCTGGATCCAATGGTTCCGCCCTCTTTGTGCCACACCACGCTGGCATCTGCATAGGCCAGCTTGAACTTGCCCCGCGACCTAAAGGCCCAGTCTATTTCTTCAAAATACAGAAAATAGTCTTCACACATCAGCCCTACTGTTTGCAAAAACGGTGTGCTGACGAGCATGGACGCGCCCACTACATACGCGGTTTGAGCCTCCACTGCAGCCACATCGCAAGCGGCATCTGTGGGCGCAAACTGCCCAATGGGCGCCACCACGCCACGCCGCGCATTGAAGGCAGACCCACCATAGGCCTGTACTTGGTCCCGCTGGTGGTAGAAAACCAGTTTGGACCCACAGATGCCCACAGCCGGGTCTTGCTGCATGCGCGTTACCAGCTGCTGCAGTGCATCGGGTGCCACCACTGTGTCGTTATTGAGCACCCACACGTAGTCAAAGCCGCCATGGGCCAGGCAATAGCGCAGTCCCACGTTGTTGCCGCCAGCAAAGCCCAAATTGGCTCCGGTCTGGATTAACACCAACGGTTCGTCTTGGCCAATGGCGCCACCAGCCTCGGCTTGTGCGCGGTCATACAAGGCAAAAGGCTTGGCCGCCGCATCGGCCCATGCGGTGATTTTCTCCAGCGAATTGTCTTTTGAGCCGTTGTCGCAAACCACGACGCTGAATGCTACGCCTGTGCTTTGGGAGACGCTTTCCAGACATTCAATGGTGTCTCGCCAGCCGTTCCAGTTCAGCAATAAGACCGCGCAAGATGCGTGCCTTGAGGACAGGGCTCCCTTGTTTGTTGACATTATTTGAACGCCTCGAATTGAGCATGAGTTTTTTTGACGGCCCAGTAGTTAGCCACTCGTTTGCCTACAGCGATAGATGGAAGCTCTACAAACCGATAACCAATCCAAGCTAACAACAAAGAAATACCAAACAAAACTGGTAAAGCAAATACCCCCCAACCCCTCATAACCGGGGCCAATACAAACAGAACAAGTACATGCAATAAATAAGCGGAATAACTCACTCGCCCAATCCAGCTCAGCCATTGAGGCCAGAAAGTCGAGCCCCTATATCTCACAGCTAGTGAAAAAAAAGCCAACCCTAGCAGCCAAGCGGAAATCATTGGGGTGAACGAAAGCGTGCCGCCTGCGCTGGAGTCAGCACGCCCATAGAAGGATGTAAATGCTGTTAGGCCAGCCACAAGCACTCCCGCTGCAATTACTAGGCTTGTCTTAATTCCATCACTTGTAGTGGTTCGTGCTTCACTAAGTACCCAACCAATCAACATTAGTTGTATATGGAACAGACCATACGCAAAATACCGCCCTTGGAAAAAATACATCCAAACGGCGACGAGGGCGATAATCAAAGAATAAATTAAACTTACAAATACAGAGTAATTTAATACTCGAAATATTGCAACGACAGTCATCAAAAAGTAAAAGACGAGTTCGAATTTCAAACTCCAGAAAACACCGATAACATTCGGCACACCCAAAAAACCTTGCATCATAGAAAGATTTAGCAAAATCTCCGGCACGCTGATATTGGTTGGTAGGTGCATCAAACCAAGATAAGAGAGAAGACAGGCCAAAGAAATAGAAAGCCAATAGATCGGAAATAAACGAAAAAATCTATGCGTCCAAAATTCCTTCATTGACTTTGCTGACGAAATAGAACGTGGAATGATATAGCCACTAATTAAAAAGAAAATCGATACCCCCATTTGACCTATTTGCAGAAAATTATTATTGATTGAATCAATAACATGCATTTTTCCTTCAGTGAAGTGAGTTAGCATAACTAGCAATACCGCTATTCCTCGCATGCAGTCCAAAAATATAAATCTATTCATTTGATTTGTGATGAATTGCGTTCTATGATGGAACGCTCATTGTGCATACGTTTCTTTTTTTATTTCAAACAAATTAAAGAGAAAGTCATTTCCGTGTCCAGATAGATGATCTCCATCAAAGAATAGACTTTTCCCATTTTGCTTAGTAGAACATTCTGAATCAGGACAGAATTGTTCAAAAGGATCAAAAATGGAAACGGCCGCATGCCTGGATTTCAGTTCATTCATTGCAGATATAACAGAGCTTCGGTACTGCAATTGAAAGTCACGCTTTGAAGTAAGTAATCCTTCGCAAATTGGATTTTTGCTGTTAAACCAATCGGAACATCTAAATGCTGGGGCACCAAAGATAGGCGGCGGTGCCAGAAATATTATTTTTAATTTGCTTGAACTCACTCGATCGAGCCAAGCATTCGCCTCAATTACTGCATTCTTTCTGGCGATCACTGCTGTGTTATCAAAAGATTTTCTTACAACATCAGCTGTATTGAAGCGCGTCCATTGATCACTGAGTCGTCTCAAGCGCAGTGACGAGAGCAAAAGTTGGTCATCTGGACGTGTATTTTTTAATACAGCTGTAGTAGCGATATCAAAAAAGTCTTGACACTCGGGTTTGGTAATTTCGTAGAGGTTTAGGAATGAGCATCCAAGTTTTGTATAAATATAGACTTCTGTTTCATGCGTATTGGCGTATAGCGCTGCGAATCTGTTGAGCGCAGTTGCGTGCGAGTCACCAATTATGAAAAGTCGTGGATTCTTAGAATCTTGCGAGCAACCTGTTTGTTTGTAGGAAATAGAGAATCCACCTCCCATGGCGCTCTCCATCCGAGTCAGGTGACAACCGTTGCTTCTGGTGATTTCCAAGACATCACTTGCGTCCGATGTCCATTCCCTTGCGTTGCTGGTAACACTAAGAGAAATTTTGGATTGAGACATGAGCGCGATGCCGCTCATGCTTGCCACTATTGCGCAGCAAAAAATCAAAGTACCGACTAAACGCGAAGAAGTTAAAGCTATTAGCGTTGCATTGTTTCTAGTCGTGGACTCAACATACCTGAAAGAAAATTCTGCTAGCAATAGAGTTGTGAAGAGAGCCAAGGCTTGTGTTGGAAGACTATCAATTCCACAAGTCCATCTAAATAGAACAAAAACTGGCCAATGCCACAAATATAGCGAATAAGAACGCCTTCCAATTGCTGGACCTAGCCATTTGCTCAATACCTGCGATGCTCGATTTTTGAGCGCAAACGGTCCGGTAACAGCCTCAATCAAAAGCACAGTTCCTACGGTTGAGGCAATAGCCCAAGGATATGGGAAATGATCTTTGTTCGCTAATGAAAATGAAATAAAGATTAAAAGAAAACCCAACGCCGTAGTTGTCTTAGGTCGATCACCCAAAAAAGGAAGGCGCTCCCCGCGACTATGTAAGGAGAATAGAGTGACTCCTAAACCCAACTCCCAGAATCTACTGAAAATTGAGTAATAGGCCTTTGAGGAATCCGAGGCGGATATGCTTGCAGAGTAAATGAATGATGCGATGATTGCTGCAGGCAATACATATGTCACTATTGAACTCAGTCGCAATGCGCGACGTTTGTTTAATGTGAGGTAGTAAATAAGCGGAAGAAGCAAATAAAATTGTTCTTCAACGCCTAAGGACCATGTGTGTGTCGCTGGGTTGAAATCAGTACGTGGGGAGAAATAACTATCTCCGGCATTCATTAGAGTGAAATTGCTCAGCCCTACGAACGCCAAAATTATTGTATAAGTCGTGGATCCGCCCAACCAAGACTTAGGGATAAATAAGGTAGTTGCTAAGGCAACAGTGACTAGGCAAACCAAAAGTGCAGGAAGTATTCGGAGTAATCTTTTGGCATAAAAAGTTGCAATGAATTTTTCAAAAGATAAATTCTCTATACTGCTTAAGGAGGCGGATACTACATATCCTGAAATAACAAAAAATACATCAACACCACTGAAACCGCCGGGAAGTAATTTTGAATTCAGATGATATGCGATAACGCTAATTACGGCCAATGCACGCAATGAATCAATTTGCGGAACGTATTTATGTTGCATCTTGCAAGTTCAATGCATGATTGTTTGTGTTTTTAGGCGCAGTGCTTGTTACCTTGCTCGATTGTTCCAGCAACGCGATATTGCAAGCAAACAGTAAAAAAATAAACCAAATTTGCTGTGGAAGTGAATGGACGGCCATTTGCACCATATAGGACATAAGAATTAGTGCAAAAGCAATATTTATTCTGGATGAGGCATGCTTCGTACTAAGACTGCTTCGAAATAACTTGAAACTGGGGACTAATAGCAAAAGTAAAAATATTATTAAACAAATAACACCCGTTTCAAGTCCTATTAAAATGTAATAGTTGTCTAGTGTGCGCAATCCAGCTCTGCCAACCAACGAGAAAATAGAAAGTGCCTCACCGAGGCCATGACCATATATGGGAGATTCGAAAATCTTTGGCCCACCACCAATTAGCATATCTATACGCGCATTGGTACTGGATAGAGTCTCTTGAGTCTTCCCTAGTGCCGTTCCTTTATAGGCATATAGAACGACAAGTGCGCCTACTATTGGAATGGGAATTTGAGATATTACAAGATACTGTAATACTCTATTCTTGGATGTTTTGGTCCAAGCATATATTTCCCAGAATATGAATAGTGTAATAACTACTAAACCCAGACCAAGTGCGGCTCTCGATCCACTGGCGTAAATTGAGGCAATGGCCAAAAGGCCAGCAATTGCGTAAAAGACCTGATGCAGAAATTTAGTTCTCTGGCGGAAAAGTGTCCAAATTATTGGCAGTAAAAATATAAAAAACTGCCCAAGCATGATTGGGTGTTCGAATGTGCCTTGTGCACGGTACGCATCATCTCGGGTTTTATCCAAAAACACGCCCATTAGGTAGTCACTATTGACTGGTACCAAACCCATGAAGAGATTTTTCTGTTTGTAGTAGTCCACCAAAGCAACGAGGCTGGCAAAGAAGCCAGAAATCACAAGTGTCACCCATATTTTGTTGACACTCTTCTCGTCTTTAATAGCTAACAGCGCATAGAAGAATATGGGAAATGTGACTAAAAATTCGTTCCGAAAGAACGCATAAAGTTGAAAAACGGTGCTGGGCGATGCCAAAGCACTCAATATTCGCATGCTGTAATACGTTATCAGCATAAGCACGAGAACCCAGTGCTTTTCCAAACGTTGTTTCATTACCTTCACCGGTACTGAATTGGTGAAGAAAATACCAATAAAACCAAAAAATAGAGCGACGCGTAGAAGTCGATCTGGTGCCAAATTGGGTATGCCACCAAACTTTAATTCGGCGTAATTGGGCCACAGTGGCAATATGAATATCAAAGCTAAGAACAAATAGAAGTACTTAGTTTCTTTCGCTGAGGTGGCTTGTTGTGCGCGCATGGCATTTAGGCAATCAGGCGACGTAGAGTGCCTCTGAAGCTGCTGATGTTTTCGCGCAGGCTAAGCTGGGTTGCCAGGCGAAAGAGAGGGAAGTGGGCATAACGCGGGGCAGGGCGGCGCGTAAACCACAGCGCGGCGATGCGCGATAGCACCAGCCGCTTGCGGTTCAACTGGTAAGGCTGCATCTTGGCAATTTCTTCCACGGCCAATGGCTCGGTGGCAATGGCGTTGGCTGCTTTGGCGCTTTGCACCAAGGCTTCCCCTCTGGCGGTGCGAGACAGCACGAGACTGCGGCCTTCGCGTTCGGCAAAGTCCGGGTAGCCATCTTTGCCGTACCAAGCGTCTGCGCCAACTACGTCGGCAAATTCACCTGTGCCGTCTGGGCAAATCTTGCAGCGGAACTGCAGGTGGCGATTGAGCACGGTACCCCACGATGTGGAGTAGTCGGTCTCAAAGCGCTGGTCGCTGTGGGTAATGGCGGTTGTTTTGCCAGGCCAGCCGTCACCACGGTACGCAAATGACTTGACCTGCTCTGGTGCAACGCCAAATTTGTCCAATATGGCCACGGTGCCCTTGCGGCTGGGAATGCCTGCACACATGAACGAGAGCATGTATGGCACTTTGGCGCTGATGTCGGGGTTCAGTTTTTCGTAGCGGCGCAGAGCTGCCACGTCACAAGGTTTGCCGACAAAGGCAAAGCGCCCGGGTAGCGCCAGCAGTTCGGCCAACTTGGCCAGGGGGGCGGACGGTGCGTAGCGTGAGCCGGCGCCCGCGAGCACGTCTTCGCGCGTGCGGCTGATGGAGACTTCGTTGCCCAAGGGGTCATCAGTAGCGGCTTTGACGTGGGCCACAAAGTCGACCTCTTTGCTTGCCAGCAAGTGAATAAGCAGGCCGGACAGCACGCCGCCCGACGAGCCTTCATGGCGGGTGGTGGCGTCGGCGGCATGGCCGGTGCGCACTTCTACCAATGGGCCCCAATGCGGGTGGTAATTGGCCTGTTTGGCTTCGTGCTGAATCAGAACGCCGGGGCAGGTGTCAAACAGCTTGGTGTTTTCTGCTGCTGTAAGCGGCGTGCGAGCCACAGGGCGCAGGTACCCGTCTGCATGCAATCCGATCTTCACCTTGCCAGGAAACATGGAACCGCACAGGCCGCAACCCGTGCACAGCCCGCTGGCAGTGATCCATCCAATGCTTTTGGTTTCAGCCATTGAGGTCTTTCAGCACGCCGGCCAAGTAGTCTTCGTATTTGGCCAGTTTGTTTTTTGCAACCAGGTTGCCGGCATCTACTTCAGCTTTGAGTGCGTGGCGGTTGTCAAACGATGTTTGCACTTTGGTGAGAGCTTGGTCCAAGCTGTCTTTTTTGCAATCACCAAAATGGCGATAGTTCAGCGATTCAAACAGACCATTGAATTTGCGGCTATAGGCCAGTGGTACTACAGGTACGCCGCTGGAGAACGCGCCGATGCAGGCGTGCATGCGTGCACCCACAAAAAAGTCCAGGCCCGATATATAAGATTTGGCCTCACTGGGGGAGGTGAAGCGCTTGGCCACGTGCACAGTGGGGTAGCGCTTTTGCAGCTCCAAAGAGATTTGGTAGTCGTCTTCCACGGGCATGGACTCCGGCACTACGTGAGAAACCAGATGCACTTCGCAGTCTGCTTTGGCAGTGAACCAATCCAGCATGGCGTGGGTGAGGGCTGCGTAGTCCAGGCTAAGGCCAAACTGGTTGTTGCGGGTGTAGCCGCCGTGGTACAGCAGGCCAGAGACATTGATGCCGACGCGAGTCTTTCCATCTACTGCGGGAGTTTGCTTCTCAAAGGGCAGGGCGAAGGCGACGTCAATCACTTCATCCGCATTTTTGATGCCATTGGTTTGCAGATATTCCATGGACAAGTGGTCACGCGCAAACACACGCTTGCTGCGGCGCATGATGAATTTGGCGCCTGCACGGGTAGCTGCGCCATTGAACGGTCCAATGGTTTGCGGGCTCAGAATCAGCGGAATGCCGGATAACCATGTTGCGTATTTGGTACCCACCAAGATGAAATACCGCTCCAGCCCGTAGATGTCGGTGAAGCTGTCACCCTCGCCAATGTCGAGCACCAAATCGCATTTGCGTATCTGCTTGAAATAGGGAGACTTCCAGGGGGCGATGAAGTTACGCTCAAGCCCGAGGATGCTGACTACGCCGGGTGTGGTGCCATAGCTTTCTACGCCGATGGTGCCAAAGACTTTGAATTGCACTTGCTTGCCAACGCGGACAGCGGCTTTTTCAATGATGGCGATCTGGGAAAGCGTGAGCGCACCAACTCCTAAGTTGCTGGAGCTGAGGGAGTGCCAAAGTAGGCCGATGGTTAACATTTATATTCCAGATATCAAGAAAACTGTGATGCCAAGCACAGCTGCAAAGGCTGCGCCGTTGAGCTTGTTGATGCCTAGTGGAAAGCCCCGGCTGGCCAGGTTTAGTGCGTAAACCACATAGAGGCATGCGATGGCGATGATGGATGCATAGAGCATGCCCGGTAGCTCATAGCGCGGTAGCAAAAAGTAAGCAGAAGTGAACAGCGCAATGAGCGCTGCAGAAATCGCGGCGACCCGTGTGGACTGAAGCCCTACGGCGCTAAGCGTTACGCCGTGGCTCGCGGCGATGTAGCGAAAAAGCAGCAATACACCAAACCAGGGCAGTAGTTTGCTGAGTTCCTGGAACTTGTTGCCGTAGAGCGTGTGCGTAATGAGATTGGCACCAAAACCAAATATCAGCAGCGATGCCGTGCCGAGCAGAAGCATCTGAATGAAGAGGCGGTTGGCAAGGTGTTTGAGTGCTGGCGCATCGTTGATCTTGCTTGCCATGGGGGGTAAGTAGACGTTGCTCAATACCTGTGCGAATGTATTGGCACCTTGCATGAGCCTCAGGCCAGCCTGGTATATGCCCACTGCAGCTGGCCCCAGAAAGTGATGGACGATGAGGGTGTCTGCCTGCGATTGAAAATTGGTAAAACCAGCTTCTGCTGCAAACGGTAACCCGGCACGTAGGTTGTGTAGGCCTTCGCGCAGGCGGTAGCTACGAATGAGCTCGGCCACAGGTGCAATACGTCTGTAAGTGCGGAGCGTCAACACGAGGAAAAGGATGCGTGAAGCCAGGAAACCCAAGGCAACGGCCGTGACGCCGTAGTCCAGCGCAAGAAGCGCAAGCACTGCGCCAAAGTGTACAAAGTTGACCCAAGCGGCAATGACCGTTTCTTCCTGGTACTGGCCTAGGCCCCGAAAAACACAGGTGTACGTTTCGGCAAAAGAGCTTGCGATGCAAGTGGCCAATAAGATCCAGAACACTCCAATGGGTTGCGATGCGCCCCAAGGAGTGATTGATGCGATCGCAAAAACAAGTACTACGCCAGCAGATAGGAGCAGCTTGGCGGCGAGCACACCCGACATGATGTGCCGAGTCCTGTTTTTGTCACACCCTATGTCGCGCATGAGCTGTTGCCCAAAGCCATAGTCGATGATGAGCGCGACCAGTGAAGTCACCGTGAACAAGTACATGAAAGAGCCAAAGCGCTCTGGGCCCCACATGCGGGCCATGACGATAAAGATCACAACACCGGTGAGCAACCGCAGTGCTGTGGATAGCGCCATGAAAATGGTGTGTCGTAGCACAGGATGCCTCTCCGTTGGGTAGTTCTAGCCAGCAAGGGCTAGGACTTTGCATCGCCAAGCAGATACGACTTTGTATCGGCGGGGACAGAGTTCAAGAGGTCGTCAATGAATTGCTTCTGGGTGGCGTAGGCCTTGTCGGTTTCTGCCGAGATGCTGGATACGCGGAACAGAATGCCGTCTGCAACTACTCCACCCAACCCATAGCCAAGGCGGGCGAAACCCTGCTCAAGGTTGCCGCGCACAACTTTCTCGCCAATGCGAACCCAATAGGTGATGGGTTCGTTGCGCTGGCCCAGCTTGGCGACCACATGCATTGCGGGAACCTCCCCTGCGCTGGTGGGGATGTTGGTTTTCTCGGTGCCTAAAATTTGAAAACCCTGCGCTGAGTAGCAGACCTCGGGACGGTGGATTTGCAGGTCGCGAGACTGGTTGGCGCCATAGGCTAGCGACAGCATGATAGTAGCGCCACTGGTATTCACATAGACCCGGGACAGGGTCTCGGAGTAGATCTCATCCAAGATGGCGGTTTGCTGCGGATTGACAATTTGCCTGCCAGACTGAGGTAGTTCTTTCCAGTCGCCAAATGCGGTGGGTATGAGGTCCGCAAGTGTGACCTTCGTCCGCTGGTCCGACATAAGTGTGTGCGGCGTAAGGGCCCATGCTGCCACTGCGGCACCGAGCATGCAGAGTGCCAAAACCCAGGATTTTGATTGGTTCAACATGGGTTACCTCAGGCTCAGTGACGCTGTTTTGCGTGCTTTGATAGTTTCGAGAGCTTGCAGCGCGTTGTCGAACCCGATGATCAGCAATAGTGCAGTTAAAAACAAAACCATGCCTGCAAAGCCATGCAAAAAGCCCTGGCCCGCAGCATCACCAAAGTGGTAAGTAATGAGGCTCAGCGCCATCACGCGAATGACGTTGGCGGTGAAAGAGATGGGTACGATCAGTGCGGCCAAACCCACGTTTCTAAACAAAGAGTCGCGCCGAACGATGTTGAGGTACAGCAGCCCCAGAGCCTCTAACGTGAGCAGTGTGTGCAGGCCGGCACAAGCATCGGCCACCAACAGCATGTACTGGCCAATTTGCAAAATGACGCCGTTTCGGCCAATCGGATAGCCTGCCCAAAAGAGCACATGCTCTGCCACGTATGACACGGCCATTTTCATGGGCATGGTGACCACATCCACGATCACACCCGGTAGCGGCACCATGAAGAACATGAAGAACAAGGCAAACCACTGGGCCTTTAGTGCTTTGGGGCCTAGGGTGAGGAGTGCAATGCCCACCAACAGCCAGATGACGGAGCCAACCTCCAGTAGCAAGATGTCTTGCGAGCGGCCCAGCGCATAGAGGAATAAGCCCAAGACAAAGAAGGGCCAGCCCCAGGCGGAGGGGCCGTTGCCTTGGTTGGCCGCAAGCATGTTGGACCAATTGCGATAGATGAGCCAGCAGGAGATGCCCAGCACGATGGGGCCGTGCATCTGCTCGTCCTTTGCCCAGATACCAGTGAATAGGTTGTAAAGGCTGGGCAGGTACAACGCGGCAAGCCCGAGTATTACGGGCAACCAGGTCAGCAGCTGCACCTGGATGGTGGTTCTTCCTCGGTCCACGGAGTTCATGCGTCGTTCAGTACCGAGCCCACCAAAGCGACCCCGCTGTCTTGCAGGCGGCGTGACAGTTGGGTGGCCTGCGGCAGCAGGCTTGCGTTTTTGCGAGCCACGAGCAGCGCAGCACCTGCGCGTGCAGCAGCAATTTCTGCATCGGCATATTCGGTACCAGCGGGCGTGTCAATGATGATCACGTCAAACTGCAGACTGGCAATGCGGAGCAGATCACCAAATGCGGGGCGCCCCAGCAGCTCTTGGGGATTGGGCGGTATGGCACCAGCTGGCAGCACAGCCAAACCAGGCAAACCGGGAATAAGTTGCGCGACTTCCAGGCCTGCGCGGTTTGCCAAAATTCCGGACAGGCCGGCGCTCTTGCCCAGCTTGAACAATGCGTGCTGTGCACGATCAGGCTTGGCGCGCATGTCTGCATCTATGAGCAGCGTGCGTTCACCTTGCTGGGCAAACACGACGGCTAAGTTAGCTGCGATGAAGCTTCGCCCTTCGCCGCCGCCCGGGCTCACGATGGCCAGTACTTTGTGAGCAGGATCGGTGTTGAACCAGCGCAGCATGAGTTGGCTTCGCACGGCACGCAAGTTTTCACCTACGCGGCTGAATGGTTTGTAGGCTGCGACCAGCTCGTGGCTGACACTGTCGTCCTGGTCGTTTAGATATGAGTAGTCAAACTGCTTGCTGAGGGCGAAGTCGATGTCGTCTTTGGTCAGTACTTTCAATGCCAATGCTGCATCACCAAACTGCACCTGGTCTTTATGTTGGCGTTCCACAATGCGCACCGCATCGTCGTGGCTCAGGCGGCCAGTGGCCACCAAAATGTCGCCTATGGTTCTTACTTGGTTCATGCGCGTACTCCAATGGCCGTGCGTTTAAACATGCCCGATGCCGAGCTGATGCCGCCCAGTACAGGCAATTCCAGCGCTTCGACCAGGTCTTCTGTCGAGCGCACGCGGCGGTTCATCAGCTCCAGAACCAATGCCAACCCAACGCCCAGCAACCCCCCGAGGAATATGGAGACAAGGGTGTTGAGAAAAATCTTGGGTTTGGACGGGTCGGGTGGCGCAATGGCAGGGTTCAGCACTGCGATGTTGGTTTGGTTGGTCTGGCTTTCAATATTGGTTTGCGACGCGCGCTGACTCACAATTTCAAATGCACGCTGAGCGGATTCAATATCGCGGCGCAGGACATTCAGTTCGTCACGTTGTTTATTGAGTACCAATACACGTGCTTTTTGATTTGCAAGCGCACCCTGCAACTGAGTTTCGCGCTGTTTACCGACTTGGTAGGCGGTTTCGATCGAGGTTGTGATCTTGCGTGTTTCTGCATCCAGTTGCGCTTTCAAGGTCGCAAGCTCGGATTCGGCGCGCTGAATTTGAGGATGGTTGGCACCGAGGTTCCCTTTGCTTTCCGCCAATTTGGCCTCGGCGCGGGCGATGTCTGCTTTAAGGCCATTGATGAGAGGGCTTTGCATGACTTCTGCCACGGTATCGGCCTTGCCACTCTGGCGCTTGCTCTGGCTGTCAGTGGTCTGGCCTTGCACGCCTGTCAGTTGGCTGCTGGTCTCGTTGAGTTTTGCAGTCTCAAAGTCCATGCGTTCGTCGGTGGAGGTGATGCCGTTTTTCTGCTGATAGTCGGACAAAGCTTGTTGGGCTTTTTCCAGTTTGTCGCGGGCCGATTTGGTTTGTTCATCAAAAAATGTGGCGAACTGACGGGCTGGCGCAACGCGTAAATCGAGATTTACATCCATATACGCTTGGGCAAAGGCGTTGGCTACAATCGCAGAAAATTCGGGGTCTGCACCGGTGTAGTTGATGCTGATGACGTTGCTTTCTCGAGAGGGTTTGACGTCAAGATTTTTTTGCAGCAGGTTGGCAAGCCAGTCACGCAGTTGGCCTTTTCCCAGGGTTGCTTCTTGCCACTGTGCTTGAATAGCCGGGCTTTTCTCCATGCCCAACCCTTTCACCACAGCTTGTGCAACGCGATCGCTGTTGATAATGTCCACTTGGGTGGCCATGTAGCCAGGAGCCATCATCCCCTGCAGCATGAGCCCGCTAACCGGATCAGGCGATTTCACGTCTACAACGACTGCGGCACTGGCCGTGTATTGTTTGGGCAGCAATAGACTGATACCTACGGTGGTGAAAACGGTGACCGCGAAGGCCAGCAACGCCATGCGATAGCGGGCCCGCAAAATAAGTAGAAATTGTTGGAGTGTCATGGTGTGGTGCCCGAAATCAGAAGATGCTTTCTTTGACGTAAATAACGTCATTGGGTAGCACGGGGTCGGTCAATTGCGGTTCAATTTGCTGAATACCGCCGTTGGGCAATTTGCGATGCAGGCGCAGACGCTTTTCTGATCCGCGGGCACTGGGACCACCACCTTGGGCAAGGGCTTGCATGACTGTCATGTCGCGCTCAATGCGATAGGAACCGGGGCGTTGTGCTTCCCCATAAATATAGAAAACCGGCGCACGGTGGACGTAGATAGTGTCTCCACCTTGGAGGATTAGGTTGTCTTGAAGCTTTTCCGACAGAAAGATGGAAGGGATGTCGATTTCTTTGCGGAACAGTTTGCCGTCTCGCACGCCGGTCACAATCGCAATGTCATCTCCTCCGGGGGTGGCGCCGCCGGCACTGGCCAGCATGTCGCTCAGCCGGGTGTTTACGGTTTCCAGCGGAAAACGCCCAGGTCGAGCCACCTGGCCGAGCACAGATACCTGATTGCCACGGATCTGAATGAGGGCAATGTTCACTTGGGGTTTTTGAATGAAACCGCCGCGTTGCAAGGCATCTGCAATTTTCTTTTCTGCGGTAGCGACAGATAACCCACCCAGTTCCACTGCGCCAATCAAGGGGTAGGTAATGCTGCCACTCTCGGATACTCTCGTTTCGATGGTGAGGTCCGGGTTTTGGAAAACCTGTACACGAATGGTGTCGCCAGCGCCTAAAGGGTAATCCGACTTATCTTGCGCAAATGTTACAAGACTACTCAGCGTCAACAATGCGGCGAATAGAAATTGGGGAAGACGGAGTGTTTTCATAGAAGCAATCTGTGCAAGTGATGTGCGGACTTATTTGAGGCCAGCCACACCTTTTTCGATGTTGGTCTTATTCGCGCTTTCCGGTGCGGGTGATATAGCGGCGGGCATCTCTGCGGCCGGAGCGCTTGCGGCATTGGCAAATTCACCCATATAGGTAATCTTGGTGCTGGAGCGCAACTGCTTGATGTTGGCCGCAACTGCTTCGCCCGCACGTTGGTTGACCAGGAACTGCTCAATGCGAGGTAGCGCAGCCTCTTGCGTCACGGGGGAGGATTGCGAAGACACCACACGCAGCAGCGTGATGGTTTGGGGTGTCTCAATGAGAGTGCTTTGACCATCCTTCAGCGCATGAATGCGAGGCAGAATTTCCAATGGAATTTGTTCCGCTGCACGAGTTGCCGCGCCACCGCCAAATTGGATATTTTTTGACTTGAGTAGTGCTGCTGCGTCTTCAATGGGCTTGCCAGCAGCGGCGAGTGCACGCAAAGGTTCTGCTACGCCCGCAGATGTCGGCACCACGATTTCCTGTACGTTGTAAACCCGACGTTCGCTAAACAGCTGAGGGTGGTCGGCAAAGTATTTTTTGGTTTCGTCCGCCGACGGCTTGGGTGTGGCAGCACTGATTTGTTGGATATACGCACGGGCCAAAATGTCGCGGCGGGCAGCTTCAATTTGGGCCACCACCTCAGGTGAGCGGTGCAGCTTGTTTTCTGTGGCTTGATCCACCGCCAATTGCTGATCGATCAGTTTTTCCAGAATATCGCGTCCCATGGCTTGAACAGCTTGTGGGTCGGCACCGTTCATGTTGGTGCGACTGAGCACCTGGTTGATTTGGTGTACTGAAATTTCTTCCGAACCAACTTTGGCAGCGACTTGCGTAGCCACTTTTTTATCATCTTTGTTGCCGCACGCGGCCAGGCCGAAAGCGATGGATGCAGCCAAGACGGCGGTGGCGAAGCGATGTGAGGAAATGTTCATGGTGTAGTGCGATCAGAAATTGATTTGGGCAGTAAAAAACAGCAGGGTGCTTTCAAAATCAAGCCCGGCTTGTGTTGAGCCGCGGTTGCTGTTCTGCAAGCCGGCATTCAGAGAAACTTGCTGGTACGGGCGCCAGTCCACAGATACGCTGGTGTCACGAGTGACGTCGTGCCGTTGGCTACTTGTCGCGGTGGTCGGGCTCCCTAGGTAGTCGCGTTGGGCCCATTCATGGCGCAGGCGCAAAGCTGCCTTGGGGCTAAATTGCCAAATGGGCCCCACAGAAAACTTGTCAGTTTGGCTATAGTTGCTGTTGCTGGTGGCGTACGCATCCAGCAAATGGCTAAATCCAAGCGATAAAGAGGATTTCCCGCTAATGCCCCAGTCCAGGTTGGCCCCCGTATTGAAGCCGTTGTAGTCACGCTCTCCATAGGTAGGGTGCGCGCGATTAATGTGGGTGATATACACCTCTGCATTGCTACTGCCGTTCAGGTTCCAGCGCAAACGCAGGTCGTTGTCCAGTTGTTTGAATTGGTCGTCATATGCGCCTGCGTTGGGGACCACTCGGCTCAGGTAGTTTCCGCTCCCTAGGCGTGCTTGATAGGTCAGACTGCTGCCTGAGGCAAACACATAGCGTAGCCCGGCGTCTCCCGACGTGATGGTGTAGTCACCGCCAGCCAGCAATGCTTGCTGATTGGCTTGGCGGGTGGTACTTGCGCCCGCAATCACACGCCATGGGCCGTCCAAAGCGTAAATGGCGTCCACGCGAGTAGTAGTGTCCACGCGCTGATTGCGCACGTTGTAGCCTTGGTAGTCGCTATAGCTGTTGAGTGTTTCTTTGCGGTCGGTAGTGAAATTGCCAGTAAGGTCGGGTGTCACCGCCCAATGCCAAGCTGCCGCATAGTTGCTGGCCGTGAAGCTGAGGTAGTTGAAGTTTTGGTATTTGTAGTCCACTAACGTCAAATCCAGCTCAAACTTTTGCAGGCTTTGTTGCGTGTTAAAGCCCAGCCCTAAGGTGGTGATGCCAATTTGTTCTGCCGCGCTGCTTTTGCCAATGAGGGCTTGCGTGTTCGCGTTGCTCGGCAAGCGAAACAAGTTGCTATCGGTCTGAACGGCGTAGCTCGCATTGAACACCAAGGGCTTTTCCTGGGCGTGTACGGGTACCGTAACGCATAGGAGTAGCGCAATCGACCCATGAAGAGGAGCAATGTGTAGCATGCGCTCAGTACGCTTGCTGGTCTTTGACCACAAGGCGCACGGTTTTAAGAATGATGTGAATGTCCAGCCGCAGTGACCAGTTGCGCAGGTAGTCTAGGTCGTAGTCAATACGGCCCTGCATTTTGTCCAGCGTTTCGGTTTCACCGCGATAGCCGTTGACCTGAGCCCAGCCAGTAATCCCCGGCTTGACTTTGTGGCGGACCATGTAGCCTTTGATGAGCTTGCGGTAGAGCTCGTTGTGGGCTACGGCATGGGGACGGGGCCCTACGATACTCATGCGGCCCTGTAACACATTGATGAATTGCGGTAGTTCGTCCAGAGATGTCTTGCGCAGGAAAGCCCCTAGGGGAGTTATTCGTGAGTCATTCTTCGTGGCTTGCTGGACGGCTGCACCATCTTCGGTGACTGTCATTGACCGAAATTTGTAAACCAAGATCTCCTCGCCGTCCAGCCCATAGCGGCGCTGCTTGAAGATGATGGGGCCAGGCGAGCCTAGTTTGACTGCAATGGCAATGGCAATGAGTACCGGCGTGATAAGCAATAAAATTAGCGCGGAGAACACGACGTCGCTCATGCGTTTCACCGCACCGTCGAATCCCCTGAAAGGCGTTTCACAGACAGATATTACGGGCATGCCGCATACGGCACTAGGGTGGCCCTGGATCAGGTCAGTGACGAACATGTCGGGCACAAAGTAGATCGACGCAGTGGTGTCTTTCAGTTCGTCCAAGATATGCAAGATCCGCGGCTGGGATGCCATCGGCAGCGACAGGTAGATGACTTGAATACGGTTTTGCTGGGCGATGCCGGCTAGTTGATCAATCTTGCCCAGCAAAGCATGGGGTGCGTTGGGATGAAGGCGGTCGGTGCCGCGACTGTCCACAAAGCCTGCAAATTCGATGCGCGAATAGGGGGAGTCCTTCAGTTTGTTCGCCAGCGCCAAGCCTTGTTCGTTCATTCCCACAATCAAGGCACGTTGTTTGGGTCCCTGGAGTTTGAGTACCCAGGGTGCAGCGGCACGAAGGGTAATGCAGGCGAGCAATTCGGCCGATGGGGCGACCCAAAGCCACGCGGTTAGCGCATTCAGGGAAAATTCTTTGATGTAGCCGGTAGCGTATCCGGTAATGCCCAGCAAGCCTGCAATCCAAACCCAATTGATGGCAATGTCCAGCAACACTGTGCCCATGGGTGTTTGCAGCCGTGATTCACCAGGGAAGGTCAGTGCGAAGGTGAGTACGGCCAGCAGCAGGTATGCCGGGGGCAAGCTGCCCTCGAAGTAATAGGCGACTACCCACAAAGAGGCCACTAACGCGCCCGGGCAGACCGCCGACTCAAACAGGCTCAGCAGGTTGTCTTTCCCTAGCGTAGGGTGGTCTGAGCCGCGGTTGAGAGCGGCGGCAGATAGCGTAACGTGAGCCTTAGACATGGTTGACCCATGCGCGGAATTTGCCCACGGCTTGGGCGCGGTTGGAGACGTCGAGTTTCTTGAAAACACGTTGCATGTGATTTTTGACCGTGAAGGCGCTGATCTCCAGGATGCTGCCTATCTCGGGGTTGGTTTTGCCCAGGGCTACCCATTTCAGGATTTCGGCTTCCCGGTCGGTAAGTTCGTGCTCCACCGTCAGCGGTGTATCTTTGCCGTTACTGTGGGACTGCAGTTGTGCCTGATGGGGCAGGTGCTCCACTTGCCGCAGAGCTGTATCAATATAGGGCAGCACCATGGACATAGCTCCGCGCTCTATATCCGTGAAGAGGTCTTTGACGCTGAACGCCACGTAGAGACAATCGTGACTCCCCCGCTCATCCCGAATGCCGTGCACCGTGGCGGAGCGCATTTTTTGCAATGCACCGCCCAAAGCACTTTTTAGGCCAGAGTCGTTCAGCAGGAATCCGCTTTCTCCCGCATTCAGGCTGAAAGGTTTGTTCCCGAATTCAGCCCAGCGATTGAACAGCGTCATTAGGAGTGGTGTTATGGCCGGGGCATGCGACACATGGGAGCGCACGCCGGCCATCGCGGAAATGATGTCGTGCTGCACGGCGCCACTCGAAAAATCGCCCCAAGCCGCCACCAGGATGTCGTGGGGCAAGTAACGTTGCATGTCGCCTTGTAGCCAAATGAGCACGTCAAAGTGGCTGCGCACTTCCACCGAATGGGTCACAACCCGGTGATAGTGGTGAAGATCCTCGGTAGAAAGCGAGGGCAGGAACAGCATGGGTGGGGTACGCAAGTATTAGGGTTAACGCGAATATGGAGACAAGTGCGCGATGATAAGTAGGCCTTGGTCATGTGCCCATCCCCCAAACGGGTGAATTTGTGCCAATTGGTACGAAGCGACAGACAAATGTGAACTAATGCACATTTGTCAAAATTATTGGGACATGAAATTTCATCTGTTTCACCTTAGTAACAGACGCCGCGCAGGGGGCATTGCGTCTGTCATTGGCTCACATAGTGATGGCATCTCCATGACAGCGATGGGCTTTGTTTTTGTGTGTTGGTTACATATGGGCCACGCCCCGTAGTCCATATGGACTAGGGGGTAACCAGTACACTCAACCGACGTAAAAATAGGGGGGCAGCTGCATGATTTTTGTGACTGGAGGTGCAGGCTACATCGGCTCGCACACCTGCGTAGAGCTGCTCAATGCGGGGATGAACGTCACCATGTATGACAATTTCTCCAATAGCCAGATAGAAGCCATCGAACGGGTGCAACGCATCACCGGCAAGGCCGTTCATGTAGTGCACGGCGATATCCGCGATCGTGTCACTTTGGAGCTGGCCTTGCGCGAGTCCGGTGCGTCAGCTGTCGTGCATTTTGCGGGCTTGAAGGCGGTTGGCGAGTCTGAAGCACTGCCCCTTATGTACTACGACAACAATGTGATTGGCACTGTGCGTTTGCTGGAGGCCATGCAGGCCTGTGATATCAAAAACCTAGTGTTTAGCTCGTCTGCGACGGTCTATGGTGTGCCAGAGAAACTTCCTTACACCGAGGACCACCGGCTGTCAGCCACCAATACATATGGCACCACCAAATTGGTGGTTGAGAACATGCTGCGGGATTTACATCGCAGCGATTCCACCTGGCGAATCGCCGTGTTGCGGTATTTCAACCCTGTGGGGGCTCACCCCAGCGGTTTGATGGGTGAGGATCCTCAAGGCGTGCCCAACAACCTTATGCCTTACGTCGCGCAAGTGGCTGTGGGGCGTCGTGCGCACCTGAATGTGTGGGGCAACGACTATCCAACACCGGACGGAACGGGGGTACGGGACTACATCCACGTTGTTGACTTGGCTCTTGGACATGTCAAGGCGATTCAGTACCTTGAAAACCACTCTGAATGTTTGGCAATCAACCTCGGCACCGGCATAGGTAGCAGCGTGTTGGACTTGGTGAAAGCTTTTGAAGTCGCCAGTGGAAGGTCCATACCCTATGAAATAGGGCCCCGCCGGGCCGGTGATTTAGACGCTTACTGGGCCGATGCGTCCCTTGCCGCAAAGCTGCTGGGATGGCGTGTGGAACGTAACCTTTCGCAAATGTGTGAAGACACCTGGCGATGGCAAGAAATGAATCCGAATGGTTATAAGGGAGAGAAATAAATGGCAAAAGGAATGATTTTGGCCGCAGGCCAGGGAACCCGTGTGCGTCCTCTGACGCGCGACTTACCCAAGCCCATGGTGCCCATCTTGGGCAAGCCGGTGATGGAGTACCTGATCGAGCACCTTGCGCGTCACGGCGTCAAGGAAATCATGGTCAATGTGGCGTATCACCACCAGCGCATTGAAGAGTACTTTGGGGACGGGCAGCGCTGGGGAGTGGAAATCGGCTACTCCTACGAAGGCGTACGCGAGCACGGCGACATCCTTCCCCGTCCCCTGGGCTCTGCGGGAGGCATGCGGCATATTCAGGACTTCAGCGGCTTTTTTGACGACACCACGCTGGTGTTGTGCGGTGATGCGCTGATTGATCTGGACATCACCGCCGCCCTGGCCGAACACAAGGCGAAGGGTGCATTGGCAAGCGTAGTTGCGCTAGAGGTGCCATTGGAAGAGGTGTCCTCCTACGGCATGGTGGTGGCGGATGCCGATGGGCGGATTCAGTCCTTCCAGGAAAAGCCCAAGCCTGAAGAAGCCAAATCCACGCTGGCCAGCACGGGCATTTACATCTTTGAACCTGCAGTGTTGAACAAAGTCCCGGCGGGCAAGGTGTACGACATTGGTTCACAACTGTTCCCTCAGTTGGCAGATGAAAAACTGCCATTTTTTGTGCAAAACCGCCCCTTCAATTGGCTCGATATCGGCCGAGTCAGTGACTACTGGTCGGTGCTGCAGCGGGTGCTGCAGGGTGAAATCGACTACATGCGCATGCCGGGTAAGGAAGTGAAACCAGGGGTATGGGTGGGTTTGAACACGCAAATCCCTTGGGACCAAGTGAAGATTGAAGGGCCGGTGTACATCGGCTCGAGCGTGAAGATTGAGCCCGGCGCGACCATTATTGGCCCTGCTTGGATTGGCCATGGGAGTGTGATCCGCACGGGCGCCCGTATCACGCGTGGCGTACTGTTTGAGTACACACGCATACCCGCCGATATGCACTTCTTCGAAATGATTGTGTCGCGCCACTACTGCGTCAACCGCCATGGCGAGACGCTATATCGCGGTGATGACACAGCCCGCCTGCGCTGGGGCGACGCCCGCGCCTGAAGCCAAAGGTTAACTTTTGAAAGAACTGATATGTTGATTCAACCGGTCGTGCTGTCTGGTGGATCGGGGACACGCTTGTGGCCTCTGTCCCGCGAAAAATACCCCAAGCAATTGCTGCCCTTGATTGGTGAAGACTCGTTGCTGCAAGCGACAGTGCGCCGCGTGGATGGCATTGCGGGCGTCGAATTGGCTGCGCCATTGGTGGTGTGCAACGAAGAATACCGTTTCGTGATTGCGGAGCAACTGCGGGTAATGGGCAAGCCTGGCACCGTGGTACTGGAGCCTTTGGGGAGAAATACCGCTCCAGCCCTCACGATCGCTGCGCTAGCTGCTATGAAAAACGGAGCGGATCCGGTGCTGCTGGTTATGCCAGCTGACCATGTGATCGTGAATACCCAGGCCTTTCAGGACGTTGTGCGCAAAGGCGCAGCTTTGGCGGATGGCGGTGTGGTGGTGACCTTTGGTATTACGCCCGATGCTCCCGAAACCGGCTACGGCTATATCCAGTCAGGCGAGAGCTTTGGCAGCGATGGTGCCAAACGGATTGCTCGCTTCGTGGAGAAACCCAATGTAGAGACCGCGCAGGCGTATCTCGACGAAGGAAGCTATTCCTGGAACAGCGGGTTGTTCATGATGCGCGCCTCCGTGTGGCTAGCTGCTTTGGAGGCCTGCCGCCCAGATATTGCCGCAGCTTGCGAAACTGCCTGGTCCCAAGGCAGTGCCGATGGCGAGTTTGTGCGGGTCGGCAAGGATGCATTCAGCCTGTGTCCCAGCGACTCGATCGATTACGCGGTGATGGAGCGGATTGCTGCTGGCCAAAACGCCAGCTTGCCTGTGGGCGTGGTGATCCCACTGTCAGCCGGGTGGTCGGATGTGGGTGCCTGGGAGGCGTTGTGGAATGTATTGCCCAAAGATTCCGAGGGCAATGTGGCGCAGGGTGACGTGTTGATGCAGGACAGCCGCAATACCCTGGCCTTGTCCGAGGGGCGGTTGATTGCCTGCGTGGGTGTGGACGACTTGATCGTGGTGGAGACCGCTGATGCGATTTTGGTCGCACACAAGAACAAGACGCAGGACGTGAAGAAGATTGTGGATCGCCTGAAACAGGCCGGTCGCAGCGAAGGGCAGACGCATCGGAAGGTGTTCCGGCCCTGGGGCTGGTACGACAGCGTGGACTCGGGCGAGCGGTTTCAGGTCAAGCGCATTGTGGTCAAACCCGGTGCGGCCTTGTCGCTGCAAATGCACCACCACCGTGCGGAGCACTGGATTGTGGTGAGCGGCACTGCCAAGGTGACACAGGGTGAAAAGACCTTTCTGCTTTCCGAAAACGAATCGACTTACATCCCGTTGGGTACGACGCACCGCCTGCAGAACCCCGGCAAAGTGGAGCTGGAGATGATTGAAGTCCAATCGGGTAGCTATTTGGGTGAGGACGATATCGTGCGATTTGAGGACGTCTACGGGCGTTAAGTGTGCAGTAATTCACACGCCTAGTCCGATCAGGCTATAGACGATATTTGGCGATCCATAGAAACTTACCCTAACTCGTAGTCAACCCGTTTTGGGTATGCGCCGGGTTCACATACTCAAAAGGGAAAAATATGATTTTGAAAAAAACACTGATCGCTGGCTTCATCGCCACCGCATTGGCTGCAGGCGTAGCACACGCTGAAACACGCTCAGTTGGAACGATTGGAGTTCTTGCTAATACGAACTTGTTTACGCATGGTACTGCTGGTAGCTTCTCTGACACCGTGAACTTTGATGTGAGTGGGCCCTCTGTATTGAGTGGTTCGGCAAACAATATTGTGTTGTCTTTGTTCGGCTCTACCTTATTTGACATTGCTGGTTTGACCGTAAACGTCTGGAATAACAGCCATCCCAACGGGACTGTGAATTTCGGCTCTTTTGCAGGCAATAACAGTACCTACACCTTCAACCTGCCTTCTGCTGGTAGCTACCATGTGGACATCACTGGGGTCGCGACTGGAGCTGCCGGTGGTAGCTACGGTATTGCATTGAGCGCGGCACCCGTGCCAGAGCCCGAAACCTACGCCATGCTGTTGGCCGGTCTGGGTCTGATGGGTGGTATCGCCCGCCGCCGCAAGCAAGTTACGGCCGCGTAATTTCATGCGCTTAGTAAAAAAGGCTTGTCGAAAGACAAGCCTTTTTTCATTGGGAGTCGGAAGGGGACCACGTTAGAAATGGTCGGCGCGAGAAGATTCGAATTTCCGGTCTCTACGTCCCGAATCCAGCACCCTACCAGCCTAAGCTACACACCCGTGGTGTTGGGTTTCATGAATCGCAGAAATCAGTGATTTCGCTCTAGCAATTGGGTCGCCAGTTGCAGCAAGCAGTCCGTATGCGCAGAGGCGGGAAGCCGCTGCGCGGCAGCTACGGCGCGTTGCGCCTCGGCATGGGCTGCATCGCGGGCCACGTCTAAAGCGCCGGTCTTTTTGACAATGGCGATGACCTGGCCCAGCATGCTCAGCTCGCCGGTTTCAATGGCGGTTTGAATGAGCAACCGCTCGGCTGCCGTGCCACGTTGCATGGCGGCAATCAGGGGCAATGTGGTTTTTCCTTCGCGCAGGTCGTCACCCAGGTTTTTGCCCATCACGGCCGCGTCGCCTGTGTAGTCCAGCACGTCGTCAATCACCTGGAATGCAGTCCCCAACGCTTGACCGAATTCGGCGCAGGCTTCTTCTTGGGACTCGCTGGCACCTGACAGGATGGCCCCCACCCGGGCGCTGGCTTCGAACAGCTTTGCAGTTTTGGAGCGAATCACTTGCAGATAGCCAGCCTCGTCCAGCGCGGCATTGTGCATGTTCATCAATTGCAACACTTCGCCTTCGGCGATCACATTGGTGGCGTCCGCCAGCACTTGCATGATGCGCATGCTCTGGGCTTCCACCATCATCTGGAAGGCGCGGGAATACAAAAAGTCACCCACCAACACGCTGGCCGGGTTGCCAAACTTGGCGTTGGCGGTCGCGTGGCCGCGGCGCAAGGCGGAATCGTCTACGACGTCGTCGTGCAGCAGGGTGGCCGTGTGAATGAACTCAACGACGGCTGCTAGGGTGTAGCGTTGTTCCCCTTGGTAGCCCAGCGCACCACAGCAGAGCAGGAGCAGGGCAGGGCGCAGGCGTTTGCCACCGGCAGAAATGATGTACTGGGAAACGCTGCCGACCAGAGGCACACCAGAGTCCAACCTCTGGGCAATGACCCTGTCTACATGGCGCATGTCCTGTTCGACGATGGAGAGCCCCGTCGATGAGCCGGGAGTAGTGACTTGCAAGGCAATGACCGGTTTGTTATCCCGTCATTATAGGAAGCCCATCACCGTGCTTTGGGTGGTCCAAGTGCAGGGGTTGGACAAATTCGCCAAAATGGTATACTCCAAGGCTCTGTAAAAATTCTTTTGCAGAATTCCTAGTCGAAGAGGTCAACATGTACGCGGTCATAAAAACCGGCGGTAAGCAATATCGCGTTGCTGCCGGCGAAAAAATTAAAGTAGAACAGATTGCTGCGGACGTAGGCCAAGAGATTGTGTTTGATCAGGTTCTGGCGGTCGGAAACGGCGCTGAACTGAAGGTTGGCACACCCTTGGTGTCCGGTGCGACCGTCACGGTCACAGTAATTTCTCATGGCAAGCACGACAAAGTGCGCATTTTCAAGATGCGTCGTCGTAAGCATTACCAGAAACGTCAAGGGCATCGCCAGCAGTTCACAGAACTGCAAATCGGCGCGATTTCCGCATAAGGGGCACAGGTCATGGCACAGAAAAAAGGCGGCGGCTCTACGCGAAACGGGCGCGATTCCAAGCCCAAGATGCTCGGTGTGAAGGCCTTTGGCGGTGAATTGATCACCGCTGGCGCCATCATCGTGCGCCAACGTGGAACCAAGTTCCACCCCGGCAACAACGTCGGTATCGGCGTGGACCACACCCTGTTTGCACTGGTAGACGGCCATGTGTCGTTCGCCGTCAAGGGCGCGCTGAACAAGCACACAGTGAGCGTGACCGCAGCGTAATCTGCCCATGCTCCCCGAGAAACCCTGCGCCCTCTGCGCGGGGTTTTTCATTTCTAACCTCGGTATATGCCATGAAGTTTGTTGACGAAGCCTACATTGATATCTCCGCGGGAGATGGTGGCGCTGGCTGCGTCTCTTTCCGGCACGAGAAGTACAAAGAATTTGGTGGCCCCAATGGCGGGGACGGTGGCCGTGGTGGTCACGTTTATGCAGTGGCGGACATCAACCTCAACACCCTGGTGGATTACCGCTTTGCGCGCCGCTACGACGCCAAGCGCGGCGAGCACGGCATGGGCTCCGACATGTTTGGGGCAGCCGGCGATGACATCACCCTCAAAATGCCTGTGGGCACCATCATTACCGACGCCGAAACCGGCGAGGTGCTGTTTGAGCTGCTGGTGCCAGGTGAAGTGATCACCATCGCCAAGGGTGGCGACGGCGGTTTTGGCAATATGCGCTTCAAGAGCGCGATCAACCGTGCACCGCGCCAGAAAACACCGGGCTGGCCCGGTGAGAAGCGCAACCTCAAGCTGGAGCTGAAGGTGCTGGCCGATGTGGGCCTGCTGGGCATGCCCAATGCGGGCAAGTCCACCTTCATTTCCGCGGTTTCCAACGCACGCCCTCGCATTGCGGACTACCCGTTTACCACCCTGCACCCCAATCTGGGCGTGGTGCGTGTGGGGCCGGAGCAAAGCTTTGTGGTCGCTGATTTGCCGGGTCTGATCGAGGGCGCCGCAGAAGGTGCGGGTCTCGGCCACCAGTTCTTGCGCCACTTGCAGCGCACCCGTTTGCTGCTGCACGTAGTGGACATGGCCCCGTTTGACGAAGGCGTGGACACGGTGGCGCAGGCCAAGGCCATCGTCAACGAGTTGAAGAAGTACGACGAAAACCTGTACAAAAAGCCGCGCTGGCTGGTGCTCAACAAGCTGGACATGGTGCCCACCGACGAGCGCGCTGCCCTCATCAAGGACTTTGTCAAACGCTACAAGTTCAAAGGCCCGGTGTTTGAAATTTCCGCCTTGACGCGCGAGGGCTGCGAACCTTTGATCAAGGAAATCTACAAGCACGTTAAAGCACAGCAGCTGGCAGAGCAACCGCACGTGGAAGTGGATCCACGCTTCACCGCCGGTTCTGTCGACTCCTCCGATACGCCTGCTTCCTAAAACACTATCAATTTCGTAGCTGCGTCCGCAGTGAATTCAAGGGCTACAGGCCAAAATGACTCAGAAGTTCAGTTCCCCTGTATTGCGCGACGCACGGCGTGTGGTGGTCAAAGTGGGCTCCAGCCTGGTGACCAATGAGGGGCGCGGACTGGATGAGCAGGCCATTGGCGAATGGTGCCGCCAACTGGCACATCTGATTCGCGACGGGCGCGAGGTCATCATGGTGTCTAGCGGCGCCGTGGCAGAGGGCATGAAGCGCTTGGGCTGGGCCACCCGCCCCAAGGCTATCCACGAACTGCAGGCCGCCGCCGCCGTGGGGCAGATGGGCTTGGCGCAGATGTACGAGACCAAGCTGAAGGCCAATGGTCTGGGCAGCGCCCAAGTGTTGTTGACGCATGCCGATTTGGCAGACCGCGAGCGTTACCTCAATGCCCGGTCCACCTTGTTGACGCTGTTGAAGCTGGGCGTAGTGCCGGTGATCAACGAGAACGACACGGTGGTCAACGACGAAATCAAGTTTGGCGACAACGATACTTTGGGGGCCTTGGTTGCCAACCTGGTGGAAGCCGATGCGCTGGTGATCCTGACAGATCAAAAGGGTCTGTACACCGCCGACCCGCGCAAAGACCCAGCCGCTACATTTGTGCACGAAGCGAAGGCAGGCGACCCCGCACTGGAGCTGATGGCCGGCGGCGCTGGTTCTTCCATTGGCCGTGGTGGCATGCTGACCAAAATCCTGGCGGCCAAGCGCGCTGCGGGCTCAGGCGCGTCTACTGTGATTGCTTGGGGTCGTGAGACCGATGCTTTGATGCGGTTGACGCAGGGCGATGCGATTGGCACGTTGCTCATTGCGCAAACCAAAAAGAGCCAGGCCCGCAAGCAGTGGATGGCGGACCATCTGCAGTTGCGTGGTGCCGTGGTGGTGGATGCAGGCGCCGCCGCCAAAGTGCGTGATGAAGGCAAGAGCCTGCTACCGATTGGCATGGTGCAAGTGGAAGGTGATTTTTCGCGCGGTGACGTGATCGCGGTGCGTGACAACGCAGGGCAAGAGATTGCGCGCGGCCTGGCCAACTATTCCAGCTCGGAGGCGCGGTTGCTGTGCCGCAAGGCTTCGTCGGAGTTTGAGCGTCTACTAGGCTATGCGGCAGAGCCGGAAATGCTGCACCGTGACAACCTAGTGCTGACACGCTGAAGCTTCCTCAGTCGTTAAAGACCTTATCACCTTGACCAGGTTTTTTCCGAGTTTGTAGTGCCCTGATAATTTCTGATTTACTGCTGGCCACTCTGGACTGGCATGCTGCTTGCCGAGCGAACGCATAGGCATGTTTGGATGGAAGGTTGTCATTGACCGGTTTCCATACGGGCTCAGATACTAAAGACCATTCTCCGCTGGAGCCTGCACGGGCATAGGTTTTCACCTCGTCGCTAACACAGCGAATACCTTCATATACGGCGTTCGTTGTGCCTGTGCGGTTGGTCATGACCGCTACATAACGCACGATGCCATCGCTGCCAACCAATACGGTGAAGGGATCTATAGACACCTTTACAGAAACGTAGTCGGGCATTTCCAGTGGAAGTACTTTTGTAGTGGAATAGGCGGGCGGCGGTGGTTCTTTCTCCTCCACCCAGTCCGGGTTGTCCAACGTATTTTGTGCACAAACGACGCCAGCGAGCCAGTACAGGGCTAGTGTGAAGCCTTTTTTAGTGATAGATCCCTTAGTCATGGTGCGTAGGTAGATTGGTGCCGGGGTCGGGTTCAAAGGATGCGCCTGGGGGTAATTCCATGATCGGTGGGGCCTGGTGCTCGGGAGTGGATTCGTCCATCTCCCGCGACCGGTGGCCGTGGCGCAAAAAGCGGTTGCGCGGTTCGTGCCGGGGCAGGTAGCGCGCGAGTTCGGTCAGCGCCATTTCATAGACACCGCGCTTGAATTCAACGACGGCGTCCAGCGGCACCCAGTAGTCATTCCAGCGCCAAGCGTCGAACTCTGGATGGTCGGTGGCGCGCAGGTTCAAATCCCAGTCGTGCCCCACCAGTTGGAGCAAAAACCAGATCTGTTTTTGGCCTTTGTAGTGACCGCGTGCGTCACGTCGGATGTACCGGTCTGGCACCTCGTAGCGCAACCAATCTCGGGTACGGGCAACGATGCTCACGTGCTCCGGCTGGAGCCCCACTTCCTCGTGCAATTCGCGGAACATGGCCTGCTCGGGAGTTTCGCCCCGGTCAATGCCGCCCTGCGGAAACTGCCACGAATGGGTACGTATGCGCTTGCCCCAAAATACCTGATTTTTCTGGTTGAGCAGGACGATGCCGACATTGGGCCGAAATCCGTCCCGGTCGAGCATAATCAAACCCCAATTTTTAAACTTCGTTCATTATGCACAGCGAATGCGGTGCATCAAGCGCAGAACGCCTCCGTCGCCAGCGAGTTCCCCCATGAAAGCCTCCCAATTCCTTATCTCCACCCTCAAAGACGCGCCTGCGGACGCCGAGGTGGTCAGTCACAAACTCATGATGCGCGCGGGCATGATCAAGAAGCTGGGCGCTGGCATTTACAACTACATGCCGATGGGCTTGCGCGTCATCCGCAAAGTAGAAGCCATCGTGCGCGAAGAGATGAACCGCGCTGGCGCCGTGGAGTTGGCCATGCCCGTGGTGCAGCCGGCCGAGCTCTGGCAGGAAACCGGTCGTTTTGACAAGATGGGCCCCGAGCTGCTGCGCATCAAGGACCGGCATGACCGTGACTTCGTCATCCAGCCCACCAGTGAAGAGGTGGTGACCGATATCGCACGCCAGGAAATCAAGAGCTACAAGCAGCTGCCCAAAAATCTCTACCAGATCCAGACCAAGTTCCGCGACGAACGCCGCCCCCGTTTTGGCCTGATGCGCGGCCGCGAGTTCATCATGAAAGACGCCTACAGCTTTGACCGCGACCAGGAGTCGGCCAAGGCCAGCTACCAGGTTATGGCCAGCGCTTACCGCAAGATTTTTGACCGCTTTGGTTTGCGTTACCGCGCGGTGGCGGCAGACAGTGGCGCCATTGGTGGCGATCTTTCTGAAGAGTTCCAGGTGATTGCCGCGACGGGCGAAGATGCCATCGTCTACTGCCCGGACAGTGAGTACGCGGCGAATATGGAGAAGGCAGAGGCTTTGGCGCCTACAGCCCCCAGAGCTGCTGCGCAGGCTGCTATGGAAAAAGTAGCAACGCCGGGCAAGAGCACCTGCGAAGATGTGGCCGTGTATTTGAATCTGCCGCTCGAGCAATCGCTCAAATCGTTGGTGGTTGCGACGGATGTGCGCGACGACAAGGGGGCGGTGGTGAAGTCCCAGGTCTGGCTGCTGCTGATCCGTGGAGACCGCAGCATGAACGAGGTCAAGGTTGGCAAGCTCCCCGGCCTGGCCGACTTCCGCTTTGCCACACTCGCCGAAATCGATGAGCATTTTGGTTGTGAACCGGGATATCTCGGCCCGGTGGGCTTGAAGAAGCCGCTCAAGGTGATTGCGGACCGCGAAGTTGCGTTGATGGCGGACATGGTCTGCGGCGCCAATGAGGTGGACTACCACTTGCGCGGCGTCAACTGGGGCCGTGATCTGCCCGAGCCCGATGTGGTGGCAGACCTGCGCAATGTGGTGGCGGGCGATGCCTCGCCCGACGGCAAGGGCGTGCTGGCGATTGAGCGCGGCATCGAAGTGGGCCATGTGTTCTACCTGGGCACCAAGTACAGCAAGGCCATGAACGCCACCTTCCTGGGGGAGAACGGCAAGCCCCAGTTCATGGAGATGGGCTGCTACGGCATTGGTATCACCCGCCTGCCCGCAGCGGCTATCGAGCAGAACCACGACGACAAGGGCATCATCTGGCCCGACGCATTGGCGCCTTTCACCGTAGTGCTGTGTCCCATCAGCCCCGATCGGTTTGCCGACGTGAAGGCCGCGGCTGACACGCTGTATGCCGAGCTGTTGGCAGCCGGCGTGGACGTGATCCTGGACGACCGCAACGAGCGCCCCGGCGCCATGTTTGCCGACTGGGAGCTGATTGGCGTGCCGCACCGCGTGACGATTGGCGACCGTGCGCTCAAGGAAGGCGTGGTGGAGTACCAGCACCGCCGGGACACCGAAGCGACCAAGGTGCCGGTGGCGGAGATTGCCGGCCTGCTGTTGTCACGCCTGAAGGCATGACGCCAGGCCAGGCCGAGCCACGGATTTCACGGCGAATTGGCCTGCAGCGCTTGTTGGCGCTGTGCGGGGTGCTCTCATTTGCAGAGCAAGCGCAGGCCGGTGCCCAGGTGGAAGAGCCCTTGGCCGACGCCGTGCGCACGGCACTCAGTGCGGCCATTGCCAATACCGCGCCGCCCGAGCCGGTGTTTGCCGACACCGAGTCGCGCCTCAAGTACCTGCGCTGGCTGGGCGCCATGAGCGAGCGGCTCAAGAAGAAAAAGCCCGACTGGCAAACCCGCAAAGACTTCCTGCAAACCGTTTGGTACGAGAGCAAGCGCGCGGGGCTGGACGTGTCCCTGGTACTGGGACTGATTCAGGTAGAAAGCAACTTCCGCAAATTCGCCGTCAGCAGTGTGGGCGCGCGTGGCTACATGCAGGTCATGCCGTTCTGGACGCGCGTGATCGGCGATGGCGATGCCGGCAAGCTGTTCCACATGGGCACCAACCTGCGTTTTGGCTGCGTGATCTTGCGCCACTACCTGGACCGTGAGCGTGGCGACGTGTTCATGGCGCTGGGCCGTTACAACGGTTCGCGCGGCAAAGCCCCTTACCCCAACGCCGTGCTGGGCGCCAAGCGGCTGTGGGACCTCGCCGGCTAAGCGCTGCGCCTACTGCAAAAATCCAATCTTGCTTTTACCCGTGCTCGCCTTGGGCAGGTCATCGCTGCGGATCTCCTCGCTGCCCGCCAGGCGTGCATTGCCAAAGCCCGTCATCAGCGCGCGGCGCATTTCCCGGGGTGCCAGTTCGGCCAGTTGGTCCAGCACATCGCTGTGCGGTTCGGCGCCAAAGTGGCGACCCCAGTCGTGCTCGCCGCGAATGCTTTGGTACAGGTTGCGCGCAATCGCGCGGGCCTGTTCCGGCGTGGGCGGGTCAATCTCAAACACATTCATGCGGTTCAGAATCGGGTCTGGAATCGCGCGCGCGTCGTTGGCCGTGGTGATCCAGATCACCTGGCTGGCGTCGATGGCCACCTCGGCAAACTCGTCGGTAAAGCTGCCTGCCGTGTCATGCTCCAGCAGGCTGTAAAGCGCGCCCAGCGGGTCGTACTGCGCATCGCACGCGGCCTTGTCAATTTCGTCCACCACGATCACGGGGTTCGCGTACTGGCCGTCGACCAGCGTCTCAAATACCTTGCCGGGTTTGGCGCCTTTCCATTGGGATGACGACCCGGACAGCAGCCAGCCCGCCGTCATGGAGCTCATGGGCACCAGGTTCATGCCGGTGCCCAGCAGCTGCGCCAGCTTTTTGGCAAAGTGGGTTTTACCGATACCAGGGTTGCCCAGCAGCAGGATGGGGGTGACTTCCAGCCCATCACGGCAGTCGTGGCTCAGGGCCACATGGCGTTTGACGTCATCGAGCACGTCGGTGAAGTTGGGCAGTTGGGCGTACAGCTCGCCCATGTCGGGAATGCCGGAGGGTTTGACCTGGAAGCGTTCGGGGCCACGCTCCAGCATGCGCTGGTAGGTGCTGCGCAGGCTTTCGCAATCGCGGTCGGGGAGTTTGGCCAGCTTGCGCTCTACGTCGTCGGGTGCGAAGACGTTGCGCATGTGGGCGATCGGCAGGCGAAAGCCGGGGGTATGGGGAACGAGACTGCGGGAATCCATAAAGTACTCCTTGTCAACAAACCACGCGTTCATTAAAGCATGCGGTGTGCCAGCTCAAAGCCTTCGAACAGCCTTGTTAGGGGCTGTTTTTTTTCGGGTTCAGGCGGGTGGGGTGCTCTGCTCCGTTCGTGTCCCCCGGCCCGTGAGGGGCCTCCTCCTTGACCTCACTGTGCAGAACACCCCACCCACCCGAACCGCAGCGACTGTGCTCGCTCACGTTCGGCTATCAAACCAAGCCGCAGGTCCGGGGTGAGTGCCAAAGCGAAGTCAAGGAGGAGGCCACAGGCCGGGGGACATGAGCGGCGGCACTTACCCCGGGCCTGCAGCGGGCGTCAACAAAAGAGCGACGTAAAAAAGCCACCCGAAGGTGGCTAGTTCGCAGGCGCAGAGAGAGATCAGGCCGCAGGCGTCCCGATGACCTGTTGCAACTCGCCGTTCTCGTACATCTCCATCATGATGTCCGAGCCGCCGATGAACTCGCCCTTGACGTAGAGCTGGGGAATAGTGGGCCAGCTGCTGTATTCCTTGATGCCCTGGCGGATGCCGTCGTCTTCCAGCACGTTCACAGTCTTCACGGTCTTGGTGTCCACACCGCAGGCCTTGAGGATCTGGATGGCGCGGCCGGAGAAGCCGCACTGGGGGAAACTGGCCGTGCCCTTCATGAAGAGCAGGATTTCATTGGATTTGACGAGATCGTCAATGCGTTGCTGTGCGTCGCTCATGGTGCAGATTCCGAAGAGAAAGATAGCCCGATTATTTCACCTTCACCGCCTCCGGTGCGCGGGCCCTCGCACATGGCGCGCGGCGGGCAGGGCTTTTTCGGATTTTTTCGGATAATAGGGGCCATGAACATCACCAAAAACACCGCAGTCACGCTGCAATTCAAAGTCTCCGACACCACCGGCAAACTGCTGGACCAAAGCCAGGAGCCCATTTCCTACCTGCACGGCGGCTACGGCAACACCTTCCCCAAGATCGAGGAAGCGCTGGAAGGCCAGGGCGTGGGCTTTGCGGCCACCATCGAGCTGCAAGCGGCCGATGCCTTTGGCGACTACAACGAAGCCCTGCTGCAAACCATCCCCAAAACCCAGTTTCCCCCTGGTGTGAAGGTGGGTGGCCAGTTGGAAGGCCGCGCCGAAGACGGCAACACCATCGTCTTCACGGTCACCAAGATCAAGGGTCCCGTGGTGCACCTGGACGGCAACCACCCCCACGCCGGCAAGGCTCTGCGCTTTGCGGTGAAGGTGCTGGAAGTGCGCGCTGCCAGCGAAGAAGAAATCGCCCACGGCCACGTGCACGGCGCCCACGGCCACCACCATTGATTGCCTGTTTTTCTTATTGATGGGTTGAATATTGCTGATATTTAGACAAGTAAGGCATATTCAGCTTCATTGAGACGAAAAAGACGCGCATTCGCAATCGACTGCTCCCTCTGCGGGCCTACGATACAAGGAACCTAAACCTGTATCGGCCCAAGAGGAGATGTAAGCCATGTTGACCCACCCCGCCACCAAGTACCGCGCCTTTCCCCCCGTCAACCTGCCAGACCGGCAGTGGCCCAGCCGCACCATCACCGCGGCACCGATCTGGATGAGTACCGACCTGCGTGACGGTAACCAGTCGCTGTTCGAGCCCATGAACGCCGAGCGCAAGATGCGCATGTTTCGCACCCTGTGCCAGGTGGGGTTCAAGGAGATTGAGGTCGCGTTCCCCAGCGCCTCGCAAACCGACTTTGACTTTGTGCGCACCCTGATCACCGACGGGCATATCCCCGACGACGTGACCATTGAGGTGCTGACCCAGTCCCGCGAACACCTGATCCGCCGCACCATGGAGTCGCTCAAGGGCGCACGCCGCGCCATCGTGCACGTGTACAACGCCACGGCCCCCGTGTTCCGCGACGTGGTGTTCGGCATGAGCCGCGACGAGGTGAAAGAGCTGGCCGTGTCGTCCGTGCGGCTCATCAAGGCGCTGTGCGCCCAGGCGCCCGAAACCGAATGGGTGCTGGAGTACAGCCCCGAGGTGTTCACCAGCACCGAGCTGGACTTTGCGCTGGAGGTCTGCAACGCCGTGACGGCCGAGTGGGGCGCCACGCCCACCAACAAGGTCATCCTCAACCTGCCTGCCACGGTGGAAGTGGCGAGCCCCAATGTGTACGCCGACCAGATCGAGTGGATGCACCGCAACCTGGCGCGCCGCGACAGCGTGATCCTGAGCCTGCACCCGCACAACGACCGCGGCAGCGGTGTGGCCGCGGCTGAGCTGGGCTTGATGGCCGGCGCCGACCGCGTGGAGGGCTGCTTGTTCGGCAATGGCGAGCGCACCGGCAATGTGGACGTGGTCACGCTCGCGCTCAACATGTACACCCAGGGCATCGCGCCGGGGCTGGATTTTTCCGACATCAACGCCGTGGCGCGCACCGTGGAGCACTGCAACCAGCTGCCCATCCACCCACGCCACCCCTATGTGGGCGATTTGGTGTTCACCGCGTTCAGCGGCTCGCACCAGGATGCGATCAAAAAAGGCTTTGCCGCGCAAAAGCCCGACGGCCTGTGGAACGTGCCCTATATGCCCATTGACCCGGCCGATTTGGGCCGCAGCTACGACTCGGTCATCCGCGTCAACAGCCAAAGCGGCAAGGGCGGCGTGGCGTATTTGATGGAAGCCGAGTTCGGCGTGGTAATGCCGCGCCGCCTGCAAGTGGAGTTCTCCGCAGAGGTGCAGGCCCACACCGACGCCCATGGCGGCGAGATGACGGCCCAAAACATCTGGGACCTGTTTGATGCCACCTACCTGAACAGTCCCACCGCCGCGGTGCGTTATGTGGAACACCACCTGTTCGACCACCCCGGCCAGACCGGCAAGCATGTGCAGGGCGTCCGCATCGGCGTGGAAGTGAATGGCCAGCCCATGCTGCTCAGTGGCGAAGGCAATGGCCCGATCGACGCGGCCGTGCATGCGCTGCAAGGCATGGGGGTGAAGGTGCAGGTGCGCAGCTATGAAGAGCGCTCCACCAAAGCCAGCACCGACGGCGGCGACGCCCAAGCCTGTGCCTTCCTGGAACTGGTGTCTGCCCACGGCGATACCGGCAAGGGCGGAGAGCGCTTTGGCGTGGGCATGGACACCAACATCGTCACTGCTTCCATCCAGGCCCTCATCAGCGGTGTGAACCGCCTGGGGTTGGTGCAGGCCGGTGCTTTGGAGACCGAAGCCGCCTGACTAGTCGTGAGTGCGGGTGGCTATGGAAACTGTTTGCTACGGTTTTTATAGCAACTTGCGCAGTTTTGACGGGGGCTAGGACCAGTTTCCACCACTGCAACGTTCAATCCCTGCCAGGTCCTGGCGGCTGTGTACTTCGGTGAAACCCGCCTCCATGAGCAGTGCGCGCGCCGCGGGCGCCTGGTCATAACCATGCTCCAGCAACAGCCAGCCACCGGGCAGCAGGCGGCTGCGGGCCTGATGGATGATGGTGCGGATGTCGTCCAGTCCGTCGGCCCCCGAGGTCAGGGCCTGGCGTGGCTCGTGGCGCAGCGCGGGCATGTGTTCGTCGTCTTCGCGGATATAGGGTGGGTTGGAGACGATGGCGTGGAACGTGCCAGTAACGCCCGATAGCCATGAGCCTTGGGCAAACGCCACCTCCAGGCCCAGGCGATGCGCATTGGCTTGGGCCACGGCCAGTGCATCGGTGCTGTAGTCCACCGCCTGCACCCGCAGCGCGGGGCGCGTGTGTTTCAGCGCCAGCGCAATCGCGCCACTGCCCGTGCCCAGGTCCACCACCGTGGCGTTGGGCGTGGGAGCCAGCACTTCCAGCGCCCAGTCCACCAGTGTTTCCGTATCCGGGCGGGGCACCAGCACGCGCGCGTCCACCTGCAGATCCAGCCCATAAAACGCCTTGTGGCCCGTGAGGTAGGCAATGGGTTCGCCCTGCAGGCGGCGCTGCGCCAGCGTCTGCAGGCTGGCCAGCGCGGGGGCGGGCAGGGTATCGGTGTCGTGGGTCAGCAGCCAGGCGCGGTCGTGGGCGGGGCGGCCCGCCACGTGCAGCACCAGCAGCTGGGCATCCAGCCGGTCCAGCCCGTGCGACAAAAGCGTATCAATGCTGTGGGCGATGGAAGTCACGGTGTGCTATGAAAAAAGGAGCTGCTGGCGCAGCATGTGCGTGCGGTAGGCAAAGGAATGGGGAAGGCATGGCATTTCTTCATCGACAGCAAATGAATAGTTGGAGTAGCATGCAAATTACAAATAAGTACAGAGGAACAACACCCTGTCTGGCGTTGGTGGGGCGCCCTTTTTGCACCAAAGGAAAACCGAAATGGCCGCCACATTGTCCACTGCCCCCGGTCTGGTGCCCCGCGCCCGCCGCAGCTTGTCCTTGAATGTAAAAATCTGCCTGGCCGCTACGGTACTGGTGGTGCTCAGCCTGGGTATCACCGCCTCGGTCATCGGCATCAAAAGCAGTGGTGCGGCCGAAGAGGCCACCATGAACCTGGCGCGCACCTCGGCCCGCGAAGCCGCTGGCGCCCTGCAGACCCGTATACGCTCCAACCTGTCGAACGTGACCGCGTTGGCGGGTGCCATGGTGTCTACCAAGACCGCCAACATGCCACCCACGCGCGAGCAGATCAGTGAGCTGACCAAGGCCACGCTGTCCAGCTCCGAGGACTTCATTGGCTCCGCCGTGACCTGGGAGCCCAACGCGCTGGACGGCAAAGACGCCGAGTACGCGGGCAAGAAGCCCGAGTACGACGACACCGGCCGCTACATGCCCTACTGGACGCGCTCGGCGGGCAACACCTTCCATGTCGACCCCATCGTGTTCGACCCCAAGACCGCCGGCGCGGACGACTGGTACGACATCCCCAAGAAGAGCGGCAAGATTTACTTCACCGAGCCTTATATCTACCCCATCGAGGGCAAGGACGTGTTGATGGCCTCGTTGGTGGCGCCGCTCATGGTGGGGGGCAAGTTCCAGGGGGTTGCCAGCGCTGATTTTTCGTTGACTCAGCTGCGCAAGATTCTGGCGGACACCAAGGTGATGGACGGTGGCGAGCTGGCGCTGATCTCCAACGGCGGCCTGTACGCCAGCCACGCCAATGCCGAGCGCATCAACAAAAAGGCCGAAGACATTCCCGCCGAGGGGTTGGAAGCGGTGCGCAAGGGTCAGCCGTACGAGTACCGTGACGCGCAGAACGTGGTGCATCTGTTGCAGCCCGTCGTGATCCACACCGACACGGCGCCCTGGAGCGTGCGCATGAGCTTTCCGCGCAGCGTGGCCACCGCATCGTCGCGCCAACTCACGGTCTACACCTTGGTGGTGTCCGTGGTGTGCGCGCTGGCTACGGCGCTGATCCTGGTTACCGTGGTGTCGCGGCTGATGCGCCCGTTGCGCGCGCTCAGCCAGGCCATGGTGAACCTCTCCAGTGGCGAGGCCGACCTGCGCACCAAGCTGGAGGTGCAGGGCAATGACGAGCTCGCCGCCATTGGCTCGGGATTCAACCAGTTTGTGGCCAAGATCCATGGCGTGCTGGCGCAGGTGCGCGGCAGTGCCGACAGCGTGGCCAATGCGAGTGCCGAAATCGCCCAGGGCAACAACGACCTGAGCGCACGCACCGAACACCAGGCCAGTGCGCTGGAGGAAACCGCCGCGAGCATGGAAGAGCTGAACTCCACCGTGCAGCAAAACGCCGAGAACGCGCGCCAGGCCAACCAGCTGGCCATGCGCGCTTCTACGGTTGCCGTGCAAGGCGGTGACGTCGTAGGCCAGGTGGTGGAGACCATGAAGGGCATCAACGATGCCTCCCGCAAGATCAGCGACATCATCAGCGTGATCGATGGCATCGCTTTCCAGACCAACATCCTGGCGCTAAACGCGGCGGTGGAAGCCGCGCGCGCGGGCGAACAGGGGCGTGGCTTTGCGGTGGTAGCGTCGGAAGTGCGCAGCCTGGCCGGACGCAGCGCCGAAGCGGCCAAGGAAATCAAACAGCTCATCAGCACCAGCGTGGACCGCGTGGAGCAGGGCACCACGCTGGTGGACAAGGCTGGCGAGACCATGACCGAAGTGGTCACCAGCATCCGCCGCGTAACCGACATCATGGGTGAGATCAGCGCCGCCAGCCATGAACAAAGCGCCGGTGTGGCCCAGGTGGGCGAGGCCATCACCCAGATGGACCAGGCCACGCAGCAGAACGCCGCACTGGTGGAAGAAATGGCCGCCGCGGCCAGCAGCCTCAAGAGCCAGGCCAACGAACTGGTGCAGGTGGTTGGCGTCTTCAAGCTCTGAGGGGTTGCGGCTGCGCCGCAGCGCCGGGGCTTAGGCCAGCCCCTTCTCCAGCGCGGCCAGTTGCTCTGCGGCCTCGTAGGCCTGCAGGGGTTCCACCACGTCGTCCAGGTCACCCTCCATGATGGTCAGCAGCTTGTACAGCGTCAGGTTGATGCGGTGGTCGGTCAGGCGACCTTGCGGGAAGTTGTAGGTCCGAATCCGGTCGCTTCTATCGCCACTTCCGACCAGGCTCTTGCGCTCGGCTGCGTCCTTGGCGGCGCGCTCGCTGCGGTCTTTTTCATGGATGCGGGCGGTCAGCACTTTCAGCGCCTGGGCCTTGTTGCTGTGCTGGCTGCGTCCGTCCTGGCACTCGGCCACGATGCCGGTGGGGATGTGCGTGATGCGCACGGCCGAGTCGGTCTTGTTGATGTGCTGGCCGCCGGCGCCACTGGCACGGTAGGTGTCGATGCGCAGATCCGACGGGTTGATCTTGATGGCCTCGGCCTCGTCCTGCTCCGCCAGCACGGCGATGGTGCAGGCGCTGGTGTGGATGCGGCCCTGGGTCTCGGTGGCGGGCACGCGCTGCACGCGGTGGCCGCCGGATTCGAACTTCAGCGCACCGTAGGCACCGGTGCCATTGTGGTGGCCTTCCATGCGCACCACCACTTCCTTGTAGCCGCCCAGTTCGCTTTGGGATTCGCTGACGATCTCGGTCTTCCAGCCGCAGCGGTCGGCGTAGCGCATGTACATGCGCAGCAGGTCACTGGCAAACAGGGCCGATTCGTCGCCGCCTGTGCCGGCGCGGATTTCCACAAACGCGGGGCGTGCGTCGTCCGGGTCCTTGGGCAGCAGCATGCGCTGCAGTTCGGTTTCCAGCTGGGCCAGCTCGGCGGTTGCGTTGGTGATTTCTTCCTCGGCCATTTCTGCCATGTCGGGGTCCGACTTCATGTCCTGCGCACTGGCCAGGTCGGCCTCGCGCTGCTGGTAGCGGCTCCAGCGGGTGGCCACAGCGGCCACGTCGGTGTGCTCGCGCGAGAGCTTGAGGAACTGCTCCATGTCTTTCATGATGTCCTCGCGGGACAGCAAAAATTCCAGCTCTCCCAGGCGGTCGGCGTAGCGGGCTAGTTGTTGGCGCAAAAAGGGTTTCATCGGGATACTCACACGGAAAATGGGGGGAGGTCCCTTGGCATGCGCAAAGGGCCGGGCTGCGTTTGGGGCAGCGCAGCTAACGGCTGTTGCGCAGGAAGAAGTGCTGGATGGCGTTGCTGGCGCGTTCACGCGCGGCGGCATCGCCCGCATGCAGCTCGGCCATGGCGCCGTGCAGCATCTTTTGCGTCAGGCCTTTGGACAGGGCTTCGAGCACCGTGTCCATGTCCTCGCCCTTGGCCAGCAGCTTGCGCGCGCGGGCCAGCTCGGCCAAGCGCCATTCGTCGGCCTGGGCGTTGAGCTGCTGGATCAGTGGCACGGCGCGGCGCTGGTCCACCCAGTGCATAAAGCTTTGCACGCCAGCGTCCACAATCGCCTCAGCCTGGGCCACGGCGGCCTGGCGGCTGGCCTGGGCGGTTTGCACCACGCTGGCCAGGTCATCCACGGTGTACAGGTACACATCGCCCAGCGCCTTCACCTCGGGTTCGATGTCGCGCGGCACGGCCAGGTCCACCATGAACATGGGGCGGTGCTTGCGTTTCTTGATGGCGCGCTCCACCGCACCCAGGCCAATGATGGGCAGGGTGCTGGCGGTGCAACTGATGACGGCGTCAAACTCGTGCAGGCGCTCGGGCAGGTCGGCTAGGCGCATCACCTCGCCGCCAAAGCGGCTGGCCAGCTTCTCGCCACGCTCCAGCGTGCGGTTGGCAATGGCAATGGCCTTGGGGTTCTTGGCGGCGAAGTGCGTGGCGCACAGCTCGATCATCTCGCCCGCACCCACAAACAGCACCTTCACCTGGGCTAGGTCTTCAAACAGGTTGCCCGCCAGGCGCACGGCGGCGGCGGCCATGCTGATGCTGTGCGCGCCAATCTCGGTGGAGGTGCGCACCTCTTTGGCCACGGCAAACGAGCGCTGGAACATTTGCGAGAGCGTAGTGCCCAGGGCACCGGCCTCGTCGGCGGCGCGCACCGCGTCTTTCAGCTGGCCCAAAATCTGGGGCTCGCCCAGCACCATGCTGTCCAGTCCGCTGGCCACGCGGAAGGCGTGGCGTGCGGCCTGGCCGTCTTCCAGGCGGTAGGTATGGGCGCGCAGCTCGTTGGCGGTCAACCCGCCCGATTCGGCCAGCCAAGTCAGGGTGTGGTCCAGCGCAGCTTCGTCGCCGGCGCAGTAGATTTCGGTGCGGTTGCAGGTGGAGACAATGGCCGCTTCCGGGGGGCGTGCCATGCTCTGGCGCAGGCCGTGGAGCTGCGGCGCAATCTGGTCACTGGCGAACGCAAACCGGCCCCGCATATCCAGCGGTGCGGTGGTGTGGTTGATGCCTAATGCCCAGACTGCCATATGTTTAGACCCCGATTATAAAATCGAGCCCTTCTTCCCCACCACCAAGGCCCCAATTGGCCTTTGCGCCAACCACCATGGGCCTTTTTGACCTGCTCAATCACCTGCTGAATTTTGTGGCACCGGCCCTGGCCTTGGGCTGCCTGCTGGCCTTTGTGGCTCCTGTTTTTTATAGAAAACAGGCTCTAGCCCGCGGCCGCATTGCGCAGGCAGCTATTAATTCTGTAGCGGGCGCGCTGGCGCTGGGACTGGCCCTGTGGCTGCTGGGGCGCGACGGCAAGATGGCCGGCTATGCCGCCCTGGTGCTGGCCACTGCCACCAGCCAGTGGTGGGCGCTGCGCCGTTAAATCCTTTTTATTGGAGCTCCATGCGTTTTAAGGCGGTTTTGTTTGACCACGACGGTACCTTGGTCGAATCCGAAGGCCAGCACTTTGCCCTGTGGAACCAGGTGCTGGCGCCCTATGGCTTTGCGCTGACGCTGGCGCAGTACAAAGATTTTTACGCCGGTGTGCCCACCGACGCCAATGCCGTTGACCTGGTGGAGCGCTTTGGCGTGAAAGAGGCGCCCGAGGTGCTGGCACGCCTGAAGAACGAGAGCGCCCAGGCCTATTTGCAGGCCAATGCCTTCCCGCTGATGCCCGGCGTGCGCGAATCCATCGCCCAGCTGCAGGCCGCCAAACTGCGCTTGGGCGTGGTGACCGGGGCGCGTGGCTATGCCATTGACGCGACACTGCGCTCGCATGACCTGGCCCCCGCCTTTGAGACCGTGGTGTCGGCCGACGACGTGGTGCACAGCAAGCCCGCGCCCGACTGCTACCTGCTGGCGCTGCAGCGCATGGGCCTATTGGCGCAGGACGTGGTGGCGTTCGAGGACACCGAACATGGCGTGGCCGCTGCCATTTCGGCGGGCCTGGCCTGTGTGGCCATCCCCACCGAGATGTCGGCCAACCACGACTTCAGCGCCGCCACGGTGACCCTGCCCAGCATGCAGGAGGCGGTGCGCTGGGCGCTGGCCCAGCGCTGAGCCGCGTAGGCCATGGACTTGAAGATTCGCCAGGCGCAAGCCGACGACGCCCCCGTCATCAGCCGCTTGGTGCAGGGGCTGGCTCACCATTTTTTGCTGGATCCCGCACAAGCCACCACGGCGCCGTTTCTGCAAACCGTGTCGCCCGCGGCCATTGCGGGTTACATCGCGTCCGACGCGTTTGACTACAGCGTGGGGGAATGTGAGGGGCAACTGGCCGGCGTGGTGGCGGTGCGTGACGGTCAGCACCTGTTTCATCTGTTTGTAGACACCACATTCCAGCGCCAGGGCTTTGCCGCCCGCCTATGGGCCCATGCGCAGCAGCGTGCGCTGGCGCGTGGCAACACCGAGGGCTTTACCGTGAATTCAACCCCCTATGCCCTGCCGGTGTACCAGTGCCTGGGTTTTGTGGCCACCGGGCCCGAGGTGCAGACGCGTGGCATTGCCTATGTGCCGATGCGGCTGTCGCCGACCGTTTGATACGAAAACGGCCTCTAGCCCCCGCAGAATATGCGCAAGCAGCTATTGTTTGTATAGCAGTCAGACAGGGCTGAAAAAGTCCACGCGGTCGGTGATGATTGCGTCGGTACCCAGGTCGATCAGGCGCTGGGCGGCCCAGTCGTCGTTCACCGTGTAGCTCAGTGTGCGGAAGCCCGCGCTTTTGGCTTGGGTCACGGTGCTGGTGTCCCACAGCGCGTGGTTGCACACAATCGCCTGGCAGCCCAGGCTCAACGCGGTTTCCAGCCAGCCCTTCCACAGCCTGTCCAGCAGCAGGCCGCGGGGCAAGGCGGGGGCAGTGGCCTGTGCGCCTTCCAGCGCCTCGGGGTCAAACGAGGTGAGCAGCGGTGGCACGGTCTGGTCTTGCCACAGGCGTGCGGCGTGCTGCGCGACCACTTCGCCCGTGTGGCGCTCGGTGCCGGGTGTGGGTTTGATTTCGATGTTCAGAAAGTAGCCATTGCGGATGCAATAGGCGGCCACCGCGTCCAGCGTGGGCAGGGGCTCGCCCGCATAACTGCGGCTGTGCCAGCTGCCTGCGTCCAGCTGCGACAGCGCGCTCCAGGCGTGGTCACCGCCCACAGCGCTATGGCCCTGGCCCAGCTTGGTGCGTGCGTTGGTGGTGCGCTGCAAGGTGGCGTCGTGCATCAAAAACGGCACGCCGTCGCTGCTCAGCTTCACATCGCATTCGAACATGCGGTAGCCATGGCTGGCACCCAGGCGAAAGGCGGCCAGCGTGTTTTCCGGCGCCAACTTGCCCGCGCCGCGGTGCGCCACCCAGCGCGGGTAGGGCCAGACGGGCAGGTCGAGGGCAGTGGGGTCGCTCATACAGTGTCTACGCGTTTTCCAGTGCTTGCGTCAAAGTGGTGGATGCGGTTGGCACGTGGTGTCACATGCAGCGTGGCGCCCAGTGCGGGCACCGCGGCAGATTCTTCGGTGCGGATGATCAGCATCTCGTCGGCGTCTGCTGCATGCAATTTGTGGGCCCATTTGCCGTAGATCAGGCGCTCGGCACCCAGCATTTCCACAGCCTCTACCTGCAGCGCCCAGCCCGTGGGCGTGATGTCCAGGTGTTCGGGGCGCACGCCGGTGATCAGGCCGGGCTTGGCGTCGGGTGCGTTCTTCAGCAGGTTCATGGGCGGGGAGCCGATGAAGCTGGCCACAAAGGTGGTGGCGGGCCGGGTGTAGACCTCTTCGGGTGTGCCGAACTGCTCCATCACACCACCGTTCATGACGATCATGCGCTGGGCCAGCGTCATCGCCTCCACCTGGTCGTGCGTCACAAACAGGCTGGTAATGCCGAGTTCGCGGTGCAGCTTCTGAATTTCCAGCCGGGTCTGGGCGCGCAGCTTGGCGTCCAGGTTGGAGAGCGGTTCGTCAAACAAAAACACCTGGGGCTGGCGCACGATGGCGCGGCCCATGGCCACGCGCTGGCGCTGGCCGCCCGACAGGGCCTTGGGCTTGCGCTCCAGAAATGGAGCCAACTCCAGAATCTTTGCGGCCTTGTCCACACGGCGTTTGATCTCGTCCATGGGCACGTTGGCAATCTTCAGGCCATAGGCCATGTTTTCGAACACGCTCATGTGCGGGTACAGCGCGTAATTCTGGAACACCATGGCGATGTCGCGGTCACTCGGCTCCAGGTCGTTCACTACGCGCCCGCCAATGGAGATGTGGCCTGCGCTGATTTCTTCGAGCCCGGCCACCATGCGCAAGAGCGTGGATTTGCCGCAGCCGCTGGGGCCCACGATGACGATGAATTCGCCATCGGCAATCTGCGCGTTCACGCCATGGATGACCTGGTTGGCTGACTTGCCGCTGCCGTAGCGTTTGATGACGTTGTTGAGTTCGATGGATGCCATATTCTTCTTTAGTCAGTTGGGGACAGAGCTTCGCTTCGCTGCGGTCTGTCCCGCAAGCACGTTTACTTTTCCGTATCAACCAGGCCTTTGACAAACCACTTCTGCATCAGCATGACCACCAGCGCCGGTGGCAGCATGGCCAGCATGGCGGTGGCCATCACGATGTTCCATTCGGTTTGCGCATCGCCTCCGGAGATCATCTGCTTGATGCCAATGACCACGGGGTACATGTTTTCTTCCGTGGTCACCAGTAGTGGCCACAGGTACTGGTTCCAGCCGTAGATGAACTGGATCACAAACAGCGCCGCCACGCTGGTGGCCGAGAGTGGCACCAGGATGTCCTTGAAGAAGCGCATGGGGCCGGCACCGTCCACCCGCGCCGCTTCGGCGAGTTCGTCGGGCACGGTTAGGAAGAACTGGCGGAACAAAAAGGTAGCCGTGGCCGACGCAATCAGCGGCACCGTCAGGCCCGCGTAGCTGTTGAGCATGCCGAGGTCTGCCACCACCTGGTAGGTGGGGCCAATGCGCACCTCCACCGGCAGCATCAGTGTGACAAAGATGGCCCAGAAAAATGCCATGCGAAACGGGAACCGGAAGTACACGATGGCAAAGGCCGAAAGCAAGGAGATCGCAATCTTGCCCAGCGCAATCACCATGGCGGTGACAAAGCTCACCACCATCATGCGGCCCACGGAGGCGTGGGAACCGGTGCCCGTGCGCTCGCCTGACAGGGCGGTGGCGTAGTTGTCCAGCATATGCCCGCCGGGCAACAGGGGCATGGGGACCTGCACCACGGCTTCGGTGGTGTGGGTGGAGGCCACAAAGGTGATGTAGATCGGGAACGCAATGATGAGCACCCCCAGCAGCAAAATCACGTGCGCCAGGATGCCCAGGGTGAGCCGTCGTTCAACCATCTTCAGTAGCTCACTTTCTTCTCGACAAAGCGGAACTGGACGACCGTCAATGCGACGACGATCACCATCAGCACCACGCTCTGGGCCGCGGAGCCGCCCAGGTCCATGGCCTTGAAGCCGTCAAAGTAGACCTTGTAGACCAGGATGGCCGTGTCCTTGCCGGGGCCGCCTTTGGTGGCTGCGTCGACGATGGCAAAGGTGTCGAAGAAGGCGTAGACGATGTTGATGACCAGCAGGAAAAAGGTGGTGGGCGAGAGCAGCGGGAACTGGATGGTCCAGAACCGGCGCCAGGGCCGTGCACCATCCATGGCGGCGGCCTCGATCAGCGACTTCGGGATGCTTTGCAACCCGGCCAGGAAGAACAGGAAGTTGTAGGAAATCTGCTTCCACACCGCGGCCATCACGATCAGCGCCATGGCATGGGTGCTATTGAGCAGCGGGTCCCAGCCCAGGCCCCATTGGCGCAGCCAGTACGACAAGATGCCGATGCTGGGTGAGAACATGAACAGCCACAGCACCCCCGCTACGGCGGGGGCCACGGCGTAGGGCCAGATCAGCAGCGTGCGGTAGATGCCCGAGCCGCGCACCACCCGGTCCGCAAAAATGGCCAGGGTGAGCGAGAGCACCAGGCCTAGCACGGCCACCAGCGCGGAGAACACGGCGGTGGTTTTGAAGGACTCCAGGTAGGACGCGTCATTCCACAGGTTGCGGAAGTTCTCCAGCCCGACAAACGCCACCGAGGTGCCAAAGGCATCGCTTTGCTGCACCGACTGCAGCAGGGCCTGGCCGGCGGGCCAAAAGAAGAAGACCGCGATGACCAGCACCTGGGGTGCAATCAGCACCCAGGGCAGCCAGGCGGACTTGAAGAAGACGCGTTTTTCCACTCGCAGCAGCTACCTATTTGTTGGCTTTTTCAAAGCGGGCCAGTTGCTCGTCGCCACGGGTGACGATGGCTTCCAGGGCTTCCTTGGCGGTCTTTTTGCCGGCCCACACTTGTTCGAGTTCTTCGTCCTCGATGGCGCGGATCTGCACATAGTTGCCCAGGCGGATGCCGCGGGACTTGTCAGTCACCTTGCGGATCATTTGGGTCACGGCCACGTCGGTACCGGGGTTTTCCTTGTAGAAGCCGGACTTCTCGGTCAGCTGGTACGCGGCGGTGGTGACAGGCAGGTAGCCGGTGCGCTTGTGGCTGGCGGATTGCACTTCAGGCTGGGAGATGAAGTCGAAGAACTTGGCGATGCCTTTGTATTCCTCGGGTTTCTTGCCGGCCATGACCCAAAGGCTGGCGCCACCGATCACGGTGTTTTGCGGCGCGCCGGGCACGTCCTGGTAGTAGGGCAGGGGGGCCAGACCGTAGGCGAACTTGGCGTTCTTCTTCACGTTGCCGTAGAAGCCGCTGGACGTCGTCATCATGGCGCACTCGCCCGACACAAAGCTGGCCTCGGGCACGTTGCCGCGGCCCTTGTAGACAAACAGGCCCTGCTTGGCCATGTTGGCCAGGTTTTCAATGTGGCGCTGGTGCAGGGGGGTGTTCACTTTAAGGCGCGCGTCCATGCCGCCCAGGCCATTCTGCTTGCTGGCGAATTCCACGTTGTGCCAGGCGGAGAAGCTCTCCAGCTGGGTCCAGTTCTGCCAGGAAATGGACAGCGGGCATTTGTGGCCGCTGGCCTTGAGCTTGGCGGCAGCCAGGGCCACTTCCCCCCAGGTGGCGGGCGCTTTTTCTGGGTCCAGGCCGGCGGCCTTGAAGGCATCCTTGTTGTAATAGAAAACGGTGGTGGAGCTGTTGAACGGGAAGCTCAGCATCTGGCCATTGGGCGCGGTGTAGTAACCGGCCACGGCGGGGATGTAGACCTTGGGGTCGAACTTGTAGCCCGCGTCCGTCATCACCTTGCCCACAGGCACGATGGCGCCCTTGCTGGCCATCATGGTGGCGGTGCCCACTTCAAACACCTGCAGGATGTGCGGGGCATTGCCCGCGCGGAAGGCGGCCACAGCCGCGGTCATGGACTCGTCGTACGTGCCCTTGAAGGTGGGCAGGATGCGGTATTCCTTCTGGCTGGCGTTGAACTCCTTCGCCAGGTCGTTGACCCACTCGCCGTTCACCGCGGTCATGGAGTGCCACCACTGGATGTCGACCTGGGCCTGGGCCAGGGTGGGAATGGAGAACGCGGCTGCAGATACAGCGGCGATGGCAAGGGCTCTGCGGGTGATCGACATGGGGGAAGGCTCCTGAATTAAGAATGGCGCGATGCTAGGGGCGGGTCGTGTCAAATTCGTGTCAATTTGATTAAACCCGAGAGACCTTGACCGTTTGGTCAGGGGTTTCCACTAGAAAAGCCCGTGAATAGTGGGTGCGGTACCATCTAAGGCCTACCAAAAAACGCCCGTTTTGGGGCTCTTGGCAGCAACTACCCACCCTGATGAACGCACCCACCTCGCTCAATCACCTCCTCAGCGCCACCAGCCCTGGTGCGCATGTGCAAGAACGCATCCGCGAAATCCCGTACAACTACACGTCCTTCTCCGACCGTGAGATTGTGATTCGCCTCTTGGGTTCTCAGAGTTGGGACTTGCTGAACCACCTGCGCGGTGAGCGCCAGACCGGCCGTTCGGCCCGCATGCTCTATGAAGTGCTGGGCGATGTCTGGGTGGTGCAGCGCAACCCCTATTTGCAGGACGACCTGCTGGACAACCCCAAGCGCCGCGGTCAGCTGGTGGACGCGCTGAACCACCGCCTGGGCGAGGTAGAAAAACGCCGTACCCCGCAGGCCGACCCTGAGCGTGACGCCATGGTGGGCCAGCTTCTGGTGGCCGCCCGCGCTGCGGTCAAAGCGTTTGACGCCGCATTTGTGGAAGTGGCTGGGCTGCGCAAAAAGACCCAAAAGCTGCTCTACAAGCTGACCGCCAAAGACAACGTCAAGTTCGACGGCCTGAGCCGCGTGAGCCATGTGACCGACGCGACCGACTGGCGCGTGGAGTACCCCTTTGTGGTGCTGTGCCCCGATTCGGAAGAAGAAATGGCCCGGCTGGTGAAGGGCTGTATCGACCTGGGTCTGACCATCATCCCGCGTGGGGGTGGCACCGGCTACACGGGCGGTGCGATTCCCTTGACCTGGAAGAGTGCGGTCATCAACACCGAGAAGCTCGAAGCCATGACCGAGGTGGAGATGAAAGTCTTGCCCGGTCTGGACCGCGAAGTCGGCACCGTCTGGAGTGAAGCCGGTGTGGTGACCCAGCGCGTTGCCGATGCGGCCGAACGTGCGGGCTTTGTGTTCGCCGTGGACCCGACCTCGGCCGAGGCCTCGTGCATTGGCGGCAACATCGCCATGAACGCGGGTGGTAAAAAAGCTGTGCTCTGGGGTACGGCATTGGACAACCTGGCCAGCTGGCGCATGGTGACACCGCAGGCCGAGTGGCTGGAAGTCACCCGCGTGAACCACAACATGGGCAAGATCCATGACGTGGAAGTGGCCAGCTTTGTGCTGCAGTACTACAAGGCCGACGGCAAAACGCCTATTCGCCAAGAGCGCTTGGATATTCCCGGCGCCACCTTCCGCAAGGAAGGCCTGGGCAAGGACGTGACGGACAAGTTCTTGAGCGGTCTGCCCGGCATCCAGAAAGAGGGCACCGATGGCCTGATCACCAGCGCACGCTGGGTGGTGCACAAGATGCCCGCCCACACGCGCACCGTGTGCCTGGAGTTCTTTGGCAATGCCCGCGACGCTGTGCCCAGCATCGTGGACATCAAGGACTTCATGTTTGCCGAGCAAAAACGCAGTGGCGTGTTGCTGGCCGGCCTGGAGCACCTGGATGACCGCTACCTGAAAGCCGTGGGCTACGCCACCAAGAGCAAGCGCGGCGGCTTCCCCAAGATGGTGCTGGTGGGTGACATTGCCGGTGACGATGCCGACGACGTGGCCCGCGTGACCAGTGAAGTGGTACGCCTGGCCAACAGCCGCAGCGGCGAAGGCTTTGTGGCTGTGAGTGCTGAGGCACGCAAAAAATTCTGGCTGGACCGCAAGCGCACCGCCGCCATCAGCAAGCACACCAACGCCTTCAAGATCAACGAAGACGTGGTGATTCCGCTGCCGCGCATGGCCGAGTACACCGACGGCATCGAGCGCATCAACATCGAGCTGAGCCTGCGGAACAAGCTGGCGCTGTGTGATGCGCTGACCGAGTTCTTTGAGCGCAGCGACCTGCCCCTGGGCAAGACCGATGATGCCAACGACATTCCCAGTGCAGAGCTGCTGGAAGACCGTGTGGCGCAGGCGCTGGAGCTGGTGGCGCAAGTGCGCGGCCAGTGGCAGGGCTGGCTCAATGATGTGGAGCCATTGTTCTCGCAGCTGCAAGACCACACGCTGCGTGCCAGCTGGAAGACCCAGCTGCGTGCGCCGCTGCAAGACATCTTCACCGGCGCCGCGTTTGAGGCCATCCTGCTGGAATGCACAGCCATTCATAAGCGTGTGCTCAAGGGCCGCGTATGGGTCGCGCTGCACATGCATGCGGGTGACGGCAATGTGCACACCAACATCCCCGTCAACAGCGATGACTACGACATGCTGCAGGCGGCGCACGGTGCGGTCAAACGCATCATGGCGCTGGCGCGCAGCCTGGACGGCGTGATCTCGGGCGAGCACGGCATTGGCATCACCAAGCTGGAGTTTTTGAGCGAGGCCGAGCTGGCTCCCTTCATCGCCTACAAGGCCAAGGTGGACCCCGAGGGGCGCTTCAACAAAGGCAAGTTGCTCCGAAATCAGGAGCTGCCCGCGCAGCCTGGAAGCGGATTTGCACCGCATTTGACTGCAGATGGTTCGACCATCTATGCCGACCTGACTAATGCCTACACGCCGTCCTTCGGCCTCATGGGCCACGAGTCGCTGATCATGCAGCAGAGCGATATTGGCGCGATTGCCGATTCGGTCAAAGACTGCTTGCGCTGCGGCAAGTGCAAGCCGGTGTGCGCGACCCACGTGCCGCGCGCCAACCTGCTGTACAGCCCGCGCAACAAGATTCTGGCGACGTCACTGTTGGTGGAGGCTTTCCTCTACGAAGAGCAGACGCGTCGCGGCATCAGCGTGAAGCACTGGGAAGAGTTTGAGGATGTGGCCGACCATTGCACGGTGTGCCACAAGTGCGAGTCACCGTGCCCGGTGAAGATCGACTTTGGCGACGTGACCATGAACATGCGCAACCTGCTGCGCAAAATGGACAAGCAGAGCTTCCGCCCCGCCGCCGCCTTCCAGTCCTGGTTTATTGGCACCACCAGCCCCAGCGCCATTGCCGTGGCCCGCACCGCCACCGACCTGAGCTTCAAGGCTCAGCGTCTGGGCAACCGCGTGCTCAATGTGCTGGCCCGCAAGCAGACGCAGGCGCCGCCCGCCACGGTGGGACCCGCCTCGCCCAAAGAGCAGGTGATCCACTTCATCAACAAGAAGATGCCGGGTGGCCTGCCCAAGCGCTCGGCCCGCGCGTTGCTGGACATTGAAGACAAGGACTACGTCCCCATCATCCGCAACCCGCAGACCACCACGGCGGAGACCGAGGCAGTGTTTTACTTCCCCGGCTGCGGCTCGGAGCGGCTGTTCAGCCAGGTGGGCCTGGCAACCCAGGCCATGCTGTGGCATGCCGGTGTGCAAACCGTGCTGCCCCCGGGCTACCTGTGCTGCGGTTACCCGCAAAAGGGTTCGGGCCAGTTCGACAAGGCCGAGAAGATCATTACGGACAACCGCGTGCTGTTCCACCGCGTGGCCAATACGCTGAACTACCTGGACATCAAGACCGTGGTGGTGAGCTGCGGGACCTGCTACGACCAGCTGCAGGGCTACGAGTTTGACAAGATCTTCCCCGGCTGCCGCATCATGGACATCCATGAGTACCTGCTGGAAAAGAACATCACACTGGGCGCTGCCGCTGGTGGTGGTTACCTGTACCACGACCCCTGCCACAGTCCCATGAAGCTGCAGGAGCCCATGAAAACAGTGAAGGCACTGGTAGGCGATGGAGTGGTGGAGAGCAAGCGCTGCTGCGGCGAGAGCGGTGGTTTGGCCTCGTCGCGCCCCGATGTGTCCACCCAGATCCGCTTCCGCAAGGAAGAAGAAATTCGCAAGGGCGAAGCCACGCTGCGCGCATCCGGCAGCGTGCAGCCTGAGCAGAACGTCAAAATTCTGACCTCGTGCCCCAGCTGCCTGATGGGTCTGAACCGCTACCAGGATGACCTCAAGTCGGGTCTGCTGGAGGCCGATTACATCGTGGTCGAGATGGCCAACCAGATTCTGGGCAAGGACTGGATGCCCGAGTACGTGCAGACGGCCAACGCGGGCGGTATTGAGCGCGTGCTGGTGTAGTCCCATCGGCCCAGCCCTGCGAATTTTTGCGGGGCCGGGCGGGATTTAGGCCGATACTCGCCCACAGACCGTCGGTGTGGGCTTGTCAGGCGGTATGTTGCCGTGCCTGCTGACTCCCTAAGATCGCGGGGCCAGGGTTGTGTTGTCGGGGGGACTCCCATATGTCGAATCGTGCGTCACTGAATCACATTTACCGCACTGTCTGGAACAGTGCGCTGGGCGCTATGGTCGCTGTGGCTGAAATCGCCACCAGTAGCGGGCGCGCAGCGGCCGGTGCAAGCGGCGGTCGTGCACTGGTGTGGCCTGCGGCGTATCCACCGTTGCGGCTGGGAGCACTCTCACTCGCCATTGCGGTGGCGTGGACGGTCGCACCGTCGGCGGCCTTTGCCAACCCCGAAGGCGGCGTGGCCATTGTGGGCACCGCCAATATGGCGGCCACGGGCAATCGGCTGGTGGTGACCACCCAAAACGGCGCTGGCACCAACTATTCGGCCATCAACTGGCAAAGCTTCTCCATCCCGGCCGGTAGCACCACCCATTTTCAGCAGCCCAACGCGGCCAGCACCTCGATCAACCGGGTGGTGACCAACACCCCGTCTCTGTTGTTTGGTACCTTGTCGAGCAATGGCAGTCTGGTGCTGGTGAACCAGGCCGGCATTGCCGTGGGCACAGGGGCTGTGGTGGACACGGCGGGCTTTACCGCGTCGGCCTTGCGCATGTCGGATGCCGACGCGCTGGCGGGGCGCCTGCGCTTTGGTGACGACACAACGTCGACGTCGGGTGTGTCAGTACAGGGCCGCATTCTGGCGCGCAGTGGCGATGTGGTGTTGATTGGCTCCAGCATCAACACGGGCGGCGAAGCGCTGATGGAAGCGCCCAACGGCAGCACGATTTTGGCGGCCGGGCAAAAGGTGGAGCTCACGGGTCGTGGCCTGGAGGGCATTTACCTGCAGGTGCAGGCGCCCACCGACTCTGCGGTGAATCTGGGCACCCTAAAGGCGGGCGCGGTCGGCGTGTTCGCAGGCACGCTGCGCCACAGCGGTGTGATCCAGGCGACCACGGCCACGCTGGAAGGCGGCAAGGTCGTGCTCAAAGCTAGCGGTGACACCTATGTCAGCGGTGACGCCCGCATCGACGCCAGCAGCGCAACAGGCCAGGGCGGCAGCGTGGCCATTTTGGGTAACCGCGTGGCGGTTACCGATCGTGCAGTCGTAGACGCATCCGGGGCTACCGGCGGTGGTGAGATTCTGGTGGGCGGCGACTACCAGGGCAAGAACCCATTGGTGCAAAACGCCAAGGCCGCCTATGTCGGTGCGAATACACAGTTGCTGGCGAACGCCCGCACCAACGGCAACGGCGGTAAGGTCATTGTGTGGTCCGACGATGCGACGCGGTATTTCGGCACCATCAACGCCAACGGTGGCGCCCGCAGCGGAAATGGTGGGACGGTAGAGGTCTCTGGCAAAAACTTTTTGTCTTTTAAGGGCAGAGTGACGACCAGCGCCGCCAATGGCAAAAAAGGCACCTTGCTGCTGGACCCCACCAACATCTATATCGCGGTGGATCAGGCAACTGCAACCGCATTGGGCATGGCGGGAACGGACAACTCCGTGGACCTCGCCGGGCCCACAGTGTTTTCAACGGCGGGAACGCCAACGGACTCTCTGTTGACAACCGCGACGCTGGACGCCGCGTTGGTCTCGAACAACGTGACCGTCAGCACGTCCAGCAGCGGCGGTGGCGCGGGCAATATCGTGGTGGGGTCCAACGTGACCAAGAGCGCCGGTTCCGGTACCACGCTGACGCTGCAAGCTGACAAAGACATTGTGGTGAATGGCGGGGTTGGCATCAGCTCAACCTCGACGGCAAGCCCCTTGGGTGTGGTTTTGAATGCCAGCGGTGCCATTGTGATGAATACCGGCTCCTCGATCACCAGCAAGGGAGGCAACATCACACTGACTGGCGTTGGTAACGCTACCAACACCACCGGCATCAAGCTGACCGGCGCCACACTGAACGCCGGCACGGGCAACATCGGCATCACAGGTACTGGCGTCGCAGGCATTCCCAATATCAACAGTGGCATTGAAATTGGGTCGGGCAGTTCGCTGCTGACCACCAGTGGCAATATCACCCTGAATGGCACGGGCGGTGCCAGTGCGGGTGTTTACAACAACAAGTACGGCATTTACTTGTCCGGCGGAACGATACAGACGGCTACCGGTGCCATTGCGCTCACCGGCACCGGCGGCAGCAACGGCACGTCCTCCAACATGGGGGTGTATCTGGATGGTGGCACGATAAGCGCGACCTCCAGCGGGACCATCGCCATCACAGGCACGGGGGGAGCGGGCAGCACAGGCGGATTGAACTACGGAGTTTTTCTGACCACCGGTATTTCGGCGCTTACCGTGTCGTCGGTCAGTGGGGCGATTTCTATTGATGGCACGGCTACCGGCAATTCCGAGGGGGTGCGTGCTTTCGCGTTTTCGGGCCGACCGATCAACGTGACCTCAACGGGATCCGCAGCGATCAATTTCACGGGTGCCGGTTCGGGCGTAGCGTCGCAGAACAGTTTTCAGCTGGATGGCACCGGCAGTGCGATCACCATAGGTGGTGCCTCGGCTTCAGGTGCTATCAGTTTTGTTGCCAAGGGCGTGCTGGAAGACATCGCGATCACGACAGGCGTGTCCATCCAGAGCACCGGTGCCTTGTCGCTCAAACCATTCACAGGCACTACCAGCATAGGCCTGGGCACTGGCACTGGCGCTTTCACACTGGATGCCACTGAGCTTGGCGCCCTGACCAACGGGTTCTCCAACATCACCATTGGTGGCGCCACGCACAGCGGGTTGATCACAGTGGGGACATCGACCTTTCAAGACAACCTCACGCTGGAAACCACAGGCGGAATTAGCTTTTCAGGCGCTTTGACGTCGTCCGGCAATACCGTGGCTTTGAAATTTGGGGGTGCTGGGGTGACTCAGTCGGCGGGTGCCACTGTTACTGCGAGTGGCTTGGTATTGCAAGGAACTGGCTTGGTCACCATGACAGAGGCAAATGCTGTGTCGACTCTCAGCGCGAACCTTTCCGGCAATACAAATCAGTCGAGCTATTGGAATACGGGAGCATTGAGTTTGGGCGCTATCACGTCCACCGCTGGATTGAGTATCAAGACAGCCGGTGGGGCTTTGACCCAATCAGGTGCAGTTTCCTTCGGCGGCGGTACCACGACAGCGTTGGATTCCGGTGGAGGAGCTATTACCCTCACAGATGCTGGAAACCAGTTTCAATCGCTGAACGTAGCCAATGGGGGCGTGGTCTCCATTGTGAACAATGCAACTGCTTTGACTTTGGGGAGTACCGCAACCACGTCACTCAATGTGTATTCGGTCGGAAACCTGAACCTTGCCGGTGCGATCAGTGCATCTGCGGCGGGCGACGCAGTGGTGCTGCGCACCGATGGCACGATGGGCAATTTCACGGCTTCCATCACCACACCCAATGGGCGCTGGTTGGCCTATGTCAAGAGCTTGGCGGGGCATAGCTTTGTTTCCGTACCCGCTTTCAAGCAGTTCAATGCAGCCTATGGCGCGACCGTGCTGGGCACGGGCAATGGCGTGCTCTACGATCCCGCGGTGGTGGCGGTACTGACCGGTACCTTGGGCGGCTCCGTCACCAAGGCCTATGACGGGACCACTTCAATCAGCCTGGCCGGTGCCACGCTGACGGGGCCAACCGGCTTGCTTGGAGGTTTTACGCCCGTGGGCACGATCACGCTGTCCGGCACCGGCACGCTGAGCAGCCCTGATATCGGCACCGGCATCAACACCACCGTCAGCAATGCCACGGTGGACATGATGGTGGATGCAGGGGGGCTCAAGGTGTATGGCTACAAGGCCAACACCAGCGGCACCATTGGCACCGTGACCAAGGCAGTGAATACGTTGCAGCCGTTTGCCGGCAGCACCACCGCCGATTTCGCCGACAAGTTCGAAACCCTGCTGATCCGTCAGGATGCCCAGGACGACAAGGCCAAGGGGAAAGACGGGCTGGTGGTGGAGGGCGAAATATGCCGAATCTGAAGACACTCGCCGCGGTTTTTGCGCTGGCCTTGGCGTGCGCGTCTGCCGCACTGGCACAGCCAGCCGGGCAGGTGGAGTTTGCACGCGGCGTGGGCTTTGCCCAATCGGCCGGACAGACGCCACGCACGCTGGGCCAGGGCCTGGCCTTGCAGGCGGGTGACCGCCTGACCACGGCGGATGGTGCCTATGCCATCGTCAAGTTGCAGGACGGCACGCAGATGACGGTGCGGCCAAACTCTGACATCCTGATCCAGCAGTACGAATACAAACAAAACGCCGAGAACAACAGCCTGGTGCTGCAGTTGCTGCGCGGTGGCTTCCGCGCCATCACGGGGTTGATCAACAAAAGCACGCCGGGTGCCGCGCGCGTGATCACGGCCACAGCGACTATCGGCATCCGCGGAACCGACTTTGACGCACGCCTGTGCACCACGGACTGCAAGGCCGAATCGGCCAAGGTACCTGACCCGGCCCGCAGCAACATGGTGTTGGCCAGCGCCAAGTTGGTCACGCTGCTGGGTGAGGCCAGCGTGGTGGATGCCACAGGAGCCCGGCGCCGCGTGGTGCCAGGCGGCAGTGTGTACCCCGGTGATGTGGTGGAAACCGGCGTGGGCGCGACCGCGGTTTTCGCGTTTCGCGATGAGAGCCGCGTGACCATTGGCGCCAACACCCGATTCAAGGTGGACAGCTTTGTGTTTGACCAAGCCAACCCGCGCGAAGGGCGCTTCCTGCTCTCGCTGTTGCAAGGGTCCATGCGCGCGCTGACCGGGCTGATTGGCAAGGCCAACCAGCGCAACGTGGGCTTCACCACGGCGACCTCCACCATCGGGATTCGTGGCACGGGGCTGGACATGGACTGCTCCGGCGCAGGCAGCTGCAGTTTCTTTACCTGGCTCGGTTCCATCGAAGTTACGCCCAATGGACAAACCGGCTTGCAGGTACTGGAAGCCGGGCAGGGCTTGTTTGTGAGCCGCGACGAGGTGCGGGTGCTGACCGCGCCCACGCTGGGTGATTTGCCGCGCCCCGATGAGGTTAAGGTAGACATGCAGCAGCTGTTCTCCGGGGGCGCTTTGCCCGAGGGCACGGAAGGTCTGTATGTGTTCGTGCGCGACGGCCATATCGAGATCACCACCGCTTCCGAGGTTCTTCAGTTGGGTCGGGGCGAAGCCGGTTTTGCTGGCGCCAATGGCGACGCAGTGCGCCCCCTGCGCATCCCGCTGTTCCTGGACTTTGACATCGTGCCGCGGCCCGACAGCAAGAACCAGCAGTTGCGCGGTGTACTCAACGATGCGGGCGTGCGCTCCGTCAACCAGTGCCGCGGATGATGCCCATGCCTCACCTCTCCAAGTTTCCGTTGCGCGCGCTGTCTCTGGCCTGTGCCGTCCTGGGTTTTGGGCCGCTGTCTGCGAACGCCCAGCAGGCTCCGGCCCCGGTGCTGGCCTCTGCCAACAACCCCAGTTTTGTGATCCGCGGCTTTGACATCGTGGGTGACAACCCGCTGTCGTCCTCGGAGGTCTCCCGCATCCTCGCGCCCTATCTGCGTAACGACGCCACCATCGAAACGCTGCAAAAAGCCACGCAGGCGCTGGAGGCTGCGCTGAAAGAGCGTGGCTACCTGCTGCACCGGGTGGCGCTACCGCCGCAAGAGGTGGGCGCCACCGTCACCCTCAACATCGTGAAGTTCGTGATTGGCAAGGTGACGATCGAAGGGCGCGAGCGCTACAGCGAGGCCAACCTGCGCACCAGCCTGCCAGAACTGGCCGAAGGCACGGCGCCGAATTTCCAGACCCTGGCGGTGCAAACCGCCATTGCCAACGAGAGCCCTGGCAAGCAGGTGCAGGTGTCGCTGAAGGAATCGGAAGAGCCCGACAAGATCGATGCGCGCATTTTGGTCAAGGAGTCCAAGCCCTGGTATGTGTCCGTGAACGCGGCCAACACGGGTTCCAAGGCCACCGGCAATGACCGCGTGACGCTGACTGCGGGCCACGCCAATATCGCGGACCTGGACCATTCGCTGACGCTGGCCTTCACCACTTCGATGGAGCGCCCGGACGATGTGCGCCAGTACGGCCTCAACTACCGCATCCCCATGTACCGCTGGGGCGGCGTGTTGGGCGCCAACTTCACGCAGTCCGATGTACTGGGAGACTTCGGCTCGTTCAAAAGCACCGGCGCGGGTCAAACAGCTGGCATCAGCTACAACCATTACCTCGCACCGCAGGGCGGCTTTCGCAGCTACCTGCTGCTGGGCGTGGATGACAAGCAGTTCAACGTGACCAAGATCAACGGTGTGCCGCTGGCCGGCCAAGCCACGCGCCGCAGCCTGCCGCTCACGCTGGGCTACAACGCCCGCCTGGAGTCGGACCTGGCCACCTGGGGCTACAACGCCGATGTGGCCATCAACCTGCCCGGTGGTGATGGCAATGACCTGGCGGCTTACCGCACTGAAGACACCCGCATCAGCACGGCCAGTTGGACCGCCGTGCATGGCGGAGCCAATTACCTGGCGGGGCTGGGTGGCGGCTGGCTCTGGGGTGTGCGTGGCCAGTTCCAGTACAGCCCGGACGCGCTGATTGCGGGCGAGCAGTTCGGCATCGGCGGCTCCGGCTCGGTGCGCGGCACGGGCGAGCGGCCCCTCTCTGGCGACAGCGGCCTGTCGCTCTCGGGTGAAATCACCACCCCCGAGCTGGCCCCGGGCTGGCGTGCGCTGGGCTTTGTGGACGCAGGCTGGCTCAGCAACAACAACCCGAATGCCAACAAGCTGGCATCGGACAATATCGCCAGTGTGGGCTTGGGGCTGCGCTATGTGCGCTCCGGGCTCTCGCTGTCGGCCGACTATGGCCGCGTGATCACCGGCAGTGCCTTGCCAGCAGCCAGTGGCACGACCTATCCTCGCGAAGGCGAGGACAAATTGCACATCAACCTTACCGCACGTTTTTAAGACCATGGCCGGACTCACTCCCAACTCTCCCACCCCGCAGGCGCTGACCGTGCACGGCCAGTCCCGGGTGCTGGAGGTCAGTTTTTCGGACGGCGCGCAATTTCGCATCCCGTTTGAGCTGATGCGCATCTACTCGCCGTCGGCCGAAGTGCAGGGCCACGGCCCCGGCCAGGAAACCTTGCAAACCGGCAAGCGCGACGTCGAGCTGGAAGCGCTGGACCCCGTGGGCAACTACGCGGTGCAGCCACGCTTTTCCGATGGCCACGACACAGGTATCTACACATGGGACTACCTGTACTTTCTGGGCTCCCAGGCGGACCGGCTCTGGCAGGAATACGAGGGCAAACTCAAGGCCGCCCACACCGAGCGCGATACACCCATGGCGACCAAGGGCGGGCACAGCTGCGCCAGCCATTAAAATTGCTATTGTTTCAGGAGCTACTCGCGCATATTCCGCGGGGGCTAGAGCCACTTTTTACTCACAACCCATGACAAACACCCATTTCGGCTTCAAGACCGTCGATGAATCGGAGAAGGCCAGCCACGTGCGTGGCGTGTTCGATTCGGTCGCACCCAAATACGACCTGATGAACGACCTGATGTCGGCCGGCCTGCACCGCGGCTGGAAGGCCTACACCGTGCTGGTGGCCAACCTGAAGGAAGGTGACAAGGCGCTGGACATTGCCGGCGGCACCGGCGACCTAGCCCTGGCTTTCTCCAAAAAGGTCGGCAAAAGCGGGCAGGTGGTGCATACGGATATCAACGAAGCCATGCTCTCCACTGGCCGCAACCGCCTGCTGGACGCTGGTGTGGTGCTGCCCACGCTGGTCTGCGACGCGGAAAAGTTGCCTTTTTCCGACAACCACTTCAACGTGGTCAGTGTGGCTTTTGGCCTGCGCAACATGACCCACAAGGACCTCGCCCTGGCCGAGATGAACCGGGTGCTAAAACCCGGCGGCAAGCTGCTTGTGCTGGAGTTCTCCAAAGTGGCGCCACCACTGGAGAAAGTCTACGATTGGTATTCCTTCAAGGTGCTGCCGCGCCTGGGCAAATTGATTGCTGGGGATGACGCCAGCTACCGCTATCTGGCGGAGTCCATCCGCATGCATCCGGGCCAGCAAGAGCTAAAGACCATGATGCACAAAGTGGGCTTTGGACATGTGGACTATCACAACTTGACTGGCGGCATTGCCGCATTGCATGTTGGAATCAAGTGCTGAGAACAATCATTTTGGAGAAATCATGAAATTGTGGGCTTTGGGTTTGGCGCTGGTGTTGTCCTTGTCGGGCATCAACGCAGAGGCCGCCAAACGCTTCGGCGGCGGTAAGTCGTTCGGCAAGCAGTCCAGCAATGTGACGCAACGTGAAGCCGCGCCTGCGGCACCTGCCGCCCCCGCACAGGGCATGAACAACGCGGCGGCCAAACCGGCTCCGGCAGCCCCCGCGCCTGCGGTGGCTCCCAAGCGCCCCTGGGGCGCCATGCTCGGCGGTCTGGCCGCTGGCTTGGGCCTGGCTTGGCTGGCCAATTCCTTGGGCATGGGTGCGGCCTTTGGCAACATCCTGATGTTCGGCCTGCTGGCCCTGGGCGTGATGATGCTGGTGGGCTGGTTCATGCGCAGCCGCAAACCCGCAGTGTCGCAAGCATCGCCCTTCGCCTTCCAGGGCGCGGGCGCTTCGCCTGCACCATTGGCCAAACCCTACCGCACGGAAAACGTGGGCAACGATGCGTCGGCCCGGCCCTGGGAGCGCAACAGCATGGCGTTTGAAGCGCCACAGCAACCGCCCCAAGGAGGCTCCATGATCGGCTCTGCCTTGCTGGGCTCGCAAACCTGGGGTGTGCCTGCCGGTTTTGACAGCGAAGGCTTCCTGAAGTCGGCCAAGTCCAATTTTGTGACGCTGCAGGCAGCGTGGGACCGTTCGGACATCCCGGCTCTGCGGGCCATGATGACGGATGACATGCTCAAGGAAATCCAGACCCAGCTGTCCGAGCGCGAGACCCACACGGGTGCCGATGCCAACCTGACCGAGGTAGTGATGATCGAGGCCCGCCTGCTGGGCATCGAAGAGCTGCCCGACGAGTACATGGCCAGCGTGGAGTTCTCCGGCATGATCCGCGAAGAGCCCTCCGCCGGCCCCAGCCCGTTCCGCGAAGTCTGGAACATGACCAAGTCCAAGTCCGGCACCAGCGGCTGGCTGGTGGCGGGCGTGCAGGCCCTGCAATAGCGCACACGGGGTTTCAGGGAATAATGGGGGACTATGGCAACACAGTCCCCTTTTTCTATGCTGGAAGGCTTTTTGAAAGCACTTCCGACCCCTCCCGCCCCCCCCGCTTGGGCCATTGAAGAAAGCCACCGCCGGGTGGTGCTCTTGCTCAACCATGTGCTGCAGCAAGAACCCCAGGCTATGGAGCGCCTGGCGCGCCAAAAGGGGCGGGTGGTGCTCAGCCAGTGGCGCGAGTTCACCTTCAAGGTGCAGGCCACACCCGCCGGCCTGTTGGACCTGGCCCCGGCCGACGCCACTGCCGACTTGACGCTGGTGATCACCGACGAATCCCCCTTTGCCATTGCCCAGGCCTTGATGCAGGGTGGCAAGCCCAAGGTACGCATCGAGGGGGATGTGCAGCTGGCTGCCGAGATCAACTGGCTAGCCGACCATGTGCGCTGGGATGTGGAAGAAGACCTCTCGCGCATTCTGGGTGACGCCCCGGCCCATCTGTTCATGCAAACCGGACGCAGCTTTGCCCAGGCACTGCAGCAGTTTGTGGGCAAGCGTGCCGCGCCGTCTGACGCTGCCTCCGGCACTGCCGCATGACCCGTCTGAGCCGCGGCGTTTTTATCGTCTGGGTAGCGCTGCGCTATGGGCTGGACGAGCTGGTGCTCACCAGTTTTCAGAAGCCCTGGCTGCACCTGCTCGCCCGCATTGTCTCGGTAGGCCGCAAACTGGATGCCCCACGCGGCCAGCGCCTGCGTGAAGCGCTGGAGCGCCTGGGCCCCATTTTTGTGAAGTTCGGCCAGGTGCTGTCTACCCGGCGTGATCTGCTGCCGCTGGACATTGCCAACGAACTGGCCAAGCTGCAGGACCGCGTGCCCCCATTTCCCTCCGACTTGGCTGTGGCCATCGTGGAGCGGGCCTTGGGCAAGCCCGTCGACGAATTGTTTGTGTCGTTTGACCGCACGCCCGTGGCCAGCGCATCCATTGCGCAAGTGCACTTCGCGGTGCTGCGCGACCGCCAGGGCCGTGAGCGCGAGGTGGCCGTCAAAGTGCTGCGCCCCGACATGCTCAACGTCATCGACAAAGACCTGAGCCTCATGCGCATGATGGCCGGCTGGGTCGAGGGCCTGTCGGCCGACGGCAAACGCCTGAAGCCGCGCGAGGTGGTGGCCGAGTTCGACAAGTACCTGCACGACGAGCTGGACCTAGTGCGCGAGGCCTCCAGCGCGGCCCAACTGCGCCGCAACATGGAGGGGCTGCACCTGGTACTGATTCCCGAGATGCTGTGGGACTACTGCACCACCGATGTGCTGGTGATGGAGCGCATGGTGGGTGTGCCCATCAGCCAGATGGACCGGCTGCGTGCCGCGGGGGTAGACATCCCCAAGCTGGCGCGCGATGGCGTCACCATTTTCTTCACCCAGGTGTTTCGCGATGGCTTTTTCCATGCCGACATGCACCCGGGCAACATCCAGGTCAGCCTGGACCCAGCCACGTTTGGCCGCTATATCTCGCTGGACTTCGGCATCGTGGGCACGCTCACCGAGGTCGACAAAGAATACCTGGCGCAAAACTTTGTGGCGTTCTTCCGGCGCGACTACAAGCGTGTGGCCGAGCTGCACATCGAATCGGGCTGGGTGCCAGCCAGTACCCGAGTGGACGAGCTGGAGGCGGCGGTACGCGCGGTGTGCGAGCCTTATTTCGACCGGCCGTTGAAGGAAATTTCGCTGGGCATGGTGCTGATGCGCCTGTTCCAGACCTCACGCCGCTTCCATGTGGAAATCCAGCCGCAGCTGGTGCTGCTGCAAAAAACCCTGCTCAATATCGAGGGCCTCGGCCGCGAGCTGGACCCTGAGCTGGACCTGTGGGCCACGGCCAAGCCTTTTTTAGAGCAGTGGATGCTGGAGCAGGTGGGCCCGCAAAAGCTCATCAATGAGCTCAAGGCCCAGGCTCCGCGCTACGCCAAGCTGATCCCCGAGCTGCCTGCGCTGCTGCACCAGTTTTTGCAGCAACGCGGTACCGATAACAGCCAGTTGGTGCACGAGTTGTTGCTGGAACAAAAGCGCACGAACCGCTTGCTGCAGACCCTGGTGGCCGCGGTCATAGGTTTCGCGCTGGGTATGGTGGTGATGCAGATTGTGGTGCGCGTTGGAGTTTTCTAAGCGCCACTTATAATGGAAAGCTTTGCAACTTGATGTCAGAGCCATACTTCCATGCCCATATACGCCTATAAATGCGAGTCCTGCGGGTTTGCCAAGGACGTATTGCAAAAAATCTCCGACGCGCCTCTGCAAGACTGCCCCACCTGCGGGCAATCCACGTTCAAAAAGCAGCTGACCGCTGCCGGCTTTCAGCTCAAAGGCTCCGGCTGGTACGTGACCGACTTCAAGGGCGGCAGCGCACCGGCCACCAGCGTAGCGCCAGCCACCGGCGATAGCGCCGCGGCCCCGGCCGCCAAGACCGATGCCGCGCCCGCCGCTACGACGCCGGCAGTCGCCAGCCCTAGCAGCCCCACGCCTGCAGCCACCCCGCCCAAATCGACCCCCTGACCCGCCTGCAGAACTGGAAACACCGTGCCCATCAAAAAATACCTGATCACCGGCCTGCTGGTCTGGCTGCCACTGGCCATCACCGTCTGGGTGATTCTGTGGATGGTCGGCATTCTGGACGGCATCTTTGGTGGGGTCCTCACCGGGTTTGAGGCGTTGCTGCCGGTGGCCGCCTTGCCGATGATCGACAAGCTGCGCGCCATCCATGGTCTGGGCGTGATTCTGGTGGTGCTGGCGCTGCTGCTCACCGGTGCGCTGGTGTCCAACGTGGCGGGCCGTTGGCTGGTACGCCAGTGGGACCGCTTGTTCACCAACATTCCCATCGTCAAATCGATCTACAACAGCGTCAAGAAAGTATCCGACACGCTGTTTTCCAGCAATGGCAATGCCTTTCGCACGGCCTTGCTGATCCAGTACCCGCGCGCGGGCAGCTGGACGATTGCGTTCCAGACCGGTACGCCCAGTGGTGAAGTCCAAAAACACCTGAACGGCGAATTCGTCAGCGTGTACGTCCCCACCACGCCCAACCCCACCAGCGGGTTCTTTCTGATGCTGCCCAGGGCGGATGTGATCGAACTGGACATGAGTGTGGACGAAGCCCTGACCTATGTGATCTCCATGGGTTCTGTGGCGCCCCAACCAACCCATTAACAACCCGCCGCCTTTGGGGCGGCGAACTGAAAGCAAGCTATGGCCATGCGCTCCCACTATTGCGGTCTTGTGACCGAAGCCCTGTTGGGCGAAACCGTAACCCTGTGTGGTTGGGTGAACCGTCGCCGTGACCACGGTGGTGTGATTTTTGTGGACGTGCGCGACCGCGAAGGCTATGTGCAGGTGGTCTGCGATCCCGACCGTGCCGACATGTTCAAGGTGGCCGAAGACATCCGCAACGAATACTGCGTGCAGATCAAGGGCCTGGTGCGCGCGCGCCCTGCAGGCACGACCAACGACAACCTGAAGAGCGGGAAGATCGAAGTGCTGTGCCACGAGCTGACGGTGCTCAACGCCTCGGTCACGCCTCCATTCCAGATCGACGACGAGAACCTGTCCGAGACCACCCGCCTGACGCACCGTGTGCTGGATCTGCGCCGCCCCTACATGCAGAACAACCTGATGCTGCGTTACCGCGTGTCCATGGAAGTGCGCAAGTTCCTGGATGCCAACGGCTTCGTCGACATCGAAACCCCCATGCTGACCAAGAGCACGCCCGAGGGCGCGCGCGATTACCTGGTGCCTAGCCGTGTCCACGATGGCATGTTTTTCGCGCTGCCCCAGTCGCCCCAGTTGTTCAAACAGTTGTTGATGGTGGCCGGTTTTGACCGTTACTACCAGATCACCAAGTGCTTCCGTGACGAAGACTTGCGCGCTGATCGCCAACCCGAATTCACCCAGATCGATATCGAGACTTCGTTCCTGACCGAGGAAGACATCCGCGCGATGTTCCAGGGCATGATCACCACGGTGTTCAAGAACACCATCGGCGTGGACCTGGGCGAGTTCCCGGTCATGACCTACCAGGACGCTGCTCGCCTGTACGGCTCCGACAAGCCTGACTTGCGCGTGAACCTGCAGTTCGCAGAACTGACCGACGTGATGAAGGACGTGGACTTCAAGGTCTTCTCCGGCGCCGCCACGATGAAGGGCGGCCGTGTGGTGGCTCTGCGCGTGCCTGGTGGCTCTGTCGAAGGCGGCGGTATCAGCCGCGGTGAGATCGATGCCTACACCGAGTTCGTCAAGATCTACGGTGCCAAGGGCTTGGCCTACATCCGCGTCAACGAGTTGGCCATGGGCCGCGACGGTCTGCAAAGCCCCATCGTCAAGAACATCCACGACGTGGCCTTGGCTGCGGTGCTGGAGCGCACGGGCGCACAAGACGGCGACCTGATCTTCTTCGGTGCCGACAAGGAAAAAATCGTCAACGACGCCATTGGCGCGCTGCGTATCAAGATCGGCCACAGCGAGTTTGGCAAGAAAAACGGCCTGTTCACCGCGGGCTGGAAGCCCCTGTGGGTGGTGGATTTCCCCATGTTCGAGTTCGACGAGGAAAACCAACGCTACACCGCGGTGCACCACCCCTTCACCGCGCCCAAGGCCGGTCACGAAGACTGGATGGTCACTGCGCCCGAGAAGTGCATCTCGCAAGGCTACGACATGGTCTTGAACGGCTGGGAAATGGGTGGTGGTTCGGTCCGTATCCACCGTGCCGACGTGCAGCAGAAAGTGTTCGACGCGCTGAAGATCACGCCCGAAGAAGCCCAGCTGAAGTTTGGCTTCCTGCTGGATGCGCTGCAGTACGGCGCGCCCCCGCACGGCGGCCTGGCCTTCGGTCTGGACCGTATCGTCACGCTGATGACCGGCGCCGAGTCCATCCGTGACGTGATCGCCTTCCCCAAGACCCAGCGTGCCCAGTGTTTGCTGACCCAGGCGCCCAGCCCGGTAGACGAAAAACAGCTGCGCGAACTGCATATCCGTTTGCGCAACCTGGACGCTGTGAAAGCGGCCTAATCCTACAAGCGCAGCCGCAGGGCTGGTGCACAATGAAAGGGCGCTCTGTGAGCGCCCTTTTTGTTTGCCTCCATGCCCAAGCCCAAGTCTTTCAAAATCCCGCAGTCGGTGCTGGTGGTGATCTACACCCCGGCTTGGGACGTGCTGCTGATCCGCCGCACCGAGGCGGACCCGGACGCGCCAGCCTTCTGGCAGTCGGTCACGGGCAGCAAGGATGCGCTGGACGAGCCCTGGGCCGACACCGCCGCGCGTGAGGTGCTGGAAGAAACCGGCCTGGACTGCACGCCGGGCAGCGCGCTGGCGCCGCATTTGCGTGATTGGGGGCTGGAGAACATCTACGGCATCTACCCACGCTGGCTGCACCGCTACGCGCCGGGCGTCACGCACAACACCGAGCGTGTGTTTGGCCTGCAGGTGCCCGACGGGGCGGTGGTGCAGCTGAACCCGCGCGAGCACACCGACTACCAGTGGCTGCCCTACGACGCCGCCGCGGACGCCTGCTTTTCTCCCTCGAATGCGGAGGCGATCTTGCAGTTGCCCCACTACGCCAAACAGCGTCTGGGCACCGTGGCATGACCCGGCTGCGCATTGCCACTTACAACATCCACAAGGGCGTGCAGGGCCTGGGGCCCGTGCGCCGGCTGGAGATCCACAACCTGGGCCATGGCGTGGAGCAGCTCGATGCCGATGTGGTTTGCCTGCAAGAGGTGCGCAAGGTGCACCACCGGGAGGCGGCGCACTTTGCCCACTGGCCCGAGTTGCCACAGGCCGATTTTCTGGCACCTGAGGGCTATGTGGCCGTCTACCGTACCAACGCCGTGACCCGCCATGGCGAGCATGGCAATGCGCTGCTCTCGCGCTGGCCCGTGGTGGCGCACCAGCACGAAGACATGTCGGACCACCGCTTTGAGCAACGTGGCCTGTTGCATGTGGAGCTGCTGATCGAAGGGCGTGCCGTGCATGTGCTGGTGGTGCACCTGGGGCTGATCCGCGGCAGCCGCGTGCGCCAGTTGGGCCAGTTGGTGGAGTTCATTGCGCGCGAGATTCCGCAGGACGCCCCGTTGGTGGTGGCGGGTGACTTCAACGATGGTGCTGCTGTGGTGTCGCGCTTGCTGGCGCCTGCGGGCCTGCGGGCCTTCACCACGGGGCGCTATCCCACGTTTCCCTCGCGCCTGCCGTTGGTGCAGCTGGACCATGTGCTGGCCCGCGGTATGCAGCCGGTAGGCATCACCGTGCCGCATGGCCGCAACTGGTGGCGCATGTCGGACCACCTGCCGCTGATCGCCGAATTTGAGTGGGCGGATGCGCGGTGACCGATGTTCCCTACACACCCGGCCACCACCTGGCGTTGCTACAGGGCGGTACCGAGTACTTCCCTGCGCTGATTGCCGCCATCGACGCCAGCACGCAAGAGGTGCGCTTGGAGACCTATATTTTCAGCTTCGACCCGCAAGGCGAGGGCGTGGCTGCCGCCCTCGAACGGGCCGCACAGCGCGGAGCACAGGTGATGGTGGTGCTGGATGGTGTGGGTACCCCCGAAGTGCCATTCGCCTGGCAGCAGCGCTGGGATGGTGCGGGCGTGCATTGGCATCGCTTCAAGCCACTGGGTCGCTTGGGCCTGCTGATTCCGGGCCGCTGGCGCCGTCTGCACCGCAAGCTGGCCGTGGTGGATGGGCGGATTGCGTTTTGCGGTGGCATCAATGTGCTGGATGACCTCTACGACCCCAACTATGGCCAGCTGACCTCGCCACGGTTTGATTTTGCGGTGCAGGTGCAGGGCCCGTTGGTGGCCGATGTGCACCGCACCATGCGGCAATTTTGGGGGCGGCTGCAGGCCACGCGCCAGCTGGAACGGCTGGAGTGGTCGCAGGCCAAGGCCTCGCTGGTCAGTGCCGCTCAGGCTGCCCAGGCGGTGCCCGCGGGCGCGGGCGACGCCACGGGTTCTCCCGCCGCATTGGTGCTGCGCGACAACGTACGCCACCGTGCCCGCATCGAGCGGGCCTACCGCAAGGCGCTGGGCGCCGCCCAGCACGAGGTCATCATTGCCAACGCCTACTTTCTGCCGGGTGGCAAGCTGCGCCGGGCGCTGATGCATGCGGCGCGGCGCGGCGTGCGCGTGTGCCTGTTGCTCAATGGCGAGTACGAGTACTTCATGCAGTACCACGGAGCGCGCCCGGTGTACGGCGCGCTGCTGGACGCCGGCGTGGAAATCCATGAATACGCGGCCGGTTTTCTGCATGCCAAGGTGGCGGTGGTCGACGGGCAGTGGGCCACCGTGGGTTCGTCCAACCTGGACCCACTGAGCCTGCTGCTGGCGCGTGAGGCCAATGTGGTGGTGCAGGACCCGGTGTTTGCCGCCCAGTTACGCCAGGCCCTGCTGCAGGCCATTGCCGAACACGGACGCCGCCTGGACGGTATCGCCCATGCGCGGCGGCCTCTGGGCCAGCGCGCGCTGGACTGGTTGGCCTATGGCCTGATGCGCCTGACCCTGGTGCTGACCGGGCGTCGCTATTAAATTAATAGCTGCTTGCGCAATGAATACGGGGGCTGGAGGCCAAAAACCTTATAAATACAGAGCGGCCAAAGGCTGGTAACATCATTCCAACCATGAACACCCAGAGCACCATGAACCCCACCGATGCCGACGAAGGAACCCCGGTTTCCGTCAAGATCCGCGAGCGCATCCAGGCGTCGCGCAAGCGCTTCCATGCCAACGACAACATTGCCCCTTTCATCCAACCCGGCGAGCTAGAACTGCTGTTGGACGAGGTGGAAGACAAGATGAAGGGCGTATTGAACAGCCTGGTCATCGACATTGAGCACGACCACAACACCGACAACACCGCCCGCCGTGTGGCCAAGATGTATGTCAACGAGGTGTTTCGCGGCCGCTACGTGCCCGCGCCCAGCATCACCGAGTTCCCCAATGTGGGCCACCTCAACGAGTTGATGATCGTCGGCCCCATCGTCGTGCGCAGTGCGTGCAGCCACCACTTCTGCCCGGTGATCGGCAAGATCTGGATTGGTGTGATGCCCAATGAGCACACCAATGTGATTGGCCTGTCCAAGTACGCGCGCCTGGCCGAGTGGATCATGGGCCGCCCGCAGATCCAGGAAGAGGCCGTGGTGCAGCTGGCCGACCTGATCCAGGAAAAAACACAACCCGATGGCCTGGCCATCGTGATGGAGGCCAGCCACTACTGCATGGCCTGGCGGGGTGTGAAGGACATGGACAGCAAGATGATCAACTCGGTCATGCGCGGCGTGTTCCTCAAAGACCCCACCTTGCGTCGCGAATTTCTCTCACTGATTCCTCGGAAAGGGTAATGCCATGTTGGTCCGTTTGCTTTACGCCAGCCGTGCGATCGATTTGCGTCCCGAGGCCATCGAGGCCATCCTGACCCAGTCGCGCCACTACAACCCCACCTGCGGCATCACCGGCATTCTTTGCTACGGTGGCGGCATCTTTCTGCAGGCCATCGAAGGCGGCCGCATGGCGGTGAGCGAGCTGTATGGCCACATCCAGAAAGACGTGCGCCACAAAGACGTGGTGCTGCTGCACTACGAAGAAATCACCGAGCGCCGCTTTGGCGGCTGGACCATGGGCCAGGTGAACATGTCCAAGATCAACACCAACATCCTGCTCAAGTACGCTGAAAAGCCTGAGCTGGACCCGTACTCGGTGTCGGGCAAGGTATCCCTTGCTTTGCTGGAAGAGCTGATGGCCACCGCGTCCATCATCGGCAGGGCCTGACCTTTCGGATGCCGGTTAGCGCCCTTGCCCTGGTCATTTTCGCCGGCCTGATCCACGCAAGCTGGAACATCGCGGCCAAGAAGGCCGGGGGCGATGCACGCTTTGCCTGCTTCACCGCGCTGGTATTGATGGTGTTTTGGGCCCCTGTAGGCCTGTGGCTGGGCTGGCAGCAGGTGCCTGGTTGGGGCGCTACCGAATGGACTTTTGTCGCCATCAGCGGCGTGCTGCACGTGGTGTATTACGTGGTGCTGTTGCGCGGTTACCGCAAGGCGGACCTCACTGTGGTCTACCCGCTGGCGCGCGGCTCCGGGCCTCTGCTCTCGTCGCTGGTGGCCATTCTCTTTTTGGGCGAACACATTTCCGCTTTGGGAGGCTTGGGCATCGTGGCTGTGGTGGGGGGCGTGTTTCTGGTGGCCGGGGGCCCTGGGCTGTTTCGCCAGGCGCATGACCCCCTCAAGCACGTGCGTATCCGCAAGGGCATGGTCTATGGTCTGATGACCGGTGTGTTCATCGCCAGCTACACCGTGGTCGATGGCTATGCAGTCAAGGCGCTGCTGCTGTCGCCCATCCTGATCGATTACTTTGGCAACTTTGTGCGGCTCGCATTTTTGCTGCCACCCGTGCTGCGCGACCGCCCGGCGGCGGCGGCCCTGTGGGCGCAGCAATGGAAATATGCGCTCATCGTGGGCATCATCAGCCCCATCTCCTATGTGCTGGTGCTCTACGCCATGCAGGTGGCGCCCATGAGCCATGTGGCGCCTGCGCGCGAGGTGTCCATGCTGTTTGCCGCCTTGCTGGGCGGGCATTTGCTGGGCGAGGGCGATCGGCTGGCCCGCATTGCTGGTGCCGCCTGTATTGGTGTGGGCGTGATGGCCCTGGCCTTGGGGTAGCCGCCATGGCGCTCCTGGTGGGATGTGATTTTTCCAGCAGCCCCTCGCGGCGCAAACAGATCGTGTTGGCGCTGGGCGAACAAGACCGGGGCCGGGTGGTGCTGCAATCGCTGGAGCGCCTGGATTCGCTCGATGCCTTCTCCGCCTGGCTGGCCGTTCCGCGCGGCTGGATAGGCGGTTTTGACTTGCCATTTGGCTTGCCGCGTGAGTTGGTCAGCACTTTGGGCTGGCCGCTAGAGTGGGAGGCTTGCGTTCGCCACTTTGCGTCCTTGCCGCGCGCCGACATCCGAGACATCTTCGCCGCCTTTTGCGCGGCCCGCCCAGTGGGCGGCAAGTTTGCCCACCGTGCCACGGACGGGCCTGCCGGCTCGAGCCCGTCCATGAAATGGGTCAACCCGCCGGTGGCCTACATGCTGCATGCGGGTGTGTCGCGGCTGCTGGATGCTGGGGTGCACCTACCGGGCGTGCAGCCCGCCGTGGCACCCCATGCCGCGTTGCGTGTGGCACTGGAGGCCTACCCCGGCTTGCTCGCACGCGAGGTGTTGGGTACGCGCAGTTACAAAAACGACAATGTGGCCAAGCAAACCCCGGAGCGCCTGATTGCCCGTAAAGACCTGGTGACCGCGCTGGAGATGGGCCAGACGCGCCTGCAGCTGCGCCTCAAACTCAGCCACGCGCAGCACGATGCGCTGGTCGAGGATGCCTCGGGCGATGCACTGGACGCGGTGCTCTGTCTGCTGCAGGCAGCCTGGGGCGAGCGGCAATCGCAAGCTGGCCACGCCTGCTATGGCCTGCCCGCGAATCTAGACGCCTTGGAAGGCTGGATATTGACCGCCTAGGGAGGGTAAATTCCCGTAAAAGGTGGTTTATGCAGGCCAAGGGTGTGGAAAAACCGCGGGCAGTGGTGTAAAAGGACATTGTCTTAGGGGGGAGCTTCTGCCATGGGCCCTTGCGTGGAACCGTCTGCATGCCAGTGATGATTTCAAAGTCCGGCCGCCTGGTGATGCTTGCCGCAATTGCCTACGCCTTGCTGGCCCTGGCTTGGATTTTTCAGGGGAGTGAGACTTTTTATTGGGTCTCCAGCGCCAAGGCTGCCCTGTTCATCACGGTGACCGTGCTGCTGTTGTGGGTGGCTTGGCGTGCTGCGTTGCACAACGATCCGCGCGCGGTAACCTTTCTGTGGGATGCGGTGCTCACCGATACGTCCGCGGCCAACCGACGGCGCTGGTTCGCCTACGGTCTTGCCGTGGCAGTCACCCTCTCGGTGCTGTTGGTGCGCATGAGTTTGGCGATCGATTTTGGCGACCGGCCCATGATGATCATGTTCATGCTGCCGATCGTGCTCAGTGCGGTGATGGGCGGCATGGGGCCAGGGTTGCTGTCCACGGCCCTGGCCTCCATTGGCATGTACTTCCTGGCTATCCACCCGGTCTACACCTTTGACATCGCGGGGCGGCACGATTTTCTGCAATGGATGTTCCTCGCCGGCAATGGCATGGTGGTGAGTTTTCTCAGCGGGCTGTGGCGGCGTTCCCTGCTCAAACTGGAGGCCAACCGCCGCCTGCTGGATGCGGTGGTCTCTGGAACCTCAGACGCCATCTTTGTGAAAGACGTGCAGGGGCGCTATCTGCTGGCCAACCCGGCCGCTACGGCCTACATGGGCAAAGCGGCAGACACCGTGGTGGGACTGAATGACCACGACATCTTCCCGGACGAGGTTGCACAAAAACTGGTGGACAAAGACCAGTCGATTTTGCGCGGAGGGCGGGTCCAGACGCATGAAGAGCGCATCACCACGGGCGACGGCCAGCCCCGGGTGTTCTTGGTCACCAAGGGGCCTATCTTGGACCAGTCCGGTCAGGTGCGGGGCCTGTTTGGTGTCTCGCGCGATATCACCGCCCTCAAGGACACCGAGGCGGCCTTGCGCACCAGTGAAGGCGCCCTGAAAGCGGCTCAACACCTTGCGGCGGTTGGCAGCTGGGAGTGGGATTTGGTCACCGACGTGCACCATTGGTCGACCGAGATTTACCAGATCTACGGGCGTGACCCAGCGCTGCCACCGGCGGTCTACCCCGAGGTGCAGCAGTATTTCACGCCTGAGAGCTGGAGCCACTTGGCCGCAGCGGTGGAGCAGGCCCTGGCAACCGGGAAATCGTACGAATGCGATGCCGAAGTAACGCGCCCTGACGGTGGGCAACGCTGGATCACCGCGCGCGGTCAGGCGGAGCGTGACAGTGCGGGGCAGGTAATCCGCATGTACGGCACGGTGCAGGACATCACGGAGCGCAAACACACCTTACTCGCACTGCAGACGAACGAGGAGCGCTTTCACATGGCCGTGGACGCCACCAGTAACGGCCTGTGGGACTGGGATTTGCGCACGGGCTATGTGCATCGTTCACCCCAGTACTACGCCGTGGCGGGCTATGCCCCGGAAGACGACACCCATGATTTTGAGTTCTTCAAGCGCACGGTGCATCCCGATGATTTAGCCCATGCCCTCGAGAACATTCAGCGGCATCGCCAGGGCCTGTCCGAGGGCATTGATTTTGGCTACCGCCTGATCACACGGGCGGGTGATATGCGCTGGGTAAAGGTGAAAGGCCGCGTGGTGGCACGGGATGGGTCCGGCGTGGCGCTACGCATGGTGGGAACCCTCTCCGATGTGACCGAGCACCGCCAGCGGGACGAAGACCTGCGCCTGGTGCTGCAAGAAGCGGGTGATGCCATCTGGATCGTGAACGCCCGCGGCGATTACCTGTTTGCCAATGCTTCCGCGTGCAAACTCACCGGCCACAGTGCCGAGGAATTGCGTCAGGTGCCGTTGGCGAACCTGGTGCAGCCGCACACCTTGGAACAGCTGCCGCAGCTGTTGGCACAGTTAGCGCAGGAACGCTGTGTGCGCGGTGAATGGCAGTTGCTGTGCAAGGATGGCAGTACCCTCGATGTGGAAATGACCACCGTGCACTTGCAGGATGGACGCTACATGGCCTTCGGCCGGGACCTCACCGAAAGCAAGAAGGCGCAGACCCAGCTGCGGGAACGCGAGCAGCAACTGACCCGGGTGATCGAAGGGTCTGACCAGGGCTACTGGGACTGGAACCTGGTGACCAATACCTTCAAGGTGAGTGCGCGCTGGGAGACCATGCTGGGCTATGCACCGGGTGAGGTCAACGTGGCCGAGTGGGCCAGCATGCTGCACCCCGATGATCTGGAGGGAGCACGTGAATCGATCCGCCGGCATGTGAGTGGCGAAGCCCCCCTCCACGAAGTGGAGGTGCGCTGCCGAACCAAGGCGGGTGAGTGGCGTTGGCTCCTGTCGCGGGGGCGGGTGGTGGAGTGGGACAGCCAAGGCAGCCCGCTGACCATGTCCGGCACCCACACCGACATCCATGAGCGCAAGAATGCCGAGCTCGCGCAGCGCCAGGCCAACACCGTATTCGAGAGCAGCTACGAGGGCATCATGGTGGTCAGTCCCGAAGGGCTGATCACCAAAATCAACCCAGCCTTCACCCGCATCACCGGATACTCGGCGCAGGAAATGATGGGCAAGTCGCCCGATATTCTGTCGTCGGACCGACATGAGGCCGAGTTCTACCAAGCCATGTGGGACAGTGCGCGCCAACACGGGTTTTGGCGTGGTGAAGCCTGGAGCCGGCGCAAGAGTGGCGAGGTGTTTGCGGAGTTGCTGTCGATCTCGGTGGTGCGCGATCCGCGTGGCGTCACACAGCACTACGTGGGGGTTTTCTCCGACATCAGCCAGATCAAGGACCATGAAGCCGAGCTGGACCGGATCGCCCATTACGACCCCTTGACGGGTTCTCCCAACCGGCGCTTGCTCATGGATCGCCTGGGTCAGGCAATTGTGCGCACCGCCCGCAATGGCAGTTCCCTGGCAGTGTGTTTTCTGGACCTCGACGGGTTCAAGGAAATCAATGACCTGCATGGCCATGCCGTGGGGGATCAGTTGTTGATCGGGGTGACAGAGAACCTCAAGGGGGTGTTGCGTGTCGACGATACGCTGGCGCGCATGGGGGGCGATGAGTTTGTCCTGCTGCTGTCGGAGATCACGGGGCCTGAGGAGTGCGCGCAGATACTGGACCGCATCCTCCAGGCGATCAACAGCCAGGTGTCGATTGACGAGCTGATGCTGCGGGTGTCCGCCAGCATCGGGGTAAGCATTTATCCGCAGGACCATGTGGATGCAGACACGCTGCTGCGCCATGCGGACCAGGCCATGTACCTGGCCAAAGATGCGGGCAAGAACCGCTACCAGCTGTTTGACCCGGAGAGCGACCACAAGGCCCAGGCCCATCGCAATTACATGGTGTTGCTGCATAGGGCGCTAGAAAACGGCGAGTTCCTGCTGTACTACCAGCCCAAGGTTGATCTGCGCGATGGCACTCTGGTGGGAGTGGAAGCCCTGATTCGCTGGCAGCACCCGAAAAAGGGCTTGCTACCGCCGGGGGACTTTCTGCCCTATATCCAGGGTAGCGGTCTGGAGGCGATGTTCGGTGAATGGGTGATCCGCACCGCCATGAACCAGCTGGCGTGGTGGAAGCAGCACGGCCTGCATACTTCGGTCAGCGTGAACATCCACGCCGCCCACCTGTTGCAACCTGGTTTTTTTGACTACCTGAGCGTGGAGTTGCAGCGCCACCCAGGGATGGATGCCGGGCGTTTTGAACTCGAAGTGCTGGAGACCGCCGCGATTGCCGACATGGACCAGGCCGTGGCCATACTCCAGCGCTGCAAGGCCTTGGGGGTGCGGTTTGCGCTGGACGACTTTGGTACTGGCTATTCGTCATTGACCTATCTGCGCAAGCTGCCTGTGGATACGTTGAAAATTGACCAGAGTTTTGTGCGCGACATGCTCAACGATGCCGATGACCTGGGCATCGTTGAAGGGGTGGTGCGCTTGGCCAACGCTTTCAACCGAGAGGTCATTGCCGAAGGCGTAGAAACCATGGCGCACGGGGCAGCTTTGATGCGCCTGGGCTGCTACCTGGCCCAAGGCTATGGCATCGCCAAACCCATGCCGGCAACACAGGTGCAGCCGTGGGCGCTGACATGGGAAAACTCCGCGGTGTGGCAAGAGCTGGACGCGCTGGTGTGACCTGATCGGTCACGGCCTCGCGGGGATTAGGCCGCTTTGGGGGCGACGGTCTCTTCGATCTTGAGTGCGAGCTGAGAAATGGCCATGGCTGCAGGGCAGCCTGGCATGCTTTGCAGCAGCAACTGGCGGCGCATGATGGCCTGGCGCACAGAATTGTCAGCCGGGATATCGCCCATGTGCACCAGACGCAGCTGCTTGCCATCCTCCGATGTCACAAACCGATCCAGCACCTGCTGCAGCTGCGTGGTGATAGCCCGTCCATCGCCCAAGCGGGCCGTCTGGTTGATCACCATGCGGATGATTTTGCGTTTTTGTTGCCCGGCCAGCACCTTGATGGTGGCGTAGGCGTCTGTTAGCGAGGTGGGTTCCGGCGTGGCCACCACCAGCACTTCTGACGCCAGTGACACGGCAAACAGCACCACGTCAGAAATACCTGCGCCAGTGTCCAGCAACACCACGTCGTAGTGCGGCACCAGCCCGGCCATGATGCGCAGGAAGTCGTCACGCACCTCGGGTGTCAGGCGCGAATACTCGACCATGCCCGAACCGGCCAGCAGCACCGAGAAGCCGCCCGGCGCGCGGATGATGGCATCTTCAAGCTTGGCCTTGCCGGTGAACACATCGTGCAAGGTGATCTTGGGGTACAGGTTCAGGACCACATCCAGATTGGCCAGCCCCAGGTCGGCATCGAGCACCAGCACGCGGTGCCCGCGTTTGGCCAAAGCGGCAGCCAGGTTGGCGGACACAAAGGTCTTGCCTACGCCGCCTTTGCCACTGGTGACAGCCACGACCTTGCCCAAGGGCTTGAGCGGCACGCTGGTGCTGCCTTCGGCGGACTCGGGGGGATTCAGCACGTCAGACATTAATAAACCCTCTGCATGGTGCCATTGGCGTTACCACCGGAAGCCTCGGTGGCCGCACTTTCGATCCAGGCAGGATCGCCCAGAGACAAATGGCCGAAGAGAAGATTCTTCTCTTCGGCACTTACGTAAACTTCTTGTTGCTGGTCCAGTAGCACCCGGTTGCGTCCTTCGGATTTGGCGCGGTAGAGCTGCTGGTCGGCGCGCTCGGTCCACAGTGCTGCGGTGGAGCGTACCCACTCAGGCGCAAAGGCGCCGCCTATGCTGATGGTCACCTGGATGCTGACACCCGGTGCAATCGCGATCTGCATGGCTTCGATATTGTGGCGGATGCGTTCTGCCACAACGCTGCCAAACGAGGTATGGCAACTCGGTAGCATGACGGAAAACTCTTCTCCACCCAGGCGGGCCACGGTGTCCATGGGGCGCACACAGCCCACCAGGCATTTGGCAATGGCCTGCAGCACCTGGTCACCGGCCTGGTGGCCGTAGGTGTCGTTGACGTTCTTGAAGTGGTCAATGTCCAGCATCAGCAGCAGGGCGGGCTCGCCGGAGCGGGCTACCACATCGATAGCGCGGTCCACCACTGAGCGGAAATGCCGCCGGTTGGCCAGTCCCGTCAGTGGGTCTTTGAGCGATAGCTCGCACAAGCCATCAATGATGCCCTGCAGGTAGGCGGTGGCCGAGGCCTCGGGTGCTGGCAGGTTGATGCTGTGGTCATGGTCCAGCAAGGCGCGTGCATCGTCCAGCTGCAGCTGCTGCAGTTCGACGGAGGGGGGCGGAGCTTTGTTGGCCACAAGGGAGGAATGTGTTGCGAAAGTCTAACAGGAACGGTAACGCCGATGGCAAGTTTTACCCGGCGCTGGCCGTGGAGAAAGGCGGCTTTCCGAGGGCATTTTCTCGGTGCTTCAGTGGCCGCAGACGCTGCACTGGGGCTGGCGCGGCAGGCGCACTTCGGTCCACTCCATGGCCCGGCCGTTCAGCATCAGCAAGCGCCCCGCCAAACTGGGTCCCAGGCCCATCAAAAGCTTGAGTGCCTCTGCGGCTTGCATTGCGCCGATGACGCCTACCAGCGGTGCGAACACCCCCATGGTGGAGCACTGGGTTTCCTCGGGGTGCTCATCGGGAGGAAAGGCGCAGGCATAGCAGGGGCTGGCAGTGTTGCGCGGGTCGTACACGCTGACCTGCCCATCGAAGCGGATGGCAGCGCCCGACACCAGCGGTTTGCGCAGCTGCACACAGGCGGCATTGACGGCCTGGCGGGTTCGGAAGTTGTCACAGCAGTCCAGCACCACATCGGCCTGGGCCACCAGCGCCTGCAGCGACGCAGCGTCGGCCGACGTCTGCACCGGTGTGATCTGGACCTCGGGGTTGAGTGCGCGCAGGCTTGCCGCGGCGGAGTCTACTTTGGGTTGGCCCACGCGTGCAGTCGTGTGGGCAATCTGCCGCTGGAGGTTCGTCAGGTCGACGGTGTCGGGGTCCACCAAGGTGATGTGACCGACGCCCGCACAGGCCAAGTACATCGCCGCCGGAGAGCCCAAGCCCCCGGCACCGATGACCAGGGCATGTCCGGCATTGAGTTTCTCTTGCCCCTCGATACCAATCTCATCGAGCAGGATGTGGCGCGAGTACCGCAGCAGTTCCTGGTCCTGCATGCTGGGTTCAGTTGTCCTTGGGCTCTTCCTTGCGTTCCACAAGGGTTTTGCTGACCATCACGGGTTTGCCTTTGAACTGGTTGATGGCCTGCATCAACTGGAAGTCCTTGTCAGACCCAAACTCGGGTGGGCGGCGTTCAGCCACGGGCTTGCGAGATTCTTCTTCCAGCCGCTTGATGGCGTCCTCACGGGCCTTTTCGCGCGCTGGGTCCTTCTTTTCTTCGCCCTGGCCGCTGGTCAGGTGCTTTTCCAGGTCGGCTTCGCGCATGCGCAGAGCGGCGTAGGGACTGCCTTCTTCGGTTTCGTCCACCATCACATCGGGCACGATGCCCTTGGCCTGAATGGAGCGTCCGCTAGGGGTGTAGTAACGCGAGGTGGTGATCTTCAGACCGGTGTCTGGCCCCAGGGGGCGGAAGGTTTGCACCGAGCCCTTGCCGAAGGTCTGGCTGCCCATGATGGTGGCGCGCTTGTGGTCTTGCAAAGCGCCGGCCACGATCTCGCTGGCCGAGGCAGAGCCTTCGTTCACCAGCACAATCAGTGGCACTTTTTTCAGGGCGGCGGGCAGGTTCTTCAAGGCGTCAGAGCCTGGCAGACCGCGGATGTCGCTGGCATTGGCACGCAGGGTTTGCTTGCTGTCCGGGGTTTGGCCGTTGGTGGATACCACGGTCACGTTCTCGGGCAGGAAGACTGCTGACAGTGCCACGGCCGAAGAGAGCAGGCCACCTGGGTCATTGCGCAGGTCCAGTACCAAGCCCTTGATCTTGGGGTCCTGCTTGTAAATTTCGTCCACTTTCTTGGCGAAATCTTCAAAGCTGCGTTCCTGGAACTGGCTTACGCGAATCCAGGCGTAGCCGGGCTCGATGAGCTTGCCGCGCACCGACTGTTGTTTGATTTCTTCGCGCGTGATCGTCACCGGGAAGGTGCGGTTTTCATCCTTGCGGTAGATGGTCAGCAGCACTTTGGTGTTGGGCTCGCCGCGCATGCGTTTGACGGCATCGTTCAGCGACAAGCCTTTGACCACGGTGTCATCGATCTTGGTGATCAGGTCGTTGGTTTTGAGGCCGGCGCGGAAGGCGGGAGAGCCTTCGATGGGCGAGACCACCTTGACCAAGCCGTCTTCTTGCGTGATTTCAATGCCCACACCGACGAACTTGCCGGAAGTGCCTTCGCGGAATTCCTTGAAAGACTTCTTGTCGAAATACTGGGAATGCGGGTCGAGACTGGCGACCATGCCTGCGATGGCATCGGTGATCAACTTTTTCTCATCCACGGGCTCCACATAGTCGCTCTTGACCATGCCAAAGACGGCGGCGAGTTGCTGCAGCTCTTCCAGCGGCAACGGGGCCAAGGTGTTGCGTGCAACGGTTTGCAGTGACACGGTGGTCAGTGCTCCAGCCAATGCGCCTAACGCAATCCAGCCCGTAATTTTCAGTTTGTGACCCATATGTATTCCTGTGCCGCACCAATATACACCTTGGAGGTCACTCTTTCGTTCCAGTTCCCCTGCAGCCCCACTATTTCAGTGGGGCTGGCGCGTCAGGTTCAGGCCTTGCCTTGGGAGGCCACGGCCGCTGCGGCCTTGGCGGCGGCTTCGGCGTCACCCAGGTAGTAGTGGCGGATGGGCTTCAGGTCGGCGTCCAGTTCGTACACCAGCGGGATGCCGTTGGGGATGTTCACGCCCACGATGTCGTCATCGGAAATGTTGTCCAGGTACTTGATCAACGCGCGGATGGAGTTGCCGTGTGCGGCCACCACGATGCGCTTGCCGGCCTTGATGGCGGGCGCCATGGATTCATTCCAGAAGGGCAGCACGCGGGCCACGGTGTCTTTCAGGCATTCTGTCAGCGGTACCTGGTCCGGCTGCAGCTTGGCGTAGCGCAGGTCGGAGCGTTCGCTGCGTGCGTCGGTGGCTTCCAGGGCGGGGGGCGGGGTGTCGTAGCTGCGGCGCCACACCAGCACCTGGTCGTCACCGTACTGCTTGGCGGTTTCGGCCTTGTTCAGGCCCTGCAGGGCGCCGTAGTGGCGCTCGTTCAGGCGCCAGCTGTGCACCACGGGCAGCCAGGTGCGGTCCATCTCGTCCAGCGTGTGCCAGAGGGTGCGGGTCGCGCGCTTGAGCACGCTGGTGTAGGCCACGTCGAACTCGTAGCCGTCGGCCTTGAGCAGCTTGCCGGCTGTCTTCGCCTGCTCCACGCCCAGGGGCGTCAGGTCCACATCGGTCCAGCCGGTGAAGCGGTTTTCAAGGTTCCAGGTGGATTCGCCGTGGCGTACGAGAACAAGTTTGTACATGGTATGGGTCACAAATCAGTGGGGGGACCGGGCGGTGCGCCCGGCGGCGTACAGCTTCGCATTCTAAAATGGCGGGTTAGCGTGAAGTAACCAACAAGGAACAAAGTGGAATTTATTCTCAACAACTGGCATCTGATTTCGATTGCCGCGATCTCCGGTGGCCTGCTGCTGTGGCCCGTGCTGCAAGGCGCCACCCTGGCGGGGATTGCCCCCACAGCCGCCATTCAGTTGATCAACCGCGAAAAAGCGGTGGTGGTGGACGTGTCCGAGGCACCAGAGTTTGCACAAGGCCACATCGTGGGCTCCAAGAACATCCCTCTGGGTGATCTGGAAGCCAAGCTGGCCCAGGCGGTGAAGAACAAGGGCTTGCCGCTGGTGCTGGTGTGCCAGACCGGTGCGCGTTCGGGCCGTGCCGTGGCGACGGCCAAGAAACTGGGTTACGAGCAGGCCCAATCGCTGGCCGGTGGGCTGAAAGCCTGGAAAGCCGCTAATCTTCCGGTTGAAAAGGCCTAATCAGGTCCCTGCAACCAAGGTAAGAACCATGCAAGCCGTCAAGATGTACACCACCGCCGTCTGCCCCTACTGCGTGCAGGCCAAGCGGATTCTCAAATCCAAAGGGGTCGAGGCCATCGAAGAAATTCGGGTGGATGCGCATCCCGAGGAGCGCATGAAGATGATGGAAGTGACCGGGCGTCGTACCGTGCCGCAAATTTTCATTGGGCAAACCCATGTGGGTGGCTGTGACGATCTGATGGCGCTGGACGGCCGTGGCGAGTTGCTGCCCTTGCTGGCTGCCGCAGCCTGACATAATTCCCCCCGTTGCGAATTTGCTTCGTAAGCCCGTTTGGCACACCGCCAACGGGCTTTGTGTTTATCTAGAGAGACTATTGCCATGGCAGACCAAGATCCCGTTTTCCAAATCCAGCGCGTGTACCTCAAAGAGGCTTCGCTGGAGCAACCCAATTCCCCTGCCATCTTGCTCGAGCAAGAGCAGCCCGCTGTGGACATCCAGCTCGGCGTGGAAGCCGCACCCGTGGCCGAAGGCGTGTACGAGGTGTGCGTGACCGCCACCGTGCAAACCAAGGTCAAGGACAAGACCGTGTTTCTGGTCGAAGCCAAGCAGGCCGGCATTTTCGAAATTCGCAACCTGGCGCCCGAGCAGCTCAGCCAGATCATGGGTATCGCCTGCCCACAAATCGTCTACCCCTACCTGCGTGGTAACGTGGCCGATCTGATCCAGCGCGGCGGTTTTCCGCCCGTGCACCTGTCGGAAATCAACTTCCAGGCCATGTACGAGCAGCAGCAGGCGGATTCCGCCGGCGCGCCCGCAGGCAGCCTGCCCCAGTAACGCCAGGGTTTGAGGTCTTTTGGGCCTCTAGCCCCCGTCGATATTGCGCGAGCAGCTATGAAAATCATAGTACTTGGAGCCGGTGCCTGGGGCACGGCGCTGGCCGTTAGCGCCGCCGCCAATCCGCAGGCCGGCCACGCGGTGACCCTGTGGGCGCGTGACGCCGCCCTCGTGCAGGGCATGGCCCGGGCGCGCGAGAACCAGCGCTACCTGCCCGGCCACCCCTTGCCCGCCAGCCTGATGCTCAGCGGCCAACCGCTGGCGGATGTGGTGGCGGGTTTGTCCGCCTTCGACATGGTGGTGGTCGCCACGCCCATGGCGGGGTTGCGTGACATGCTGAGCCAGCTGGCCGGGGCGACCGTGCCAGTGGCTTGGTTGTGCAAGGGCTTCGAGGCCTCCGTCCGCGGCCAATTTGGCCTGATGGGCCACGAGGTGCAAGCGCAGGTGGCGCCCCAAATTCAGGCCGGTGTGCTCAGCGGTCCCAGCTTTGCGCAGGAGGTTGCATCCGGCCACCCCACAGCCCTGGTGGCTGCCAGCGCGCATGCTGAGGTGCGCGATGCGCTGGTCGCAGCCTTCCACAGCCCCTCTTTGCGTGTGTATGCCAATGATGACGTGGTGGGTGTAGAAGTGGGCGGTGCGGTGAAAAACGTGCTGGCCATTGCCACGGGCCTGTGTGACGGCCTGCAGCTGGGCCTGAATGCACGCGCGGCGCTGATCACGCGCGGCTTGGCCGAAATTTCCCGTCTGGGTCTGGCGCTGGGCGCCAAGGCCGATACCTTCATGGGCCTCAGCGGTCTGGGGGATCTGGTGCTGACCGCCACGGGTGACCTTTCGCGTAACCGCAAGGTCGGTTTGGCCCTGGCCCAAGGCCAGAGCCTGTCCGATGCGGTCAACGAATTGGGCCATGTGGCCGAGGGTGTGTACAGCGCCCGCACGGTGCTGCAGCGCGCGCAGCACTTGGGGGTGCCCATGCCCATCACCCACAGCGTGGTGGATTTGCTTGACGGCAAGTTGCAACCCGCCCAGGCGGTGGCAGCCTTGATGGGCCGCGGGCCGGCTACCGAAGGCGCCTAGCCCGCTGTTGTGGTTCAGGCCTTGCTGGCCTGCACCTTGGCTGCAATGTGGGCCATGGCTTCTTCCACCTGGTCCACCAGCACCAGGCACAGCTCGCCGGGTTTCAGTTGGTCCATGGCGGTGTCGATCGCCAAAAACTCCCCAAACACTTCGGAACGCTTGACCGTGCGCTTGGCGTTCGCCAGGCCTTCGCGGAGCAGGGCGATCACTTCGCCATCCTTGCGGCCGCGCTGGCATTGGTCTTCGAACATCACCACCTCGTCGAAGGCCTCGCCCAGGATTTCGGTTTGCTGGCGGATGTCCTGGTCGCGCCGGTCACCGGCGCCGCTGATGACCACGGCACGGCGTGTGGCCGGCATGGCCTGCACGGCCTGCACCAGCGCCAGCATGGCATCGGGGTTGTGGCCGTAGTCGGCAATCACGGTGGCGCCGCGGTAGTTGAACAGGTTGAAGCGGCCCGCAGCGTTGTGGCTGTCGTTGGAGAAGTTGGCCAGACCCTGGCGAATGGTCGCCCAGTCCTGCCCCAGCGCCCAGGCTGCGGCCACGCTGGCCATTACGTTGTCCACCTGGAAGCCGATGGCGCCGCCCAGGGTGATGGGCACATCGGCCAGCGGGATGGACTGCAGCAAGTCACCCTTGGCGGCGATCACATGGCCGCCTTCCACAAACACCACTGCATGCCCTTGGGCGCGGTGCGTGGCCATGACCGGGTGGTTCTTGTCGGCCGTGAAGAAGGTAACCGAACCCTTGCATTTGACCGCCATGGCCGCCACGATGGGGTCGGCCGCGTTGAGCACCGCGGTGCCCGTGGGTGCCACGTTTTGCACGATGACGCGCTTGAGCACGGCCAGCTCGTTCACGGTCGTGATGTAGTTCAGACCCAGGTGGTCGCCACTGCCCACGTTGGTGACCACGGCCACATCGCAGCGGTCAAAGGCCAGGCCTTCGCGCAGCACGCCGCCACGTGCGGTTTCCAGCACCGCGGCATCCACATCGGGGTGCAGCAGCACGCTGCGCGCGCTCTTGGGGCCGCTGCAGTCGCCGGTGTCGATGGTGTCGCCGTTGACATACACGCCGTCGGTGTTGGTCATGCCCACACGCAGGCCGCTTTGCGTCAGCAGGTGCGAGATCAGGCGCACCGTGGTGGTCTTGCCGTTGGTACCGGTGACGGCCACGATGGGAATGCGGCCGTCCTGGCCCTTCTTGAACATGCTGGAAATGATGGCCTCGCCCACCGCGCGGCCCTTGCCAAACGAGGGCGAGAGGTGCATGCGCAGGCCGGGGGCCGCGTTCACTTCCACAATACCACCGCCCTGGTCTTCCAGCGGTTGCAGGATGCTGTCGCTGACCACGTCCACACCGCAAATGTCCAGGCCCACCATGTGCGCCGCGGCAATGGCGCGTGCGGCCACTTCGGGGTGCACATCGTCGGTCACGTCGGTGGCCGAACCACCGGTGGACAGGTTGGCGTTGTTACGCAGGTTCACGCGCTGGCCTTTGGCGGGCACGGAGTCGGCCGTCAGGTCCTGGGTCGCCAGGCAGGCATGGGCAATTTCGTCAAAGCGAATTTTGGTGAGCGAGGTGGCGTGGCCGGAACCGCGTTTGGGGTCCAGGTTGACCTGTTCCACCAGCTGCGCAATGGTGTGCACGCCGTCGCCCAATACTTTGGGCGGGTCGCGGCGGGCGGCTGCCACCAGCTTGTCGCCCACCACCAGCAGGCGGAAATCGTTGCCGGGCATGAAGCGCTCGACCAGGATGTCGTCGCGGAATTCGCGCGCGGTGGTGTAAGCCTTGCGCAGCTGGGCTTCGGAAGTGATGTTCACCGTGACGCCCTTGCCCTGGTTGCCGTCGTTGGGTTTCACCACCACGGGCAGGCCAATCTCTTGCGCGGCCTTCCAGGCATCGTCCGCATCGGTGACCGCACGGCCGCCGGGCACGGGCACGCCCGCGGCGGCCAGCAGTTTTTTGGTCAGTTCCTTGTCTTGCGCAATGGCTTCGGCAATGGCGCTGGTGGCATCCATTTCAGCGGCCTGGATGCGGCGCTGCTTGCTGCCCCAGCCCAGGCGCACCATGCTGCCTTCGGTCATGCGGCTGTAGGGAATGCCGCGGGCCACGGCGGCGTCCACGATGGAGCCGGTGCTGGGCCCCAGGCGCACGTCTTCGTCCAGTTCACGCAACTGGTCCAGCGCGGCGCGCAGGTCAAAGGGCGTGTCTTCCAGCGCCGCCTGGCACAGTTTTTGGGCCAGTTCCATGGCCAGCTTGCCGACTTCTTCTTCGCTGTACTCCACCACCACCTGGTAAATGCAGGCTTCCAGTGTGGGTGTGGTGCAGCTGAAGGTAACCGGGCAGCCGGCCTGGGCCTGCAGGCCCAAGGCCGCCAGTTCCAGCACGCGGGCCATGGGGATGTGGTCGTCGTGGCCGGTGGACTGGAAGGGGCTGATCTCGGGGAAGCGCGCGCGCAGGCGAACTTCAAATCCGGCCAGGTTGCTGATCGAACATTCCTCGGGCCGGCACTCCACCACCGACTGGATGGCCGTGTGGTGGCTCCACAGATTGGGGCCGCGCAGCGCGCGGATGCGTGTTACTTCCATGGTGTCACTCAGTAGGGGGTTTTCTTGGGGCTGGAGTCAAAGGTGCGCAAACCCGCACCGATCAACTCCACGGGGATGTTCAGTGCCCAGGCAGCGGCCGTGGCGGCCATTACCAGCTCGGGTTGCGCAGCTTTCACGGGTTTGAGCGAGGAAAGCGGCAGCAGGGCAATTTCCTCAGCGCCCTGGGCCAGCACGATTTCGCCGTTGCGCAGAAATACCACGCGTTCGCCAGCCGCCTGGTGGGCAGCCAGTGCGGGTTGCGCCGCATCCACCGCGTAAAAAATGACCTTGCCGTCGCACAGTTCGGCCATCTCCACCACCTGCGGATCACTGGCATTCAGTACGGCGGTGCCGCTGGGCAGCACCACGTCCACCTGGGTGCGGACCACCTTGAACGTTTGCTCGGCGTCCAGAATGTCAAACTCCTTGAGGGCGGGTGTCCACTTGGCATCGGTCACCACGCCCACAGCGCATTTGTCGTAAGCCATGCCTTCGCCCAGGATCATCGCGCTGCTGTTTTCAAACACAGCGGCTTGTACCGAGCGGTTGATGAGCAGGCGTTGGCTGGGTTCCCAGTGCGCGCAATCGGTCGCCAGCACCTGGCGGCCATCGAGGTACAGGCCTTCGCTGCAGGCCAGGCCCACATGCTTGCCGCTGATGTGGACCAGCCAGGCCACCAGGCGCGCCAGGCGGCCAGTGTTTTGGGTGCCGGTGATGCCGACCACGGGGATGCGCCCGTCGGCCTCAGGGGCGAACAGGTGCGCCACGATGGCTTTGCCCACGGGACGGCTGTGGCCTTCGGCGGGTTTGATGTGGGCCAAGAGGCCGGGGCTTGCGTTGACTTCAATCACCGCGCCTTGTTGGCTGCGGATAGGTTTGGAGATGTCTTCCATGACCATGTCGATGCCCGCAATGTCCAGGCCCACCACGCGGGCGGCCAGGGCAGCGATGGCCGCCACACTGGGGTGCATCTGGTCGGTCACGTCGCAGGCCACATTGCCGTTGCGCTGGATCAGCACGCGCTGGTCTTTGGCGGGCACAGATTGGGCCGTCAGGCCCACGCGCTCCAGTTCCAGGGCCACCTCGGGGTTGTCGCTCAGGTCAATCAGGTTCAGCGGGGCATCTTCGCCGGTGCCGCGGCGTGGGTCAGTGTTGAGCTGCTGGTCGACCAGCGTGGTCACGCTGGACACGCCGTCGCCCACCACCCAGGCCGATTCGCCACGGGCGGCGGCCACCACGTGCTTGCCCACCACCAGCAGGCGGTGTTCGTTGCCGGGGATGAACTTTTCGACGATGACGCTGCCACCGCTTTGCTGCTTGGCCACGTGGAAGGCTGCCACCACGCTGGCCTCGTCCATCAGTTCCAACGACACACCGCGGCCATGGTTGCCGTCGTAGGGTTTGACGGCCACGGGCATGCCAATGTCTTGCGCAGCCTCCCAGGCGGCTTCGGGAGAGTTGACCAACGCGCCTTCGGGTACCGGCACGCCGCAGGACTTCAGCAGGCTTTTGGTCAGGTCTTTGTCGCTGGCGATTTCTTCGGCAATGGCCGAGGTCTGGTCGGTCTCGGCGGTCCAGATGCGGCGCTGCGCATGGCCATAGCCCAGTTGCACCAGGTTACCTTCGGTCAGGCGGATGGAGGGGATGCGCCGGTCGGTGGCGGCATCGACGATGTTGGAGGTGCTGGGGCCCAGGCACAGGGAGTCCACCTGGTCGCGCAGGACGGTCAACTGGGCTTCCAGGTCATAGGCACTGTCGTTGATGGCGGCCATGACCAGGTCACGTGCCACGACCAGGGCTTGGCGGCCGACTTGCTCTTGGCGGGTGCGAAATGCCACCTTGTAGATGCCGCGCTGCGAGGTTTGCCGCGCCTTGCCAAAACCGGTTTGCATGCCTGCCAGGTTTTGAATCTCCAGGGACACGTGTTCCAGAATGTGGGCGGCCCAGGTGCCCTCACGCAGCCGCTCCAGAAAGCCCCCACGCACGCCGGGGCTGCAGTGGTGTTCTATCAGGCCCGGCAGCCAGGCAGTGATGCGTTCGTAGAAGCCTGGCAGGGTGTTGGAGGGGAAATCCTCCAGTTCACCAATGTCGACCCAGGCTTCGATGACGGGCCGGTAGGTCCAGATATTGGGACCGCGCAGGTAGGTTACCCGCAGAATTTCAATGTTTTTCTTGGCTGTCATGGCTTGCTGTGGAGGGGGCGGTCCACCATTGTTACGCTGTGTGCGTTGTGTATTCTCGCTCACCCGGCGTTGGCAGGGTGGGCACACTGGTGGCAGGGCGTAATATCGTCAGGCTGACGTCGGGAGGCCTTGAAGCCTGAAATTCCCCGCATATTTGAATAAAAACCTATCCGTTGTTGTTAATGACCACTGAAGCACTGGCTGCTCCCCTGCCGTTTGGCGAGATTTCCCCGCTGTGGCGCGACGAGGTGCAGTTGCAGCTCCGATCCCAAGAGAACGTGTTGGCCTCGCTGGAGGTTGACCTTGACCAGCAACTGCGCTTTGTCAAAGGCCTTGTGGTGGTGACCAGCCAGCGCCTGCTGAGCCGTACCGGCCCCCAGGGTGTCTGGCAGGCCTGGGACTTGCTGCCCGGCCAAAGCCTGCTCCACCACGACCATGCCGGCGTGGGCCACCTGGACCTGCTGGACGCGCAGGGCTTGCTGGGCACTTGGCGCTTCACGCTGGGCCAGAACCTGCAGGCCATCCGCCTGGTAGACCAGTTCCAGGCGCAACTGGAAAGCACGGTGTCGGGTCGCCCGCTGGCCCTGGCGCTCACCAATGTATGTCCCAGCTGCAAGGCCCCGCTGGAAGCGGACCAGGAAGAGTGCCCGGTGTGTACCAAAGTGGTCCACACCCCGCCCAGCACCTGGACGCTGTTTCGCCTCTGGCGCTTTGCCAAGCCCTACCGCGGCCAGTTGCTGCTGGGCTTTGTGCTGACCCTGCTGGGCACGGCGGCCAACCTGGTGCCGCCCTACCTGACCATGCCGCTGATGGACAACGTGCTGATCCCGTTCCAGAACGGCCAGACCATTGATCCCATGCTGGTGACGATGTACATGGGCGGGCTGCTGGGCTCGGCCCTGGCTGCTTGGGTGCTGAGCTGGGCCAAGACCTACATCCTGGCGCTGGTGTCCGAGCGCATCGGGGCCGATCTGCGTACCAGCACGTACGAGCACCTGCTGCGCCTGTCGCTGGAGTATTTTGGCGGCAAGCGCACGGGGGATTTGATGTCGCGCATCGGCAGCGAGAGCGACCGCATCTGCGTGTTCCTGTCGCTGCACCTGCTGGACTTTGCCACCGACGTGATCATGCTGACCATGACGGCGCTGATCCTGTTCTCCATCAACCCCTGGCTGGCGCTGGTGACCTTGGTGCCACTGCCCTTTATCGCCTGGATGATCCACTTTGTGCGCGACCGCTTGCGCACCGGGTTCGAGAAAATCGACCGCGTTTGGGGAGAGGTCACTAATGTGCTGGCTGACACTATTCCGGGTATCCGTGTGGTCAAGGCCTTTGCGCAGGAAAAGCGCGAGGCCAGCCGTTTCCGCGAAGCCAACAAGCACAACCTCGCGGTGAACGACCGCATCAACAAGATCTGGTCGCTGTTCTCGCCCAGCGTGTCGTTTCTAACCGAGCTGGGCCTGCTGGTGGTCTGGGCGTTTGGCATTTGGCAGGTGTCCAAGGGGCAGATCACGGTGGGCGTGCTGACCGCCTTCATCGCCTACATCAGCCGCTTCTACGGCCGGCTGGATTCCATGAGCCGCATTGTGTCGGTCACCCAAAAATCGGCCTCGGCCGCCAAGCGCATTTTTGACATCCTGGACCACGTATCCAGCGTGCCCGAACCGGTAAACCCCGTGCCCATGGGCACGGTGCAGGGCAGCATCGAAGTGCGCGATGTGGGCTTCCGCTATGGCAACCGCGAGGTGAACCGCGGCATCAACCTGAAGATTGCGCCTGGCGAGATGATTGGCCTGGTGGGCCACAGCGGCTCGGGCAAGAGCACGCTGGTGAACCTGATCTGCCGCTTCTACGATGTATCCGAAGGCGCGATCCTGGTGGACGGCGTAGACATCCGGTCGTTTGCGATTTCAGACTACCGCCAGAACATTGGCCTGGTGTTGCAGGAGCCCTTCCTGTTCTTCGGCACCATTGCCGACAACATCGCCTACGGCAAGCCGGATGCCACGCGGGCCCAGATCATCGCTGCGGCCCGCGCCGCCCACGCGCACGAATTCATCCTCCGACTGCCGCAAGGCTATGACTCCATGGTCGGCGAGCGTGGCCAGGGCCTGTCGGGCGGTGAGCGCCAACGCATCTCGATTGCGCGTGCGCTGCTGATCGACCCGCGCATTTTGATTCTGGACGAGGCCACCTCGTCGGTGGACTCCGAGACGGAGAAGGAAATCCAGAAGGCGCTGGAAAACCTGGTGCAAGGCCGCACCACCATTGCCATTGCCCACCGCCTGTCCACGCTGCACCGGGCCGACCGCCTGGTGGTATTGGACCGCGGCAAGGTGGTGGAAGAGGGCACGCACGACGCGCTCATGGCGGCCGAAGGCGCTTACTTCAACCTGTACCAAGCCCAGGCACGCAACAACAACCTGCTCGAGGAGTCCGCATGAGCGCCCTGCAAACCGTGACGGCCAGCCGCTTCACGTTGGAACGCACGTCCTTTGGCAAGCTGGTGCTGACCAATGAAGCCGGTGAACGCTTTGAAGGCGTGGTGCCGGTGCGCGCTTTCCCCATCCAGTCGCCGGATGACGGTATTTCGCTGGTCAGCATCGATGGGAAGGAAGTGGCCTGGGTCGATTTGCTGAACGAAGTGCCCGAACCTGCGCAGGGTCTGATCCGCGCCGAGCTGGCCACGCGGGAGTTCATGCCGGTGATCGAGCGCATTGTGTCGGTCACCAGCTACTCCACACCCTGCACTTGGGCCGTGAAGACCGACCGCGGTGACACCGAATTTGTGCTGCGCGGTGATGAAGACATTCGCCGCATTGGCAAGGAGCATGCGCTCTTGATCGCCGATGCGCATGGCATTCAGTACCTGGTGCGTGACCAGTTTGCGCTGGACGCCCATAGCAAGCGGGTGCTGGACCGGTTTTTGTAAAACCGGCCCGGAGGCTTTAGACCTCCAGGTTGTCAATCAGGCGCGTGGATCCCAGCCGTGCCGCGGCCAGCACCACCAGCGCATCGCCCGCTTGCGGCGCTTGCAAATCGGCCTGGCGGCGCACGGCTACGTAGTCGGGCAGCCAGCCCGCGCTGTGCAGGGTGTGCATACCTTCCGACTCCAAACGGGCCACATCCTTCTCACCAGCGCGCAGGGCCGTGACGATTTTCTTCAGCGTCGCAGACAGCAGCAGCGCTTCTTCGCGCTGCGCCGGGCTCAGGTAGCCGTTGCGGCTGGACAGGGCCAGGCCGGCGTCGTTGCGCTGGGTTTCGCCGCCCACCACGTCAATGGGCAGCGCGAACTGCTTGACCATGTTGCGGATGACCATGAGCTGCTGGTAGTCCTTCTTGCCAAACAACGCAGTGCGGGCCTGGGTACAGGCCAGCAGCTTCATCACCACGGTGCACACGCCGATGAAAAAGCCGGGACGAAAGTGGCCTTCCAGAATGTCGGCCAGCTCGGTGGGCGGGTGCATCTTGAAGGTTTGTGGCTGCGGGTACAGCTCGGCTTCTTTGGGCGCGAACACGATGTCGCAGCCCGCGGCTTCCAGCTGGGCGCAGTCTGCCTCCAGCGTGCGCGGGTAGGTGTCAAAGTCTTCGTGCGGGGCGAACTGCAGGCGGTTCACAAAGATGGTGCTGACGGTCACGTCGCCCAGTGGCTTGGCCTGGCGCACCAGGGCCAGGTGGCCCGCATGCAAATTGCCCATGGTGGGCACCACGGCAGGGTGGCGGTACTGGCTCAGGGCCGCGCGCAGGTCGGCAATGGTGTGGAGGAGTTGCATAGGTTATGAGGAGGAGTTGCTCAGGGACACCGCCGGACTGGCTTTGCCAGACGGCTGGTGTCGCCCCCTTGAGGGGGAGGCGCCGCAGGCGCTTCGGGGGGGAACCATGTCACCAGGCGTGGAGGGCGTCGTTGGGGAAGTTGCCGTTTTTGACGGCGGCCACATAGGCTTCCATGGCGCCACGGATGCTGGTGGACTCGGCCATGAAATTGCGCACGAACTTGGGGTTCTTGCCCAGGTTCACGCCCAGCATGTCGTGCAGCACCAGCACCTGGCCGGCCGTGCCCTTGCCCGCACCGATGCCGATGGTGGCGCAGTGGGGCAGTTCCTTCGTCAACTCGGCCGACAGGGGCGCGGGCACCATTTCCAGCACCACCATGGTGGCGCCAGCGTCTTGCAGCGCCAGGGCATGTTTCTTCATCTGTTCTGAGGCCACATCGCCCCGGCCCTGCACGCGGTAACCGCCCAAGGCGTGCACGGTTTGTGGGGTCAGGCCCAGGTGGGCGCACACGGGGATGCCGCGCTCCACCAGAAAGTGCACCACCTCGGTGGTCCAGCCACCGCCTTCGAGCTTGACCATGTGGGCGCCGGCCTGCATGAGCACGCTGGCGCTGCGGATGGCCTGTTCTTTCGATTCCTGGTAGCTGCCAAAGGGCAGGTCGCCAATTAGCCAGGCCGTGCCTTGCGAGCGGCGCAGGCCACGGGCCACGCTTTCGGTGTGGTAGGCCATGTCCTGCAGGCTCACGCCCACCGTGCTGTGCAGGCCCTGGCAGACCATGCCGAGTGAGTCGCCCACCAGAATGCACTCCACGCCGGCGGCATCGGCCACGGCGGCAAAGGTGGCGTCGTACGCAGTGAGCATGGTGATCTTTTCGCCGCGCGTATGCATTTCCTGGATGCGCGGCAGGCTGATGGGCTTGCGGGTCGCCATGGGCGAGGCCGGGGGCAGCGTGCCGTAAGGGGATGCCGCGGCAGACGCGTTGCCAGCTGGTTCTTGGGCCATGGACAGAGACTCCATCAACAGGGGTTGGGCGGGATGCGGGGCCGATACTAACCGCAAGCGGGCGTATCGGTTAGTGGCACCAGTCAGGCAGGGGAATAGGCCAGGCGCACGTAAATCGGGGCAAAAGCCTCGGCTTGGGTGATCTCGATCAGGGTTTCCTTGGCCAGCTCCAGCAGGGCGATGAAGGTCACCACCAGCACGGGCGAGCCCTGGCTGGGGTCAAACAGGTCTTCAAAGCCCACAAAGCGGCGGCCCTGCAGGCGCTTGAGCACGATGCTCATGTGCTCGCGCACCGAGAGCTCTTCGCGGCTGATTTTGTGGTGCTGCACCAGCTTGGCCCGCTTGAGGATGTCGCGCCAAGCCTCTTGCAGGTCCACCAGGTGCACATCGGGGAAGCGCGGCTGCAGGCTTTGCTCGATGAAGACCTCGGCCTTGAGGAAGTCGCGGCCAAACTGGGGAATCGCATTCAGGCGCGCTGCGGCCAGCTTCATTTGCTCGTATTCCAGCAGGCGGCGCACCAGCTCGGCGCGTGGGTCTTCGGCTTCTTCCCCCTCGGCCACCTTTTTGGGCGGCAGCAGCATGCGCGACTTGATCTCGATCAACATGGCCGCCATCAGCAGGTACTCGGCCGCCAGCTCCAGGTTGTGCTTGCGGATCTGGTCCACGTAGACCAGGTACTGCTTGGTCACGCTGAGCATGGGAATGTCCAGAATATTGAAATTCTGCTTGCGGATCAGGTACAGCAGCAAGTCCAGCGGGCCCTCGAAGGCCTCCAGAAACACCTCCAGCGCGTCCGGCGGGATGTACAAATCCTGCGGCATGGCGAACAGCGGCTCGCCATACAGGCGCGCCAGCGCCACGCGGTCCACCACGTCGGGCATGACCGCAATGGCGGCCGTGTCTGTGCCGTCGTCCGCAGGGGTGGTGCTCATGGATTGCTATGAAATTGGGAGCTGCCCGCGCAATATTGACGGGGGCTAGAGGCCAATTTGAGGCCTATTTTGCGTTGGTCTGGTAGACGTAGGGCTTTTGCTCCACGCGGGCCTCACCGTATTCCTTCACCGCGTTGCGGTCGATTTTCTTGTCCCACAGCAGCGAACGGCCCTGGCGCTGCTCGGCTTCCAGCGTCGGCTTGGCCGTTTTCAGGTGGTCAATGAACTGGGTGGCTTCGGATTGGTAGTCGGGGCGGCGAAAAATGCTCATGGGGGTGTCCTCGTTGGGGCCATTTTAGCTGCGGGCCTCTAGGTACCAGCAACTTTGCCCAAGGCGCCCAACATTTCATGCACGTCGTGCACCATGATCGCCAGAAACAGGGTGAGACCCAGGTAGTACATGGCGTATTCCAGGCGGACAGCGGTGCTCACGGCGTAGTAGGTTTGGGCTTCTTCACTGTCTGAGCGATATTTGATCGCCTTCCAGACCTGCGGCGCCGCCAACACGCCAATCAATATCAGCATGGGGCTCGGGCGCCATAGAAACACCCCCATGAGCACTGGTATACCCAACAGCCAGATACGCGGGGACAGCACCGCTGTGATGCGCCCGCCGTCCAGCGGCGACAGGGGGATCAGGTTGAACAGGTTCAGGAAAAAGCCCGAGTAGGCAATCGCCAGCAGCAGGTTGCTATCGGTTTCGCGGGCAGCGAAGTAACAGACCAAGGCCCCCAGGCTGCCCAGCAGTGGGCCGCCCAGGCCCACCCAAGCCTCGGTTTCGGCGTCGTGCGGTATGTCCTTGAGCTCGACCCAGGCACCCACGAAGGGGATGAAGGTGGGCAACCCCACAGTCAGGCCACGCTGGCGCGCCGCCAGATAGTGGCCCATCTCATGCACAAAGAGCAGCAGCACAAAGCCCACGGCGTAGCGCCAGCCATAAATCCAGGCGTAGGCCAGCACCGACAGCAGCATGGTGCCGCCCGTGGTAAACAGCTTGCCCAGTTTGACGCCGGACAACAGCAGCAAGAGCAGCTTGGTCATCGTGGCTTAGTCCCGATCTGGCAAAAAAAAAGGCTAGGCCGCAGGTGGCAGTGTGGGGTCGCTGTTGGCAGCAGTCACTGCCGGTGCAGGCGCAGGCTCCGGGGTTTTCTTGCGGAAGATTTTCATGGCCGTGCCACCAAAGGCCACCACGGCCAGGGCGATGACCTTGGCAAACTTGGCCAAGAACACCGCAGCGACCGCAAAAAAGCCCAGCTTTTTGGCCGCTACGCCCACCACCAGCGCGGCCAGCCCATATTCGGCCACCTTGTCGGTGCTGGAGTTGAAATCGGCATAGCGCTTGCCATCATTGAACTGCAAGGCGTCAAGCAGCGTGTGGGCTTGGGGCTTGTAGGTGGGCAGCTCGGCCAGGCCGGTGACCAGGTTCATGCTGAAGTAGCCCTCGCGGCCCAGCGCATAGGTGTTGTAGTTGACGCCTTGGGGTTCGTTTTCTGCAGCGCCAATGTCTCGCGAAGACATGGCCCAGGCCAGGCGGTGTGTCGCACTGTCATAGGCGGGCTTTTGCGCCCAACCCAGAATCTCCAGACCAGGAATGCCCATTTTCTTGCGTTCTTCGTTGGAGGCCTCGGTGCCTTCGCGGTAGCTCTTGAGCAGATCATCGGCATTCCATTCCTTGGCATCGTCGTCCTTGACGTAGCCAGAGCTCTGGTAACGAATGGTCATGAACCAGGGAGCGTTGTCGTTGGGGAACACCAGGCCTTGCAGGGCCGAGTCCTGGCCAGGGTTGCCCATGGCATTCAGCAACTTGCCGGCTTGCGGCTGCGGGATGAAAATCTGGCCCTCGCCCAGTGCCAGTTTGGCCTGGTCGGTGAGAGGCACGCTGGCCGGCCCCGCGGTGGAAGCCGCTTTGGCGTCAGCCCAGATCTTGTCAGTTTCCTCTTTGCTCAGGGCCTGCGCCCCAGCCGCGGACATACCCAGGCACGCCAGTGCCAACATCGCCCGTGCGATCCATGTGTTCATCTCAAACTCCCTTGTTTCTTTATAAAAACTGGCGAAGATTCTGACACAGCGAAGCCGTTTAACCGATGAGAGCCCTGACGGTTAGCGCTTGGTTGGCCTTGCCGTTATCCTTGGCGCCCATGACGTATTTTGAATTTACCCCCACCGAGATTGCCACCCTGGCCCAAGCCGATGTGGCCCGCGCCCTGCTGGAGGACGTGGGGGCCGGCGATCTGACTGCGGCCCTGATTGACCCCACGCGCCGCGCCCGTGCCCGCGTGCTGGCGCGCGAATCCGCTGTGATTTGCGGCGAAGCCTGGGCCACCGCGGCGGTGCGTGCGCTGGACCCGAGCGCGGCCATCGTCTGGCATGTGCGCGAAGGCCAGCGCTGTTATGCCGACCAGGTGGTGATGGAGATTGAGGGCAACGCCCAGGCGCTGCTGACGGCCGAGCGCACCGCGCTGAACTTTTTGCAGCTGCTGAGCGCCGTGGCCACCAAGACTGCCACGTTTGTCAGCGCGGTCGACTCGGTGCCCGGCAACCGCGCCGCCATCGTGGACACGCGCAAGACCCTCCCCGGCCTGCGCCTGGCGCAGAAGTACGCGGTGCGTGTCGGCGGTGGCACCAACCACCGCATCGGCCTGTTTGACGCCGTGCTGATCAAGGAAAACCACATTGCTGCGGCCGGTGGCGTCACTGCCGCGTTGCAGCGCGCTACCCAACTGGCGCAGAACGCCAAGTTCATCGAGGTAGAAGTGGAAACGCTGGAGCAGCTGCGCGAGGCGCTGGACTGCGGCGCCCAGATGGTGCTGCTGGACAACATGACGCTGGCGCACCTGGTGCAGGCCGTGGCGCTGAATGCCGGGCGCGCGATTCTGGAAGTGTCGGGCGGTGTGGGCCTGGACACCGTGCGCGCCATTGCCGCCACGGGTGTGGACCGCATCTCCATCGGTGGCCTGACCAAAGACGTGAAGGCCACCGATTTCTCCATGCGCTTTGAGGAGCTGTGATGTCTGCAACCGATGTGATCGACGTCGAATACGAGCAGCCCGCCTGCAGCACCCAGCATGCCTGGGCGCGCGTGCCCGTGGAGCCTACGCCCACGCAGCGCGTGGCGCTGAAAGACAAGATCAAGCGCCTGCTGAAAGAAAAGAACGCGGTCATGGTGTCGCACTACTACGTGCACCCGGACCTGCAAGACCTGGCCGAGGAAACCGGTGGCCTGGTGAGCGATTCGCTGGAGATGGCGCGCTTTGGCCGCGACCACAGCGCGCAGACGCTGGTGGTGTCGGGGGTGAAGTTCATGGGCGAGACCAGCAAGATCTTGTCCCCGCACAAGACGGTGCTGATGCCAGACCTGGACGCCACCTGCTCGCTGGACCTGGGCTGTCCCATCACCGAGTTCAACGCCTTTTGCGATGCGCACCCCGACCGCACCGTGGTGGTGTACGCCAACACCAGCGCTGAGGTGAAAGCCCGCGCAGACTGGCTGGTAACCAGCAGCTGCGCGCTGGACATCGTGCGTGCGCTCAAGGACAAGGGCCAGAAAATTCTGTGGGCGCCCGACAAGCACCTGGGTGGCTACATCCAGCGCGAAACCGGCGCCGACATGGTGTTCTGGGAAGGCGCCTGCATCGTGCACGACGAGTTCAAGGCCTTTGAGCTCGAAGCGCTGATGAAAGAGCACCCCACGGCCAAAGTGCTGGTGCACCCCGAGTCGCCCAAAGACATCGTGGCCCTGGCCCACGCGGTGGGTTCCACCAGTGGCATTCTCAAGGCCGCGCAAACGCTGGACGCCGACACCTTCATCGTCGCCACCGACAACGGCATGTTGCACAAGCTGCGCACGCTGAACCCCGGCAAGACCTTCATCGAAGCCCCCACCGCTGGCAACAGCGCCACCTGCAAGAGCTGCGCCCACTGCCCCTGGATGGCCATGAACGGGCTGGCCGGTGTGGCCATGGTGCTGGAGCATGGCATCCACGAAATTCAGGTGAACCCGGCCCTCATTGAGCGTGCGCGCCTGCCCATCGACCGCATGCTGGCCTTCACCGCGGCGCTGAAGAATGGGCAGCCCGTGGGTGGGCTGATTCCGAATATGGGTGCTGCGTAATACCTGAGGCCCTCATGCGCATCCCCTTCATCACGCTGGCGGTATGGCTGGTGACTGCAACCGCGGCCAGCGCGGCGCTGCCCCAAGAGAGCGATGGCAGCCGGCTGCTGGTGGGGCGCTGGACTTGGACGCGCGCAGACGTGGCCTGCACCGAGGTGTATGACTACCGCGCCGACGGCAGCTACAGCGCGCTCAGCGGTGCAGAAAAGACCGACAGCCGTTACACCATCGCCGCCAAGCCCACCGCCCAGGGTTTCTACAGGCTCGACGCCGAGGTCGTCAAAGACTACGGTGGCCAGGACTGCGCCCAGTCCAGCAGCGACGATACGGGGCTCCGGTTTACCAACTACCTGCTCTTCGCGCCGTCGGGGCGCCAGTACTGGGCGTGCTACAGCGAATCGAAGGACGACTGCTTCGGCCCCCTGAACCGCGTGGATGCCGACAAGAAGAAGTAGCCCGGTACCCCCAGCCGGTGCTTGGACATTCACAGTCGGGTACTCTAAGTTTTTCGTGCCCCTGGCCCCCGCGGAATATGCGCGAGTAGCTATCAAAATCAGAGCAAAAAGGACATCCCATGACTGATCTGTCGAAGTTCCCCATCACCGCCAAATGGCCCGCCCAACACCCCGATCGCCTGCAGCTGTACTCGCTGCCCACGCCCAATGGTGTGAAGGTGAGCATTGCGCTGGAAGAGATTGGCCTGGCCTACGAGCCGCACCTGGTGAGCTTCCAGACCAACGACCAGCTCACGCCCGAATTCGTCTCGCTGAACCCCAACAACAAGATCCCCGCCATCATTGACCCCAATGGTCCCGGTGGCCAACCGCTGGCGCTGTTCGAGTCGGGCGCCATCCTGATCTACCTGGCCGAGAAAACCGGCCAGCTCATGTCCAAAGACCCAGCCAAGCGCTACGAGACCATCCAGTGGGTGATGTTCCAGATGGGCGGCATTGGCCCCATGTTTGGGCAGCTCGGCTTCTTCCACAAGTTCGCCGGCAAGGACTTTGAAGACAAGCGTCCGCGCGACCGCTATGTGGCCGAGAGCACCCGCCTGCTGGGCGTGCTGGACAAGCACCTGCAGGGTCGCGACTGGATCATGGGCGCGGACTACAGCATTGCCGACATCGCCACCTTCCCCTGGGTGCGCAACCTGATTGGCTTTTACGGCGCCGGCGACTTGGTCGGGTTTTCCAACTTTCCCGAGGTGGCGCGGGTGCTCGCGGCTTTCGTGGCGCGACCCGCGGTGGCCAAGGGCCTAGTGATTCCCGCTTAACAAAGCTCAGGCATCATTCGCGTGCAGGGAGGCGGTGGGCCCATCCACCGGCTGCAGAAAGGTTGCTGTGAGTTCTTCAGAAGCAGAGACATCTGACGTATCGAGTTTTTCCATTGCCCGACAGCACATCGTGGACGCCGACAAGTCCATCGTGGGCTATGAGCTGTTCAACCGCACGCAGGGTGAGCGCGCGCATTCGCTGGCCAGCGATGTGTCCCTGGTGCTCAACGTCATGGCGCAAAGCGGCACCAAGCTGGTCAATGCCCAGGCCGACCTGTTCCTCAACGCCACGCACGAGAGCCTGACCGGCTCGCACTGGGACTTTTTGGTGCCCCAGCGCACCATCATCGAAGTGCCGCCGGTGGCGCAGCACGACCCGGCCACCATTGAAGAGTCCCGCCTCAAGCTGATGACGCTGCGCAAGCGCGGTTTTCGGTTGGCCTTCAGCCACACGGTGGTGGCGCCGGTCTACAAGTCCTGGCAGGGCATTGCCGATTTTGTGAAGGTAGACGTGCGGGCCATTGACCCCGCCAAACTGAAACCGCTGGTCGATGCCATCCAGACCCGCACCGGCGCCATCGCTGTGGCCGAGAAGGTGGAGAGCGCCGCGCAGTTTGAGATTTACAAAGACATGGGTTTCCATTTCTTCCAGGGCTACTGGTTCTCGCGGCCCGAGCTGGTCAAGACCCAGGTGGTCAGCCCCAGCCAGGCCAGCGCGGCCAACCTGTTCAGCAAGCTGCGCAGCGAGGCCGATGTGGACGAGATCGAGCTGGCCATCAAAAAAGATGCCGCGCTCGGCTACAACCTGCTGCGCCTGATCAACTCCGCGGGCCTGGGCCTGCGTACCAAGATCACCTCCATCCGCCAGGCCGTGATGCTGCTGGGCAACGAACGCCTGCAGCGCTGGGCTGCCATGCTGATGACGGCGGGCGTAGACGGCAAGCCCACGCTGGCCGGCAACATGGCCGTAGTACGGGCCAAGATGATGGAGCTACTGGGTGCCAAAACCCTGTCGCCCGAAGAGCAGGAAGAGGCCTTCCTCATCGGCCTGTTCTCGCTGCTGGACCGCATGCTGGGCTGCCCGCTGGCCGAGGCCGTGTCCATGCTGGGGCTGGACGGTGCCATCACCGAGGCGTTGCTGACCGGCACCGGCAAATACATGGACCTGCTGGCCATGGCCATTGCCTGCGAGCTGGAAGATGCCACCGTGTTTTCGGAGGCGGCACAGCGCCTGGACCTGTCGTACCGCGAGATCAATGTGGCGCAGATGGAAGCCATCGTCTGGGCCGACGCGGTCTACCAGTAGCGCGTATGCATTTCGCCGCCATCGGTGCCGGGGTTGCAGGCTTGGCCTCTGCCATTGCCTTGCGCCAGGCCGGCCACACCGTCGCCGTGTACGAGCAGGCCCCCGCCATCCGCAGCCTGGGCGCGGGCATCGTCAGCTGGCCCAATGCCAGCTGGGTGCTCGATACCTTGGGCCTGTGGGAACTGCTGCGGCCGCACGGCACGCGGGTGCATGCCATGCACCGGCTCACCGCCGGCGGCGAAGCACTGGGCAGCATCGATGTGCGCGCCATGGACGACGCCATGGGCCACGCCAGCATGGCCATCCTGCGCCACGACCTGATGAGCGCGCTGCTGGCGCGTGCGCTGGAGCTGGGCGTGGTGCTGCACTACGGCCACCGCCTGCGCGATGTGGTGGCGCTGCACGATGCGGGCCCTGGCGCCACACAACTGATTTTTGAGAACGGTGTGGTGGTGGAGCCTGAATGGGTGCTGGGTGCCGAAGGGCGCATGCGTTCGCGCTGCCGCGCGTTTGTGCTGGGGTCGGAAGACGCGGCGCGCCCCGTGTACCAGGGCTTTGTGAACTGGATCGGTATTTGCGAAACCGCGGAGCCGGTGTTCGAGGCCGGGGCCGCGCTGGACTACTGGGGCACGGGCGAACGTTTTGGCGTGGTGGCCTTGTCGCCGCAGCGGGCCTACTGGGCGGGTGGTGCTGCGGTGCCTTTGGGCCAAGCGCAGCCGCAGCACTACCGTGCGGAACTGACCCGGCGCTTTGCCCACTGGCCCGCGCCGGTGCAACACGCTTTGGCGGGCACACCCGACAGCGGCATCCACCAGATATTTCTGCACGACCACGACCCCACGCCGCAGTGGCAGCGCGCCAATGTGCTGTTGCTGGGCGATGCGGCACATGCGCCGCTGCCCACCTCGGGCCAGGGCGCCTGCCAGGCACTGGAAGACGCTTGGCACCTGACGCAATGCGTGCAGGCGCAGGGGGATGATGTGCCGCTGGCCTGGCAGCAGTTTGTGGCGCTGCGCCAGCCCAAGACGGCGGGTATCACCATGGCCGGCCGCCACCTGGCGCGCAGCATTTTCCACACGCCAGCCGCCGGCGTTGCGCAGCGCAACCGTGGGGCACGGGAGACCGACTATGCGGCCATGGCCGCCGGCATGGCGCAGGGTTGGGGCCAAAATTTGCCGCTAGCCCCCGTGGACATTGCGCCAGGCGCTCCTGAATCAGTAGCAACCTAAAAAGTTAGGGTGTCAGTGTGGTGGGGATGGCCTGGTCCAGCAGCTCGGGGTAATCGCGGCTGAAGTGCAGGCCGCGGCTCTCGTGGCGGGCCTGGGCGCTCTTGACAATCAGGTCGGCCACCTGCACCAGGTTGCGCAGCTCCAGCAGGTCACGCGTCACATGGAAGTGCGCATAGAACTCCTGAATCTCGCCCTGCAGCAGCGCAATGCGGTGGGCGGCGCGCTCCAGCCGTTTGTTGGTGCGCACGATGCCCACGTAGTCCCACATGAAGCGGCGCAACTCGTCCCAGTTGTGGGAGATGACCACGGACTCGTCCGAGTCGGTCACGCGGCTGTCGTCCCACACAGGCAGGGCCTGCGCCGGGGTGGCGGCGGTCTTGGCCAGATCTTCGGCAATCCAGTGTGTGGCCGAGCGCGCAAACACCATGCACTCCACCAGCGAGTTGGACGCCAGGCGATTGGCGCCATGCAGGCCCGTGCAAGCCGATTCGCCCACGGCGTACAGGCCTGGCACCTGGGTGCGGGCCGACAGATCGGTCTGCACACCGCCACAGGTGTAGTGCGCGGCGGGCACCACGGGAATGGGGTGCTTGGACATGTCGATGCCCAGTTCCAGGCAACGCGCGTAGATGTTGGGAAAGTGCTCCTGGATGAAGGCCAGTGGCTGGTGCGAGATGTCCAGGTACACGCAATCAAAGCCGCCTTTTTTCATCTCGAAGTCGATGGCGCGGGCCACCACGTCGCGTGGTGCCAGCTCGGCACGTGGGTCGTGCGCGGGCATGAAGCGTGTGCCGTCGGGCAGCAGCAGGCGGCCGCCTTCGCCGCGCACGGCTTCGCTGATGAGAAAGCTCTTGGCATGCGGGTGGTACAGGCAGGTGGGGTGGAACTGGATGAACTCCATGTTCTGCACCGCGCAGCCCGCGCGCCAGGCCGCGGCAATGCCGTCGCCCGTGGCAGTGTCGGGGTTGGTGGTGTACAGGTAGACCTTGCCCGCGCCGCCCGTGGCCAGGATGGTGTGGGGCGCCTGGAAGGTGAGCACCTCGTCGGTGTCGTCATCCAGCGCGTACAGACCCACGCAGCGGTTCGGCCCCGCTTGGCCTAGTTTCGCGGTCGTGATCAGGTCCACCAGCGTGTGGTGCTCAAACAGCGTGATGTTGGGGCTTTGCTTCACCTTCTCGATCAGCGTTTGCTGCACGGCCGCGCCGGTGGCGTCGGTCACGTGCACGATGCGCCGCGCGCTGTGGCCGCCTTCGCGCGTGAGGTGCAACTGTCCGGCATGGCCGGCCTCTTCCGAGAAGGGCACGCCCAGCTTCTGCAGCCAGGCAATGGCCTGCGGCGCCTGCTCCACCACAAACTGCGTGGCGGCCAGGTCACACAGACCTGCGCCAGCCACCAGCGTGTCGTCCACGTGGGCGGCAAAGCTGTCGTCCTTGTCCCACACCGCAGCAATGCCGCCCTGGGCCCAGCCGCTGGAACCTTCGCGCACAGCGCGCTTGGTGAGGATGGCAACTTTGTGGTCGGGCGACAGCAGCAGCGCAGCACTCAGGCCGGCCAGGCCGCTGCCGACGATGAGCACATCAAAGGTTTGCAGGGAAGGAGAAGAGGGAGTGGTCATGCAATAGGAAGAAAAAGAGGGGTGGGCAGCCTAGAGGCTGCCTGGGTGGGTGCGTTGGTACCAGCGGGTGGTGTCTTGCCACAGGGGCCGAGCCACCAGCAACAGAAGCGTTAGCGCCAGCGGCACGGTGGTGATAAAGCCCAGGGTTTTGAAGCCCATGGCGCCAGAGAAGGCCCCGCCCACAAAGCTGCCGATCAGCAGGCTGTGCAGACGCAGTTTCTGGGTGTTGGCCTGCACGCGGTGGCCCTGTGAGTCGGCGTTGATATAGGCCATCTTGCCCAGCTCAATGCCCACGTCGGTGACCAGGCCGGTCAGGTGCGTAGTGCGGATTTCGGCGCGGGATATTTTGGTGATCACCGCGTTTTGCAGGCCCATGATGAAGCACAGCAGCGTGACGGTGAGCGGCGTGAAGAAATAGATGGCGTAGTTCATGGCGCCGCCGAACACACCAAACACCAGCAAGAGTGCGGCCTCCAGCACCAGCGGCAGGCCATAAGCGGTGTGGAGCCGGCGGCGCAGCCCCCAGTTGACGAGGATGGCCGTGGCCATGGCGCCCAGCACAAACGCGATCAGCATGGCCAGCCCGGTCAGCATCACATCGGTGTGGCCCAGCACCAGGGAATCCACCACGGTGGACACCACGCCGGTGACGTGCGAGGTGTACTCGTGCACCGCCAAGAAACCGCCCGCGTTGGTGGCTCCGGCTACAAAGGCCAGGGTCATGCCCAGCCGCGTGTTGGCCTGGGGCGTGCGCTCCGTATCAACCCAACCGTGGATCCAGGGGAACATGCGTCTGTGGTCCGGTCGGGTGGGGCAGGTTTAGTGGATGCGCATGCCGGGCGTAGCGCCGGGCCAGGGGTTGAGGATGTAGATGCCGGGGTTGGCCTTTTCATCGCCATGGCTGGCCGCCATGACCATGCCTTCGGACACGCCAAACTTCATCTTGCGCGGCGCCAGGTTGGCTACCAGCACGGTGAGCTGGCCTACCAGCTCTTCGGGCTTGTACATGCTGGCAATGCCGCTGAACACATTGCGGTGGCGGCCTTCGCCCGCGTCCAGCGTCAGGCGCAGCAGCTTGGTCGAGCCTTCCACCGCCTCGCAGTTCACGATCTTCGCAATGCGCAGGTCGATTTTGGCGAAGTCGTCGATGGTGATGAGCGGGGCGATCTCTTCGCCGCCGGGTACGGTTGCTATAGTTTCAGGAGCTGCTTGCGCAGATTCCACGGGGGCTGGGGGCTCAAACAATGCATCCAACTGCTCGGGGGTGACGCGTTGCATCAGGTGCTGGTAGGGCGCAATAGCCTGCACGTCGCCCGCCACATTCCACTGCTGCATGTCCACACCCACAAAGCCTTGCACGGCCCTGGCCAGGCCGGGCAGCACGGGTGAGAGGTAACGCGTCAGCGTGGCAAAGGTGTTGATCAGCACGGAGCAGACCTGGTGCAGCGCCTGGTTGTTGGCCACGTCCTTGGCCAGGTCCCAGGGCTTGTTCTGGTCCACATAGGCGTTGACCTTGTCGGCCAGCAGCATGATTTCGCGCGTGGCCTTGCCGTATTCGCGCGCCTCGTACATCTGGGCCAGCGCATCACTGGCGCCGCGCACTTCGGCCAGCAGGGCCGCGCCCGTGGCGCCGAAGTCGCTGGTCAGCTTGCCGTCAAAGCGCTTGGTCAAGAAGCCCGCCGCACGGCTGGCGATGTTCACGTATTTGCCAATCAAATCCGAGTTCACGCGCGCCATGAAGTCATCGGCGTTGAAGTCGATGTCTTCATTGCGTGCCGACAGCTTGGCGGCCAGGTAGTAGCGCAGCCACTCGGCGTTCATGCCCAGGCTCAGGTACTTGAGCGGGTCCAGGCCGGTGCCGCGGCTCTTGCTCATCTTCTCGCCGTTGTTGACGGTCAAAAAGCCGTGCACGAAGACGTTGTTGGGCGTCTTGCGGCCGCTGAACTTCAGCATCGCAGGCCAGAACAGGGTGTGGAAGGTAACGATGTCCTTGCCGATGAAGTGGTACTGCTCGGTGTCGGCAGCGGCCATGTATTCCTCAAAGCTGCGCGTGTCGCCATGCTTGGCCTTGGGGCCGCCCTTGTCGAACCAGTTTTTCAGCGAGGCCAAGTAGCCCACGGGCGCGTCCAGCCACACATAGAAGTACTTGCCCGGCGCATCGGGAATCTCGATGCCGAAGTAGGGTGCGTCGCGGCTGATGTCCCAGTCGCCCAGGCCTTCGCTGGTCGTGCCGTCCGGGTTGGTGCGCACGGTGAACCATTCTTTGATCTTGTTCGCCACCTCGGGCTGCAGCTTGCCGTCCTGCGTCCAGTTCTCGAGGAACTCCACGCAGCGCGGGTCGGATAGTTTGAAGAAGAAGTGCTCGGAGTTCTTCAGTTCGGGCTTGGCACCGGACAGGGCGGAGAACGGGTTAATCAGGTCGGTCGGCGCGTAGACCGAGCCGCAGACTTCGCAGTTGTCGCCGTACTGGTCTTTGGCGTGGCACTTGGGGCACTCGCCCTTGATATAGCGGTCGGGCAGGAACATGTTCTTCGCGGGGTCGAAGAACTGTTCAATCGTGCGCACTTCGATCAGCGAGCCATCGGCGCGGTCGCGCAGGTCGCGGTAGATCTGACGTGCCAGCTCGGTGTTTTCGAGCGAGTGGGTGCTGTGCCAGTTGTCAAAGCTGATGTGAAAGCCGTCGAGGTACTGCTTGCGGCCGGCTGCGATGTCGGCCACAAACTGCTCGGGCGTTTTGCCGGCCTTTTCAGCCGCAATCATGATGGGCGCGCCGTGCGTATCGTCCGCACCCACAAAGTTCACCGCATTGCCCTGCATGCGCTGGAACCGCACCCAGATGTCGGCCTGGATGTATTCCATGATGTGGCCGATATGGAAGTTGCCGTTGGCGTAGGGGAGGGCAGTGGTGACAAAGAGTTGGCGGGGCATGGGAATCGACTTTCACGGAGGAACTGGAGATTTTAGTCGGGGCCGACTGGCATGCCCCACCCGACGCTTGGGTTGGCGGGATCAGGCGGGCCGGGCGTTTTGCTCCGTGTCCCCCGCCCGCTGCACGGGCTCCTCCTTTACCCGCGCAAAACACCCAGCCCGCCTGATCCAAAGCAAAGCTTCGGTCTGCGTGCAGAATCACCAAAGAAAATCAAACGGGAGAACTCACTTTGACAGCAATGAGGAAAGTTCGATCAATTTTTCGCTTAATGGCCAGCGCGCTCACACTAGTGCTTATGTTGGATGCCAACGGCCAGCCGATGCAGCCGGGGCTGTGGAAGTCCTCCACGGAATTCCACACGACGAGCGGCGAAATGGAGCGAGCGATGGCCCGGTCTTTTGAGTCACTGAAAAAACTACCCAAGCATGAGCGAAAAGCACTTGAGGCAAAAATGCCAGGCCTACAAGCCGCCGGCAGCACTGTTGCACTCAAGTTTTGCGTCTCTCGACAAGCATCGCAACACACGGAGCCATTGCCCGTAGAGGGAGGAAAAGACGAAAAAGGGTGTACCACTGCAAATGTCATACGCACGGGAAACACCATCCAAGCGTCGTTCTTCTGCACAGAAGATGAGATTCACGGTGAACGTGTTGTGGAGTTGTCTGCACGGGGTGATTACTTGCTGCGGAACATCAAAACCTTTTACGTTCCCGTTGTTTTCGAAGGCAAACCTGAAACCGTGACTACAGTTTCAGAAACACAGTTTGTTTCCAGTGCTTGCGGATCCACTCCAGCGCTCAAAAGATAGTCCTATCAAAACTGACCTTTAGTACTCGTTGGACTTTTGGACGATAGACCTGTTGTATGAGCTGGTCACACGGCACGAGTTGCGTTTGCGTATATCCCTCTTCGCAGCGGCAGGTTTGGGGTGCGTGCCGCAGCGAGGTCAAGGAGGAGGCCGTAGGCCGGGGGACACGAGCGGAGGTACGTACCCCAAGCCTGCTGCGGGCTCAGCACAAAACAGCGAGAGAAAGGACGCTCAGTCCTTGAACACCGGCACCCGCTTCTGCATGTTCGCCGTCATCGCCTCCGTCAAATCCTGGCTCATTAGCATGGCGGCGTTCCAGGTGGCGATGTAGTTCAGGCTGTCGGCCACGCTGTGGTCACGGGCGTAGGTGATCATTTCCTTGGTGCCGCGGATGGACAGGGGGGACTTGGCGGCGATGGTGGCCGCAATCTCCTGCACCCCGGCGTAGAGCGCCTCACGGCTCTCGAACACGCGGTTCACCAGGCCGATCTGGCGCGCCTCTTCGGCTTCCAGCTTGCGGCCCGTGTAGGCCAGTTCGCGCGTGATGCCGTCGCCCACCAGCTTGGGCAGGCGCTGCAGGGTGCCCACGTCGGCGGTCATGCCGATGTCGATTTCCTTGATGCTGAAATAGGCGTCGGCGCTGGCGTAGCGCATGTCGGCGCAGGTGACGAGGTCGATGCCGCCGCCAATGCAGCCGCCGTGGATGGCGGCCAGCACGGGCTTGCGGCAGCGTTCCAGGCTGGTCAGCGTGTCCTGCATGTCCAGAATCACGCGGCGCATGGCCTCGCGGGAGCGGCCATCGCAGTCGTTGGCAATCTGGGCGTTCATGCCCATCATCATCTGCAGGTCGATGCCCGCGCAGAACAGCTTGCCTTCGCCCTGCAACACGGCCACGCGTGCCTCGGGCGTGCGGTCCACCCACTCAAACGCCTGGCGGATTTCCTGCCACATGGTGGCGTTCATGGCGTTGGCCTTGTCGGGCCGGTTCAGGCGCACGGTGGCGATGTGCGCATCCAGCGTAACGCTGAGGGTTTCCAGTTGCATGGTTGTCTCCTGTTTATAAGTGTTTTAGGCCGCTAGCCCCCGTGCAATATGCGCGAGCAGCTAGCAAAACGATAGCGTATGAGGTGAGCGCGGTCAGACCTTGGCAGGCTTCATCATCGCCAGGTAGGGCGCCAGGCGCTTGCCCATCTCGTCCCCCAGGGCCTGCAGGCCGCTCATGGGCCGCACCATCACCTCAAAGTCCACGATCTTGCCCTCGGCGTCGAACTGCACCATGTCGATGCCCTTCAGGTCTTTGCCATTCACCTGCGCGCTGAACTCCAGCACCAGGCTCAGCCCGTCGGCGCTGGCCAGTTCGCGGTGGTACTTGAAATTCTCAAACACCTGAATCACCGTGCCCAGAATGAGCTGCACCGCCTGCGCACTGGGGTAGGGCGTGTGCGCCATGGGCGAGCGGAACACGGCCTTGGGATGCAAGATGGTTGCCAGCTCGCCCAGGTTCTTCTCCTCGATCATTTGGTGCCAGAGCTTCAGGCTGGCGGCCACCGGTGCGGGCAGGGTTTGCTCCAGCGTGGGCGTGGCACCTGCCTTGGGAGCCTCGGCCTTCTCGGCACCAAAGGCCAGCGCCAGCTCCGTGCCCTGCTTGATGGCGCGCTTGGCGTCCAGCTCGGCGGCCACATCGGCGCCGCCAATCAGGTGTACGGTCACGCCCGCGGCCTGCAGCGCGGCCTGCAGTTCACGCTGCGGGTCTTGCCCTGCGCAGATCACCACGTTGTCCACCGGCAGCACCATGTCCTTGTCGCCCACGGTGATGTGCAGGCCCGCGTCGTCCACCTTGCGGTAGGTCACGCCATTGACCATCTCTACCTGGCGATTCTTTAGGGAGGTGCGATGGATCCAGCCCGTGGTCTTGCCCAGGCCGTCGCCCACCTTGCTGGTCTTGCGCTGCAGCAGGTAGACCTTGCGCGGCGTCTTCTCGATGTGTGCGGGCTTCAGGCCGCCGGCGTGGGCAAACGTGGTGTCCACGCCCCATTCGGCAAAGAACTTGGCCTGGTCCAGGCTGGGGCTGGTGCCCTCGTGCAGCAGGTACTCGGCCGTGTCAAAACCAATGCCGCCCGCGCCGATCAGCGCCACGGTCTGGCCCACGGGCTTTTTGTCGCGCAGCACGTCCAGATAGCCCAGCACCTTGGGGTGGTTGATGCCCTCGATCTCGGGCGTGCGCGGGCTCACGCCCGTGGCCAGCACTACCTGCTGGAAGCCGCCGGTGGTCAGGTCTTGCGCGCTCACGCGCTTGCCCAGTTGCAGCGTCACGCCCGTGGCTTTGATCTGCGTGCCGAAGTAGCGCAGCGTCTCGTAAAACTCTTCCTTGCCTGGCACCTGCTTGGCCACGTTGAACTGGCCGCCAATCTCGCTGGCCGCGTCAAACAGCGTGACGTCATAGCCACGCTTCGCCGCTTCGGTAGAAAACGCCAGCCCGGCCGGGCCAGCGCCCACCACGGCAATGCGTTCCTTGCGCGGTGCGGGTGTGGCCACCATCAGCGTCTCGTGGCAGGCGCGCGGGTTCACCAGGCAGCTGGTGATCTTGCCGCCAAAGGTGTGGTCCAGGCAGGCCTGGTTGCAGCCAATGCAGGTGTTGATGGTGTCCGCCTTGCCGGCCGCGGCCTTGGCCACAAAGTCGGGGTCGGCCAGGAAGGGGCGCGCCATGCTGACCATGTCGGCCTGGCCGTCCGCCAGAATTTGCTCTGCTACTTCGGGCGTGTTGATGCGGTTGGTGGCGACCAGCGGAATTTTCACCTTGCCCTTGAGCTGCTCGGTCACCCAGGCAAAGGCCGCGCGCGGCACCTTGGTGGCGATGGTGGGAATGCGCGCCTCGTGCCAGCCGATGCCGGTGTTCAGGATCGTCACGCCCGCTGCTTCCAGCGCCTGCGCCAGTTGCACCACTTCCTCTTTCGTAGAGCCGCCTTCCACCAGATCCAGCATGGACAGGCGGAAGATGATGATGAAGTTAGCGCCGACTCGCGCCCGTGTCCGGCGCACGATTTCCAGCGGAAAGCGGATGCGGTTCTCGTAGCTGCCGCCCCAGGCGTCGTCGCGGTGGTTGGTCTGCTTGGCGATGAATTCGTTGATCAGGTAGCCCTCGGACCCCATGATCTCCACGCCGTCATAGCCCGCGCTTTGCGCCAGCGCTGCGGCATTGGCGTAGTCCTCAATGGTTTGTTCCACCTCCTCGGTCGTCAGCGCGTGCGGGCGGAAGGGGCTGATCGGGGCTTTGAGCGCGCTGGGCGCCACCAGCTCGGGGTGGTAGGCGTAGCGGCCAAAGTGCAGGATCTGCATACAGATCTTGCCGCCCGCGGCGTGCACGGCCTCGGTCACCACCTTGTGCTTGTCGGCTTCCTTCTGCGTCGTCATGGCCGCACCGCCGGGCATGGGGCGGGCGCGGTCGTTGGGGGCAATGCCGCCGGTCACGATCAGGCCCACGCCGCCCCTGGCGCGCTCGGCATAGAAGGCGGCCATGCGCGCAAAGCCGTCGCGCGCTTCTTCCAGGCCCACGTGCATGGAACCCATGAGCACGCGGTTTTTCAGGGTGGTAAAGCCTAGGTCCAGGGGCTGGAGCATGTGCGGGTAGGTGGGGGCAGTGGTCATGGGGCGGTCTCCGTTGTTGTTGGGTGGCTGTGGCGCAACTATGCAACCAGTTGCAGGAGTGTAGAAGTCTAGCGAAGTTTATGCAACTGGTTGCATAGTTAGAGGGCTGCCTTTAGACTCGCCCGCATGTCGCTTGCCCACGCCGTGCTCACCTCCCTCATCGAAAAACCGTCCTCCGGCTACGAGCTGGCGCGCCGCTTTGACAAGTCCATCGGCTACTTCTGGCACGCCACCCACCAGCAGATCTACCGCGAACTGGCCCGCATGGAAGACAAAGGCTGGATCGTCTCTGACACCGCCCCCGACGCAGGCGCCACCCGCAAGCGCGAATACAAAGTGCTGCCCGCCGGCCGCGCCGAGCTGGTGCGCTGGACGCAGGAGCCCGCGGCGCCCATCGATCTGCGCGATGAATTTATTGTGAAACTGCGCGCCGACGCGGCACTGGGCGAGGTGGATCTCAGTGACGAACTGCGCACCCGCATTGCCCAGCACACCGAGAAGCTGGCGCATTACCGCGCGATTGAGGCGCGGGATTTCGCGCGGGGCGATGCGATGCCGCGGGCTGCGCGTCTGCAGCACCTGATCCTCAAAAAAGGGATCATGTACGAGGAGGGCAGCATTGCCTGGGCGCGCGAGGCGTTAGGGGTGTTGGCGGGCAGTTAGCGAAGGGCTTGCGCCAGTCACCTCGTTCGGACAGTCCTATGGCACGTGGCTTGCTCGTCCGTTCGTAACGATTCGTTACGATTGCACTCCAATGGGCCCATTTGCGGCCGTTCCAAAGAGGTCAAACACAAGTGCCCGCGCTATGTTGAACATTCTGAAAGCCTTGCTGCTGGTGATGGCGTGGGCCCTGTGCGGCGTCAGCCATGCGCAGCCCACCGAGATTTCCTTTTACTTTCCCATCGCCGTGGGCGGGCCGGTCGCCAAAAGCCTCTCGGCGCTGGTGGCCGATTTTGAGAAAGAGAACCCCGACATCCGCGTCAAGCCGACCTACACCGGCACTTACAAGGACTCCATCGTCAAAGCGCTGACGGCCCATAGAAGCGGTACACCGCCAGATGTTGCCGTGCTGTTTGCGGTGGATATGTTCACGCTGATCGATGCTGGCGCCATCGTGCCATTCGACGATCTGGTAAGCAATGCCGACGACGTTGCCTGGATGCGCGGCTTCTACCCTGCGCTGATGGCCAACAGCCGCGCCGCCGGCCAGACCTGGGGCATTCCCTTCCAGCGCTCCACCATCCTGTTGTATTGGAACAAAGAGCTCTTCCGGCAAGCAGGGCTGGACCCCGACCTCCCGCCGGCCAACTGGACCCAGATGGCCGACTTTGCGCAAAAGCTCACGCGGCGCGACGACGCTGGCGTCACGACACAGTGGGGGCTACAGATTCCCTCTTCTGGCTTTCCGTACTGGCTGTTCCAGGGGCTGGTCACCGGCAACGGCGCCCAACTTATGAATGAGGCCGGCACCAAGACCTGGTTTGACCGCCCCGCCGTGGTTGAGGCCCTGCAGTACTGGGTAGACCTGTCCCGCACGCGCAAGGTCCACCCGCCCGGTGTCATTGAATGGGGTAACACGCCCAGCGATTTCCTCAGCGGCAAGGCCGCCATGATCTGGACCACCAGCGGCAACCTGGCCAATCTGAAGGCCAAGGCAGGGTTTGCCTTCGGCGTCGGCCCGCTGCCCGGCAATAAGCAGGCCGGTTCGCCCACGGGCGGTGGCAATTTTTACGTGTTCCGCAAAACCACACCGGCGCGGCAAAAAGCCGCATTCCGATTCGTCCAGTGGATGGTCGCCCCCGAGCGCACGGCGCGCTGGAGCATTGATTCCGGCTACATCGGCGTGAGCCCGGCCGCGTGGGACACACACACCATGAAGGACTACCTGATGGCTTTTCCGCAGGCGGCTGTCGCACGCAACCAGTTGTCACACGCCGTGGCGGAACTGTCCACGCACGAGAACCAGCGAGTGACGCGGGCCCTGAACGCGGGGCTGGTCTCGGCGCTCACCGGCGCCAAGACGCCGCAAGAGGCCTTGAAGGATGCGCAGACGCAGGCCGAGCACATCCTGCTGCCTTACCAGCGCTAGGGCCCGTTCACCCATGCAAAACACCGCCCCCGCGCCATCCAGCGCACCCCGCAAAGCCCCGGCAGCACTCGGGCGCCTGCGCTTCTTGAGCTATCTGCTGCCGGCTGTGGTGCTGTGCCTGGCGCTGACCGCCACCTGGGTGTTCTGGGAGCGTGAGCGCCGGGAGATCGGGCAGGTTCTGCAGAGCGAGTTCGACGCGCGCGTGCGTGAGACCACCAGCCTGTTCCGGGAGCGCATGCTGGCCTATGAGCAGGCGCTGCGCGCCACCCACGGCCTGTTCGCCACGTCCGACAACGTGCAGCGCGGCGACTTCCAGTCCTTTGTCGCCAACCTGCGCATCCAGAACCATCCGGGGCTGCAGGGCATGGGCTTTGCGCTCATTGTGCCGTCGGCCGAACGCGAGCGGCACATCGCCGCCGTGCGCAGCCAGGGCTTTCCGGCGTACACGGTGCTGCCGCCCAGCGATGCCGGCGCCAGCACGTCGGCGCTGTATTTCGAGCCCAGCGGCTCCTCGTTCCTCAGTACGCTGGGAACGGATTTTTTCCTGGAACCCTCGCGCCGGCCCGCGATGGAGGCCGCGCGCGACAGCGACGGCATCGCGATTTCCAACAAGGCGAAGCTGCCGGAAGAGGATGCAGCCCAGGTACAGGCCGGCTACCGCATGTACCTGCCGGTCTACCAGAACGGCAAACCCCATAGCACCTTGTCCGAGCGACGTGCCCATATCAAAGGCTGGATCTACGCCGCCTTCAGCATGGACGGCTTGATGGACAACATCCTGGGCGAGCGCGCCAACATCACCGTCGAGGTCTATGACGGCGCCGGACAGGACGACGACCAACTGATCGACACCTACAGTGACCGGGTGGGCGGCGAGTCGACGCTCACGCTGTTCTATACGACCCAGCAGGTCGAAGTGGGTGGCTATGGTTGGACACTGACGGCCCACTCGCTGCCCAACTTCACCACCGAGATTGCCATCAGCCGGCTGCAATGGGTCGCGCGGCTGGGCGTGGTGGCCAGTGTGATGGCGGCGCTGCTGACCTGGTTTGTGCTGATGCGCCGCCTGCGGGGGCTGCGCGCCGCCGCCGACCTGCGCATTGCCAAGGAGCAGGCCGAAGCGGCCAGCCATGCCAAGTCGCAGTTCCTGGCGGTGGCCAGCCACGACCTGCGCCAGCCCATCCAGGCGCTGAGCCTTTTTGTTGCCACGCTGCAGGCCATGTCTAAGCGCGCCGAACTGACAGGTGCCGAGGTGGGGCACATCGCCGCCCGCCTGCAAATGGCGCTCAACGGTCTGGGGCGCTTGCTCAATGGCCTGTTTGATCTGTCGCGCCTGGACAGTGGCACCGTGACCGTCACCCGGCGGCCGGTGGACATGGCTGACCTGCTCACCGAAGTCGGCAACGCCTTTACAGGCCCCGCGCAGGCCAAGGGACTGGATTTCCGGGTGGTGATGCCGCACGGTGTGTGGGTCGAGACCGACCCGTTGGTGCTGGCGCGCGTGATATCCAATCTGGTGGCCAATGCCGTGCGCTATACCGAACAAGGCCGCATTTTGGTGGGTTGCCGACGGCATGCGCAGCATGTGGAGTTACAGGTGCTGGACACCGGTATCGGCATTGCGCAGGAAGAATGCGACCGGATCTTCGGCGAGTTCTACCAGGTGCCCAATGTGGCGCGCGATCGCGAGCACGGGCTGGGCCTGGGGCTGGCCATCGTCTCGCGCGCGGTGCAATTGCTGGGCGGGAAGATCCACGTGCGGTCCACGCCCGGCAAGGGCTCGGTGTTTTCCGTCACGCTGCCGCGTGCGCCTGCGCCCGAGCTTCCGGTGTCACGCCCCGCAGACTCGCAGGGCCCATTTGAGGGCAGTGTGCTGGTGATCGACGACGACCCCGAGCTGCGCGAATCCATGCAACGCCTGTTGGTGGAATGGAAGTATTCCGTGCGGGTGGCCGCCTCGCTCGAAGACGCGCTGGCCCTTGCCGGCAGCCACCCGAATGACATCCGACTCATCCTTTCGGACTATCGCCTGGCAAGCGACGTCACCGGCATCCAAGCCATCGAAGCGGTGACGCGCCGCCTCGGACGCACGGTGCCTGCTGTGATCATCACCGGTGACACCTCGGCGCAGCCGATTGCGCAGGCCGCGCAGCACGGCCTTCGGTTGGTCTATAAACCCGTGGAGCCGCAAGTGCTGGCCGCCCTGATGAGCAGCATCCAATGAGCAACTTCATGACTTTCACAACCGGCGCAACCACCCACATCATTCTTGCGGAAGACCACATGCTGATGCGTGAGGGTCTGAAGATGCTGCTGTCTACCCAGCCCGGCTTCGAAGTCGTCGCGGAAACCGGCGACGGCCGGGCCGTCGAGGCGCTGGTGCGGCAGTTCAGCCCCCAGTTGTTGTTGCTGGACCTGGGCCTGCCGGGCCTGCACGGTGTGGACGTTGCCGCCGCCATCAAGGCCGAGTTCGCGGAATCCGTCAAGGTGCTGGTGTTGACCGGTGATTTGCAGCCGCACTCCGTGGGGCAGGCGTTGGCGGCGGGCGCCGACGGGTACGTGCATAAGAGCGAGGACAGCACAGAGCTGCTGCAGGCGGTACACGCGGTGCTGGCCGGCCGTCAATACGTCAGCCGCAACATCGCAGCAGTGTTTCTGCCGCGTCCCCTGCGTTCTGACGCCACGGGCCCCGAGCCGGTGGCCACTCCGCGCGAACGCGAAACCATGTCGCTGGTGGCGAGCGGGCTGAGCAACGTTGAAATCGCGGAGCGGCTGTTCATCGGCGTGGAGACGGTGCGCACGCACCGCAAGAACCTGATGGAGAAATTCTCGCTGCGCAACGCGGCAGAGATTACAGCCTACGCCGTGCAGCGCGGTTACTACACGTTGTCCTGAACGAGGAGCTGATGGATGACAGAAACAACAAAGCCCGGCGAACCGGGCTTTGTTGTTTTTGCAGCGCTGGTTGATATGGACCAGCGCCGCTCAATCTGCCAATCAGGCGGCCAGCTTGGCGATGCTATTGGCGGCTTCGCCCAGGGCCTCTGCTTTCTTGGCGTCGCCCATGGCCACACCTTCGGCGCGCACAAAGCGCACGTCGGTGATGCCCAGGAAACCGAACACGGTTTGCAGGTAGCTCTCTTGGTGTTCAGCGGCACGGCCCCAGTCGTTGGTGGAGTACACGCCGCCACGGGTGGAGGCCACGATCACGGTCTTGCCGACGGCCAGACCCTTGGGGCCAGTCTCGGTGTAGGCGAAGGTGCGGCCGGGTTGGGCGATGCGGTCAATCCAGGCCTTGAGCTGGCTGGGGATGCTGAAGTTGTACAGCGGAGCACCCACCACGATCACGTCGGCAGCCAGGAATTGGCTCACCAGCGCTTCGGAGATGGCGTTTTCACGCTTTTGCACGTCGCTTTGCTCAGCGCCAGCGGGTGCGCGAAAGCCCAGGGATTCAGAGGACAGGTGGCTGGGGGTGTCCACGGCCAGGTCCAGATAGTCCACGGTGGTGCCGGGGTGGTTGGTGACCCACTGGGCCACGGTGTCTTTGGTCAGTTGGCGGGAGATAGAGCCGCCGCTGAGGATGCTGGAGTCGATGTGCAAGAGTTTCATGACAGGTCCTTAAAGAGGGAGTGGTTCGATGGGACTAGTGTCTTTGAAAGACCAATGTTTGATAAGTCAGCATATTTGCGTTAGATTGTCCTAAATTTGGAACGATGAAGGGCCGCTATGCACGACACCAACGACATGCTCTATTTCGCCGAAGTGGTGGAGCGGGGGGGTTTTGCCGCCGCCGGCCGCTACCTGGAGGTGCCCAAGTCCAAGCTATCGCGCCGTGTGGCCGAGCTGGAAGCCCGCTTGGGCGTGCGCCTGCTACAGCGCACCACGCGCAAGCTGTCCCTGACGGAGGTGGGCGAGGTCTACCTGCGCCACTGCATCGCCATGCGCGATGCGGCCGAAGCCGCGGCCGAGGCGGTAGAGCAGGCCCAGACGGAGCCGCGCGGGACCCTGCGCATTGCCTGCCCGGTGACGCTGGCGCAGAGCACCGTGGGGCCCATCATGGCGCTGTTTCTGGCGCGCTACCCCCATGTGAAGGTGGACATGAAGGTCAGCAACCGCGTGGTGGACCTGGTGGAAGAGGGCATCGACGTGGCGCTGCGCGTGCGCGGCACGCTGGACGACAGCGGCAGCCTGGTGGTGAAAAAACTGGGCGAATCGGCCACCGTGCTGGTGGCCAGCCCGCTGCAGCTGGAGCGCCAGGGGCGGCCCGCGTCCATTGATGACCTCGCGCGCATGGACACGATCTCCATGTCCGCCGTGGACGGCCGCGCCACCCTGGTGCTGCATGGGCCCGACGGCGCCATCCACCCGCTGGTACACCGCCCCCGCTACGTGGCCGACGACCTGCTGACCCTGAAATACGCAGCGCTGCAGGGTACGGGCATGTGCTTTTTGCCCGACTACATGTGCCGCCGCGAGGTGGAAGAGGGCCGCCTGGTGCATGTGCTGCCAGGCTGGGCGCCGGCGCGCGGTATCTTCCACGCGGTGTATCCCTCGCGCCGCGGCATGGTGCCGGCAGTGCGGCGGTTTCTGGACTTTTTGGGGGACTACACCAACGGCGAAGGCATGCCCATGCTGCCCCCAGGTTGCCCGCCCGCTGTGTGATCGGCTAGCGCAGGCGCAGCGGGTCCACGCGGCGCTCGTGCCGTTTGGGGGGCTCGGCCGCTGTCAGGCTCCCGGGGTGGGTCACGGCTTCGGGGTCTACCCAGCCAAAGAACTTGCAGACCTCGGCGCGCTGGGCTTGGGCATCGGCATAGCCCAACGACATCAGCTCGGTCGTGTAGGCGCTCTCAAACAGCAGGTAGCTGGCCAGCGCGGCGCCCTTCACATCGGCCTTGGCCGATGACACGCCCACGCCGCCCAGCATGGTGCGCACCGCGCGCGGCAGGTCGCCCACATGGCGGGCGGCCACCGCGTCCAGCCGCTGGCTGGGTGCAATCACCAGCAGCTCCACCGGGCGCAGCGCGCTGGCCTTGCGGGCCTCGGCGGGCACCAGGTTGATGGTCTGGTTGATGCGGCGCACCCGTTCCACGTCTACCGCCAGCGCGTCCAGAAAGATGTTGGACAGCGCGTGGCCGGCAATCTGCGCAATCGTGGGGTAGCTGTTGGTGGTGTGCAGGTGGGCCTCGTTCTTGGGCTCGTGCATGCGGCCAGCCCCCACCACCAGGATGCGTTCTGCTCCTAAATGGATAGCGGGCGACACGGGTGCGCTTTGCCGCATCGATCCGTCGCCAAAGTATTCGGTGTGGCCCTGGATGTGCAGCTCGGTGGCCGGGAACACAAACGGAATGGCCGAAGATGCCAGCAGGTGGGCATGGGTGATCTTGCTGCGCACGGCTAGGCGCTGGCTGCGCACCCAGGGCATGAGGCGCTTGTCACCCTCAAAAAACGTGATGTGGTCGCCCGAGCTGTAGCTGGACGCGGTGACCGCAAAGGCCTGCAGGTGGCCGCGGCGAATCAGGTGCGGCAGGCGCTCCAGCGGCACCAGCTTTTGCAGCAGCTCGCCCAGCGGCGCGTTGTCCAGCAACGAGCGGGGCTTGATGCGCCGCCACTTGGCAATCAGCCAGCCCACCGACAGCAGCGTGAGCCAGGTGGCGCCCGAGCGCAGCATGCTCAGGTGGTCGGCGCGGTACACCTGGTCGGCGTGGAAGTTGCGCCAGGTGTTGGCAATCATGCGCACCGTGGCATCAAAGTTATCTGACCCACAGGCCAGGGCTGCGGCGTTGATGGCCCCGGCCGAGGTGCCCGCAATGATGGGGAAGGGGTTGGGTTGGTCACCCGCGCCACAGGCCAGGCGGATGTCGGCAATGGCTTCCAGCACGCCCACCTGGTAAGCCGCGCGCGCGCCGCCCCCGGTCAGCAAAAGGCCGTTGGCAGGCAAGGGGGGCGATGCTTGGTCCATAGGGCCATTATGAAAAGCCCCATGCGCTTGTAAACAGTTAAATGCGCGGGGTAAACCCTAGCAGTTCGATAGACTCCGGGGATTCAGGAGTTTTCATGTCCGTGACCGTACCCGCTATCAACGACGCCCTGCAGGGCGTCATCGACCCCAACACCCAGCAAACCTTTGCCAGCGCCCGCGCCCTCAAGAACCTCACCGTGCAGGGCGGCGATGTGCGTTTGGATCTGGAACTGGCCTACCCCGCCAAGAGCCAGTGGCCCGCCATGGTGGAGGCGCTGAGCGCCGCCGCCAAGACCGTGCCCGGCGTCACCAGCGTGCAGATCACGCCCAGCACCAAGGTGATTCCCCATGCCGTGCAGCGCGGCGTGCAGTTGCTGCCCGGTGTGAAGAACATTGTGGCCGTGGCCTCGGGCAAGGGCGGCGTGGGCAAGAGCACCACCGCGGCCAACCTGGCCCTGGCCCTGGCCGCCGAGGGCGCCACCGTGGGCCTGCTGGACGCTGATATCTACGGCCCCAGCCAGCCCATGATGATGGGCATCGAAGGCCGCCCCGAGTCCGACGACGGCAAGACCATGGAGCCCATGCGCAACCACGGCGTGCAGGTCATGTCCATCGGCTTTCTGGTGGCGCAGGACGAGGCCATGATCTGGCGCGGCCCCATGGCCACCCAGGCGCTGGAGCAGCTGCTGCGCCAGACCAACTGGAAAGACCTGGATTACCTCATCGTCGACATGCCGCCGGGCACCGGTGACATCCAGCTGACGCTGAGCCAACGTGTGCCCATGACGGGCGCCGTGGTGGTGACCACACCGCAGGACATTGCGCTGCTGGACGCCAAGAAGGGCATCAAGATGTTCGAGAAGGTGGGCGTGCCGATTTTGGGCATTGTGGAAAACATGGCGGTGCACGTGTGCACCAACTGCGGCCACGTGGAACACATCTTTGGTGTGGATGGCGGCAAGAAGATGGCCGAGGGCTATGGCATGGACTACCTGGGCGCCTTGCCCCTGGCCCTGCACATCCGAGAACAGGCCGACAGCGGCCGCCCCACCGTGGTGGCCGACCCCGATGGCGATGTGTCTACCCTCTACAAATCCATGGCGCGGCAGGTGGCGGTGAAGATCGCGGCCCAGGCCAAGGACTTCTCCAGCAAATTCCCTACCATCACGATCAGCAAGAACAGCTGATTTTTAAGAGAAACAGGCCGCTAGCCCGCGTATTCATTGCGCAGGCAGCTACCAAAAGCGTAGCGCCTGGGTGCTGTCCTTGCGGCCGTCGCTGCGGGGTTCGCGGGTGGGGGTGCCCAGCACCACCCAGCCCACCAGGGTTTCGCCGGGTTCGCAGAAGGCCTGGATCAGGTGTGGCGCGCGGGCCTTGTCGCCGCTGAGCATCTTGCCGGCGTAGCCCATGGCGTGCGCCGCGTTCAAAAAGTTGGTGACCGCGCCGCCCACACACATCCACTGCTCGTGCGCGGGCACCACGGGGTGGCCCAAGTCAATGCGCGCCAGCACCGCCACGGTGACCGGCGCCCGCAGCGCGCGTTCACGCTCAATCGCCACGCCCTCGGCATCCTTGCCTTTGTTCTGGGCATGGGTGGCAAACAGCTCGGCCAGGCGCTGCCGCGCGTCCCCTTGCACCACCACCAGCCGGAACGGCACCAGCTCCGCATGGTCGGGTGCGCGTAGGGCGGCGGCCACCATCTGCTGTAGCTGTGCGGCGTCGGGGCCGGGCTCGGCCAAGTGCCGTACGCCCAGCGAATAGCGCTGGAGCAGGGTGGTCAGGGCAGCGGCGTGCGTCATGGTCGGCAAGAATAGCAGGGCGCCCCGCATAATCGTTGCACAGTCAACCGTTGGACGTAGTGACATGAATTTGCTGGCTTCCATGAAATACCTGGTGGCGCTCAACGAGCATCGCCATTTCGCGCGTGCGGCCGAGGCCTGCCACATCACACAGCCCGCGCTGTCGAACGCCCTGCGCGCGCTGGAGGAAGAATTCAACGTGGTCATCGTGCGCCGGGGGCGCACCTTTGCCGGGCTCACGCCTGAGGGCGAGCAGGTCTTGGCCGCAGGGCAACGCATGCTGCATGAGCAGCAGGTGCTGCAGCAGTCCCTCAAGAGCACGGTAGACAGCCCGGCCGGTGGCCTCGTCATCGGGGCGGTGCCCACGGCGGTGCCAATTGCGGCGCGCTTTGCGGCCATGCTACAGGCGCGGCACCCGGCGATCATGCCGGTGGTGCTGTCGCTCAGTTCCTCAGAGCTGGAGACCCGGCTGGACAACCTGTCGATCGACCTGGGGCTGGGCTACACCGACCGCATGGGCCTGGGCGGGGCCAAGCTGCTGGCGCTGCCGCAGTACATCGAGCACTATTTCTTGCTGCGCCGTGCGGCCCAACCCCACCCGCACGAGCTGCAAATAGGCGAGCCCATTACCTGGCAAAGCGCAGCGCAGCAACCCCTGTGCCTGCTGACGCCTGAGATGCACAACCGCACCATCGTCAACACCGCCTTTGCCAGCGTGGGCTGCGCGGTGACTGCGATCATCGAGACGAACTCCATCCTCACCATGGCGCTCAGCGTGGTGGCGGGCCAGGTGTGCAGCGTGATGCCCGGTGCATTGGTGGCTGCCGTGCGTGGCTACCGCGAGCTGGAAGCCCTGCCGCTGGTGAGTCCGCAGGTGCGCACGCCCATCGGATTCATGCGCCATGCGCAGGCGCGTGCCTCCCGCGCCATGGAGGCTGCGCTGGCCTTGACCCAGGACGGCTACTGGCTGCGCCACGCGGCCACCCACAGCGGTTTGATGGTGGCGTGACGAAGGCGTGACGGGGGGCTGTGCGGCGAGTGCCGCAGGTCATTTGCCATATTGCGCCGCCGCATTTAGTTTTTGAATGCGCTCATGTGGCGAATCAATTGGATTCGTTTGGGGGGAGCGGCGACACTGCGCCCCGGCATGGCGTTGCGAGCATGCCCTAAAAACTCACCCATAAGAACGGAGACACACATGTCAGGACTACTCGACAAGGAACGGATCATTGCCGGACCTGGGTTCAATCGTTGGTTGGTACCACCGGCCGCTCTGGCCATTCACCTGTGCATCGGCATGGCCTATGGCTTTTCGGTGTTCTGGTTGCCGCTGTCCAAGGCCCTGGGCCTGAAGGAGGCCATCAAGTGCGGCCCTGACGTTGGCTTCTTCCTGCAACTCTTCACCACCAGCTGCGACTGGCAAATCTCCACGCTGGGCTGGATGTACACCATGTTCTTCGTGATCCTCGGATCCAGCGCCGCCATCTGGGGCGGCTGGCTGGAGCGCGTGGGCCCGCGCAAAGCCGGTGTGGTGGCGGCCATCTGCTGGTGTGGCGGCATGCTGATCTCGGCGCTGGGCATTTACCTGCACCAGTTTTGGATGATGATTCTGGGCTCGGGCGTCATCGGGGGCATTGGCCTGGGGCTGGGCTACATCTCGCCCGTGTCCACGCTGATCAAGTGGTTCCCCGACCGCCGCGGCATGGCCACCGGCATGGCCATCATGGGCTTTGGCGGCGGCGCGATGATCGGTTCGCCGCTGGCGGCTGACCTGATGAAGTACTTTGCCAGCCCCACCAGCGTGGGTGTGATGCAGACCTTTGTGGTGATGGCGCTGGTGTACTTTGTGTTCATGATGGCCGGTGCCTTTGGCTATCGTGTGCCTGAAACTGGCTGGAAGCCCGCGGGTTGGACGCCTCCGCCCGCGCAGGTGAACAACGCCATGATCACGCAGAAGCATGTGCATGTGAAAAAGGTCTGGGGCATTCCCCAGTTCTGGCTGATCTGGATGGTGCTGTGCATGAACGTGAGTGCCGGCATTGGCGTGATCGGCATGGCCTCGCCCATGCTGCAAGAGGTGTTTGGTGGCAGCCTGATTGGCGTGCCCGCCAAGTTCGGCGAGCTGGACAAAACCCAGCTGGCCGCCATTGCCACGGTGGCCGCGGGCTTTACCGCGCTGCTGTCGCTGTTCAACATCGGTGGGCGCTTCTTCTGGGCCAGCCTGTCGGACAAGCTGGGCCGCAAGATCACCTACCTCGTGTTCTTTGTGCTCGGTGGCCTGATGTACTTCAGCGTGCCCGGTAGCGCCGCAGCCGGCAGCATCGTGCTGTTTGTGGGTGCCTTCTGCGTGATCCTGAGCATGTACGGCGGCGGCTTTGCCACGGTGCCGGCCTACCTGGCCGACATCTTTGGCACGCAGATGGTGGGCGCGATCCACGGCCGCCTGTTGACCGCCTGGGCCACGGCCGGTGTATTGGGTCCGGTGGTGGTGAACTACATGCGCGAATACCAGCTGGGCCTGGGCATTCCGCGCGAGCAGGTTTACAACCAGACCATGTACATCCTCGTCGGCATGCTGGTGATTGGCCTGGTCTGCAACCTGCTGGTACGTCCGTTGGACAATAAGTGGTTCATGACCGACGCCGAGTTGGCCGAGGAAAAGCGCCTGGCGCATGAGCGCGCCGCCGCGTCGGCCGTGGGCACCAGCAGCGGGCGCAACGATTCCATTCCCCTGGGCGTGGTGGTCTTTGCCTGGCTGGCTGTGGGCTTGCCACTGGCCTGGGGCGTGTACCGCACCCTGCAAAGCGTCGCCAAGTTCTTTGCTTAAATTGTTAGATTCCACAGGATCGCCATGACTGCACCCGTACTCGCACCGCATGTTCCCGTCGTGGCACTCGCCACGGTGGACGATATGCGCGACCGCATCCGCCGCAAAAGCAAACTCAAAGGTCGGCAGGCCGACGATGACGCGTTGGCCGAGGTGCGGGCACTGGTGGGGAAGGGGCCGCATCGGCGTGACCTGTTGATCGAACACCTGCACAAGCTCAACGACTCCTACCGCTGCCTGCACGACCGGCACCTGGTGGCCCTGGCCAAGGAGATGAACATCCCCATGGCCGAGGTCTACGAGGTCGCCACCTTCTACCACCACTTCGAGGTGGTGCGGGGCGATGCGACCGTGCCGCAGCTGACCGTGCGGGTCTGTGATGGACTGAGTTGCGAAATGGCAGGCGCCCAGGATTTGCTGGCGCGCCTGCCTAAGTTGCTGGGTTCTGCCGATGTGCGTGTGATTCCCGCGCCCTGCCTGGGCCGCTGCGAGCAGGCCCCGGTGGCCGTGGTGCACCAAAACCCGGTGCCCATGGCTACGGCAGAGGCGGTTGTTGCATTGGTCAATGCGGCTGCAGCCCAACACCCCGCTGCGCAAGCAGCTACAAAATTTATAGCGCACGAATTTTCGGAAAAACCGGTGTCGCCCCCTGCGCACGCCGTGCAGGTGGCGCCCGACTACGCGGGGTACGACACCTACCGCGCGCATGGGGGCTACGCCTTGGCAGCGGCCCTGGTCAATGGCGAGCACGATGTCGAGAGCGTCATCCATGCCATGGAAAACTCGGGCCTGCGTGGCCTGGGCGGTGCCGGTTTTCCGGCAGGGCGCAAGTGGCGCATCGTGCGCGACCAGCCGGCCCCCAAACTGATGGCGGTGAACATCGACGAGGGCGAACCTGGCACCTTCAAAGACCGGACCTACCTGGAGCGCGACCCGCACCGCTTCCTGGAGGGCCTGCTGATCGCCGCCCAGGTGGTGGGCATTGAGACCTGCTACATCTACCTGCGCGATGAATACCACGGCTGCCGTGCCATTCTGGAGGCCGAACTGGCTAAGCTGCAGGCCAACCCGCCATGCCCGCTGCCGACCATTGAGCTGCGCCGCGGTGCCGGTGCCTACATCTGCGGCGAAGAGTCCGCGATGATCGAGAGCATTGAAGGCAAGCGCGGCGAGCCACGCATGCGCCCACCCTATATCGCCCAGGTCGGTTTGTTTGGCCGGCCCACGCTGGAGCACAACTTTGAGACCCTCTACTGGGTCCGCGATATTGTGGAAAAAGGCCCGGACTGGTTCAGCGGCTTTGGGCGCAACGGGCGCAAGGGCCTGCGCAGCTTCAGCGTCAGTGGCCGCGTCAAGTTCCCTGGCGTCAAGCTCGCACCCGCGGGCATCACGCTGACCGAATTGGTGGACGAATACTGTGGTGGCATGCAAGATGGCCACACGCTGTACGCCTACCTGCCCGGTGGTGCATCGGGCGGTATCTTTCCGGCCAGCCATGCGAATGTGCCGCTGGACTTTGACACGTTGCAGCCGCACGGTGGCTTCATCGGCTCAGCCGCCGTCATCGTGCTGGGCCAGCATGACAAGGCCCGCGATGCCGCGCTGAACATGATGCGGTTTTTTGCCCATGAAAGCTGCGGCCAGTGCACGCCCTGCCGCGTCGGCACGGCCAAGGCCGCCAAGCTGATGGAAGCCCCGGTGTGGGACAACACGACGCTGGAAGACTTGAACATCGTGATGACTGACGCCTCCATCTGTGGCCTGGGCCAGGCAGCGCCCAACCCGGTGCGCTGCGTGCAGAAATACTTTCCGCAGGAGATTGCATAAATGAACGCACCTGCCAAACATGTTGAAGTGACGCCAGCAGTGATCACGTTTCTGCTCGATGGAAAGCCGGTCGAAGCCTTCGACGGCGAATCCATTCTGAAAGCCGCCGAACGCAGCGGCGTCTGCATTCCCCACCTTTGCTACAAAGACGGCCTGCGCGCCGACGGCAACTGCCGCGCCTGCGTGGTCGAGATCAAGGGCGAACGCACATTGGCCCCCAGCTGCTGCCGCAATGTCACCGCCGGCATGGAAGTCCAGGCCACCAGCGAGCGCGCCATCAAGAGCCAAAAGATGGTGCTGGAGATGCTGCTCTCCGACATGCCCGACACCGGCTACAAGTGGAATGAGAAAGACGAATCGCAGCAGCACGGTGAGCTGAGCGACTGGGCCGCGCGCATGGAGGTGCAAGTGCGCCCCGAATTGAAGACGCTACGCCGCGCGCAACCGAAAGCTGACATTTCGCACCCGGCCATGGCCGTGAATCTGGATGCTTGCATCCAGTGCAACCGCTGCGTGCGTGCCTGCCGCGAAGAGCAGGTCAACGACGTGATTGGTTACGCGCTGCGCGGCAGCCACAGCGAAATCGTGTTTGACCTGAACGACCCCATGGGCGACAGCACCTGTGTGGCCTGCGGCGAATGTGTGCAAGCCTGCCCCACCGGCGCGCTTAGCCCGAAGACCCAAGTGGGCTCACAAATCGTCGACAAAAAGGTGGACTCGGTCTGCCCGTTCTGTGGCGTGGGCTGCCTGCTGACCTACAACGTCAAGGACAACGTCATCGTCAGCGTGGACGGGCGCGATGGCCCGGCCAACCACAGCCGCCTCTGTGTGAAAGGACGCTTTGGTTTTGACTATGCGCACAGCCCCCAGCGCCTGACCGTGCCGCTGATCCGCAAGGCCGGCGTGCCCAAAAACCCTGAGGCACTGAACCACATGAACCGTGACACGGCTGACTGGTCCGATGTGTTCCGCGAAGCGACGTGGGAGGAAGCCTTGGCCTTCTCGGCAGGCGGCCTGCAAAACCTGCGCGACACCTATGGCAAGAAGGCCCTGGCCGGCTTTGGCTCGGCCAAGGGCAGCAACGAAGAGGCCTACCTGTTCCAGAAGCTGGTGCGCACCGGCTTTGGCTCCAACAACGTGGACCACTGCACCCGCCTGTGCCACGCTTCCAGCGTGGCGGCCTTGCTCGAAGGCGTGGGCTCGGGCGCGGTCAGCAACCAGGTCAACGACGTGGAGCATTCGGACCTGATCTTTGTGATCGGCTCCAACCCCACGTCCAACCACCCGGTGGCCGCCACCTGGATGAAGAACGCAGCCAAAAAGGGCGCCAAGATCGTACTGGCCGACCCGCGCATCACCGACATTGGCAAACACGCCTGGCGCACGCTGCAGTTCAAGGCCGACACCGATGTGGCCATGCTCAACGCCCTGATCCATGTTGTGATCGAAGAGGGCCTGGCCGACCAGGATTTCATTGCCAAACGTGCCAGCAACTACGAGGCGTTGAAGGAAAACGTCAAGGGCTACAGCCCGGAGGCCATGGAGCCCATCTGTGGTATCCCCGCGCAAACGATTCGCGAAGTGGCGCGGGAGTTCGCCAAGGCCAAGGGCGCGATGATTCTGTGGGGCATGGGCGTGAGCCAGCATGTGCACGGCACCGACAACGCGCGCTGCCTGATCGCACTGGTGACCGTGACCGGCCAGATCGGCAAGCCCGGCTCCGGCCTGCACCCGTTGCGCGGCCAGAACAATGTGCAGGGTGCATCCGATGCGGGTCTGATACCCATGATGTACCCCAACTACCAGCGCGTGACCAACAAGGCTGCGCACGACTGGTTTGAAGACTTCTGGGGCATGAAGCTGGACAACCAGCCCGGCTACACCGTGGTCGAAATCATGCACAAGGCGCTGGTGGACGACAGTGACCCGCACAAGGTGCACGGCATGTACATCATGGGTGAGAACCCTGCGATGAGCGACCCCGACCTGAACCATGCACGCCACGCGCTGGCGTCGATGAAGCACTTGGTGGTGCAAGACATCTTCATGACCGAGACCGCCTGGTTGGCCGATGTGGTGCTGCCCGCCACCGCCTGGCCCGAGAAGGATGGCACGGTCAGCAACACCGACCGCATGGTGCAGCTGGGCAAGAAGGCGATTGACCCACCCGGCCAGGCCAAGCCCGACCTGTGGATCATTCAACAAATAGCCAAACGCATGGGATTGAATTGGAATTACGCCGGTGAAAGCGATGGCGTGGCCGAAGTCTATGAAGAGATGCGCCAGGCGATGCACGCCGCCATCTCCGGCATCACCTGGGAGCGGCTGCAGCGCGAGTCCAGCGTGACCTACCCTTGCCTGAGTGCGGACGATCCTGGATCGCCCACCGTGTTCATCGACAGCTTTGCCACCGACGACGGTCGTGTGCACCTGGTGCCTGCCGACATCATCCCCGCCAATGAGCGGCCCGATGCGGAGTTTCCGTTTGTGCTGATCACGGGCCGCCAGCTGGAGCATTGGCACACCGGCAGCATGACGCGCCGCGCCACCGTGCTGGACGCCATTGAACCCATGGCGACCGCTTCGATGTGTGGTGACGATCTGCAATCCCTGGGTCTGCAACCGGGCGATGTGATCACGGTGGAGTCGCGCCGCGGGCGGGTCGCCATCCACGTGCGGCGGGACGACGGCACGCCCAAGGGGGCGGTGTTCATTCCGTTCGCCTATTACGAGGCAGCCGCCAACCTGATGACCAATGCCGCGCTGGACCCGTTTGGCAAGATCCCCGAGTTCAAGTATTGCGCTGTGGCCATACGCCGCGGCGGCGTGCCTGCCGCAGTCAGTGGCTATGGTGCCAATCCGGCACCAGCACCGGCACCAACGCAGTAAGCTGTGACCACCATGTCCCGCGCCTTGCCCCACTCCATGCCCTTGCTCACCCAAGCCCGTGCGCCGCTGACGCACCGCATCGCGGTGACCAACGAGCATGGCGAGCAACAGGCGTTGGACATTCCGGCCGAGCGGCCCTTGACCGTCTATGTGGACAAGCGCGAGCTGGTCACGCTGATGACGCTGGGCGAGCGGCCCGAGTGGCTGGTGCTGGGCTATCTGCTGAACCAGCGCCTGGTGCCCGATGCTAGCGCGGTGGAATCGATCACGGTGGACTGGGAGGTGGGCGCCGCCGCGGTGAAGACCCGTACCGGCATTGTCGATATCGCCCAGAAGACCGCCAAGCGCGTGGTCACCACAGGCTGCGGCCAGGGCAGCCTGTTTGGTGAGGTCATGGAGCATATCGAAGGCGTGCAGTTACCTGCCACCACGGTGACCCGCTCGCAGATCCACGCCATCGTCAACACCATCCGTTTGCAGGACAGTACCTACAAGTCGGCGGGTTCGGTGCACGGCTGCGCACTGTTCCGCGGCGAAGAGCGGCTTTTGTTTGTCGAAGATGTGGGGCGGCACAACGCCATCGACGCCATTGCGGGCTGGATGGCGCTGCAGGCCATTGGCCCCACGCCATTGGTCACCGAAGGGCTGGTGTTCTACACCACCGGCCGCCTGACCAGCGAGATGGTCATGAAGGCCGCGCAGATGGGCATTGCGGTGGTCATCTCGCGCAGCGGCATGACGCAGATGGGCCACGCCGTGGCGCAGAGCCTGGGCCTGTGTGCCATTGGCCGGGCGTTGAACAAACGCTTTTTGTGCTTCAGCGCACCGCAGCGTTTGCAGCTCGACACCGTGGCCGCACCCGAAGCCGTTGAGGCATCCATTTGAGTTCTCTGGGGGATAGCGCGCACGCTGCGTGGCAGCTGGTGGTCTCGGCAGACCCCATGCTGCTGTCCATTGTGTTGCGCTCGCTCACGCTCAGCGCCAGCGCCACGGCCATTGCGTTCGTCATCGGGTGTGTGCTGGGCGCGTGGTTGGCGGTGGGCCGCTTTGCCGGGCGCACGGTGCTGCTGGCGGTGCTCAACACCCTGTTGTCGTTGCCGTCCGTGGTGGTGGGGCTGGTGGTCTACCTGCTGCTGTCGCGCTCCGGGCCGCTGGGTTACCTGGGCTGGTTGTATTCGTTCAAGGCCATGCTGCTGGCGCAGACCGTGCTGGTGCTGCCCATTGTGGTGGCCCTGGTGCGCCAGGTGGTGGAAGACGCCCACACGGCGCATGGCGAGCAACTGCGCTCGCTGGGCGCCGGGCCACGCCTGACCGGCCTGCTGCTGGCCTGGGATGAGCGCAGCGCCTTGCTCACCGTGGCGCTGGCCGCGTTTGGCCGCGCCATCGCCGAGGTGGGCGCGGTGATGCTGGTGGGCGGCAATATCGACGGTTTTACCCGCGTCATGACCACCGCCATTGCACTGGAAACCAGCAAGGGCGATCTGCCATTGGCCATGGGCCTGGGGCTGGTGCTGCTGGCCGTGGTGCTGGTGTTGCAAATGCTGATTGCCGGCTTGCGGGTGTGGATGGGTGCCGCCCATGCCGCGCCAGTGGCGACGCGTTCGCCAGGAGCGCTCTGACATGGCGTTGCTCTACCAACTTGACGGCGTGCAAGTGGTGCTGGCCTCCACGCGGGGCGCACCCGCGGCGTTGGACGGTGTGTCGCTGCGCATTGCGGCGGGTGAACGCGTGGCCCTGGTCGGCGCCAATGGCAGTGGCAAGTCCACCTTATTGCGCGTGTTGCATGGCTTACTGGCGCCGAGCGCGGGCACGGCGCAGCGCCCGGCAGATTTGAAACAGGCCATGCTGTTCCAGCGCCCGGTGTTGCTGCGCCTGTCGGTACAGAACAACCTGGCGCTGGTCTTGTGGTTGCAGGGCAGGGGCTGGCGTGCGGCCCGCCAAGTGGCGCTGCAGGCCTTGGCCCACGCGGGCCTGCAGAGCGTGGCCCGGCGCAGCGGCCGCCAGCTGTCGGTCGGGCAAACCCAGCGTGTGGCTTTGGCACGCGCGCTGGCGCTGGAGCCCGAGGTGCTGCTGCTGGACGAGCCCACCGCCAGCCTGGACCCGCATTCCAAACGCCTGGTGGAGGCCACCGTGCAAGCCTACGGCGGCACGACCGTGTTTGCCAGCCACAACCTCGGCCAGGTCAAGCGCCTGGCCACACGGGTCTTGTACCTAGAGCAGGGCCGCGTGCTGGCCGACCTGCCGGTGGCAGAATTTTTTGACCAAGAGCGCTTGCAGGCCCAATCAGCCGCGGCGGCCCATTTTGTGAAGGGAGAAGCTATTTCATGAGAAATTTTAAGAAAAATAAGCCGCTAGCCCCCGTGCGCATTGCGCTGGCTGCTATTGTTTTTGCAGCGTCTGGCATGGTGTCGGCGCAGTCGCTGGTCATGGCGTCCACCACATCCACCGAGCAGTCGGGCCTGTTCGCCCACCTGCTGCCCGCCTTCAAGGCCGCCACCGGACTGGATGTGAAAGTGGTGGCGGTAGGCACGGGCCAGGCCATCGACATGGGCCGCCGCGGCGATGCGGACGTGCTGTTTGTGCACGATCAGGCCGCCGAAGAAAAGCTGGTGCAGGACGGCTTTGCGACCAAGCGCTTGCCCGTCATGTACAACGACTTTGTGCTGGTGGGTCCCTCCAACGACCCGGCCCGTGTGCGCGGCAAGGACATCGTGTCGGCCTTCCAAAAAGCAGCAGCAGGGCCCGCAGGCTTTATTTCGCGAGGTGACCGTAGCGGCACGCACGCGGCCGAGCTGCGTTACTGGAAGCTCGCGGGCATGGACGCGCCCAAATTCGCCAACTACAAAGAATGCGGCTGCGGCATGGGCCCGGCGCTCAACATGGCCGCCTCGCTGGGTGCCTATGTGCTGACCGACCGCGGCACCTGGCTCAACTTCCGCAACCGCGCCGATCTGGCCGTGCTGGTGGAAGGCGACAAGCAGCTGTTCAACCAGTACGGCGTGTTGCCAGTCAACCCCGCCAAACACCCCCATGTAAACGCGGCGGGTGCGGCCAGGTTTGTCGAGTGGGTCACCTCCAGCGCAGGGCAGGGTGTGATCGCCAGCTACAAAATTGGCGGCGAGCAGTTATTCTTCCCCAATGCCAACCCCTGAAGCTTCGACAACCTCTGCCTTTACGCTGAGTGACACAACCGCCCTGGTGCTGGCGGGCGGGCGTGGCCTGCGCATGGGTGGTGTGGACAAGGGCCTTCAGCCTTTTCACGGCCGACCCATGGCCCAGCACGCGCTGCAACGCCTGGCCGCCCAGCAGGGCGGGCCACTGCACAGTGTGCTGATCAATGCCAACCGCAATCCCGATGACTATCTGGCGCTGGGCGAAGCCGCGTGGGGTACCGGCCGGGTGCGCGTGCTTGCCGACCGCGTGCAGGATTTCTCCGGCCCGTTGGCGGGCTTTCAGGCCGGGCTCGACCTGTGTGCCAGCCCGCTGCTGCTGACCGTGCCCTGCGACAGCCCGCTGTTCCCTTTGAACTTGGCCTCACGCCTGCTGGACGCGCTGAACGCGGCCCAGGCTGACATCGCCGTGGTGCAGGCACCCGAGGCCGGGCGCGACGGCCAACTCAGCTTGCGCAGCCAGCCCGTGTTTTGCCTGATGCGCGCCAACCTGCTCGGCAGCCTGGCCGAATTTCTGGAAGGCGGTGGCCGCAAGGTCGATGCGTGGACCGCACAGCACCGCGTGGTGCAGGTGCCGTTCAACCTGGCAGGCGACGACCCCCACGCGTTTGCCAACGCCAACACCTTGGACGAGCTGCGTCTGCTGGAAAACACATGACTTTGGATGACATTGCCCGATCCCTGCAAGGCTACGACCCGCAGGCCCTGAAGATGGAGGACGCCAATGCCTTCATCGCCCGCCTGGTGGTGCCGGTACAGGGCGTGGAGACCCTGCCGCTACGCCAATGCACAGGCCGGGTGCTGGCAGAGGATGTGGTGTCGCCGATCTCGGTGCCCGCCCACGATAACTCGGCGATGGACGGTTTTGCGTTCAACGGCACCCTGCTGCAGCCTGGTCAGCCTCTTGCTCTGCGCACGGTCGGCACCGCTTTGGCCGGCAAGGCCTGGGTGGGCACGGTGGCCGCGGGCGAATGCCTGAAGGTGATGACCGGTGCCATCTTGCCGAGTGGCCTGGACACCGTCGTGCCGCAAGAGTTCACTCGCCAGGATGGCGATGTGGTGCACATCCCCGCCGACATTCTGAAAGCCGGTGACAACCGCCGCCTGCGGGGTGAAGATCTGCTGCAGGGCGGCGTGGCGCTACCAAAAGGGGAGCTGCTTGCGCCCGCTGCGCTTGGGCTGGTGGCCAGTTTGGGCCTGCAAACCCTGCCCGTGGTGCGTCGCCTGCGCGTGGCCTATCTCTCCACTGGCGACGAGGTGCTGTCGGTGGGCGAGCCGCTGCGCGAAGGCGCCGTGTACGACAGCAACCGCTACACCGTCACCAGCCTGCTGGACCGACTGGGCTGCGAAGTCATCGAGCTGGGCGTAGTCCGCGACGAGCCCGCCGCGCTGGAGGCCGCGTTTCGCAGTGCCGCCGCGCAGGCCGATGTGATTTTGAGCAGCGGTGGTGTCAGCGTGGGTGAGGCCGACTTCACCAAGGGCATGATGGCCGAGTTGGGCGATGTGGCCTTCTGGCGCATCGCCATGCGCCCCGGCCGCCCGTTTGCCGTGGGTCGCATTGGCGATACGGTGCTGTTTGGCATGCCCGGCAACCCGGTGGCGGTGATGGTCACGTTCTTGACGCTGATACGCCCGGCGCTGTTGCAGATGATGGGCGCGCGGCCTCAACCCCTGCCGCTCTTGCAGGCGCATAGCGAGCAGCCGTTGCGGAAGAAGGCCGGCCGCACCGAATACCAGCGCGGCATCGTCAGCACCGGGCCCGACGGCCGATTGCAGGTGCGCACCACCGGCAACCAGGGTTCGGGCGTGCTCAGCTCCATGGTGCAGGCCAGCGGCCTGATCGTGCTGCACCACGCCCAGGGCCACGTAGCCGCGGGCGACCTGGTGGACGTGATGATGTTCCAGGGCGTCGTATAACTAGCTCCCCCCCTACAGGCCCGCGCGGTTTGTGGCTTTTGCCAAGCTGCTAAGGTGTTGGAATGAACCTTTCTTTCTGGCGCCTGGGCTGGCGCACCCTGTGGCGCGATGTGCGCTCTGGCGATTTGCGCCTGGTCATCGTTGCGGTCACGCTGGCCGTGGCGGCCCTCACCGCGGTGGGCTTTTTTGCGGACCGTCTGCAGGGCGGCCTGCAGCGCGATGCGCGCCAGCTGCTGGGTGGTGACGCGGTCATCTCCAGCGACAACCCGCCGCCCGAGGCCTTTGAGGCCATGGCCCGCTCGCTCAAACTCTCCGTCGTGCACACGCTGGGCTTTCCCACTATGGCGCGCGCCAATGACGCGCAAGGCGGCGCGGCCAAGCTGGTGGCGCTCAAGGTGGTGGAGCCTGGTTACCCCCTACGCGGCGCCCTGCGCCTGAGCAACGCGCCGGACGCGCCTGACGCCCCCACCAAGGACACGCCCGCCAAAGGCCAAGCCTGGGTGGACGCGGCCCTGCTGGAGGCCATTGGCCTCAAGGTGGGTGATGCACTGCTGTTGGGCGACAGCCAGTTCACGGTGAACAAGATCATCGTGATCGAGCCCGACCGTGGGGGCGGTTTCATGAACTTTGCGCCACGCGTGATGATCACGCGGGGCGACTTGCAGGCCACGGGCCTGGTGCAGCCCGCCAGCCGGCTGAACTACCGCATGGCCGTGGCCGGTGACGAGCCCGCGGTGCGCAAGTTTGTCGCCTGGGCCGATGCGCAGGTGAAGACCGGTGGCGTACGCGGTGTGCGGGTGGAGTCGCTGCAAAGTGGCCGCCCCGAGATGAGCCAGACGCTGGACCGCGCCAACAAATTCCTGAGCCTGGTGGCACTGCTGGCGGCGTTGCTGAGTGCGGTGGCCGTGGCGCTGGCCGCGCGTGCCTTTGCCACCAACCACCTGGACGACTGCGCCATGCTGCGCGTGTTGGGCCTGTCCCAGCGCACCATTGCCAGCAGCTATGCGTTTGAGTTTGCGCTGGTGGGGCTGTTCGCCAGCGCGCTGGGCGTGTTAGTCGGGTTTGGCGTGCACTACCTGTTTGTGGCCCTGCTGGCAGGGCTGGTGGATGCGGCGCTGCCCGCGGCATCGCTGTGGCCCGTGGCGCTGGGGCTGGGCATGGGCCTGACGCTGCTCATGGCCTTTGGCCTGCCGCCTGTGTTGCAGCTGGCCCAGGTGCCTGCGCTGCGCGTGATCCGCCGCGACGTGGGCAACCTGCGCCCCGCATCCATTGGCGTGCTGGCCATTGGCGTGGCCGGCTTTGCCGCGCTGCTGTTGACGGTGAGTAGCGACCTCATGCTGGGCCTGATCGCCGTGGGTGGCTTTGCGGCCGCCGTGCTGGTGTTTGCGGGCCTGAGCTGGGTGGCGGTGAAGCTGCTGCGCAAGAGCGTGAACGAGGCCACCGCCCCACGCTGGCTGGTGCTGGCCACGCGCCAGGTATCAGCCCGCCCTGCCTACACCGTGGTGCAGGTGAGCGCGCTGTCCGTGGGCCTGCTGGCGCTGGTGCTGCTGGTGCTGCTGCGCACCGACCTCATCAGCAGCTGGCGCCGTGCCACGCCGCCCGATGCACCCAACCGCTTTGTCATCAACGTGATGCCTGAGCAGTCCGACGCATTCCAGAAAGCGCTGAACGAGCAGGGCGTCACCAAGTTCGACTGGTACCCCATGATCCGCGGCCGCCTGGTGGCGGTGAATGGCAAGGACATCTCGCCCGATGACTTCACCGAAGACCGCGCCAAGCGCCTGGTGGACCGCGAGTTCAACCTCTCCAACAGCAGCAAGAACCCGCCGCACAACCTGGTGGTGGGCGGAAAGTGGACCGAGGACGAAGAGGGCGCGGTGAGCGTGGAAGAGGGCATTGCCAAGACGCTGAAGCTCAAGCTGGGCGACAGCATGCGTTTTGACATTGGCGGCATGCAGACCGAATCGAAGATCACCTCGCTGCGCAAGGTGGACTGGGGCTCCATGCGCGCCAACTTCTTTGTGATGTACCCGGTGGCCGTGCTCAAGGATGTGCCCAGCACTTTCATGGGCGCGTTCAAGGCGCCCGAGACCAAGGGGTTTGACAACGCGCTGGTGCACCAGTTTCCCAACGTCACCAATGTGGACATGACCAGCACCATCAACCAGGTGCAGCGCGTGCTGGACCAGGTGATACGCGCGGTGGAGTTTTTGTTTGGCTTCACGCTGGCGGCCGGCCTGGTGGTGCTGTTTGCCGCGGTGACCGCCACGCGCGAGGACCGTGCGCGCGAGTTCGCCATCATGCGCGCCGTGGGCGCCGGCAGCAGTCTCTTGCGCCAGGTGCAGCGCACCGAACTGGCGGGCGTGGGCCTGCTGGCGGGCTTTCTGGCGTCCATCGTCGCGGCCATCGTAGGTTGGGCCCTGGCGCGCTATGTGTTCGAGTTTGACTGGACCGTGTCGCTCTGGGTGCCGCTGCTGGGCGCGCTGGCCGGTGCGGTGCTGGCGTTGGCCGCTGGCTGGTGGGGCCTGCGCGATGTGCTACGCCGGCCCGTGGTGGAGACGCTGCGCCGCGCGGCGACCTGAAGTCCTGGACAGGTACTATACTTTTGATAGCTGCTCGCGCATATTCTGCGGGGGCTAGAGGCCAATTTGCCTTGAAAATGGTCGACGCCAATTGATGTAGCCGAAACAGCTTCAATCGAAGTAAAAATGGCTACACAGATGCGATCTTGTAGCTTCCTGCGTTGTGATGTGGGGCAAAAGCGTCGAAAGCAATGGATGAACATACAGCAATACCCGTACTTTTAATCGTAAAATTACCATAATGGTAACTTTTGTCATCGTTTCCGAGTACAGTTTGACTTCGCCCACGTATGGAGGGGGCGAGAAGATTGCGGGCGGGCCAATATATGACCTGAACCGCGTCAAGTCGATCATTCACGATGGCAAGGGCTTAACGCTGTGGACCAAAGATTGTGTAAGCAACGTCAGAGAGCTTGGATGGGAGAACTCCGATGTCATTGATTTGGTTTTGCAATTGCGCGATGGTGACTACATTGATTCTGAGTGGTGCGAAAACGGTAGGGGCGCCTATGCCGCCTGCGATGCTTATTCGCTAAGAGTCAAAGAGTGGGTCGAAACGGCCAATAAAGAGATGTTGATCGGGTATTTCGTGAAGTTTGCAATTAACAAACTTGGCACGATGGTGTTGACGATTTCTTGTCACACTTGAAATTAGGAAAAAACATGGATAAGCAAGAGCTCTGCCCAATTTGTGGTGAGGGTCACGTGACAGACCACGTGGACCAAGTCGAGAGCGAATACAAAGGGCAAAGAAAATCGTTGCCCTTGCACTATCGGCTGTGCGACGTCTGCCATTCGGATTTTGCTGGTGCGAAAGAAAGCAAACTGAATAAGCGGGGCGTGATGGCTTTTCGCAAGTCTGTAGATGGCTTGCTGACGGGCACCGAAATTTGCGCACTGCGTGATAAATACAAGCTGACACAAAGTCAGGCGGCAAAGCTGTTTGGTGGCGGGCCCGTGGCGTTTAGCAAGTACGAGAACGATGATGTTGCGCAATCCGAGTCCATGGACAAGCTGCTCCGTTTGGTTCGTCGCAGTGAGAGCGCGTTTTGGGAGCTGGTTGAAGAGTGCGGAATGGCAAGTGAGTTCTCGAAAGAGAAAGTCATTGCAACCGCTAGCATTAGTTCGAATGTTGTTTTGATGGAAAACTATCGAGCAGATCAGCAACGCAGCCCATCGACCGTGACTTTCCGGCCCTACGGGCAAGAAGGGGACAAGCAGTGGAAGTAATCGAGCAACGGCCTAAATTGGTGTCGTTTCGCGCACTCGCTTTTCATGGTGAAAACAGAGCGCCAGCGACGGGCAAAGGCGGGTGGAATTTTCAGCTGACACAGAACATTGAGGTGGGCCTAGCCGTACCTACCCTTCCAGGTGGAATTTTGCAGGCTGTAGTGAAGATTGATCTGAGCACTGTCGCAAATAGCGAAACCGATGCAGCGCATCAAGCATCGTTTCAGGCTGAGTACGAAGCTAAGTTTGACTACCCCGCAGGCGTAACGGACGAAGTTGTTGTGCCCAAGTTTGAGCATGAGCAGTACCAATACGTGTTGGTGGCGCAGGCTTTTCCATTGGCCATGACGCATTTCAGGCGTGAGTTGCAGTCAATGGGGTTTGATGCACGCGTTCTGCCGTTAGGTCTTTGATTAATTCACTCCTCTTTTGATAGCTTCTTGCGCAGGTTCTGCGGGGGCTAGAGGCCCATTTCTTATAAATCTTCATGACTGACGAAGCCCCCAACGGTATCGCCCCCTTTGAATGGATAGGCGGTGAGCCCGTGGTCCGCGCCCTAGTGGACCGCTTTTACGATTTGATGGACCTGGAGCCCGGCTACACCGCGCTGCGCGCTGCGCATGGCAGCAGCCTGGACAAGGCGCGGGACCATCTGTTCTGGTTTTTGTGCGGCTGGCTGGGCGGACCGGATTATTTTGTGGAGCGCTTTGGCCACCCCCGGCTGCGCGCGCGGCACATGCCTTTCAAGATCGGCATTCTGGAGCGTGACCAGTGGCTGGCCTGCATGGACCAGGCCATGGGAGATACGGGCGTACCCCCCGAACTGCGCGAGCGGCTCAAGACCTCGTTTTTTCAAACCGCAGACTGGATGCGCAACGTAGGCGCCTGAGCGCACTCAGGCGCGGTTCAGCGGCTGCAGCAGCACCACCAGCGCACCCGCACCACCCTGCGCGGGTTGGGCCTGCACAAAAGCCACCACCTCGCTTTTTTGCACCAGCCACTTGTGCACCTTGTCCTTGAGCACCGGCGACTTGCCCGGCGAGCCCAGGCCCTTGCCGTGCACCACACGCACGCAGCGTATGCCCAGCTTGTGCGATTCGCGGATAAACGCGCCTAGCGCCTCGCGCGCCTCGTCGCTGCGGTAGCCGTGCAGGTCAATCTGCTTCTGGATGCTCCACTTGCCCTTGCGCAGCTTCTGCGTCACGTCGGTGCCCACGCCGGGGCGGCGAAAGCTCAGGTTGTCGTCGGTGTCCAGCAGCGTGGTCACGTCCACTTCGTCGCTGATGGCCTCTTGCAGCGCGGCGGCTTCGTCCAGCTGCTGCTGTTTGGGGATGGGTTTGGGCGGCGCCGGCGCCAGCGCGGCACGCTGCGGTGGGGCCATGGGCTGCACCTTGCCAATGGCGGCCTGGAACAGATTGCTGGCTGCTGCTTTGCGCTTGGCATCCAGCGCTTTTTGCGCAGCCAAGGCAGCCTCGCGCGCAGCCTGGGCCTCGATTTCCTTTTTAACCAGCTTGAGGTCGGAGAGGGCGTTGATCTTCATGGCAGCCCCTTAGAGTAAACCGGCCTCGGCCATGGACAGTGCCTGGCCCGGCCCAACAATGATGTGGTCCAGCACGCGCACATCCACCAGCGCCAGCGCGGCCTTCAGCGTCTGGGTGAGCGCCTCGTCCGCGCGGCTGGGCTGCACAGTGCCGCTGGGGTGGTTGTGGGCCAATACCACGGCGGCCGCGCTGTGGTGCAGCGCGCGAATGACCACCTCGCGCGGGTAGACCGAGGTTTGCGTCAGCGTGCCGCGGAACAGCTCGTCCATGGCCAGCAGCTTGTTTTGCGTGTCTAAAAACAATACGGCGAAGACTTCATGGCCCTTGGCCGCCAAATGCAACTGCAGGTAGTGCTTGACGGCCTGTGGGTCGGCAAACACCTCGCGCTCCTGCAGGCGCTGCGCCATGGCACGGCGGGCCAGCTCCAGCACGGCCACAATTTCTGCGCGCTTGGCGGGGCCCAAGCCCTTGACGCGCTTGAGGTCGTCCGCCGTGGCATTCAACAGTCCGGCTATGCCTCCAAACCCGCCCTGGCCCCCGTCCGCATTGCGCGGGGTGCTATGGTTTTTGAGTTGCAGCAGCTCGTCGGCCATCTGCAGCACGCCCTTGCCCGCGATGCCGGTGCGCAGCAAGATCGCCAGCAACTCGGCATCGCTGAGCGCGCCGGGACCACGCGCCAGCAGCTTTTCGCGGGGCTGGGCCTCCAGGGGCAGGTCTTTGAGCGGCATGGCTTTCTCAGTTCTTTTACTTCTGCAGCTTTACGCTGACAAAACGCGGCCCCACCGGGCGCAGGCCGTCGATGCCGCCCAGGTTCAGCCCGGCGCTGAGCACCAGGTACAGCGTCTTGCCCTGGAACTGCTCCAGTGGCAGCGCGGTGCCCTTGTCCACCGACACATCGAACACGCGGCGTGACTCGCGCACATATTCGTGGCTGGCGGTGCGCAGCTCATGAAAATCCTTGCGCGTGGCGCTGTCGGTTTGCAGGGTGAACAGCACGCCGGGGCACAGGTCGTCGGCCTTGGCCGTAGCGGGGCAGGGCTGGCCGACCAGCAGGTCGTACGAATCTTCGGACGTCGGCTCGGCCAGCGCCCCTGATGAAAACGGGTGGAACAGCGGGTTGCGCCGGTCGCCTCTGCGCACCTCGTCCAACCAGGCCTTCTCAAACGAGGCCCCCACGTTGACGGCGGTGGACTCGCCAGGTTTGAGCTCCAGCACCAGCTTGAAGGGCGCGGCCTTGATCGTCAGGGCCGCCCCGTCTTTCAGCGGGAAGCGCTGTTTGCCCTGTTCCAGAAAGGCGTTGTAGCGGTATTCGGGCGACGCCTGGGCTGCGCTCACCATGGTTTGTTCGGCCCAGGTGATGAAGTCTTTGTCCTCGGTGGCTTGGGCGCCAGCGTACAGGTGGGCCGAAACGCCGAGCGTGGCATTGCCGCGGTCGGCAAAGGGCAGCACGCTGGCGCCGCGGGCGATGAGCCAGTTCACCATGTCTTTGCGGTGGTTCACCGCGGCCTGGTAGATCGGGGTGTGGGGCACCTGGGGCACGCCGTCGGGCGATGCACCGGCCTTCACCAGCGCTTCGGCACTGCCCAGCCGGCCCTGGCCCACGGCGGCGGCCAGGGCCGTGTCGTTGGCGGCCATGTGGCGGCTGTCCACCGTGTCGGGCTTGGCGCCACGGTCCAGCAGCCACTGGGTCCATTCCTGCGCTTTTTTCTCATCCGGCATGCCCTGTGCCAGGTGCAGCGCGCAGCCCAGCAGGCTGCACTGGTTGATGTCGGCACCGTGGTCCAGCAGGGCGGCCACCAGCTCACGGCGTTCGGTGAGGATGGCGCGCGTCAGCGGGGTGAAGAAGTTGCCGTATTCCACATTGGGGGACACATCGGGGGCGATGGCGGCCACGGCCTGGGGCGTGAGCGCGCGCCAGTAAGCGGCGCGGGCACGTTCGATGGGATCGGAGAGTAGCGCGTCGGGCGCAGGCAGCAGGCCCTTGGCGACCCAGTCGCGGGCGTCTTTTTCAAAGTCGGCACCCGTGCGCAGCGGCGCGGCGCGGCTCACACGCACCAACTCCACCACCAGCCAGCCGGGCGTGCCGCGGTTGGTGAAGGGGATGAGCTGGCTTTTCTCGCCCGGCACATACAGGTTGACCAGGGCTAGGCGAATCACCTTGGGCACGGCGATCAGGTTGGCCGCGGTAATGCTGGTGCTGCGCACCCCGCTGACGCGAGCCATGCGCGCGCGGCTGATGTCGGTGTAGAACAACCACTTGAACTCGTAACTATTGAGCCCCGCCGTGTGCTGGGCTGCATCCCACAGGGCCTGCCACTGGGCTTCGCTCCACGCCGGGGCGGGTACCGCAGCAGTAGGAGGGGGAGGAGGCAGGGTGGCTGGGGGATTCGCCGCGGCGCCGGTTTGGGCGTGGGCCAGGCCCGCAAACAGGGCCGATACGAGCGCCAGCGTCCCCACCAGGGGGCGGACAAAGGTCATGGTGGTCAAGCTTTCTACAATAGAGGGCAGTTTATCGGGACTTTTATGACCACCACGACCCCCCGCGTCCAAGCGGGCTCTTTCCTCACCTTGCACTACCGCCTGGGCGGCCCGGCTGGGGACATCATCAACACCTTCACCGGCAAGCCCGCCACGCTGAGCCTGGGCACAGGGGAACTGTCCCCCGCGGTGGAAGCCTGCCTGATGGACATGGAAGAGGGCGCACGGGCCACATTTGAGCTGCCCGCAGGTGCCGCCTTTGGTGAACGCAACCCCGACATGCAGCAATGGCTGGCGCGCAAGGTGCTGCGTGACATGGGCGACCCGCACGAGACCTACCACGTGGGCGATGTAGTGCAGTTCCCCACGCCGGACGGTCAGGGCCAGTTTGCGGGGGTGGTGCTGCAGCTGCGGGACAACGAATCCGTGCTGTTCGACTTCAACCACCCGCTGGCAGGCCAGCCGGTGACGTTTGAAGTGCAGCTGATCGGCGTGCTATGAGCAGCGCCGTGAACATCACCTTGCCGCAAGAGATCTTGTTGGCGGAGCCGCGCGGCTTTTGCGCCGGAGTGGACCGTGCGATCGAGATTGTGGAAAAGGCGCTGACCAAGTTTGGCCGGCCCATTTATGTGCGCCACGAGATCGTGCACAACACCTATGTGGTGAACGACCTGAAATCCCGTGGCGCCATCTTCATCGAAGAGCTGGACGATGTGCCCCCGGGTGCCACGCTGGTGTTCTCGGCCCACGGCGTGAGCCAGGCCATCCAGAGAGAAGCGGAACGCCGCGGCTTTCAGATTTTTGACGCCACCTGCCCGCTGGTGACCAAGGTGCACGTGGAGGTGGCCAAGCTGCACAAAGAGGGCTACGAATTCATCATGATTGGCCACAAGGGCCACCCCGAGGTGGAAGGCACCATGGGCCAGCTCGACAGCGGCATCCACCTGGTGGAGGACGTGGCCGACGTGGCCAAGGTACAGCCCGGCCAGACCGCCAAGCTGGCGGTGGTGACGCAGACCACGCTGAGCGTGGACGATGCCTCCGAGATTTCGGCCGCCGTGAAAGCGCGCTTTCCGAATGTGCGCGAGCCCAAGCAGCAAGACATTTGCTACGCCACGCAAAACCGCCAGGACGCGGTCAAGGTCATGAGCCCGCAGGTGGACATCGTGATCGTGGTGGGCAGCCCCACCAGTTCCAACAGCAACCGCCTGCGCGAAGTGGCCAAGAAGCTGGGCACCGAAAGCTACATGGTGGACAACGCCGAAGAGCTGCAGGCCGAATGGTTTGAAGGCCGATCCCGCGTGGGCCTGACCGCCGGCGCCAGCGCCCCCGAGATTCTGGTGAAGGCCGTCATCGACCGCATCAAGGCGCTGGGCGCCGTGTCGGTGCGCAAGATGGACGGCATCGAGGAAACCGTGAAGTTTCCGCTGCCCAAGGGGCTGCGGTTGGAAGAATGAAACGGCAGGTGGCGCGCTATGGTTTTAGTAGCTGCTTGCGCAATAAAATAGAGGGCTAGCGCCCGATTTGACTTAGAGAAACACGAGAACGCCATGTTAGACATCACCCTGCTGCGCAAAGACCTGGACTCGGTCGTTGCCCGCCTGCAAACCCGCAAGAACCCGCAAGCCTTCCTGAACGTGGACGCCTTTAAGGCGCTGGAAGCCGAGCGCAAGACCATCCAGATGCGCACCGAAGAACTGCAGGCCAAGCGCAACACGGTCAGCAAGCAAATAGGCATGCTCAAGGGCAAGGGCCAGCACGCCGAGGCTGATGCCGCCATGGCCGAGGTGGCCGGCCTGAAGGCCGAGCTGGAAGCCTCCGCCACGCGCCTGGATGCCATCCAGGCCGAGATGGAGAAAATGCTGCTGGCCGTGCCCAACCTGCCGCACGAGAGCGTGCCTGTGGGCGAGGACGAGCATGGCAACGTGGTGGTGCGCACTTGGGGCACGCCCAAGACCTACGACTTCGAGATCAAAGACCACGTGGACCTGGGCGCTCCCCTGGGCCTGGACTTTGAGATGGGTGTCAAGCTCACGGGCTCGCGCTTCACCGTGATGAAGGGCCCCATCGCCCGCCTGCACCGCGCGCTCGCCCAGCTCATGCTGGATGTGCAGACCGAAGAGCACGGCTACACCGAGTGCTATACGCCCTACATCGTCAACGGCGACAGCCTGCGCGGCACGGGCCAGTTGCCCAAGTTCGAGGAAGACCTGTTCGCTGCCAAAAAGGGCGGCCAGGACGGTGAAGCCCAGCCCGACCACACCGCGCTGTACCTCATCCCCACCAGCGAAGTACCGCTGACCAACTTTGTGCGTGACGTGGTGTCCGCCGAGAGCGATTTACCGATCAAGCTCACCGCGCACACCCCATGCTTCCGCTCTGAAGCCGGCAGCGCCGGGCGCGATACGCGCGGCCTGATCCGCCAGCACCAGTTCGACAAGGTGGAAATGGTGCAGATCGTGCACCCCGAAAAGAGCTACGAAGCGCTGGAGGCCATGACCGGCCACGCCGAAGCCATCCTGCAGAAGCTGGGCCTGCCCTACCGTGTGATGAGCCTGTGCACGGGCGACATGGGCTTTGGCGCCACCAAGACCTATGACCTGGAGGTGTGGCTGCCCGCGCAGAACACTTTCCGTGAAATCAGCTCGGTGTCCAACTGCGAGGCCTTCCAGGCACGCCGCCTGCAGGCCCGCTTCAAGAACGCCCAGGGCAAGAACGAACTGGTCCACACCCTGAACGGCTCCGGCCTGGCCGTGGGCCGTGCACTGGTGGCTGTGCTGGAGAACTACCAGAACGCCGACGGCAGCATTACCGTGCCGGAAGTGCTGCGCACTTACCTGGGCGGCAAAGAGGTGCTGAGGGCCTGATAGAATCACGCCTTCGTTTTGACCGACGCGAATTCAGGAGAAGTGGCAGAGTGGTCGAATGTACCTGACTCGAAATCAGGCGTGTCGTAAGGCACCGAGGGTTCGAATCCCTCCTTCTCCTCCAGAATGGAAAACCCCGCACTGTTTTGCAGTGCGGGGTTTTTTTCTGGGTCAGCCAATAACCACTTGATTGCGGCCTTTGGATTTGGCTCTGTACAGGGCCGTATCTGCACGGGCCATCAGGGAGTCCACGGTATCGCCGCTGTCCGTGTTGGTGGTGACGCCGATGCTGACCGTGCACGCGATTTTGGTGGACTCTGGTGGATTGGCGCAGGCGGCACGAATTCGCTCTGCCACGACCAATGCGTCACTCAACGGCGTCTCTGGCAGCAGCACGACAAACTCTTCTCCCCCAAAACGGCCCAGTAAGTCTTTACTGCGCAAAAGCGTGCGGACAGTTTGGACAAAGTCCACGAGCACCGCGTCTCCGGCTTGGTGCCCGTGCGTGTCGTTGACGCGTTTGAAATGGTCCAAGTCCATCAACAACAAGGCCAGTGGCTTGTCGTTGCGAATGCTGCGCGCCAATTCGTGGGAACAAGCCTCGTCGATGTAGCGGCGAGTCAGTGCGTTGGTCAGGGAGTCACGGGTGGCCAGGTACTCCAATTCCACGCGGAGGCTGTCTCCGGCCATCAGCACAGTGCTGATGGACAACAGCAAGATGGAGAAGGAGAAACTGACAATAAAAATGACGTGTTGGGGGGTGGGATCCAAAACGTCGTTGCCCATGGGGAACACAAAGGTGGTGATCAGGCGGGCCACTTGAATCAATGTGATGAAGGCCAGTGTGCCAATGGCCAGGATCCGGGCAAACGTAAGCGTGCCTTGCCGGTAGATGAGCCAAGCATGCAGGCCAAACAAAGTGCCGAAGACCACGGTAACCATGCGCAGACGCATAGGGTAGTTGGGGCTCCCCCAGGTAAACCACATGGTGACAAGAACCACACCACCGATGAATGCCAGCCACGGAAGCGGGCGGGGGCGTACGCCAAAAAAACTTTGAGACCCGGAGTAGAGGCGGTAAACACCCCAGCACAGCAAGAAGTTGGGTACCGCAGTGGTGAAGAGCTCGGGCAATTTGCCACGGGAAGCCGCAAACGCGCCGCCCACAACGATGAAGAGCAGCGCCTTGGACCATTGACCCAAGCCCCGAATGGATGGCGGGTAGCTCCGCTTGAGTGCATACAACACCAAGGCCATCAGGCCGCTCATGGTGCTGATGAGCACAATGGTTGTGCGTGGGTCAATGGAGTCCATGGGTATGCGAACCATTGTAGATCTCAGGTGGCGTTCCCCTATGTCCTCTTTTGGCTCACACGTTCACCGACGCGATAAACGACTCCGGGTAGCGCTGCCCGGCGGCGGCATCGGGGGTGAAGACCGCGTTCAACTCCGCCAGTTCCGCCGCGCTGAGCACCAAGTCCAGGGCCGCGATGTTCACGTCCAGGTAGGTCCGGCGTTTGGTACCCGGGATGGGGATGATGTCATCGCCCTGGGCCAGCACCCAGGCCAGGGCCAGCTGGGCGGCCGACGTGCTTTTGGCTTGCGCCATCTGTTTGATTTTTTCGACCAGTTCCAGGTTGCGGTTGAAGTTCTCGCCTTGGAAGCGCGGAGAAAAACGGCTGCGGTAGTCGTCTGCAGGAATGTCTTCCGGCTTGGCAAACGCGCCCGTCAAAAAGCCCCGCCCCAGTGGCGAATAGGCCACCAGACTCACGCCATTGCGGCGGCAGGCGGCCAGCGTGCCGGTCACCTCCGGGTCGCGTGTCCACAGCGAGTATTCGCTTTGCAGTGCCGCAATGGGGTGCACCTGGCACGCGCGGTCGATGGTGGCGGCCGATGCCTCAGAGAGGCCCAGGTAGCGAACCTTGCCGGCCTGAACCAAATCCGCCATGGCCCCTACGGTTTCTTCAATCGGCACCGTTTTGTCTACACGGTGTTGGTAGTACAGATCGATTTGCTCCACGCCCAGGCGCTTCAGGCTGGCATCGCAGCTGGCCTTCACGTAGTCGGGCCGGCCGCTCACACCGCGCAGCGCCTCATTGGCCGGGTCGCGCAGGATGCCAAATTTGGTGGCGATGAACACGTCCGCACGTCGGCCGGCAATGGCTTTGCCAATCAGCAGTTCGTTGGTGTGCGGGCCATACACGTCCGCGGTGTCCAGAAAGTTCAGGCCTTGGTCCAGGGCGTGGTGCAGGGTGGCGATGGATTCGGCGTCGTCGCGGTTGCTGTAGAACTCGCTCATGCCCATGCAGCCCAGGCCGATGGCAGAGAGGGTGGGGCCGTTGTGGCCGAGTACGCGTGTTTTCATAGGGTCCTCCTGTGTGTTTGGGAAATGGGGTTTCAGGCCCGTTGGGCAGAGGCCTGCATCGCTTGGTAGCCGCGAATCTTTTTTCGGATGAACTGGAGCGTTTCGCCCAGCACGCGCTGGTCTTCTTCCAGGCGCAGTGCGTGTTGTTCCAGCATGGCTTGGCGCTCGGCCACGTTGTCAGGCGCCTGGCCTTCGCGCAGCAGCTGGGCATAGCGCTGCATGTCGCGCATGGGCATGCCGGTGGAGCGCAGGCGCACCAGAAACTCCAGCCAGCGCATATCGTCGTCGTTGTAGCGCCGCGCGCCGCTGCTACGGGCCACAGGCGCAATCAACCCAATCTGTTCGTAGTAGCGCAGCGTATGCGCGGATAGGCCGGTGGCCTTGGAGGCTGCGGCAATGCTCAGAAATGTGTTCATGCCGCCACTGTAAAACTTCGAGTGCACTCGAAGTCAAGTGCTGGTTCGCAGTTTGCAGTTCGGCGCGGAGAATCAGCGCCCCCAGTAGGTCCCTAATCCCATGCACAGGCAGGCCACCACCGTGATTTGGAATCGCAGTGGCAAATACCAGGGGGGTAAGAATCCGTCGTTGTGCAGCCGCGTGTCCTGCCAGTAATGGGTGGCGAACCCAGCGATCAGCACATAGCCAGTGGCAACCCCGTCAAACATCAGCGCCACCCACGCCACTAGGGCTGGGACCACGCTCCAGATCAACACCGCGTCACGTTGTTTGTCGGGAATGCCGGGAATCGCCAGCGCGAAGCCCCAGTGCAAAGCACCCACAAAGGTGAGGATGACCGAGCCATAGGAGAACAGGCCCTGGCTCCAGAAAATCACATTGTTTTTGTCGATCGCCGTGGCGATGGTCAAAAACACAAAGGGCAACAAACCACCGTAGCCCAGCCAGGCAATGGTTCGAATCACGGGAGGTGGAATGGGGGATGCCAATGGGTGTACCTGGGTGGAGCGCTTCTGAGGGGAATGTAGCAGTTGCGATCCCTCATAAAAAAGGCCATCCCGTGGATGGCCTTTGGACTCAGCGCTGCGTGAGCGCCGGAATACTTGATTACTGCTTGGCAGGTGCGGGTGCCGCGGCCTTGGCGGCCTGGGCTTCGGCACGCTTGGCCTTCTTGGCTGCGCGTTCTGCCTTTTTCGCTTCACGCTTGGCTTTGGCTTCTTCCAGCTTGGCGCTCTTGGTTTCTGCAGTTACCTTGGGAGCGGCTACTGGTGTTTCTTTCGTCGCTTCTGGTGTCTTGGTGGCCGCGGGGGCAGCAGCCGTGGCGGTTGCTGCGGGTGCTGCTGGTTTTGCAGCGGGCGCTTGGGCGGATGCACCCAATGCAGAGATGACCAAGGCAGTAGCGATGAGAGATTGTTTCAACATAGACACTTTTCGATGCATGGCGAAGTTGCCATGTGTCCTTAACCCCGCCCGCGTCGCTGCGGTTTACCCAGCCCAGGTAAACCTTTGTAAAGCGCCCATGCCCATGCATGCATGCTGGCTAGGGCTTGGCCTGCGCAAAGCGGACCTTGATGTACCCCGTCTTCGCCGGGCCCACCAGGGAGATGCCAATGCGCGTGAAGCTCAGGCCTTCTTCGTTGGAGGCCTCGGCCTTCACGGTCCACGGGCTGGACGCTTCAATGCGGGCAATCACATGCTCGTTCTTCTGCCACAGGTCCAGCGATCCATCCGCGTTGGGTTTCCAATTCCCCAGGGTTGTGAGCGCGACCTCGAAAGTAGAGGGGGTGCTAAGGTCGAAACGGTCGGTGACCGTGACGGAGCCGGACGCGGTGCGGTCATGAACCAAGGTTCGTGTCAGCAGGCGCAGGGTGGGCACGGCGTAGGCGTCGGCCATGTTGATCACGATCTCGTCTGCCTCGTCAGAAAACCGCGTGGAGATCACCTTGGGCCTGATCTTGTCCGCTTCACGTTGCAGGGTGCCGGCCACCACGGGAACCGGGTGGCCCCAGGAGTTGATGCCAGGTATTGTGTACCGGTCTTTGCTGAACGTCTTGGCCGAATACTGTGTGCTGCCCACGTCGCCCGTCGGTTGTTCCGCGCCCAGCGCTATGGTGTAGGCGCCGACGTCGTTGTGGCTGTGGTTGCCATTCCCTCCCGCTTTGATGGAGACCGCCAGCGTGCCACCTGATGCGGGGCGCGACACCAACACCCCCACTGAATCAAAGTAGCTGTACATGCCGATGCCTGTTGTGGCAGTTCCGGCAAGTCCGTTGGCCAGGTGAGGGTTGCCAAACAGCAGCAGTGCGGCTTTGGCAAGCGGGGCGTCATTGCCCGCCTGCCCACTTGCGACACCTGCGGTGGAGAGGTGTTGAACCTGGCCCAATTGCAGGGCGTCGTTGGCGTAGGCGCGGGTGAAATCATCCATGCGGGTTTTGGGGGACGCGTCGCCGAACGCAGCGATGTTGTTGGGCAGCATTTCGATCTGGTACCCGTACATTGCCATGCTGCGAACCTTGGTGTCGGCAAACAGATCCAGCTTTGCGTCAGTGGCCTGCACCAGCATGTCGCGCAAGACTGCGAAATGGGAGAAGCCGTAGTTCCAATAGCCTGGCCCTTCGCTGGTGTAACCGTCGGGGCTGAAGCCCGACACGTAGTGCCGTATGTAGTATTCGCCCGCCGCCGCAAACAGGGCCCGGTCTTTCGTGTCCGCCAACACCGTGAGCGCGGCGGCAACCGTTCCTTTCAGACACACCGCGTTCCAGTTGTGGTCGGCATGAAGCCAATAGTTGTCTTTGCCACCGCCTGCGAAGCTCTTGCGTAGTGGCGTGAAGACACGCTCTTCCAGTGCTGACATGGTGCGTTGGCGCAACCTTGGGGTCAGCCAATCACCCAGCATGTAGAGCGCTTGCGCCAGATCATGGGCGGTATCGGCCGCCAGCAAATCGACCTCGTAGTTGTGATCGCGCTGGTTGCGCAGCGTCCTGTCGTGGGCGGGCCAGGTCCAGGTTGGCTGGTCGACCAGCTCGGAGATGGTGCGTTCAATCGCTGGCAGGAAGCGGCCCTGGCCTTCGACGCACTCCGCCAGTGTCAGCGGGTACAGCCAAGCCTTGCGGGCGTTCATCATCTTTTCGCCATTGGGCCGTGTGCCTGTGCGGCTGTACTCCAGGTAGAGCGTGTTGTCCCATGCAGGAAAGTCTTGGGTCAGCAGTTTCTCGGCAGTCCGTCTGACATCGTTGGTTCGATCCGCGATGGTGGGCGACGTCCACGCGGTGCGGTTCGCACACACGGGCCCCAAACCTCGGGGTTGGTCCGACATGTGGGTTGCCAGCTCGGACACCCTGCCTGCGGACATCTCAGCCAGGCCTGCATGGGCCCAAGCACTGGCCATGCAAAGGGCTAGCAGAACGCAGGCGCTTGGGCCTCTCCGGAGGTGGCGCAGAACAACATTGGGCATGCGGACGTGAGGGCTGTCAGCCCCAAAGCTAGTGATTGAGCCGGTCCAGCCAGGAGAGGTCACAACAGTTTGCGAACACGTCGCTCATGAAGTACACCAGCACGCCACAGAACAGTACGGACAGCGCGCATGCCACCAGGAGCCGGCCAAAGCGCGGCGTGATCTCTTTGGGGACTTCTTGGCGTTGGTCATTCATTGGGGTATTACCAGTAGAGTTTTGAAATCATGGCGGTTGATCTCCCATCCCACTATAGTGGGTGTTTAGTTCAGTCTTGATGGTGCCCGCATGGAACGCTTCTTTCCCCGGTTCATTGGCTTTGTGCTGGCCGCTGTGGTGTGCGGCGTCAGCTTCGCCCAACTTCCCAAGCGCGACCTGACCGTAGAGCTGCGCCAGATGGAAGAGGGGCTGGACGAAGGCACGAGCTATCGCGCCGGGCCCGGGGCCAGCGCCCCAGTGTTGCCGCAAAAGATCCAGGTGCGCAATGGCGAGAAGGGAACGCTGCGCACCAACCAGCTGGTGCCCATGCAGTGGGTGTCGTCGGTACAGGCGGCCTCCAAAAACGCCGGCGCCGGGGTGACGCAGTCTCTGCATTGGCTGGACGTGGGCCAGACCCTGACCGTGACACCGCGCTGGCCGGGCGGCAAGAAGGATGCGACGGTAGAACTGGAAATGGTGCAAACCGATGCGGTCATTGAGAACAATGCCGACATGCCGCGCCAGTCACGCAAGCAAATCAGCACCACGGTAACGGCCCCGTTGGGCCAATGGGTCACGATTGCCGCCAGTGGCAACGCCGCGCCCAAGCAGGGCAGCTACAGCAGCGAAGGCAGCACCGACGTGCGCCGCCTGCTGCAGATTCGCGTGTTGGCGCCCTAAGACCCCCGAGCGCTATCGCGCCAGTGGGTTGGGCGTAGGCTCGGCCACCTTGTGCAGGGTGTTGCGGTCGGTGTGGTGGAAGGGCTCGTCACGGCCCAGGATCTGCAGCACCGTGTCTTCGTCGTAGCTCCAGGTGCCATCGGCGTGGATGCTCACCTTGATGCGGAACTCCGTGGTCTTGAAGGCGTGTTGCAAAAACGGTGCCGAGCAGATGCCAAACGTTTCCTGCCCCTGCGTGGCCACCAATTCAAATTCGGTCGCGTCCGCTGCAGCCTGGCCCGATGCCATGGCGATCTGGCCGCGCGGGATGGTCAGCGTGTGGATGATGGTGCCCGTGGCCGGCTCCCACAGCCAGTAGCCCACCTGGTCGTGGTAGGTCTTCACCTGGTCCGGCTTGGTGATGTGCGTGTGGTAGCGCAGGCCATACAGCAGCTGGGGGCCATTGGTTTGAGGGTCTATGGGTTGCAGCTCAATGCGTTCGTAAAACGCCTGTTTGCGGGGGCCGTCGGCCTTGGGTTTCACGTCCAGTCCGCGCATGCCTTCCCAGATGCCTGCCATGCCGCGCAGCGGGCCCAGGTTGGCTAGGGTGTTGACGTCCTGAGGAAAAGGTTCGGTATAGATGTCGGCGGAGTATTCGCTCATGTGGGATGAAAAAAGGGAAATCAGGCTTGCGCCAGTTTGAAGGTGGATACGACTTGGGCCAGGCGCAAGGCTTGTTCACGCAGGCTTTCCGCGGCGGCGGCGGATTGCTCCACCAAGGCCGCATTTTGCTGTGTCATTTGGTCCAGCTCAGAGACCGCGGTGTTCACCTCGCCAATGTCGCTGCTTTGTTGGTTGGAGGCCGCAGAGATCGCGCTGATGATGTCCGACACGCGCTGCACCGAACCCACAATTTCCGTCATGGTCTGCCCCGCATTGGCGACCAGCACCGAGCCAGATTCGACCTTGGCCACTGACGCGTCGATCAGGCCCTTGATTTCCTTGGCAGCTGCAGCGGATCGGCCCGCCAGGCTGCGCACCTCAGACGCTACCACCGCAAAGCCACGGCCTTGCTCACCCGCACGAGCGGCTTCCACCGCGGCGTTCAGCGCCAGGATGTTGGTCTGGAAGGCAATGCCGTCGATGACGCTGATGATGTCCGCGATCTTGCGCGAGCTGATGTTGATCTCTTCCATGGTGGAGACCACCTGGGACACCACCACGCCGCCGCGTGCCGCGACCTCGGCCGCGCTGGTGGCGAACTGGTTGGCCTGCTGGGCCGATTCGGCCGATTGGCGCACGGTGCCCGTGAGCTGCCCGGTGGAGGCGGAGGCGCGCTGCAGGTTGCTGGCGGTTTGCTCGGTGCGGGTGCTCAGGTCCTGGTTGCCGGTGGCGATCTCGGCGCTGGACAGGCGGATGGACTCGGACGACTGCAGCACCGTGGCAATCGAGCGGTTGAGTTGCTGGGTCATGGCCTCCAGCGCGTGCATCAGGTCGCCTACTTCGTCGCTGCGCTGGGTGCTGGCGTCCACCGACAGATTGCCTTGCGCCACTTCATTCGCCACTGAGGCTGCGCGGGCCAACTCGCTGACGATTTTTTTCTGCATGAGCCACGACACCCATACCGCCAGCCCGGCGGACAGCAGGGCCAGGCCCGCCAGTACCAGGCTGATGGTGCGCCCCTGGCTTTGCGACTGCGCGATGGTGGCGTCCGATGTGGTTTCGATTTGGGCCGTCACCGCGCCTGAGGCTTTCACCAGTTCCTTGAACGTGGCGTCGGCACGACCCATGGCGGCGATTCCGGTGTTGGGGTCAATGGCGGCGAAGTTGAGGGCCGCGTCGGCCTGCTTGGCGTAGGTCTCCACCAGCTTGAGCACGGCATCCACATTGGTGCGCAGCGCAGGCTCGGCATCGGTGCCCGCCACGGTTTGCACCACGCGTTTGACGCCGTCCAGCTGCTTGGCAAAGTCAGCACGCAGTTCCTTGATTTTGGCGTCGTCCAGTGACGCCACCAGCGCCACGGTGCGGTACACATTGGCGTGCACCTCGGCCATTTGCTGGTGGGCACTGGCAATGGTTTTGAAATCCTCCAGGCTGGCGCGGGAGGCCCCCAGGCCCTGTTCGGCCTGCCGGCCCAGGAAGAACACATTGGTCTGGCCGAATAGCAAGACTACCGCCGCGGTAAGCAGCGGTGCCGCCAGCAATTTCAAACCCAGTTTCATGGTGTCTCCCTGCAGCCACCCAAGTGCCTAGGGCGCGCGTTATTTGCGTTATTTGTAAATGCCAGCGCACACGGCCATGTCGTCCAGCTTCTCGCAGTACATGCTCTTGGGCTCAATCTTCTTGGTGGTGGGGTTGGTGAACTTGTAGTCCTGCCAGAACGTGCCCTTGCTCTTGGCCAACTCCACACGCTCTTTCACAAAGGGCTTGCCGTCAATGTCCAGCATGTCAATCAGGTTGGCGCCCACCTGCTTGGCGTTGGCGCCATGGGCGCGCACCGTGCCGTCTAGGCCATAGACCACCAGGTACAGGTCGCGGTCGACCCACTTGGGGTCTTTGGCGATGACTTCGTTATACACCTTGGTTTTGTCGGCTCCCGCCGCCTTCAGGGCCGCCACGCCTTTTTTGACCATGGCGGTGGCTTCTTCAGCCGTGGCTTTGGCCTGCGCGTGCGCGGCCATGGGCAGGCACAGGGCCGCCAGCGAAATCGTCAGGGTGCACAGGGAAAGGGAGGGCTTCATGGTGAATCCTGGGGAGTGAAGGGTGATGCCCCAACTTATACTGCAGCGGCCCCCCGCAGGCAACAAGAGCTTGCCCCTATTCAGATAAAAATCGGGGCCTAGCCCCCGTAGATATTGCGCCGGCAGCTACCAAAACGATAGCGCTGGGCAATACTTTGTTGTACCGCGGCCAGGCGGTCGCCTATTTTTTCTCGGCCGCTGCGGCCAGGGCCTGCAGTGCGTCGGTGACCGCCGCCAGGGCGTTGGCATCCAGCGGCTCCAGCTGGGCGCTCAGGGCCGTCACCGCGGCGGCGCCTTGGGCTTGTAGTTGGCCAATGGCCTGGCCCGCCACCTTGGGCGATTCAAACCCCTTGCTTTGCAGCAGCACGGCGCCCGCGGTGTCCACCAGCTTGAAGTAAAACTGCCCGTCTTTCTCTCGGTACTGCTTGAACGACGCCAGGGCCGCCTTGGCCGCCTTACCCGTGTTGGCTTGCACTGCGGTGCCTAGGCCGCGCAGACCCACGGCAGTACGCAGCTGCGCCATGAAGGGCGTGGCAATGGCACGCGCTTTTTTCGCACCGGCCAGCAGCAGGGCTTCCACCTTTTCAGGGTGGGCCATGTAGTCCTCGTAGGCGGCGCGCATGGGGGCGATCTCGCGGTCAATGCGCTCGAACAGCACGGCCTTGGCATCGCCCCAGGCAATGCCGTCGGCAAAGGATGTGCGCAGCGCGATGGTCTCCTCTTCGGAGGCAAACGCCTGGTAGATCTGGAACAGGGCCGAACCCTCGGTGTCTTTGGGTTCGCCCGGCGCGCGTGAGTCGGTCTTGATGCCGGCAATCAGTTTCTTGAGCTGCTCACGGCTGCTGAACAGCGGGATTGTGTTGTCGTAGCTCTTGCTCATTTTGCGGCCGTCCAGGCCGGGCAGGGTGGCGACCGATTCTTCAATCTCGGCCTGCGGCGGCACAAAGTGCTCGCCGTAGCGGTGATTGAAGCTGGCGGCCATGTCGCGCGCCATCTCGATGTGCTGGATCTGGTCGCGCCCCACGGGCACCTTGTGCGCGTTGAACATCAGAATGTCCGCGCCCATGAGCACGGGGTACATGAAGAGCCCTGCGTTGACATCCGAATCAGGGTCCACGCCTGCCGCGGTGTTCTTGTCCACCGAGGCCTTGTACGCGTGGGCGCGGTTGAGCACGCCCTTGCCGGTCACGCAGGTCAGCAACCAAGTGAGTTCCGGAATCTCTGGTACGTCGCTCTGGCGGTAGAAGGTCACGTGGTCAGGGTTCAGGCCGGCGGCTAGCCAGCTTGCGGCAATCTCCAGCGTGGAGCGCTGGATGCGGGCGGGTTCGTCAATCTTGATGAGCGCGTGGTAGTCGGCCAGAAAGTAAAAACTCTCCACGCCCGCGGTCTGGCTGGCGCGCACCGAGGGGCGAATGGAGCCCACGTAGTTGCCCAGGTGGGGTGTGCCGGAGGTGGTGATGCCGGTGAGGAAGCGAACAGTGCTCATGGAAACAGACAGTCAGAAAATACCAAAGAAGGGGTGCTCAGTGCACCAGGGCCGAGAGCGGACTCAGCAACAGGTCGAGCAGGCCAAAGGTCAAGGCCATCACCGGTTGCATCCATAGCGTGCTGATGACGCCCGCCACGACCAAAGCCATCACCACGAAGAAGCCCCAGGGCTCAATGCGCGAGACCAGCAAGGCCTGTTTGAGGGGCAACAGGCCGACCAGGATGCGACCACCGTCCAGCGGCGGCAGCGGAAACAGATTAAAGGCAAACATGACGACGTTCACCAGCACGCCACCTTGGCACATCTTCAAAAAGAAGGGTTCGGTGACGCCCGCGCCTTGCAACAGGTACAGGCCCACACCCCACGCCAGCGCCATGGCAAGGTTGGCACCGGGGCCCGCCAGGGCTACCCACACCATGTCACGCTTGGGGTTGCGCAGGTTGCCAAAGCGCACTGGCACGGGCTTGGCGTAGCCAAACAAAAACGTGCCCGAGGTGGCGAAGTACAGCAACAGCGGCATCAGGATGGTGCCCACGGGGTCAATGTGCTTGGCCGGGTTCAGCGTGATGCGACCCAAGGACCAGGCGGTTTTGTCGCCAAAGTAGAGGGCGGCGTAGCCGTGGGCCGCTTCATGGACCGTGATGGCAAACAGCACGGGCAGGGCGTAAATGGCAACGGTTTGGATCAGTTGTGCAAAGTCCACAGGGCAATTGTCTCAGAGTGAAATTGGGGCGAAATGCCGGACTAGAGGCCGATGGCGGCCAGGTTGCCGCCGCCTTGGCGGATCACTTCGGGCGCATCGCCCGTCAGGTCGATCACCGTGGTGGGTTCCAGTGCGCAGGCGCCAGCGTCGATGACGGCGGCGATCTGGTGCTCGTAGCGGTCGCGAATATCTTGCGCATCGTTGAGCGGTTCCGTCTCTCCTGCTGCTATCAAAGTAGTAGCTAATAGCGCAGAGCCGTGAAGGGCTAGCAGGTCTTGCAAGGTCTTGTGCTCGGGCACGCGCAGGCCGATGGTCTTGCGCGAAGGGTGGCTCACGCGGCGCGGCACTTCCTTGCTGGCTTCCAGAATGAAGGTGTAGGCGCCAGGGGTGGCTGCTTTGAGCAGGCGGTACTGTGCGTTGTCCACGCGGGCATAGCTGGCCAGCTCGCTGAGGTCGCGGCACAGCAGGGTGAGGTGGTGCTTGTCGTCCACACCGCGGATGGTGCGCAGCTTGTCGGCCGCCGCCTTGTCGTCCAGGTGGCAGACCAGCGCATAGCTGGAGTCCGTAGGGACGGCCAGAATGCCGCCTTTTTCAAGCAGGCCCACCGCTTGCTTGAGCAGGCGGGGTTGGGGGTTGTCGGGGTGAACTTCGAAATACTGCGCCATGGCACGGCAAACGCTTGCGCGCTCTTCCTGGTGTTTTTATTGGATGCGGGAGCTCAGCAACTCCCATACGGGGGTGAGGCCACCCGGCAAAGCGGGCAGGGTGCCCAGCTCGGTGTGGCTTTCATCGGGGCTGTGGAAATCGCTGCCGCGCGAGGCGGCCAGGCCAAATTCCTTGGCAGTCTCGGCGTAGATTTGGTACTCGGGCACCGAATGGCTGCCGGTCACCACTTCCACACCCTGGCCGCCGTAGCCTTTGAATTCTGTGAATAGCGCAAACTCTTCGTTGGGCGTGAACTTGTAGCGTGCCGGGTGGGCAATCACGGCCATGCCGCCCGCCTGGGTGATCCAGGTCACAGCGTCCTTGAGCGTGGCCCAGCGGTGTGGCACGAAGCCTGGTTTGCCTTCGGTCAGGTACTTGCGGAATACTTCGTTGGTCTCTTTGCAGACGCCGCTCTCCACCAGAAAGCGGGCGAAGTGGGTGCGCGAAATCAGCTCGGGGTTGCCGACGAACTTCAGCGCGCCTTCGTAGGCATCCTTGATGCCGACCTTGGCCAATCCGTCTGACATTTCCATGGCGCGCTCTTTGCGGCCACCACGGGTCTGGCGCAAGCCCTGGCGCAGCGTCTCGTTGTCTGCGTCAAAGCCCAGACCGACGATGTGCACCGTCTGGTTCAAAAAGGTGATGGAGATCTCCACGCCGGTCAGGTATTGCATGCCCTCAGCATGGGCTGCATCGCGGGCGCGCTGCAGGCCGCCCACTTCGTCGTGGTCGGTCAGCGCCCACAGTTCCACGCCATTGCCCCTGGCGCGTGCGGCCAGGGCTTGGGGCGTCAGGGTGCCATCGGACACCACGGAGTGGCAATGGAGGTCGGCGTTGAGTGGAGTAGTCACCGAACCATTTTAGGCCCAGGCACTAAAACGCTGGCGCGACGGTGTATTCGTGCACCTCACCCGTCACTGGGTGCGGAAAGCTCAGCAGGCCCGAGTGCAGCAGCAACCGGTCGGCCTGGGCCTGTACGTCGGGTGGCGCATACAGCGTGTCCCCTACCATGGGGTGGCCAATGGCCTGCATATGCACGCGCAGCTGGTGGGTGCGCCCGGTCACCGGCTCCAGCTCCACGCGGGAGGTGTTGGCGGCAGCGTCCACCGCCGTGCAGCGCCAGCGCGTCAGCGCACGCTGGCCATCGGTGTAATTGACTGTTCGCTTGGGCCGGTTGGGCCAGTCCACCAGCAGGGGCAGGTCAATTTCATGCCATTGTTCGTCCACCGTCAGGCTGCCAGTTACCACTGCCGTGTAGCGCTTGTCCACGCGGCGCTGTTCAAACGCCAGGTTCAGCACACGCTGGGCCGGCAGGCCGCGCGCGAGCACCACCAGGCCCGAGGTGTCGCGGTCCAGCCGGTGCACGATCAGCGCATCGGGGTAGCGCGCCTGCACGCGTTTGCTCAGGCAGTCTGCCTTCTCCGGGCCACGGCCGGGCACAGTCAGCAGGCCCGAGGGTTTGTTGAGCACCACGATGGCATCGTCGGCATAGACCACCTCCAGCGGCAAGGTGGCAAAGTCTTCAGTGGGGAGCATCGTTTTGCGAGATAAGCCGCTGCACGGTTTCGCACAGCTCGTTGACGTCATTGGGTTTGTAGATCAGGGCGTTGGCGCCTTCCTGCAGGGCGCGTTGCTCGATTTCGGGCGTTACATAGCCCGACGCCAGCGCTACCGGCAGGTCCGGGCGGATCGCCTTGGCCTGGCGCAGCAAATCCACACCGCTGTAGCCAGGCATGTTGTAGTCGGTCACCAGCAAGTCAAATGCCTGGGGCTGGGCCCGCAGCGCGGCCTCGGCTTCGTGCGGGTCGGTGAAGGTGGTGACCGCAAAGCCCTTGCGCGTGAGCACACGTGCCACCAGAAACACCAGGGCTTGGTCGTCGTCCACATACATCACATGGCGGCCGCGGCCACGCACCTCTTGTGCGACTTCGGGCTCGACGGGTGCCACAGGCGCTTGCGTGGTGGCGGGAAAGTACAGCGTGAACACGCTGCCCTGGCCCAACGTGCTCTGCACGTCAATGGCGCCCTGGTGGGTTTGCATGATGCCGTGCACCACCGACAGGCCCAGGCCCGTGCCCTGACCCACCTGGCGCGTGGTGAAGAAGGGCTCAAAAATGCGTTGCATGGTCTCTTGCGACATGCCACCACCCGTGTCGCGCACGCGCAGCGTGACATAGCGGCCCGGTGCCAGCCCGACGCGGTCGCTGAACGGCAGGGCAATGTCGGCGCTGCTGAGTTCAATGGTGACCGAGCCCTTGTTGTGCCCAATGGCCAGCAGCGCGTTGGTACACAGGTTCAGCAAGGCTTGCTCCACCTGCGTGGCGTCGGCCAGCACCGAGTCGCACTGCTCAGGCACATCCATGCGCAGTTCCACCGCCGGGGGCAGTGCCACTTTGACCAGCCGCGCGGTTTCTTGCACCACTTCGGCCAGCTGGATGGGCGTGCGCTTGGGCGGCTCGTTGCGGCTGAAGGTCAGAATCTGCCGTACCAGGTCGCGTGCGCGGCGCCCGGCCTTGTCAATCTCATACAGGCTGGTCAGGGCGGGCGAGTCGGTGGGCGTGTCCTGTTTGGCCAAATCCACATTGCCCAGGATGGCGCTGAGGATGTTGTTGAAATCGTGTGCGATGCCACCAGCCATGGTGCCCATGGCTTGCATTTTTTGCGATTCGCGCAACTGGGTTTCCAGCGCCGTGCGTTGGGCCTCGGCCAGTTTCTTGGCGGTCAGGTCGCGCGCGAAAATTGTGGTCACTGCGCCGTGGGCATTCTGCTCGCCGCGCCGGTCCGCCGGGTCGGTGTCGGGCAAGCGCAGCGGGGCACGGGTACGCAGTCGGCGTTCCAGCGAGACGCTGATCTCCACATAAATCTGCTTGCCCAGCAGCGTGGTGGCGGTGAACTCACCCAGCATGGCCTGCGCCGGCACATTGCCCGCGCTCAGGGCCAGTTCCACATCCGGCAAAAAATGGCCCAGCTGGGCGCCAAAGGCCTGGTCGGCCGGGCATTCAAACAGGGCGGTGGCCGCGGGGTTAAAGACGGTGATGCACTGCTTCTCGTCAATGCACAGAATCGCATCGAGCGAAGAGTTGATGATGGCCGCCATGCGGTTTTCGCTGAGCAGCAGATCCTCATTGCGCTGGCGCAGCACAGCGGCGCTCTCCTGCAGCGCATGGCGCTGGGTGAGCAGCGGGCCCTGGTCAATCACCGCGCAAATAAAGTGCGCCAACTCGTCCAGCGGGTTTTCAATGCGCGCAATGTGCAGATCGCCCGTGAAGCTGCCGCGCGAGCCAGCCAGGAACGCCACCTCGCTGACCTCGCTGGTGCCTTCCTGCTTGGCGCTGGAAAACGCCACCGCCACTTCGTCCGCATGTTCAGCGTCCACAAAGGGCAGCAGAAAGTTGAGCGGCGCGTCACTTTCCAGTGGCTGAAACAGCCGCAGCGCCATGGCGTTGCTGGCCAGCACCAAGCCCTCTTCGTCCACCACCATCAGCGCCAATGGCACGTTGGAGAACAACGTGGCAAATCGCTCAGAGGCGCCTTCGGCCTCTTGCTGCGAATAGCGCAGCGCCTTGTTCTGGATCTCCAGCTCGGCCTGGTACTTGCGCAGGTCTTCGATCATTTGCGACGGCGCGTAGCCGTCAACGATCATGTGCTGCTTGGTGCGTCCCTCGCGTTCGGGCAAGTGGCCCGTGCGCGCAGTCAGGCGTATTTTTTTACGGCGAGACAGTGCGGCCATTTACTGGCGCACAACGTTGTTGCCCGGCGCAAAGCGCTGCGCCTGCAGGGGGCTGTTTGCCGCGATGTAGGCGCGCAGCACCTCCGCATCCACAAAGCCGGTGTCCACATAGGTGGGGTGGGCGATCAGCTTGGGATAGCCGTCACCACCGACTGCCTGGAAGTTGTTCACGGCCAAGCGGTAGGTCTTGGTAGAGTCCACCGCCGCGCCATGGATGCGCGCACTGCTGACGACGCCACCGTTGATGACCAGCTCTACCCCCGCAAACTGCGCAAAGGCGCCCGCGCCTGCCGACATCTTGGCCACCGCATTCAGGTAAGCCAGCACTTCCGTGCCCGTGAAATCGACCGTGGCGATGGTGTTGCCAAAGGGCTGGACCTTGAGCACGTCCTTGTAGGTCAGCGTGCCGGCCGGCAGCGAGTCACGCACGCCACCTGCATTCACCACCGCAAAGTCGGCACGCGTGCGGTCCATCATGGACAGGCCCACCAGTACGCCCATGGCGGCAGGCTGAGAGCGGATGATGCTGCGGTCGCCCTCAATGCGGGCATCGCTGCTGCCCACGGCCACGCCCAGTTTTTCCTGTCCCACGTTTTGGTAGGGCGTGAGCAGGGACAGCATGGCGGGGTCTTCGGCAATCTCTTGGGTGTAGAAAGCCTTGGCGGGTTTGCCTTCGGCGTCCTTCACGGTCTTTTTCAGGTTGATGGGAATGAGGGCGTAGTGCACCAGCTTGAACTCGCCGTTGCGGTATTCAAAGTCAGCGCGGCCCACGTACTTGCCCCACTCGTGCGCCTGCACGATCCAGGTGCCGTTCTGCCGATCGGGCGCGCAGGGCGTGCCGGGCACATAGGCCTCGTCGCGCACGTTCTCGGCCTTCATGCACACCGGGTTTTGCGAGTGCCCGCCCACCACCAGGTCGATGCCCTTGACGGCGCGCGCCATCTCCACATCGCCCTCGGCCTGGGTGCCGTGCTGGCCGTTCACATAGTGGCCCATGTGGGTGGCGGCAATCACCACATCGGCCTTGGCGCGCAGCTCGGGCACGACTTGGTTGGCCTCGGCAATGACGCTGCGGAACTCCACACCCTTGACGTTATCGGGGTGCACCATCTTGAAGGTGTCTTCAGTGGTCAAGCCCATGACGCCCACGCGCACACCGCCCAGGTTGAAGATCTTGTAGGGCGCAAACATGCGCTGGCCCTGGTCGTAAATATTGGCCGACAGCATGGGAAAGGTGGCCAGGTCGCGCTGCATCTTCAGCACCGCACGCGGTTTGTCAAATTCGTGGTTGCCTACGGCCATGGCATCAAAGCGCAGCAGGTTCATACCGCGGAAGTCGGGCACGGCATCCTGCAGGTCGGACTCGGGCACGCCCGTGTTGATATCGCCCCCACTGAGCAGCAGCACATGGCCGCCCTTGGCCACCACTTCGGCGCGCACCTGGTCCACTACGGTTTTCTGGGCCGACAGGCCGTACTCACCATCACTGTTTCTCCAGAAGCGGCCATGGTGGTCGTTGGTGTGCAGGATGGTGATGGCGTAGGTGGTGTCCTTGGCCGGGGCGACACCGCCCAAGGGGGCACAGCCCACCAGGGCCAGTGCAATCAAGAGGGTAGGGGCGTAACGAAAGGGGGTCATGGCGGCGCCTCTAGCGCGGTTGCGCATTGCGTATCTTGTTTATATCAAACTCACTCACCGGCGCGGCGGCATTGCCCCAGCTGCTGCGCACAAAAGTGAGTACGGACGCGATGTCCGTGTCCGACAGCGTGAGCATGAACGGTGGCATGCCGTAGGGTTGGGGATTTTGCGCGGTGGCGGGTGCAAAGCCGCCATGCAGCACGGTCAGCACCAGGTTGTTGGTGTTGTCCATTTGCACCGCACGGTTGCCCGCCAACGCGGGGTAGGCGCCTGCTTTCCCCTCGCCCTGTTTGCCATGGCACTGTGAACACTGTTTGTCGTAGAGGCGTGCACCCAGGGTGGGTGCCGGGGCGCTGTTGGGTTTTGTGGGCGACGCGGCTGGTGCACTGGCGGACTGCGGACCCAGCGATGCCAGGTAGGCCGCCATGGCGGCCGCGTCCTCCGGCAGCAAATACTGGGTGCTGTGGCGCACCACCTCGGCCATCGGGCCGCTGACCGTGGCATGGCGGTTGGTGCCCGCGGTGAGCAGCGACACCGTGTCTTCTTGGGACCACCCGGCCACCGACGCCTCGTCGGATGCCGTCAGCGAGGGCGCGTACCAGAGTTCACCGGGCAGTGTGGCACCAGACAGTGATTTGCGCGGATCCACCGAACCCCAGGCGTTGCGGGCGCCATGGCATTCGCTGCAGTGCGCCAACCCTTGGACCAGGTAGGCGCCGCGTGCCGTCTCAGGCCTGGCGGATGACGAAGGTGCCGCAGTATCTGCAGGCGTGAAATACAGCGTGCGCCACACCCACAGCGCGGCCTGGGTACGGTAGGGCCAGCGCAGCGTGTGCGGGGTGTTCGTGGTGGCAGTGGCGGGCAAGGATTGCAGGTAGGCCCACAGCGCGTCAGCATCTTCCCGTGTGACGTGGGTGTAGCTGGGGTACGGAAACGCGGGGTACAGCAGGCGTCCGTCTTTCGATTGGCCGTGGTGCAGGGCTTGCCAAAAATCGTTCGCATTCCAGCGGCCCAGGCCCGCGCTGGGGTCGGGGGTCAGGTTGCTGGAGTACACGGTGCCAAACGGTGTGGCAATGCCCTTGCCCCCGGCGTAGGGCGTGCCGCCCACCGCGGTGTGGCACAACGCGCAATTGCCTATGCGCGCCAGGTAGGTGCCGCGTGCAATCTGGGTGGCGGTGGCAGGCGCGTCAGGTGGGCGGGACGCAGAAGGCGTGCTGGTGCGCGATACCGACCACCATACGGCCGCGGCCCCCACGGCCAATGCCAGGGCCAGCGTCCACGCAACTTTGGCAGGTGTTTTCATGGGTCAGGGTGTTGGGCTGCAGGTCGGCAGGGCGGGGCCGTTGGCGGCAGCGGGCGGTCGTGCCATGGCGGGTTTGGCAGGTACTGGCACAACTTGGGCGGCCAGCCATTGGGTCACCGCGTTCACATCGGTGGGGCTGAGCTTGCGGGCCACCTCGGCCATGCAGTCGGGTGCTCGGGCTTTGCGCTGGCCGGTTTGCCAGCCGCCCAGCTGGGCATTCAGGTAGTCGCGCGGCAGGCCCAGCAAGCCGGGCGTGGCGGGCAGCACCCCCGTCAGTGCGGCTCCATGGCATTGCACGCAGGCGGGAATGCCCAGCGCGCGGTCACCCTGCAGTGCCAACGCCTTGCCACGCTGCAGCACCGCTGCGGGGGCCGTGGCAGTTGCGGGCGGTGGGTAGGGCACCTCCAGGCTGGCAAAGTAGTCGGCCATCTGTTGCAGGTACTCGGGCGAGAGCGGGGCGATCAGCCCATCCATCAGCGCGTAGTGGCGCCGCCCGTCGGCAAAGTTCATCAGCTGGTTGAACAGGTAACCGGCGGGCTTGCCCGCCAGGCGCGGGTAATAGCCATCGGGGCCGGCCTTGCCCTGGTCGCCGTGGCAGGCCGTGCAGGCCTGGGTGCGTTCGGCCATGGGGTGCTTGTCCTGTGCCTGGGCTGGCAGCGGGGCCAGGCCGGTCAGCAGCGCCAGGGTAGCCGAAACAAAAGCAAAAACAGAAATTGAGGGGGGCGCGAAGCGGCGTATCCAGGCGGGCATGCCGCAAGCTTACCCCAGGGGCATGCCTACTGCGGGTCAACCCACACCACGGGCTTGCCCTGGGCCAGCCAGGCATCAAACTGCGGGCCGTACACCGCCTCGATGCGCGGGCGTTTGACCTTCAGCGTGGGCGTGACAAAGCCATTCTCAGGCGTCCAGGCGGTGGTGACTACGGCCAGGCAGTCCAGCTTTTCGTGCGGAGCCAGCTTGGTGTTGGTGGTTTTCAGGTGTAGCTGCAGCGACGCGGTGAGGGTCTGCCGGCCCTCCGTGGTCTGGCTGCGCGCAGCAGCGTCTTGCGACAGCATTACCACGGCCAACGGCTGGGGGCAATTGGCACCTGTCACGGCGCAGGCTTCAATGTCGGGGTGTAGCACCAGCAGGTCTTCCAGTGGTGCAGGCGCAATGTATTTACCCTTGCTGGTTTTGAACATGTCCTTGACGCGGCCGGTGATGCTCAAAAAGCCCTGCGCGTCGATCTGGCCCTTGTCGCCGGTGCGCAACCAGCCGTCGGCGGTGAAGGCGGCGGCAGTTTGCGCCTCCTCGCGGTAGTAGCCCGTCATGAGGGCGGGGCAGCGCATCTGAATCTCGCCGGTCTCGGGGTCAATGCGACTTTCCACACCCGCGTAGGGCAGACCCACTGATCCGGTCTGGCGTGAGCCCGGCAGGGTGGAGTGCGACACGCCGCTGTTCTCGGTCATGCCGTAGACCTCGATCAAATCCAGTCCCAGGTTGCGGTACCACTGCAGCACATCGGCAGGCATGGGGGCGGCGCCCCCGGCGGCCAGGCGGCATTGGTCTAGTCCCAGGCCCTTGAGGATTTTTTTGCGCACCAGGCCCCCAATCAGCGGGATGCGCAGCAGCTTTTGCAACTTGGCCGCCGGCATCTTGCTGTGCACGCCCTGCTGGAACTTGACCCACAGCCGTGGCACCGAGAAGAAGATGGTGGGGCGGGCGCGTTGCAGGTCTTGCACAAACGTGTCCAGCGACTCGGCAAAAAAGATATGCCCGCCGTAGCGCAGCGAGGCCTGCTCCACCAGCATGCGCTCGGCCACGTGGGCCAGCGGCAGGTAGGAGATGTAGCGGTCGTCGCTGTCCATGCGCACGCGGGCCGTGGCGCTGGACAGGCCCCAGGCCATGGTGTTGAAGGTGTGGACCACGCCCTTGGGTTGGCCGGTGGTGCCGGAGGTGTAAATGATGGTGCTGACCTGCTCACCCGGCGCCGTGGGGTGGCCGGCCAGCGGGGCGTTGGCCTTGACGAGATCGGCCCACTGCAATGCTGGCACCGTGGGTGCCAGGGGCAGGGCAATCAATGGCAGGTCGGCGGGCACGCCGGTGCGCAGGTTGTCGGTGTCGTCCAGCTTGCCGATGAACAGTGCCTTGGCCTCGCTGTGCGCCAGGATGTAGGCCAAGGATTCGCCGTTGAAGGTGGGGTAGATGGGCACCGACACATGGCCCGCCATCACGATGGCCAGGTCGGCAAGGATCCAATGCGCGCTGTTTTTACCGATGATGGCCACGCGGCTGCCCTGGGGCCAGCCCTGGGCTTGCAACCAGGTCGCCATGCAGCGCACCTGCCATGCCGCCTCCGACCAGGTGATGTCCTGCACCACGCCCCCGCCCGTGGGCTGGGAGAGGTAAATCTGGTTGCCACGTTCTTTCTCCCAGCGGTACAGGCATTGCAACGGCAAATCGCTGGGCGATACGGTGATCGTGGTCATGAAGGCTCCCTATGGTGAATCGCCCATTCTTGGGGCGCCTCGCATGCGGGGCAATGGTGTTCACCCTAGGTGACGTGGTGCGGCGACCTTGGTGTTTTTACGGTGTTGGCGCCGGCCAGGCCATGGGCTGCTCCACCACCAAATCGCTGCGGGCCAGCGCCACGCAGGGCAGAAACCAGCCCTCTGCCCTCTCTTCCGCGCTCACGCCAGGCCAGTCAATCTGGTACGCCACTTCGCCCTCTACCAACCGGCACAGGCAGGTGCGGCAGGTGCCATTGCGGCATGCGCTGACCAGCTCCACACCCGCAGCCAGACCGGCCTGCAACACGGTGCTGGCGGCGGGTGCTGCAAACGTCCAGTCATCGGGTTCGATGCGAACCTGGAAGGCCTCTGGCGGTTGGAATGGAGGGGTGAAATCGGGCATCAAAACGCGGTGGAGAGAGGGTTTCTACGAATGCTGCGACAATCACGCTCTTTTTTTCAATTTTGCGTGAGTTTGCGTTTAGACATGTCCAGTACGACTACTTTCAAGGTTCGCCCCGCCACACTACGCGATGCCAAAGCCATCGCCGAACTCCACAACTCCACCGTTCGCGAAGCTTTTAAGAGCATGCTGGCCGACACCCCGGTGCCCGCCGTTCCCCTGGAAAAGCGCCAGGCCTACTGGCGCGAGGCCATCGAATACGCTGAGCCCCAGGTCCAAGTGGCCCTGGACGACGACAAGATCGTCGGCTTTGTGGGGTTTGACCGTTCGCGCGACAAGGGCACCCCCCCCACCATGGGTGAGATCTGGGCCATTTACGTGGTTTCCAGCCATTGGGACAAGGGCGTGGGCCTGGCCCTGTGGGACGCGGCCCGCGAAGGCCTGCAGGACGAAGGCTGCACCCATGTCAGCGTGTGGCTGCCGATTGCCAACGAACGCGCCATGCGCTTCCACGAGCTGGCCGGTTTCAAGCGCGAAATGTCCAGCGCCAAGACGGTGCCCATTGGCACCGTGAAGATCGAAGAAATCCGCCTCAAGCGGCCGTTGAACTGAGGCGTTTGACGACCACGCTGCCGATCGAATAGCCCGCACCAAACGAGCAGATCACCCCCACCTCACCCGCCGCAATGTCGGCGTGGTGGCGGTGGAAGGCGATGATGGAGCCGGCCGACGCCGTGTTCGCAAATTCGTCCAGGATCACCGGCGCATCGTCCAGCGTGGCCTCGCGGCCCAGCAGCTTTTTCGCAATCAGCTGGTTCATGCCCAGGTTGGCCTGGTGCAGCCAGAAACGGCGCACGTTCTGTGGCGTCATCCCCAAGCTCTGCAAATGCTGTTCCATGTGCTCTGCGGCCATGGGGCACACCTCTTTGAATACCTTTCGGCCTTCCTGGCGGAACAGCTGGTCGCGGTCGTCCGGGTTGCGGTCTTCGGCGCGCCACATGAAGCCATGGTTGTTGCGGATGTTGTTGCTGAAGCTGCTCAAGAGCTTGGTGCCCAGCACCTCAAAGGCGCCTGCCGGTGCCAGGTCCAACCGCTCCACCAAAATGGCGGTGCACACATCGCCAAAGATGAAGTGGCAGTCCCGGTCTATCCACGCCTGGTGGGCCGAGGTGATTTCGGGGTTCACCACCAGCACCGCGCGCGCCGTGCCGCAGCGCACCGCGTTCACCGCCTGCTCCAGCGCAAACGTGGCGGACGAACACGCCACATTCATGTCAAAGCCATAACCCTGCACGCCCAGTGCGGTCTGAATCTCCACCGCCATGGCGGGGTAGGGCCGCTGCATATTGGCGGCGGCGCAAATCACGCCGTCCACATCGGCGGCGGTCTTGCCTGCGGCCTGCAATGCGTCCTGGCAGGCCTTGACGGCAATCTCGGCCATCAGCGAAATCTCGGTGTCGGGGCGCTGCGTGAAGTGCGGGCGCATGCGTGTGGGGTCCAGCACGCCGGTCTTTTCCATCACATAGCGGCGCTGGATCCCGGAGGCCTTCTCGATGAACTCCACGCTGGAATCGGTCATTGCGGTGCGTGTACCGGCGGCAATGGCGTCGGCGTGCTGGGTGTTTTGCAGCGCGGCGTAGGCGTTGTAGGCTTCAACCAATTCGGCATTGGTGATGACGTCGGGCGGTGTGAACAGGCCTGTACTGCTGATGGCGACACGGTGCATGGTGGTCTTCTGGGTCGGGGTTGCGGCGCGGGCGGCTGCCTGCGCCGGGGCGGATTATCCGCTGAACCCGGGCCAGTCACGGGCGTTACAGCGGGTCTGTGCAAGGCTGGCGCTTCGTTGTACCCTGCCAGCCATTCGTTTGCCACAGAACCCCCACCAGGAGACCTCCATGACCTCATTTCGCGGCTGGGCCGCCCACAGCAAAACCGCACCGCTGGAACGGCTGGACTTTGACCCCGGCCCCATGGACGCCGAGGACGTGGAGATTGCCGTCGAGTACTGCGGTGTTTGCCATTCCGACCTGGCCATGGTGGAGAGCGAGTGGTTCCCCACCAGCTACCCCGTAGTGCCCGGCCATGAGGTGGTGGGCACCATCGTGGCCGTAGGCCCCAATGCCAAGGGCCGCAGCGTGGGCCAGCGCGTGGGCCTGGGCTGGCACAGCAAGAGCTGCCTGCACTGCCAGTTTTGCGTGGGCGGTGAGCAAAACCTGTGCGGTACGCGCCAGCCCACCATCATTGGCCGTCACGGCGGCTTTGCCGACAAGGTGCGCGCGCACTGGAGCTGGGCCCTGCCCATTCCCGCGGGGCTGGACCCTGCGGCCGCTGGCCCGCTGATGTGTGGCGGCGGCACTGCGTTCCTGCCTTTTGTCATCCACGACATCAAACCCACGGACAAGGTTGGCGTGGTCGGCATCGGCGGCTTGGGCCATTTGGCCGTCAAGTTCGCCAAGGCCTGGGGCTGCGAGGTCACAGCATTTACCTCTAGCCCGTCCAAGCGCGAAGAGGCGCTGCTGCTGGGCGCGCACCGCACGGTATCCAGCGTGGATGTGAAAGAACTCAAGGCCATTGCCGGCCAGTTGGACTTTTTGCTGGTCACGGTGGGTGCCAGCCTGGAGTGGGATGCACTCATCGGCACGCTGGCGCCCAAAGGCCGCCTGCACATGGTGGGCGTGGTCACTGAGGCCATGAAGATCCGCACCGGCGGGCTGTTGTCCTGGCAGCGCAGCATTTCCGCATCGCCCACGCCATCGCCCGCCACGTTGGCCAAGATGATGGAGTTCTGCGCCCGCCACGGGATTGCGCCGCAGGTGGAGCACTTCCCCATGTCCAAAGTCAACGACGCGCTGGACCACTTGCGCAGTGGCAAGGCGCGCTACCGCGTGGTGCTGGATGCCGACTTCGCCTGACACGCCCCTGCTGCTGCAGACATTGCAGATAGACCCTGCGGACCACCCGCGTGGACAACCGCACCTCAGCGCGGCCAGCGGGCTGGTCCGCGTGGGGCAGCGTTTGTATGTGGTGGCGGACGACGAGTTGCACCTGGGCGTGTTTGAGGACATTGCCGTCACTGGCGGTAAACCCACCAAGGGCACGCTGCTGCGCCTGCTGGAGGGTGAGCTGCCGCAGGACAAGGGCAAGCGCAAAAAGGCCAAACCCGATTTCGAAAGCCTGGCGCTGTTGCCGCCGCTGCCGGGCTGTCCGGCGGGTGGTTTGCTGGCGCTGGGCTCGGGTTCCAAGCCCCAACGCCACACCGCGGTGCTGTTGGCGCTGGATGCACACGGTGTGCCCAATGGCCGCAGTGCGCTGGTGGACCTGGAGGCGCTGTACGCGCCGCTGCACAAAGAGTTTGCCGATCTGAACATCGAGGGCGCCTGGGTGGCCAGCGGGGAGTTGCTGTTGCTGCAGCGCGGCAACAAAGGCAATGCGCGCAACGCCTGCATTCGCTACGACTGGAACCAGGTGGCCCCATGGCTCGGTGGTCAGCGCGCCGAGCCGCCAGCGGCAAAGAGCGTGCAGACCATTGCGCTGGGCGAGGTGGACGGCGTGCCGCTGGGCCTGACCGATGGCGCGGCCCTGGCGGGTGGGGAATGGGTGTTCAGCGCGGTGGCTGAGGACACGGATGACAGCGTGAAAGACGGCACCTGCGTGGCCTCTGCGGTGGGCATCGTGGGGCCCGATGGGTTGGTGCGCCGGATGCAGCGCCTGCCGGGCGCACCCAAGGTGGAAGGGATTGCGGTGCAAGCCGATGGGACCGACTGGTTGCTAACGCTGGTGACGGACCCGGATGATCCGCAAGTGGCGGCGCAGGTGTTGCAGTTGCGTTTGAGGGGTGCCGATGAAATAGGCTGATAGCCTACGTGGATGCTGTGCGAGCCGCTACGTATTTGATAGCAATCCATGGTCGCTGGGGTTCATCTCTTGGTGTGGCGTGCATTGCCAATAGGTAATCGAATGCGGGTATACCCTTATTTGGTGATAGGATTAGTCGGGTCGCAAACGCAATATTTTCTGACACCGACACCATTCAAAACCATTTCAATCACAGCTGGCATCGCGAATCCTTGGTTCTTTCATGAGGCCCTTGCGAGGTGTTTCATGCAAGACAACTATGGTTCTACCCACTGTTACCGTTCTTGATCTCACCGCAAGCCTTGGGCTCCACGCGCTGACGCAGCTTGGCGTTGCCCACACGTCAGGGCATGGGTTTTGGTCACAAATCGCGCTGGGTGGCGGGTCCATCCCATTGCGCTTGGACTGGCACCGTCCGGAGAACAACCTGGACTTGGCCGCCCAAGCTGCAGACACTGCAGCCGTCACTCTTCTCATTGGTCCTGGCTCCATCAACCGACTCCGTGCCGTGCTGGAGTCGCTGGCAGCGGTGGCACCGCCAAAAATTTGGGCCTTCCTCATGCCCAATGCGCTCATGGAAGACGCAGTGCTCAAGGCGCTCCCCCCTGCGCAAGCACAACGTATCCAGATCTACAAGCTGCCCGACAGCAGCCCGCAGACCCTGTGGTTCATCTTGATGGAGCAACTGGGCAAGCTCGATTTCAAAGATTTTCTGGCCCTTCAACCTCCCCCTTCCCTGAGAGACGATATGAGTTCCAATTTGAAGCAATGCATGATCGACACCATGACCATTGACGGCGCCCTGGCGACCGCCCTGGTCGACTACCGCAGCGGCATGTGCCTGGCGCAAGCGGGTGGCGGCATGAATCTGGAACTGGCAGCCGCCGGCAACAGCCAAGTGGTGAAAGCCAAGCTCGCCACCATGGAGTCGCTGGGCTTGCGCCGTGGCATTGAAGACATCCTGATCACCCTGGGCGACCAGTACCACCTGATCCGCTTGGTGCCCAACAACGCGGGCCTGTTTCTGTACCTGGTGCTGGACAAGGCCAAAGGCAACCTGGCCTTGGCGCGCTACAAGCTCACGGATATCGAGCGCACACTCAAGGTGTGAGTGGCTGGCGCCTATTTGCGAGTCAAATAGGCCTCTAGCCCAAATAGATGTTGCGCTAGAAGCTACTGATTTAATAGCAAAAACTCAGCGGGTGACGCCACAGGCCATGGAGTCTGCCCACGGTGTCGCATGGCGATTGACCGGTTTGGCCTCCCATACCAAAATGGATGCGTCGGTTCTGCCCGAGGTGTCGGGTGCAGGAGGTACCTCTCAGCGGGGCTTCGAGGGCCGATGCGGGATGGGGTCTCGCTTTGGTCGACCTCGCACACTTCCCTCCATGGCTCAAAACGACGCCTATAACGAAAGAAGAATCACCTTGCTCGGCCTGATGCTGCTGGCAGGGGGCGCTTCTTCGTCGCTGTGGGCCGATGAGAAAAAACTCAGCGTCATTACCGAGGAGTGGGCTCCGTACAACTTTCTCGAGGATGGGGTTCTCAAAGGATTTTCGGTCGAGGTGGTGCAGAACATCATTGAGCGACTGAATTTGAAGATAGTGATTGAGATGTATCCGAGCATGCGGACCACATTGATGCTCAGCAACGTGCCCGGAACCATGATGATCACCATGCTGAGGACACCGGAACGTGAGGAGAAGTACAAATGGATCGGGCCCTTGGGAGATGGCGCCATCTATTTCTACAAGAAGAACGGCAGCCCCCTGGAGATTGCCAGCTTGGACGACGCCAAAAAAGTCAAACTGATCGGGTGTCGGCATGCTGGACTTGTCTTCAACACCCTGAAGTCTTCCGGCTTTATGAACCTGGATCCGACCTCGACCGACGGGGAGTCCGTCTACAAAAAACTGCTGCTGGATCGGTGCGACTTGGCCATCAGCGATACGCCCTTGGGCGTGAAGCATCTTTTGAAGAAGCTGGCTTTGCCGGCCAACGCACTGGTTCAGACATCGGTCAAATTGGTGGGGGCACCTTTGTACATCGCGTGCAGCATCGACATACCCGACCGTGAGATTGCGCTTTGGCAAAAAGCGCTAGACGGATTGAAAGCGTCTGGCGTATTTGCGGCCCTGCAAAAGAAGTACAGCGAATGAACGCAGCGCAAACTCTGTGGAGTCTCAATCTCCAATGAAAAGAGCCGTTAGCCCCCGTAAATCGGGCGCTAGCAGCTCCTTATTTCATAGCGCATCACTGCGCCAAACAAAGATCCAGAGAAGAAGCCTTACGCCTCCCCACCAAACCGCTTGGTGAGGTTGTCGATGTACTGCTCCACCATCTTCTCAAACTCGGCCTCGGCCACAGGGCCGGCGACCATCTTCATAAGGCCGGGCAAGGGCAGGGTCAGTTCGCCTTGAATCTCCAGCTCCAGCTTGGTGGATTTTTTGTTATCGGTGATCTTCCAGCTGCCGGACACCAGCGCGTTGCCTTCGCCCTTCACGGGGGTCCACACCACGGTGCCCTTGGCCTTGTTGGACACGTACTTGGAGGCGTAGATGGTTTGCAGGCTGATGGAGGCGATGCCGATCTTTTCCATCTCCCAGCGGTAGGCACCGCCGCCCAGGTCCACCAGCTTGTCGACCTTGGGGAAGTGGCTGGCCGAGGTGGGCACGTCGGACAAAACCTCAAAGACCTCAGCGGCCTTGGCCTTCACTTCAAATTCGTAACCCAGGTTGATCTCGACGGTAACGGCCATGGTGTGTGTCTCCTTGTTGTGAATGGTGGTCGGCGGATGTTACTGCGCTTGGCCGGGGCCGGTCTGGAGCCGGCTGCCTAGAAAGCGTGGGGGTCAGTGTGGCCCGCGCAGCCGTTGCAGCGTGAGCTGCAGCAGCCGCGCGTCCGAGCTGGCGCGGTGGCGCTGGGTGCCGCGTTCGCTGGCAATCTGCGCCTTCACCTGGTGCCACTGGTCGGCTTCTTGCTCGGTCAGCAGGCTGCGCAGGTTTTCCAGCTTGAAGTGGGGGCTCATCTCGGCCGCCTCAAACAGGGCGGACAGCCAGGTGTAGTCATTGGCCCAGCCATCGGAATAGACGGTTTGGCCGGCCAGCTGCGCGTTCAGACGCTGGGCCACCTCGCGGGCGGGCAGGCCACGGGCTTGCAGCAGGTCGCGCGGGATGCGGTGCAGCGCGGCGGCGGCTTCGTCCCAGTGGGTCCATTCGGGTTCGGGTTGTACCAGGGTGCAGTAGGCATGGCCGTCGGGCAGCACATAGCCCACTTCGATGGGGTAGCTGCTGCGGCCCAGGCCAGAGGCCTCGATGTCCAGCACCGTGGGGCTGGGCATCAGGGGGTCGTGGGGCACCGGGGGAGTCTGTGTCATGGGGAGAGGGGCGGCGCCATAGTCATGGGCATTGTCCAGCAAGCATTGCGCCAGTGTTGTACGGGTAAGCACTAAGGGGCATACGCCAAACGGGTGACAATGGGCGCCTCTTTCACTTCCCACCCCACACACCATGGCCAGCAGCCTTCTTGCCCTGATCGACGATATCGCCACCGTGCTGGACGACGTGGCCGTGCTCACCAAAGTTGCCGCCAAAAAGACCGCCGGTGTGCTGGGTGACGACCTGGCGCTGAACGCCCAGCAAGTGGCCGGCGTGAGCGCCGACCGCGAGTTACCCGTGGTGTGGGCCGTGTGCAAGGGTTCGCTGGTGAACAAGGCGATTTTGGTGCCGGCCGCTCTGGCCATCAGCATCGTGGCGCCCTGGCTGGTCACACCGCTGCTGATGGTGGGCGGCGCGTTCCTGTGCTTTGAAGGCTTTGAGAAACTGGCGCACAAGTTTTTGCACCGCGCTGAAGACGACCAAGCGCATGAAGAAGCCCTGATGCAGGCGCTGACCGACCCCAGCGTGGACCTGATGGCGGTGGAGAAGGACAAGATCAAGGGTGCCATCCGCACCGACTTCATCCTGTCGGCCGAGATCATTGCCATCACGCTGGGCACGGTGCAAAACAGCGTGTGGACCACGCAGCTCACGGTGCTGGCCGGTGTGGCGCTGCTGATGACGGTGGGCGTGTATGGCGTGGTGGCGGGCATCGTGAAAATCGACGACGCGGGTTTGTATCTGAGCCGACAATCCGGCATCAGCGCTTTCGCACGCGGCAAGCAGGCCCTGGGCCGCGGCCTGTTGCGGGCAGCACCCATCCTGATGAAGGTGCTGTCGGTGGCGGGTACTGCGGCCATGTTCCTGGTGGGCGGCGGCATTCTGGTGCACGGCCTGCCGTTTTTGCACCACCTGCTCGAAGGCCTGCCGCTGTCCGTCCTGGGTGAGGCGGTGGTGGGCGTGGCGGCCGGCGCGCTGGTGCTGTTGGGTGTGATCGGTGTGAAGCGGGTGACCCGGATTTTTCGATAAATAGTAATAGAAAGTGCCTCTGGCCCCCATGAACAGTGCGCAAGCAGCTCCCAAATCCATAGCAACTGGTTTGTTTCTGGCCATCGCAGGGGCGATTGCCTTCAGCGGCAAGGCCATCATCGTCAAGCTGGCCTACCGCCACGGGGTCGACGCGGTCACGCTGATCATGCTGCGCATGCTGTTCGCGCTGCCGTTCTTTCTGGCCATCGTCTGGTGGACCGGGCGCAAGGCGCGCCTCTCTGGCGTAGCCCTGCCGCGCCTGACCACGCACGATATCTGGGGCATTCTGGGCTTGGGGCTGACCGGCTACTACCTGGCCAGCTTTCTGGACTTTGCGGGGCTGGCGTATATCTCGGCCTCGCTGGAGCGACTCATCCTCTACCTCAACCCCACGCTGGTGCTGTTGCTGGGCTTGTTGCTGTACGGCAGGCGCATCAGCGGCGCGCAGGCGCTGGGCATGGCCATCAGCTACGCGGGCGTGCTGCTGGTGTTTGGCCATGAGGTGAATTTGGCGGGTGGCGATGTGGCGCTGGGGGCGCTGCTGGTGTTCGGCAGTGCCATCAGCTATGCAATCTACTTGGCCTACAGTGGCGAGCTGGTGCAGCGCCTCGGCTCATTGCGTCTGGTGGGGCTGGCGACCAGCGTGGCCTGCGTGCTGTGCATCGCCCAGTTTGTGGTGCTGCGTCCGCTGGACTCCGTGTTGGCCGTGGCGCCGCAGGTGGTTTGGCTCTCAGTGCTGAACGCCACGCTGTGCACCGTGGTGCCCGTGCTTATGGTGATGATGGCGATTGAGCGCATTGGCGCGGGTCTGGCCGCGCAGGTGGGCATGGTGGGCCCCATGTCCACCATCCTCATGGGCGTGCTGCTGCTGGGTGAGCCCATGAACGTGTGGGTGGCCGGCGGCACCGTGCTGGTGCTGGCCGGGGTGTATGTGGTGAGCCGTAAACGCTGAACAGGAGAGAACCATGGATTTGGGAATCAAGGGCAAATGGGCATTGGTGTGCGGCGCCAGCAAAGGGCTGGGCCTGGGCTGCGCACAGGCGCTGGTGGCCGAGGGCGTGAACGTGCTGATCGTGGCGCGCGGCGCCGAGGCGCTGGAACGCAGTGCTATGAATTTGGAAGCTGCTTACGCAGTTTCCACGGGGGCTGAGGTGCTATTTTGTGCCCAAGACATCACGACCGAGGCCGGTCGCGCCGCGGTCTTTGCCATGCGCAAAGACTTCGACATTGTGGTGACCAACGCCGGTGGCCCACCGCCCGGTGACTTCCGAGACTGGGACCGCGAGGCCTGGATCAAGGCGGTGGACGCCAACATGCTCACCCCCATCGAACTCATCAAGGCCACGGTGGACGGCATGGCCGCGCGCGGCTTTGGGCGCATCGTCAACATCACCTCCAGTTCGGTGAAGTCGCCCATCGACATCCTGGGCCTGTCCAACGGCGCGCGCAGTGGCCTCACCGGCTTTGTGGCCGGCGTGGCGCGCAGCAGCCTGGCCGCCAAGGGCGTGACCATCAACAACCTCTTGCCCGGCAAGTTCGACACCGATCGCATTGCCACCACAGTCAAGGCCGCGGCGGCCAAGACGGGCAAGTCGGTGGACGACATCCGTGCGGCGCAGCAGGCGCAAATTCCCATGGGGCGCTATGGCACGCCGGAGGAGTTTGGGCAGGTGTGCGCTTTCTTGTGCAGCCAGCAGGCGGGGTATATGACGGGGCAGAACGTGTTGCTGGACGGCGGCGCTTACCCTGGCACCTACTAGGCGCCCGGCAGGCCCTTAGTGCACCGTGGCCTGCGCCTGGGTGCGAAACACCTTGGGCGTCACCCCAAACTGCTGCTTGAAACTGCGGATGAAATAGCTGGCACTCGCAAAGCCCGAACACCAGGCAATCTCCTTCACCGCCGAATCATTCTCGGCCAGCAGCCGCGCCGCACGTGCCAGCCGCTGGCGCAATATGACCTGCCACAGATGTTCCCCAGTGCTGCGGCTGTACAGGTGCGACAGGTAGTCCGCCGTGCAGCCCAGCTCCTCGGCCAGGCTGGCCACCGTCAGCTCCACCTCGCCCAGGCGGTTTTGCACCAGCACGCGCAGGCGGCCCAGCAAGGCGGGTTCGCTGGAGACGGTTTTCTCGGGCGCATCCAGCAGGCGTGACACGGCGGACAGCGCCGTGAGCACCAGCGCGCGCTGTTGCACCACCCATAGGCCATGCGCGTCCTGCGCGGGTGGCTTGGCCGCGTCGTTCAGCCAGGCCTCGATACGCACCGCGTCCACATGCGGGTAGACCTCCAGGTAGAGGTTGGCAGGGCGGCCGGGCTTGGCCTCGTTGGCCAGGTGGCAGGACATGCTTTGGTGGTCGGCGTAGATCACCAGGTTGGAAAACGGCTGGCCGTTGCCGCCGGCTACCCACTCGTCATGCAACAGCTTGGGCGGCATCACCAGGGCCTCGCCCGCCTGCAACGTGACTTGGCCTTGCGGAAAGCGGAACTCGGTGTGGCCGTGCACCTGCAAAAACAACTCGGCATTCAGGTGCAGATGGCCCGCGCCGCGCGTCGTCCAGCCCGGTTGCGGTGGTGGCGAGACCAGGCGCAGGCTGCCGTTGGCCGCACGCGCGATGAAGTCGCCCAGGTCCTGGCGCATGCGCTGGGCGTGTGCGGGGGCGGCGGGGTCGTCGGGAGAGATGGCCGCTACGCTATTGCAATCCGGTTGTGGCGATGTAGCTAAGAATTTTGCTATTTTTGACATATTGCTGGTATGGATTGGCGTTGCCTGTCGCGGTGCATGCCCGTACGCTACAGCTATGGAGAAAAGCCCATTTTGCTGCTTTTTACCATTCCCTGTCCAATTTGCATGTCACACAAGATAAACCTGATTATTCTGATGAATACCACCGCCGGAGCTGCCGCATGAGCGCCGCCCTCCACGGCACGCCCGCGCAAATCCGCCAGGCCACCTGGGCCACCCGTTCGCTGTTTGCCGCGCTGGGCGTGGTCGCCGGTGCCTGGGGCGTGCACATCCCCTCGGTCAAAGCGATGTACGGCTTGACCGAGGGCTCCCTGTCCTTTGTGCTGGTAGCGGCTGCCATTGGCGCGGTGAGCGCCCTGTTTTTTGCGGGCCGGGCGATTGGCCGACTGGGCACGCGCAACGCCGTGGCCGTGGCCGGTGCGGTCATGGGCCTCATGCTGGCGCTCAGCCTGCACTGGCCCGGCTATGTGCCCCTGCTGCTGGCCATGGTGGTGTTTGGCTCCACCATGAGCGTGTACGACGTGGGCATCAACACCGAGGGCTCGGCGCTCGAAGCTGCGGGCGGGCGCCCCATCATGGGTGGGTTGCACGGCATGTTCAGCGTGGGCGCCATGTCGGGTGCGGCGCTGGCGGCGTTGCTGCTGCGCCTGGAGGTGTCGCCAGCCTGGCAACTGGGTGGCGTGGGCCTGTGCGTCAGCGGGTGGATGGTGCTGGCCTCGCGCTGGATGCTGCCCACCGCGCCCACCACCGAGGCGTCGGCCGAGACGCCGCAGTTCGCCTGGCCGCGTGGTGCGCTCTTGATCATGGGTTTGCTAATTTTTGCCGGCATGAGCGCCGAAGGCGTGATGCAGGACTGGTGCGTGCTCTACCTGCAGCAGGAGGTGCATATGCCGCAGGACCAAGCGGCCATTGGCTTCGCGGCCTTTGCCGGAGCCATGGCGGTGATGCGCTTCATTGCCGACAGCCTGCGGGCCCGCTTCAGCGAACGGCTGCTGCTGCGTGCCAGCGGCACCGTCACCGCGGTGGCCATGGCCATTGTGTTGCTCAGTGGCAGCCCGGTCATTTCTGTCATTGGTTTTGCCGTCATCGGGGCTGGCTTGGCGATGGTGGTGCCGATTCTGTTTGGCGCGGCCAGCCGCGTGCCAGGCACCACACCGGCCGCGGCCATTGCGGCGGTTTCGTCGATTGGCTACAGCGGCTTCATGATCGGGCCGCCGCTGATTGGCGGCATCGCCCAGCACGCATCGCTGACGGCGGCCATGGTGGTCGTGATCGTTGCGGCCAGCATCCTGGCGTTAAGCGCGCACTACGTGCCCGACAAGCAGCCCGAAGGTGCCGCGGGCCAGCCCTCACTTGCGTGAGGACAGCACGATGCCTGAGACGATGAGCACAAACGCCAGCGCGTGATACAGCCGCGGCGTCTCGCCCAAAAAGGCTGATGACAGCACGGCAGTGAACAGCGGCGTGAGGTTGATGAAAAACCCCGCCACCGCCGGCCCTGTGCGTGCCACACCCGCACCCCAAGCGCCATAGGCAATCACGGCAGGGCCCACGGCAATAAACGCCAAGGCCGCCACCAGCGGCCAGCTCCAGGCGATGTGGGCCGCGGTCAGGGTCCATTCGCCCGTGGTGAACAAGGCCGACCAACCCAGGCCAAACACGATCTGGCCGAGTAAAAACTTGGACCAGTCGGTGCGGATGCTGGCGGACTCTGCCGTGGGGTGGGCCAGCAGCCAGCTGTACAGCGCCCAGGCCACCGAGGCCAGCAGCACATACACATCGCCGGGCACCAGGCGCAGGTGGGTGATGACCTGCCAGTCGCCCCGGCCCAGCACCAGCACCACACCGCTGATGGACAGCAGCGCGCCCAGCACCTGGCGGCGCGTCACCGCTACCTTGAAAAACAGCCGGCCAATGATCAGCATCCACACCGGCGTGCTGGCGCCCACCAACGTGACGTTGATGGCGGTGGAGGTGTTCAGCGCCAGGTACAGCAGGGCGTTGTAGCCGCCGATGCTGAACAGGCTCAGCAGGGCAAAGCGGCGCCACTGCGGCCACAGACCGCTGTCTTTGCGCAGCACGGCGCCGGCCAAAGGCAGCAATAACAGGAAGGCGAGGCTCCAGCGCAGCAGGTTCAGCGTCATCGGGGAAATCAGCGGCGCCACCAGGCGGCCCACGACGGCATTGCCAGACCACATGAGCGGAGGAATTACCAGCAGCAGTGCTGCGGTCGGGGTCAGGCGTTGGGTCATGCGCCCACTGTAGCAAGGCATGAATGCCCTCGCTTGCGAGCGGCTGACGCGCATTTCTGGCACCATTCCGGCCACGCACCGTTATCCTTTTTTTGGAGCTTCCATGACCGCCATTGCCTCTCGCGCCATCCACATCGCCCAACACGGCGGCCCCGAACAACTGCAACTGGTCCACGTGACCGTGGGCGAGCCCGGGGCTGGCGAGGTGCGCATCCGCCACCATGCGGTGGGCCTGAATTTCATCGACGTGTACCAGCGTAGCGGCCTGTACCCGCAGCAGTTGCCCGTGCAGCTGGGCATGGAGGCCGCGGGTGTGATTGAGGCGGTGGGCGAGGGCGTGACGCACCTGAAGGCTGGCGACCGCGCCGCCTATGCCAGCAACCCGCCCGGAGCCTACTGCGAGGTGCGCGTGCTGCCCGCCAAGTGCGTGTGCAAGCTGCCTGACGCTATCAGCTTTGAGACCGGCGCGGCCATGATGCTCAAGGGCCTGACCGCGCAGTACCTGCTCAAGCGCACCCTGCCTCAGGGCGGGCTGAATCCCGGTGATTTTGTGCTGTTCCACGCCGCGGCCGGTGGTGTGGGCCTGATCGCCAGCCAGTGGGCCAAGGCACTGGGCTTGCGCCTCATTGGCACGGCAGGTTCAGACGCAAAATGTGCGCTAGCCCTCGCCAATGGTGCGGAGTTCGCTATCAATTACGCAGCGGAGGACTTTGCCAAACGCGTGAAAGAGATCACCGGCGGCAAGGGAGTGAAGGTGGTGTACGACAGCGTGGGCAAAGACACCTGGGAGCAGTCGCTGGACTGCCTGGCCCCATTTGGCCTCATGGCCAGCTTTGGTAGCGCGTCAGGTCCGGTGGCGCCATTCGCGCCTGGCATTCTGGGTGCCAAGGGTTCCATTTACGTGACGCGCCAAACCCTGTTCACCCACATCGCCACGCGCGAGGCCACGCAGGCCATGGCGGACGATTTGTTTGCGGTGGTGCAGAGCGGCGCGGTGAAGATCCACATCGCCCAGCGCTACTCGCTGGAAAACGTGCAGCAGGCGCACCGCGATCTGGAAGCCCGCCAGACCACGGGCTGCACCATCCTGACGCTGTGAAACGGTTGGGCGCTTCGCGTTAGAACAGGAAGCCGGCGGACAGGACCTGTTCGCTCATCCAGAGCTTCTGGTCGGCCGTGCCCTGGTACACGGGCACGCCCTTCAAGACGCCGTAGGCGAACTTTTGCGTGAGCTCCAGGAACATGGTTTTGTAGACGCGGTAGCGGAAGCCCACTTCCACGCCTGCCGTCCAACCATTGATCTGCCACCAGTCGTTGCTGTTGAAGCAGCAGACGTTTTCGTTCTTGGGGCCGACCTGGTTGGCCTTGCCCAGAATGGTGTTGTCGGCATGCGGCAGCAAGATACCCGCGCCCACGCGGCTGATGAGCTGCAGGTCGCCCGGCTTGCGCTCGGGTCCAGCCAGGTGGCGCAGCCACACGGCGTTGATCATCACGTGGTTCAGGCCGTTGTGCAGCGCGTAGTTGAAGTTCTGTGAGTTCAGCACCATGCTGCTGGCGGCAGGGCTGCCCGCAATGGTTCCGCTCACATCCGCGGTCTGGTCCGCATCGACGTTGTACTTGCTGTGGTCCAGCGAAAACTCGATCGCGAAGGTCTTGTCTTCGTTCAGGAATTTACCGATCCGCAGGTTCTCCTGCGGGTTGGTGAAGTCCAGGTTGAAGAGCGAGTTCAGCGTGTCGGGAATGCTGGACGGAAAGTCACTGCCCTTGACGTTGTGCACCGTGAAGTCGTTGCCCTGGCTGGGCTGGGACACATGGATGTCCGAGGCCGCGTACTGCTGGCGGCTGTAGCCCCACGAGAAGTACCAGTTGCCGTCCTGGTTCAGCGTGCGGTCAAAGTTGGCCGTGGTGGCGTTCTTGGCCGGGGCTGCCTCAGCGGCTGGGGTGGCTTGCGCCAACACCACGCTTTGGGCCATCACGGCGGAGCACGACCACGCCAGAGCGGCCGCGACCAGAGTTTTTTTGGAGAGGGTTTGCATGGGGGAGTGTCTCAATGGTGGCCATGTGGGTCTGCGCCTATTTTCCCATCAGCGGGTCTTGGGCGGAGCGCAGGCGGTTGGGGGCCAGTTCGCCGGCCGAATCCAGGATCGGGTAGGCGATGGAGCAAATGTGGGAGTTGATGCGCTTGAGGTCGCTGATCAGGTCCAGGTGCAGTGAGCTGGTCTCGATGCTGGGCAGGGTGTTGTCGCTCAGGCGCTCGATGTGGGTGGCGGCGTATTCGCGCTCCAGATCGCGGAAGCGGGTTTTCTCTTCGAGCAGGCGGCGCGCATCGCGCACATTGCCGTTCAAAAACACGCTCATGCCCAGGCGCAGGTTGTCCACCAGGCGGCCGTGCAGCTCGCAGATCTCGCGCATGCCGGCCTCAGAAAACTCGCGGCCCTTGTTGATCTTCTTGTCTTCCACGTCCTGGATCACGCGCTCGATGATGTCGCCGATCTGCTCCATGTTGATGGTGAAGCTGATGATGTCGGTCCAGCGCTTGGCTTCGTTTTCGCCCAGCGCCTCGCGGGAGATTTTGGTCAGGTAGTACTTGATGTCGCTGTACAGCGCATCCACCGTGTCGTCCATGTGGCGCAGCTGGCGCGCCAGTTCCACGTCGTTGTCGCGGATCACGCTGAGCGCGCCCAGCAGCATGGACTCGACCACATCGGCCTGGTGCATGGCCTCGCGCACTGCGCAGGAGATGGCCAGCGATGGCGTGGCCAGGGCCGACGCATCCAGGTGGCGCTGGCGCCCGGCCACCGTGGCCTGCGTGGGCTTGGGCAGCCAGTGCGCCACCCAGCGCCCAATGGTCTGGGTGATGCCAATGAAGAAGGTGCCCACTGCAAGGTTGAAGGCTAGGTGGAACATCACCACCAGCGTGGCCGTGTCGGCAAGGTAGGGGCCAGCGTAGCGCACCCACAGCCCCACGAACGGGGCGGCGCCCGCAATGCCCAGCACCTTGAACACCAGGTTGCCCAGTGGCACCTGGCGGGTTTCGATATTGGCACTCAGCGTGGTCAGCACGGCCAATGCACCGCTGCCCAGGTTGGCGCCCAGTACCAGGCCCAGCGCCACGTCGACGGGTACCACCCCCGAAGATGCCAGCGTGGCCGTCAGCAGCACGATGGCCAGGCTGGAATAGGACACCAGGGCCAGCGCGGCGCCGACGGTGATTTCCAGCAGCAGGTCGCTGGTCAGCGTTCCCAGCAGTGCCTTGACGGGGGCGGCCTGGATCAGCACATTGGCCGACTGCGTCACCAGGCGCAGCGCCAGCAGCATCAGGCCCAGACCAATGAGCACGCGGCCCACACGGCCCCAGGTGGTGGACTGGCGCGAGATGAACAGCACCACGCCCACAAAGATAAACAGGGGGGAGAGCCAGGACAGGTCGCGCGAGAACACGACGGCCATCAGGCTGGTGCCGACGTCGGCGCCCAGCATCACGGCCAGTGCCGAGGGCAGGCTCATCAGGCCCTGGCCCACAAAGGCCGAGACGATGAGTGCGGTGGCGGTGCTGGACTGCACCACGGCCGTAACGCCTATGCCGGAGACCGCCGCCGTGAACCGGTTGCTGGTGCTGTGCGCCAGGATGCTGCGCAGGTTGGCCCCAAACACCCGCAGGATGCCGGTGCGCACCAGCTGGGTGCCCCAGACCAACAACGCAATGGCGGCGAACAGATTGAGCAGATGGGTCAAGCGGGCAATCCTTGAGAAGTTAGCGGGTGCGGCGTACGCGCAGCAGTTCGTCCAGTATCAGGCAGGCCGCGCCAATAGAGATCGCGGCATCGGCCACGTTAAAAGCCGGGAAGTGCATGCCGTTCCAGTGGAAATCCAGAAAATCCACCACATAGCCATGCATCAGGCGGTCGATGACGTTGCCAATCGCGCCGCCCAGAATACAGGCCATTGCGAAGCTGAACAACTTTTGCCCGGCGTGCGAGCGCAGCATCCAGATGATGACGGCCGCCGCTACCAGGCCCAGCGCGGTAAAGAACCAGCGCTGCCAGCCGGAGGCACCGGCCAGGAACGAGAACGCCGCGCCTGCGTTGTGCACCCGCACCACGTTGAAGAAGCTGGTGACATAGGTGCTGTCGCCCAGGTGGTAGTAGCCCACGATCAGCACTTTGGTGAACTGGTCCACCAGCAGCATGATGAAGGCCAGGCCCAGCCACTGCCACAGGCTGTTGTTGCCGCCGCCAGCGGATTTGAAGCCGCGGGCCATCAGGCAAACGTCCGGGTTTCGCCGGCGCCATACAGGTTGCTGGTGCAGCGGCCGCACAGCGTGGGGTGGGCTGCGTCCACACCAATGTCGCCCCGGTAGTGCCAGCAGCGTTCGCATTTGGTGCCATTTGAGGCGGTAACCCCTATGGACTGTGCGCTACCAGCTACCAAAGTGATAGCAGAGGTGATGAACACAAACTTCAGGTCGTCGCCCAGGCTGCTCAGAATCGCGAACTCTTCGGCAGGCACAGTCAGCGTCACTTCGGCTTGCAGCGATGCACCCACCTGGCCCGCAGTGCGCAGGGTTTCGATGTCCTTGTTGACGGCTTCGCGCACGGCGCGGATGCGGTCCCACTTGGCCAGCAGGGCTGCATCAGCGGCAGTCAACGCCACGTAGCCATCCATGAAGATGGACTCTCGGCTGCAGGCGCGCGTCTTGCCCTCGGCGCCCAATACGGCCCAGGCTTCCTCGGCGGTAAAGCTGAGGAAGGGTGCCATCCAGCGCAGCATGGCTTGCGTGATCTGCCACAGCGCAGTTTGTGCGGAGCGGCGGGCCAGGCTGTTGGCGCCCGTTGTGTATAGGCGGTCTTTCAGAATGTCCAGATAAAACGCGCCCAGGTCTTCGCTGCAGTAGACCTGCAGCTTGGACACCACGGGGTGGAACTCGTACACGTTGAAGTGCGCCAGGATGTCTGCCTGCAGCTGTGCCGCGCGGCTCAACGCGTAGCGGTCGATCTCCAGCAATTGCTCAAATGGCACCGCATCCTTGGCCGGATCAAAGTCGCTGACGTTGGCCAGCAAAAACTTCAGTGTGTTGCGCACCCGGCGGTAGGTGTCCACCACGCGGGCCAGGATCTTCTCGTCGATGTTCAGATCGCCGGAATAGTCGGTGCTGGCGACCCACAGGCGCACGATCTCCGCGCCCATCTTGCTGGTCACGGTTTGCGGGTCCACCGTGTTGCCCAAGCTCTTGCTCATCTTGCGGCCCTGGCCGTCGGTGGCAAAGCCGTGGGTCAGCAGGCCCTTGTACGGCGCGCGGTCATACAGCGCGCAGCCCAAGAGCAGCGAGCTGTGGAACCAGCCGCGGTGCTGGTCGTGGCCTTCCAGGTACAGGTCGGCCTCAGGGCCTTCGGTGTGGAAGGGCACGCGGTCGTACGCATCCTTGTGGCTGCCACGCAGCACGTGCTGGAAGGTGCTGCCGGAGTCGAACCAGACCTCCAGAATGTCGGTGCTCTTGGTGTAGCTGGGGGCATCTGCCCCACAACCCAATTTTTCGAGGATTTCCTCGACCGTGACACGGCTCCAGGCTTCGATGCCGCCCTTCTCCACAATGTCGGCGGCTTGGTCCAGGATCTCCATCGTGCGCGGATGCAGCTCGCCACTGTCCTTGTGCAGGAAGAAGGGTACAGGCACACCCCAACTGCGCTGACGCGAGATGCACCAGTCGGGCCGGTTGGCGATCATGTCGCGCAGGCGGGTCTTGCCGTTCTCGGGGTAGAAGCTGGTTTGCTCGATCGCATCCAGCGCGAGCTGGCGCAAGGTCTTGGGCGCCTTGTCTTGGGTGAACACGCCCGGGCCTTCGTCCATGCGGATGAACCACTGGGCTGCGGCACGGTAGATCACCGGCGTCTTGTGGCGCCAGCAGTGCGGGTAGCTGTGCTGGATGCCAACCGTGGCCATCAGGCGGCCCGCGACCTTCAGTGCGTCGAGGATCACCGGCACGGCCTTCCAGATGTGCAAGCCGCCAAACAGCCGGAATTCGGGCGCGTAAGCGCCGTTGCCCTGTACGGGGTTCAGGATGTCGTCGTATTTCAGGCCATTGGCCACGCAGGAGTTAAAGTCATCCACGCCATAGGCGGGCGCCGAATGCACGATGCCGGTGCCGTCGCCATCGCTGACGTAGTCGGCCAGGTAGACGGGTGACAGGCGGCGGTAGCCCGCATCCATGTCGTACAGCGGATGGCGGAAGTTCAGGCCACCCAGTTTTTCGCCCTTGGCGGTGGCCAGTACGGTGCCGGTCAGGCCAAAGCGCTCCAGGCACTTGTCCACCAGCGTTTCGGCCAGCACCAGGCAGCCTTTTTCGGTCTGAACCAGCGCGTAGCTCAGTTCGGGGTGGGCGTTGAGTGCCTGGTTGGCAGGGATGGTCCAGGCGGTCGTGGTCCAGATGACCGCAAACGCCGATTGGCCTGCAGGCAGGGCGGAGAGGCCAAACGCCGCAGCCAGCTTGGCGGCGTCGTCGGTTTCAAACGCCACGTCCAGCGTGTCGCTCTTCTTATCGGCGTATTCGATTTCAAACTCGGCCAAGGACGAGCCGCAGTCAAAGCACCAGTACACGGGTTTCAGGCCGCGGTAGACAAAGCCGCGTTCGATCACGCGCTTGAACGCGCGAATTTCTCCGGCTTCGTTGGCGGGGTCCATGGTGCGGTAAGGGCGCTCCCAGTCGCCGAGTACGCCCAGGCGCTTGAAGTCCTCGCGCTGCTGGTCAATCTGCTCGGTGGCAAACGCGCGGCTCTTGGCCTGCATGTCGTCACGGCTCAGGTTGCGGCCATGCAGTTTTTCGATGGCGTTTTCGATCGGCAGGCCGTGGCAGTCCCAGCCGGGGATGTACTGCGCGTCAAAGCCTGCGAGCTGCTTGCTCTTGACGATCATGTCCTTCAGGACCTTGTTCAGCGCGTGGCCGATGTGCAGCTTGCCGTTGGCGTAGGGCGGGCCGTCATGCAGCACGAACAGGGGAGCGCCGTGGCGCGCATCGCGCAGTTTTTTGTACAGGCCTTCTTCGTTCCAGGTTTTCACCCAAGCCGGTTCGCGCTTGGGCAGGTCGCCGCGCATGGGGAAGGGGCTGTCGGGCAGGTTCAGGGTGCTGCGGTAATCAACTTTGTCAGTCATGGCGAAATCTCAATGGGAGTTGAACGGCCTGCGGTGGTCGTCACGGCAGGCGGTGGGGGCAAGACGCGGGGCAAAGTGCGTCGGGCGGCCCCGTCAAATTCGCGCAGCGAGCCAGGCGCGTGCGTCGTCGCAGTCTTGGTGAATGCCCTTGGTGAGGGCTTCCAGACCGTCGTATTTCAGCTCGTCGTGCAGTTTGTGTAGCAGTTCCACGCGGATGATTTTACCGTAGGCCCCCTCGGCCCCCAGCGCGTCGGGCCAGTCCAGGCAATGGGTTTCCAGCAACACGCGTCCGCCGTTCACATCCGTGGGGTCCAGCGAAGGGCGAACCCCCAGGTTGGCCACACCGCGCAGCGGCTTGTCGGCCAGGCCATGCACCAGCACCACAAAGATGCCGCTGGCGGCCGGTTTCCAGTGCGCAAAGCGCAAATTCAGCGTTTTGAAACCCAGCGTGCGGCCCAGCTTGCGCCCGTGCACCACGTGGCCGCTGATGCAGTAGGGCCGGCCCAACAAGCGCGCCGCGTCCTGCATGCGGCCCTGGCCCAGCGCCTCGCGCACGGCAGAGCTGGAGACGCGTAGACCGTGGACTTCATACGAATTCATGCGCGCCACGTCAAAGCCTTGGGCGTCGCCGGCGGCGTCTAAGAGGGCATAGTCACCCGCGCGGGCCTTGCCAAAGCGGAAGTCGTCCCCCACCAGCACGTAGCGGGCGCCCAGGCCGCCCAGCAGCACCTGGTCTATGAACTCCTGCGGGCTTTGGTTGGCCAGCCGGGCGTCAAAGGGCAGCACCACGGTCTGGTCCACGCCGGCCGTGGCCAGGTCTTCCAGCTTGTCGCGCAGGGTGCCTACGCGGGCCGGGGCCAGGTCGGGCTTTTTGTGCAGTTCGGCGAAATAGTCGCGCGGGTGGGGCTCAAAGGTCAGCACCACGCTGGCTACGCCGCGCTGCTGGGCTTCGCCCTTGAGCAGGGCCAGCATGGCCTGGTGGCCCCGGTGGACTCCATCGAAATTGCCAATCGTGACCGCACTCGCGCTGGCAACGCCAGGGTGCTTGAAACCGCGGAAAACCTTCATGGGTTGTTATCTTTTTGATAGCAGGCCGCGCAAACGCTGCCGGGGCTTGAAGCCAATTTGTCATGGAAACACTGTATATTGTCACCTAGCAGGGCCCAGACACATGTCTGGCGCGCACTTGCAGACATTTGGCAGTCCGTGTTGGTGGTAGGTTTTACCGTTGATGGAGGCGTTGCGTGAAAGTCTTGAAGTTGTCGGCCCAGGGGCTTCCCCAGTCCTGGATCTCGCTGGAACAGGCGGTGATCCATTACGCTTCCGGCGAGGTACGCTGGGAGTCGGGGGGCGAGGTCGCCGTGTTCCACGGCGGGCACAACGCCATGACCGGCCAGCAGTCCATCATCAAGGTCAACAGCATCATCGGCACACGCGGTGTGCCCAACATCAATCCCTTCAACCTGCGCCCCGGCCTGACCAACGCCAAGCTCTTCATCCGCGACCGCAATGTGTGCGCCTACTGCGGCGGCCATTTCCACGAGAGTGAGCTGACCCGCGAGCACATCATTCCCTTCGCCCAGCACGGCATCGACACCTGGATGAACGTGGTCACCGCCTGCAAGCCCTGCAACCACCGCAAGAGCCACCGCACGCCAGAGCAGGCCCACATGCCCTTGCTCTACACACCGTATGTGCCTAGCCTGTGGGAAGACTTCATCCTGCGCAACCGCCGCATTCTGGCGGACCAGATGGAGTTTTTGATGGCCCACGTGCCCAAGTCCTCGCGCCTGCTGGATTAGCATTGGGGGCATGAGCAACGCCCCCGCCACCCCCACCCTCTCTGACCGGCCGCGTATCGCGCTGATTGCGCACGATCGCAAAAAAGACACCATGGTTGAGCTCGCCCGCGAGTTCGCGCCGTACCTGCAGCGGTGCACGCTGATGGCCACCGGCACCACAGGCGGGCGCCTGGTCAATGAAGTGGGGCTGAATGTGGAGCGCATGCTCAGCGGCCCCTGGGGCGGTGACCTGCAGATCGGCGCGCGGCTGGCCGTGGGTGAGGTGGACGTGGTGATCTTTTTGCGTGACCCCATGACCCCTCAGCCGCATGAACCCGACATCAATGCCCTGGTGCGTGCCTGCGATGTGCACGATGTACCCTGCGCCACCAACCTGTCCAGTGCGCGCCTGGTGTTGGCGCAAATGCTCCTGAAACTATAGCTGCTGGCGCAGGTTCCACGCGGGCTAGCCCAGGGTTAGGGGCACAAACAGCCGGTCGTCACCGCGCAACACCAAGAGGGCCAACTTCTTGCGTTCTTTGCCCAGCTGGGCCTTGAGGCTGTCCACCCCCGCCATCTCGCCGTTCACCGACAGGATCACATCGCCCGGGCGCAGGCCCGCGCGTTTGGCTGGGCCATCGGCCACGTCTTCCACGACCAGCCCGCCCGCCACCTGGGCCTCCGACCGCTCTTGGCGCGTCAGTGGGCGCACGGCCAGGCCCAGCTGCTTGTCTGACGCGGGGCTGGCTTCGGGCGCGGCCTGGGCGACTTCCATCTGGCCCAGACTGAGGCTGATGTCTTTGGCCTGGCCCTTGCGCCATACGGTGACGCTGACCTTGGCACCGGGTGCAGTGTCTGACACCAGCGGCGGCAATTCAGACGACTGGCTCACTGCCGTACCGTTGAACTTGAGGATCACATCGCCGGGCTGCAGGCCAGCCTTGTCAGCCGCCGTACCTTTTTCCACCGAGTTCACCAGCGCGCCGGTGGGCTGGTCCAGGCCAAAGGACTCCGCCAGCTCGGGGCTCACTTCCTGGATGGTCACACCCAGGCGGCCGCGGGTGACCTTGCCGTGCGCGAGCAACTGGCCTTCCACTTTCATGGCCACGTCAATCGGAATGGCAAAGCTTAGGCCTTGGTAGCCACCACTGCGGCTGTAGATCTGCGAGTTGATACCGATCACCTCGCCCGCCAGGTTGAACAGCGGGCCGCCCGAGTTGCCGGGATTGATGGCCACATCGGTCTGCAGGAAGGGCACATAGCCCTCGTCCGGCAGCGTGCGCGACTTGGCCGAGACAATGCCCGCGGTGACCGTGTTCTCGAAGCCGAAGGGCGAGCCGATGGCCACGACCCACTCACCCACGCGCGCAGCCTTGGGGTCGCCAATCTTCACGGTGGGCAGGTCCTTGGCGTCGATCTTCAGCACCGCCACGTCAGATAGCTTGTCCAGCCCAATCACCTTGGCCTTGAACTCGCGCTTGTCGCGCAGCTTCACCGTCACCTCATTGGCGTCGGCGACCACGTGGGCATTGGTCAGCACCACACCGTCAGACTTGACGATGAAACCCGAGCCCGTGCCACGCGTGGGCGTGTCGCTGGGAGCCTGCGGCGCCTGGAAGCGGCGGAAGAACTCGTAGAAGGGGTCGCCCGGGTCCAGCTGGGGCACACCGGGGCGGCCACTGGTCTTGACCATGCCAGCCACGCTGATGTTGACCACGGCCAAGCCCTGCTGCTCGGCAATGTCGGCAAAGTTGGGCGGGGCTGGCGTGTGCGCATCGGCGCTGCGTACCAGTGCCGCGGGAGCTGCTTCCTCCACAGGGGGCGGCAGGCTGCGCTGGGAGAGCGCGTAGCCTCCCATGAGGCAGCTGGAGATCAGCAACCCAGCCACCGTGGCTTTGACGTACATCAATTTCTCTTTGGCTTCCATGGTGAAGTACCTCCGTCAGAAAGAACATGGCTATGGAACGCCGCGCCGCACACCGATTGCGCGGGCGACTGCCCCACAGGTAGGGTGAGAGGTGCAAATTTCTAGAGGGGTTCCTTGGCCGATTGCAAAGAACTGTGAAGAGTGTGTTGCTCTAAAAATGGGATGGCTTGGACAAAGAGCTTGTGGGTCACCAGCGCATCCCTACGGCCCATCTTTCCGAAGACATGGCCAGAGAGTCTTGAGCAGGGAATTGTGGCGGTTCAGCCTCGTGACCTTGCGCAGGTCGGCTAGTTCCTGTTGCGACATCTAAAAAACCGCGCCGAACACCACCCTTTCATCCCTACGATCTGTAGTCATTTGCTGACGTGAATTTCAGGAATGTCTGATAGCCATAGTTCTTCCGTTCCTTCATTCTTGGAGGGAGCCGGGGTACATATTGCTTCACAGCAGTCGTTAGGAAGGCGATTCTGAACTCTGCAAGCAAATCTGATGACAGATCAGGCCAATACGCAATGGGAGCATGAAAAAAGATTGAGATCCTCTCATGAAATATAGCCATATCGAAAAAATTGATCGCGTTTCACTTGATCAGTATATTAAATCGGCTTCTCGCTATTATGTGAGTGCATTAACTGCGATTACGATCGTAGCGCTCATTATCTATGCGGGCATGCAGCTTGTCCTTGACCGGCATTCTGTGCAGCAAAACGTCAGTTTTCTCACCAGTAATCAATTCATTAAATTTCAGCAACTGGCCAATACGGCGCGCGCATTAATGCGAGCATCTGCAGACGAAACTATTCCAAGCAAAGTGCTTGATAAGTTAACCGAAGAGATGCACCACGAGATCATAGAACTCAGAGATATTAATGCCCAATTACTTATTCTTCATCTCCGTCTCGACAAGAATTCTGCGCCCAGCGATCTTGATCTTCGTCTTCAAACATTTTTAGAGCGGGCAGAGCGGCTGGCCGATATTGACCATATCAGTCGTGGTCGCCGTTATGCATTTTGGGGCCCCATTGATTTTGCCACTGCGTCGGATGGTTTCATCATGCGTAGCTTTCAAGAGCAGATTCAAAAATCATTTTCCATGAGCGAGGAGAGTATCAGTACGGCAAAGAGCATCAGCGCGTTGCTGATCCTGTCACCTCTGGTCGCACTATTCATCGTGGGTGTTTTTGTCTTAATGCCATTACAAAAAAAACTACGGGCGGAGTATGAGAGAAAGAAGATATTTGAACAAGAATTATCAATTCGTGCACATAGGGATGAGCTAACTAATCTACCTAACCGAATGTCATTTAATCAAATGTTTGATCGACTTGTCAAACTCAAAAATCCAGATGAAGGATATTTGAAAAGTGACTCGTTCGTACTTCTTTTGATTGACCTGGATCATTTTAAGTCGGTTAACGACATATTTGGGCATCAGACCGGCGATGCGCTGTTGGTCGAAGCTGCAAAGCGAATCTCCTCAGCTTTGGAGGGCGGATCTTTCGCCGCACGCTTGGGAGGAGATGAATTTGCGATTCTATTACCCAATCTGTCCAACCCCGTCGAGGCCGAAGAAGTCGCTTTGCGAATACGCAAAAATTTATCGAAACCTTTTATTACCGATGGACACACGCTTCGTATATCAGGCAGTATCGGTGGTGCCATGTTCCCTGACCATGGTACGAGCGCCAGTAATATTATTCGGTGTGCCGATCTGGCACTTTATGCGGCAAAAACAAAGCGTAACAACGTGGTCATCTTCAATGAGGAAATGATGGCGGACCGTCTTGCAGAAAGTGAGCTCCGAACCGCGTTGTTCAAAGCTGTCGAGAATGATGATCTCGTTGTTTATTATCAACCTAAGATTAATATTCAAAATAACCAAGTGGCATTTGAAGCACTGGTACGGTGGCCTCACCCCGAATACGGCATTCTATCGCCGGGACGTTTTTTGCATCTCTTCAATACCGGATCCTCGATTACGTCGATGACGGAGTGTGTCGTCAATCAGGTGGCCCAAGACATCCGACGTTGGCGTGATAAGGGGCTATCTCCAGGAAGTGTGGCCATCAATATGCCCGAAGCGATTTTGATTTCCGGAGTGGCCTTTGACATGCTGGCCCATGCAGTGAAACATCACGCACTCGAGTGGAGTGATTTTGCGATTGAAATTACGGAAGATGTTTTTATGAGTAAATATACAGAACAAATTTCGGCAACCGTCATCAAATTGCGCGAGCTTGGAGTGTCAATCGCGCTAGACGATTTTGGGACTGGTTTTGCATCTCTAACCAATCTGCGGGATTTTCCATTTGATGACATCAAGATTGATCGCAGTTTTATTTTTAATATAGGAGTTGATGCAAAATCAGAACAAATTATTAAATCGATGATTGATCTCGCCAGAAACCTGGGAAATAGCAGTATTGCAGAGGGCGTGGAGACTGAGGCACAGTTGCTGTTTTTGCAACAAGCAGGGTGCAATATTGTGCAAGGATATTTCTTCGCACAACCGCAACCATTCGAAATGGTAACGCGTGGGTTGGAATTAGGTGAATTTCCGTATGATTCGTTTGATCCAACACAATATCGAAGTCAAGCCGTTGTATGCAGCGGTTCAATGTAATTTTATAAAAACCCCTTACTAAAAAGAGTTGGTAATGACAAGAAACATATATTATTTTCTTCCGCGATGCGTGGCCTTGCTGTTCCCATTGTCCCTAATATCATTCGTGCATGCTGAATCACCTTCAGTGCCTACCAATAGTACCGTTCAACCCAGCATAGAGGTGACGCATTTCTGGATTTCACGAAGTGAAAGCAATGCCCTTGACGTATATCGCGGCGCTTGGAAGAATCTTGGTGGCAAATGGATCGATACGCCGACCAAGGATAAGCAAGCTGAATTGAAAATGGTTTCAGATCGGATTGCCAATGGCTATCCTCCTACTGTCATGCAATGGCACGCGAATGAAGGTAGCAAGGAGTTGCCGATGATGGGCATCATCCAGGATATCGAAGAGGTCGCAACCGCCGATCGTTGGCGAGAATTTCTTCCTCAAATTGTGCTTAATCAGATAAGTTACAAAGGGCATATTTATTTTGCGCCAACCAATATCCACGCAGAAAACTGGATATGGACCAACACCAAGATATTCGACAAACTCAAACTTCCCTCTCCGACAAGTTGGAACAGTATTCTGGATAGTGCCGCCAAAATCAAAACCGCCGGTTATACCCCCATTGCACTTGGATCCGGCACATGGGAGGTCTCTCTCATCTTCAATGACATTGTTTATTCTGTTTATGGCCCTGGTGGGTATGCACGCTTGATGGCCGCAGGCGATCCGAGTTTCGCAATGCGCCCAGAGATGTTAAAAGCACTTGGCATTTTGCGGCGTCTCAGTGCTTTTGTTCCCACTGAGCGCACTGGTAAGTCGTGGGCCGACGCAGCACTCTCTGTTGGTCGAGGGAAAGCTGGAATGCAGTTTATGGGCGACTATGCCAAGGGCGAACTAACTGCAGCCGGCCTTGTTGTCGATAAGGACTATCGTTGCTCGTTGGCACCGGGGACAGAATCAGTATATTTTGTCGTTATTGATGCTTTTGCTTTTCCGTCTACCAATAATGACCAAGACCGCCAATCCCAGCTTCGCTTTGCGCGCCAAGTCATGAATGTTGATAATCAACTCGCCTTCAATCGCTCCAAGGGGTCGATTCCGGTGCGAACCGATATTCAACGTAAAACTCTGGATGCCTGCGGAAAAATCGGTTTAGATTTGATTTCGCGTCCGAATACCCAGGTTTCCGCTCAATCCATGATCATGCCATCGCAAATGTCCCAGGGGTGGATTGATATCGTTGCAGATTTCTTCAATGATCCAAAGATCACCCCCGAGAGTGCTCAGCGTCAGTTAGCGGATGTTTTGTCGCACAAATGACCTAGGGAAGGTCGGCAAATGGGCGGATGTCTGCCGTTTGCCGTGAGACCATGCGCAGAACTGCCAATTCAGCAGTGGTTTTGCAGACCCACCCTAGGCGAGTTGCTAACCGGGGATGCGTACTTCGATGCGTACGCCCTTCCCGGAGGTGGTGCTGATAGAAAATTCTCCGCCAAGTAGTTCGATACGTTCCTGCATACCAAGCAATCCGAATGACTTGCCCCGGTTCACTGACGGATCAAATCCTTGGCCGTCATCACATATTTCGAGCCAGCACTGAGAGTTGTTCTGCCCGATGGTAATGTCGACAGTGGTAGCCTGCGCATGGCGGGCAACGTTGGTCAGAGCTTCCTGCACGACGCGGTACAGCGCGATCAATGCCTCTTCGGTCAAGGTGCGGAACGGTGTGGGTAGGGTGACGTTGCAGATCAGCCCTGTAGTCGTTCGGAATTGTTCGGCTAGGCTAGCCAATGCTTCCCCGATACCCATGTCTAGCACGGGCGAGCGAAGCGAAGCAGCAACATTGCGCACCACCTGGATGGTTTCGTGCGCGTTGGAAGTCAATACCTCCAGACGTTCGGTCAACCAGGCATTTTCGTTTCCCATGCGATAGAGAATCGTACTGAGTCCGAGGTGCAGGGCTGTCAAGTGTTGGCCGAGTTCATCGTGAAGTTCATGGGCGATGCGCTTGCGTTCCTGTTCCCGGTCGAGTTCGCGGCGGGAACTCAGCTCATGAAGCTGGGCGTAGGACTCGTGCAGACGTCGTTCGGCTTCCTTGCGCTCGCTTATGTCGCGGGCAAGAGCAAGAACGAAGTCGCGATCTTCGAAGCGGATAGCGCTGGAGGTAATTTCGACGGGGAATATCGTGCCGTCGCATCGACGGTGCCTGGTCTCGAAAGTAACTGCGCCCTCTGCTAGGACCTGTGTCCAGACCGAGGCAAACATTTCCGGTGAGTAGTCGGGATCGATCGCAGTCACGTTCATGCGGCACAACTCCTCGGCGCCGTAGCCATGTGCCCGGCATGCCTCCTGGTTGACGTAGGAGAAGCGGCCTTTTCCATCCAACAAGTAGGCCGCTTCGCGCACCTGATCCAGCGCGAAACTCGCCAAAACCAATTGCCTGTTGCTCTCTTGTAGTTCCGCTGTGCGCTGGGCTACCAGCTCTTCCAATTCTGCCCGATAGTGCCGCAATTCCTCGTTCTGGGCTGTTATCTGCAACTGGCTTCGTCGCAGATTGACATGGGTCGCGATGCGGGCCAGCAGTTCTTCGCGGCGGTAGGGCTTGGTGACGTAGTCAACCGCACCGAGCTCGAATCCGCGGATCTTGTCGGCAGTCTCAGTCAAAGCGCTGAAGAAGATAACCGGAACATCCCGCGTTTCTGGTCGTACCCTGAGTTGCCGGCAAACTTCGAATCCGTCCATGTCCGGCATGCGGATGTCGAGCAACACGAGGTCGGGCGCCTGATGGGCAGCCGAGCGCAAGGCCAGTTCTCCGCTGATCGCCGAACGGACCGAGTAGCCCGCCTCCTTCAAGAGATCGGAGAGAACCTTCAGCGACGCTTCGGTGTCGTCAATCGCGAGAATGCTCCCTTTGCTCAGCATGGTGTTTCTTCGCTTAGATGTGCTCTTCGCCGAGCGCGTTCAGTATCGATTGGTAATCGAAACGCTCGGCGAGGTCGGATAAGGTTCGGGCCAAGGCGGGGGCAAGGGTCGCTATATGGGTGACAAGGGCTGCAATGCGCTCGCCGTCGAGAGCCAAGGCGGCATCGCCAAGATCCTTGCGGACATCGGGCGCCAAAGCGATCAGCATGTCAGGAGTGAGTTTTGCTGCAGGTTGTTTCGGTGCGGCCTGGTCGGCCATCTGCCATTCGAGACCGAGCAAGTTGCCGATAGTTTTCAGCAAGGCGTCCAACTGCACGGGTTTGCCGAGAAAGGCATCACAAGCCTCGGCAAATGCCTGTTTGCGCTCGCCGTCAGTGACCGTCGCCGATACACCAATGATACGCATGGCATCGAACTTTGTGTGGCTCCGCAGTTCGCGGGCCGTTTCGATGCCGTCCAGGTCCGGCATGACCAAGTCCAGCAAAAAGAGGTCGGGGGGCGATTCCTGGGCAAGGCGTATGGCTTCTCTCCCCGAGCTTGCCATCCTCACCTCGAAACCGAGGGGTACGAGGATATCCGCCAGCAGCATGACATTGATCGGGTTGTCGTCCACCACCAGCACATGTTTGCGTGCCCCAAGATAGCCGAAGATTTTTTGCTGCAGCGGTGCGCTGACCGTTTCGCCAGCAAGGGCAGCGGGCAGCGAGGCATGGAAGCGAAATACGCTGCCCAAGCCAAGGCGACTGGTGGCCGTAACGTTTCCGCCCATCAGTGCGGCCAAGCGGCGGCAGATCGTCAGACCCAAGCCCGCGCCTTCCCGTCGCTGGGCTTCGGGAGCCAGTTGCGTGAAGGGTTCGAAGATCTCCTGCAGCGTGTCTTCGGGCATGCCGATTCCCGTGTCCTCCACTTCGCAGACCAGGGTGCCGCCGTTGTGTGCGGAGTGGCGGACGTGCAGCGTGACGCTGCCTGCGGGGGTGAACTTCACCGCATTGGCCAAGAGGTTGAGCAGGACTTGCCGGACCCGGATTTCGTCGCCTAGCACCCAGAGCGGAAGCGACGAATCCACCTCAAGCCACAGGTCAAGGCCTTTCTGGATCGCCCGAGGGCGCGTGATATCAATGACATGCTCCAACAGCTTGCCCAGCAAAAAGGGCGCATGGGTGATCTCCATCTTTTGCGCTTCGATCTTGCTGAGGTCCAGTATGTCACCAATGAGGGTCAGCAGGTGCTCGCCGCTGGCATGCATGACTCCGAGCTGCCTGCGCTGCTGCCCCGTCATGTTGTCTTCCCGGGACAGTATTTGCGTATAGCCCAGGATGGCGTTGAGTGGCGTGCGCAACTCATGGCTCATGTTGGAAAGGAACACACTTTTGGCGCTGTTGGCGGTCTCTGCGGCATCCTTGGCCTTGCGGATGTTCAGCTCCGCCACGATGGTGTCGATCATCAGTTTGCGCGTCGTCCAACCGTATAGCTGGCACATGATGAGGAGACCGATGGCCATGATGCCGAAGGGAAGGGGAACGGTTGTTCCGAAAAGGCCCGACAGGATCGTCGACGCGAGCATCCCAGAGGTGAATATGGCCAGACAGCCCCGGTGCGCTGCGAGCGCCTGTGTGGACGCAATGGCAACGATTCCGATGGCAACCAGCTGCAGAGCCAAGGTAATGGGGGCGTCTGTCAAACCGGGAAGCAGGATGACGCTTCCCCAGACGCTGCCGCTGATCGCCTGGCTGACCATGAGAAAGCCCGTGAGACGCCGGCGCCGGGCGGGTTGTTCGAACGATTTTTGCAGAAAGAAACTGATCGCCGCATTGGTCATTTCCGCTGTCACCACCACGGCCAGCCATGTCAATAGAAAATCGTGACGAATCACATCCTTCAAAAACAGCGCCTGTGGCACGTATCCGAGAAATGAAAACAAACCGGATGCCATCTCTTGCTTGCCCAAGCGCCGGGCAAGGTCTTTTTCGACCGTTTCCCGGTTTTCGTCCAAGATGTTTGACAGCGGTACCTGCGCGCTCGGAGGGCTTTCCATGGTGGGGTTGCTTTCGCTATCTTGATTCAGGTGCTTCTGGCGGGCTTGTGCCAAGGCAGCAACACGCCTGAAAATTCTGTTTTTAAGGTCGTGTGCCACACGCCCTACTGGATTATTGCCGCTGCGGAGTGGGATTGTGCAATTGCAAATAAGAAAAGTTGTCGGTCTGCGGGTAAAGAAATCCCTACATGCGATTGCTGAATCCCTACAGAACAAACAAGATTGCCTGATAGGCGGCATCCCCAATCTGGGCCATTCTTCCTCCACTGTTCTTCGTTTCAAGGTGAACGGATTTTGATAGCGGGGAAAATCAATGTCGGTGTCGGCAGAAAAAAATATGTCCGTGCCAAATCACAACAATGGTGTGCTGGCGGGTGTGGTGGTCTTGCAGGATAGGGAGTTCGCTCAGTTCAGTGACATGATGTACCGCATTGCCGGCATCAACATGGCGCCGACCAAGAAGCCGCTGGTTTCCAGTCGCCTAGCCAAGCGACTGAAACACTACAACCTGGACAGTTACGCTGACTACTTCCGGTTGATCAATTCGCCCCAGGGAAAGAACGAATTACAGATGGCGGTGGACATGTTGACCACCAACGAGACGCACTTCTTTCGCGAACCCAAACACTTTGATTTTTTGCGCCAGCGCATCCTTCCTGAGCGCCGCAAAGGCACGAGTTTTCGTGTGTGGAGTGCGGCGTGCTCCAGTGGCGAGGAGCCCTACAGCATTGCCATGGTTCTCGATGAGCTGCTGGGAAACCAGCCGTGGGAGGTGGTGGCGTCGGACATCAGTACCCGTATTCTGGACAAGGCTCGTAATGGTCTGTTTAGTCTGGAGCGCCTACCTGAGATCCCCAAGCCGTATCTGAGTCGCCATTGTCTCAAGGGAGTTGGCGAATATGACGGCACCTTGTTGATTGATAAAACCTTGCGTGAACGTGTACGTTTCTTGCCGCACAACCTGACGGACGCGCCCGGTAAGCTCGGTGAGTTCGATGTGATATTTCTGCGCAACGTGATGATTTATTTTGATCAGGAAACCAAGCAAAAAGTGGTGAGAAATCTGTTGCCATTGCTTCGTCCTGGTGGCTATTTCTTGGTGGGACATTCAGAGACGCTCAATGGGATCACATCCGAGGTTAAACCCGTTGCGCCGGCGATATACAGAAAGCCAGACTGATGTACAAGCCGGCGCACACTGTCGATATTTTTCTGCAGCCGGGCGATGTCTTTTTTGGGGGACGCGACACACGCATACGAACCCTGTTGGGCTCTTGCGTGGCCATCACGATGTGGCATCCGGGCATGCTTGTCGGTGGCATGTGTCACTACATGCTGCCACGCATCCCGCGTGAAAGACCGCATGCGCTGGACGGCCGCTATGCCGATGAAGCCATGGAGTTAATGTTGCGCGAGATACGCGAAGCCGGCACCACACCTATGGAATACCAGGTCAAGCTTTTTGGTGGCGGACATATGTTCTCTGCATACCAAACCGTTGGCGTTGATCATGTGGGAAGAAAAAATGTGGAGATGGCGCACGCGTTAATGAAGCGCCATGGCTTTTTGACACACGCCGAACACTTAGGGGGGGCGGGACATCGCAACCTGATGTTTGACTTGTGGAATGGTCGCGTCTGGATGCGCCACCAACCACCGGTGCTTGGCGACATTTCAAAAGGCTTGCTATGCGAGCAGTGAAGGTGTTGATCGTCGATGATTCCGCCGTGGTACGCCAGGTGCTCACGGCAACGCTGGGTGAGGACCCGGGAATCGAAGTGATTGGGGCTGCGTCCGACCCCGTGTTTGCCATGGAGCGTATGCGCATTCAATGGCCGGATGTGATTGTGCTGGATGTGGAGATGCCGCGCATGGACGGAATCACCTTTCTAAAAAAACTAATGGCCGAACATCCCACACCCGTGGTGATTTGTTCCACGCTGACCGAAAAGGGCGCGGCCACAACCATGCACGCGCTGGCTGCCGGGGCGGTCTGCATCGTCACCAAGCCCACACTGGGTCTCAAGCAGTTCTTGCAAGACAGTTCTAATGATCTGATCAGCGCGGTGAAGGTCGCGGCGCGCTCTAATGTGCGCCGCTTGGTCCCGGCTGGTGTACAGCAAACCGTTCCCCCCAAGCTGTCGGCAGACGCGGTACTCCCCGCATCCACCCACGCCATGGCGGAGACCACAGATCGGGTGGTGGCCCTTGGAACCTCCACCGGGGGCACCCAGGCGCTCGAAGCTGTGCTCACCTCGCTGCCTCGGGTGTGTCCAGGTCTTGTGATAGTTCAGCATATGCCGGAAAAATTCACAGAGGCCTTTGCTAACCGGCTTGACAGCTTGTGCAAGCTCGAAGTGCGTGAAGCAAAAAATGGCGACCGCGTCATACCGGGGCGGGCGCTGATTGCACCTGGGGGGCGCCACATGCTGCTCAAGCGCAGTGGCGCCCAGTATCACGTGGAGATCGTCGATGGCCCGCCGGTGAGCCGCCACCGTCCCTCGGTTGACGTGCTGTTTCGCTCCGTGGCCAAGTGCGCGGGCCGCAATGCACTGGGCATCATCATGACCGGCATGGGGGACGATGGTGCGCGTGGGTTGAAGGAGCTGCATGACACCGGCGCCCGCACGCTGGCCCAGGATGAAGAGACCTGCGTGGTGTACGGCATGCCCAAGGAGGCGGTGAAACTCGGGGCTGTGGATCGGGTGTTGCCGTTGGATGACATCCCCGGGGAGATTCTTCGGGCGCTGCAGGGTAGGCGCTAATGGGCCATTCGCTCACCCAGTCCGCGTGGATCGACATGTCCGCCAGAGGCCGCTTGTTTACGGATGTGTTCGAGTTCAGCTCGGACCCATTGGTCGTTGTTGATCTGCGGGGTACGATTATTGAAGCCAACGCAGCCATGGCCAAGATGACAGGGGTTTCGTGCGCTCAGTTGCTGGGCAGCGAGTTTGTTCTTTATTTTTCTCAGCCTGAACTGGTTCGGCTGATTCTTCAGCGGATATTGCTGGAGCGGGAAGTGCGCGATAACGCTTGGAAAGTCGTAAATGCAAGTGGTGACGTGACGGATATTGTTTGCAATGCGACGCAATTTTGTGACGCGACGGGTGATGTGCATGGCATTTTTTTTGTGTTGCGCGACGCAACGGACCTGCGGCAATACGAATCGCAGATGCTGTTTCAGGCCAGCTACGATGCTTTGACCGCCTTGCCAAATCGCAGATTCTTCTGTGAGCAACTGGAGCGGGCAATTGCGCTGTGCCGTGACCAAGTGCTGGGCATTTTGTTCATTGATCTCGACAACTTCAAGGATATCAACGACACATTGGGGCACGCCATAGGGGATGAGGTGCTCAAAGCCGTGGCCTGGCAACTGATGGCCTCAATGGGCGCGTCTGACACCGCGGCTCGGATGGGGGCGGATGGGTTTTCTGTGCTGATCGGGGACGGCGGTAGCCAACCGGCAATCGGCCAGCGGGTGAACGCTCTGTTGAGCGAAGTTGCTCGACCACGCGTCATTGAAGGCCACGAAATCATTGTGAGTTGCAGCATTGGCGTCGCGATCTATTCCTTCAATCAGGGTGATGGCAATGCGCTGCTGCGTAACGCTGAGGCCGCCATGTACCGAGCGAAAGACGCCGGAAGAAATCGAGCCCAGTGGTTCACCCCCGAAATGGATTCAGCCATACAACGGCGCGTTGACCTCAGTAGCCGGTTGCGCAGTGCGCTTAAAAAGTCTGAGTTCACCTTGCATTTTCAGCCACGCGTGTCGCTGGGCAATGGGAAAGTGACCGGGGTTGAAGCGCTGATCCGCTGGTGTGCGCAGGATGCGGGTCAGATCTCTCCCGCCGACTTCATCCCCATAGCCGAACGCAATGGCATGATTCTGCCCATAGGGGAGTGGGTATTGTTGGAGGCGTGCCACCAGGCACGGCAGTGGCAGGACGAGGGCCATGTCGCAGTCAACGTGGCGGTCAATCTATCGGCTCGCCAACTGCGGGACACCGACATCTTCAAGCTGGTCGTTCGTGTACTGGAGGAAACGGGCTTGCCCGCTCACTTGCTCGAACTTGAGCTGACCGAGAGCATGTTGGTGCACGATACGGCGCGGGTTTTACAAGCGCTGGAGGCATTGAGGGAGATTGGAGTCCGCCTCTCCATTGATGATTTTGGAACAGGTTATTCGTCGCTCAGTTACCTCAAGACATTTCCGCTGGACTATCTCAAGATAGACCGTTCCTTTGTGGCGGACTTGCCCGACGATTTGAATGACTGCGCCATTGTTCGAACCATTATTGACATGGCACATTCCTTGGGAATGAAGGTCATTGCAGAAGGTGTGGAAACACGTGCGCAACTGGATTTTTTGCTGGCACACGATTGCGATGAGATGCAGGGCTATTACTTCAGCAAACCATTGCCACATGACGAACTGAAAGAGTTGTTGAGAAGAAAACGAGAACTGGATTTTTGAGTTAGTTCTAGCCTTCCTCGTGAGGCCATCAATTTCAGCTCTGATCTTTCCAAAGATCAAATCAATATCGGATTCCTTGTTCGAACAAAGAGGGGTCAATGTCACAAGGTTCTGGGCAGGAACGTCAAGGGTTTAGGTGAGCACATGGACCTTGTCCGTGGGTAGGGGCATTCTGCCTCCGTTCAAGCCTATTCAGGTAAGTCCGGTTTACTACAGCAGAAAAGTTTTCATGGATAAGTCCATTCGCCTTTCTTGCTTTTTTCAAAGCCATTCACAATGGCGTGTCTAAGTTCCATATAGAAGTGGATGTTTTGAAGATTTGTTAAGGGTCTAGCCCTAACAAAATGAACACCACGGAACTACAATCCATAGCGTTCATTTTCGCAAAAAAGTAGTGTTGTAGCGAAGGTTTTATAGACGAATCGATGTGCTAGCCCATTTTCAACACGATTCATTGACCGCAAATCTGTTTGGATGAACTTGATGCACGTGAAACCGACAAAGTGGTTGAAAGCGGGTGTCTATTTGCTACGTGCAAGAAGCATCTGTCCGACGTTTGTGCAAGCGTTGGTTGGTTGGTTGGCGTTGTGTGGGTGCCTTGGCCTGCCAACTGCGGTATGGGCAGGAAGAACCGGCGTACACGCAGTCGAACTCGCCCAACAGCATGAGGCGGAGGGCAAGCAACGAGAAATTGATGCATTAACGCAACGCAATGCACAACAGACGGCCGAGCTGCGCCAACGCGAATTTCAGCAGCGCTGGTTATGGACACTGTTCGGAAACGGTGCTCTTGTTTGCACCGGAGGCGCGTATTTCTTGCTCCATCTGCGGCGTTCCAATCGCAAGCTGAAGATACTGAATGAGAAAGTGCGGCGCTCTCAGAACAAGCTACAGGCTACCCTGGATGCGATGCCGGACTTGTTGTTCGAGCTGGGGCTGGATGGCCGTTACTACAGCGTGCATCCCCCCCAATCCAGTTTGCTGGTTGCACCACCTGAAGATCTCATCGGAAAAACGGTGTTTGACGTTATGTCCGCTGAGTCGGCGGAGGCTTGCATGTCGGCACTGCGCGAGGCTCACGAAACCGGCACGTCGTTTGGTAAACAGTTGGAACTAAAACTTCCCCACGGAACGTTCTGGTTTGAACTCTCGGTCGCTCGCAAAAATGTCGTTGCGGGGCGAGAACCGCGCTTCATAGGTCTTTCTCGGGACATTACCGAGCGCAAGCGCATGGAGCAGGCGCTGAGCGAACGGGAGCAGCGTTTCCGAGGAATTTTCGACAATGTTCTCGATACACTCTATTTACTTGAAGTGACTCCCGACGGGCGTTTTCGTAATCTTGAAGTCAATCCAGCATTTGAGAAGTCGTCAGGCATCTCCAACACAGAACTCGTAGGAAAGTTCATCGAAGAAACGGTGCCGCAAGAAATTGCCGAACCCGTCATTGCCAAATACCGCAGATGCATTGCGGCAGGCAAGGCGATTGAGGAAGAAGTATCGCTCGATATGCCCAGTGGGCCACGCCATTACCATTCAACCCTTATTCCTGTGCGCGACGACAGCGGTCGCATTCATCGGATTGTGGGTATCTCACGCGACATTACCGAACGCAGGCAGATGGAGCGCCATCTTGAAGAGTCACAGCATTTGCTGCGCCAGTTGGCCGCGCGTAACGAGGTTGCACGCGAGGATGAGCGTCTGCATCTCAAACGGGAATTGCACGATGAGTTGGGGCAGTACTTGTTGGCGCTGCGTCTCGGCATTTCGGTGGTGGACTTGGAGTTTGGGGCAAGCAATGCGTCTCTGCGGGAGAAAACACTGCGTTTGGTCGATATGGTGGATTCCACCATCAAAGTGGTGCGCAATGTCGTGACTTCACTGCGTCCAGCGGCGCTCGACATGGGCATCGTTTCGGCCCTGGAGTGGTTGGCCGGCGACTATGCTGAACGAACCGGCATTCAGTGTGAACTCCATCTCTGCGAGGACGATATCCCGCTGGACGATAAGCGTGCCACAGCGATTTTCCGAATTGTCCAAGAATCGCTCACCAACATCGTGCGGCACGCGCAAGCTACTCAAGTGAATATTACGTTGCAGCAAAAATGCGATTGCGTTTGGTTAGAAGTGCGTGACAATGGCAGGGGATTTGACCCTTCCCTGCGCCACGAAAAATCCTTCGGACTAGTCAGTATCCGAGAGCGGGCCCTGCTTTTGGGAGGGAAGGTGGAGATATCTGGTACACCGGGCTGGGTAACAGTCTGTTTGGAATTTCCTATTCACCATCAGCCAATGAATGCGGTAGAGACATGATACGGGTATTGATAGCTGATGACCACGCCATCGTGCGCGAGGGGTTGAAGCAACTGTTTGCATTGGACGTCGATGTCGTAGTGGCGGGTGAGGCGACCGATGGTGCTCAGGTATTGGATGTTTTGCGTAGAGAGCGTTTTGACGTGGTGCTGCTCGACATGACCATGCCTGGAGTAAGCGGGGTGAATCTAATTAACCGTATCTGTGCGCAAGACGGAGCGCCCCCCATTCTGGTGCTCAGCATGCACAACGAACTCCAAGTTGCTCGGCGTGCGCTCAATGCGGGAGCATCGGGTTATCTGACCAAGGACAGTCGGCCTGAGATCTTGATTGCGGCCATTTGCAAGGTGGCAACTGGCGGGCGCTTCATTGATCCGAGTCTGGCTGAGCAAATGGTGTTCGAAGTGGGTAGTTCTGCGCAACGCCCGCCCCATGAGCTTCTTTCGGACCGTGAGTTTCATATTCTGCGTTTGTTGGTTCGGGGCATGAGCGTCAACGACGTCGCCGAAGAGCTGGCTATTAGCAACAAGACCGTAAGCACCCACAAGGCGCGGCTGATGCTGAAAATGAACTTTCAGAATAACTCTGAGTTGGTGCGCTATGCCGTCGCGCATGGCCTGATTGAGTAAATCCCTACCAACAATCAAGATCGCCTGACAGCGCAAAGGCTTGATTACCGATACGCTCTCGGTATATGCAGTATCGAGTTGACAATGATCCGATTGCTGGTCGCTGACGATCATGCCCTTATGCGAGAGGGCCTGAAGCAGATAGTTGCCCTTAGCGACGACGTGGTGGTTGCGGCTGAAGCCGAGAATGGTGCTCGGGTCATGGAGCTGCTGCGCGAGGGGGCGTTCGACTTGATGTTGCTCGATCTCACCATGCCCGACGTCAGCGGCGTAGACCTGATTTGCTGGGTGCAAGCCAAATTCCCGGCACTTCCCATTCTGGTGCTGAGCATGCATAACGAACCAACAGTCGTCGTACGGGTGCTGCGGGCCGGCGCAACCGGCTACCTGACCAAGGACAACGATCCGCAAGACCTGATGGCCGCCATCCGAAAGGCTGCTACTGGGGGGCAGTACATTGACCCGAAATTGGCTGAACGCATTGCGTTTGCGGGGAGTAACGATGGCCAGGCGCCCCGTCACCAACGCCTGACGGATCGCGAGCTCCACATCCTGCGGCTGTGGAGTCTTGGCAAAAGTATCAATAACATCGCCGAGGAATTGGCCATCAGCAATAAGACGGTTAGCACACACAAGGCGCGTCTCATGGAGAAAATGGGCATTCGCAGCAATGCCGAGCTGGTGCGATATGCACTTGCCCATGGTCTAGTGGACTAGCCACATGAAGGCAATCCTTACGGGTGTTGCTTTTCTCCTTACACCAAAAACAAGAATTCCTTATGGTTATCCGGGCGCAGCGTCTCTACGATTCGTTCGGCGAACGTGCCATAGCGTAAGGAAATCCATGGGTGAATTGCAACTGATTGCTATTGTCAGCGTCGATTTCCGCCGAGATCTGACTCACGTAAGACCTACCCTGCTAGTTTTGAAAGCAGGGGGCCTTAGGAAGGGTAAACGTGGAGACATTGAATGTCATCAGGCGTTGGGCATTGCGGGAAAACATGTCCATCAACGATATTTCCGAGCGTACAGGCATGGCTCGAAACGCCCTGAAGAAGTATCTGAGTTCACATGAGAGTGAGCTTAGCTACTCAAGGCGGGTTGACTCAAGCAAGTTCGATTCCTATTCCGGAAAGCTGGCCTGCTGACTGGAGGAGCGGGTCAAGTACGCCAGCGAGGGGCAATGCGCCTTGTTTGAAACGCGCAAGGTGCCGGTCTACGGAGCCGATGAGAAGGTTGCAGGTGTGATCGGTATGGCCCGCGATGTCACTGAACGAAAGGAAGCTGAACTGGCCTTGCGGGCCAGCGAGGCGCACATTCAGTCGCGCAATGGGCTCTTGCAGGCCATCGTTGAGAGCTCGCCCGAGATCATCATTTTTGCGCTGGATACAACGTACCGTTACTTGGCCTTCAACCAAAAACACCGGGTGACGATGCAAGCCATTTGGGGAAATGACATCAGCATTGGCATGAACATGCTGGATGTGATTGGCGACCATCCAGACCGCCTAGTAGCCCAAACTAGCATGGACCGCGCTTTGGCAGGCCAGAGTTTTGTGTTGGAAGAAACCTATGGCAGCGAGCTGCTTTCCCGCCAGCATTGGTTGAACCACTGGGCACCCATCCGTTCGGAGGCCGGTGTGGTCGTGGGCCTGACCTGTTTTGTCTTGAATATTTCGGAGCGCAGGATCGCGGAGGAGCGCCTGCGAAGATCCCGCGATATTGTGCGCGCACTGGCCGCGCACCAAGAAACCGAGCGCGAGAAGGAGCGCAGACGGCTGGCCTACGAAATGCATGAAGACTTGGCCCAGAACTTTGCGGCCCTGCGCTTGCACCTCGCATCGCTGGAGATGGGTGATGCCGACGCCAAACACGCGCAAGTGCTCAAAACTATGCACGGCATTGCAGACTATGGCATCGTCCGCATTCGCGGTATGGTATCCGCGCTGCGGCCTGCGGTACTCGACTTGGGATTGGTTTCCGCCTTGCAATGGCTTACGGACGATTTCAAGGGCGTTGGACTCGACTTCGTCCTGACCTTACAAGATGGCATTGTGTTCAGCGATGCGTCGAGCACATTCTTGTACCGTGCCACGAAGGAAGCCCTGCTGAATGTCGCCCTGCATGCGGCGGCCACGCAGGTGTCTGTTTCGCTCGTTGCCGCCGATGGCGTCTGCTGCCTGGTTGTGCACGACAACGGTTGTGGCTTTGACCCAGCGGCACCGCGTGACAATGATTGCTTTGGGCTGATCGGTCTGGCCGAGGGAGCGCTCCACCTGGGTGGCGAGCTATTTATTGAATCCTCTCTTGATCATGGCACCACGCTGAAGATTCGCATCGTTGGCGTGTGATAGGAGTGGGTTGCCGTAGGGCCATCCCTATGGGCATAGTTGCATATCCCTACAAGTAAATCAGACCGGTCCGATGGTCTGATGGGAAGGATTTTTGTAGTCTGTCGTCTTCCGGCTATTCCCACCGAGTGTCCCCATGATTTTCAAACGTATGAAATTGTCCCAGCGTCTGCTGGCTTTGTTGCTCATCATCCTACTCAGCTTTGTAGCCTATGGCGCCTGGTCGTTCAAGGTACTAAGCAACCTGAAGGTCAATGGACCGTTCTATCAGCGCATTGTGCAGGGCAAGGATCTGATTGCCGACATCCTCCCACCCCCTGAATACATCATCGAGTCCTATCTGGTGACCCTGCAGCTGATGGCCGCACCGCCCGCCCAGCGCCCGGCCCTGATTGACAGTTTCAAAGCCTTAAAAAAGGACTATGACATTCGGCACGACTTTTGGGTCAAGGAAAATCTGGATACGGCGCTCAAGGACCAACTGCTCAACCAAGCCGACAAGCCAGCACAGGCGTTCTACCAAGTCGCCTTGGGTCAATTGATACCTGCCTTGGAAAAGGATGACATGGCCGCGGCCAATGCTGCGCTGGACGCCATGAAGCAAAGTTACGATGCGCATCGCAGCGCCATCAACACCCTGGTGGAGCTGGCCAACAAACGCAATGCAACCGACGAAGCTAATGCCAGATCGGCAATCGAGAACGCCAACTGGGTCATGCTGGTGCTACTGCTGTCCTCCAGTGGTTTGGTCGCCCTGATCTTCTGGAGAATCGCGCACGGGTTGCTCGCTCAACTGGGGGGCGAACCCAACGATGCTGCCGACATTGCCACCAGGATTGCGTCTGGCGACCTGACGGTGGCCATCCATACCGAGCCCAATGACCGCGGCAGCTTGATGGCGGCTATGAAAGCCATGCGCGACAGTCTAGTCGGCATCGTGGGTGGGGTACGCGCGGGCACCGACATCGTCGTCAGTACTACCAGCCAGATTGCCGCAGGCAATCAGGAGCTGGCGACACGTACCGAAAACCAGGCCAGCGCGTTGGAGAATACGGCCAGCGCGATGGAGGAGCTGACCAGTACTGTGAAGGCCAATGCGGACAATGCGCGCCAGGGCAACGAGCTGGCGACCTCGGCGTCGCTAGTGGCCGTCAGAGGGGGTGAGGTGGTGGCGCAGGTGGTTCGGACCATGGGTTCCATCAACGACTCTTCCCGCAAGATCGTGGACATCATTGGTGTCATCGATGGCATTGCGTTCCAGACCAACATCCTGGCCCTGAACGCCGCCGTGGAAGCGGCCCGGGCCGGGGAGCAAGGCCGCGGCTTTGCCGTCGTGGCGTCCGAGGTACGTGGCTTGGCCAAACGCTCGGCCGACGCCGCCAAAGAAATCAAGACCCTGATCGATGACTCGGTCAGCAAGGTTGAGGTTGGCAGCCGCCTGGTTGGCGAAGCTGGGGCGACGATGGGTGACATCGTCGACAGCGTCAAAAAGGTGACCGACATCATGGGTGAAATTACTATCGCCAGCCGAGAGCAGTTCCTGGGCATCGAGCAGATCAACATCGCCATTGCGCAGATGGACTCGGTTACGCAGCAAAACGCCGCGCTGGTGGAGGAAACCGGGGTCGTGGCCAGCGCCCTGCAGGACAAGGCCAGTGATTTGTCACGAATGGTGGGCGTCTTTCGCTTGAGTGGGATACCCACGATCGGCAGGAGTCAACCTAGAAACGCTACTGTTTTGATAGCTTCTCGCGCCCTTTAGGCGAGGGCTGATGACCTAAATCACTCAACAACCTTGTTGGAAGCGATGGCATGCAGCAACAGCAAATCACCTCCATCCGAGAATTCTTGGCCTTCAAACTCGGAAGCGAGGAATACGGCATCGACATCTTGCGCGTGCAAGAGGTGCGCTCCTATGAGGAGCCCACCCGCATGGCGCACGCACCGGCTTTCATCAAGGGAATGATCAATCTGCGCGGCGTGATTGTGCCGATCGTTGACATGCGCATGAAGTTCAACCTGGAGCAGGTGAACTATGACGACGCGACGGTGGTCATCATGCTCAACATCGGCGAGCGGGTGATAGGTATGGTGGTTGATGGAGTGTCGGATGTCATGACTCTCATGCCAGACCAACTGCGTGCGGTGCCCGAGTTGTCGTCGGTCATAGGAAACGAGCACCTGTTGGCTCTTGGTGCGCTGGATGACCGCATGTTGATCTTGTTGGACATCGTCACGCTCATGGGCAGCGCCGAGATGGGGGTGGTGGCCCGAACGCTGCATTGAACCGATGGGGAGAGCGAATACTCTCTTCTTGGTGTAGGAATGGGCCTACCAATTTTTGGCTCAATCCCTACACATTTGACACATTTCCTTACATGCAAATCAAGATCGCCTGATAGTCCATTGTTCCCAATTCGTTCATTCTCCATGCCAGTGTCAGGGTCTTTTTTTGGACTGAGACAGCCACCGTACAAGGCAACCCTGGGAATGGACGAGCATGCGAAAGACTGTAAGTTGGAGTGGTATTTACCAGGCGAGCGGACCGGTTGTTGCATGTGGTGCGTTCGGCATTGCGGCCATCGTGGTTCCCTTGGACCTGCCCCCTTTGGTTCTGGCAGCGTGTATGGCGTTGCTCACGATGGGCACAGCCTGGTGGGCCATGGGGCAAGCCCGTGCCCTGCGCCGGCGCGTCGAACACGGCGTGCTAGCCCAGTCCATAGCGGGCCTGGAACCCCTGTGCGTGGGCGTGCTGCCGGTCTGGTCCAGCCAGATCGAAATGGCGCGCTCGCAGACCGAACAAGGCATCAACGACCTGGCGACGCGCTTTGCCAACCTGTCCCAGCACCTGCAAAGTGCGGTTGCCGCCTCACATAGCAGTGCTAGTGGCGATGGTGTCACTAAGGGTGTGGTGGCCCTCCTGAACGACAGCCAAACCGAACTCAATGCAATCATCACTGCGTTGCGCTCCAGCCTGAAAGAAAAAGAAGACCTGCTGCAGGAGGTGCACGGTTTGTCGAGTTTTACCGACGCGTTACAGCAAATGGCGAAGGACGTGGGCGCCATCGCCCAGCAAACCAATCTGCTGGCCATCAATGCCGCCATTGAGGCTGCGCGCGCCGGTGAAGTCGGGCGCGGCTTCGCGGTGGTGGCCAGTGAAGTGCGCATGCTCTCCAAGCAATCGGGGGAGACTGGCAAGAAGATCGCCGAAACCGTAAACACCGTCAACAAGGCCATTGCCAGTACGTTGCAGGTCTCGCGCCAATACGCAGAGCAAGACGCCCAAATGGTGTCCCACTCCGAGCGAGTGATCGAGACCGTGCTGGGGGAGTTCGGCAACACTGCCAACGACCTGAGCCACTCCGCCGACGTGCTGCGCGAGGTAAGCCAACGCATGCAGAGCGAAATCTCCGATGTGCTGGTGGCTCTGCAGTTCCAGGACCGCGTCAGCCAGATGCTGGGCCATGTTCGGGACGACCAGGGCAAGCTCATTCAGACCCTGGCGCAGAGTGCGCAGGCCATTACCGAAGGCATCCCGCCCCAACCCATCGACTCCCACGCCTGGCTGGACGCGCTGGCCAGCACCTACACCACGCAAGAACAGTACGCGACGCACGGTGGCAGTGGACCAACACACCCAAAGACACCCAGCGACTCAACCGAAATTACATTTTTTTAGGAGAAACACGTGGCTAAAACCATTCTGATCGTGGACGATTCCGCCTCCCTGCGCCAGGTCGTCAGCATCACCCTGAAGGGCGCGGGCTACGACGTCATCGAAGGCTGCGATGGGCGCGACGCCTTGACCAAGCTCAACGGCCAAAAGGTCCACCTCATCATTAGCGACGTGAACATGCCCAACATGGACGGCATCACCTTCGTCACCGAAGCCAAGAAGCTGCCTGCCTACAAATTCACCCCCATCATCATGCTCACCACCGAGGCTGGCGAGGCCAAGAAGCAGGCAGGCCAAGCCGCGGGTGCCAAGGCCTGGGTGGTCAAGCCTTTTCAGCCGGCACAAATGCTGGGGGCTGTTGCCAAGCTGATTCTGCCTTGAGTGGTTCCCCACCTTACACCCAAACGCAACCCACCAAGGAGACACTATGGGAGTGACTGTTGAACGCACCAAGGACGGCCTGTGTCGCATCCTCGTCGAGGGTGAAATGACGATCTACACCGCGCAGGAATTGAAGGATCAATTGTTGGAACCGCTGGAGCAATACAAGCAAGTTGAACTCAACTTGGGTGCCGTCACCGAGATCGACTCCGCTGGAGTGCAGTTGCTGGTCTTGGTCAAGACCGAGGCGCATGCGCAGGACAAAACCCTGAGCATCACCGACCATAGCCCGTGCGTGCTGGATATCTTGGACCTGTGCGACCTGGAAGGCTTCTTTGGTGACACTGTACTGGTGCACGTAGCGGAGTCCACCCCATGAATTTCGACGACGCACTACAAACCTTCATCGCCGAAGCCCGGGACCTGCTGCAGCACATGGAAGAGGCGCTGTTGTGCATCGAACAGGCTCCAGACGACGCTGACACCATCAACGCCATCTTCCGTGCGGCGCACACCATCAAGGGCTCGGCTGGGCTCTTTGGCTTGGACGGCATCGTGGCCTTTACGCATGTGGCTGAGAGCGTGCTGGACAAGGTCCGCGCCGACGAGCTGGATGTGACCCCCGAGTTGGTGGCCGTGCTGCTGCAAAGTGGCGATCACATGCGGGAGCTTGTGGACCACATCGCCCAGGACGGTGAGCCATCGTCGCAGGTGTTGGCCCAAGGGCAGGCGCTGGTCGAACAGCTGAGTGACTATCTGGAGGACAAGCCTACGGCGCAGGTGTCCGCATCTGCAGTCAAGGTACCTGTGGAGTTTGTGCCAGTTCCCACCGCCCACGGAGGTGGCGAAGTACAAGCCGACCACTGGCACCTGTCGTTGCGTTTTGGGCACGACGTGCTGCGCAACGGCATGGACCCCCTATCCTTCATACGCTATTTGGGCACGCTGGGCCATGTGGTGCATATCGTCACGCTGCTGGATGCCATTCCCCCGGCAGCCAGCATGGACCCCGAGACCTGCTACCTGGGTTTTGAAATCAGCTTCAAGAGCGAGGCCGACAAGGCCACCATCGAGAACGTGTTCGAGTTCGTACGCGAGGACTGCCGCATCCGCATCCTGCCACCGCACAGCAAGATCGACGAATATCGGAGTCTGCTGGGCGACATGCCGCAGGAGCAGGATCTGCTGCTGGGTGACATGCTGGTGCGCTGCGGCACCTTGACGCAAAACGAACTGGACACCGCGCTGCGCATCCAGAAAGCGCAGTCCCATATGCAAGGTGAGGCCACGCAGCCCATTGGTCAAGTGCTGGTGGGGCAACACATGGTGCAGCCTCCGGTGGTGGACGCCGCGCTGGAGAAGCAAAAGCAGCGCAAGGACAACAGGGCCGCGGAGGCCAACCTGATCCGTGTAGATGCCGACAAGCTGGACGCTCTGATCAACTTGGTCGGCGAACTCATCATCGCCGGCGCCGGAGCCAGTCTCGCCGCCCGGCGTGCCGGGGCCCCTGAACTATTGGAGAGCACTGCGACGGTCTCCCGCCTGGTGGAGGAGGTGCGCGATTCCGCGCTGGACCTGCGCATGGTCCAGATTGGCGGCACCTTCAATCGCTTTCAGCGCGTGGTGCGCGATGTTGGCAAAGAACTGGGCAAAGATATTGAGCTGCACATCAACGGCGCCGACACCGAGCTGGACAAGACGGTGGTGGAGCGCATTGGCGACCCGTTGACCCATCTGGTGCGCAACTCCATGGACCACGGCATCGAATCGGTCGAGCTGCGATTGGCCCGAGGCAAGCCGGCCAAGGGCACGCTAAAACTCAACGCCTTCCACGACGCAGGCAGCATCGTGATCGAAGTCTCGGACGATGGCGGTGGCCTGAACAAAGAGCGCATCCTCAAGAAGGCCATCGAGCGCGGCCTGGTCAACGAGGGGCAAGCCTTAAGCGACAAAGAAATTCACAACCTGATCTTCGAGGCCGGCTTCTCCACCGCCGACGCGGTGAGCAATCTGTCGGGCCGCGGCGTTGGAATGGATGTGGTACGACGCAACATCACCGCTCTGCGTGGCACGGTGGACCTGGACAGCGTGGAGGGTCAAGGTAGCACGGTGCGCATCCGCCTGCCCTTGACGCTGGCCATCATCGACGGCTTTCTGGTGGGCGTGGGCAACGCGGTCTACGTCATCCCGCTGGATATGGTGGTCGAGTGTATAGAGCTCAGTGAGATGGACCACGAAGACGGCAGCGAAAAGCGCTACCTAAACCTGCGTGGCGAAGTGCTGCCTTATCGGCGCCTGCGCGAGCACTTTGAAGTGGTGGGCGAAGCGGCGCGGCGCGAAAACATTGTGGTGGTGCGTTTTGGCGAACACAAGGCGGGGCTGGTAGTAGACCGCCTAATGGGCGAATTTCAAACTGTCATCAAGCCGCTGGGCAAAGTGTTCAATCTGATTCAAGGCATTGGCGGCTTCACCATTCTGGGCAGCGGAGAGGTGGCGCTGATTCTCGACGTGCCAGGACTGATGCGCCAGGTCATGACTGGCGAGGAGCCGAAGGATGAGCACAAGCAAGCGTTGGCGTTAGGGCGTTGATTGCTATTAAATTGGTAGCAATTTGTGCCCTCTTAACAAGGGCCAGAGGCATATGTCGTTAGTAATAATTGTGGGAAATTTACATGTTTAAAAATATGAAGATAGCGACCAAGCTGGGAATGGGCTTTGGTCTAGTGATTGTGTTTCTGGCGGCTAGCATCTTCATTGGCGTGGCCAACATGGGGCGCATGAACGACAAGACAGTCGAAATCACTGAAGACCGTTTTCCGAAGAGCGATATCGCTGGCAACGTACAGGCCCGCACTTTGGACAACGCCCGCCTGGTCCGCAATCTGTTCCTCGTCACTGGCGAGGATGCACTAGAGGCTGACCGACAAAAAATTCAAGCCGCACGTGCCATGAACGCTGCGGACCTGGCGGCACTGGACAAGGTTATCAATGCCCCCAAGGGACGTGAGTTGTTCGATATTGCCAAAAAGCAAAACGAGAGCTTGAATCTTAAGTACGACACTTTGTACGCCCTTCTCAAGAGCGACAAGCCCCGTGCGCTGGAGTTCCTGCTCAAGGAATTCGCTCCTAACAACCAGGCATTTAGCGCAACCCTTGAAGATTTCCAGACCGTGCAGACGACGCTGATAAAGCAAGCCGGCAAGGATGCGACCGATCAGTATCAGACCTCCCGCATGATGATGCTGACGCTGGGTGGCGTTGCAACTCTGATTGCCGCGCTGATGGGGTTCTTCATCGCCCGGAGCCTGAGCCACCAATTGGGCGGTGAGCCTGATGTGGCCGCTGATATTGCCAACAGAATTGCGGCGGGTGATCTGTCCAGCAAAATCGATCTCAAGCCAGGTGACAGAAGCAGCCTGATGGCGGCCATGAAGACGATGAACGACACGTTGCAGGGCCTGATCGCCCAGATGAGCCACATGTCCGCCGAGCACGACAAGGGAGATATTGATGTCGTGGTCAATAGCAGTGAATTCCGGGGCTCGTTCAAGACGATGGCTGAGGGCGTCAACACCATGGTGGGTGGTCACATTGCGGTCAAGAAAAAGGCGATGGCTTGCGTCAAGGAATTCGGTGATGGCAACTTCGATGCTCCGATGGAGAGGCTGCCCGGCAAGAAGGTGTTCATCAACGACATCATTGAACAGATGCGCGGCAATCTCAAGGGACTGATTGCTGAGATGAACTACATGTCAGTCGAACACGACAAGGGTGACATTGACGTCAAGATAGACGAAGGCAAGTTCAAGAACGATTTTGCACTGATGGCCAAGGGTGTTAACACCATGGTGTTTGGACACATTGAAGTCAAGAAAAAGGCCATGGCCTGCATCAAGGAATTTGGTGAAGGCAACCTTGACGCCCCTATGGAAAAACTGCCTGGCAAGAAAGTGTTCATCAACAACACCATCGAGCAGCTGCGCGGTAACCTCAAGGGCATCGTCGGTGAAATCCGGGACATCGTTGCCTCAGCCAACATGGGGGACTTCAGCACCAAGATGGCCTTGGAAGGCAAGGCAGGCTTCACCAAGGATCTCTCCGAGTTGCTCAACCAGCTCTCCGATACGGTTGACACCGCGTTCAAGGACACCATTCAGGTTGCCCAGGCGTTGGAGCGCGGTGACCTGACGCAGTTGGTTACCCGCAACTACGAAGGTGCTTTCGACCAAGTCAAGCAAGCCCTCAACAACACGGTAGCAAAGCTCTCGCAGGTCATAGGCGACGTCAATGCGGCGGCTGGCAACATTGCATCGATTAGCGAACAAGTCTCCACCACTGCCCAGAGTATGAGCCAGGCCAGCAGCGAGCAAGCAGCAAGCTTGGAAGAAACCAGCGCCTCGGTCGAGCAGATGAGCGCGAGCATCAACCAAAACACCGACAACGCCCGGGTCACTGACGGCATGGCCTCGCAAGCGGCCAAAGAGGCGGTTCAGGGTGGCGCGGCGGTGAAAGACACTGTGGCGGCAATGAAGAGCATTGCCGGCAAGATTGGCATCATCGATGACATCGCCTACCAGACCAACCTGCTAGCCTTGAACGCTGCCATTGAGGCTGCGCGTGCCGGGGAGCATGGCAAAGGTTTTGCTGTGGTGGCAGCCGAAGTGCGCAAGCTGGCCGAACGCAGCCAAGTGGCCGCGCAGGAAATCAGCACGCTGGCCGGCGGCAGCGTGGAGAAGGCCGAAAGCGCGGGCAAATTGCTGGATGCCATCGTGCCTGCCATTGGCAAGACCTCAGAGCTGGTGCAGGAGATTGCCGCGGCCAGTTCCGAGCAGTCCAGCGGCGTAGGCCAGATCAACACGGCCATGAATCAGCTCAACCAGATCACCCAGCAAAACGCCAGCAGCAGCGAGGAGCTGGCCGCCACGGCGGAAGAGATGAGCGGGCAGGCGGCGCAACTGCAAGAGGTGATGGGATTCTTCAGAACCGGGGAACACGCCCCAGCTCAGAGGAGTAAACCGGCTCATCCTACTTCTGTGGCCCCAAAGGCCACTGCAAACCGGGTGACAGCGTCCAGAAACATGCCGGTGAGTGAAGCTAGCTTTGTACGCTTCTAAGGAGGCCATGGCATGAACGCATTGGTAGAAGCGAGACAACAAACGCCTGCGCCAGTGGCCTGGGTTGTGCAGGGTGTGGGACAAACAGACCAGTACCTGACCTTCATGCTCGGAGGCGAGGTCTACGCCATGGGCATTCTGGTGATCAAGGAAATCATTGAGTATGGAAACTTGACCGAAGTGCCTCGCATGCCTGCTTTCATTCGCGGGGTCATCAACTTGCGTGGCGCGGTGGTGCCGGTGATCGACCTGAGTGCGCGTTTTGCCAAGGCAGCCACGACCGTCACACGGCGCACCTGTATCGTGATTGTGGAAGTGGCCAGCGGCAATTTCGCCGAAACCGAAACCCAGGTGGTGGGGGTGATGGTGGACGCGGTCAACGCGGTGCTGGAGATACCGAAAAACGAGATCGAACCCCCGCCGTCGTTTGGCGCTCACATCCGCGCCGATTTCATGACCGGTATGGGCAAGGTGAACGGCAAGTTCGTGATCATCCTCAACATCCATCATGTGCTCTCGGTGGATGAAATGGCAAGCTTGGCCGGCATGGCAGGCGGTGAAGCATCGCCAGCGTAGCCGAAGCGGCACGCGGGTTTCACAAACTAAACGGCAACACAGGGACAAAAATGGGAAAGCAAATGCGCGTGGGAACCAAGCTCGCACTGGGTTTTTGCCTCGTGGTGGCGCTGCAGGGCTGAGGAGATGAGCAAAAGCCGTGCTTGTACAGCCTACCAGTGTTGGATTGGTAAATACACCTGACCAATTTTATGGCCAAGCTCTTTCATACCACCTCGTTGGCTGGGCGTGCGCTACGCATGGCCGCCGCACGCATCGGTTTCGTTGCGTTACTGGGTGGGGTGGTCTCGTACTTCGTCAACCAAGCGGCCATCGAGGAGTCGGTGATCAAGCAGCTACTGCTTTCGACCGAACAGACTCTGCAGCGCGAATCTCTGCCGTTCAAAGAAATCAAGGATTTGGAGCGCAATTTTTTGCGGGAATTTCAGGATATCTATACACGTCCGGGTCAAAAGTCGATTCTGGTGCACGACTTTGATCGATTCTTCTATCGCCATCCGGATGGGTCCTACACCCAGCGCCCGGACTTGTTTGAGGGCAAGGCGCTTGCAGATGGTCGGCGGTTTGCTGGCATGTCGGCAACCTATGCCCCAGACATTCCCCCCAATGACGACACCAAGACGAGGTTTGCCCTGTCTTACATCCTCTCTCACAAGTACGGATCTAGTGCCCAGGGGCGATTGTTCAACTTTTATGGCGTCGTGCCGGAGAAGGGATTCCCGATCTTCCAGGCCAGTGACATCGCCCAGGTATTTACTTACTCTGGCCCCGACGCGCTGAAACTTGAGACCTACGAGTTCTATACAAAGGGATTTGCGGCACCGGATGAAGACGCGTTCTTCACCCGCATGTATTGGGATATCTCCAACAACGCGTGGATGACCACTATCGCTACTCCAGACGCGCTTGATACGTTTGGCAAGCACCAAGTGCTGGCATGTGTGGATGTGCTGCTGGATGAGCTGATGGGTCGAACAGCCCGGCCTTCCATTCAAGGGGCCTACAGCACTATTTTTTTGGCGGATGCCCAAGGTACGCTGATTTACCACCCGGAGTTCTTGAGCGACATCAAAAGTAGCGAAGGTACGGCTTCCATCCAATCGCTGCGCATCGCGACCGATTACCCACTACTTCAAGCGGCAAATGCACTTGTGCCTGGCAAAGCCACCATTGTTCATACGCAAGACGACATTATTGCTATGGGATCGATTCCCGGAACACCTTGGGTGTTGAGTGTGCACTATCCCCGAACGCTGATGGCACCTGACATTTATCGGAACCTGGCCATCGTAATTGTTCTGGGGCTAATGACTTTGCTGGTGGAGGTGTTTCTGCTGCGATCGATTTTGCAGAAACAGGTGGCTATCCCACTTCACCGGTTGATTCAGGCGGCGCAGCGCTTTGGGACTTCCAAAGGACGCCTGGACCAGGAAGCCCTTCCTAGTGAATCTGCTGACGAAATTGGCGCTCTGGCGCGCGAATTTGCAACCATGGTGGAGCGCGTGCAGGAGAGCCAATCACTGCTGGAATCCAAGGTTCGGGAGCGCACTGCAGAACTTGAAACGGCGAATCGGCAGTTGGAGGAGCTCAGTGTGACCGATGGGTTGACAGGTATTGCTAATCGTCGGCATTTTGACAAAGCACTGGAGCTGGAATGGCATCGCGCGCAGAGAGCAGGGACATCTCTGGCTTTGGCCATGATCGATGTGGATTGGTTTAAAAAATACAACGACCACTATGGTCACCAAGCAGGTGACGATTGTTTGCGTAGCGTTGCCCAAGTGTTGAAAGTACAGGCCTCCCGTGCGGGTGATCTGGTAGCCCGCTACGGTGGCGAGGAATTTGTCTTCTTGTCTGCGTCAACACACGCCGAGAGCGCGCTTCAGTTGGCCTATCGTTTGTGTGCAACCGTGCGAGCACATGTACTCGAGCACGCCCTTTCCCCGTTTGACTATGTGACCGTGAGTGCGGGCATTGCGGTGGTAGTGCCTACCAACGAGAGCAACCCGCAAGAGTTGTTAAAGAGCGCGGACGAGGCCTTGTACCGCGCGAAGGCAAATGGGCGCAATCAGGCTGTTCTGGCGAAATGAATTTGCGGTTCGAGTCTATTTATTCACGCAAGGAGATTCAGTAAATATATGGGCATGAAATCGCTAAGTGAGAAGGTGTTAGGCCGGGGGAATTTGTGGTTGACGGCTGTTCGGGATGCCTTCATTGTGCTCATGCCCTTGACCTTCTTGGGCTTGGTCGCACTGCTCCTGCAGCATTTTCCGTGGAGTGTCTACCGTGACACGATGACGTTTCTGTGGGGTGATGGTTGGCCGCAGCACTTGGAGCGGGTGATCAAGGCCTCGCACGGCATCTTTGGCATGGTGCTGGCATCGATGGTCGCCAGCCTGCTCGCGAGGCGCTTGATGCGTCCCTTATTCGAGGCGCCGGAAGTGCCCTCCATGATCGTTGCAATTTCGGCATTGATCAATTTCATGCTGATGGTCTCGGTGCGTCCATTGTTTGTGGATGGACTTGGCAGCGGAGGTATGTTGCACGGCATAGTCGTGGGAATCATTACGGCCGAATTGCTACGGCTTGCCTTCCAGTGGCGTTGGTTCCGGGTGAGCGATGGGCCTTATGAAGCCGATTCCATCTATCACCACGCGGTGCGGCTGACGCCCGCAGTCATTGCGGCGGGAGGATGCTTTTTCTTATTCGTGGAGTTGCTCGGGACCCTCCCTGCGGTTTCCCCCTATGTGCTGTCCCCCGTGGTGATTTGGGCTCAGTTGCAGCAGACCGATGCGACCTGGGTATTGAGCAGCTTGGCTGCTCTGCTGAATCAGGTAGCCTGGTTTTTTGGAATCCATGGGGCGAAAGTTCTCGACACCTACGGCGCTGCACTCTTTGCCCCTATTGGTTCGCCCTACACCAATGCCCTGGCATGGCGCCCGCTGTTCAACCACTTTGTTTTGATGGGCGGAGCGGGGTCCACGGTGTGCTTGGTGATTGCCATTTTGTGGAAGGTGAGGAAAGGGCCTCAACACCAGATTGCCAAATGGTCGGTGTTGCCAGCCCTCTTCAACATCAACGAGGCGGTGCTGTATGGGCTGCCGATTGTGTTGAATGGAATCTATGTGGTGCCGTTCCTCTGTATTCCTCTACTGTTCACTCTGATGACGGTGGCCACAACCGAGCTGGGGTTGATCAGCTTTCTGGCGGTGGACATTCCGTGGACGACTCCACCGATCGTGTCGGGGTGGCTGCTGACCGGCGGATGGCGAGGCGCTGCGTTGCAGTGTGTAGAAATGGCGCTGGGCGTTGCTCTCTATCTTCCGTTTGTGCGAAAGGCTGAAGTTGTACGCAAAGAGCGAGACGCTAAAGCCGTGGCCCATGCCCTTCAGCACATTGCAGATGAGAGTAAAAAATCGGGAAGATTTGTCATCGGCCACGACCAGACGGGTTTCGTTGCCAGAAGCCTGTTGGCTGATTTGCGCAAAGAGTTGAAAAGAAACGATGGCGAGTTGTGGCTTGCCTACCAGCCGAAGCACGATACCTTGGGGCGCTTGGTAGGCGTCGAAGCCTTGGTGCGTTGGAACCATGCGGCCTATGGCCCCATCTCACCGGTGGTGATGGTGGCGTTGACTGAAAACGGCAGTTCTATCCACAAGTTGGGCGGTTGGGTTTTGGAGCAAGCTTGCGCTTGCAAGGCCAGATGGAATGCCATGGGCTACCGGGAACTGACCATGGCTGTCAATCTTTCGCCCTTGCAATTGGAGGATAGTGCGCTGACCCGCAAGCTGGAAGATCTACTACATCGCCATGGGTTGAATCCATCAGAGATCGAACTGGAAATCACAGAATCTGCGGTAATCCCTGACAGTCAAGCTGCGGAGCTAACCTTGCAAAAATTTGCAGAGATAGGTGTTCGGCTCGCCATGGATGACTTCGGAATGGGGTACTCGTCGCTGTTGTACCTGCGTCGCTTTCAGGTGCATTCCATCAAGATTGACGGATCGTTGACGCGCGATGTTCTGAGTAATTGCACCAATGCCGACATCATCCGCACCATCGTTGCGTTGGGGCGCTCGCAGAAAGTGGAGGTGGTTGCCGAGTATGTAGAAACCCTGGAACAGCGAATGATGCTGGCGGACCTGGGGTGCGACATTTTTCAAGGCTACTTCCACAGCCCCGCGCTGTCAGAGAGACACTGCCTTGCGTATTTCGCCAAGAGCCAAAGTGCGTAAGCAGAAGCTTGTAGGGCTTAGTGGAGGTCTGCTGGAAACCTCCGTTGTTCTGTTGAATATTCAGTTGGGTAGCGCTACCAAGTGCCTATGCATTCATCAAAGTTGCACGCATTGACAAGTCGATTTTCGTGTACATCCTTGACGCGATATGGTCCGAAACATAAGCTCACTTAGTTCGATTGTTTCACTAAAAATCGACCCGTTGGAAGCGTCGCTCACCCACTGAAATTTTGGTGAGATGGTGCCGCGTGGAAGTTAACCAATAATGAATAAGCTGTCTGTTCCTGCTGCTGTCAAAAACGACGTCAACGAGTCGAATGTCGCCGTTGAGCTTGGCTTGGCCGACAGAGGGTGGCACATCTACAAGCCCAACGGCGAACAGGCCATTTTTGCGTTGCACCGTGCCACGGTCGCTGGGATGCAGCTGACCGAAACCCGATTGGGGCATTGCATTGGGCGACTTGACCCTGACAACCAAGATGGAACTTATGTCTCCATGGGCCTCACAGTATCGGGCATCAGTGCTATAGAGGGGCCGTATGGGCGCATCGCGCTGCAGGCTGGAGATGTATCACTGTGGCACAGCAGTGTCCCGATGAATTTCCATGTCCACGAGCCCTACCATCTTTTGAATCTGGTGTTTTGCGACAAGTATTTGAAGTCCGAAATACTGGATCTTCCGTCCGTCACTGGCATGCACTTTAGACCGCAGGATCCCTTTGGCTCCATTCTTAGCGGGTTTATGCAAGGGCTACTGAATGAATGGCAATTTCTGTCGGAAGCGGATCTGACATTGGCGTTGCTGGCAGCGCGGAGTCTGATGGTGAAGGCGGTACAAAAGAAAAAAGGGGAGCAGCTCGTCGTCAATCCGGATTCCAAACGGATGACGGCAGCGATGCGATTCATCGAGCAACACCTGTATGACCCCGAGCTAACGCCGAAAGAAATTGCAACCGCTTTGCACATGTCATTGCGCAGTTTGTATCTATTGTTCGCTCGGGCGGACCTGACGATTCGGGGATTCATACGTGATCGTCGTCTGGAGGATTGCCGGGTCACCATCGCCAGCAAGCGTACAGATTTGAATATGAAACAGCTGGCCTTAAGTCGTGGGTTCAACGATTTGTCGGGTTTCAGTCGGTCCTTCAAACGCAAGTACGGCATGTCTCCTATGGAATTTTGCAAGTGGGTTTCCACTCCATCGCAAGAAATACAGGTACCAATCGACGGGGAATTTTGTGGCTGAATGGATGCACTCTGAGACGACAGTTTTCTTTTCGTTACTGATCGCTGCTTTGTTGTTGGCGGCCATATTTTTTGCTTTTTTTCATATACGCAAGAGATACCTAGGTCTGGAAATGAATATAAAAAAATATGCTATTTCCAATAAGCTCTTTATTGGATTGGAAGCCGCTCTCACGCAGTTGCATGTTCTGGAAAAAATCCATTTGCTCAACGTGCATCAGAAACTGGCTCAAGAAGTAGAAATGTTGTTGGGTGCACTCTGGATTGACATTGAAAAGACATTGGGCCAATTCGCGTCGGTGAACTATGTGGGGAAGCAGAATTTTTCAGTGTTGTTAGTGCACGGAGGGTTTGACCTCTACAAGCAAATGCAGCAGGACTTCATCGGTCATTCCAATTTGGGTGAAAAAGCATTTGCGCACCATCTGCTGAATTCGCAAGGGAGAGACTTGCGCGAGAGCTTGGAGAGCGTTCTTAAATCCGGACGTGAAAATAATTTCAAATATTTGTTTGCGGAATACCAAGTGAATGGCGCGTTGGATTTCGCCTGGACGGTGTACCCCGTAATTTTGATATTTTTGTCCTTTGCAACATTTGTTGGGGTGTATGCATTTCACTAAGCCTCCTTTCTTGTATTGGGTCACCCGATATGCGGTGATTCATTCGGTCGTAAAAACTATTGGCGATGAATATGTATAACTTTCGCATTGGTATCCGAAATCGTTGGTGTGATTGAAGGCATAGCGTTTCAAACCAATATCTTGGCACTGAATGCCGCCGTTGAGGCAGCCCGTGCAGGAGAGCACGGCCGCGGTTTTGCTGTTGTTGCGTCAGAAGTGCGCAGCTTGGCGGGAAGAAGTGCCCAAGCAGCACGCGAAATCAAGTTACTGATTGGTACCAGTGTCGAAAACGTGGATCGTGGGTCTTTGCTGGTGGATCGTGCAGGTACAACGATGCTGGAAGTGATCGAATCTATCCGCAAGGTGACGGAAATCGTCGGAGAGATTAGTCGCGCCAGTGAAGCGCAGCGTGTGGGTGTGTTGCACATTGAACAGGCTATCGTTCAAATGGACCAGTCCACACAACAGAATGCCGCATTGGTGGAGGAGATGGCCGCCGCTGCCTCCAGTTTGAACGGCCAAGCAAAGCAACTGCTGGGGGCTGCAGGGGTGTTCGTTCTTCGATTGGCGCCCCATTAGGAATTTGTACATGCCAGTTGAAGTGGGTTAGAGAAACTATGAAATTTATTAAGAACTTGAAAATTGGTTCCCGTCTCGGCATTTGCTTCGGCGTTGTGTTGATTCTGCTGGCTTGTGTAGCTGGGCTGGGGTTGAGTCGTATGGCCCAAATCGACCAGGCGACGAAACAAATCACGCATGTCAATATTCCAGAGATCAAGCTGGCTGTAAGCATGCGTATTAGTGTCAACCGAGTTGGCGCGGCCGCGCGTGACATTGTGTTGTTGACAGATGACGCTGAGTCGATGGCAGCGGCCGAAGATTTGAAGAAGTTCCGCGCTGACTACGATGCGAACGAAGAAAGTTTGGGGAAGATGCTCGACACCCAGTTTGACACGATGTCGAAAAAGAAAGAGCTTTTTTCCAAAATTAAGGAATTGAAGAACCAAGCACGCCCGTCTTTGAGCAAAGTGGTGGAGTTGGGGTTGGCGGACAGGAACGAGGAGGCAGTCGCGGTTCTCATGAAAGAGGCCTTGCCTGCGCAACGTGCTTGGTTGTCTGCGTTGGGGGAGCTCGCGGATTTCGAAACCAAGGCCAGTGACGATGCAGCTACGGCCGCAGAGCAGACTTATGAGGATGCAAAAACTCTCGTTCTGACTCTCAGTGCCTTGGCCATGTTATTGGGCATCGGGGCGGCCATTTTGATTGCGCGCTCGATCGTGATCCCCATCAAGGATGCTGTGCAGTTGACGCAAACAATCGCTGCAGGAGATTTGTCCTCCCACATCGAGATCAAAGGTCGCGATGAAACTGGCGAGTTAATGGTTGCCATGAAGAATATGCAGGAAAACCTGACGAAGGTCGTTTCTGCGGTACGCGAAGGCGCTGAAAGCGTTTCTACGGCTTCCGCAGAAATCGCGCAGGGTAACCACGATCTCAGTGCTCGCACCGAAAGCCAAGCGAGCGCGCTAGAAGAAACAGCGGCTTCTATGGAAGAGCTGAGTGCCACCGTAAAGCAAAATGCCGACAATGCCCGTCAGGCCAACCAATTGGCCCAAAGCGCCAGTACCGTGGCGATCAAAGGAGGCGACGTAGTTGCGCAGGTCGTTGACACCATGAAAGGCATCAATGATTCCTCCCGAAAAATCTCAGACATCATCAGTGTGATCGATGGGATCGCTTTTCAGACCAATATTTTGGCGCTGAACGCGGCGGTGGAAGCCGCGCGTGCGGGTGAGCAGGGCCGTGGCTTTGCGGTGGTGGCCTCTGAAGTGCGTAGCTTGGCAGGACGCAGTGCTGAGGCCGCAAAGGAAATCAAGATACTGATCGGCACCAGTGTGGAACGAGTCGAGCAAGGTACGGCACTGGTTGACCGAGCGGGAGCCACGATGACCGAAGTGGTGGGCTCGATTCGCCGGGTCACTGATCTCATGGGTGAAATCAGCGCGGCAAGTTCAGAGCAGAGTGCCGGGGTGGGCCAGGTGGGGGAGGCAGTGACACAGATGGACCAAGCCACCCAACAGAACGCGGCGCTAGTGGAGCAGATGGCAGCGGCGGCATCGAGTCTCAAGAGTCAGGCGCAAGAGCTGGTCGGTACTGTAGCGGTGTTCAAGTTGTACCAAGGGGAGAAACATGCCTTTACCCCACAGTCGGGTGAATTGCATACTGGTAGAAATGCCCCGCCGTTTATGTTGCCAGCTTAGGGGTGTAAGCTTGACCGAAATCGAGTTGCGCCCGAGAGTCATTAAATGAAGTATTGGTGTACGCAGACCGAATGTGTACGCTGAGAAAACCGTCCGATTAGCGACCGTTTTGAACGGAAACTACTGGTTATTGTTAGTTGACCTCGGGTCCGGGGAGTTTGCCGTCATGACGTATTTGCAGCAGTTGATGCGTTGGCTTTTTAGAAATTTTCCCCCTAGGAAAACTGACCGCAGTTTCCTTACCCGGTCGGCTGTTCCCATGCCTTCGGCTAAGGATGAGACGGCAATGACCCAAACAACTCAAGTGCCATTGGAACGGCAGTTGATCGCAGAAATCAGTGAGCGGCAGCGTGAGGAAAAACTTCAGAACTATGAGGATTTTGGTCACCACTGGTCTCGTCTGGCTGCAAACATTCCTGGGTTCATGCACATCTTTTGTCTGAACCAAGATGGGCAGTCCAATGCTTTATTTGCCAGCGCGGGCATCCAACATATTTACGGTCTGCAGCCCGAAGACGTCGCCGACACTGCAGCGCATCTGGTCGACTTGCTGCATCCCGATGATCGTGCACGCATTCAAGCGGCTATTGCCGAGTCTGCTAAAAATCTGACACCGTTCAACGCTGAATTCCGCATACGCCACCCCCAAAAAGGCGAGATATGGGCCGAAGCCCGCTCGATGCCCGAAGCCGACCCGGACGGCAGCATTCTTTGGTACGGCATTACTCTGGATATTACCGAGCGCAAGCGGCTAGAGCATGCAGTCGCCGTTCGGGGCAAAGAACTCCATGCCCTCTCGAAGTCCTCGCCGGGCATGATGGGCAGCTTCCATTTGCGGTCCGACGGGTCCATCTGCATGCCTTATGTGTCTCCCAACATCTGGGATTTGTTCGGCCTGCTTCCACAAGACGTCGCCAATAGCGCAGCGCCCCTTTTGGCAATGACCCATCCGGACGATGCCCAGCGGGTGAACGCCTCGATTGCTGAGTCTGCCCGCACTATGACCCCCTGGCGCGTGGAGTACCGGGTTCTGCACCCCACCCGCGGCGAGCGCTGGATGGAAGGACGTACCAACCCGGAGCCTCATCCGGACGGAGGTACCGTGTGGTACGGATATGTGCACGACATCACCGACCGCAAATGCATGGAAGGTGCGTTGGTTGCATCCCAGACTCAGTACCGCATCGTGTTCGAGTCCGCCAATGACGGCATCTTTTTGCATCGAATTGTTCAGCGCAATGGGGTCATCGAGTTCATCCTTCACGACCTAAACCGCAAGGGCTGCGAGCTGTGGGGGCATTCCCGTGAAGATATTTTGAGCGGGAACTTTGATTTGCTCGCCATGAGCGAGCCGCCCTATACCTTTGAGGAGGCCACACGGCGCAACCACCTTGCCGCAGCGGGGCAGCCGCAGCTGTTTGACTGGATGCTCAAACGTGGAGATGGTTCAAAAACCTGGGGTGAAGTCAACCTGCGCCAAGTGCAGATTGATGGGGAAGATTTTTTGCTGGCAGTAATGCGTGACATCAATGAACGCAAATACATGGAAGAGCAGCTGCGAAATCGGGAGCAAGAATTCCGCACGCTAGTTGAAAACTCCTCCGACACCATCGCCCGCTATGACCGCCACAATCGTCGCATATACGCCAACCCCCAGTTGGTGACCAGCATGGGGGGAGACCTGGCGCGCATTCTGGGTGCAACGCCCTCGCAGTACCCCGGCGGTGCCTCCGCGCAGGAATACGAAAACCTGCTCCAGCAGGTTATTGACTCTGGTGAGGAGCGAGACTTTGAGCTGCGCTGGAAGACTGCAGACTCGGAGCATTGTTCCCAGATTCACATGACGCCAGAGTTTGACCGTGAAGATCGAGTAACTCATGTGTTGGCGGTTGGGCGCGATATCTCGGAAATTGACCGTTACCGAAAAAAAATCCACAACCACGCTTTTTTTGACAGCTTGACTGGACTGCCGAACCGACAGTTGTTGTCCGATCGGATTTCCCAAACGATTGCTGACGCCGCCTATCACGGACATCAGGTTGGCTTGATGCTGCTGGATCTGGACAATTTCAAACAGGTCAACGACACGCTGGGGCATCAAGCAGGGGATCTTTTGCTGCGCGAGGCCGCCATGCGCATGCAGGGTTGTGTACGAGCCTACGATACGGTGGCGCGCCTGGGGGGCGATGAGTTCGCAGTGCTGCTGCCTGACATGCGAAAAGGCGATGACCTGGCCACCATTGCCGACAAGATATTGCACGAATTGGCGGAGTCCTTCACGATAGACGGAAGGGAACTGTTCGTCACTTGCAGTCTGGGAATTGCGCTTTATCCCGATGACAGTAGCGAGGTCGATGCGCTCTTTAAATATGCCGATTCCGCCATGTACCACGCCAAGAAGCTTGGGCGCAACAATTTCCAGTTTTACGCCAAGGAATTGACGTACCGTACGCTCGAACGCATGGAGATCGAGGTGGCCCTGCGCAAGGCGCAGAAGAATGGTGAATTGGCTTTGTACTACCAGCCTCAAATAGAGCTACAAACAGGTCGCATTACAGGTGCCGAAGCGCTGCTCCGGTGGTTTTGGCCGGGTCATGGGCTGACTGCACCAGACCGGTTCATCTCGATCGCAGAAGACTCCGGACTGATCGTGGAGATGGGTGAATGGGTTCTTCGAACTGCCTGTGCCACGATTGTGGACTGGAATCGTGGGCGAGAGATTCCACTCATCATGGCGGTAAACCTTTCTACGCGGCAGTTCATGCGCAATGACCTCGTGGACTCAGTGCGCCGTGCACTGGCTGAAACCGCCTGCAAACCGGAATGGCTGGAATTGGAAATCACTGAGAGCCTGCTATTAGAGGACAGCACTGGTGTGGCTACCATGCTGGCCGAGTTGCACGACATGGGTTTGTCTATTTCCATTGATGACTTTGGCACCGGCTATTCCGCGCTGAGTTATCTTCATCGGTTTCCTGTACATCAGCTCAAGATTGACCGTTCCTTCATCTGCAATATTCCCGAACAACGCGACAAGAGCGAATTGGTGAAGGCCATGCTGTCCATCACAACTGCCCTGCGGCTCGAGTCTGTGGCAGAGGGTGTGGAAACGCCAGAGCAGGCGCAATACCTGCTGGCGCAAGGTTGCCAATTTGCACAGGGGTACTTGTTTGGCAGGCCCATGGCACGGGTGGACTTTGAGTCTTGGGTTGGCATCAAGGTGTGACTCTTGCTTTCAGCATTGACCGCAAATCGAAGGCACTTCGTTGGCTCGCCACAGAAGCCTGAACGCGCCAGCACAAACAGAGTTGAGTATGCAAGACCATCCAAAAAATATAGGGTATCAAACTGGATTCACACTCGTTGAGTTGGTCATGGTGGTGCTTATCCTGGGCGTTCTTAGTGCGGTAGCCCTGCCAAAATTCGTGGATCTCGGAACTTCTGCCCGTGTGGCTACGGTCAACGCGCTGATGGGCACCATTCACACCACCGCCAACAACTTTCGTATGGCATGTGCCGTCACTTCGGGTTGCGACATCTCTGCCCAGATGGGTACGCTGACCTACCAAGGCAAGACCTATGGAATGAACTATGGATGGATAGGCGCCGGAACCAGCATCAACACGAACTTGGTCGATATGGCCATCACGTCCAGCGGATTTACCGTATCCATCGCCAACCCGAACACTATCTTCAAGCTCAACGCAGCGAAAAATCCTGCCACATGTTCTGTCACCTACGGCAATGCCTGGGCTACTGCCACGCCACACGACTACACCTATAGCGTCAACACCAGTGGTTGCTAAACAGAGCTGACTGCCTGGCTAGTGAATGCCACGGTGCGGCAAAATGTCGACAGCGCCCGCGAGGCGAATCAGCTGGAATTCAGTTGCGCATTCGCGCGATTTCCGCAACTGAAAGGTTGAGTCCATGTACTCTCACTTGTTTGTTGGCGTCACCGACTTTGAGCGCGCTTTAGTCTTCTACACGCCCGTGCTCCAGGCTCTGAACCTACAGCTCCGCTTTTGTGAACGGGAGCGGCCGTGGGCTGGTTGGCAAAAGCCGGGCGAGGCGCGCCCGCTATTCCTGATTGGTAAACCCTTCGAAGGCGAGCACCAGCCCGGCAACGGGCAGATGACGGCCTTTCTGGCCGACAGCCGCGCGGTGGTGGATGCCGTGTACCGAGCTGCATTGGCGAACGGCGGCACTAGTGAAGGCGCACCGGGTCTGCGGCCTGAGTACCACGCCCACTACTACGGTGCTTACTTTCGGGATACGGAGGGGAATAAGCTGTGTGTGGCTTGCCATGTGGCAGAAGGGTGATCGCTTGCTCGCTTCTGCAATGCGGCGGAAGCGGTAGTACGCAGATTCGCCAAAATGGAGAATACCCGGAACGTGGGAATCGCTGCAGTCTAGACTGCGAGCGACTTCCCGTCACAACTCGCGCTCAGTTTATTCCCGAGCCGCCGGAATATCTCGCAACTTCTACGGCATACATTGCATTGAGTAACCAATGCACCTTAGGAAAGACAAATGAAACCAAGAAGGCTCCGTATCAGTTTCTTAGTGTGGGCAGTATTGTTGGCCGCTCCGGCCGCAAAGGCACAGGAGAACATTCGTGCCGTGGGCGCTGTGATTGCCCCACCGGAAGTCATCGCGGCATACAGTTGCTCGACCTACGCCGAAGCGGTGTTCCTCCCAAAGGTTCAAGCTCGGGCCAAGGGAATTGCTGAGTTTGCCAGTAACAAGCAAGCTTCCATGAAGCAACTGATATCGAAATACGATGCCCTGCTTGAGGTCATGTGCCGTGAGACGGCGCGCGTATTCGGGAACAATCGGAAAAAGGTTCTCGATGCCTATGCTAGCCAGCTTCCGGGCAGTCAGGCAGACATCACACCATTTCTGGCAAATGCGCGCGCCAATCGCTGGGCCGCTGATAACGCCACGTTCTTAGCTAAAACAGCTCTGCTTCCTCAATACTACTCACTCGTCAAATATTCTGCCCCAGATCTTCTTAAGAGCGCAGCGGCAGTGGTTGATCCAGGAACAAATGAAGAATTGAAAGTCGCTTCTATTGGGATGCTCGCCCAGCTCGAACGCGCCCAGTTAGTCCTTCTTCTGGCAGACAGTGGATTTGCTGGATTGGCGCCAGCTCGGTTCGACATTCCGTCCTTACGAGGTGATGAAGTACGACTCCGGAAAGAAGCCACAGCTGTCAGGTACTCCACAGCCTTTCTGGGGTTCAACGACAACGCAAGTGATTTGGTTCGGATGCACTTCAATGGGTTTGACGTCATCCGAGACATGGGCCTTGCCGATGTGTACAGCAAATATACAAAGCAGTTTGACGAAATGCTGCGGCAGAACTAAACGAGAACTGCCTGAACTAACATCAGGCACGGAAAGAGAGCAGAAGGTGGGGGCTGTGCCGCGAAGTGTTGTGGCCAGGTCATGTTCACGTTAATGACCGCTTCAGAGTGTGGCAAAAGTCTGCAATCCGTCTGTAGACGCCTCGGCTTCGCTGCGATTGCGGTAGTTCGGGAGCGTGGTCCACACATTAGCCTCGTTGTTGGGTTAGACGCCCTCTCGTTGAGTGGCTGTGTTTGGGCAGAATGAGCACTAATTTATAAATAATTGGCCTATAAAGTTTGCGAGTGAAAGCATGAGTCGACGCAATATTTCCATGAAACAGGGTTCACTCACATCGCACGCTATTCATTTGAGTGGGCTGAGCCTTCTGGTCCCGCTATTGGTAGTTTTCATCGTGCTGCCGGCATATGCACAAGACACTAAAGAGAGGAGTCTTTGCGCGGAGAGCAAATTGGGTTCGGCCATAGGCGCAGGCGAATGCTATTCATATAGACTGAAAACAGTCGACAGAACATGGCGTGAGCTTGCTGAAAAGAACGCGAAAGCACGCGCTAAGGAAACCGAAACTCCTGAGTGGTTGTACGAAATCATTAATGCTGAGGCGAAGAGCTGGCGGGCGCATCTCAAGGATAAGTGTCTTCTCGACACAGCTGGTACATCGGGAATGGTCCAATGGGATTACGCGTATGCGCTTGACTGTGAAGTGGAAGGGCTTCGGTCACGCATTCAAGAATTGAGAAAGGCAGTCGATGGCGAGGCGAAATAGGCATCGACCTAACGCTCAACCGCACACCATTTAGTTGCTGTGCGCTATGCGATAGAGTCCCACAGAGACTATTCTCGCTACGCCAGACCGGCATTTGAGCGACTGCTTTAAGGCACGTCATCTGACCGCTTTCAGTCTGTTGGCGCCAAGGCTCTGCGGCGAGAGCAGCCATAGAATCGCCCCTATCGTCCACTCTTCCATAGGTAGCAAAGTGAGTCTGTTTCATCGTATGGACGATAAGTCAAAGTATTTTTCGCACAGGTCCCGTCTATTTGCCTTTGCGCTTCTAGTGCTCAGCGTTGGCACTTATGCTCAAAATCACACAACGAGTGAGAGGCCTTGGATTGGGCTGGAAGGCGTTACAGAAGTAATTCGGAAACTGTCCGCCAAAGACGCAACTCCCTTGTCCCGGGAGAGCGTGGAAGATGTAACCGGAATCAAGCTTGTTGCACCAGATACAAACTATCCCACAGAAGTCTTGGAGCAACTGAAACGAATAGGCGTGCCTCCACTGGAGAAGCCAGGCTACATAAAAGGCAGTGTGTTGATCAGCAAGGACATGTCACTCCACATTCAGCTGGCTAGGCCCAGTTTGCTTCTGGAGTTCCGGCCGTATGGATATCTAATGCCCAAAGCAGTTGCGAACGATTCGTTGAAAAAACTTCTACCCAAGATAGATGCCTACAACGCCAAAGCCTTCAAGAATAATTGCCTCAAGAAAAATGCTGTCTTTGATGTTTTGCATAACAACGGATGGATTTTCAGCAAGACAGAGTTCACTAAAGAGATGGATGCTGTGACTGGGAATTTTCAGTTTGTGTCTCCAAACCAGTCTTTAGCAGTCACAGTAACTGTTGAGCAAAACTGCTTTGAAGAGTTGATATTCGGTTCTCCAGAATGAAGAAAATAATTTGAACCTATCAGTCGTATGTCGAACGCCACTATCGCCGCGAGAGTCGCTGAAGCAATTGCTGCCTTCGAGCGTGGAGATGTAGGGGGCGACATTTGTCGCCGAAAGCATTGAGCTTCATGAGCCCGCGCTGGAGGCGGTCCCCCGCGACGTCCGAGACAATTTGCATAGACTATCAGTCAAGCTCATTGAGCAAGATCTCTCCGAAATTGAAGAGGAAATGCTTGGCATTCCCCATAGTCGCGAGGCCTTGGCAAAGCTCAAGCTCGTCGTAGAAGGGCTTTGCCAATGAAGCGCACCAACTACTGCTTTGGAGCGCCGCGAATGTCTGCAGTCAGTAGCAGCCAAATAAGCATGAGCTACTGGCGTGCTTGGCAAAAATCATCGCACTGAAAATACATTTTCAGCGGTGAGCCACGGCGCAGTCACCCTCGCAAGGTGACGCAAAGATTCATTTGTCCGGTAACGACAGCAGGTCGTCGATGGGGCGCCCATCGCGCATAGCCTGCAGGTATTTTTTACGGCCCAAGGTTTGCACGCCGACCCATGCGCCGGGCTGGCCGGGTTTGGGGGCGGGGCACCAGAGCGCATGAGGGTCGCTGGTTTCCAGGTAGTCGATCAATTGCTCGCGGGTGGAAAAGCCGCTGTCGCTGGTGGCCTGGCCGTCCACAACCTTGACCCACCACAGGATGTGGATGTGTTCGTGTTTGTAGCCGCCGCGCATGCGCTTGGCCACGCATTGGAGGTAGACCGCCATGGCTGTACCGGCTCAGGGTCTGTGCGTCAGTTACCGCCCAGACCCCAGCCTATTCAGGCAAACGCCCCTGCGGTGTCCTGCATGCGGGCCGACACTTCGCCCAGGTGATGGAGACTGTCGCCAAAGGTCATTTCCAACTGCGTGAGGCGCTTGAAGTAGTGGCTGACGATGTATTCGTCGGTCACGCCAATGCCGCCGTGCAGCTGCACCGCTTGCTGGCCGACAAAGCGCATGCTTTGGCCCAGTTGGTACTTGGCACGGGCTAGCGCTGCGCGGCGCTCTGGCGCTGGAGCGTTGAGCTTCAGGCTGGCGTAGTAGCTCATGGAGCGGGCGAGTTCCAGTTGCATCTTCATGTCGGCCGCGCGGTGGCGCAGGGCCTGGAAGCTGCCGATGGTGACGCCAAACTGCTTGCGCGTGTTCAGGTACTCGGCGGTGATAGCCATGGTCTTGTCCATCACGCCCACGGCCTCGGCACACACACTGGCAATGCCGATGTCCACGGCGTGCTCCAGCGCGGTCAGACCATCGGTGGTCAGCAGCGTAGCGGGTGCGTTCTTCAACACCACCTCGGCGGCGCGGGCACCGTCCTGCGTGCCGTAGCCGCGTGTAGTCACGCCAGCCGATTCGCGTTCCACCAAGAACAGCGCGAGCTGGCTGTTCACCTTGGCGGGCACGATGAAAGCGTCAGCCTGGTCCCCCACGGGCACTACGCTTTTTGTAGCATTCAGCACATAGCCGCCGGGGGCTTGCGTGGCTTTTGCCTCACACACGTCAAGCCGGTAGCGCGCTGCGCGCTCTTGGTAGGCCAGCACCACCAGCTTTTCGCCGCTGGCCACGCTGGGCAGCCAGGCGGCTTTGGTGGCGGCGTCGCCATAGCCGGCAATCACCGCGCCGGCAATGAGCGACTGGGCCAGGGGCTCCATCACGATGCCGCGACCCAGCTCTTCCATCACCACCATGCCCTCGATGGGCCCCATGCCCAGTCCGCCGTCGTCTTCGGGCACATAGAGGCCCGTCAGGCCCAGTTCGGCGATTTCGTTGAAGGCGGCGCGGTCAAAGCCGCCGGCTTTCTCGATGGCGCGGCGGCGCTCAAACGTGTAGCCCTTGTCCACCCATTTGCGTACGGCGTCACCCAGTTGTACCTGGTCGTCAGAAAAATCGAAGTCCATTGTGTGTCTCCATTTAGTTGAGGACAGAGCTGGCCGCTTTGCGGCTGCGGTCTGTCCCGCAAAGTTATTGACTATCCCAGCACGACCTGGGAGACGATGCCGCGTTGCACTTCGTTGCTGCCGCCGTAGATGGTGGTCTTGCGCAGGTTGAAGTAGGTGGAGGAAAGGGGCGCGTTGCCCACCTCGCTACCAGGGAAGTCGCCTTGCCAGCCGGCCTCCATGGCCTCGCGGATCAGGGGCAGGGCGAAGGGGCCGGCGGCCAGCATCATGAGTTCGGAGTAGCGTTGCTGGATCTCGCTGCCGCGGATCTTCAGCAGGCCCGCGACGTCCAGCGACTGCTTGCCGGACTTCTCGGCGGCCAGCACGCGCATGACCATCATTTCCAGCGCAATCACGTCCACTTCCAGCTTGGCAATTTCGTCGCGGAAGCGGGTGTCTTCCCACACGCCTTCGCGCTTGGCAATGCGCTTGAGGCGCTCCAACTCGCGCTTGCTGCGGTTCACGTCAGCAATGTTGGTGCGCTCGTGGCTCAGCAGGTGCTTGGCGTAGGTCCAGCCCTTGTTCTCTTCGCCAATCAGGTTTTCGGCGGGCACTTCCACGTTGTCGAAGAAGACCTCGTTCACCTCGTGGCCGCCGTCCAGCATGATGATGGGACGCACGGTGACGCCTGGGCTCTTCATGTCGATGAGCAGGAAGCTGATGCCGGTCTGGGGTTTGCCTTCGGTGCTGGTGCGCACCAGGCAGAAGATCCAGTCGCCGTACTGGCCCAGCGTGGTCCAGGTCTTCTGGCCATTGACGATGTACTTGTTGCCTTGGCGTTCGGCGCGGGTCTTGACCGATGCCAGATCGGAGCCGGAACCCGGCTCGCTGTAGCCCTGGCTCCACCACACCTCACCACTGGCAATGCCGGGCAGGAAACGCTGGTGTTGCTCGGCATTGCCAAACGCCATGATCACCGGCGCCACCATGACGGGGCCAAACGGGATGATGCGGGGCGCGCCGGCCAATGCGCATTCTTCTTCAAACAGGTGCTTTTGCACCGCGTTCCAGCCGGGGCCGCCAAACTGCTCGGGCCAGCCAAAGCCCAGCCAGCCTTTCTTACCCAGGATCTTGGCCCAGCGCTGCATATCGTCGCGGGTCAGCTCCAGGGCGTTGTGCACCTTGTGGGAAATGTCGGCGGGCAGGTTCGCGCGAACCCAGGCGCGAACCTCTTCGCGAAACTGCTGCTCTTCGGGGGTGAATGCCAAATCCATGGGAAAAGTCTCCGGTTGATCGGCCTCAGGCCGTTTACAGCATAGTTTTTAGCACGGTCGTTCGCTTATGGTTGTCCGGGTTGTGACATACCCAGCTCGGCGCACAGCTTTTGCACCGTGGTGCGCAGCTCGGCCAGCTCGGTTTCCAGCTGGGCCACGCGGGCCTGCAGGTCGGCGCTGGCCGGGGCAGCTCCGCGACCAGCCACCGCGGCACTGGCGTCCACCGGGCCACACAGCAGGTGGGCCCAGCGCTGCTCACGGGCGCCGGGTGCGCGGTCCAGCTTGATGACCAGCGGGCCGCCTTTTTCTTCGCGCCGGTCCTGCATTTCTTCCAGAAAGCCCTCCACCGACGAGGTGTCGGCAAAGCGGTACCAGCGCTCGGCGTTCAGCCGCAGCTCGGCCGAGGTTTGCGGGCCGCGCAGGACCAACAGGCCTAGCAACACGGCCGATTGCTCGGGCACGCCAATGCCGCGCTGGGCGTTGTGGGTGAACTTGGTGGTGCGCCCACCCGTGGTCTCGTGCACCAGGCCGGCTTCGCGCAGCGTTTCCACTGCGCTGCTGACTTCAGATTCGGTCAGCTCCATCAGCGGCTCGCGGCTGGTTTTCTGGTTGCAGCCCAGCAGCAGGCTGTTCAGGGTGAGCGGATAGCTGTCGGGCACGGTGCGCGCCTTCTCCATCAGGGTGGCAAGCACGCGGGCTTCAACAGGGGTCAGGAGCACAGGGGTGGTCATAATTCAGCCAGTTATGAAAAACATTGTCATTTTGATCTCTGGCGGCGGCTCCAACATGGCCGCCATCGTGCGCACCGCCCAGCGCGAGGACTGGGCCAAGCGCCATGGCGCCGAAGTGGCCGCCGTGATCAGCAACAAGGGTACGGCCGGCGGGCTGGTGTTTGCCAAAGAGCAGGGTATCGACACCGAGGTGCTGGACCACAAGGAATTTGCCAGCCGCGAAGATTTTGACGCCGCGCTGGCCGCACTGATCGACCGCTACGACACGCCCCAGGCGCCCGTGCTGGTGGTGCTGGCCGGGTTCATGCGCATCCTCACCCCGGGCTTTGTGGCGCGCTACGCGGGGCGGCTGGTCAACATCCATCCCTCGCTGCTGCCGGCCTTCCCGGGGCTGCACACGCACCAGCGTGCGATTGACGCGGGTTGCAAGTTTGCCGGTGTGACCGTGCACCAGGTAACGGCGGAGCTGGACCATGGGCCCATCTTGGCGCAAGCGGTGGTGCCCGTGCTGCCGGACGACACGGCGGATACGCTGGCGGCCCGTGTGCTCACGCAGGAGCACCTGATCTACCCCAAGGCGATCGCCGGGTTGCTATAAAAAGAGGAGCTGCTTGCGCAGTCTCCTCGGAGGCTAGAGGCCTGTTTAGGCCGAAGCGCTGAGCAAACTGCCGCTGGTGTTGCCCAAGCCCTGTGCCACCTGGGCGTAGATCTGCTTGGCCAGGCTGGCAATGTCGAAGCTGGCCTTTGTGCTGCTGGCTTCGTTGCTCGCGTCCAGCTTGGCGCTGGCGCTCTGCAACTCGCCCACCATGCGTTCCAGCTCTGACACCGTGCCGTCTTGGTTGGTGTCCAGCGGGTCGTAGGTGGTGTCGCTCTTGGAGGCCGGTTTCCCGCCACCGGGTCCACCCGGTCCGCCTGCGGGGGGTGGGCCTTTGGGACCATCGCTGCCCTGGGCGCTTTGCGCGCCTTCGGGCGGCTGGGGCCGGCCAGCTTCAAACTCGGTTTGCGTGAGCTTGCCGTCGCCGTCAGTGTCCAGCTTGCTGAAGTCCTGGCTCACGTCCTGGCCGGTGTCCGACTTGATCTTGTCGGTCAGCACCTGCAGCTCGTCCTTGCTGACTGAGCCATCCCCATCGGTGTCTACCTTGGCGAACAGGTCGTCCTGGCTGCCGCCGCTGCCACCCGCACCACGGGACTGTGCAAAGTCCATGGTGGAGGGAGGCGGTGGCATCAGGGCTTTCATCCCCGCATCCAGCTCGTCGCTGGAGAGGCTGCCGTCGGCATTGCTGTCCATCTTGGTAAACAGCTCTTTGCTGTCGCCCAGGCTGGTGCCGGTCTTCTTGCTGATGTCGTCCAGCATGGTGCTGAGTTCGGCCTGGTCGACGCTGCCGCTGCTGTCGGCGTCGACCTTGGCGAACATCTTGGCCTGGTGCTGGCTGCGTTGGGTGTTCAGGGCGGCCCAAGCATTGCTTGAACCGCTCACCCCGCTGATGGTGCTCATGGTCACTTCCTTTCTCGATGGTGGTTGGAATGCCACCCGAGCCCGAGGAGGGACCGAGCGGCCAACCCATTTTTCGGGCCGCAGGTAACGCAGGTTTGTCCTCTGTGTACCAAAGCCGATACAAACGGCCCCGACAAGCGCACAACTGGCGCGGGCTTACCGGCCAATTGATCGTTTAAGAGGGAGGGCATTTTTCTACACTGGTCCGGCCGCTAGGACTGCCCATGACCGCCAGAACCTCCATTCTTCTTGTCGATGACGACGCCGAAATCACCGCGCTGCTGAGTGAGTACCTCGGCCGCTTCAACCTCGACGTGCACACAGCCTGTGACGCCGACACCATGCGTCAGCAGCTGGTGCAACACCGCGTGGACTTGGTGGTGCTGGACGTGATGCTGCCTGGCACCGACGGGCTCACGCTGTCGCGCGAGATCCGCGAGCGCTCACACATCCCGGTCATCATGCTCACCGCGCGCTCCACCACGATCGACCGTGTCATGGGGCTAGAGAGCGGCGCCGACGACTACATGGGCAAACCCTTCGAGCCGCGCGAGCTGGTGGCCCGCATCCACACCGTGCTGCGCCGCGCCCAGGGCGCCAAAGACTCCACCCCCATCCTGGCGCGCAGCGACGTGGTCTGCTTTGATGGCTGGGAGCTGCACCGCGACGAGCGCACCCTGGTCTCGCCCACGGGGCTGGTGGTGGCGCTGTCCAACGCCGAGTTCCGCCTGCTCAACACCTTTTTGCAAACCCCGCGGCGCCTGTTCAGCCGCGACCAGCTCATGGAGCAGGCCCGGGGCCGCGCCATGGACGCGTTCGAGCGCAGCATCGACCTGCTGGTCTCGCGCCTGCGGCAAAAGCTGGCCGATGATCCGAACGAACCGTCCATGATCAAGACCGTGCGTGGCGCCGGGTATATGTTCAACGTGCAGTCCGTGCAGGGGCGGGTGGCGTGGCGGGCCTGATGCCGCTGCGCACTCGGGGTCGGCACGCCGCCGCCTGGGTCGAGCGCTGGCTGCCCGACAGCCTGTTTGGCCGTTTGGCGCTGCTGCTGGGTGTGGCCGTGGTCGTCAGCCATGTGCTGGCACTGACGCTGATGTTTGAGCTGCACCCCCCACCCGGCCTGCACCGGCCGCCCGTGGCGATGGAGGCCGCCGGCCCGCCGCCCCCACCCCATTTCCGCGGCCCCGATGGCCCCCCGGGTCCGCCCACGTTGGGCCTGCTGCTGGACATTGCGGTGCGCCTGGCTGCGCTGCTGTTGGCCGCTTGGGTGGGTGCGCGCTGGCTGTCCGACCCCGTGCGCCGCCTGGCGGGCGCCGCGCGTGAGCTGGGCCTCAACATCCACCGCGCCCCGCTGCCCGAGGCTGGCACGCTGGAGTGCCGCGAGGCCACCCGCGTGTTCAACCAGATGCAGCAGCACATCCGTGCCCAGCTGGAGCAGCGTGACCAGTTTGTGGCCGCCGTGTCGCACGACCTGCGCACGCCGCTCACGCGCCTGGCATTGCGGGTGGAGTCCTTGCAGGACGCAGGGGACCGCCAGCGCTTTGGCAAAGACATTGCCGAGATGGACACCATGATCCGTGCCACGCTGGACTACCTGCGGGGTGCCGCCGACGCCGAACCCTGGGTGGCGTTGGACCTGGCCTCGCTGGTAGGCAGCCTGGTGGAGGACCAGCAGGACTGTGGCCACGATGTGGCGATGGACATGGCAGATGCCGCCCCGCTGGTGCCCGTGCGGGCGCAAGCCTCGGCGCTGCGCCGCTGCATCACCAACCTGCTGGACAACGCCGTGCGCTATGGTGGTGGTGCGCAGGTGCGGCTGACCGAGGACGCGCAGGGCGTGCGCGTGACCGTGCGGGACCGCGGCCCGGGCATTCCCGAGGCTGAGCTCTCTAAAGTGCTCCAGCCCTTTTACCGCGTGGAGGCCTCGCGCAACCGCAACAGCGGCGGGGTAGGGCTGGGCCTGGCCACAGCCAGTGACATTGCGCGCCAGCACGGCGGCAGCGTGCTGCTTATCAACCGCGCGGGCGGTGGTCTGCAGGCTGAATTGCTGCTGCCGCGCAAAGTTGCAGAATCTAAAGCGCTCCTGAATTAGGAGCTACTTGCGCAGGTTCTACGGGGGCTAGCGGTCGATTTAGTCCTCAATGCGGGTGAAGCGGGGCTGGGCCACACCGTCAATCACCACCGTTTCTAGAAACATGGCGGCGGGCCGCACCCACAGGCCATGCTCGCCATACAGTGCACGGTACAGGGTCATGGGCTCCAGCGTTTCGCTGTGGCGCACGGTGTCCAGTACCTGGTATTCCATGCCTTTGTAATGGCGGTAACGGCCAGTGGGGGTGGTCACTAATGGGGGAAGGTTTTCGATGCTCATGGGACAATCCTAGGCTATGCATCCAAAAGCCCTGCTTGACGCCTGTTCCGAATTGGTCCGGCTCGTCCTTAAATTTGACCATCCTGCGGACGCCATCGTCTCGCGTTTCTTCCGTGATAACCGGGGCCTGGGCCCGCGCGAGCGCGCCACTCTGGCCGAAACGGCCTACACCGTGCTGCGCAAAAAGCTGTTGTTCGACCACCTGGCTCCTTCGGGCAGCGGTCCCAAAGAGCGCCGCCTGGCGATTCTGGGCTTCTACGGCCCGGGCGATTTCCTGCGCAGCGCGCTGACCGACCAAGAGCAACGCTGGCTGGACCAATGCGAGGCCGTCAAACCCACGGATTTGATGGAACGCCACCGCCACAACCTGCCCGAGTGGCTGGTGCAGCCCCTCAAAGAGCAGTTGGGCGACGGTTTTTGGCCCCTGGTGGACAGCCTGAACCTGGGCGCAGGCCTGGATTTGCGCGTCAACACCTTCAAGGCCAAGCGCAGCGATGTGCAAAAAGAACTGCAGCAGGCCGGCATCAAGGCCGTGCCCACGCCATATTCCCCCTGGGGCCTGCGCATTGCCGGCAAACCTGCGCTGAACAAGAACGACGCCTTTGTACGCGGCGACTTTGAGGTGCAGGACGAAGGTTCGCAGCTGCTGGCCATGCTGGTGGACGCCAAGCGCAGTGAGATGGTGGTGGACTTTTGCGCCGGCGCTGGTGGCAAAACCCTGGCACTGGGCGCCGCCATGCGCAGCACGGGCCGTCTCTACGCCTTTGACACATCCGCCCACCGTCTGGACTCGTTCAAGCCGCGCATGGCGCGCAGTGGCCTTTCCAACGTGCACCCTGCGGCCATCGCCCATGAGCGCGACGATCGCGTGAAGCGCCTGTCCGGCAAGATGGACCGGGTGTTGGTGGACGCACCGTGTACCGGTTTGGGCACCCTGCGCCGCAACCCCGACTTGAAATGGCGCCAAAACGCACAAGCTGTGGAGGAGATGGCGGTCAAACAGGCGGCCATCCTGCAAAGCGCATCGCGCATGGTGAAGTCCGGCGGGCGTCTGGTCTACGCGACTTGCAGTGTGCTGCCGCAAGAGAACGAGGCCATTGCCGAGGCCTTTGCCGCCGCGAATCCTGACTTCGTGGCCCTGCCTGCTGGCGAAGTGCTGGATGGACTCAAGGTAGAGAACGCACCAAGCCTGTGCGCTGGTGGTGAAGATGGCCAGTTGTACCTGCGTTTGTGGCCCCATGTTCATTCAACCGATGGATTCTTCGCGGCAGTTTGGCAAAAGAAGTGAATAATTTGACGAAAGTTAATGTTTTTTAACTTCTGTACGATTTATCTAGCCAAAAAAGACAGCAGCATCTAAAATTGGAGCTTGGTGGGACGCGGTGGCGCGCCCAGCTTCATAACTAACCACACTCGTTGAGAGATTGAATTGACTATGTTGTTACCTGATTGGGCTGTGCTGAACGCAGCAATTGAGTGGCTGGCTCATGGCATGTGGAACATTGCATGGTGGCAAATCGTGCTGTTCACCTTGGCCATGACACACGTCACCATGATCAGCGTGACGGTGTTCCTGCACCGCCACCAAGCGCACCGTGCGCTGGACCTGCACCCCATCGCGTCGCATTTCTTCCGCTTTTGGCTGTGGCTGACCACCGGCCAGGTGACCAAAGAGTGGGCCTCTATCCACCGCAAGCACCACGCCAAGTGCGAGCAGGCCGAAGATCCCCACAGCCCCCACGTGTACGGCATCAAAAAAGTGCTGTTTGAGGGCGCCGAGTTGTACCGCGCCGAGTCCAAGAACAAGGAAACCATGGCCCGCTTTGGCCACGGCACTCCTGACGACTGGATTGAGCGCAACCTGTACACCCGCTACTCCTGGCAGGGCGTGGGCCTGATGATGATCATCGACCTGTTCCTGTTTGGCGCCGCTGGCATGGCTGTCTGGGCCCTGCAAATGGCGTGGACCCCCATCACCGCCGCTGGCATCATCAACGGTGCCGCCCACTACTGGGGCTACCGCAACTTTGAAGCTGCGGACCAAAGCCGCAACATCTCTCCTTGGGGCATCATCATTGCCGGTGAAGAGTTGCACAACAACCACCACACGTATCCCACGTCGGCCAAGTTGTCGGTCAAGCCTTACGAGTTCGACATTGGCTGGATGTACATCACCATCATGCAAGCCGTGGGCTTGGCCACCGTCAAGAAGACGCCCCCCAAAGCCGCCTACGGTGACATTCGCCCTGTGGCCGATGAGAAGACATTGGAAGCGCTGATCGCCAACCGCTACGAGATCATGGCGACCTACGCCAAGGGCGTGCGCCAAGCGGCCCGTGACGAATTCGAGTCCGTCAAAGCCCGCAGCGCCGACGCCGCTGTGATCAAGGCCGCCAAGCGCTGGATGCACCGTGACGAAGAGAAGGTGCCTGCTGCAGCCGCTCCCCAGCTGGCTCAAGCCCGCGCTGCATCTCCCGTCTTGGACAAGATGGTGACCATGCGCGAAGAGCTGCGTCAGATGTGGCTCAACACCCATGTGTCGCGTGAACAGTTGACCAAGGACCTGCAAGGCTGGTGCCACCGTGCGGAAGAGAGCGGTATTGCCGCCTTGCGCGAGTTCTCTTTGAAGCTGCGTGCCGCGCACGTTTAAGGCGTCCTGCCCCGTTTCTGAAGCCCGCCTTGTGCGGGCTTTTTTTTTGCGCGCTCCAGATCGGGCGGGGTAAGCGTTTTGCTCCGTGTCCCCCGGCCTTCGGCCTCCTCCTTTACCTGCGCAAAACGCTTACCCCGCCCGATCTTGCGAAGGTTGGCTCGCCATAGCCAGTGCTGCATCTCCTTGCACGTCCACATTCCAGCAGCAGGTAGGGCTTGGGTGTCCTGCGTAGGTCAAGGAGGAGGCCGAAGCCCGGGGGACACGAAGCAGGGCGCCCAAGCCCTACCTGCTGCGTGCGAAAGAGATGCCTCTCATCAATCTCACCCTCAGTAAGTAGGGGCGTAAAAAAGCCCGCACAGGGCGGGCTTTTTTGGGACCGGAAGAACCTGAATTACTTCAGCTTCATTTCCTTGTAGTCCACATGCTTGCGAGCAACGGGATCAAATTTCTTGATCAACATTTTCTCGGGCATGGTTTTCTTGTTCTTGTCGGTCGTGTAGAAGTGACCGGTACCAGCTGTAGATTCCAGCTTGATTTTTTCGCGTCCGCCTTTGGTTGCCATGGTTCTGCTCCTTATGCTTGGCCACGTGCGCGCAGATCTGCGAGCACAACATCAATACCCTTTTTGTCGATCAAACGCAAACCTGCGTTCGAAATCCGCAGGCGAACCCAGCGGTTTTCGGTCTCGACCCAGAAACGGCGGTATTGCAGGTTCGGCAGGAACCGGCGCTTGGTTTTGTTGTTGGCGTGGGAAACATTGTTTCCGACCATTGGGCCTTTGCCCGTTACTTCACATACGCGTGCCATGTGGACACTCCGATATAAACGGTTTTCACTGACGATCAAAACGGTTTGGAAAACAAACCCGTCCGATCTCGCTTAAACCTCACCTCGCCATGAAAAAGGGTGGCGGTAACCCCCCGCCTTTTGCTTGGGCGGAATTCGCTGCGCTCCCAAAACGGGCAGGCCCCTCACGGGGCGAACGCAGCAAAGCCTTGGATTATAGCTGTTTTGACGTCAGGGCCGCAAGCGGCTCAGTCTTGTTCCAGGAAACGCTGGGCGTCCAGCGCGGCCATGCAACCGGTGCCAGCGCTGGTGATGGCCTGGCGGTACACATGGTCCTGCACGTCACCGGCCGCAAACACACCGGGGATGCTGGTTTGGGTGGCAAAGCCTTTCAGGCCGCCCTGCGTCACGATGTAGCCGTTTTCCAACTCCAACTGGCCCTGGAAGATGTCGGTGTTGGGCGAGTGGCCAATGGCAATGAAGCAACCCTTGAGAGTGATGTCTTCGGTGCTGCCGTCATGCACGCTTTTCAGGCGGATGCCGGTCACGCCGGAAGCGTCGCCCAGCACTTCGTCCAGGGTTTGGAAGGTTTTGAGCTCAATCTTGCCCGCAGCCACCTTATCCATGAGCTTGTCCACCAGGATGGGCTCTGCCTTGAATTTGTCGCGGCGGTGCACCAGGTACACCTTGCTGGCGATGTTGGAGAGGTACAGCGCTTCTTCCACGGCCGTGTTGCCGCCTCCTACCACGCAGCAGATTTCATTGCGGTAGAAGAAGCCGTCGCAAGTGGCGCAGCCGGACACGCCGCGGCCCATGAAGGCCGATTCAGATGGAAGGCCCAGGTACTTGGCGGACGCACCGGTGGAAATGATCAACGAATCGCAGGTATAGGTGCCGCTGTCGCCGGTCAGGGAGAAGGGGCGCTTGGACAGGTCCACGGCGCCGATGTGGTCAAACACCACCTCGGTTTTGAAGCGTTCGGCATGCTCCAGAAAGCGCTGCATCAGCTCGGGGCCTTGCACACCGCCCACGTCGGCGGGCCAGTTGTCCACCTCGGTGGTGGTCATCAGTTGGCCGCCCTGGGCCATGCCGGTGATCAACACCGGGTTCAGGTTGGCGCGGGCTGCGTAAACTGCAGCGGTATAACCCGCAGGGCCAGATCCCAGAATCAGGACCTTGGCGTGCTTGGTGTTGGACATGATGTAACCTTTGTTGTCGAGGATCGAATTCACGGGTCGTGCCGTGTACAGTTCGGGGCGTCGTTCTCCAGATCAAGCGGGAACGCGTCAAACGCGGCAGGCTACTAACCCTTTAGCCTGCCGATTGTAAGAAACAGGATTTAAAAGTTCAGGAAACCGTTGAATGGCAATGCTGAGCAACCAGGAATTGATACGCAGGGTGCCCCTGTTCGCCATGTTGACGCCTACGCAGGTGGATTCGCTGGCGGCCAACGTCGACAAGCAGCGCATCAAAAAGGGCGTGAACATTGTGGACCAGGGGGCCAACTCCAACGCGCTGCACTTGATCCTGGCCGGCCGCGCCCATGTGGTGATGACCGACAACAAGGGCCGTGAAGTGATTCTGGCCACCCTGAAGGCCGGTGACTACATCGGCGAGATGAGCCTGATCGACAACGAACCCCACTCGGCCACCGTGGTGGCCGACACCCAGATGGACCTGCTGATACTGGGGCGCGATGATTTCACCCGCTGTGTGGCGGAAAACACCGCCATTGCTGCGGCTGTGATGCGCGGCCTGGTGCAGCGCCTGCGCAATGCGGACCAGAAAATTGTGTCTCTGGCGCTGATGGGCGTGTATGGCCGCGTGGCCAATGTGCTGCTGGACGCGGCCGAGCCCAATGAACACGGGGAGCTGCTGATTCGCGACAAGATCTCACGATTGGACCTGGCCAAAATGGTAGGTGCATCCCGCGAGATGGTCAGCCGCGTGATGAAAGACTTCGAAGAGCAGGGCTTCGTCAAAACACACAAAGACGGTGGCATGCGGGTGTGGGAACGCCGCTCCAAACCCCGTTGACCCCACTGCTTCACCTGCCGGTGCACTACTGGCTTGCACCATGACCTATTTACTTCACACACTGCAATCTTCCAGCCGCGATGCGCCCGAGCCGCCCACCGGCGTGGTGCGTTTTGCCAGCGAAATCGCCCTGGTGGCCGGCTTTGTGGCGCTGGCGCTGTGGCTGATCGCATTGCTGAGCTACTCCCCGCAAGACGCGGCCTGGTCCACCTCGGGCACGGGGCAGCCGATTACCAACCACGGTGGCCGCCTGGGCGCCTGGCTGGCGGACATGAGCTACTTTTTATTCGGCTATTCCGTCTGGTGGTGCGTGGCCGCGGGCTGGCGCATTTGGCTGTCGCTGCTGGCCGTGCGCCTGCGCAGTGAGTCGCCTGATGCGGCGAGCCGGGCTGCCCATGCACCCACGCGTGGTGGGCGCTGGATTTTCTGGGGTGGTTTGGTCCTGCTGGTGTACGCCAGCACGTCGTTGGAGTGGGCACGCCTGTACCGCTGGGAGGCGCATCTGCCCGGTACCAGTGGCGGCGCCCTTGGCCGCTTGGTGGGGCCTTTCAGCGTGCAGTGGCTGGGCTTTGCCGGTGCGGGCCTGGTGGCCATCGTGCTCGGTCTGGTGGGCGCGGCTTGGGTGTTTGGTTTCTCGTGGACCCGCGCAGCCGAGCGCATTGGCTCGCTGCTGGACGGTCTGGTGGAATCGCGCCGCGAAAAGATCGAGGCCGCGCAAGACCGCGAGCTGGGCCAGTTGGCGGTACGCGAGCGCGAAGAGGTGTTCCTGGAAGAGCGGGAGGAAGAAGAAATTCACCACCCCACGCCGGTGTTGATTGAGCCCGTCATCGTGGAGCTGCCGCGCAGCGAGCGCGTGGCCAAGGAACGGCAGAAGCCGTTGTTCACCGAAATGCCCGACAGCAAGCTGCCGCAGGTCGATCTGCTGGACGGTGCCCAGCTGCGCCAGGAAACCGTGGCGCCCGAGACGCTGGAAATGACCAGCCGCATGATCGAGAAGAAGTTGAAAGACTTTGGCGTGGAGGTGCGTGTGGTGTTGGCCCAGCCTGGCCCGGTGATCACGCGCTACGAGATTGAGCCTGCCACGGGCGTGAAAGGCTCGCAAATCGTGGGCCTGGCCAAGGACTTGGCGCGTTCGCTGAGCCTGGTGTCGATCCGCGTGGTGGAAACCATCCCCGGCAAAAACTACATGGCGCTGGAGCTGCCCAACGCCAAGCGCCAGAGCATCAAGCTCTCTGAGATTTTGGGTTCGCAGGTCTACAACGAAGCCAAGTCCATGCTGACCATGGGCTTGGGCAAAGACATTGTGGGCAACCCCGTGGTGGCCGATTTGGCCAAGATGCCGCACGTGTTGGTGGCGGGTACGACCGGTTCTGGTAAATCCGTCGGTATCAACGCGATGATTCTGTCGCTGCTCTACAAGGCCGAAGCGCGCGATGTGCGCTTGCTGATGATCGACCCCAAGATGCTGGAAATGTCGGTGTACGAAGGTATTCCGCACCTGCTGGCCCCCGTGGTGACCGACATGCGCCAGGCCGCACACGGCCTGAACTGGTGCGTGGCAGAGATGGAGAAGCGCTACAAGCTGATGAGCAAGATGGGCGTGCGTAACTTGGCGGGCTACAACGTCAAGATCGACGATGCCAAGGCCAAGGGTGAGTTCATCTACAACCCCTTCAGCCTGACGCCCGACAGCCCCGAGCCGCTGAACCGGCTGCCGCACATCGTGGTGGTGATTGACGAGCTGGCCGATCTGATGATGGTGGTGGGCAAGAAGATTGAAGAGCTGATCGCGCGTTTGGCGCAAAAGGCGCGTGCAGCCGGCATCCATTTGATTCTGGCGACACAGCGTCCCAGCGTCGATGTGATCACCGGTCTGATCAAGGCCAACATCCCGACCCGCATTGCCTTTCAGGTCAGCAGCAAGATCGACAGCCGCACCATCCTGGACCAGATGGGCGCCGAGGCCCTGCTGGGCATGGGCGACATGCTCTACATGCCCAGCGGTACAGGTCTGCCGATCCGCGTGCACGGCGCCTTTGTCAGCGACGAAGAGGTTCACCGCGTTGTAAGTTATCTGAAGAGCCAAGGCGAACCGGACTACATCGACGGTGTGCTCGAAGGTGGCACGGTGGATGGCGAAGACGGTGAGGGTGGCGGCGACGCCGGTGGCGAGAAAGACCCGATGTACGACCAGGCCGTGGAAGTGGTGCTGAAGAACCGCAAGGCCAGTATCTCGCTGGTGCAGCGCCATCTGAAGATTGGCTATAACCGTGCCGCGCGGCTGGTGGAAGACATGGAAAAAGCAGGGCTGGTGAGTTCCATGAGTGGCAGTGGCCAGCGCGAAATTCTGGTGCCGGCCCGAAATGAGTGACCTTGTGGGTCAGACCACTTCGCGAAGCGAATGTGCTCTGACCCCAACCGATCAATGACTGACTAAGATGAAACAAATTGCTCTTATTTTGATAGCTGCCAGCGCAATGTCCGCGGGGGCTGGAGGCCTGGAGAGCTTGGAAACCTTCGTGAAGACGGTGAAAAGCGGCAAGGCCGACTTCACCCAGGTGGTGACCGCACCCGCCAAGGAAGGGCAGACCGCGCGCAGCAAAACGTCGAGTGGCAGCTTTGAGTTTGCGCGGCCCAGCCGTTTCAAATTTGTCTACAAAAAACCGTTCGAGCAAACCATCGTGGCCGACGGTCAAACGCTGTGGCTGTACGACGTGGACCTGAACCAGGTGACCGCGCGCAAGCAGTCAGCCGCCCTGGGTTCCACGCCCGCCGCGCTGATTGCGGCGGCGCCCGATTTGAAGGCCCTGCAAGCCGACTTCGCGCTGGCCGATGCGCCCGACAAGGACGGACTGCAGTGGGTGCAAGGCACGCCCAAAGCCAAAGACAGCCAGCTGCAGCAGGTACGCGTGGGCTTTAAACAAGACCAACTGGCGGTGCTGGAGATTCTGGACAGCTTTGGCCAGCGCTCGGTGCTGAGTTTTCTGGGTTTTCAGTCCAACGCGGTGCTGGACGCCGGGGCCTTCCAGTTCAAGCCACCGGCCGGTGCGGACGTGGTGCGCCAATAGCGCGAACAACCATGGCATCGTCGCCATCGAAACACCCCCCACTTGCCGAACTGCTGCGCCCCAAGACCCTGGGGCAGGTGATTGGCCAGCAGCACCTGCTGGGTGATGGCATGGCACTGCGCCTGGCGTTTGAATCGGGCCAGCCGCATAGCTGCATCCTCTGGGGCCCGCCCGGCGTGGGCAAGACCACCATTGCGCGGCTGATGGCCGATGCATTTGACGCACAGTTCATCACCATCAGCGCGGTGCTGGGTGGCATCAAGGACATCCGCGAGGCCGTGGAGCAGGCCTTGCTGGCCCGCGACGGGCTGGAGCAGCGCCGCACCATCGTGTTTGTGGACGAGGTGCACCGCTTCAACAAAAGCCAGCAGGACGCGTTTTTGCCGCATGTGGAAAGCGGCCTGTTTACCTTCATTGGCGCCACCACCGAAAACCCGTCTTTCGAGGTCAACTCGGCGTTGTTGTCCCGCGCCGCCGTCTATGTGCTGCAGCCGCTGGATGCCGACAATTTGAAGCAAATAGTGGAGCGGGCCCAGGCGGAGTCTGCGCTACCAGCTATCGAAACCATAGCGGTGGATCGGCTGATCGCCTACGCCGATGGCGACGCCCGGCGCCTGCTCAACACGCTGGAAACCTTGACCGTGGCCGCCGTGCAGGAGAAGGTGGGCGAGATCACCGATGCATGGCTGCTGAAGGTCTTGGGCGAGCGCATGCGCCGCTACGACAAGGGTGGCGAGCAGTTTTACGACACCATCTCGGCCCTGCACAAAAGCGTGCGCGGCTCGGACCCTGATGCCTCGCTGTATTGGTTTGTGCGCATGCTGGATGGCGGAGCCGACCCGCGATACATGGCGCGCCGCCTGATCCGCATGGCCGCTGAAGACATCGGCCTGGCCGACCCCCGCGCGCTGCGCATGGCGCTGGATGCGGCTGATGTGTACGAGCGCCTGGGCACACCGGAAGGTGAGCTGGCCCTGGCCGAGTGTGTGATCTACCTGGCCGTTGCACCCAAGTCGAACGCGGTCTACAAGGCCTTCAACGAAGCCAAAGCCTTTATCAAGAAAGATGGCACGCGCCCCGTGCCCATGCACCTGCGCAATGCGCCCACCAAGCTGATGAAAGAGCTGGACTACGGCAAGGGCTACCGCTATGCGCATGACGAAGAGGATGGCTTCGCGGCGGGGGAGCAATACCTGCCCGATGGCATGGCCGGTACGAATTTCTACAGGCCGGTAGAGCGGGGGCTGGAGATTCGTATCAGTGAGAAGTTACGCGATCTAAAAGCGCGCAATCATAAGCAAAGTTAATACTGCATGAAATGCAGAAAGTGTTGCCGAATCGGCATACTTTTCAAGGGTAAACCCACCCCAAAGCCCCGAGACCCCTGTACGCGACCTCGCTAGAATCGCGGCACTGCTTTGGCCTGCACCGCCAGTGAACCTGACGTGGCAGGCTTATTGCTTTCGATTGGTCTAACGCCACCAGTGTTAACGGCCATGCCGTTCGCATCCAAGAACAACGGAGTATTTATGGATATTTTGATACAGCAGATCATCAACGGTCTGGTGTTAGGTAGCATGTATGCGCTCATCGCGCTGGGCTACACGATGGTGTACGGCATCATCAACCTGATCAACTTTGCCCATGGCGAAGTGGTGATGGTGGGAGCCCTGACCAGCTGGACCGTGATTGGCCTCATGCAGGACGCGATGCCCGGTACCCCCGGCTTCATCATCCTCTTCCTGGCCCTCATCATTGCCTGCGTGGTCGCTGCCACCCTCAACTTCGTCATTGAGAAAGTGGCCTACCGTCCCCTGCGCAACAGCCCCAAGCTGGCTCCCCTGATCACCGCCATCGGCATGTCCATCTTGCTGCAAACGCTGGCAATGATCATCTGGAAGCCCAACTACAAGTCCTATCCCACGCTCTTGCCCAACACGCCCATTGACATTGCCGGCGCGGTGATCACGCCGACCCAGGTGATGATCCTCGGCGTCACCGCGGTGTCGTTGGCGCTGCTGATGTGGCTGGTCAATTACACCAAGCTGGGGCGCGCAATGCGTGCCACGGCCGAGAACCCGCGCGTGGCGGGCCTCATGGGCGTAAAGCCTGACATGGTGATTTCTGCCACCTTCATCATCGGTGCCGTGCTGGCCGCCATTGCCGGTGTGATGTACGCGTCCAACTACGGCACCGCACAGCACGCCATGGGCTTCCTGCCCGGCCTCAAGGCCTTTACCGCGGCCGTGTTTGGCGGCATCGGCAACCTGGCGGGTGCCGTCGTTGGCGCCATCCTGCTGGGCCTGATCGAGTCGATTGGTGCTGGCTACATTGGCGCGCTGACCGGTGGTGTGCTGGGCAGCCACTACTCCGACATTTTTGCTTTTATTGTTCTGATCATCGTGTTGACATTGCGTCCTTCCGGCTTGCTGGGTGAGCGTGTGGCCGATCGTGCGTAAGGAGACCCAACAGATGAACTCTCAAAAACGACTGATCACCATGCTGGTGGCCGCTGCCGGCCTGTTGATCCTGCCGCTGGTGCTGCAAGGCTTCGGCAACGCCTGGGTCCGTATCGTGGACATGGCACTGCTGTTTGTGCTGCTGTCCCTGGGCCTGAACATTGTGGTGGGCTACGCCGGTCTGCTGGACTTGGGCTATGTGGCGTTCTTCGCCATTGGTGCCTATATGTATGGCCTGCTGGCATCGCCCCACTTGGTGGAAACCTTCCCCGCCATTGCCGCCATGTTCCCAGAGGGCATGCACACACCGCTGTGGGCCATCGTGCCGTTGGCGGCGGGTCTGGCCGGTGTGTTTGGCATCTTGCTGGGGGCGCCTACACTGCGCCTGCGCGGTGACTACCTGGCCATCGTGACCCTGGGCTTTGGCGAAATCATCCGGGTGTTCATGAACAACCTGGACAACCCCGTCAACATCACCAATGGTCCCAAGGGTCTTCTTGGCATCGATCCCTTGCATTTCTTCGGCTTCAATCTGGGCAAAAAGCACAGCTTCTTTGGTTTCGAGTTTGCCTCGGTATCGCTTTACTACTACCTGTTCCTCACGCTGGTCGTGGTGAGTGTGGTGATCAGCCACCGCCTGGAGCTGTCCCGCGTGGGCCGCGCCTGGATGGCCATTCGCGAAGACGAAATTGCCGCCAAGGCCATGGGCATCAACACCCGCAACATGAAGCTGCTGGCCTTTGGCATGGGCGCTACCTTCGGTGGCGTGTCGGGTGCGATGTTTGCCGCGTTTCAGGGTTTCATCTCTCCCGAGTCCTTCAGTCTGATGGAGTCCGTGATGATTGTGGCCATGGTGGTGCTGGGTGGCGTGGGCCATTTGCCCGGTGTGATTCTGGGGGCAGTGCTGCTGTCGGCGCTGCCTGAAGTGCTGCGCTACGTGGCTGGCCCGCTGCAAGCCATGACCGGTGGTCGCCTGGATGCTTCCATCCTGCGCCAGTTGCTGATTGCGCTGGCCATGATCAGCGTCATGCTGATTCGTCCGCGCGGTCTGTGGCCTTCGCCAGAGCACGGTAAATCTTTGCAAAACGCCAAAACCTGAACTTTGTTGGGCCACGGCTTCGCGCCCTGCGCAAGCCCGCTGGCCCTCAACAGAATGGAATCCATATGACAGATACAGTATTGAACGTCTCCGGCGTGTCCAAGCGCTTTGGCGGTTTGCAAGCCCTGAGCGATGTGGGCATCAAAATCGAACGCGGCCAGGTCTACGGCCTGATCGGTCCCAACGGCGCCGGCAAGACCACCTTCTTCAACGTGCTGACCGGCATGTACACACCCGATAGCGGCAGCTTTGAGTTGGCCGGCCGGCCTTACCAACCCACTGCAGTGCACACCGTGGCCAAGGCCGGCATCGCCCGCACCTTCCAGAACATTCGCCTGTTCGCAGAAATGACCGCGCTGGAAAACGTGATGGTGGGTCGCCACATCCGCACCCACTCCGGTTTGTTGGGTGCCGTGTTCCGCACACCCGGCTTCAAGGCCGAAGAACTCGCGATTGCCAAGCGCTCCCAAGAGCTTTTGGACTACGTGGGTATTGGCAAGTTTGCCGACTACAAGGCCCGTACCCTGAGCTACGGCGACCAGCGCCGTCTGGAAATCGCCCGCGCATTGGCCACCGACCCCCAGCTGATTGCGTTGGACGAACCCGCTGCTGGCATGAACGCCACCGAAAAGGTCATGCTGCGCGAACTGATTGACCGCATCCGCAAGGACAACCGCACCATCCTGCTCATCGAGCACGATGTGAAGCTGGTGATGGGCCTGTGCGACCGCGTGACGGTGCTGGACTACGGCAAGCAAATTGCCGAAGGCACACCTGCCGATGTACAGAAAAACGAAAAAGTGATTGAGGCCTACTTGGGCACGAGCGGCCACTAAGGAATTAGCATGACAACCCAGACTCTGCTCAAAGTTAAAGGCCTGAAGGTCTCGTATGGCGGCATCCAAGCCGTCAAAGGTGTGGATTTCGAAGTCCACGAAGGTGAATTGGTGTCGCTGATTGGCTCTAACGGTGCTGGCAAGACCACCACCATGAAGGCCATCACCGGCATCCTGCCCATCAACGCAGGTGACATCGAATACCTGGGCAAAAGCATCAAGGGTCAGGGCCCTTGGGACCTGGTCAAACAAGGCCTGGCCATGGTGCCCGAAGGCCGCGGCGTGTTCACCCGCATGACCATCACCGAAAACCTGCAGATGGGCGCCTACATCCGCACCGACAAGGCTGACATCCTGGCCGACATCGAGAAGATGTTCACCATCTTCCCGCGCCTGCGCGAGCGCAAGGACCAGCTGGCCGGCACCATGTCCGGTGGCGAACAACAGATGCTGGCCATGGGCCGTGCGCTGATGAGCCGCCCCAAGGTGCTGCTGCTGGACGAGCCCTCCATGGGTCTGTCGCCCATCATGGTGGACAAGATCTTTGAAGTGGTGAAAGACGTGTACGCCCAGGGCGTGACCGTGCTGCTGGTGGAGCAAAACGCCAGCCGCGCACTGTCCATCGCCAACCGCGGCTATGTGATGGAGTCCGGCATTGTGACGATGACCGGCAAAGCATCCGACATGCTGACCGACCCCAAGGTGCGCGCTGCTTACCTGGGCGAATAAGCCCCCCGGGCATCCCGGATACAAGTTGTTACGGCACTTTGCATTCGGGATGTCAGGCCAGCACTGAGTGAGGCCGTTGACAGCGCATGGAGTCATTCCATGCTCAACCTCAACAGGAGTTCACCATGAAAATTCACACTTTGCTGGCCGCTTTGGTATTGACCGCGACCGGCGCCGCGTTTGCGCAAACCGCAAGCCCCGCACCCAAAGATCCCTTGGCTACGCCCAAGATTGATCAGCGCGAGGCCAATCAGGAAAAGCGCATTGCGCAAGGTGTGGGTTCTGGCCAACTGACCCCGCGTGAAGCCCGCCGCCTGAACCGGGGTGAAGCCCGCATCGACAAGGTCGAAGACCACGCCGAAGCCGACGGCAAGGTGACGGGCCAAGAGCGCAAGCGCATTGCGCACCTGCAGCGCGCCGAGAGCCGCGACATCGCTTACCAAAAGCATGACCGCCAAGTGGACCTGAACCACGACGGCAAGCGCGATCGCAAGAACGGCAAGCAGTAACCCGTCCCCGGGGTGCGTTCAGGCGTGGGCCTTGTCGGCCTCCGAGGTGAACGCGTCCGCAAAAAACTCTTCTTCCGGCAGACCCGCCATTGCACAAAAGTCGGTGCGGGCCGAGTCCACCACAATCGGTGCGCCACAGGCGTAGACCTGATGGCCACTGAGGTCGGGCAGGTCGTCCAGCACCGCGCGGTGCACGAAGCCTGTGCGCCCCAGCCAGGCGTCTTCTGGCAGTGCGTTGGACACCACGGGCACGTAGCGCAGATGGGGCAGGCGCTGCTGCATCTCACGTACCCAAGCGTCCATGTACAGGTCCGCAGGGCGGCGCCCGCCCCAGTACAGCGTCACGGGCCGCGCAATGCCTTGCGCCAGCATGTGCTCCAGTAACGCCTTGACGGGTGCAAAGCCGGTGCCAGAGGCCAGCAGCACGATGGGCTTGTCCGAGTCTTCGCGCAGGAAGAACGAGCCATAGGGCCCTTCCAGCCGCAATATTTCTTTTTCCTTCATCGCGCCAAACACGTGGTCGGTGAACTTGCCGCCAGGCATGTGGCGGATGTGGAGCTCCATGCCAGCGCCCTGGCCGGGTGCGCTGGCCATGGAGTAGCTGCGCCGTGCTCCATCGCGCAAGATGAATTCGACGTATTGCCCGGCACGGTACGCAAAGTTGTCGTTGGCCGGCAACTGCAGTTGCAGCACCATGACGTCGTCGGACACCCGTTGCAGGGTGGTCACGCGCGTCGGCATTTTCTTGATGGGCAGGGCGCCAGCCTCGGTCACCTGGCGCGATTCGAGTACCACATCGCTCTGCGCAGTGGCGCAGCAGGTCAGCACCAGGCCGGCGGCTTCTTCCTGCTCGCTCAATGCCTTGGCCTGGTGCAAGCTGTGGTGTACCGAGCCTGACAGCAGTTTGCATTTGCAGGAGCCGCAGGCGCCGTCTTTGCAACCGTAGGGCAAACCAATGCCCTGGCGGATGCCGGCGGCCAGAATGGTTTCATCGGCTTGGGTGCTGAAGGCGCGTCCGCTGGGCTGCACGGTGACGGAGAAAGTGGTGGTGGCGTCCGCAGGGGCGGTCATCTTTTGGGTATCCTCAAGGGCTTGTCTGTCTGTAGCCCCTGATTTTGCCTTCAATCCAGTCTCCCCTTGGTGCCCTGCCGTCCCGCTTCAAACGCCAGCGTGTGCTGGTGGTGGGTTGTGGCGACGTGGGCAGCCGCATGGTGGCGGCGCACACCACGGTGCGCTGGCTGGCGCTGACCTCCAGCGCGTCGCGTGTGGAGGCGCTGCGGGCATTGGGCGCCGTTCCCCTGGTGGGCAACCTGGACCGCGCCACCACCCTGCATCGCCTGGCCGGTGTGGCCCACCGCGTGGTGTACCTGGCGCCCCCGCCGTCTGAAGGCTGGTCCGACCCTCGCGCAGCCCATCTGGGCCAGGTTTTGCGCCGGCGCAGCGCGCCGCAGCGTGCGGTGTATGGGTCCACCAGCGGCGTCTATGGGGACTGCCAGGGTGAATGGGTGGCCGAGACCCACGCGCTGTCTGCGCAGACCTCGCGCGCGCAGCGCCGCGTGCATGCCGAACAGACCTTGCGCACCTGGGGCCGGGCCAGCGGTGTGCCGCTCAGCGTGCTGCGCATACCCGGCATTTATGCGCCCAACCGCGAGGGCGGCACGCCCCATGCCCGGCTGCTCAAAGGCACGCCCGTGTTGTGCGCAGAAGACGACGTGTACACCAACCATATCCATGCCGATGACCTGGCCCGCGCCTGCTGGCTCGCGCTGTGGCGTGGCAAGCCACAGCGCACCTACAACGTGAGCGACGATTCGCAACTCAAGATGGGCGACTACTTTGACATGGCGGCCGATCTCTATGGCCTGCCCCGGCCACCGCGGGTGGCACGTGACAGCGCACGCGAGCAGTTGCCCGTGATGTTGCTGAGTTTTATGAGTGAATCACGCCGCCTGCTGAACCAGCGCATGAAGCAGGAGCTGCGCCTGGTGCTGCGTTACCCCGATGTGCAGCAGGGGTTGCGCAGTATTTAAGGCTAAGGCGCGTAGCGCTGGTAGGCCCATTGCAGGGCGCGCCACACCAACCAGCTGCTGGCCAGGGTGATGGGATAGGCCCACAGCACGTCGCTGAGCCAGTGCGCTACGTCGGACATGCGGGCAAACCCAATCACCAAGCCGCTGAGCGTGCCCACCACGGCCCAGGCGGTTTGCCGACGGCGGTGCACCAGCAGCAGGGTGGCCAGAAAGAAGCCGCAGGCCACGTGGCCGCTGACGAACGAGCAGTTGTTGTCGCACTGGTCGGTCATCACTGCGGCGCGGGTGAATTGTTGCGTGCCACCAAAGTTCTCCACCTGGTAGGGCCGCGCGCGCGCCCAGTGTTCCTTGAACCCCGCGTTCACCACCGCGCCGGGCCCGACGATGCCCGCCAGCACCACAAAGGCCAGCGGCAGGCGCAAATGTTTCCAGCGTTGCGAGAAGGTGGCGACCAGCCAGCCCACAAAGCACAGCACCAGCACGCCGCGAAAAATGGCCGGGATATAGAGGTTGATGCCCTGCACCCACCACCAGTTGCCCGAGGCGATCGTGGGCTCTGCCCCGGTGAACAGGCCTGCTGCCGCCAGGTCCAACGCCGGGAACGCCGTGGGCACCAGAGCGGCCAGCAGTGCAAAGGCCAGCAGGCCCCAAAACAGGCGGGGCGTGGCTGTGGTGGCAGGGGTGGTAGACGACGACATGGGGTTGGAGGTTCGGAACGCGAAAGACCGTGATTGTGCGGGATGTTGGTCGGGGCTGGTTACCATAGGCTTTTGCCACCCGATTCTCCGGATACCTCCATGCTGTTTTCTTCTTTTAAACCTGTTGTGACGGTTGCGCTTGTGCTGGCTTTGGCCGGCTGCGAGGTCGCCCCGGTGCAACCTCAGGCCGTCCCGGTGTCAGGTGCCCTGTTGCAGGGGCGTGAATGGGTGGCCAGCTACATCGATGGCATCGCCACCGTGGCAGCCCCAGCCCCCCGGTTGCGCTGGACCGCTGCGGACCAGCTGGCAGGCAGCGGCGGCTGCAACGCCTTCATGGGCCGGGCGGTGGTGGAGCAGGGTGCTTTGAAGCTCGGCCCCCTCGCTGCGACTGGCAAGGCCTGCATGACGGCGCCCCAAGGCCAGGAGGACCGTTTCTTCAAGGCGCTGGAGGCCACCCGCAGCGTGCGTTTGCAAGACGGGCAGTTGCTGTTGCAAGACGCGGCAGGCCGTTTGCTGGCCCGCCTGGCGCCTGCCACTACGGCGCCTTGACATTGTTCAGGCCGCTGTGACCAGTGGCAGGCTGCGCTGGCGCTTGCCGGTCAGGGCAAACAGGGCGTTCGCCACCGCGGGGGCAATGGGCGGCACCCCGGGTTCGCCCACACCGCCGGGGTGGCGCGTGCTGGGGACCAGCCAGGTTTCTACCACCGGGGCCTCAGCCAGTTGCACCATGGGGTAGCTGGGGAAGCTGGACTGTTGCACCGCGCCGTCCTTGATGTCGATCTTGCTGTACAGCGCGGCCGTGAGACCAAACACCACAGCGCTTTCCATTTGCTGCGCCACGATGTTGGGGTTGACCACCGTGCCACAGTCGATGGCGCACACCACCTTGTGCACGCGTGGCACACCGTTTTTCAGCGATACCTCAGCGATCTCCGCAACGATGGAGCCAAACGACTCGTGCAGTGCCACCCCACGCGCACGCCCGGCGGGCAGGGGGCTGCCCCAGCGCGCCTTGTCAGCGGCCAGCTGCAACACTGCAGCGTAGCGGGGGGCTTCCTTGAGCAGGGCCAGACGAAAGGCCACCGGGTCCTGCTTGGTTTTGGCGGCCAGCTCGTCGATAAAGCTTTCCGAGAAAAACGCGTTGTGCGAATGCCCGACCGAGCGCCAAAAGCCCACCGGCACTTCCATGCGCGTGGCCACGTGGGCCATGTGCTGGTTGGCAAAGCCGTAGGGCAGGTCAAACAGGCCTTCCGCGGTGGTCTTGTCGGGCATGTCGATGGGGCCAGACAGGGCCGGCAGCCCGCGGGCCATCCAGCGCGGGCTGATGGCGTCACCGGCGGACTTGATGCGCAGGCTGCTGACCTGGCCTTGGCTGTCGATGGCGGCGCGCAGCTGGGCCACATGCATGGGGCGGTAAAAATCGTGCGTGGTGTCTTCCTCGCGCGACCAAGCCAGTTGCACCGGGCGGCCCTTGCAGGCCATGGCTACGCGGACGGCCTGGGCCACGTAGTCCACCTCCAGCCGGCGACCAAAGCCACCGCCCAGCAGCGTCACATGCAGGGTGACCTTGTCCTCTTTGACGCCCGCCACCTTGGCGGCGATGGCGCGGGCCATTTCCGGAACCTGGGTGGGCGCCCAGACCTCGACAGCGCCGTCTTTCACCTGCGCCGTGCAATTCATGGGCTCCATGGTGGCGTGGGCCAGGTAAGGTGCTTGGTAAGCAGCCTCTACCGTGCTGGCAGCTGCAGCCTCAGCGGCCTTGGTATCGCCTTTGTCGTAGAACGCAAAGCCGTCTTCGGCTTGTAGGGCCGCTTTCAGGCGCTCTTCGATCTTCTGGGTGTCTAGCGGGCCGCCTACGGGGGCTTGCCACTGCACCTGCACGGCTTGCACAGCCTGGCGCGCATGCCAGGTGGTTTTGCCGACCACGGCAAAACCGGCCGTGGAGCCCCCCAAGGCGTCCAGCGGTACCAGCGTTTCTATGCCGGGCATGGCCAGTGCGGCCTTGCTGTCCAGTGATCCCACGGTGCCACCCAGCTGGGGTGCCAGGCGGATGGCTGCAAACAGCATGTCGGGTACGCGTACATCCAGCCCAAACCGAGCTGTGCCATTGGTCTTGGCGGGAATGTCCACGCGCGGTGCCGGGGTGCCCAGCAGCTTCCAGTCCTTGCGGTCCTTGAGGGTGACGTTGGACGGCTTCCGTCCGGCGGCGCCTTGGGCCAGCGCGCCAAAATGGGCAGACTTGCCGGACGCATGTTGCACCACGCCATCCTGGATTTTCAGTTCGGCAGGGGGCACTTTCCACTGCTCGGCGGCAGCGTCCAGAAGGCTGGCGCGGGCCAGGGCTGCGGCGGTGCGCAGAGGCTCCCAGGCATCGGCCACGCTGGACGAGCCGCCCGTGGCGTTGATGCCCAGTTCGCGCGCGATTTTGCCGACGAACCATTGGCCTAGCTTCACCTTCGCAGGCGGGTTGTCCCTCTCGGTTTCCAGCGGGTGGAAGGGCAGGGTGGCGGTCAGCATCACCACGTTGCCATACAGGGTTTCTGCCCCGGCCTGCTGCAGGCGTACCTTGGCCAGCGAAACATCGAGTTCCTCGGCCACCAGCATGGCCAGCGCGGTGTGCACGCCCTGGCCCATCTCGCTGCGTGGCATCGCCAGCACCACGGTGCCGTCCTTGGCGATCTTGATCCAGCCGTTCAGGCCCACTTCGCCTTCGATAGGCAGCATCAGCGCGCCATCGCCCAGGCGTGAGCGCTGCGGCGTCAGGCCCCAGCCCACCACCAGTGCGCCCGTGGCGCCTAAGGCGCTCAGTATCCAGGTGCGGCGCTTCATGCTGCGGCTCCTTGGGGTTGGCCGGCCGCGCGGTGGATGGCGGCGCGCACGCGCTGGTAGGTTCCGCAGCGGCAGATGTTGGTCATGGCCTCATCGATGTCGGCATCGGTGGGTTTGGGTTTGCGGGCCAAGAGGGCGGCGGCGGCCATCAGCATGCCGCTTTGGCAGTAACCGCACTGGGGCACCTGCTCGGCAATCCAGGCGGCCTGCAGGGCGTGCAGCTTGTCGGGGCTGCCCAGGGCTTCGATGGTTTTGATCTTGGTGCCGACCACGGCGGACACCGGCATTACGCAGGAGCGCACCTGTTGGCCGTCTACATGTACCGTGCAGGCGCCGCAGGCCGCGACGCCGCAGCCAAACTTGGTGCCGGTCATGTTCAGGGTGTCGCGCAGCACCCAGAGCAGGGGCATGTCGGGCGGGGCGTCGGCGGTCACCACCTTGCCATTGATGTTGAGTTCCATGGGCGTCTCCTTTGCATGTGCGGGCTAGCGCGACACATCATAGGGGGCGCCATGGGGCCGTGGTGTCACCCAAGGCTACTGGCAAGAAAAAAGCCTGCTGTTTTTGCAAGCAGCAGGCTTTTTGATCTGGTGCCCAGGGCCGGACTCGAACCGGCACGCCTTGCGGCGGGGGATTTTGAGTCCCCTGAGTCTACCAATTTCACCACCTGGGCAGGTCATTCTGTGAAGCGCGAATTATGGCACATTTATGGGCATGACATTCCCCACCATCGAAGACGCCATCGGGAACACCCCGCTGGTCGCACTGCAGCGCATCCAGGCCACCGACAACCAGTCCCGCAACACCGTGGTGTTGGGCAAGCTCGAGGGTAACAACCCGGCCGGCTCCGTCAAAGACCGCCCGGCCCTGTCCATGATCCGGCGCGCGCAGGAGCGCGGCGACATCCAACCTGGCGACACGCTGATCGAAGCCACCTCGGGCAACACCGGCATTGCGCTGGCCATGGCCGCGGCCGTCAAGGGTTACCGCATGGTGCTGATCATGCCGGAGGACCTGTCCATCGAGCGCGCCCAGACCATGAAGGCCTTTGGTGCCGAGCTGATCCTCACCCCCAAGAGCGGCGGCATGGAGTACGCGCGCGACCTGGCCGAGCAGATGCAGCGCGAGGGCAAGGGCCGTGTGCTGGACCAGTTTGGCAATGACGACAACCCGCGCATCCACTACGAGACCACGGGCCCCGAGCTTTGGGCGCAGACCCAAGGCCGCATCACCCATTTTGTGAGCGCCATGGGCACCACGGGCACCATCACCGGCGTGTCGCGCTTTTTGAAAGAGAAGAACCCGGCCATCCGCATCATCGGTGCCCAGCCGTCGGAGGGCTCGCGCATCCCGGGCATCCGCAAATGGCCAGAGGCTTATTTGCCCAAGATTTACGACCCCAAGAATGTGGACGAGTTGGTGAATGTGAGCCAGCTTGACGCCGAAGACATGTGCCGCCGCCTGGCGCGCGAAGAGGGCATCTTTGGTGGCATCTCCGCTGCCGGCGCCTGCTGGGTGGCGCAGGAGATTGCCAAGCGCGAGCGTGACGCGGTGATCGTGTTTGTGGTGTGCGACCGCGGTGACCGCTACCTCTCCACAGGGGTGTTTCCCGCGTAATTGATAAGAAATAGGCCTCTAGCCCCCGTGTTCATTGCGCGGGTAGCTATTGAATGCATAGCAAAACAATTTCGATAGGAGTGGGTATGTCAGCAGCTTTCAAGTTCTGTCCGCAGTGCGCTACGGCGCTGGAGCACATCACGCTGGCCGAAGACGGTGGCGACAAGACCCGCCTGCGCTGCCCGGCTTGCGACTTCACCCACTGGAACAACCCCACGCCCGTGCTGGCCGCGGTGATTGAGTACAACGGGCAAATCTTGCTGGCGCGCAACGCGGCCTGGCCCGGCAAGATGTACGCGCTGATCACTGGCTTCATGGAGGCCGGCGAGACACCCGAAGAGGGCATTGCGCGCGAAATTTCTGAAGAGACCAACCTGACCACCAGCGCGCTCAAGCTGCTGGGCGCCTACGACTTCCAGCGCATGAACCAAGTCATCATTGCCTACCACGCGGTCTGCCATGGCGAGGTGAAGCTGAGCCCCGAGCTGGTTGACTACCGCCTCTACAACCTGGAAGACGTGAAATGCTGGCCCGCGGGTACCGGCTATGCGCTGGCCGAGTTTTTGCGCTCACGCGGACACGAGCCGACCTTCATCGACCCGGTGTGGCGCCAGGACGCCGAGAAGCTGGCGACTTAAAATCGGGGCCAACGCCAGAAAGCCTATCGCATGCACACCGACAAAGAAGTTGACACCCGCGGGTTGAACTGCCCGCTGCCCATCCTCAAGGCCAAGAAGGCCCTGGCAGAGCTGTTGAGCGGCCAGACGCTGAAGGTGGTGGCCACCGACCCTGGCTCCATCCGCGACTTTCAAGCCTTTGCCAAGCAGACCGGCAACGAGCTGTTGGAGCAGGAAACCGTGGGTGCCGAATACATCCACGTGCTGCGCCGACGCTAAGCCAGCGCGACCAAGACCCATAAAAAAGCCGCCGGGGCAACCCGGCGGCTTTTTTGTTGGGGCGGATGTAGCGCTCAGCCCAGACGGGCCAGCTGCTCTTTCACCTTCTCCAGCGTGGCGGCAAAGTCGGCCACGCGCTTGCGTTCCTGCTCCAGCACGGCGGCCGGGGCCTTGGCCACAAAGGCTTCGTTGCTCAACTTGACGCTGGCCTTGGTGATCTGCTCTTCCAGGCGCGCTACTTCCTTGCCCAGGCGAATCTTTTCGGCGGCCACATCCACTTCCACAAACAGGCAGACACGTGCTTCGCCCACCACCGCGACGGGGGCAGACTGGGCAGCGGCTTGCCAGCTGGCTTCGTCGGCGAACACCTTCACCTCGCTGAGCTTGGCCAGCGACTGCAGCACGGCGGCCGAGGCTTGCAGGAATTCGCCCTCAGCCGCGCTGTGGGCCACCACGAACAGCGGCAAGCGGGCGGCGGGCGACACGTTCATTTCGCCGCGCAGGTTGCGGCAAGCGTCCACCAAGGCTTTGAGCTTGGCGACGTGGGCAATGGAGGCCTCGTCGATGCGCTCGGGCTGGCTCACGGGGTAGGCGGCGATGGACACCGATGGACCCTGGCGGCCGGCGACGGGCGCCACCTTTTGCCACAGCTCTTCGGAGATGAAGGGCGTGATGGGGTGGATCAGGCGCAGGATGACTTCCAGCGTGCGGATCAACGTGCGGCGCGTGGCGCGTTTTTGTGCGTCGGTGCCGGTGTTGATCTGCACCTTGGCGATTTCCAGGTACCAGTCGCAGAACTCGTTCCACACGAAGTCGTAAATCGTGTTGGCCACGTTGTCCAGGCGGTACTCGGCAAAGCCCTTGGCCACTTCGGCTTCGGTCTTTTGCAGCAGCGAGACGATCCAGCGATCGGCCTGGCTGAACTCCAGGTAGCCGTGGGCTTCGCCACCGGGGGCGCACTGCTCTTTGGTGTGCTCGTTCAGCCCACAGTCATTGCCTTCGCAGTTCATCAGCACAAAGCGGGTGGCGTTCCACAGCTTGTTGCAGAAGTTGCGGTAGCCTTCGCAGCGCTTGCTATCGAAGTTGATGCTGCGGCCCAAGCTAGCCAGTGCGGCAAAGGTAAAGCGCAGTGCGTCAGCACCGTAGGCCGGAATGCCTTCGGGGAATTCTTTTTCGGTGTTCTTGCGCACCTGGGGTGCGGTCTCGGGCTTGCGCAGGCCTTCTGAGCGTTTGACCAGCAGAGGCGCGAGCGAGATGCCGTCAATCAGGTCGACAGGGTCCAGCACATTGCCCTCGGACTTGCTCATCTTCTTGCCCTGCGCGTCTTTCACCAGGCCGTGGATGTAGACATGCTTGAACGGCACACGCCCCGTGAAGTGCGTGGTCATCATGATCATGCGGGCGACCCAGAAGAAGATGATGTCGTAGCCCGTCACCAGCACGCTGCTGGGCAGGTAGAGGTTGTAGTCGTCGGTGGCACCGGTGCCCGCGCCTTCGTTGCCCCAACCCATGGTGCTGAAGGGCACCATGGCGCTGGAGTACCAGGTGTCCAGCACGTCGGGGTCGCGCTTGAGCGTCTTGCCGGGGGCCTGGGCCTGGGCTTCCGCCTCATTGCGGGCCACATAGACCTTGCCGTCTTCGTCGTACCAGGCCGGGATTTGGTGGCCCCACCAGAGCTGGCGGCTGATGCACCAGTCCTGGATGTTGTTCATCCACTGGTTGTAGGTGTTGACCCAGTTCTCGGGCACAAACTTGACCTCACCACTCTGCACTACGTCGATCGATTTTTGCGCGATGGACTTGCCCGTGGCGTCCCCCTTGCCCACGGTGTTCATGGCCATGAACCACTGGTCGGTCAGCATGGGTTCGATGACCTGGCCGGTGCGCGCGCAGCGCGGCACTTGTAGCTTGTGCTTCTTCACCTCGACCAGGAAACCGCCGGCTTCCAGATCGGCCACCACCTTTTTGCGCGCCACAAAGCGGTCCAGCCCCTGGTAGGCCGCAGGCGCGTTCTCATTGATCTTGGCGTCCAGCGTCAGCACGCAGATCATGGGCAGCTTGTGGCGCTGGCCCACGGCATAGTCGTTCTGGTCGTGCGCGGGCGTGACCTTGACCACACCGGTACCAAAGGCCTTGTCCACGTAGTCGTCGGCAATCACCGGGATCTCGCGGTCGCACAGCGGCAGCTTCACCATCTTGCCGATGAGGGCGGTGTAGCGCTCGTCTTCGGGGTGCACCATCACGGCCACGTCACCCAGCATGGTTTCGGGCCGGGTGGTCGCCACGGTGATGTCACCACTGCCATCGGCCAGCGGGTAGCGGATGTGCCACAGCGAGCCGTCTTCCTCTTCGCTCTCCACCTCCAGGTCGCTCACCGCGCTCATGAGGATGGGGTCCCAGTTCACCAGGCGCTTGCCGCGGTAGATCAGGCCTTGCTCATAGAGCTGCACAAAGGTCTCGGTCACCGTTTTGGACAGCTTGGGGTCCATGGTGAAGTACTCGCGGCTCCAGTCCACGCTGTCGCCCATGCGGCGCATCTGGCCGGTGATGGTGTTGCCGGACTTTTCTTTCCACTCCCACACCTTGGCGGTGAAGGCCTCGCGGCCCAGGTCGTGGCGGCTGATCTTTTGCTCTTGCAGCTGGCGTTCCACCACGATCTGGGTGGCGATGCCGGCGTGGTCAGTGCCCGGAATCCAGGCGGTGTTGAAACCGGCCATGCGGTGGTAGCGCGTCAGGCTGTCCATGATGGTCTGGTTGAACGCGTGGCCCATGTGCAGCGTGCCCGTCACATTGGGCGGTGGCAGCTGGATGGCAAACGCGGGCTGGCCGGCCTGCGGGGCCTGGGTGCCGCGGTAGCCCGCTACACCGTAGCCACGCTTTTCCCACTCGGGGCCCCAGTGTGCTTCCAGCGCGACGGGCTCGAAGGATTTGGACAGGGACTGCAGACCCGGTTGTTCGGGGGCGGAGGGCGTGGGGGTAGCTTGGTCAGACATGGGGTTCTCTTGGGAGGACCCGCGATTTTACCGGGCAGGCGCTAAGCTAGAGCACCCACCCACAAGGACCCCCATGCCAGACAGCTCCACACCTGCCATTCACCCCGTTGCCGTGGCCGCTGCCGAGGTGGCGCCGCGCACCAAACCGTCCAACTACCCCGAGCCCTTTGCCTCGCGCATGGCCGGGCGCGAAAAGCGCCAGCTGGGCGACCTGTTTGGTCTGAGCAACTTTGGCGTGAACCTGGTACGGCTGGCACCGCATTCCGTGTCGGCGCTGCGCCATGCCCACACCAAGCAAGACGAATTCATCTACGTCCTGCAGGGCCACCCTACGTTACAGACCGACGAGGGCGACATGCCGTTGGCGCCCGGCATGTGTGCGGGCTTCAAGGCTGGTACCGGCAATGGCCATTGCCTGCAGAACCGCACAGCGGAGGAGGTGGTGTACCTGGAAGTGGGCGACCGCACGCCGGGCGATGAGGGCAGCTACCCGGACGACGACCTCAAGGCCATCCTGGTTGCTACCGGCCAATGGCGCTTTGTGCACAAGGACGACACACCCTACTGAGGGTGCAGATCAAGCAGGGTGCCAGCCTCAGCCTTGGCGGCGCGGCAGGTGGGCATCGCTGTGGCGCTGGTCTGCACGACCCAGCACTTGGCGCTCCAACCCACGGGTCTGCTGCCCCTTGTTGCCGACCCAGCGGCCTGTGGTTTCCTGCAGGCGACCAGTGACTTCTTTCAGTGTGCCCAAAAATTGTTGGCGGGTCATGGCGTGGTGTCCTTGTTGCGTCGGGCCCCCGAGGTGGGTGACTACCCTGACCCGCATCGTAAAAAATGCTGTCGCTGGCGTATGTGCGCCAGCAAACACAAACGCATGTCAGGGCGCAGCCAGGTAAGTCCCCGACTTGCCCCCATGCTTTTCCAGCAGCTTCACATCGGTCATCACCATGCCCTTGTCCACGGCCTTGCACATGTCGTAGATGGTCAGCAGGGTGATCTGCACGGCGGTCAGGGCTTCCATTTCCACGCCGGTGCTGCCGGTGGTTTCGGCAATTGCCAGGCACTGCACGGCGGGGCCGCTGGTGGCGGTGGCGGGCACCACTTCAAACTCGATGGCCACGCGCGAGAGCATGATGGGGTGGCACAGCGGGATCAGGTCGCTGGTGCGCTTGGCAGCCATGATGCCCGCCACGCGCGCCACGCCCAGCACATCGCCCTTGGCGGCCTGGGCGCTCTGGATCAGGTCCAGCGTGCTCTGTTTCATTTGAATACGGCCACCGGCCACAGCCTTGCGCGCAGTCAGCGGCTTGCCGCCAATGTTCACCATGTGGGCGTCGCCCTTGGTGTCGAAGTGGGTGAGGGCAGAGGGGTTGGTATCGGTCATGGTCAATCCTGTCGTCTATGGCTTACAGCCGACGCAGCGTGCCGTCGATATGCGGCTCGCCGCCGGGCTGTACTTTCAATACAAAGCGGGTGGCGCCGGGGTCTGAGGCCGCACCCTGCGCCGTATGTAGGGCCACCTGGCCCGGAATCAACAGCGGGCGTTTGAAGCGCAGGTCCAGCGCCAGCGGAGCGTCGGCCGGCAGGCCTTGTTGCAGCAGCGCCAGGCAGCGCGCCGCGCTGAACATGCCGTGTGCAATGGCGCGCGGGTAGCCAAACAGACGGGCGGTCAGCGCGCTCACGTGAATGGGGTTCCAGTCGCCCGACGGGCCGGCAAACCGCCGCCCGGCGTTGGCGGCCACGGCCCATTGGGCGATGGGCGGGCCCCAATCGGGTTCACTGCCATCGGGTGCGGGCTTTTTGCCGCTCTTGCTGCGTGCCACGGGTGAGAGGAATGTGCTGGTCTCGCGCCAAGCGACCGTACCACCAGTACTCAGCGTGGTATGGATGGCAAACGACTGGCCGCGCTCGGTGGTCTGGATACCGTCCAGCGTGCAGTGCATGTCCACAGCCTCGCCGTTGGCAAGGGGGCGCAGGCTTTCAATCTGGTTGCTCCAGTGCACCAGGCCCAGCAGGCGCAGTGGAAAACGTGCGTGGCTGAGGATGGCCATGTGCAGCGGCATGGCCATGGCGTGCAGGTACAAGAGGGGCAGGGTGCCGGTGTCGGGTAGCTCGCAGACCTGGCGGTATTGCGCCAGGCGGGCGGCATCGGCGCGGGCGCCTTGCCAGTGGGCGTCAAAACGCAGCGCTTGCTGGTCTTCCCCCACCTGGGCTGGGCGGCCCGCAAACAGGCTGGCGAAGAGGGCGCCGCCGTTGCGGGGTGATGTTTGGTACTGAAGGGAAATGGACGTGTCGGACATGGTGCCGCCATTGTGCATGGCGACACTGTGCTCTAACCGCGGTCTTACTTTGCGTCCACCAGGGCCTGGATGTCCAGCAGCGTTAGCTCGTTGTCGTCCGGCTGGCCCAGCGTGCGGCCGCTGGAGAAGGGGAAGTTGTTGTCGTTCACCAACACGATGTGCGTCGCGTCCACCACGCTCAGGCCTTCAGGCCCCAGGTGCGGCAGCACAAAGCTGTCTTCGTTGGGGCCGCGCTTGGCCAGGTGCTTGGGGTTGGCGATCTTGGTCAGGTCGATGAAGGCCACCTTCTTCACAAAGCCGTCCGCATCCAGCTGCGCCATGTCGATCTTGTAGATACGCTTGAACTTGGCGGGGCGGGTGAAGCAGTCGGTGCGTGGCTCGTCCTTGCAGACATTGCCCGAGCCTTCCGTGGCGTCGTCCCGCTCGATCACCAGGCCTGTGGTCGCGTCCAGCATCTGGAAGTCCGAGGCCACATTGCCGGCCTCTTCAAACGCGTATTTCCACTGGCGCTCGGTATAGCGCCGGCTGGCCACATCGAGTTCCAGGATGCGGGTGTAGGGCTTGCCGTTGCGCGTTTCCTGTGCCTTGGCCGCAGCGTCCCACAGCGGCCACTCGAACATCGGGTACAGCGTTTTGCCATCCACCGACTTGGCCATGGGTTCAAAGCCGCCACTGCGGCGCACGTCAAACAAGGCATCGCCGGGGTAGTTGGGCAGGCGGCCGTTCATGTAGTGGTCCGGGCCGCGGTAGGCCTTGCCATTCACCACGGTGTCGATCACGCCCAGCACTTTGCCCTTGGCGTCCACGCGCAGCACATAGGGGCCGAACTCGTCGCCAATCCACCATTCCTGGCCCACCACCTGGATGGACTCAGGGTCAAAGTCCACGCCGGTCAAAAAGCGCTCGCGCGTAGCCTCGTTTTGGATGGCAAATGGCACCTTGCGGTCGGGGTCATGCAAAAACGTGGTGTGCAGGCGCTTGACGCTGCCCTTGGCCCAGTCGGCCTGCACATGGTGGACCATGAGCAAGGCATCTTGCGAGTTGATCTTGCTGCCAAAGCCGTTGTCCGTCAGGGTCAGGAAATGGTCTTTGCCCAGCGCCACAATGCCCGAGAAGCCCTGCACCGACTGCCCGCGGATGGGCAATGTGCCACCCGACTTGCGGGGGTACTTGGGGTCGCCGACAAAGCTGATGCCGTCGATGCTGTGCAGCGCCTCGGTGCGCTGGCGGTTGGCGGCGGCGAACTTGCCCGCGGTCTCGAAAAACTTGCCGGCCGCCTTGGGCGGGGCCACGGTGGTGCTGGCGGGCAGGGCGGCGTGGCCAGCCAGGGTGGCGGTCACCTCGGTTTGGGCCAGGGCGGTGGTGGCTGGCAGGGCCAGCGCGCAGGCCAGGGCCAGGTGGGAGAGGGAGAAACGTGGCATGGAGGAGAGGGTCACAAGTGGATCAAGCCGCGTAGCCTAGGGCGGCTGTGTGAAACAACCGTGACGCCCCGTAGGGCAGGCCTTTCACGCTAAACTGGTTTGTTGCTCCCCGCGCCCGCGCACTGACCCTCTTTTCTCTCCCATGCTGTTTCTGCTTTCTCCCGCCAAATCCCTGGACTACGACACCCCTTTAAGTGGCCAGCCGCACACCGCACCGCTGTTCGTCAAGCAGTCCAAAGCGCTGATTGGCATGCTGCGCGAATACTCTCCGCAGCAAATTTCGTCGCTCATGGACCTCAGCGACAAGCTTTCCACGCTGAACGTGGCGCGCTACGCAGCCTGGTCGTCCCGTGCCACGCAGAAGAACGCGCGCCAGGCGGCGCTGGCATTTGATGGCGATGTGTACGACGGCCTGCAGGCCAAGACCCTGGGCGCGGACGACCTGGCCTGGGCGCAGGATCACTTGTGCATCCTCAGCGGCCTGTATGGCGTGCTGCGCCCGCTGGACCTGATGCAGCCCTACCGGCTGGAAATGGGCACCACGCTCAAGGGTGCGCATGGCAGCAACCTCTACCATTTCTGGGGCCAGCAGATCGCCGACTACCTGAACACCCGCCTGCGCAAGGACACCTCGCCCGTGGTGGTGAACCTGGCCTCCAACGAGTACTTCAAGGCCGTGGACACCAAGGCCCTGAAAGGCCGCGTGGTGGAGTGCGTGTTCCAGGAGCACAAAGACGGCCAGTACAAGGTCATCAGTTTCTTTGCCAAAAAGGCGCGTGGCCAGATGGCGCGCTACGCCATCGAACACCGCCTGATGACGCCCGACCAACTGCGCGCCTTTGACGTGGACGGCTACGCCTATGCCGCGGCCGAATCCACCCCCGAGCGTCTGGTTTTTAGACGAAAACAGGCCTGAGCCCCCGAATTACTTGCGCGAGCAGCTATGAAAATAAGAGCAAACGGAATTGACATCGAAGTGGAAGACAGCGCCCAGACGGACGCGTCCTTCGCCAGCAAACCTGCGGTGCTGCTCATCATGGGCCTGGGCATGCAGCTGATTGCCTGGCCGCCCGAGATGGTGGATGCATTGGAAAAAGCGGGCTACCGGGTGGTGCGCTTTGACAACCGCGACGTGGGCCTCTCCAGCCACTTTGACGCGCTGGGCAAGCCCAACCTGCTGTGGGCCAGCCTGAAGTACAAGCTGGGCCTGGTGCCCGCCGCGCCCTACACCCTGGGCGACATGGCGGCGGACGCGTTGGGCGTGCTGGACGCATTGAAGATTGACCAGGCCCACGTGGTGGGCGTGAGCATGGGCGGCATGATTGCGCAGCGCGTGGCGCTGGCCGCACCGGCGCGCACGGTGAGCCTGACCAGCATCATGAGCACCAGCGGTGCGCGTGGCCTGCCGCAGGCCGCACCCGAGGTGGTGCGCGTGCTGCTGAGCCGCCCCGCGGGTACCAGCACCGCCGCCGTGGTGGCGCACACCATGCGCCTGTTCAAGGCCATTGGCAGCCCCGCCTACCCGGCGCCCGAAGCCGAGATGCGCGAGCGCGTCACCGCTGGCGTGCAGCGCGCCTTCCACCCCGTGGGCACCGCGCGCCAGATGCTGGCCATCGTGGCCGACATCACGCGCGCCGCGCTCTTGGGCCGCATTACCGCGCCTACACTGGTCATCCACGGCAAGGCCGACCCGCTGGTGCCGCTGGCCTGCGGTGAAGACACGGCGCGCCGCATTCCCGGTGCCAAGCTGCTCACCATCGAGGGCATGGGCCACGACCTGCCCCCCGAGCCGGTGCGCCAAATCCTGGCCGCGCTGATCCCGCACCTGCGCACCGCCACCTGAAAGCCTCGCCATGAACACCCCTGAACAATCCCAGCTGGGCAAGGCCTCGGCCTATGTGGACCAGTACGACGCGTCGCTGCTATTCCCCATCCCGCGTGCCGGCAAGCGTGCCGAGATTGGTGTCACCGGCGTCGCGCCTTTTTTTGGTGCCGACATATGGACCGCGTTTGAACTGAGCTGGCTGAACATGCGCGGCAAACCGCAGGTGGCGCTGGTGCACTTCACCATCCCCTGCGAGTCGCCCAACATCGTGGAGAGCAAGTCTTTCAAGCTCTACCTCAACAGCTACAACAACACGCGCTTTGCCGATGCCACCGAGGTGCTGGCGCGGCTGCGGACGGATATTTCTGAAGCCGTGTGGCGCGGCGGCGTGGTGCAAAGCTCCATCGGCGTGAAACTGATCGACGCCGCGCTGTTTGACCGCGAACCGGTGCACGAGCTGGACGGCCTGAGCCTGGACCGGCTGGACGTGGAGTGCACCCACTACCAGCCTGCGCCCGAGTTGCTGGTGACCGTGCCGGACGAAGGCGTGGTGAACGAGGTGCTGGTGAGCAACCTGCTGAAAAGCAACTGCCTGGTGACCGGCCAGCCCGACTGGGGCAGTGTGCAGATCAGCTACTCGGGCCTGCCCATTCAGCAAGAGGGTCTGTTGCAGTACCTGGTGAGCTTTCGCAACCACAACGAGTTCCATGAGCAGTGCGTGGAGCGCATCTTCATGGACATCTGGACGCGCTGCAAACCAACCAAGCTGACCGTGTATGCGCGCTACACGCGCCGCGGCGGGCTGGACATCAACCCCTTCCGCACCAGCCATCCTCAGGCGCTGCCGGGCAATACGCGCACCGCACGGCAGTAAACCGTCGCTTCGAGTTTGCTATTGAAAAAGGAGCTGCTGGCGCACTGTTGACGGGGGCTAGGCGGTGATTTCATGCTGGAGCAGCATGGCTTCAAACTCCACCACGGGCAGCGGCTTGGCAAACAGGTAGCCCTGGCACAGGTAGCAGCCATGCGCGGCTAGAAAGTCGCGCTGCGCTTCGGTCTCCACGCCCTCGGCAATCACTTCCAGCCCCAGCGTATTGGCCATGCCGATGATGGTTTGCACGATCACGGCGTCGGAGGCATGCACGCCGATGTTGTGGATGAAGGACTGGTCGATCTTGAGCTGGTCCAGTGGCAGCTGCGTCAGGTAGGTCAACGACGAATGGCCGGTGCCAAAGTCGTCCATGGAGAAGCGCACGCCCGTGGCCTTGAGCTGCTTCATCTTGGCGATGGTGTCCTGCACGTTGTCCAGCACCAGGCTCTCCGTCAGCTCCAGCTTCAGCAGGTTGGGGTTGGCACCCGAATCGCGCAATATGCCGCGCACCTGCTCCACAAACTCGGCCTGGCGAAACTGGCGTGCGCTCACGTTCACCGACAGCTGTAGCGCTGCCTTGTCGGGAGTGGCCTGCCAGGCCGTGAGCTGGGCGCAGGCGGTTTGCAGGACCCAGTGGCCCAGCGGCAAGATCAGCCCGGTCTCTTCGGCCAGGCCGATGAACTGCAGCGGCGACACCAGGCCCCGCTGCGGATGGCGCCAGCGCACCAGCGCCTCGGCCCCCACGGGCACGCCCTGGTCGGTGGTTTGCAGCTGGTAGTGCAGCTCGAACTGGTGGTCGGTCAACGCATGGCGCAGGTCGCTTTCCAGGTCGGCCCGGGTCTGGATGGCGGCCAGCATCTGTGGGTCAAAAAAGCACAGCGCGTTGCGCCCGGCGTTCTTCACCTGGTACATGGCAATGTCGGCCTGCTTGAGAAGCTCGGCGGAGGCCTGGTGCGTGTCGCCAAACAGGGCTGCACCCACGCTGCAGGAGCTGCGGTATTGCGCGCCATTCAGCACATAGGGCAGATTCAGGCTGTGCAGGATGTTGTCGCCCACCATCTGCGCCTGCTTGGCGGCCTCCAGCGGGTCCAGGCTCAGGTCGAGCAGCATCACCACGAACTCGTCGCCACCCAGGCGGGCCACGGTGTCGGCCTCGCGCACACAGGCCCTCACGCGCTGCGCCACTTGTTGCAGCAGCATGTCGCCGATGTCGTGGCCCAGCGTATCGTTCAGGGTCTTGAAATGGTCCAGGTCCATGAACAGCAGCGCTCCGCGCCGGCCGCTGCGGGCGCTGGAGGTGATGGCTTGTTGCAGCCGGTCGGTCAGCAGGCGGCGGTTGGGCAGGCCGGTCAGCGGGTCATAAAACGCCAGTTGCTCAATCTCGGCCGAGGCTTGACGCAGGCGGGTCACGTCCTGGTAGACGATGACCACACCCCCATCGGGCGTGGCGCGTTCGGTGATCTCGATCACATCGCCGTTGGGCAACACACGTTCGTGGCTGTGCAGGTGCTGCGACAGCATGTCCATGCGGCTGGCAATCCAGGTCTTGCGTTCGTCCTCGGTCACGTTGCCCAGCAGCTCCTGGGCCGTGTTGGCCAGCATGCGCTCAAAAGACATGCCGGGTGCAATCAGCGCGCGCTGCCAGGGGTAGATCTCCAGATAGCGGCGGTTCCAGCTGACCACGCGGCGCTGTGCGTCCAACAGCAAAAAACCACTCTCCATGGACTCTAGCGCCTGGTCCATGGTGGACTTGGCCAGGGTGATGGAGCGCTGCGCCTGGCCCATCTCGCGCAGATAGCGCAGGCCCACCACGCCCGCCACCACGATGACCAGGATGAACGTGAGGGCCACGCCGCCAATCATCTTGCTCTCGTTGCGCCACTCGGCCAGCACCGTGTCCATGGGAATGCTGGCGGTGATCAGCAGGCTGCCGTAGAGCATGCCGCGTGTGGCCACCACGGCGGGGCGCTTGCTCAGGCGCGAGGGCATCTCCTGGGCCTCGGCGGTGGCGCTGGCCATGCCCAGGGCGGGTTGTAGCTGGGTGCCGCTCATAGATTCTTGCGCCGGCACGCTGGCCAGCAGCGTGCCGTTGGCGCGCTCTACGGTGGCCTCCAGCTGGCTGATGTCGGCCCCTTGCACCAGGATGGCGGTGATCAGGTTGACCTGCACCTCGGCCACGGCCAGCAGCTTGTGTCCATCGGCCAGGCGCACGTGGCGGGCGAAGTACAGCACCGGTTCCGAGCTGTTGAAGCTGACCACCGGGTTGCTGATCATCAGGGTGGAAACCTGTTGTTCAATGGCTTCGGTCACAAAGCCAGGGGGCAAGGCCACGGGCTGGTCGTTTCCGGTAGCGTCGGAGGACGCCACCACGGTGCCTTCGGCGTCCACCAGGGCCACGCTGCGTACCAGCAGGTTTTGCCGCGTGGCGCCTTCGATCAGCTTGTTCGCCAGCGGGCCTTCCAGCCAGTCCAGCTGCATGGTTTGCAGGCCCAGCAGGCTGTCGATGCTGGCCAGCAGCACGTCCACGCCCAGAAAGCTGCGGTTTACCGCGGCCTGCGCGCCAGCGACAAAGCGCTCTGCCTGGGCCTTGCCATCGGCCAGGGCGGATTCGCGGCTGTCGCGCACCAGCACAATGGCCAGGGCCGCCACCGCCAGCACAAAGAAGGCTGCGACGCCCACCACCGCTGCGGCGGCTCTGGTCTGGGAGGAGCGCATCACTTGGTGGTGGTGGGTGCCAGCCCCAGGGCGGCGCCTATGGTCTGGTCCCACAGCGCATTGCAGCGGCCGTTGCAGCGTTGCAGCCAGCGTGGCAGCACGGTGCTGGTGAAGATGTCCTTGCGCATGCGCTCGTCCTGGGCGGAGATGGATACCTCCTGCATATGGCCCTTGCGCCCACTGGCGCAGGCGGGCAGGCCGCGGTTGCAGGCCATGCCCTCTGCGGTCTCGCGTTCACTTTCTTGCCAAATGGCGCTCTCCAGCTTGGGCAGCTCGTGTGTCAGCACGGCACGCAGGTCGGCGGGCAGGGTGTCCCACGCGCCCAGGTTGGCCCCAAAAATCGCCAGGCCCCAGCCAATCGGCAGGGCGTGTACGTGGGTGGTGACCTCGTGCAGGCCCAGCACGTTGCCGCTCATGGTGCCGGTGATGGCGCATTCGGTATTGCCCGAGGCCATGTTGGGCAGCAGCTGCGCAAACCCGACCAACACCGGAACGCCGCCCAGCGCGGTCACAAAATCGGCCTGCGTGGTGGATGCCACGCGGATGCGCCGCCCCGACAAGTCGGACAGGCTGGCCAAGGGTCGTTTGCAAAACACCACCTGCGCCGGGTAGATGTACAGGCCCAGCATTTCCACGCCGTGGCGTTCACGCAGCGCTTTTTGCAGGTAAGGCTTGAAGGCGGCCACGGTTTTCTTGAGCGTGGCCATGTCCGGGTTCAGGCCCGCCAAATCTGGGGCCGCGTATTCGGGGTACTGGGTGGAGATATTGCTCAGTAGTGCCGTGCCAAACGGCACCACGCCCAGCTGCATCAACCGCAGCATCTCGGCGCCGGGCACGCCTGCGCGGTCAAAGGGGCTGATCTCGGCGGAGTATTTACCGCCGGTCAGGCGCGGCAGCTCCTGGGTCCAAAAGGGCTCTTCATTGCGGGTGTACTGGTTGAGCCCCGCCAGGCCGCCCACGATGCGCAGCTTTTGCCCCGGCGCCGTGGCCACCATGGCCTGGGCGGACACGGTGCCGACGAGACCCAGGTAGAGGCCCGCACACAGGCCCAGCGCCCAACTGGCGGCTGCTAGCCGTCGTGCCCATGTGTGATGCATACCGCCCATCGTCGCCTTTCGCGCGCTTGTTTTTGTGATCCAACGTTGTTGGCTGCCACTGTAACGCCAAGTGGCAGGCCCGTGCCCTATGGAAACTGCCTAGTGCGGCGCCAGTGCCAGGGTGGCGGCCAGGGCCAGCGCCGGGATGGGCCGGCCAAAGAAGTAGCCCTGGAAGGCGTCACACCCAATCTCGGCCAGGAAGTTGCGCTGCTCGGCGGTTTCTACCCCCTCGGCCAGGACAGAGAGGCCCAGGCTGTGGCCCAACGCCACGATGGTGCGGGCGATCACCGCGTCGCTGGGGTCGGTCAGCACGTCGCGCACAAACGACTGGTCAATCTTGAGTTGCGACAGCGGCAGGCGCTTGAGGTAGGACAGCGAGGAGTAGCCGGTGCCAAAGTCGTCCAGTGAAAACTTCACGCCCATGGCCTGTACCGCGCTCATCTTGACGATGAGGTCTTCCACGTCGTTCACCAGCATGCTCTCGGTCAGCTCCATCTTCAAGAGCTCGGGGGGTGCCCCCGTGGTGCGCAGGGCGGTGGCCACGCTGTCCACAAAATCCGCCTGCGCCAGCTGCGAGGCGCTGACGTTGACCGCCAGCGTCCACTGCGCCGTAGCCCGGTGGCGTCCCCATTCCAGCAACTGGCGGCAGGCGGCCTCCAGCACCCACTGCCCCAGCGGCAGGATCATGCCGGTCTCTTCGGCCAGCGGAATGAAGTGCGCCGGCGTCACCAGCCCACGCACGCTGTGGTTCCAGCGCACCAGCGCTTCTGCGCCTATGCAGCGGCCCTGGGTGTCCATTTGCACCTGGTAGTGCAGCACAAACTCGTGCCGCTGCAGGCCCTGGCGAATCTCTTTGGCCAGTTCGGCATGGGTGGCCACGGCGGCCTGCATCACCGGGTCAAAAAAGCGCACGGTGTTGCGCCCCGCGGCCTTGGCCTGGTACATGGCCACGTCGGCTTTTTTCAGCAGGTCGTCCATGCTTTGGTGGTCTTGCATGAACATCACGATGCCAATGCTGGGCGTGCTGTTGTAGGTGTGCTGGCGCAGGTTGTAGGGCAGGGCCAGCGCCTCCAGCACCTTGTGGGCCACTGCCTCGGCTTGGCCGGCCGCATCGTGTATCTGTTGGCTCAGGCCTTCGAGCAGCACCACAAATTCGTCGCCACCCAGGCGGGCCACGCTGTCGCCCTCGCGCACGCACAGGCGCAGCCGCTCGGCCACTTGCTGCAGCAGCTCGTCGCCCACATCGTGGCCCAGGGTGTCGTTGAGCAGCTTGAAGTGGTCCAGGTCCAGAAACATCAGCGCACCGTGCTGCCCCAGGCGCGAGGAGTTGGCCATGGCCTGGCGCACCCGGTCCATCAGCAGGCGGCGGTTGGGCAGGCCGGTCAGCGGGTCGTAAAACGCCAGGCGGCGGATCTCTTCTTCGTCCTGTCGTTGTTGGGTTACATCGCGCAGCACCGCTACATACGTCTCCTGGGCGTACTGCGGGATGCGGGAGACCGACAGGCTGATGGGGAAGACGGCGCCGCTGTGGTGCCGGCCCTGTACCTCCACCGTTTTCCCCGCGCCGGCTAAAGCGTTGGTGTCGGTCAGCAGGTGCAGCGTGCCATCGGCGCTGGCGTCCAGCGGCACGGCCAGCAGGTCATTCAAGGTGCTGTGCAGCGCCATGTCAGCGCTGTAGCCGAGCATGCGGCAGGCCGCATTGTTGTAGGAATGGATGGCGCCGCGCCGGTCCAGCGTCAGCAGGCCGTCCACCATGCTGTCCAGAATCGCCTGGCGGTAGCGGCCGGCCTCTTCAATGGCATGGCGGTCCGCCAGCATCTGGCGTTCGTTGCGGTCGCGCTCAATGGCCAGGCCCAGCAGGTAGGCGCTGCGCGTGATGGCCTGGAGCTCGGCCTCGGACGGCACACACACATGGCGGTAGTAATTGCCAAAGCTGCCCAGCACTACCCCCTTGGTAGAGCGGATGGGGATGGACCAGCATGCCCGGTAGCCATGCGCCAGCGCCAGTTCGCGGTAATCGTCCCAGCGCGGGTCCAGGGTGATGTCGGCCACCAGGGTGTCTTGCCCCGTGTAGGCGGCCGTGCCGCACGAGCCTGCGTGCGGGCCAATCACCGCACCATCTATCGCCCGGCAGAAGGCTTCTGGCAGGGTGGGGGCGGCACCGTGGTGCAGGTGCACACCGTCCTCATCCAGCAGCAGCACTGAGCAGGTCACGCCGGGGAAGATGGACTCGAAGTCCTGGATGAAGGTGGTCATGATGTCCACCAGCTTGGCGCTGCTGGCCAGCATTTCGAGCAGCTGGCGCTCGGAGTTGGCCTGTTGCTGCAGCAGGCGCTGATCGGAGATGTCCAGCGTGGTGCCCACCAAAAATTGGGGCTGGCCCGCCGCGTCAAACACCGGCGCCAGGGTGTTGAGCATGCGCCGGGTGTGCTGCAGGTCTTCGCGCCACACCAGGTCTTCGGTGGTCACCGGGTGGCGCAGCGTGAAGGCCACCTGGTCCTGTGCGGCAAACGTGGCCATTTGCTCGGGGGTGAACAGCGTGTGCTGGTCGCCGGGCTCCAGCGGCCCCGGGCCCAGGCCCAAGGCCTGTTTCCACTCGGCGTTCAGGTAGAGCACCTCCCCCGAGGCGTTTTTGACAAAGAGCGGCACGGGCACCGCGTTCAACAGGCGTTGCAGATCGGATGAGGGCAGGTCGTCTAGCTGGTGGATGGGCATGGTCAGCAGTGGGGCCAGGCGGGTGTGGTCTTGGCGTTATTGATTTAGCATCATGCAAGCGGGGTTCGTCAACGTGCAAAGCAAGGACGATGGGGGTCCATTTGACCTGGATCAGACCGGATGGATGGCCCTATTGCTATCTGCCAGTATGATTTTTGCCATGCAGCGCCGCCACTTCCTCCTCGCCCCCCTCGTTTTCACCACCGGAGCCGCCATGGCCGACACCCCCAAGGTCCAGTCGCTGGATGACGTGCAGCGCTGGCTGGACCGGCTGGACCGCGCCTCGCAGGTGAAGAGCACCACGGCCTGGCCCATAGGCGCAGTGCTGGAACACATGGCGCAAAGCGTGGACATGAGCATGGATGGTTTTCCACAGCCCAAGAGCGCGCTGTTTCAGAACACGCTGGGTTCGGCGGCGTTTGGTGTCTTCCGTTGGCGCGGCCAGATGACGCATGGCCTGACCGATCCCATCCCCGGCGCGCCGGTCCTGCCGCAGTCCGCCGACTGGAAGCCGGGTGTGCAGCGCCTGCGCACGGCGGTGCAGCGCTTTCAGGCCTACAGTGGCCCGCTGAAGCCGCACTTTGCCTATGGGGCTTTGAGCCGGTCTGACTTTGCGCTGGCGCATGCGATGCACATTGCCAACCACCAGGACGAGATCACGGTCGCCTAAAACAGCTGGCCCGTCAGCGTGTCTTCTGCTCCTGAATTGCTAGCTGCTTGTGCAATATCCACGGGGGCTAGAGGCCTATTTGTCTTGTAGTTGAGGGCGTCTTCAGCACCCAGCAGCGCGCCCATGCGCACGCCCAGCAGGCGTAGCTTCTTGTGCAGCGGCGCACGCTTCAGGCACAGGCCCGCCACGCGGCGTATCTCTTTGGCGTCGGCAATGTGCCGCTCCACCGTGATGTCGCGTGTCACCGCGGTGAAGTCCTCAAACTTGAGCTTGATGCCAATCGTCTTGCCCACATAGCCCTTGCGCTGCAGGTCGTCGGCCAGCTGCTCGCACAGGCGCGTGAAGATGGCGCCCAGCTCGGCCTTGTCGCGCACCGCGTGCAGGTCGCGCTCAAACGAGGTTTCGCGGCTAATGCTCACCGGCTCGCTCTCCAGCGAGATGGGGCGGTCGTCCAGGCCGTGCGAGGCATCAAACATCCAAGCGCCGGTGCGCTGGCCGAAGGTGTCCATCAGCCACTGCAGGTCTTTGGCGGCGAGCTGACCAATGGTTTCTATGCCATGGCCCTTGAGCTTGGCGTCGGCCTTGGGGCCGATGCCGTTGATCTTGCGGCAGGCCAGAGGCCAAATCATCGTTTCCACATCCGCCTCGTACACGATGGCAATGCCGTTGGGCTTGTTGAACTCGCTGGCCATCTTGGCCAAGAGCTTGTTGGGTGCCACGCCCACCGAACAGGTCAGGCCCGTGTCGTCAAAAATCGCTTTCTGGATCAACCGCGCCAGCACACGCCCGCCCTCGCGCTGGCCACCGGGCACCTCGGTGAAATCGATGTAGACCTCGTCCACCCCGCGGTTTTCCATGAGCGGGGCTATCTCGGTGATGATGGTCTTGAAGCGCTGTGAGTAATGCCGGTACTGCGCAAAGTCCACCGGCAGCAATATGGCCTGCGGGCACAGCTTGGCGGCTTTCATCATGCCCATGGCCGAACCCACACCAAACTGGCGCGCCGCGTAGGTGGCGGTGGTGATGACGCCGCGCCCCGTGTAGTCGCGTAAGAGCGGGAACGCTGCTACAGGGATTTCGTGCAATGGCAGCTCGGCGTACTCGTCGCGCAGCGCATCGTCCAGCGCGCGCCGCCCCCCGCCGATCACCACCGGCAGCCCCTTGAGCTGCGGGTAGCGCAGCAACTCCACGGACGCGTAAAACGCGTCCATGTCGAGGTGGGCAATGCGGCGAATCGCGGCGGTCATGCGGCAAGGATAGCAAGCCGGGCAGGGCGAATGGCGTGGGGCCGTACTTGTGGATACCATGCTTGAAAAGGAGGTGTGTCTGTGCGCACCAGTTGGATCCGGATCGTGGGCGTTGCGCTGGGGCTGCTGGGCAGTGCCGCGGGCGCCGCGGACCGCCCCATCAGCATGCCGCTGCTGGCCACCCGACCCTACAGCTGGGTGGACGAGCAGGGCCGCGCGCAGGGCCTGTACCCCGATATTGCTGCCGCGCTGGCGCGCGAGTCCGGGCTGGACATCCGGGTGGACATCGTGCCCTTTGCCCGTGCTGCTGCCCTGGTGGCCGGTGGCAATGCAGACGCCACTCTCATGTTCACCACGGCGTTGACCGAGCGCAAGGCGGTGGAAGCCGTGGTGGTGTTCTACGCCAACCAGATCGTGCAGCTGCGCCCTGGCGTTACCGTGGCCAATCGCGCCGAGCTGGCGCCGCTGGCCTTGGGCCGCATGATTGGCGGCTGCCAGGAACTGGCCGAAGACAACTCGGCCTCCTGGCGTTTCTCGGACCTGTCGACCCAGGACTCTGGCCTGCGCATGCTGCTGGCAGCGCGGCTGGACGGCTTTTGCAGTGCGACGGAAGCCCTGGTCGATGCCATGGCCACCGCCGGTCTGGAGTCCAGCTTTCGCAACACGCAGCGCGTGGTGTTGGCCTCCAAGCCCGTGTGGCTGCAGCTATCCCCCCGTTTGCCCAAAGACCTGGCCGACCGGCTGGTACAAGGCGTGCGCCAGCTGCAAAAGAACGGCGAGATCGCCCGCATCTTTCGCCGGCGGCTGGGTGACAGTTACCAGCTGAATCTGCCCAAGTAGCGACCGCGCTCAGTAGGTGCCGGGAATGAGAATCCCTTTGTCCACGTTCTGGATGTTGGTGTGGCCGCAAAACGCCATGGTCACGTCCAGCTCCTTGTGGATGATTTGTAGGGCCTTGGTCACACCGGCCTCGCCCATGGCGCCCAGGCCATAGACCATGGCGCGGCCGATCATCGTGCCCTTGGCGCCAAGGGCCCAGGCCTTGAGCACGTCCTGGCCGCTGCGCACGCCGCCATCCATCCACACTTCAATCTTGTCGCCCACGGCCGCCACGATGGCGGGCAGGGCGCTGATGCTGCTGGGCGCGCCGTCCAGCTGGCGGCCGCCGTGGTTGCTCACCACAATGGCGTCGGCCCCGCTGGCCACGGCCAACTGCGCGTCTTCGACGTCCTGAATGCCTTTGAGGATCAGCTTGCCACCCCACTTTTCCTTCACCCACTTCACGTCGTCCCACGACAGGCGGGGGTCAAACTGCTCGTTGGTCCAGGCCGCCAGCGACGACATATTGCTCACCGCCTCCACATGGCCCACCAGGTTGCGGAAGGTGTGGCGCTTGGTGCCCAGCATGCCCAGGCACCAGCGCGGTTTGGTCGCCAGGTTGATGAGGTTGGCCAGCGTGGGCTTGGGTGGCGCGGTCAGGCCGTTCTTCAAATCTTTGTGGCGCTGGCCAATCACTTGCAGGTCCAGCGTCAGCACCAGGGCACTGCAGCGGGCGGCGCGGGCGCGCTCGATCATCTTCACCATGGCGTTGCGGTCACGCATCATGTAGAGCTGGAACCAGAAGGGTGCACTGGTGTGCTCGGCGATGTCCTCGATGGAGCAGATGCTCATGGTGGACAGCGTGAAGGGGATGCCGAATTTTTCAGCCGCGCGGGCGGCGTGGATCTCGCCATCGGCATGCTGCATGCCGGTCAGGCCCACCGGGGCAATGGCCACGGGCATCTTGGCGTCGATGCCAATCATCTTGGTGGCGGTGCTGCGGTTTTCCATGTTCACCGCCACGCGCTGGCGCAGTTTGATCTTCTGGAAGTCGGCTTCGTTGGCACGGTAGGTGCTCTCGGTCCAGGAACCGGAGTCGGCGTAGTCGTAAAACATGCGCGGTACGCGCTTTTCGGCCAGGATGCGCAGGTCTTCGATGTTGGTGATGGTGGGCATGGGGTCTCCGGTGTTGGCGCAAATGGTAGCGGGGCAGGGGCTGGGGCGGGCGTGAAATCTGCCCGGCGCGGGTTGAAATAATTTGAGCGTCTTGGGCTAGACTGGCCCGCCACACAGGCGAACAACGACAACAAGGGAGCAGAAGCATGGTGCTTTGGGGCGTGATCTGGGGGGCCATCATTGGCTACCTCACGGTGCAATACGACGAGGGACTGGGCCTGTTTGCGGGTGCCATCCTGGGCGCGGTGGCCGGATGGACCTTGCGCCGCGTGGTGCGCAGCGAGATGGCCGCACAGCGTGAGGCATCTGCCGTGCCCCAGGCTGCACCGCCACGCACTGAGGTAGAGGCCACGTCGCACACCCCGCCCTTTGTGCTCGTTGGCGCACCGCATGCGCTGCTAGACCCCAACGAGCCCGATGAATTTCTGGATGCGGTGGACACCGTGCCCACGCCAGAGCCCACTATGGCGCGCACCGCAGAACGGGCACCGCCTGCCGCGGCCCGCAGCCAGACAACGGAGCTGCCCGAGCCCCCCGAATGGGTGGCGCAGCCGCCCGATGTGCTGATCCGCCTGGTGAACCAGGCCAAGGGCTGGCTGCTGGGCGGCAACACCATCGTGCGTGCGGGCGTGCTGGTGCTGTTTGTGGGTCTGGCCTTCCTGGCCAAGTTTGCAGTGGACAACGCGCTGTTGCCCCCCGAACTGCGCCTGGCCGCCATTGGCGCGGCCGGCATTGCCCTGTTTGTGTTCGGCTTTCGCCTGCGCGGCCGCCAAGCTGACAAGCTGGCCTATGCGCTGACGCTGCAGGGCGCTGGCGTGGGCGTGCTCTACCTCACGGTGTTTGCGGCCTTCAGGCTTTACCAGTTTTTGCCAGCGGGCGCAGCGTTTGGCGTGCTGGCGCTGGTGTGCGCGTTTTCTACGGCCATTGCCTTGATGCAGAACGCTTTGCCCATGGCCTTCATCGGATTTGCGGGTGCGTTTGCGGCGCCCATCCTGGTGTCCACGGGGCAGGGCAACCACGTGGGCCTGTTCAGCTACTACCTGGTGCTGAACCTGGCCATCGTGGCGGTGGCCTGGCTGCGCGCCTGGCGCCCGTTGAACCTGCTGGGTTTCTTTGCCACCTTTGGCGTGGCCACGGCCTGGGGCGCACTCAAGTACCAGCCCGAGCACTTTGCGACCACAGAACCCTTTTTACTGGCCTTCTTCGCCATTTACCTGCTGGCCAGCCTGCTGTATGCCACCCGCCATTCGCTGGCGCCCAAGCAGGCGGTAGACGCGACGCTGGTGTTTGGCACACCGCTGGTGGCCTTTGGCCTGCAGGCCGCGCTGGTGCAACACATCGAATACGCCACGGCTTTCTCGTCGCTGGCGCTGGGCGCTTTGTACCTGGGCTTGGGCTGGTGGGCGGTGAAGCGCCAAGGTGCCAACCAGGCCGTGGGCCAATGGCTGGCCGAGTGCTTTGCGGTGTTGGGCCTGGGCTTTGTCACGCTGGCCGTGCCGCTGGCGCTGGATGCACGCTGGACCAGCGCCGTGTGGGCGGCCGAAGGCGCGGCGGTGTACTGGATGGGCCAACGCCAGGGGCGTTGGTTGGCCCGCCTGGCCGGGCTGGTGTTGCAGGTGCTGGCTGCCGGCAGCTATGTGAATGGTTTGGACCAGCTGCACGCCAGCGCCTGGTTCGTCGCCAACCCGGCTTTCATTGGTGCCGTGCTGCTGGCTGCGTCTGCGCTGGCCCTGGCGCACTGGACGCGCTTTGCCGCCGAGGCCGCATCCGCGCAGGCGGGCTCGGGCGCCAGCTGGTTGCTGGCCAAGGTGGAGCAACAGATTTCGCCCGTGCTGTTCTGGGTGGGCTTTGCCTGGTGGCAGTTTGCGCTGCTGCACGACATCGAACGCGCGGCACCGGGTGCCGATGGCAACTGGGCGCCTGTGCTGGGCACCAATATGCAGTCGCACCTGGAGATGCTGGGTTGGCTGGCCAGCGCTTGGGTGGCGCACCGTTTGGCCTTGCCCGCGCGCGCCAAGCCCTGGGCGATTGCGGCCACGCCGGCCTGGTTCTCGTTGCCCCTTATGGTGCTGTTTGCGCTGGACGGCATCGTGTCGTTGGACCACGTGTTCCAGGGCGGGGGCTGGCTGGTCTGGCCTGTGGCGCTGCTGCTGCATTTCGCCACGCTAAGAAACCTCGATGCGCTGGCGCCCCGTGCCTGGTGGAGCGCGGTGCACACGGGCGGCGTGTGGCTGCTGGCGCTGCTGGTGGGCAACCTTCTGGTGTGGGCCGTGCAGCAGGCGCAGTTGCAAGGCACCTCTTGGGCGGCGGTCATCTTTTTGGTGGCCAGCGTGTTGGTGCTGCTGGCGCTGTGCACGCGCAGCCTGTATGACGCGGGCAGCCGCGTGCGCCAGGCCTGGCCGCTGGACCGCTTTGCCATCGCCTACTTATGGCGGGCCGCCGCACCACTGGCGGTGGCTGTGGGCCTGGGTGCCCTGCTGGTGGCGGTCTCGTCCAACGGCAATGCACGCCCCTTGCCCTACGTGCCCTTGCTGAACCCCACGGACATCACCGTGGCGCTGGCCTTGCTGGCCTGCTCCCTGTGGCTGACCCGTGTGCGCCAGAGTGACCTCGCCGTGCCCGCCTGGGTGGGCCATGCGCGCTGGACGCTGGTGCTGGCAGGCCTGGGCTTCATTGCGCTGAACACCGTGTGGCTGCGCGTGGCGCACCACTATGCGGGCGTGCCGTGGGATGCAGAGCGTCTGTTTGAGTCCTTCTTGGTGCAGGCCGGTTACTCCATCTTGTGGACGCTGCTGGCTCTGGGCCTGATGCTGGTGGCGCACCGCCGCCGCGCGCGCCCGGTATGGATGGGGGGCGCGGCCCTGCTGGGGCTGACCGTGGCCAAGCTGTTCCTGGTGGACCTGAGCAACCGAGGTGGCTCCGAGCGCATCGTGGCCTTTATCGCGGTGGGCGTGATGATGCTGGTGGTAGGCTACTTTGCGCCCATTCCCCCGGCCCAAACGGCGCTCCAAGAAGAGGAGGGTGTGGCATGAAGGCACGCATTCTGTTGGCATCTGCGCTAGCCGCCACAGCGGTCACATGGGCCATAGCGGCCGAAGCGCCCGCGCCCGTCGAATTTGCGTGGCGTGGCACGTTGACCCTGCCCGCAGGCAGCAGCCTGGTGCGGGCCGAGGTGCCGGTGGAGGCCCTGCTGCGCATGCAAAGCAGCGCCGCCCATGACCTGCGCGTGTTCAACGCCGAGGGCACAGTGGTGCCGTACGCACTGCTGCGCCCGGTCGATCTGGAGCGCACCGCGCCCTTGGTGCAAACGCGCGCCTACACCGCCTACCCGTTGTTTGCCACCGCTGCGGGGGCCAAACCCGTCCGCGGGGCTGTGGAGGTGCGCGTGTCTGCCGATGGCAGCGCCTGGGTGCAGTGGGGTGGGGCCAATGCGAAGGCCACCGCGTTGCCAGACGACGCGCAGCCCTTGCAGGCTGCGCTGTTTGACACCCGGGCCGAGAAGCATGCGCTGGCCGCACTGGACATCAAGGCCGAGCTGCCGCGCAACGCGCTGGTGCACCTGGCGCTGGCCAGCAGCGACGACTTGCAGGACTGGCGCCCCGTGTCCGTCAAGGGTCCGCTGTTCCGTTTCGATGGTGCTGACGCCCCCGCCAGCAGCACGCTGGAGCTGCAGCAGCCGCTGAACCCGCAGGGCCGTTACCTGCGCCTGAGCTGGGCCGGGCAGAGCGGGGTGAAGGTTGTGTCCATCACCGGCCGGGTGGCACCGCAAACTGCGGTGTTGCCGCGCGTGCGCTCGGCCTTGCCAGCCGCCACGCCTGATGGCAGCAGCCTGAGCTGGACTTTGCCTTTCGCCACACCCATTGCCGCCTTGCATCTGCAGGCCACGCACGACAACACCTTGCTGCCGCTGCGCATCTCGGGTCGTGCGGACGCTACCCAGCTGTGGCGCACGCTGGCGTCTACCGTGGTGTACCGGCTCGACACCGTAGGCCAGGGCAGCAGCAACCCGCCGGTGGCGCTGCAGGGTGCCTCGGTGCGCGGGCTGCGGGTGGAGGCCAGCAACGGCCAAGCCCTGGCGGCCAGCAGCCTGCAGGCCAGCGTGGAGTTCGCCCCGCTGCAGGTGGCTTTTTTGGCATCGGGTCCTGGGCCGTTCACACTGGCTGTGGGGCGTGCCAATACGCTGTCTGCGGCGGTAGATGCCTCGTTGTTGGGATCGGTATCACCCGCCAAGCTGGCCGAGCTGCCCGCGGTGGCGGTGCAGCAGGTGCGGGCGGATGCACCCGACGCCCCCCACGTGTGGGCCGCGGCCCTGCTGCCCGATGGGGTCACCGTGCGCACCGCCCTGCTCTGGGCGGTGCTGGTGGTGGGGGTGCTGTCGCTGGCAGGCGTGGCTTACACCCTGCTGCGCCAGATCACTGGTTCAAAATGATCTGCGCAATGATGCCGGTGGCAATGGCGATGAGCACGTAGTCGGCGCCCACCTGCACCCACTGGTGGCCACGGGGTGGCGAGGGCAGGTGGTGGCCGTAGTAGTTGTTCACCACATAGACCGGTCGGCGGTATTCGTAGGGCAGGTGGCCACCACGGCGGAAGTCTGGCCCGCGGGCGCCATAGTAGCCACCGGGGTGGCCATCCCAATGGTGATCCCATCGGCCGTCGCGGCGGTCGTCATGTCTGTCGTCGTGTCGGTCATCCCGGCGTTCGTCGCGGGAGTCATTGCGGTCATTGCCACGCCCGTTGTCGTGGCGTCCCCGGTCCTGCTGGCTCCAACGTTCGTCGTCCGGCCCGTGTCGACCACGGCCCTCGGCCTGCGACAGGGAGCTGAATCCCATGCTGGCGACGACGATGGCGCACACAATGGCGGTGGATTTCATAAAGTAGCCTGTGGAAGTGAAGGAGCTTGCATAGTCCCCCGCCCAGGTGTCGGGCATGTAAAGCCTTGGCGCATTTGTGCAACCAATGGTGGGCCGCAGCTGCGCCCAGGTTTACATTCAAATCATCCTCTAGCCCGCGTGGTACATGCGCGAGCAGCTACTGAAAGCATAGCAATGCGTGCGGCGGCCAGCGCCGCACGAAGGCTTATTTCTTTTCTTTGCCGCGGGGAATGACGGCGGTGATGGGAGGCATGGGGCGGTCAGATACGCCACCGGGCTTGGGAGCGGAGGTGTCCTTCTTCGGCTTCTTAGCCATCTTGTTGCTGCGTTGTTCGCCTTTGGCCATGGGCCTCTCCTTGGTGTGGTCTCGACATGAGACGTTCAGACGGGATGTTACGCCAGACTGGGCCGGTGTTTTCACGCGGTTTTCATCGCAACCGCACACTGCCTTCACCCGCCCTCTCGACACTGCCAACTCCATTGCCACTAAGGAGTTGATTGTGAAAAATACATTGCTGCAGAAGGGGGTGCTGGTCACCCTGCTGGCGTTGCTGTTGTGGGTGCCATTGAGCATGATCGAGCACACCATTGAGGAAAGAACCCGTTACCGCGAAGAGGCCGTGCAGTCGATTGCGGCCAGCTCGGCAGGCGAGCAAAAACTGTGGGGTCCGGTGCTGACCGTGAAAGTGGAAGAGGAGTACGACGACATCGGTTCGGGCTGGAGCAATGGCAACAGCAGGGCGGTCAGGGGGCGCAGCACCCGCCACCACACGCTCACCTTGCATCCGACTATCGTGGACCTGCAGGGCGCGATGACCGTGGAGAAACGCGCCTTTGGCCTGTACAGCACGCCGGTCTTTGAGCTGAACGCCACGCTGGAGGGGCAGTTTATGGCGCCCACCGCCAGTGCGTTGCCCGCACTGGGACCCAATGCCACGCTGAAGTGGGGCGCACCGGTGCTGTCCCTGGGTGTGGCAGACACGCGGGGCATTGTCGGTGCACCGCGCCTGGTGTTGGGCGGCGTGGAGCTGACCAGCGCACGCGGCAGCGAGGCCGAGGCCTTCAAGACCGGCCTGCATGCCACGGGGGCTGCGGCCTTCGATGGCCATGCCAAAGCGCTGCCCTTCACGCTGAACCTGCGCCTGGCTGGCACCAGCGCCTTTGCGTTTGTGCCCACTGGCGAGGTGAGCACCGCGGCGCTCTCGGGCAACTGGGCGCACCCCAGCTTTGGCGGTGACTTTTTGCCCCGTGCGCGCACCGTAGAAAAATCGGGGTTTGCGGCGCAGTGGAGCACCACCGCACTCGCGTCCTCAGGCACTACTGACAGCGCACAACAGGAGCAAGGCTTTCAGGTCAAGCTGATCGAGCCCATCGATGTGTACCAGCAGGCCATGCGGTCCATCAAGTACGGCTTCCTGTTCATTGCTTTGAGCTTTGCCTGCTTTTTTCTGTTTGAACAGCTGCGCCAGTTGCGTATCCACCCGATTCAGTACCTGCTGGTGGGCCTGGCCCAGGCGGTGTTCTTTCTGCTGTTGACCAGTCTGTCTGAACACGTGGCGTTTGCGCTGGCCTATGGCCTGGCGGCGACGGCCTCGGTGGGACTGGTGAGCGTCTACCTGGCATCGGTGCTGCAGAGTGTGCAGCGCGCCGCGGGCCTGGGCACAGCCATGGCCACGTTGTATGCGGCGCTGTTCGGCATCTTGCAGTCCGAACACAACGCCTTGTTGCTGGGCTCGCTGTTGTTGTTCCTGGTGCTCGCAGCCTTCATGCTGGGAACACGCCGGGTGAACTGGTACGCCGCAACCGGCGCCTAGGCGCTTACTCTTCCTCGTCGAAGAAGTTCTTCAGCGTGGGAACATCGGCCGGGTCCCGGGGTTTGCGCACCCCGTGCTTGGCCAAAATTTCCACGTAAAACTGGGTGCCACCGTCTTTGACCAGAGCGTCGATCAGGGGCGTAATTTCGGCCAGGTGGACCACCACGGCGCTGTCTTCGTTGGCGCCAAACTTGCAGTCAAAGTCCCAAAAGTCCACGCCCTTCGGCAGGTCGCGGCGGCGTTCACGCTGGATGTATTTGCGGATTTCGTGCTTGGTGGCTTCCAGCAGGCGGTCGGGGTGTTTGCCTTCTACGGCGAGGGGAAAAGTCTTTTTCATGGGTGTCCTGGGCCAATACGGGCGGGTGGGCGATGATACGCCCCATGCAGGAACGCCACCCCACCCCCGACAAAGACGCCATTGCCTTATTGCCTCCGTTTGAGCGCCTGGGGCCGGACCGCATCACCCTGGTTAGCACCGGCGCGCAGGCCCAAAAAGCCTACGCCGCGCTCACCGCTGCACCGGCCTGGGGCTTTGATACCGAGTCCAAACCCACCTTCAAAGTGGGCGAGGTGTCTGACGGGCCGCATATTCTGCAGCTCTCCACGCCTGAGCGGGCCTGGGTGTTCCAGCTGCACGACCCGGAGTGCCGCGCGGTGGCAGCGGAGCTGCTGGCGCTGGGTGGTATTGCCAAGGCAGGTTTCGGCCTGGGCGATGACAAAAAACGCATCGTGCAAAAGTTGGGTGTACAGCCCCAGGGCATTCTGGAGCTCAACACCATCTTCCGCGAGCGTGGCTACCGCAAGGACATGGGCGTGAAGGGCGCCGTGGCGGTGCTGTTCAACCAGCGCTTCATGAAGTCCAAAAAAGCCGCGACCAGCAACTGGGCCAATGCCCAACTGACCGAATCGCAACTGGTCTATGCCGCGAATGATGCGTATGCGGCCATTCGCGTGTTTGACGCGCTGGGCCTGTAGCCTTTGCGGCCTTAAGGCACTAGCACCGGCTGCGCGCGGTACACCGCGGGCATCAGCTTCTGCAGGTTGGCAATCTTGGGCAGGTCAAACCGCGCGATATAGCCCGACTCCGGGTGCAGCGTGGCGTAGTTCTGGTGGTAGCCCTCGGCGGGGTAAAAGCCTTGCAGGGGGCTGAGCTGGGTGACGATCTTGTTGGGGAACACGTGGGCCGTGTCCAGCTGCGCCACATAGCGCTCGGCCACCGCCTTGTGCGCGGGCTCCTGGAAGAAGATGGCCGAACGGTACTGGGTGCCCGAGTCCGGGCCTTGGCGGTTGAGCTGCGTGGGGTCGTGGGCGACCGAGAAGTAAATCTGCAACAGCTGCGCGTAGCTGATCTGGCGCGGGTCATAGGTGATTTGCACGGCCTCGGCATGGCCGGTGCTGCCGCTGCTCACGCGGTTGTAGTCCGCGTCGGCAGGCGACCCACCCGCATAGCCCGACACCGCATTGAGCACGCCCTTTGTGTGCTGAAACACCGCCTGCACACCCCAGAAGCAGCCGCCCGCAAACACGGCGGTTTCGTGGTCCTTGGCAGGTGAGGGCAGCGCGGCCAGCACTGACGCTGAGGGAGCCGGCAACACCGTGGCTTTTTCTGCACTGGCGCTGGGGCTGTAGTACAGCGCTGCCACCACCAATGCACCTGCCAGCAACAAGAGCTTGCTCTTGGTCAGGTTCAGGGGGGACGAACGTGGGGTGGGCAGTTGGGGCATGGTGGTTCCTTGCAGTGGTTACCCATTGGTCGGTGACGACCCTGGGTTCTTACACCCGGGCCCAGACCAGCAGCAGGTTGTTGGCGGGCAGGGCGTGGCGCGCTTGCAGGCGCAGGCCGGCACGCTCTGCCTCTTGGGCTACATCGGCCAACTGGCGAATGCCAAAACTGGGGTCGTGCGCGCGCAAGCTCAGGTCAAAGTCCAGGTTGCTCTGCGTGGGCACCACATCCGCTTCAAAGTAGGGGCCGTAGGTCACCAGAAAGCCACCGGGCGCCAGGTACTGCGCGGCACCGCGCATCAGTGCTGCGCAGGCAGCCCAGGGTGCGATGTGCAGCATGTTGATGCACAGCACCAGGTTGTAGGGAGCGGCTTGTGTGCTGCCTTCGGGAAACCACGGCTCCTTGCACACATCCAGCGCAACCGCAATCTCGATGTTGGCCAGGTCGGCCTCAGCGGCACGTACCTCGATGTTGTAAATCGCACCCCGGTGTACCTCGGTGGGCTGCCAAGTCCATTGCGGCAGGTGCTGCGCCAACCACACCACATGCTGTCCTGTGCCAGAGGCAATCTCCAGTGCGCGGCCGCTGGCGGGCAGCAGGCTCTGCAGCACCTCCAGGATGGGCTGCTTGTTGCGTTCGGCAGCAGGGCTGTGGTCGGGTTGCGCCATGGTCGATGCAGCGGCTTAGTGCGTCACAAACTCGTACGACACTTCTTCGCTCTCCACCATGTCCAGGATGTCGTTGAGCTCGTCTTCGCTCTCCGTGCTGCTCCAGGTGTCTTCAGGGTCGGCGGAGAACAGGGGTTCAATGGCGATATCCAAAAACTGGCCGTTGGGCAGGCTCAGTACCGGCGTGCCTTCAGACGTTTCTACCAGCGCCCAGTCGTCGGGAACGGACATTTCGAGTTTGATGGTGACATTGAGTTTTTTCATGGAGTGGTCCTTGTGGTGCCGTGTAAGTGAGGCGGCGAGGGTAACCCAGTTGGGTGACAGGGGACTCAGTTGGGGCTGATGTCTGCCGCCACCACGTCCTGTGGGTAGTATTTTTCAAAATAGGCGCGCAGGCTGCCGTCTTTCGAGGTTTTGAGCATCTGGCTGCTGAGCAGGTCCAAGTCTGAGGTGCTCAGAGTCTGCCGCGACAGGTAGGCCCCAACTTTGGAGCGCGGCAGCCCGGCCAGCGCGGTGTAGCGAAACTCGCCGGTCTGGATGCCCGCAGACGCGATTTGCAACGCCGAGTACAACAGCGTGGGCGGCAAGATGGTGAAGTCCACCCGGCCTATGCGCAGCATGCGGCCTATGGTCTCCAGGTCATTGACAAAATCCACCCGGTTCTCGGCCACCAGTTCGCGCACCAGAGCTTCGTACTCATCGCCCCAGCTGTAGCTGCGCACCAGCGCCGCACGCATGGTCGTTCTGACCAGCAAAGCGCGCACATCGCGCGGCACATTGGGCTGGCTGTGCAGGGTGATCAGGGAGGGGGTGAGATTCACCACATGGACAAACTGCGCCTTCTGGTCCCGCTCGGCATTTTGCGAGGCAGGTAGCAGCATGTCCGACTGGTTGGAGACAAACAGCATGGAATCGGCCCTGGCACGGGGCACCACCGGAAACTGGAACTGGCAGCCCGCCTTGCGCCCCACCTCGCGCAGCCAGTCGGGGTAGACGCCGGTCACCAAGTCGTCCGCCACCTTGACATTGAACCCCGTGGGCGCGGCCGGCACCACAATGGGCCGCGTGCAATTGGCCCAGGCTGATGGGCTGCAAAGGCACACAAACACCCATGCGCGCCAAGCGAGCCAGCTATGCCAGGAAACGGTTCCAACGTCCATGGAGCCACTATACACAGACCACCCGGTAGCGGTGGCGCCCCACCATCCCCACAGGCCTCAGACCGTCAGATGCGGCCCCAGCCGCTGGCTCACGGCCAACGCATCGGGCGCCGCAAACTCGGCGTTGTGCTGGTCGGTGAGGGGCCCGCCTCCGGGCTCCACGGCGCCGGTCGCGTCGTAGCCCACGGCCTTGAACTTCCATACCGCGCCTATGCGTTTGAGGTTGCCCACGTGCGCGCCACTGGGCAGGTGCACGCTGTGCACATTGGCGTTCACTTCTCTCAGAGTGAGTTCGGTCATGGCAGGTACCAGGCCTGGTTGGCAAACGGCTGGCCAAATTCAAATTTCTCGCCCAAACGCGGCGTTACCACCTGCACATCCGCGCCCTTGGCAGCGGCCAATGTGCGCTGCACGGGCTCGGCCCAGGCGTGGTAGGCCAGGTTGAAGGTGGCCCAGTGCACGGGCAGCAGCGTGGTGGCGCCCAGGTCTTGCACCGCCTGGATGGCCGATTCGGGGTTCATGTGAATGTCCATCCAGCTGTCGCCATAGGCGCCCACTTTCACCAGCGCCAGTTCAGGGGCGCCCAGCTTGGTCCGGATGGCCTTGAAGTGCTCGGCATAGCCCGTGTCGCCGCTGTAATAGGCCGAGTGGCTGGGACCTTTGACCAGCCATGACGCCCACAGCGTGGAGTTGTTCATGCTGGTACGGCCCGAGTAGTGGCGCGCCGGCGTGCACACAATCGTTACCCCCTTGATGCTGGTGTGTTCCCACCAGTCCATCTCGTGGATCTGTGCCGCGGGCACCTGCCAGCGTTCCAGGTGCGCGCCCACCCCCAGGCCTACATAAAAGTGGGTGCCGCCCCGCGCCAGGTGTTGGATGGTGGCCATGTCCAGGTGGTCGAAGTGGTCGTGCGAGATCACCACCGCATCGATGTTTTGCCACTGCTCCAGCGGCAGCGGTGCCGGGTGCAACCGCGCGGGCCCGGCAAACTGGAAGGGCGATGCGCGCTTGGAAAACACCGGGTCCGTGAGGATGCGCACGCCGTCCACCTCGATCAATGCGCTGGCATGGCCCAGCCACCAAGCGCGCAGGCCGGGCGCTGGGGGCTGGGCCAGGTCCTCGGCCCGCATTTTTTGCACTGGCACCTCAAACGTGGGCGCGCGCACCTCTTCGCCCATCAGGTCGTGCAGCTCGCGCAGGATGGACATGTTGCTGACATAGGGCGGCGTGTTTTCAAACCGGCCGTTGTGCCACTGGGGCGATGCCTGCATGCGCGCCAGCCGCGCGCCTTCGGCCACGCCACCAAAGCTGGGCAGTTGCAAGACCAACCAAGCGGCCACCCCCAGCGCGAGCACCCATAGCAGCAGGCCTTTGATCCGCTTTTTCCAGCGTGTCATGTGTCTCCCTTTTGTTTGATAACCCTGGCCCACTGTTGTTATTAGGGTAAACCCTTGTGTCAAGACTAGGGTTTACCCTATACTGCACTGCAACACGACAGTGTTTTTACAGGAGAACCCTATGGCCAGCACTACTTTGAACGCACTTTCTTTACCCAAGAATGAGCAACCCACCGTGGGCGCGTCGCTTCGGGAGCTGCTGGCAGCAGGCCAACATCTGGCCGCTGCCATCTGGCACACCGCTTTTGCCCCCGCTAAGGCGCAATCGACCGCCAAAACCGCCTTTGAAGAAGCCGAAGCACTGCGCTCCTTCGCCGCGAACCTCCAGCGTACCGACCCCGATTTCGCCCGCGACCTGTTCGCCGCAGCCGACCGCCACGAAGGCGTCTAAGCCCAGCCCAGCGCCGCTACCGGCGGCAAGTCCTGGCTCACACAGTCCCAGTGCTCGCCCGCATCGGCGCTGACCCACAAGCCTCCTGTGGTGGACGACATGGCGAGTGTGCGCCCATCGGGGGCCAGCTCTAGGCTGTGGCGGTAGACCAGATGGTAGGCGTGGCTCTGGGGCAGGCCCGCGCCGAAGGTCTTGAACGTCGCACCGCCATCGTCAGTCCGGTTCACCACCATTTTGCCGTCCACCGCGTAGCGGTGTGTATCGGCCTTGGCGGGCACGAACCATGCGCGCTGCGGGTCCTGCGGATCGCAGGCCACGGCAAACCCAAACTCTGAAGGCTGCGGCGCAGCAATGCGCGTCCAGCGTTGCCCGCCGTTGCTGGACCGGTAAATCCCGCAGTGGTGCTGCACCCACAGCACATCTGGCTGGGCCGCACACTGCACCATGCGGTGCGGGTCCTGCGTGTTCTGGTCGTCCGCGCTGTCTGCGGGCAGGTAGTCCGCCGTCATGCCAGCGGCCGTCAGCGCCCAGGTGGCACCACCATCCTGCGTTTGCCACACACCGCCGCACGAGATGGCCACCGTGATGTGTTGGGCATCACGCGGGTCCACCAAGACCGAGTGCATGCCCGGAAAATCATTACCGCCACCAAACCAGCCGGGGCGGCGTGGGTCTTCCCACAGGGCGGTGTTCAGCGCCCAACTCAGCCCACCATCTTCCGATTTGAACAAGCCGGCCGGCATGCAACCTGCCCACAGCGTGCCCGGCTGTGCGGCGCTGCCGGGCGCCAGGGCCCAGACCAAGTCCACATTCCAGGGCGTGGGGTCGGCGGCCAGTGGGCCGTCTTTGGGTTTGGGTGGGAAGGCGGGCGCGGCAATGTCGGCCCAGGTGGTGCCCTGGTCGGTGCTCTTGCGCAGCTTCACGCCAAAGTGGCCCATGCGCAGCGCGGCGTACCAGTGGCCATTGCGCGGGTCGGCCAGCACCTGCGTGACCGGGTCACCCGCAAAGTGGTGGCCCACCACCGCCCATTGCGTGCCCTGGCTGCGCACCACAAACAAGCCTTTGCGGCTGGCTACCAAGAGGGTTTGCATCATGAAGTCTCCATGGTAGTGCTGGGGGAAGCTAGCCGCCGCTCAGGGCCTGAATCACCAGCACGCTGTCGCCGTTGGCGATGGGTTGGCTGAGGTCTTCGCGGTTTGCCGCCAGGGTCTGGTTCACAAACACGGCCACGTGCTTGCGCACGTTGCCCTGGTCGTCAAACACATAGTGGCCCAACTCGGGAGCGGCCACCAGGGCCGCATCCAGCACCGCGCGCAAGCTGCCCGCAGCGACTTGCTGCGGCGCGCACTCCACGTGGCGCCGCAAGCTGGACGCAAACTCCACCTTCACCATGGCATCCCCCTGTTGATACGCTGCAGTATTGCAACCGCAGCGGCAATTGGCAATACGGGGATGCGCTGGTGGGCTTACAGCGTCGGGTAGTCCGTATAGCCCTTGGCGCCGGGGCTGTAGAAGGTGCTTTGGTCTGGTGTGTTCAGCGGCGCTTTGGTTTGGATGCGAGCCGGCAGGTCGGGGTTGGCCAGGAAGGAGGTGCCAAAGGCCACGGCGTCCAGCGTGCCGGCTGCAATGGCGGCCTCGGCTTCTTCAGCGGTGTAGCCCATATTTCCCACGATCACGCCCTTGAACTTTTCGCGTGCCACGGTCAGCACATCGCCCTTTTGGGCGCCGAAGAAGTCGGCGCGCATGACGTGCAGGTAGGCCAGGTTGAACGCGTTGAGCTTCTCAGCCAGGAAGGTGATCAGCGCAATCGGGTCGCCGTCCTTCATGCTGTTGTAGCTGTTCAGCGGCGACAGGCGCAGGCCAACCTTGTCCGCGCCAATCGCGGCGGTCACCGCAGTCAGCACTTCAAACAGGAAGCGTGCGCGGTTTTCCAGCGAACCGCCGTAGCCGTCGGTGCGTTGGTTGGGTGTGTCGCGCAGGAATTGGTCGATCAGATAACCATTGGCACCATGCACTTCCACACCGTCAAAGCCTGCGGCAATGGCGTTCTTGGCGCCTTGCGCGTAGGCCGCCACGATGGCGGGAATCTCTTCTGCCGTCAAAGCCTGCGGCACGGCGTTTGGCACCTTGCCATTGGGGGTGTGGGTTTCGCCGTCAATGGCGATGGCAGCGGAAGAAACGGTGGGCACACCGCCGTTGATGTCCGGATGAGCGGCGCGGCCGGCGTGCCAGATTTGCATGAAGATGCGGCCGCCCTTGGCGTGCACAGCCTCGGTCACTTTTTTCCAAGCGGTGATCTGTGCGTCGTTGTAAATGCCAGGCTCATTGATGAAGGCGGAGGTGCCAGGTGCCACCATGGTGCACTCGGTGATCAGCAGGCCGCCTGTGGCGCGCTGTGCGTAGTACTCGGCCATCAGCGCGTTGGGCATGTGGCCGGCGTCGGCGCGCGTGCGCGTCAGCGGGGCCAGCAGGATACGGTTGGGGAGGGTGAGGGCGCCGAGTTTCAGGGGATTGAATAGCATGGTGTGGAACGTGAGTGGGTGAAAGGGAAACGGAAGGTACCAGCCGCGGAATATTCGGACTCCGGGCGGGTTACTGCAAAGTGATGTATTAGCAAGTGAGAGATCGGAGATGCTGCGTTTTAGCGCGGTGTGTGCTGCTGCACCCAGCGCACGATGTCGGCGGCGCCCATGGCACCCGCTTGGCGCGCCACCTCGCGGCCGTTCACAAACAGCGCCAGCGTGGGGATGCTGCGAATCTGGTACCGCGCGCCCAGCGCCTGGTGCGCCTCGGTGTCTACCTTGGCTACGCGCACGCGCGGCTCCAGTTGCGCTGCGGCATGCACATAGTGCGGCGCCATCTGGCGGCAGGGGCCGCACCACGGCGCCCAAAAGTCCACCAGCAGGGGAATCTGGTTGCGCTGCAGGTGCTTGTCAAAGGTCGGCACATCCAGGTCTACGGGCTTGCCGGTGAACAGGGGCTGCTTGCAGCTGCCGCAGTCGGGCGCGCTGCCCAGCTGGTCGGCGCGCAAGCGGTTGGTGGTGTGGCAGTGGGGGCAGACGATGTGCAGGGCTTCGCTCATGGCATGCAGATAGTGACACTGGGGCGGAATGCAAGGGCTGTACGATGGCGCACATACCGGGAGGGATCGCTATGGCCACCAACACCAACCAAAAGCTTGCCGTGCTCATTGACGCCGACAACGCGCAGGCCTCCGTGATTCAGGAGTTGCTGGCCGAGGTGTCGCGCTATGGCACGGCCACCATCAAGCGCGCCTATGGTGACTGGACCACTACCAACCTCAAGGGCTGGAAAGAGGTGCTTCACACCATGGCGATTCAGCCCATCCAGCAGTTCAGCTACACCAGCGGCAAAAACGCGACCGACTCGGCCCTCATCATCGACGCGATGGATGTGCTGCACGCTGGCGGTGTGGACGGGTTTTGCCTGGTCAGCAGTGACAGTGACTTCACGCGCCTGGCCACCCGCATCCGCGAGGCGGGGCTGGTGGTGTACGGGTTTGGCGAGCGCAAAACACCCGAACCCTTTGTGGCCGCGTGCGACAAGTTCATCTACACCGAAATTTTGCGCAACGAGCCCGAAGAGGCCAAGCCGGGCCATGAGCCGGTGGCCGAGCTGCCCAAGCTCAAACCCATGCTGCTCAACGCGTTGAAAGCCACGGTGCGCGAAGACGGCTGGACCACGCTGTCCGCCCTGGGCAGCCAGATCACCCGCAGCAACCCCGCTTTTGACCCGCGCAACTATGGCGTGTCCAAGCTGGGCGAGTTGATTCGCCAGCAGGCTGCCTACCTGGAGGTCAAAGAGGTGAAGTCGGGCGAGGGCGACTCGGTGCAGACGCACCTGCACATACGGCGCAAGGCCGCGGCTAAGGGCTAGCAAAGAAGAAAAAACCGTCGCGCGAGGCGTCGGTCTGGTGGTCAAAGTATTTGTTTTGCCAGTTGTCTGTCTCGCTCAAGTCGCCCCAGGCCTGGTCCAGCTTGTTGTCGCGCGCCAGCTGGGAGAGCTTGTAGCGCCAGGAGAAGTGGTTGGTCACGTCCAGCACATGGGCCGCATAGGCCTGGGCCAGCCGCTGGTGGCCGCGCACGATGACCAGGTTCTCGTCGTTCTGGTAGCTGGCTTTGTAGCCCAGGTTGTGGCTGCCGGTCACCACCACGCAGTGGGGGCTGAAGGGGTCGATGACGATGATCTTGTCGTGGATCACCGCATGGCCCAGCTTGTACATCTCCTTCTCCCAGTAGCCAAAGTCGTCCGGTACGCCGGCCACACCAGACACCAGCACATCGGGTGCGGCCGTGCCGCTGCGCTTGGTGATGAAGGTGGCGAACTGGCCCACGGGCGCTGGGTCGGTAATGGCGCCACGCACATAAAACGGTGTGCCGTCCTCCTGCATCTGCACGGCTTTGTCGTGCACCGCTTCCAGAAAGCTGGGCTTGCCGGGATTGAACGCCAAAAACAGCACGCCCTGCTTGGCCGCGCGTATCAGCGCAAACACCTGGTCCAGATCGGGCGGGGGCGTGTCGGCGTCTTTGGTCTTGGCCGCCGTGTTGGGTGCAAACCAGACTGAGACGCTGCCGGAGTCCAGCGCCGCGTCTACCGCGCCACCGCCACACCACGTGCGTAGCCCGTGGCCCTGGGCCGGGTGTTCGGCGGCATCTTGCACCAGCCAGTCCCAATAGTCCCGGTAGCCTGTGGCCACCGTGGGGTTGCGGATGATGAGTGCATTGTTGGTTTGCGAGCACAGACCCGTGGAGGTCCAGTTGGTGCTGCCGGTCAATACCTCTTGTGGGCCATTCGCATCGGACCACACCACAAACTTGTTGTGGCCGATGGCGCTGGAGGGCACAAACCGGTCAGTCACCGGCACGCTGGCCGCATGCAGGGCCTTGCGCGTGGCGGCGTTGGTGCCGTCCAAGATCTTGCGCGTGTGCTTCTTGCCCTCGGCGTCTGTGTATTCCTCCGACGTGTCGGCGTTGGCCAGGCACAGCGCCAGTTGGTCGCTGGTCCCCAGCACGGTGATGGCATCTACCAACTGCGCGTCGGTAAGCTCATACAGCGCCAGGTGGCAAAAACCACCCTGGGCCTGGGCCTTGTGCAGCAGCGAGAGCACGCCCTTGTCGAGTACATCGCCACTCAGCAGCTTGCGGATGGGGCTGCCCACCTTGGCGATCTCGCCACGCAGCGCAGTGGCGATGTTGTCGTAGTGACCATCGGCCACCAGTGCGTTGATTTTCTTGGTGACGGCTTGCGTTGAAATCAGCCCCACGTTGAAGTACGCCGCCACATCGCCATAGTCCCCACCGATCGTCACCGGGTTGGACTGCAGCGCAAGGCTGGGGTGGGGCGTGAGCGCATCCACGTCCGGCCCCATCATGGGCACCACCTGATAGCGGTACGTGCCCGGTGCGGCGAACACGTCTTTCCATTGGAACGATTGCACCGGCCATACATCGGTGGTCTTGCGCAGGCGTGGCTGGCCCGGAACACCGGGAGCAAAGCCGACAAAGGCGGGCAAGGCGGTAACGCGACCATCGGCGCTGATGCGCCGCACCGAGAAACCCAGACAACCCGGCACCTTGTGCTCCAGTTGCCAGAAGATGTAGGCAATGTCGTTGTTGGCGAGCGCCAGGCATGCGTCGGACATGGTTGTCTCCCTGTGGTGTATGTCCCCATTGAAGGCAAAGTCGGGCGCCGCCGCATTGGTGAAAGCACTAGCGTTTTAGGCCCCGCCGTGTCATGCCCTTGCCATACAGCTGGTCTAGCGTCTTCAGGCTATGGTGTTGCCACAGTCCGTCTGTGGGCCAACGCACAGATGGCATCGGGTTTAGCGCGCACTGTTGTGGTGCTTCGTCACTCCGGCGTTGTCTGGAGACTCCTATGCCTATTGCCGCGCAACCGTTGACCGACGACGACGGTCCCCTGTCTCCCTGGTGGATGCGCGCGGTGCTCATCGTCATGGCGATTGGGTTCTCGGGGCTGATCGCCATCACCACCTTCGCTTACCGCAACGCGCCGCCCGTGCCTGAGCAGGTGCTGGACGCGCAGGGCAGCACCGTGTTCACCGGTGATGACGTGCGCGAGGGCCAGACGGTGTTCCTCAAATACGGGCTGATGGCCAACGGCAGCATTTGGGGGCACGGCGCCTACCTGGGGCCAGACTTCTCGGCCGACGCCCTGCACCGCCTGGGCCAGCACACCGCAGAGGCCGTTGCGCAGCAGCGCTTCAAGCAAACCTTTGCCAGCCTGAACCCGGTGGAGCAAGCCGCGGTCACCGGCGAGGCGGCCGCCACGCTGAAGACCAACCGCTATGACGCCACCACCCAGACCCTGCGCTTCTCTCCCGCAGAATCTGCGGCCTATCAGGAGCAAATCAGCCACTTGGGTGGTTACTTTCACACCCCCGCGCGCAATGGCGGCCTCAAGCCCGACCTGATCACCGACCCCACCGAGCTGCGCCAGTTCGCCGCCTTTGTGACCTGGGCTGCGTGGGCCTCGGTCGCCCAGCGGCCGGGCGAAACCTATTCGTACACCAACAACTTCCCGTATGACCCCAGCGTAGGCAATCTGCCCACCTCGGGTGCGCTGCTGTGGAGTGCGCTGAGCCTGACCGTGTTGCTGGCCGGCATTGCGGTGGTGCTGATGGCGTTTGGCAAGTTTGATTTTCTGGGCTGGATCAGCCACGAGCCCCGCAAACGTCTATTTCTCATGCCCGGTGGTGCCAGCGCGGGCCAAAAGGCGCTGCTGAAATTCTTTGTGGTGGTGGCTGTGCTGCTGCTGGCGCAAACCCTGGTGGGCGGCGCCGTGGCGCACTACCGTGCAGACCCGGGCAGCTTCTACGGCTTTCAGCTGGAGAAAGTTTTCCCCAGCAACCTGCTGCGCACCTGGCATCTGCAAACCGCCATCTTCTGGATTGCCACCGCCTATGTAGCGGCGGCGCTGTTTCTGGGCCGTACGCTGCGCAGTGATGAGCCCGGCTGGCTGGCGCCGTGTACGCATGTGCTGTTTGTGGCGTTTGCGCTGGTGATTGGCGGCAGCCTGCTGGGCGAGTGGCTCGGCATTGCGCAACTGCTGGGCCAGTGGTGGTTCTGGCTGGGCAACCAGGGCTGGGAATACCTGGAGCTGGGCCGCGTGTGGCAGTACCTGCTGGTGGGTGGCCTGTTCGCCTGGTTCGCGATGGTCTTCACGCTGGTGCGCTCCGGCTCGCTGACCGACGCGGCCGTCAAACCTATTGTCAAAATGTTTCTGGTGGCGGCGTTGGCTATCCCCGTGTTCTATGTGCCTGCCTTGTTCATCGGTGCCAAATCCAACTACACCGTGGTCGACACGTGGCGCTTCTGGATCATTCACTTGTGGGTGGAGGGCTTCTTTGAATTCTTTGCCACCACCATCGTCGCGCTGACCTTTTACCAACTGGGCCTGACCCGCCGCAACGTGGCGCTGCGCGTGATCTACCTCGATGCAATTCTGTATTTTCTGGGTGGGCTGATGGGCACGGGCCACCACTGGTATTTCACTGGCCAGTCCAACGCCACCATGGCAGTGTCGGCCCTCTTCTCGGCGCTGGAGGTGGTGCCGCTCACGCTGCTGACCCTGGACGCCTGGGATTTCATCCGCACCACGCGCGGCGACCGCGATGCCGATGGCGCCCCGGTGGTGGTACCGCACAAGTGGACGTTCTACTTCTTGATGGCGGTGGGCTTCTGGAATTTCGTCGGCGCGGGCATGCTGGGCTTTTTGCTGAACCTGCCCATCGTCAGCTACTACGAGGTTGGCACCTTGCTGACGCCGGCCCACGGGCACGCGGCGCTGATGGGCGTATTCGGCATGTTGGCCATCGCGCTGATGGTGTTTGTCATCCGCCAGTGCAGCGAAGACGCTGTGTGGGCGGGGCTGGAGCGATACATCCACCTCGCCTTCTGGGGCACCAACATTGGCTTGGCGATGATGGTGGGCTTGAGCCTGTTCCCCGGTGGCGTGCTGCAGGTGTGGGATGTGCTGCAAAACGGCTACTGGCACGCCCGCAGCCTGGACTTCATTGGCACCGAGCGCGCGCACTTCATCGAGTGGATGCGCATGCCGGGTGATGTGGTGTTTATCGTCTTTGGCGCGGTGCCGCTGGTCATTGCGTCGCTCAAGGCCTACTGGGGCATGCGCTTTGCTCCGGCACAGCGGCTTTAAACGGGCCCCACCATGTACGTCACCGTCTACAGCACCCGCCTCTACGACCGCCAAGCGCTGGAGCGCGCACACGGCTATGCGGACCACAGCTTCAGCTTTCTGGAAGCGCGGCTCGACGCCAGCACCGTGGCCACCGCTGCGGGCGCGGATGCCGTGTGTGCGTTTGTCAACGACCAGTTGGACCGCAAGGTGCTGCAAGGCCTAAAGAGCTTGGGCGTGCGTTTGGTGGTGTTGCGCTGCGCCGGCTTCAACCAGGTGGACCTGGTGGCCGCGCAAGAGCTGGGTATCGCCGTGGGCCGCGTGCCCGAGTATTCGCCGCATGCCGTGGCCGAGCACACGCTGGCCCTGCTGCTGACGCTGAACCGCAAAATTCACCGCGCCCATGCCCGCGTGCGCGAAGGCAACTTTGCGCTGGATGGCCTGCTGGGCTTTGACGTGCATGGCCGCACGATTGGCGTGGTGGGCACAGGCCGCATTGGTGAAACCTTTTGCCAATTGATGACCGGCTTTGGCTGCACGCTGCTCGCAGCCGACCCCACGCCCAACCCGGCCTGCGTGGCGATGGGCGTGCAATATGTGCCCCTGCCCGAACTGCTGGCGCGCAGCGATGTGGTCAGCCTGCACTGCCCGCTAACGCCGCAAACCCACCACCTGATCAACGCCGCTGCCTTTGCTGGCATGAAGCGCGGCGCCATGCTGCTCAACACCAGCCGCGGCGCGGTGGTGGACACACAGGCCGCCATTGCCGCACTCAAGGCCGGCACGCTGGGCAGCCTGGGGCTGGACGTGTATGAGGAGGAGGGCGGCCTGTTCTTCCGCGACCTCTCTGGTGCGGGCATTCAGGACGATGTGTTTGCCCGCCTGCTGACCTTCCCCAACGTGGTGGTGACCGGCCACCAGGGCTTCTTTACCGAGGAGGCACTGGCGGCCATTGCCAGCACCACGCTGGCCAATCTGGATGCCTTTGCGGCAACCGGCCAGCCTAGGTACCCGGTTACTCCTTAGCCTCGGCATCCAGCGCAATACTTTTTTCGCGCACGTACTGTTTGAACTGCGTGATTGGCATCGCCGTGAGGCCGTGGGCGCCGTTGTCTTCGGTCCAGCTCAGCGTCGCGCTGTCGGGCTGCAGGTCAACCTCCACGTCGCCTTTGGGAATCAACAGCGGTGCGCCGTCGCCGGGCCGGTAGGTGACGGTGCCGCGGATGGTGGCGTGTTGGCTCATAGTGGTCTCCTAAAGCTTCATTACATGCCCCGTGCGCGCCGCTGTCTGTCAGACAACTGCCCGTCTGCGTGTTGCGCAACGTTGCAGCTGTAGCCGGATGTAAGCACACATTGATGCATGAAATAGGCCTCTAGCCCCCGTGGAATATGCGCTAGCAGCTCCTAAAAGCGTAGCAATCTATCGCCCTGTACGATGCTGCACCTATGAGCAGCACCCACTTCTATCCCCTAGGTACCCCCGGCCAAGCCTGGGGCCCCGCAGAGCGCGCCCAGTGGCGCGCACGCCAGGTGCGGCAGCGCAGCTATGCGGACGATGTGCTGATGGCCGTGGAGCGTTTGCGCAACCGTTTTGACGTCGAGACCTATGGCGAGGTGGTGTATGCAGACGCGCAGCACGCAGCAGAAGCATTCCCACTCCTGGCCATCCGCAGCCGGCAGTGGAATAGTGCCCTGCCCACGGTGCTGGTGACGGGCGGTGTGCATGGCTACGAGACCAGCGGCGTGCACGGCGCACTGCGCTTCGTGGATGCGCATGCGGCGGACTACGCAGGCCGTGCGAACCTGCTGGTCGCGCCGTGCGTGAGCCCCTGGGCCTACGAGCGCATCCAGCGCTGGAACTTTGACGCGCTGGACCCCAACCGCAACTTCCGCGCGGGCAGCCCCGCGCAAGAGTCTGCGGCGCTGATGCGGCTGATTGCGCCACTGCACGGCCAGTTTGCCGCCCACGTTGACCTGCACGAGACCACCGACACCGACGAGAGCGAGTACCGCCCCGCCGTGGCCGCGCGCGATGGCATGCCGTTTGAGCCCGCCACCATCCCCGATGGCTTCTACCTGGTGGACGACACCGCCAACCCCCAGCCCGCGTTTCAGGCGGCCATCATCCAGGCCGTGCAGCGCGTCACCCACATCGCCCCGGCCGATGCACATGGCGGCATCATCGGCTCGCCACTGGTGGCGCACGGTGTCATCCACTACGCGATGCAAGAGCTGGGCCTCTGTGCCGGCATCACCGGCGCGCGCTACACCAGCACCACCGAGGTCTATCCCGACAGCCCGCGCGCTACGCCGGAGCAATGCATTGCCGCGCAGGTGGCGGCGGTGTGTGCGGGGGTGGAGTTTGTGCTGGCCTAGCGCAGCTTCAACGTAGCCAGCCCCGTCACCCCAGCCTCAATCTCCCCCGGCTGCAGCGCAGCAAATCCCAGCAACCAGCCATCCACCGCACCGGGGCGGCTGTGCAGGGCGCTCAGGCTGGGGGTGGCGATGCCGCGCTCGGCGGCCTGGCGGGTTAGTGTGGCCTCGCTGCCCGGTGGCAGGGTCACGCTGATCTGCAGGCCGCCGGTGCTGTTCAGTGGTTGGGCCCAGGGCAGCTTGCGCGCTACAAGGTCCAGCAGCAGGTCGCGCCGGCTGCGGTAGAGCTGGCGCATCAGCCGCAGGTGCGCCGCAAAGTGGCCGTGGGCCATGAAGTCCGCCGTCACCGCCTGCGCCAGCTGGGCCACGTGGCCGTCGTACACGCTGCGCGCGGTAACCAGCGGTTGCACCAGTGCCTCAGGCAGCACGGCGTAGGCCATGCGCAATGATGGAAACAGCGTTTTGGAAAACGTGCCGATGTAGACCACGCGCCCGCCGGTGTCCAGCCCCTGCAGGCTGGGCGTGGGGCGGCCGTCGTACAGAAACTCGCTGTCGTAGTCGTCCTCCACGATCCAGCAGCCCTGGCGCTGCGCGTAGTCCACCAGCGCCATGCGCCGCTGCAGGCTCAGCGTGCCGCCCGTGGGGTACTGGTGCGAGGGCGTGAGGTACATGAGCCTTGGCGCGGGCAGGCTGAAGTCGGGCACCAGGCCTTGCGCGTCCACTGGCAGCGGCACCAGCTGCGCGCCACTGGCGGCAAAGGCCGTGCGCGCGCCGCGGTAGCCCGGGTCTTCCAGCCACACGCGGTCGCCCGGGTCCAGCAGCAGCGTGGCCAGTAGCTGCAGCGCCTGCTGCGAGCTGGTCAGCACCAACACCTGCGCCGCGCTGCAGCGCACCCCGCGTGAGCTGACCAGGTACTGCGCAATCGCCTCGCGCAAGTCTTCTCGGCCCTGTGGGTCGCCATAGCGCATCAGCGCCTCGGGCGCGTGGCGCAGGCGTTTGTTGGTCAGTTGGCGCCACAGCGCGTGCGGAAATGCGCGCAGGTCCGGGCTGCCCGCGGCAAAGGCCTGCAGCTGCAGCGGCTCCATGCAGCCGCCCGTGTCCACCATGCCCTGGCCGCGCTGCGACAACACGGCCTGCGGTACCAGCGCTGCGGCCTTGCTGCGCCGCCTGGGCGCCACGGGTGCCGTGCTGGCCTGCACCGCTACAAAGCTGCCATGGCCCGTGCGCCGCTCCACATAGCCCTCGGCCTCCAGCTGCCCGTAGGCCGCCTCCACCGTCACGCGGGACAGCGCCAGGTCGTGTGCCAACACGCGCGTGGCGGGCAGGCGCGCGCCCTGGCTCAGCGTGCCGTTGCGCATGGCGTCGCGCAGGGCCGCGCACAAGCGCTCACGCAGGCCCAGGCCGGGGCGGGCTGTGGCATCCATCAGGCCCATCCACAGGCTGGGTTGCGCAGTTTTCATTGGTCTTATGTAGATTAATAAATTGGTATCAATGATAAGTCCACTGGTTTTTACACTGCCTGCATGGCCACCAGGCTTTTTGTTGTCACCACCACCCGGAGAACCCCACCATGACCACCCCCGTTGCCTCCCAAGTGCTTGCCTTCCCACCCGCCAGTGCCGGCCAGACGGCCGACTACATGCTGCACAAGCTCAGCTTCCACGCCGATGCGTGGGACGTGGCCGAAGACCTGCGCAACGGCATTGCGGCGCTGGTCGTCATCGACACCCGGTCTGAGGCCCTCCACGCCCAGGGCCATGTGCCCGGCGCGGTCAGCTTTCCGCACCGCCTGATGGACGCGCAGAGCACCGCCGCGCTGGACCGCAGCAAGGTCTACGTCACCTACTGCGACGGCATTGGCTGCAACGGCTCCACCAAGGGCGCCTACAAGCTGGCCAAGCTCGGCTTCACCGTGAAAGAAATGCTGGGCGGGCTGGACTTTTGGGTGCGCGACGGCCAACCCGTGGCCACTGGCAGCGCGCCCGGCGCCATGCCCGCGGACGCCCCTGCCATCGAGTGCGCGTGCTGATCGACAGCGCAGCCCTGCAGGTGGTGCGCGCGGCCACGCCGGCCGACGCCACCGTGCTGGCGCCCCTGTGCGCGGCCCACGCCGCGTACGAGCGCATGCCCTACAGCGCGGTGGGGCATGTGCAGCGCCTGCAGGCCGCGCTGGCCAGCGGTCAACTGCGCGCGTGGCTGCTGGAGCAGGGCGGCAGCGCCCTGGGCTACGCCAGCGTCACGCTGGACTTTGCCACCCTGAGTGGTGAGCGCTACGCGCACCTGGACTGCCTGTACCTCACCCCCGCCGCGCGCAATCAGGGCGGTGGCGTGGCGCTGATGAACGCGGTGCAGGCCTATGCGCGCGGGCAGGGCAGCAGCACGCTGCAATGGCAAACCCCCGCCTGGAACCACGGCGCCATGCGCTTCTACGCCCGCCTGGGCGCCCGGGCCTACGCCAAGCAGCGCTACACGCTGGCGCTGGACATCAACCCCGATCCAGATCCCGCACCAGCGTCTTCACCTTGGTGGTGATGATGTCCACCGCGGGGCCGTTGGCGCCGTGGGGCAGGATCACGTCGGCGTAGCGCTTGGTGGGTTCGATGAACTGTTTGTGCATGGGGCGCACGGTTTCCAGGTACTGGTTGATCACGCTCTCAGCGCTGCGGGCGCGCTCGGCCATGTCGCGCTGCAGGCGGCGGATGAAGCGCACATCGGCTGCCGTGTCCACAAACACCTTGAGCGACATCATCTTGCGCAGGTCCGCATCAAACAGCGCAAACAGGCCTTCAATCACGATCACCGGTGCGGGCTTCACGGTGATGGTTTTGCTGGCGCGGTTGTCCGCTGAAAAATCGTAGGTCGGCATTTCAATCGACTCGCCGCGGCGTAGCGCCTGCACGTGCTGCACCATCAGCGGCCAGTCAAACGCCTCGGGGTGGTCGTAATTGGTTTTGCGCCGCTCTTCGGGCGACATGTGAGTTTGGTCGCAGTAGTAGTCGTCTTGAATCACCACCGTCACCAGTTCCGGCCCGATGGAGGCCAGCACCTCGCGCGTCACGGTCGACTTGCCGCTGCCACTGCCGCCTGCGACGCCGATCACGAAAGGTTTGTTGTTGGTTTTGCTCATGGTGATCTCCGGTTCCAGGCTGACAAAAGGGCGTGATCTTACAAGCCCGCCGCTCAGCGCCTGCGGCACACGCAGGCGTATATTGGCACGATGCAGCCCAACCACAATGTCCACCACCGCAGCGACCTGGTTCGCATCGCCACCCACGCCATGTCGGAGCGCGGCCTGCAGCCCGAATTCTCCCCCGCGGTAGAGCGCCAACTGGCCGGCATCACGGCCACGGGCACCAGCGCCGACCCCGCCATCCACGACCTCACCACCTTGCTGTGGTGCTCCATCGACAACGACGATTCGATGGACCTGGACCAGCTCACCGTGTCCGAAGCCCTGCCCCAGGGGAGTGTGCGCCTGTGGGTGGCCATTGCCGATGTGGATGCCCTGGTGCCGCGCGACACCCCCATCGACCAGCACGCCAGCACCAACACCACCTCGGTCTACACCTCGGCGCGTATTTTTCCCATGCTGCCCGAGCGCTTGTCCACCGACCTGACCTCGCTCAACCCCCACCAGGACCGCCTGGCCATGGTGACCGAGATGGTGTTCCACTCCGACGGCTCGCTCGCCGGCTCCACCGTGTACCGCGCCCGGGTGCGCAACCAAGCCAAGCTGGCGTATGACGCCGTCAGCGCCTGGCTCGACGGCATGGGCGACTTGCCCGCCGCAGCGGCTGCCGTGCCCGGCATGGACGCGCAACTGCTCACGCAAGACGCACTCGCCCAGCAGCTGCGCACACGCCGCCATGGCGAGGGCTCCCTGGAGTTTGAAAGCTTTCAGCCTCGCGTGGTGTTTGACGGCGAACGCGTGTCCGACATCCGTCTGCAAGCGCACAACCGCGCCCGCCAGCTGATCGAAGAAGTGATGATTGCCACCAACACCTGCACCGCGCGCTACCTGGCGGGGCAGGGCGTGGCGTCCCTGCGCCGCGTGGTGCGCTCGCCCGAGCGCTGGCTGCGCATCGTGGCCGTGGCCAAGGAATATGGCGAGGTCTTGCCCGATGAGGCCGATTCCAAAGCGCTGGAAGATTTTCTGGCCAAGCGCCGCCGGGAAGATCCGCTGCGCTTTCCCGATCTGTCGCTGGTCATCGTCAAGCTCATGGGGCGGGGCGAATACGTGCTGGAGACTCCCGGTGGCCCGCCCGTGGGGCACTTTGGCCTGGCGGTGAGCGACTACACCCACTCCACCGCGCCCAACCGGCGCTTCCCCGACCTCATTACCGCGCGCCTGCTCAAGGCCACGCTGGCGAAGGAGCCGCAGCCGTATTCGAATGCCGAGCTGGCCGCGCTGGCCACGCACTGCACCCGCCAGGAAGACGCGGCGCAAAAGGTGGAGCGCCAGATGCGCAAGTCCGAGGCCGCACTGCTGCTGGAGTCGCGCATCGGCCAGCGCTTTGACGCCATCGTCACCGGCAACGCGGCCGACGGCATGTGGGTGCGCCTGCTGAACCCGCCCGCCGAGGGCAAGCTGCTACGCGGCGCCAGCGCGCTGAAGGTGGGGGACAAGGTGCGCGTGAAGCTGTTGGCCACCAATGTGGAGCGCGGGTTTATTGACTTTGAGGCGGGGTAGTAGGGTGGGCGGCTCCGTATTGCTGGGAGCGGCGGTGGGTGCTACAGTAAATTTTGGGCAAGGGCGCGCGAAGGTACTTGAATGGACATAGCAATGCAACACGACAGTACGACGTCCTCCACTTCAGGCAGATCTTCCAACGAGGCCGTGCACTCCACCCGTCACATGAACATCCGGCACACGGACCGGTTGCTGGCTACGGCGCAGATGCTGCTCTCCAATCGGGACCCGGACGTATCCTCGCAGCAAGACACCCTTGCCGTGATCGCCGATCTGATCCACGCGGCTACGCATGACGTGCTGACCGGCCTGCCCATACGCAGCCTGCTGCTCAGCAAACTCGAACACGAGCTTGCACAAACTGCCGCAGGTGACGAGCAAGTCGCCGTGCTCTTTGTCGATCTGGATAACTTCAAGCTGGTGAACGACTCCCTGGGCCACGACAGCGGTGACGAGCTGCTGTGCGAGGTCGCCCGGCGCATCAGCGACTGCCTGGGCGGCGTGGGGGGGGCGGGCGAGGGCGGTATCGTCAGCCGCATTGGCGGGGACGAATTTGTGATCTTGTATCCCCATGCCGTGAACGGGTCGGAAGACACACTGGCAGCCCGAATGCTTACCGCCGTGGCCGAGCCGCTCTACATTGGGGGCAGAGAGGTCGTCACCTCCGCCAGCATTGGTGTGGCCAGCTGCGCACTGGGCGCGCAGACCGCAGAGCAGCTGCTGCGCGACGCGGACACCGCGCTGTATGCCGCCAAGGCGCGTGGCCGCAATCGCATGGTGCGCTTCAACCAGGAGTTGCACGCACGCGCGTCCCGGCGCATGCAGATCGAGTCGGACCTTCGCATTGCCCTGCGCGAGAAGCAGTTGTATGTGCACTACCAGCCGCAAGTCAGCCTGGTGACCGGGCAACTCGTTGGCGTGGAGGCGCTGGCGCGCTGGCGGCACCCCGCGCATGGAATGATGTCGCCCGCGGAGTTCATCCCCATTGCCGAAGACAGCCGGCTCATCGGCGAGCTGGGGCGCCAGGTGTTGCGCTCCGCGTGCCAGCAACTGGCCGAGTGGTCTGCGGCTCTGCCCGGGCGCCCGCTCTCGATGACCGTCAATGTGTCGCCGCGCCAGCTGGGCGACCCCGGCTTCATCGCCGAAGTGCAGACCATCCTCCAAGAGACGGGTGTTAACTCTGCCTCGCTGTGCCTGGAGCTGACCGAGAGCGCGCTGACGAATTCCGAGACTGAAATCATCGCAACGCTCAACCAACTGCACCAGATGGGCATTTACGTGGCGATTGACGACTTCGGCACCGAGTATTCCTCGCTGGCCCGGCTGCGCGACTTGCCCATCGAGGTGCTGAAGATCGACCGTTCCTTCATCGACGGCTTGCCCACCGAGCCTGGCGACACGGCCATCGTGTCGTCCATCCTCAGCCTGGCCTTTGCCACCGGCAAGCATGTGATCGCCGAGGGTATCGAGCGCATAGAGCAGGCGCTGGCGCTGCGCAGCATGGGCTGCCATGTGGCGCAGGGCTACCTGTTCTCCGTGCCCGTAGACGCTGCGCTGATCCTGCCCATGATGGACCGCCCGCTGTGGCGGGTCCCCCCGAGCTGGGGCATGCAGTCCGCCGCGGTAGCGCCTGACAGCCTGACCCGCCGCGCGCACCGCACCTTCATTGAAGAGTTTTTGGACCACATTGGTGTGCCCATGGGGCCGAAGGCGGGCGCTGCACCATGATGTTGCTCATCATCGGCATTGGCAACCTCCTGGTCGGTATGGCCTACGTGGGCCTGGGCCTGCTCAGCGCGTGGGAGGCCGCCACCCAATACCGCTACCGCGGCCTTTCGCGTTTTGGCCTGGGGTTTTCGCTCATGGCGGCAAGCTGTGGCCCCCACCACCTGATGCATGGCTGGTGCGTGCTCCAGGGCGGCGCCGTGACCACCCCCATGCTGCTGGTCACGCTGACGGGGCTACCCGCCGGTGTGGTGTTCTGCTGGCTGCGTGCCGAAGCCATGCTGCAGGGGCGGGGAGACCGCACCGTGGCGGTCAACGGGTCCGTGATGGCCGCCGCAGTCATCGCGGTGTTGATTGCGGTGAGTGCGGTCGCCGGTTGGGCCATGGCTTCGCCGCCAGTGCCGTCCGCCGTCATCTGCTCCACGCAAGGCATTCAAAACGGCCCCACACTGGTGCTGCTCAGCAACATCTTTGTGACCTTCACGTACGGCATGGTGGGGTGGTACCTGGTGGACACGCAGATACGCCGCTATGTCTCCACCCATTCCTGGTCGCTGTCAGGCTTGGCGCTGGCTGCCGTGTTTCCGTCTTGCGCCGCCATGCACCTCATCCTGGCGCTGACCAGCAGTGCGGACACCAGCACCTTGCTCTTCGACCTGATCGGCGTGCCCGCGTCGGTGTATTTCCTGTGGGTGGTCAAGCAACTGCACGCAGACTCCGCCATCGACTGGAACCGCCGCCCCCTTGCAGGCTTGGCGGCCACGCCCCATCGCTCGTCACCCTGGAGCGAAGCGGCTACGACGGAGCGGTGATGGTCCTCTAGCTCACAGGCACTATGCGGCGTAAAGACCGCAGCTTTTGCCATAACACAGCTTTGGGCATTTGCATGGACATGACTTTCATGCAGCGCTCCAGCCAACCCGCACGGTGTTGCAAGCGGTCGATAGCCTTGCCCAAGTCGCGTGCCACCGTGGCACCGTAGGCCTGCTCCGCCTTAGTGAGTGCGGCGCGCAGTTCGGGCAGGGGCAGCTCCATCATGGCCAGGTCAATCACGTCGCGGCTGAACACACCGTCATCGGCCTGTCGATCCGAGTTGGCAAGGAGTTTGGATGTTGCTAAATCCAGCGTGATCAGCGTGGGCACACCACAGAGGGTGTCGCTGGCACCAGGTGTTTCCAGCGTAATGCGTGCTTCGCGCACGATTTCAAACTTGATGCTGTGGCCATCCATTTGAACCTGTGTGCGAATGCCATATTGGTCTGCACGTATCTCGCGCAGTGCCACCAATGGCGCTGCGTTGGGGTGTGTGATGGCTGCCAGGCCAGTGGGGTTTGTCAGCAGTTGCCGCAGCTCCCGGTAGCCTGCGGCGTCCGACACCAAAAAGTCTATGTCCACCGATTCACGGTATTCACCATGGCGCAAGGCAATGCAGGTACCACCCCCGAAATAGCAACTGTGCGCAAGCAGCGTGGCACCGTTCAAGGCGCTCAACACATGGGCCACGCGCTGGTGGTGCGGGCGTTCAAACTGCATGGCTAAAGGCTAGGCGCAGGGCCTGCAGCAGTGCTTGCTCGTCTGCGGACATGGCTGGCACATCCAAGTGGCGGGCGTTGCGTTCGTAAATATCCAGTGCCTCTGTGGGCGTCAGTGTGTCGGTGCCGTGCACCTGCCAAGCCAACGCACGCAGTTGCGGGTAATCCGACAGCGACACGCGCGCCGGAATCCACCCTGTGCGATCTGGCTGCGCTGCAGTGTGCTTGCTCTCGTCGGCGGTGATGACGGTCTGCAGAGACATCCCTAACGCCGCCAGCGCGTTGGACCACGCGCCCATGGTTACGGACGGCTCCCCCTTTTCTATGCGGTGCAACGTGACCCGCGACATCCCCGCTGCCTCGGCAGTCAGGGTCGCGTTCAGGCGCAGCGCCTTGCGCCGGGCGCGTATCTGCGCGCCCAATGCCTGCAATGGGGCTATATCGTTGTCGCCTGATTGGGTGGATAGGTTCGTCATAGTGTTTCTTATTATTTGCAAAATTGGATATTTGTCAAATATGAGAAACAATTTTGTGTTGCTGGATGATGCAGCTCTGCTTACAAAAAATAGCGAATTTTCAGTAAGAAATCGGCCTCTAGCCCGCGTGGAATATGCGCCATAAGCTACTAAAAACGTAGCAAATCTCCCGGTTAGGGGGCGCCCCTAGAATGCTTCCAACAAAACCAAACAGCACGGCGCACAGGTGCCAGTGAAACGGGAGCGAAGCATGAGTCAGCCACGCTACGGCGGCACACTGAAGAAATGGAATGCCGAGCGCGGCTTTGGCTTCATCGTGGCCGATGATGGCGGACAAGACATTTTTGTCCACATTAGCGCCTTCGCACGCAATGGCCGCCAGCCCACCGAGGGCGAGGTACTGACCTTTGAAGTGGAGCCCGATCGCAACGCCAAGCGCAGTGCCGTGCGCGTGCACAGAGCAGGCGACGCAAACAGGGACGCTGCGCCACGGCCCCCGGCACGGCTCAGCAAATCCGGTGCGGGAAACCCCACCGGCTTCTTTGGAAAGGTGATCAGCGGCCTGCTGGTTTGCGCACTGCTGTGGTTTGGCTACAGCCAATACGCCAAGCGTGCAGCCAGTTTCCAGTCGGTGTTGCCGGCTCCACCTGCCGGCCTTTCGCCCGCCAAGCTGCCACTGCCCGCAGACTTCAAATGCGACGGGCGCAATGTGTGCAGCCAAATGAATTCATGCCGTGAGGCCACGCTGTTCCTACAGAACTGCCCAGGAATGAAGATGGATGGCAACGGAGACGGTGTGCCGTGTGAGCAGCAATGGTGCACAAAATAGGCCTCTAGCCCCCGTGGAATATGCGCTGGCCGCTACTGAATGAATAGCGGTTTGTACGTCAGTTCAGCCGATTTTTCCAGTAGAGCGGCTTGCGATGCTGATGCGCAATGGCCAACACAAGGATGTCCGCGCCATCTTGTGTGTAAACCACGCTGTAGGGAAAGCGCCGCAAGCGGCAACGGCGAATGTGTGGGGTGAGTGGGTGCCACGCCTGCGGATGCTTAATGCTTCGCCCAGACCCGGCGCTTGCTCTGCGTACCACGCTATCGCCTCGTCCAGCTCGGCCTGCGCTGGCGCTAACAGGCGGACGGTCATGCCGCTTTTGGCTTCACTTAGTATTTGGCAATCACTTCCGACAAGGCCACTGCCTGGATTTCACCGCGTCGGTAAGCAGCCAGTCGGTCATCTGCTTCTTGGGCCCACACAGAGTCCAATGATGCGTCGGGCTGGTCCAGCGTGTCCAAGATGCGCTCCACCACTTCCAGGCGCTCTTCGGGCGGCAGCTTGGCGGCTTGGGCACTCAAGGCTTCTGCGGAGGTTGTCATGGTGGCTGCATGTGGGTGGGTAGGGCACCACTATAGCGCTGACAAGACGTCACACACTGTTTGTTATTCTTGCGCATGCCCTTCCGAAACCTGCTGCGCCGCTTCTGCGGCGTGCTCATTGCCTTCACCAGTCTGGGCGTTGTGGTGCCGAGCTTCGCGGCAACCACCCAAGAGCCACTGGACCTCACGCGTGTACAAGCAGCCCCCGTTTCACTGACCGCTTACTTTGAGTATCTGGAAGACCCCGGCGCTGCCTTGACCCTGAACGATGTCAGGGAGCCAGCCCGCGCCAATGCGTTCAAGCCACCGACCAACCCGTCCAGCGCAGCCCTCGGTTTTTCCTACACGCGGTCCGCGGTGTGGTTGCGCCTGCCGCTGGCCAACCCCAGCAACCAGCCTGTGCAGCGCGTGCTGGAAATCAACTACGCCCTGCTGGCGCACATCGACTTTTACACACCCGATGCGCAGGGCGCGTACCAGGTGACGCAAACCGGCTACGCCCGCCCGTTTGAAAGCCGCCCCTTGCCCGGCCGCTTCTTTCTGCTGCCCGTCACACTGCCGCCCCAGTCGCAGCAGATGGTCTATCTGCGGGTGGAAACCCCGAACTCGCTGAACATTCCCGCGCGCATGTGGGAGCCACAGGCACTGCAAACCCACCAGCACACCGACTACGCCCTGCAAGCGCTGTATTTCGGCGTTGTGCTGGCCATCTCGTTTTACAACCTGATGCTGTTCGTGGTCCTGCGCGACAAAAACTACCTGCTGTACGTCATCTTCTCCGGTTCCGTGGCACTGGCGCTGGGAACCTTCAGCGGGCTGGGCACCGAGTTTGTGTGGGGCGATATCCCCGCGTGGACCACCATGGGTGTCAACGTCCCCACGGCCGTCGCTGCCATCGCCATGCTGGAGTTTGCCCGGCGCATTCTCAACACCGCTGCGTTGTTCAAGCCACTCGACCGGGTGCTGCAGGGGTTCATGGTGCTGCATGGCCTTTCCTTCTTCGCACTCATCTTCTGGTTTCGCACGTTCAACCCCACGTTTATCGTGCTCAGTCTGATCACGCCGCTGATTCTTCTCGCCACCGGTTGCTGGAGTGCGCTGCGCGGGCAGCGCAGTGCTTACTTCTTCGTGGCGGCATTCGCGGCCATCTTGCTGGCGGTGGTGCTCACCCACCTGCGCAATCTGGGGGTGCTGCCCACCAATTTTCTGACGACCGATGGCACCCAGATAGGCTCGGCCATGGAAATGCTGCTGCTGTCGTTTGCCCTGGCAGACCGCTACAACGCCATGCGCCGCGACCAGGTGCATGCACAGGAACAGACCCTCAAAGCCCAGGAAGCACTGGTGTCCACCCTGCGGGAAGCAGAGCATGTGCTGGAAGCCAAGGTGGCCGAACGCACCGCGGAGCTACGCCTGCTCAACCGCAAGCTCGAAGCCCTCAGTGCCACCGATGGCCTCACCGGCATTGCCAACCGCAGGCACTTCGACGCCACGCTGGCAGCCGAATGGACCCGTGCCGCGCGCCAGGGCCATGCGCTGGCGCTGGGGCTGTTGGACGTGGACTGGTTCAAGAAATACAACGACCACTACGGACACCAGGCCGGAGACGACTGCCTGCGCAAGGTGGCCGACACGCTGGCCGCCACCATTGCCCGCACCGGCGATCTGGTGGCACGGTATGGCGGCGAGGAGTTCGTCTTTATTGCGCCCGCCACCAGTGCGGAAGACGCACTGGGCATGGCCCGCAAAGTGTGCGATGCCCTGCAGGCGCTGGCACTGCCGCATGCCCTGTCAGACTTTGCCTGCGTGACGGCCAGCGTGGGCGTGGCCAGCATCGTGCCTGACGACGCCACCACACCCCAGACCCTGATCCAGGCCGCGGACCAGGCCTTGTACGCCGCCAAGGCCGCGGGCCGCAACCGTGCGGTGCTGGCTGGCGGATAAAACAGCCTCTAGCCCCGGTGGAATATGCGCCCGCAGCTACTAAAAGCGTAGCATTCAGGAGGGCGCAAGCCTAGAACGAAGACCCCGGCTCGCTCAGAAATGCCAGCTCTTCGGCGCTGGAGCTGCGGCCTAGGATGGTGTTGCGGTGGGGGTAGCGGCCGAAGCGGTCGATGATGGCTTTGTGGCGCAGCTCATAGTCCAGGTTGTATTCCATGCCCGGCTGCGCAAACAGCGCCACGGCTTGCGCATGCACCAACGCGGACTCGCTGTGCATGTAGGGCATGTAGGCAAAGATGCGCTGCGCGGTGGGCAGGCTGCTGTCTTGCCCGCTGGCCACCAGCTCTTGCGCCAACACCAGCGCCAGCGCGTCCTGCGCAAAGGCGCGCGGCGTGTCGCGGTACATGTTGCGCGAGAACTGGTCCAACACAATGATCTCCGCCAGCCGCCCCTGGGCTGTCGCACGCCACGCAAACAACTCACATCGCGCCGCCGCTTCCAACGTGTCGCCAAACCGCGCACGAATGGTTTCGTCCAGCGTGGCGTCTTTGACGAAGTGCTGCTTGGGAGTTAGCTCTTCGAACCAGAAGTGGAGGATGGATTGGGGTTGCATGGTATTGCCGCACTCAGGTGGGCATAGAGACAAACTGAGTTGGTACCATCACACTTTGGAGAATCTATAGACACCCTTGATGTTCAAAGCAAAATAGCCTCCTGGCGATCCTGCATCTCTTAGCTCGACGAACACTTGTTCAGGTACATCGAAGTATTGATAACGTGTCCCGTTATTAAATTCGACCTGTAAAGTCTGACTGCCTTCATCGTGGCCAACGGCCGCAATATTTGAGGACGAGATGGGGGTCATTTCCATTCTTTACTCCTTGAGTATTACTTTTGCTATCCGCGGATTCTGGGCACGCCAAGCTTCAACTAATTCCTCATAGTTAGGGCTAGGTTCCATGCTGATTCCCCACCCGCCTGGATTTTGAGATGCATCTCCTGGAACTTCATCGAAAACTATTGGGTCCTGGCTGTCTGGCCGCCTATTTCTGGGCGGCGGTTCTATCGTGGTTCGCATTGGCAATTTCACTGCCTCACCCAAAATAATCGCTTCACCAGTTCGCAGAATGGGCAGCATTCCGGTCAAACCATCTAGGTTGTCGGACAAGGCTGAAGTAATGTGACCTCGGTCGGTGCCATTTGTGAGTCGTAGTGCGAAGAACGTGCCACATTGAGAAAGTATGGTGGGGCTAATTTCGGAGGGTCGTTGGCTAACGATCATTGCGCCTATGCCGTACTTGCGCCCTTCTTTCACTATTCTCTGCACCACTCGCGATGCCATTCCTTGAGCCTTGCCTTGAGAGTCATTCCCTAAGTAGATGTGGGCCTCCTCCATGACGATCAATAGAGGTCGATGTCTGCCACCCTGGGATAGATTGCGTGCCCAGAATAGCGCTTCATAAAGAATACGGAGCAGGGCCCCAATCGTGGTTTGGAGGATGTCGGCAGGTACCCCAGATAAGTCGAGAATAGTTACTGGACGATCGCTACCTATCCAATTCTTTAGTAGCTCATCTAGATCAGTTGCTACTTGCCCAGACTTGTTTGGCAGCCAAGTTTTAGGCTTGAAGATGAAGTCATATCTAGGGATGCGCAGCTTGGTTCCGAGCAGTAGAACTTGTTTGCCAAGATTCAAAGTGCCAGGTAAATAGTTGATTTTTACTTCACCTGCAGCAGTTACAACATTCTTGAAAATCGGAGCAATACCCTTGTCTGGATCTCCACGCAATTCGACCCCGTTGCCGTCTACTTCAAAGGCCAAATTGTCTATAGGACGACCGGCTTTGTCCTTGTAGTAGGTTCCGAAAGTTTCTATGAAAAGCTCATACCAAAGATGATGAATGCTGAAAGGAATGGGTGAATCAACACTAAGCGTATCCGTGAGCGCCCCGTTTTTTGGATAGAGGTTTAGAGACTCAACCTTGTATTTTTGTACCCTCTCCATGACTATGTTTTTGTCTTTTTCGCTGGTGAAGTCACCGAAACAAATTTCACATAGCTCATCGAAGTTCAACGCCCAAAAGGGTATGTTTAATTCTTGCTCCTTTTGAGCCGCGGATGTGTCTGCGTTGATTTTGTAGACATTTCCATTCTCTTTGAGCGCGTGCCCATACTCGCCGTGTAGATCAAGCATGATGATGCGAGCAGAGGGGTATCGACTGTTGTCTGCTAGAGCATTAATGATGCTGGCGACGGTTGTCGACTTCCCTGATCCCGTGGTACCTACCACAGCGGAATGCCTAGTTACCAGTTTGTTAATGTCAATCAGCGCAGGAATTGAATCTGCGTTGGAAATGTGGCCCAACTTTACAAAATACGGTCTATCCGGTTGCCCGTAAATGTTTTTCAATTCCTTTTCGGAGACAAGATGAACTTCATCGCCGATTGTTGGATATTGCGATAAGCCTCTTTTGAAAACTCCGTTTCTGGGGCCTTCCCCAATCAACTGAATTTTCATCCACCGATTCCCGTGAATGCTGTTTTCAGACTTTTCCGTTGGGGCAGCGCTTGCGCCTACCCCGCTAACAATTCCAAAAAGGTCACTGAAGCCTACTGGAATTCGTACGAAACTTCCAATTTGCCCGACCCTGTAGCCTTGACCGTCAATGTAAACAAAACCAGTGAGAGAGTCTTTTGATAGCGTGATGCTGACAGTCGTCCCGTTAACGTCTTGCACATCTCCAAGATAGGTTTCTTGGTTAGCCATTGGACAATTCCCGCGTGGAACCAATAATTTTCTGTAAAAAAGTAGTGAGGGCAGAGAAGTCCCCAAGCTTTATTAGCTTTCGCAGCTTTCCACCCTCATCGGCTTCTTTTTCCGAAATTACAAACTGCAATAGGTCAGTATCGGCATCATCATCAAGGGAGGAAATTGACCAGGAACCAAGATTTGTTCCAATGATTGCTTTGTCAAATGTCCAGACATTTAGGTTGTGCTGGCTCTTTGCCAATCTATATGCATTGGGGTATGCCTCAATCCTTATCCCATCCGTATTCTCTTTCTCATAGTCTCCAAACATCAAACCAAGCACCATTGCCGTGGGGTTTGCGCTCAATGCATTCACGATTGTGTCGTTGACATGTTCGTCATTGAAGGAGTAGCCGGACAAGATTAGAAATGACGACTTCTTGCGTATGAACCTGCTCAATTGATCCATGAGCGCGAGATACGGCATCTTGCGACTTTCCTCATACTTCAAATGAGATGGATAGATCAGATGCGAAGCGTCTTCTTTAACTTCTGAGCCGCGGTGTACTTGCGCTCGTCCGTTTTCACTTTCTTGAACCCAATTTATCGATCCATGAATTTTCCAAAGCCTTGACCAATGAGTTGGAATTTGACCGTCCTCTACAGCACGTAAATCAAAGAAGGATTTCCGAGAACCAACAAAACCGTCGAAGTACGGTACGCCAAGATCTTCAAGAGATTGCTCTGTCAATAGGTCGTAGTTTGTCGTGAATATTTCAACCGCAACTTTGCGATCGATGGACTTCATCCATTTACCAAGCTGGTGATACGGCGTCTCCTTGTTAGGAAGTTGCACGTTCAATTTGGATACGATGGTTGAACAAATCTTCCGTTCCAACGTCGCCAGGTCGGACTGACTCAGACCGCGAACATCCCCGCCCGCAGAGACTAGATACAGGCTTCGAACGAAGCTAAGTGTGTCTTCAATGTTTTGTTTGTTCTTTCCGGCCTTCACAAGCTCGGCCAACAAAGTGACGTACTTTGGATCGTCCGCCAGTTTTTTGTTAACAAAAGCCGAGAGATTCGCTACATCCGGAATTAGCGGCCATGTGCCTTCGGGCATTTGCACCGCAAGAGGGCATCCCGCTGATAGGAAAAAACCAATAGATTCATTGTCCTGCGACAGAGATTGGCGCAAGTATTTGAGATGCCGTATGGCGTTGTGATTGCTGTCCACTTTTCCTCCCTTGTACCTGATGCATTGCTCGAAAGGAGTCCGTCAAGTGGACCTTCTTATTTTCGAGTTCACCAGTATTCATTGTGAATCAAGCTATTTAACAGCGGCGCTCTTTATGCCCAGCGCCTCGGTATTTATTTCCCCCAACTATCCTTCAACCCCACCGCCAAGTTAAACACCGGCTTGTTGCCTTGCACGTGATCCACCCGATCTGCGACAAAGTACCCATGCCGCTCAAACTGAAACTTCTGGTCCGGCGCTGCGTTGGCCAATGAAGGCTCAACAATCGCGGTCACCACTTTCAGGCTGTTGGGGTTCAGGCTCTCGATAAAGTCTTTGCCACCCGCGTCGGGCTGCGCGTCCAAAAACAGGCGGTCGTACATGCGCACTTCGGCGTTCACGCCGTTGGCCACGCCCACCCAGGTGATGGCGGCTTTCACCTTCACCAGATCGCTACCGGGTGTGCCGCTCTTGGTGTCGGGCACCACGGTGGCCAGCACTTCGGTGATGACGCCGTTGGCATCCTTGGTGCAGCCGGTGCATTCGATCACGTAGCCGCCCTTCAGGCGCACCTTGTTGCCGGGGAACAGGCGCTTGTAGCCCTTGGGGGGCACTTCTTCAAAGTCTTCGCGCTCGATCCACACTTCTTTGCCGATGGTGAAGTGGCGCGTGGGGCTTTCCACGCCTTCGGGTGGGTGGGGCAGGGCGGGCTGGGTGCAGGGCTCCAGGTGGCCAGCGCCCATCACCTCGTCCCAGTTGGTCAGCACCAGTTTCACGGGGTTGATGACGGCCATGCCGCGGTGGGCCTTGGCTTCCAGGTCTTCGCGCAGGCAGCCTTCCAGCGTGGAGTAGTCAATCCAGCTGTCGCTCTTGGTCACGCCAATGCGGTCGGCAAACATTTGCAGGCTCTCGGGCGTGTAGCCGCGGCGGCGCAGGCCAACGATGGTGGGCATGCGCGGGTCGTCCCAGCCGCTCACCTTGTGGTCGTACACCAGCTGCGCCAGCTTGCGCTTGCTGGTGATCACATACGTCAGGTTCAGGCGGGCAAATTCATACTGGCGCGGTGCGGGCGCAGCTAGCAGGCCGCCCTCGCTCAGGCGCTCCAGCAGCCAGTCGTAAAACGGGCGTTGGTCTTCAAATTCCAGCGTGCACAGGCTGTGGGTGATTTGTTCCAGCGCGTCCTCAATGGGGTGGGCGTAGGTGTACATCGGGTAGATGCACCAGGTGTCGCCGGTGTTGTGGTGCGTGGCGCGGCGGATGCGGTAGATGGCCGGGTCGCGCATGTTGATGTTGGGGCTGGCCATGTCGATCTTGGCGCGCAGCACCATGCTGCCGTCTTCGTGCTTGCCATCGCGCATTTCGCGAAAGCGCGCCAGGTTTTCGGCGGGCGTGCGGCTGCGAAAGGGGCTGTCCACACCGGGCTTGCCAAAGTCGCCGCGGTTCACGCGCATTTGTTCTACGGTTTGTTCGTCCACATAGGCGTAGCCAGCTTCAATCAAATATTCCGCTGCGCGGTACATGAAGTCAAAGTAGTCGCTGGCCTGGTAGGCGGCGGCATCGGGCGCACCGTTCCAGTCAAAGCCCAGCCACTTCACCGCGTCGATGATGGAGTTGACGTATTCGGTGTCTTCCTTCTCGGGGTTGGTGTCGTCAAAGCGCAAGTGGCACACGCCCCCGTAGTCGCGCGCCAGGCCAAAGTTGATGCAGATGCTCTTGGCATGGCCTATGTGCAGGTAGCCATTGGGCTCGGGCGGAAAACGGGTGCGGATCTTGGCGGGGTCAGGCTGGCCGGTGGCGTGGTGGGTGGCGTCGCCAGGGGAGCCAGCCCAGCGGCGGGCGGCGTAGGTGCCTTTTTTCAGGTCGTTTTCGATGATCTGGCGCAAAAAGTTGCTGACTTTGGGCGTTTCGGGGGTGTTGGCAGGGGATGCAGGGGTATTGGCGCTCATGACAACGATTCTAGACGGGGGCCACCGGCTTACTTACACTGGGGACGAAACCATTCCACCGCTTTTTGCAGGAGCCTGCTGGACCATGCCGTCCTCATCCGTTGATGCCCATGTGGAGCACGTGGCCCGCTTGTACGAACAGACACCGCTGCTGGTGGCGCTGTTTGACGGGACCGACCTGCTGCGCTACGCCAACCCGGCGTTTCGCCAGGGCTTTGGCATTGCCGCGGACCAGCCCATGACCTGGCTGACGCTGATGCGCAAGAGCTACGACGAGGGCGTGGGCGCCGCCATCCAGACCTCAGACATTGATGCCTGGCTGACCTCGGCCCAATCGCGCCGGGGCAAGCTGCCGTTTCGCGCGTTTGAAACCGACCTGACCGATGGCCGCTGGATCTACATGACCGAGACGGTGGACGCGCAGGGCTGGATGCTGTGCGTGGCGTTTGACATTACCGCCATGCGCACCAGCGAGCGCGCACTGCGCCTGGCGCGTGACGGGGCGCTGCGTGCGGCGCAGACCGATGCGCTCACCGGCATCAGCAACCGCGCCCATATCTTGCAGCAGCTAGACCAGCGGCTGGAGCAGCTGCGCACCGCGGGCCAGCCCTGCGGCGTGGTGATGCTGGACCTGGACCACTTCAAGCGCGTGAACGACACCCACGGCCACCACGCGGGCGACCTGGTGCTGACGCACTTTGCCCGGCTGGTGGCCAGCACCCTGCGCCGCGAGGACGGCTTTGGCCGCCTGGGCGGTGAGGAGTTCATGCTGCTGTTCCCCAACATCGAGCCCACGGCGCTCACGCAGATCGTGAACCGGGTGCTGGAGATGGTGCGCACCTCTGCGCCGCTGCCCGATCTGCCGGGCTTTGGCTACACCTGCTCGGCCGGCGTGGCCCTGCTGGAGCCGGGGCTGGACGCCATAGAAAACATCCGCCGGGCCGACCACGCGGTGTACGCGGCCAAGGCCAACGGCCGTAACCGGCTGGAGTGGGCTGCTACTTCGGCAACGCGCTGATGTCCAGCCACAGGGCCTTGCGGGCCAGGGGCGTGTCGGGCGGCAGCAGCGGGTTGTTCAGCGCAATAGACATGCGGCCGCGCAGGTTGCAGCGCTTGATGACCTCGCCAAAGCGCTCGTAAAACAGCGCGTCAAAGCTGCCATCCGCAATCGCACGGTTCAGCCCCGTTTCAATCACCTGGGCCAGTGCAATGTCTTGTTTGTTCACAAAGAAGTAAATGGCCGTGGGGTAGTGCAGCAACACCTTGTCTTCCACCACCAGCTGCTGTTTGCTGGCCTTGTCCGTTTCGTCCCAAACCTCCAGCATGGAGCGCGGGAAGTAGTCAAACCGCCCGGCCTGCAGCATGGCGAACAGGCCCTCGTAGGCGGTGCTGGTCGTCACCTTCAGGCCGTTGCTCTGCAAGATCTCGGTGTCGGGCCAGTCGTGGCCCTGGCCAGCCGTGAACATGCGCAGGTCGTCCAGCCCTTTCACGCCGGAGATGACGCCGCGGTTTTGCTCCCGCACAAACGCGATGCGGTAGCCAAACAGGCCTTTGTCGATGGGAATGCGAATGGGCAGCAGCTGGTCTTCGCGGTCTTTGGAGGTCATGCTCCACACCACGTTGATACCCGCGTTCGTAGCCAGGCGCCCCAGCGCCGCGCCTTGCGGCATGGGGCGGGGGTAGGAGCGCATCTCGTATTCATGGCCGGACTTTTTCAGCGCCAGCTCCAGCAGGCGCACGGGGTATTCCAGGCGGCTATCGGCCTCGGGGATTTCGCGCGAGTAAACGACGGTGAATTTGCCGGCCCACGCGGGGTAGGCGCTCAGCGCTGCCAGGCAGGCAAGGGTGCAACTGGCCAGAACACGGCTGGTGCGTGTGGCCCAGCGCTGGACGCTTGAACCGGTAGACATAGGAACACTCCAACGACGTTGCTCCCTGTCTCTTTCTTATGGCTACAGCTTGCACCAAACGGCGGCGCAATGCACGCCTTTTTTGTGAGTTTTCAGGCCTGGCCGTGGTTCCAGCCGGTGCGCAGCACCAGCTGCTCCAGCGCAAACGCGCCCAGCACCGAGTTGCCTTTGGCGTCCAGCTCGGGCGCCCACACGGCCACGGTGCCTATGCCGGGCGCTATGGCCACAATGCCACCGCCCACCCCGGTTTTGACCGGCAGGCCTATGCGGTAGGCAAAGTCGCCCGCAGCGTCGTAGGCGCCGCAGGTCAGCATCAGGGCGTTCACGCGGCGGGCGTCGTCGGCCGCCAGAAACTGTTCGTCGGGCTTGCCGTCGCGGCCCAGGTCGCGGCCGTTGTTGGCCAAAAACATGGTGGCCTGGGCCAGCTGGGCGCAGCTCATCTCAGTGGCGCACTGGCGGCAGTAGTTGTCCAGCACCAGCTCGGGGTCGTTCACAAAGTTGCCGTAACTCTTCATGAAATACGCCATGGCCATGTTGCGGTGCGCGGTGTCGCGCTCCGACTTGGCAATGCGCGCGTTCCAGCTCAGGTCGGGGTCGTCGGTCAGGCGGCGCAGGGCGCCTAACAGCGCGTAGTCCAGGTGGGCATAGCGCGTGGTCAAGATGTCGGTGATGACCAGGGCGCCCGCGTTGATGAAGGGGTTGCGCGGAATGCCTTTTTCAGTCTCCAGCTGCACCATGGAGTTGAACGCCGCGCCTGAGGGCTCGCGCCCCACGCGCTGCCACAGGTCGTCGCCCACAGTCTTTAGCGCCAGCACAAAGGCGAACAGCTTGGTGATGCTCTGCAGCGAGAACGAGGTGTGCGCATCGCCCACGCTGAACGTGCTGCCGTCCACCAGCGCCACCGCTATGCCGAACTGCTGCGGCGGCACTTCGGCCAGCGCGGGAATGTAGCTGGCCACCCGGCCCTGGCCGAACAGGGCCCGGGCATCGGTGTGGATCTGGTCCAGGATGGTGGGCAGGGCAGAAGCGCTTGTCGCAGGCATAAGGGTTTGCATGGGCGGATTCTAGGAGGCTGGCTGTGGTACATATGCGCAAAACCACAGCAGGTATGCACCATGCACATCAAAGACTTCACCGACACCACAAATCTGGTGATTGAGCTGCGCTACCAGGACCTGAGGGAGGCCGAGCGCGATGGCCTGCTGACCCAAACCCAGGCCGACACCCTGTGGCGGCGCTGGAGCCGCGACGCCCTGACCCACAGCACGCTGCCGCTGGAGCGCGTGGCGGCGGCGGGCGCGGGGCCAGCGTTTAGCTTTGTGAATGTGCTGTATTACTTTGGCGGCATGGTGGCCATCGGCGCCATGAGCCTGTTCATGACCCTGGGCTTTCAGGCGCTGGGGCCCGCTGCGCTGCTGGGCATTGGCGTGGCGTATTTCATTGCCTGCCTGAAGGTGGCGGACCATTTCAAGGCGCGGGGCCTGCGCGTGCCCGCGGGGCTGTTGGCCACGTTGGCCGTGTGCCTGGTGTCGCTGGTGGTGTGGAGTGCGCAAAGCGTGGCCGGGCTGTGGCCACCGGGCGGGCCAGATTCGTTCTCCAGCTACCACACGCGCATTGACTGGCGCTGGCTCACGCTGGAATTTGCCACGCTGGCCGCGGGCGTGGTGATGCTGTGGCGCTACCGCTTGCCCTTCATGGTCATGCCGCTGGCGGTGACGCTCTGGTACATGAGCATGGATGTGGCCAACGCGCTGCTGACCGATCACGGCTGGGAGTGGGAATTCACGCGCGATGTGTCGCTGGTGTTTGGCATAGGCACGGTGGCACTGGCGATGTGGGTGGATGTGCGCAGCCGCCTGTCCCACACGGCCGAGTGGCGGCAGGACTTTGCCTTTTGGCTCTATATCTTTGGCACCACCATGTTTTGGAGCGGCCTGAGCCTGAGTGACTCGGGTTCGCCGTGGGGCAAGGCGATCTACGCGCTGATCAACGTGGTGCTGGTGCTGCTGGGTGCGGCCATCGGCCGGCGCGTGTTCACGGTGTTTGGCGCGCTGGGTGTGGCGCTGTACCTGGGGTATCTGTCGCACCAGGTGTTCCGCGACAGCCTGTTGTTTCCGCTGGCGCTCACGCTCTTGGGCCTGGGGGTGGTGGCGCTGGGTGTCTGGTGGCAGCGGCACGAGGTGGCCATTGCGGCGCGGCTGGCGCGCTATGTGCCGGCGGGCTTGCAGCCACGCAGCTGACAACAGGCGGGCATAAAAAAAGCGCACTGCAGGCAGTGCGCTTTTTTGTTTCAAGGCAACTCGCGTTGCCCAGAGACGTGCGGTGATTAACGGATCACGGCCAGGTCGGTCAGCTTGCCGCCCTTGACGGTCTTCAGAGTCAACGCGCCGTTCAGGATGTCGCCCTTGGCATCAAAGGAGATGTTGCCTGTCACGCCCTTGAAGTCCTTGGTAGCTGCCAACACGGGCAGGTACTTGGCGGGGTCAGAAGAACCGGCCTTGACCATGGCAGCAACCATGACCTTCACGCCGTCGTACACGTAGGGTGCGTACACTTGAACTTCAGAGCCGAACTTGGCCTTGAACTTGGTCTTGAAGGCTTCCATGCCGACCTTTTGTTGACCTTCCACGCCACCGGCTTCAGCACAGTAGACTTGGTTGTCAGCAATCGCGTCGCCACCCAGCTTAACCAGTTCGGTGGAGCAGATGCCGTCGCCACCCATGAACTTGGCGCTGATGCCCAGGGACTTCATTTGACGCAGCATGGGGCCGGCAACGGCGTCCATACCACCGAAGAACACGACGTCAGCTTTCTTGCCCTTGATGGTGGTCAGGATAGCGGAGAAATCAGTGGCCTTGTCGGTCGTGAATTCCTTGGCAACCACAGTGCCGCCAGCGGCTTCAACAGCCTTGGCAAACTCTTGTGCCACGCCTTGGCCGTACGCAGTACGGTCGTCGATCACGGCGATGGCTTTGCCCTTCAGTTCTTTCACAGCGTACTTGCCCAGTGTGCCACCCAGTTGGGTGTCATCAGCCACCAGACGGAAGGCTGTCTTGAAGCCTTGACGGGTGTACTTGGGGTTGGTAGCGGAGGGGGAGATTTGGGGGATACCGGCTTCGGAGTAGATGCTGGAAGCAGGGATGGTGGTACCGGAGTTCAGGTGACCGATCACGCCAGAAACCTTGGCATCAGCCAGCTTTTGAGCAACTGCAGTGCCTTGCTTGGGATCAGCAGCGTCATCTTCAGTCATCAGCTTGATGGTGACTTTTTTGCCGCCAATGGTCACGCCAGCAGCGTTGAGTTCTTCCACGGCCAGGATGGCGCCGTTTTCGTTGTCCTTACCCAAGTGGGCAATCGCACCGCTGGTAGGACCAACGTGGGCAATGGTGACAACCGCGTTTTGAGCGAATGCCAGACCAGTAGACAAAGCGATGGCTGCGGCTGCAACGATTTTCAACTTCATAGAAACTCCAAATTAAAAAAGTGTGAATAAATTTCTCACCGGGGCGAACATTAGCGCAAGTCCTGTGCCATGAGCATAAGGCTTTCACTGATACGAGCCTACTATTCAAATCTCTAATGAGACATGAATTGCATTACTCCCAGAAACGGGAATGGGGGGCCTTGGCAGGCGTCTTGATTTGGTGCTTCTCCTTCTTGTGTGCACGCGCATAGTGCGCGCTTATTCGAGCAATGTTTGGGCAAATGCGTTGATGGTTGCCACGTCCGGCTGCAAGGCCGTGAATGGAAAACCCTCATGGATCAGGGTGGCGCGCAGGCCGCGGTCCACATTGCGGGCCTGCTCTTCATCCTGAAAACGGCCGGTGTGCACGTATTTCTTCTCGCCGCGCTCCACCAGGATATTCACGTTGTTGTGCTGCCGGTACCACTCCAGAATCTGCGCCCGCGTTTTGGCGATGTCGCAGATGTTCTCGGGGTAGTGTTCGTTGTAGTACAGCACCTGGGGCAATGAGCACTCGGTAATGAGGTACTGCACCTGCCCGTCCAGCAGGTTCAGCATCTCGTACTGGCGCTGGGCGATGAAGTACTGGTTCTTCAGCACTTCAAAGTTTTGCTGCCAGACCAGCGACTTGGCGTAGTCCGGGATGGTCTCCACCGTCTTGTGGTGCAGGTTCAGGAACAGGATGATGGCGGAGGAGAACAGGGACTTGTCGCTACCCGGCCCACCGATGATGTTGATCACCTTGGTGGGGTACAGGCGCATCTTGCTCTCTGGCAAGGTGTTGGGCACTGTGGTGTAGCGAATCGTCATGCCGTGTGTCTCCTCGGGGCAGGAGGGCTTACCAGGAATCCGAGCGCATCTGGGATTCCCACAGCCCGCCATTGGCACTGTACACCCCAATCACGCCGTAGCGCTGTTCGCCTTTGTCATCCCATTTCATGGAGCCGGTCACAGGTGCGTAGCCGTCGATCTTGCGCAGCGTGGTCACGATGTCCTTGGGCTTGGCCGATTCGGCGCGGCGAATGGCGGCTGCCAGCACGTACATGGCGTCGTAGGTGTAGTGGCCGGCGTAGGCGGGTTCGATCTTGTACTTGGCGCGGTACTTGTCCAGGAAGGCGCCACCGGCGGTGAATTCACGCGCTTCCAGGCTGGGGGAGGTGGCATACAGCCCGCTGACCATGCCCGTGCCCTTGAGCATCAGCGTGGTCTTGATGGTGTCGCCGCCCAGCACCTTGATGTCGGTGTAGCTGATGGCCTTGAGCGCTTCGAGCAGCGCCAGCACCTGAAAGTCGTTCAGGGTGGACACAACGATTTCTACGCCCGCGCTCTTGATCTTGGCGGCGGTTTCTTCGAACTTGGTCGTCTTGTCGTCAAACGACTGCTGCAGCACGATTTCTTTCTTGGCGGCCTTGAGCTGTACGCCCGCACCGGCAGCCAGGTCTTTGCCGTAGGGGGTGCCGTCGTCCAGCAGCGCGACCTTGGTGCCGCGGAACTGCGAGGCCGAGTAGCTGCCAATAGCCTTGGCCTGCAAATTGTCGTTGCCGACCAGGCGGAAGGTGGTGTCAAAGCCCAGTTGGGTGAACTTGGGGTTGGTGCAGATGCAGAGTTCGGCAATGTTTTTGGCCGCGTAGATGGGGGCGGCGGCAATGCTCACGCCCGAGTTCAGGTGGCCAATCACTGCCACCACACCGGCGTCTACCAGCTGCTGGGCCACTTCCTTGCCGGTGTCGGCGTTGGCGCGGTCGTCCACGGCCACCACTTCAAAGGTCACGGTCTTGCCCTTGACCTTGTAGCCTTCCTTGTTGAGTTCTTCCACGGCCAGGTTCACGCCGTTGAGCAAATCCTGGCCCAAAGCGGCCAGGTTTCCGGTGAGCGGCTGGGCCACACCAATCTTGATGACCGAGGGGGTGGAGTCGCAGCCCTGCAACAGGGCCGAGGTGAGAACAGCAGACAAGGCCAGCAGGCGCACAGCGCTGCGGCGCGAGAGATTCAGTTGCATATGGGGAGTTCCTGTGAGGACAAGGGGCCGATTGTAGGGAGCAAGCCTAAGCAACCGATATGCCAAGTCCCCGTGGTTTACCCGTAGCGGCGCATGTCCATTTTCTTCGGGTTCATGCGCGATTTGCATGAACCGGTACTTTCCTGACCCCCGGCGGTCCGCGTCAGCCGCATTGGGCTTGGAATTCCTTGAGCGCTGCGGCCTGGATTTTCTTGATGCTGCCCTCGGTCTCCATCCTGCGCAGCACTTGGGTCAGCTTGGGGGCCAGCTCGGCATGCTTCTGGTTCAGAAAGTGGTGGCCCAGCACCACCTCAACCGACGGCTCCAGAATCACGATCTGCGTCAGGCTCAGCGGTTTGAGGCGGCACAGGTTGGAGCGGGTCTCCAGCGCGATGTCGGTGCGGCCCAGCGCAAGTTTGCGAAATAAGGTCTCCAGATCGACCGCGGTGTCCACTTTCATGCCTTGCAGGTGGGTCTCAAAGTAGCGCAGGCCGGCAATGTGGCCAATGGTGTAGGGCTGCAGCGAGGCAAAGCCCGCCACCTTGAACTGCTTGTTCAGGGTGTAGACCACAGTTTCTTCTACGGCCACCGGCACTTCCAGCTTGAAGAGGGCGGGGTCTAGGCTGTCGGCAACGCTAATTGTCACGCCATCCAGCTCGCCGGTGGCGGCCATGGCATAGCCGCGGCGTATGGGCAGGGGCACAAATTCCACTTTCATGCCCAGCTGCTGGTAGGCCTGGGTGAGCACCTGCTCGGCCATGGTGCGGGCAAAGCGTGGCTCCACCGCAGTGGCAAATTTCAGCTGCGCCCAGCTGGCGGGCAGCAGGCCTAGCCCAAGCAGCGCCGCAAGCACCACTTTGCGCCCGGTGTCGGGTGTCATAAGTCTCCCTCCGTGGGCCGGCGCCTACATCGCCTTGAAGCGATGGGCATAGAGCCGGCTCACGGACAGTTTTTCATTTCTCTGGTGCAAGGTCAAGGCCAGGCGGCCCGCCTCGTCGCGGGTGACGGTGTCGATGGCCTGGGCCCGCACCACCGTGCCGCGGTGGATCTGCCAGAACACCTGCTCGTCCAGTTGCGGCAGCAGTTCTTTGAGTGGGGTGCGCAGCAGGTACTCGTGGCTGGCGGTCAGCACGCGCAGGTACTTGTCCGCCGCCTCAATAAACACCACCTCGTCCAGCGGCACCATGCGGATGCTGCTGCCCACGCTGGCCTGCAGCACGCGCAGCGGCGTGGACGAAGCGGGAGCGCTGGCCGTGGCCTCGCGCGCCAGCAGGCCGCGCAACTGGGCCAGGGTGGCTTCCAGGTTTGCTTCTGAATTGATAGCGGCTGGCGCAGGTTTGGCGAGGGCTAGCTGCAGTTTTGACACTGTTTTTTGCAGCCGGGCCGCCTGCACGGGCTTGAGCACGTAGTCCACCGCCTGGGCTTCAAACGCCTGCACGGCGTACTGGTCGTAGGCGGTGACAAACACCAGCGCGGGGAAGGGTTTGGCACTGGCGTCTATTGGCCAGGCATCGGCCAGCTCGGCCGCCGCCTCCAGGCCGCTTTGGCCTGGCATGCGGATGTCAAAGAACAGCACATCGGGCTGCTGCGCCAGCGCCGCATCTACGGCGGAATGGCCATCGCCCACGGTTTGCAGCACTTGCAGTTCGGGCCAGGCGCGCGCCAGCTCGGCCTGCAGGGCCTGGGCCAGTAGCGGCTCGTCTTCGGCAATCAGTGCGGTGGGCTGGCTCATGGTTGGAGGGGAAAAGTGATGCGGACCCGCGTACCCCCTGCGGGAGCCGCTATCAATTCCATAGTGCCCAGGGTGTCAAAGGTGGTCAGCAGGCGGTCACGCACCTGTTGCAGGCCAAAGCCGTGGCCGGGCCGGGACTGCAGCACTTCGGGGGCGCCGAGGCCGGTGTCGGTCACCTCCAGGCACAGCAGGCCGCCTTCTTGCGCGGCGCGGATGGCAATGCTGCCGCCTTCTACCTTGGGCTCCAGCCCGTGCTGGATGCTGTTTTCCACCAGCGGCTGCAGCAGCAGCGGTGGCACGGGGTGGGTGCGCAGCGCCTCGGGCAGCTCCAGCGTGAACTGCAGGCGCGGGCCCATGCGGATCTTCATCAGCTCCAGGTAGTCCTGCAGGCGGGCAAACTCGTCGGTCAGCGTGTGGCCGCCGTCGGTGCCTGTGGCGCGCGAGGCGCTCAGTGTGGCACGCAGGTAGGCAATCATGTGGTCCAGCATGGTCTGGGCGCGCACCGGGTCCACCCCAATCAGGGCGCGCAGGTTGGCCAGTGTGTTGAACAGCATGTGCGGCTCCAGCTGGGTTTCCAGCAGCTTGAGACGGGCCTCGGCCGCCAGGTGGCGCGCCTCGGTCATCTTGCGCTCCAGGTAGGCGCTCTTGTTCAGGGTGTAGAAGTAGTAGGTGCCGGCCGAACCTGCGGTGAGGGTAATCAGGATGCTGTTGCGCAGGTCCACCGCGCGGTCAGGAATCGGGTAGCCCGCGTACCAGCCAAAGGTGCGGCACAGCGTGTCGGCCAGCAGGTTGCCCAGAAAGTAGCCCGCCACAATGCCGCCGCCCATGAGCAGAAAGCCGGGTGCGCCCAAGGGCCAGCCGGTCTCGGCGGCGGAGGGGAAGAAGTGCCGCCCCAGGTCAATGATGGCCCAGATGAACGTGCCAATGGCCAGCGAATACGCCACCAGCGGCACATAGGGCTTTTCGGGCTGGAACGCGTACTGCAGGGTGGCAATGGCCAGGCTGAAGGCCCAGGTCTGCAGCAGGTGCTGCAGCTTGTTGATGCCATCGATGCGCATGGCGGTGTCAGAGCCCGCGTTGGGAACGTTCGATGCGCTCGCGCTCGCGCTGCACCATGCGTTCGCGCAGGCTGCTGCCGCGGCCCAGCACAAACACCGAGATGCCGTGCAACACCAGGCCCAGGCCCCAGCCCAGCAACGGGCCCAGCGACCAGGGCCGTGTGCCAAACGCGTACTGCGACATGGAGAAGATCAGCAGGTTGACCAGCACATACACCGTGGCGTGGATGTACCAGCCCAGCTTGGCGCCCGCGCGCTTGCGCGCCAGGCGGTCTATCTCTTCGGGGCTCAGGGGGGTGGGCATAGTGGGTCGCATTCTAGAGGGGGCTGCAGGGCTTATTGTGGCGCGGTCAGCAGGTGCTGGCGGAAGAACGCGGTGATGCGCAGGTCCAGCGCGCCCAGCGTGCTGCGGTCAAACCCGGGCGGGTCGGCCAGCAGCACGGCCTCTACGCTGCCCAGCACATGGGCCGGCGGCAAGGGCGAGAGCATGGCGTTGTGGCCGGCCTCGGGCAGGTGGGCAATGCGTTCGCAGGCGGTGCAGGCCTGGGCCACGGCCTCGCCATGCCAGCGCGGTGTGAGCCACATGTCTTGCCCGGTGGTAACCAAACCCAAAGGAATGCGCGGCGCGCGCAGCGTCTCCAGGTCAAAGTCCGCCGCGGCGGGCACCCCGGCTACGGCCGCCACGATGCGCGGGTCGTTGTAGGCCACGGGCTGCGGGTCGTCAAAGCGCTGGCGCAGCACGCCCAGTGCTACGGATTTCTTCAAACCGTCGAACCAGCTGCCGGTTAGTCGGGTGAAGGTGCCCACGCAGGCATTGAAGTCTTCGGCAATATGGGCCTGGCAGTGCGCCAGAAAGCGCTGGGGCGACCACTGGCCCCCGGCCAGGCTGAGCGCCGTGTGGCCGCCCGCGGACTGGCCGAACACGCCCACCTGGTCCAGCGCCAGTAGCGGCGCAAAGCGGGGCGACAGCGCCAGGGCGTCGATGGCACGCGACACCTCGGCCGGGCGCATGCGCCAGCTTTGCGGGCCGGGGGTGCTGGTGTCTTTGTAGTTGTCACCCGCATGCTCGGGCAGGGCCACGGTGAAGCCGGCCTCCACCAGCGCGCGGGCCAGGTCGGTGTGCACCCAGGGCGCGCCGCCTGAGCCGTGCGAGATGATGACCAGGTGGCCATTGCCGCGCTGGGGCTCGGCCCGCTGCGCCACTGACAGGGTGAAGGGGCCGCGCTGCACCGGGGATTCGGCGGCGGCCGTGGGGTAGAACACGGTGACTGGGCCATCGCCCTGCAAACCGGGCAGCTCGGTCAGGCCCATGCCGGCTTGGGCGCTTGCGGCCGCGGTGAAGAGGGTGACGTTGGCCAGGGCCAGGGAAAGACGGGAGTACATGGAACGGTGTCCTTTCAAGGTCAAACCAGGCCCAGCCACTGGCCCCAGACCAACTGGCCCAGGTAGCGGCCCGGCAGCAGCGTAAAAGCCCCGGCACCCACGCAGGCACCGAAGTAGAGCTGCTGCATGGCCGTGCGGTGCCCCCGGATGTTTTTGCGCGCCAGGAACCAGAATGCCCCGCACAGGCCCACCAATGTCACGGGCACAAACAGGTGGATGGGTGTGTAGCCCGCGATATTGGGCAGCTGAAAGTCCCGGATGAACAGGGCCGACAGTGCGGTGACCACCATCAGCACGACCCATGTGTAGCCGGCCAGACGGTGCAGACGGGGGCGCTGGGTGGCACCTTTGCGCGCCCACAGTGCGACGGGGCCCACGGCCAGCGCGGCCAACGCGGTGGTCATGTGGATGGCGATGACGGGGGTGAGTTGCATGGTGGGCTCCTGTGGGTCGTGGGTGGGGGCGGGGAATCAGGCGGCGGCAGCTTGGCCATGCCAGGCGGCGTCGGCGGCCATGGCCAGGCGCCACAGGCGCAGGGCCCGGCCGATCAGCACGCCGCTGCTCAGGCCGTAGATGGCGCTCACGCTGAGGGCCACGGCCGTGCTGTGCAGCAGGGCGGGGTTGACGGCGTTGGTGATACCCACCGCGTACTTGGTGCAGAAGATGGTCATCATCAGCGCCAGTGGGGCCCAGGTGCCGGGCAGGGTGAAGGTTTGGCGGGCCAGGTCAAAGCGGGTGCCGGCAGCCACCGGGCGGCGCAGCACCAGGAAGGCGGTGGTGGCTGCGGCCTTGGCCCAGATCAGCAGCGCCAGGGGCTGGTCGCCAAACACGGTGACCGTGCCATACAGGGACAGAGCCACCAAGGCCAGCGGCATCAGCGTCACGCGGCGCAGGGTTGCGGTTTGGGTCAGGGTCTGGCGCAGGCCCAGCCAGGCCAGTGCGACCAGAAGAAACCAGACCCAGGTGGGGGTGCCGGAGAAGATGCTGTGTGCCATGGTGTGTTCCCTTTCAATGCGGTGGGTGGTGAATCAAGACAGGAGCGACTGTGCCGATGGGCACCGGCCGCGCCCAGCGGTTTGCGACGAAATGCGGTTTGCGTGGCGCGAAATGCAGCCAGGTGGCGCGGCCGTCACAGCAGCTTTCTAGAATCGGGGCATGAAAAGACAACTGATAGCAACGGGCACCGTGTTGGCGGTCGCCTTGGCGGGTGGCGGCTGGTGGTGGGTGCAGCAGGGCAATGCCAGCAAGGTGGAGTACCGCACTGCACCGATCGCACGCGGCAGCCTGCAGGCCACGGTGGCGGCCAGCGGCGCGGTCAGCCCGGTGTCGCAGGTCAGCGTGGGCACCCAGGTCAGTGGCCAGATCCGTGACCTGCTGGTGGACTTCAACACCGAGGTGAAGGCTGGCCAGCTGCTGGCCCAGATCGACCCCGAGACTTTTGAATACCGGGTGCGCAGCGCCCAGGCTGATGTGGACGCCGCCCGCGCCGCGGTGCTGACGGCCCAGGCCAATGCCCTGGCCGCGCAGACCCAGGTGTCGCGCGCCCAGGTGGACCTGGACGAGGCGCGGCGCACGCATGAGCGCAACCTGATGTTGGTGAGCAAGGGCTTTATCGCCCAGAGCGAGGCGGACAAGTCCAAGGCCCTGGTCAACACCAGCACCGAGGCGCTGAAGGCGGTGCAGGCCCAGGTGGGCGTGGCCCAGGCGCAGGTGAAGACCGCCCAGGCCAATGTGGCGCAGCGCGACGCCGCGCTGGCCCAGGCCCGCATTGACCTGGCACGCACGCGCATCACTTCGCCCGTGAACGGCATCGTCATCAAGCGCGCCATCGAGCGTGGCCAGACCGTGGCCAGCAGCCTGCAGGCGCCCGAGCTGTTTGTGATTGCGCAAAACCTGTCGGACATGCAGGTGGAAGCCGCCATCGACGAGAGCGATGTGGGCCGGCTGAAGACCGGGCAAAAGGCCAGCTTCACCGTGGACGCCTTCCCGGGCCAGACCTTTGACGGCGAGATTCGCCAGGTGCGCAAGGCCGCCACCAATGTGGCCAACGTGGTGACCTATGTGGCCATCGTGGGCTTCTCCAATGTGGGCGGCAAGCTGCTGCCCGGCATGACGGCCAATGTGCGCGTGGTGACCGACCAGCGCGAGAGCGTGCTGAAGGTGCCCAACGCCGCGCTGCGCATGCGCATTGCGGGCGTAGAGGCGCCGGCGGTGCCGCAGGGGGCCGCGTCTGCCCCCGCTGTTGCAGCCAGTGCACCCGCCGCCGAGGCCACGGCCGGTGGCCGCCCCGCAGGTGGCCCGGGCACCGAGTTCCGCAACCGGCTGGTGGCTGAACTCAAGCTCAACGAAGAACAAACCACGCGCGTAGACGCCATCTATGCCGAGACGCGGCCCAAGTTTGGCGCGCTGCGTGACCTGCCTGCCGAGGAACGCCCCAAGGCGCGCGACCGCCTGATGGCCGACATCCGTGCCCGCATTGGCGAGGTGCTGACGCCGGAGCAGAAGACCCGCTACGGTGCGCTGGTGGCCGAGAGCGCGGGCCGCACCTCCACGCGTGGCCGCGTCTATGTGCTGGACGAGCAGGGCCAGCCCAAGGCGCTGAATGTGCGCCTGGGCGTGTCGGACGGCAGCAGCACCGAGCTGCTGCTGGGCCCGAACGTGGCGAACGGCGAGCTGAAAGAGGGCGCCGAGGTCATCATCGGCATCAAGGCACAGGCCGCGGCCGGTGCCAAGGGCCCCGGCCCACGCCCCCCGTTTTGAGGCACGGCGCATGACTACCGCCACCGCGCTGATTGCCGCGCGCGACCTCACCAAGACCTACACCATGGGTGACCAGACGGTGCACGCGCTGCGCGGTGTGTCGCTGGACATTGCCGAGGGCGAGATGGTGGCCATCATGGGTGCCTCGGGCTCGGGCAAGTCCACGCTCATGAACATCCTGGGCTGCCTGGACCAGCCCAGCACCGGCACCTACCACCTGGCGGGCGAGGCCGTGCAGGCCATGACCGCAGACGCGCTGGCCAGCATCCGCAACCGGCGCATTGGCTTTGTGTTCCAGCAGTTCAACCTGCTGCCGCGCACCAGCGCGCTGGAGAACGTGGAGCTGCCCATGGTCTACGCGGGGGTGCCTGCCGCCCAGCGCCAGCAGCGGGCCCGCGCCGCGCTGGAGCGCGTGGGCCTGGGCCAGCGCAGCAGCCACACACCGGCCGAGCTGTCGGGCGGGCAGCAGCAGCGCGTGGCCATTGCGCGCGCCCTGGTGAACCACCCGCAACTGATATTGGCCGACGAGCCCACGGGCGCGCTCGACTCGCACACCAGCGAAGACATCATGCAGCTGCTGACCGATTTGAATGGCCAGGGCATGACCGTGGTGCTGGTCACGCACGAGGCCGACATTGCCGCCTGGGCGCGGCGCCGGCTGGTGTTCAAGGACGGGTTGATGGTGGAGGATGTGCAGCAGCCCGCGCGTGCCGCAGCCGTGGAGGCCAAACCGCTATGAACCTGCTGGCCGCTTTGCGCAGCGCGCTGCGTTCGCTGTCTGCCAACACGCTGCGCAGCATCCTCACCATGCTGGGCATCATCATTGGCGTGGCCGCCGTCATCACCATGGTGGCGGTGGGCCAGGGCGCGACCAACCGCGTGCAGGAGCAGATGAAGGGCCTGGGCTCCAACATCATGCTGGTGCTGCCGGGTGGCGTGTCGCAGGCCGGGGTGCGCCTGGGCGCGCAAACCCGCCAGCGCCTGACCGAAGAGGACGCGCTGGCCATCGCGCTGGAAATTCCCGAGGTGCAGGTGGCGGCGCCCACATCGCGCACCAGCGGGCAACTGGTGTTTGGCAACAGCAACTGGGGCAGCAGCATCGTCGGTGTGAACAACGACTACCTGGAGGCGCGCGACTGGCCGCTGGCCAGCGGGCGCGTGTTTGACGCGGCCGAACTGTCCGGCTCGGCCAAGGTGGCGTGGATAGGCGCCACCGTGGCGCGTGAGCTGTTTGGCGAGCAGGACCCGGTGGAGCAGGTGATGCGGGTGCGCAATATCCCCATCACCGTGATTGGCGTACTGGCGCCCAAGGGGCAAAACTCCATGGGGCAGGACCAGGACGATGTGGTGATGATCCCGCTGGGTACGCTGCGCAACCGCATCTGGGGCGGCGACGCCACCAGCCGCCTGAAACGCGTGGGCGCCATCAGCGTGAAGGTGCGTGAGGGCCAGGACATGAAGCCCGTGGAGGACAGCATCAAGGACCTGCTGCGCCAGCGCTTCAAGGTGCAGGAGGGCGGCGACGATCCCTTTGTGGTGCGCAACCTCACAGAAATTTTGCAGGCGCAGGAAGAGTCCAGCCGCGTGATGACGCTGCTGCTGGCCGCGGTGGCCGGCATCAGCCTGGTGATTGGTGGCATCGGCATCATGAACATCATGCTGGTCAGCGTGACCGAGCGCACGCGCGAGATCGGGCTGCGCATGGCGGTGGGCGCGCGCGGGCGCGACATCCTGGCGCAGTTCTTGATAGAAGCGGTGACGCTGAGTGTGCTGGGCGGCGCCATTGGCGTGGCGCTGGGCGCGGCGTCCACCTGGGGGGTGGGGCGGTTTGCCGGGTGGCAGGTGTCGCTCAGCCTGTGGGCGGTGCTGCTGGCCGTGGGTTTTTCGGGGTTTGTGGGCGTGTTCTTTGGCTACTATCCCGCGCGGCGCGCTTCCAAACTGTTACCGATTCAGGCGCTGCGCTATGAATAAGTGAGCTGCTCGCGCAGATAATACGGGGGCTAGAGGCCTATTTTGTTGTTAAACCGGGAGAGAACGTTTTGGACATTGCATTGCTGATCAAGGCCGCCATCATGGGTGTGGTCGAGGGGCTGACGGAGTTTTTGCCGATTTCGAGCACGGGGCATTTGATCCTGGCAGGCTCGCTGTTGGGCTTTGACGATGACAAGGCCAAGGTGTTTGACATTGCCATCCAGACCGGCGCCATCTTTGCCGTCATCCTGGTCTACTGGCAAAAAATCCGTGACACGCTGGTGGCCCTGCCCAACCAGAAGCAGGCGCAGCGGTTTGCGCTCAACGTCTTCATTGGCTTCTTGCCCGCCGTGGTGCTGGGCCTGCTGTTTGGCAAGGCCATCAAGGCGCATTTGTTCACCCCCGCCGTGGTGGCCACGACCTTCATCGTCGGTGGCTTCATCATCCTCTGGGCCGAGAAACGCCAAGCCGCCGGCGGCACCGCCGTGCGCGTGCACAACGTGGACGACATGAGCGCGCTGGACGCGCTGAAAGTGGGCCTGGTGCAGTGCCTGGCCATGGTGCCCGGCACCAGCCGCAGTGGCGCCACCATCATCGGCGGCATGCTGCTGGGCCTGTCGCGCAAAGCGGCCACCGACTTCTCGTTCTTCCTGGCCATTCCCACGCTCATTGGTGCGGGTGTCTACAGCCTGTACAAAGAACGTGCGCTCTTGGCGCTGAGCGACATGCCACTGTTTGGGGTGGGCCTGGTGTTCTCGTTCATCAGCGCCTGGCTGTGCGTGCGCTGGCTGCTGAAGTTCATCTCCACCCACAGCTTTGTGGGCTTTGCCTACTACCGCATCGTGTTTGGGGTGGTGGTGCTGGTCACCGCCTGGACCGGCTGGGTGACCTGGGCCGCCTAAGACCGGGGTGCGGCGCCGGGCCTAGCCCCGGTAGCCGCCAAAGCATTTCACGGCTTCGTCCGCGGGCACTGGTTTGCTGAACAGGTAGCCCTGGAATTCCTCGCACTGCAGGCCGCGCAAAAACTCCAGCTGCGCGGGGGTCTCTACCCCCTCGGCAATCACGGTCATGCCAAAGCTGTGCGCCATGGCCACGATGGCGCGCGTGATGGCGGCGTCGCCCGGGTCCTGGGTGATGTTGCGCACAAAGGCCTGGTCAATCTTGAGCGCGTCCAGCGGGTACTGCTTGAGGTAGGCCAGGCTGGAGTAGCCCGTGCCAAAGTCGTCCATGGCCAGCTTCACGCCCAGCGCCTTGCAGGCGTGCAGCGTGCTCAAGGTGGAGGCCACGCTCTGCAGCGCCATGCTCTCGGTCACTTCCAGCTCCAGCACCTCGGGCGGCAGGCCGGTGTCCTGAAGCACCTGGGCCACGAGCTTGGGCAGGTCTTTGCCAGCAAACTGGCGCGCCGACAAATTCACCGCCATGCGAAAACCGCGGTGGCCCTGTGCCAGCCACTGCGCGGCCTGTGCGGCCGCGGTGTGCATCACCCACTGGCCGATTTGCACAATGATGCCGCTCTGCTCGGCCACGGGGATGAACTCGGCCGGGGAGATCCAGCCCAGCGTGGGGTGTTGCCAGCGCAGCAGCGCCTCAAAGCCCACCACCGCGCCGGTGGCAATGCGGATCTGGGGCTGGTAGTACACCTGCAGCGCACCCAGGCCCATGGCGTGGTGCAGCTCGTTGTGGATCTGCAAGCTGCGCGCGGCCTGGCGGTTCATGGCAGCGTCGAAAACCAGGTAGGTGCCTGGGCCATTGGGTTTGGCATGGTGCAGGGCCGACTCGGCGTTGAGCAGCAGCGCGTGCGGGCTGTCGGCTTGGCTGGGGTACAGGCTGGCGCCCGCGCAGGCCGTGAGGTACAGCGTGTGGCCGCTCACCTGGTAGGGCAGGGCCAGGCGGCGCAGCAGTTCGGTGGCGCGCTGGTCCAGCGCGGCCTCATCTGCCAGGCCACCCATGCACAAGGCAAACTGGTCGCCACCGATGCGGCCCACGCCGTCGTGCAACGTGGGCTGGGGCCATTCGGCGGAGAACAGGTTCAAGCGCTTGCCCACTTCGCGCAGTACCAAGTCGCCCACGCCAGTGCCCAGCGATTCGTTGATTTTTGCAAACCCATCCAACCCCAGGCACAGCAGGGCCACGCTGCTGTGGTGCTCCAGCGCGGTGGTCAGCAGTTGCTCAAACAGGTCGCGCCCCGGCAGCGCCGTGAGCGAGTCGATCTGCATGGCGTAGCGGGTTTCGGTCTGCAGGCGCTGTGCGGCTTCCTCCAGGCTGCTGCTGCGCTGCAGCCGGGCCTGCACGGCTTCCAGCAGCTCGTCGCGCCGGCAGGGCTTGGTCAGGTAGTCGTCGGCACCCAGGTTCATGCCCGCGCGCACATCGGCGCGGTCGGCCTTGGCGGTCAGCATGATGATGGGAATGGTGGCCGTGCGCGCGTCTTCGCGCAGCGCGCGCACCAGGCCAAAGCCGTCCATCTCGGGCATCATCACATCGGTCAGCACCAGGTCGGGCCGGTTGGCCTGGGCCTGCGCATAGGCATCGGCGCCATTGCGCGCGGCCATCACCTCGTAGCCCTCCAGCTCCAGCATCCACTGCAGGTTTTCGCGCAGCGCGGGTTCGTCTTCAGCGATCAGGATTTTCATGGGCTAGTCCTCGGCCGTGCAGCGGCGGGTGGGCAGGGTGACGGTGAAGGTGCTGCCCTGGCCCACAGTGCTGTGCACCGCGATCTGGCCCAAGTGGCAGGTCACCGCTTCTTTGACAATCGACAAGCCCAGGCCCGTGCCGGCAATCGGCCCCACATTGCTGGCGCGGTGAAAGCTCGCAAACAGCTGGGCCTGGTCGGCCTCGGGAATGCCAATGCCCTCATCCCGCACGGTGAACACCAGCGCGCCGTCCAGCTCTTGCACGGCAAACAGCACGGTGCCGCCCTGGGGCGAGTACTTGACGGCATTGGACAGCAGGTTGCCCACGATGTTGCGGATCAGTGTGTCGTCCAGCCAATACAACCGCTCCACTGGCGGCAGGTCCAGGTGCAGCCTTACTTGGGCCAGCTGGCGTGCCATGGCGTTGCGCATCTCGTCCACCAGCGCATGGCAAAAGGTGGCAATGCCCACGGCGTGGGGCTTGAACTCCAGCCGCCCAGCGTCGGTGCGGCCAATCACCAGCACGTTCTCCAGCATGTGGGTCATGCGCTCTACCGCGTCGTCGATCTTTTGCAGTGTGAGCAGTTTTTTGTCGGCAGGCATGCGGTCGTTGTAGTGCTGCAGCAGCTCCACCGAGCCGTGGATGGTGGCCAGCGGTGTGCGGAATTCGTGCGAGGCCATGGCGATGAAGCGCGTCTTCATGTCGTTCAGCGCAATCTGCTGCTGCAGCGCCTGGCGCTGGCTTTGCTCGGCCTGAAGGCGGGCCGTGGCATCCACCACAAACAGCAATGTGGCATTGCGCTGGTTCCATTGGATGACCACCGCCGAGAGTTCCAGTGCGCGTTCCTCGCCCTGCTGTGTGAGCACGCGAAAGCCGTAGTGGGCCTCTACCGTTTCGCCGCGCAGGCGGCGCTGGTGTCGGTCCAGCACGGCGGGCATGTCGTCGGGGTGGATGGTGGCCGTGAACGGTTGCGACAACAGGTACTCCAGCGGGTGACCGACGATGCGCACCATGCTAGGGTTGGCAAACACCATGCGCCCGTCTTGCACCACCACCACGCCCACGCCCACGTTCTCAATCACCAGGCGGTAGCGCGCCTCGGAGCTGCGCATGGCCTCAATCGCCTGGTAGCGCTCAATGGCGGCGCCCACGTGGTTGGCCACAAACACCAGGATGTCGGCGTCAGCGTCGGAGTAGGGCGCAACCCCATCCTCATAGCCCTGCACGACCAGCGCACCGTTGATGCGGCCTTCGACCTTCATGGGCACGCCTAGCCAGGTGGTGAAGGTGAGGTCGCCCGAGGCTTCGGTGATCTCGCCGCACTCCTGCAGGGCCACAAAGCGCTGCGCATCAATCAGCTGCGGGACTTCCGTGCGCAGCACAAATTCGGTCATGCCACGGCTGCGGGGCACGCCGTTGCGCTGCATGGTGTCACCGTCTTTTTCGTCCACGTAGTAGGGAAAGTCCACCGTGTTGTCGCTAGGGTGGCACAGGCACACATAGAAGTTTTTGGCATAGAGCAGCTCGCCCAGCAAGTCGTGCACGGCCTTCAGAAAATCGTAGAACGGCAGGCCCGCCGTGGCACGTTCGGCAATGCGGTAGAACACGCGTTGCAGGGTCTCGGCCTTCTTTTGTTCTTGTGCTTCGCGCTGCAGTTCGCGGGTGCGTTGTTCCAGCCATTGGTCGGCCTGGGTTTGCTGCGCGTCCAGCGCTGCCTGCAGTGCATCGTTCTTTGCCTGCAAGGCCTGGAGCTGCTGTTGCAGCAGGTCCAGTTGCGCTTGCGGGGTGCTGCTCATGGCTCTGCGTCAGTGCGCCATGTTGCGCAGCGCTGCCTCGATGGCAGCCGCGGTGGCCAGCGGCTTTTCCATCGGAAACAGGTGGCTGCCGTCCAGCATCATGATGCGGCCCTTGGTGACCTTCTCGGTCATGGCCATGCCCACCTGCTTCATCTCGGCCGACTGGTCGCCGCCAATGAAGGTGACCGGGCATTTCAGGGGGTGGCGCGCCAGCAGGCGGTCCAGGTTGTCGGGCAGGGTGTTGTAGAAGGCGGTTTCAACCGCGCGGTCAAACGCCAGCACGCGCTTGCCATCGGCGTCCTTGGCAAACGCATCCACATAGTCCATCAGCACTTGCGCATCCCATTTGGCAAAGGCTTTTTTGTGCTGGAAGTGTTCAAACGCGGCCTGCACGCTGGGCCAGTGGTGGCGGCGCTGGCGGCTCACCGCGCCGGGGGAGATGGAGCCCACCAGCTGCGTGGTCTTGGCCAGGCCCAGCACTTGCGAGCGCCAGCCGCCCAATATGGGCGAGTCAATCAGCACCACGCCTTGGGCCAGCTCGGGGTGGCGGGCGGCAGCCATCAGGCTCAGGAAGCCGCCCAGTGAGTGGCCGACCAACCAGACCGGCTCGCCCACCTTGTCCACCACGCGCGTGGCGTATTCGACCAGCTGTTGCACCACGTGGGGCCAGTTGTCGGTGACGGGAAAGCGCGGGTCGTGGCCGTATTTGTCGATGGCTTTCACGGCATAGCCGCGCGCGCGCAGGCTTTTGAACAGCACCTTGTAGGTGCTGGCAGGAAAGCTGTTGGCGTGGGAGAAAACGAGGGTGGACATCAAGAACCGGACTAAATCAGCTTTTCGTCAGGGGTGGTGATTTTCTTGAGTGGCAGGCTGCGCGTGGAGGGCACCAGCAGCGGCACGTTGGTCTGTTCGCCCGACCACATGGGGTCTTCGATGCTGTCAAACACCTCGCGCAGCTTCTGGCCCCAGCTGTCGTGCAACATGGCGAAGTAGGGGTTGTTGTAGTCAATGCAGACCACCTTGTCGGTCTGAAAGCTGTTGGCCTCGTACACCACCAGGTCCAGCGGCAAGCCCACCGACAGGTTGGACTTGAGCGTGGAGTCCATGGACACCAGCGCGCATTTGGCGGCTTCGTCCAGCGGGGTCTGGGGCGTGATCACGCGGTCCAGCACGGGCTTGCCGTACTTCGATTCGCCGACCTGGAAGTAAGGCGTCTCAGGCGTGGCTTCGATGAAATTTCCGGCGGAATACACCTGGAACAGGCGCATGCCTTCGCCCTGGATCTGGCCGCCAAAAATCAGCGACACATTGAAGTCCACACCGGCATTCTTGAGCGCCTGACCGTCGCGCTCTTGCACCTTGCGGATGGCCGAGCCGAGCACGCGCGCAGCGTCAAACATGCTGCGGGCGTTCCAGATGGTGGTGCCTTCATCGGCCTCGTGGTCCTTGAGCCGCTCGATCTGCAAGATCTCGCGCACCGACTGCGAGATGCTGAGGTTGCCCGCCGAGAGCAAGACCATGAAGCGGTCGTTGGGCTTCTCGTACACGATCATCTTGCGGAAGGTGCTGATCTGGTCGAGTCCTGCGTTCGTGCGCGAGTCGGAGAGGAACACTAGGCCGGCGTTGAGTTTGATGGCGACGCAGTAGGTCATTGTCTGGTTCGGTGGGGCAAAGGCTAGAGTGTATCGGGGGTGTGTTGGCTGCGGTGGGCAGTCTTCCCCGCACAGGGGCAGGCGGCGCGGGCCTGGGGGCTCATACGCCTTGCTTTTTGAAATCGCCCCCAGACCCGCGCCGCCCACCCCTGCGCGGGGAAGACATGGGGTTCACGGGACGCGCCGTTGGCGCTGCGTGAACGCTTTCGCCTTTCCGGAGGTGAACGTGACGCAGTAGCAGCGGGTATGGGGTATTCGGCTAGCGTGATTTCAAAAAGCCAGGCGTATGAGCGCTAGCCGAATACCCAATGCCTGCCCCACCCGGAGCGAAAGAGCTAAGCCTTGCTGGCCAGCGCCTTCAATTGGTACAGCGCCTCCATCGCCTCCCGCGGGCTCAGCGCATCGGGGTTAATGCCCGCAAGCGCCGTCTCCACTGCGCTGGCAGGTACTGTTTCTATAGCGGGTGGTGCGGCGAACAGGTCGACCTGCGCTTGCGACTCACTGGCGTGAGTCTCCAGCGCGTCCAGGGTGTGGCGGGCATGGTTGAGCACGGCGGCGGGCATGCCGGCCAGGCGGGCTACTTGCACGCCGTAGCTCTTGCTGGCCGGGCCGGGTTCGATAGCGTGCAGAAACACGATGTCGCGCCCCGCCTCGGCCGCACTCACATGCACGTTCATGGATGCATGGTGCGTGGCGGGGAACTCGGTCAGCTCAAAGTAATGCGTAGCAAACAGCGTGAAGGCCTGGGTCTTGTCGTGCAGTTGGGTGGCAATGGCCGATGCCAGCGCCAGACCATCAAAGGTGCTGGTGCCGCGGCCAATCTCGTCCATCAGCACCAGGCTGTGCGGCGTGGCGCTGTGCAAAATCTGTGCGGCCTCGGTCATCTCCAGCATGAAGGTGGACTGGGCGTTGGCCAGGTCATCCGCCGCGCCAATGCGGGTGTGGATCGCGTCGATCGGCCCCAGGCGACAGGCCTTGGCCGGCACGTAGCTCCCCATACTGGCCAGCAGCACGATGATGGCGACCTGGCGCATGTAGGTGGACTTACCGCCCATGTTGGGGCCGGTGATGATCTGCATGCGCTGGCGGGCACCCAGGCGCGAGTCGTTGGCAATGAAGTTGCCGCTGCTCAGCTCGGCTAGCCGCGCCTGCACCACGGGGTGGCGGCCGGCCTCGATATCGATGCAGGGTTCCGCCACAAACTGCGGGGCGTTCCAGTCCAGCGTGAGCGCGCGCTCGGTCAGTGCGCACAGCGCGTCCAGCGCGGCCAACGCACGGGCTACGCGCGTGAGCTGCGGAATGTGGGCCTGTAGTTGGTCCAGCACCTGCTCGAACAAATACTTTTCACGCGCCAGGGCGCGTTCCTGCGCGCTCAGGGCCTTGTCTTCAAAGGCCTTGAGTTCGGGCGTGATGAAGCGCTCGGCGTTCTTCAGCGTCTGGCGGCGGCGGTAGTCGTCGGGAACCTTGTCCACCTGGCCGGTGGTGACCTCGATGTAGAAGCCGTGCACCTTGTTGAACTGCACGCGCAAATTGGCAATGCCGGTGCGGGCCTTCTCGCGCACTTCCAGGTCCAGCAAAAAGGCATCGCAGTTGGTTTGGATGGCGCGCAGCTCATCCAGGTCGGCGTCAAAGCCACCGGCAATCACACCACCGTCGCGCACCAGGGCAGCGGGCTCGGGGTCGATGGCGCGGGCCAGCAGGGCGGTGGCGTCGGTTGGCGGCAGTAAATGCTCTGCGATATGGGCCAAATAGCCCTCTAGCCCCCGTAGATGTTGCGCGAGCAGCTCTGTTTTTTGTAGCGTCACCACCAACGCCACGAGTTCGCGCGGGCGGACCTGGCGCAGCGCGGTGCGGGCGGTGATGCGCTCCACGTCGGCACAGCCCTTGAGCTGGCCGCGCAGGGTTTGCCACAGGTTGCTGCGCAGCATGCCAATGGCTTGCAGCCGGTGCTGGGCCTCGGTGCGGTCACGCTGGGGCTCCAGCAGCCAGCTTTTGAGCATGCGGCTGCCCATGCCGGTCATGCAGGTGTCCAGCAGGCTGAACAGCGTGGGGCTGTCTTCGCCGCGCAGCGTCTGCACCAGCTCCAGGTTGCGGCGCGTGGTGGTGGGCAGGTCGATCAGCGCGTCGTTGCGCTGCACCTGCACGCTGTGGATGTGGGTGAGCGCACGGCCCTGGGTGTGCTCGGCATAGCCCAGCAGTGCGGCACTGGCGGCGTGGGCCAGCGGCAAGTCTTGCGCGTTCCAGCTGGAGAGGCTCGCGGCTTGTAGCGCGTCCAGCAGCTTGCGCTGGCCGAGCGCACTGTCAAATTGCCATTCGGGCCGCGCCGTCAGGTACAGCGCGTTGCTGGTGGAGCGCAGGCGCTTGAGCCGGTCTTCAAAGGCGGTGGTGCAGCCTGCGCTGTAGGTCAGCTCGCTGGGCGCCACGCGGGTGATCCAGCCATTCACCTCGTCGGGTGCGCACTCGGCCAGGAACACCACGCCCTGCGTGACCGACAGCCAGGCCAGGCCGCAACGGTTGCGCGGGCCCTGGTGCACCGCCATCAGGATGGATTCAGACTTTTCGTTCAGAAGCTCGGCATCGGTCAGCGTGCCGGGGGTGACCACGCGCACCACCTTGCGCTCCACCGGCCCCTTGTTGACGCCGACCTCACCGGTCTGCTCGCAGATGGCCACCGACTCGCCATGGCGGATCAGCTTGGCCAGGTAGCCTTCCATCGCGTGGAAGGGCACACCGGCCATCACCACGGGTTGGCCGGCCGACTGGCCGCGCTGCGTCAGCGTGATGTCCAGCAGCCGCGCAGCCTTCTCGGCGTCGGCATAAAACATCTCGTAAAAATCCCCCATGCGGTAGAACAGCAGGGTGCCGGGGTACTGGGCTTTGAGACCCAGATACTGCTGCATCATGGGGGTGTGTTGCGGGTCGGGCACGGTCATGCGGGGAAGTCTATCAACATCAGCCCCGCCCTCCAGGGCTGCCGACCCGCTGCCGCTACTCCCCGAGCCAGGGCTGTACAAAGGCAAACCAGCCGCCCACCAGGTACAGCAGCACGCTGACGCCGTACACCAACCCCGCCGTTTTGCGCGTTTTCAGGCAGGCGTTGCGCAAGGCCGGGTCGGTGGGGCACGGCGCATGGCGGTTGCGCCATTGCAGCACGCCACTGGCCAGCAGCATCAGGCCGGCAAAGGCAAACAGGCCCTCCTTGTGCTCACTGAGCCACACCAGCTGCGGAAACACCGCAATCAGCGACGACAGTGCGGCCCCTGCGCCGAGCGCCACCAGCAGGGCCGGCAGCGCGCAGCACACCAGGGTGCTGGAGCTGGCAAACAGGCTGGCTACCGAGGTCCACAGGCCGCTGCGGGATTCGACCACGCCGTCGGCACTCATTTGCGCCCCTTCAGTTCGGCCCGGATCTCGGCCACCGACTGCGACACGGTTTCCAGCTTGACCACGTCGTAGCCCGCATCCACGATTTCCGCGGTGATGGCTTTTTCATCCAGGAGCTGGCCCTCTTTGGCCTCGATGGCCACGGTCTTCTTCTTGAGGTCAACAAATACCTCCTTGGTGGCGCCCATTTTGGAGATGCGCTTTTCAATGCCCTGCGCGCAAAACGCGCAGACCATGCCGTTGACGGTGACCTTCACGCTGGTGGCGGCGAAGCTGGGGAGGGCGGTCAAGGCCAAGGCCGCAGCCAGGGTGAGGGAGAAAGTGATTTTTTTCATGGGGTGCTCCGAATCAAAAGATGTACATGAAGTTGGCGCGGACCTGGGAGGCATTGCTGACCCCCAGTTCTACGAAATACCGGTTGTGGATGAGGCGCAGCATGGGCGTGACCTCGGTGGCGTCCGACAGGCCGTTCATGCGCCGCGCCTCCACGATCAGCCAGGGCTGGGTCTGGTCGTAGTCCACCTCGTAGAAGGAGAACCCGAGGCGTGCCGATGCGAAGTCATGGTTGATGCCGTCGGCGCGGTACAACCTGATCAGCGCTGAGGCATACACCCGCGTGGTCTCGTAGTCCACCTGAAGGCCCGGTGTCACCACGGCCTTGGCGCCGCTGAAGTCATTGCCCGTGAGGTTGCCCGCACCGCCCAGGAGCCAGACATTGGCCTGGGCCTCGGGCAGGTTCCAGCGGCTCAGCAGGCGCGTGTAGGTGACCTCGTGGAGCTGCCGGGTGCGGCCCTCATCGTCCGAGCGCATGGCCAGGGTGCTCAGGCCCAGTGCGTCGCGTGGCGTCAGCGCGTAGTTGACGAAGGCTTCCTTCCAGTTCGGTGCAAAGTCGCCCATGGCCATCCAGCTGTCCTTGAAGCCCATGGGGCCGCACCAGGCCGGCAAGGCCAGCAAGGCGCTCCCCAGTGCAAGGGTGATGCGCTGTGCAAGGCGGGCTGTCATCGCACAGGCTCCATCGCATCGACCACCAGGTGGTCGTCGCGCTCCACCACGGTGAAGCGCACCCGGTCACCCACCTTGAAGGCGGTCAGGGCCACGCCCGTATCGACCTTGAACGGCATCGTCATCGCGTCCATGCGGATGCTTCGGATGCGCTGGTGTTGCAGGGTAACGCGAGATTTTTCAGGGTCCAGCTGGACGATGTGCGCACGCGTCCAGTCAGGTGCGGCAAAGGCCGGTACCGCGCAGACCAGCGCGGCCATCCATATTCCATATTTCATGGTGTTTCCAAACAGCGGGGCCGTGTGTGTGCGCAGTCATGGGCACGCCAGGCCCCCAACAATGAACCCGCACGGGGACCGTGCGGACGTGGAGGGGCTGTCGGATCAGGAAATGGGGGGCTTGGCAGCGCGCAGCAGGTCTGCGCTGGCAAAGCGATCGGCCTGGTGGGCCACGGGGGCTAGCGGCCGGGGTGCCACCGCGGGCACCGACATCGAAGGCAGCGCAGCCAGTGTCATGCACAGCTGGCAAGACTGGCAGTGGGTCAGGCTTTTGCCATGCCCTTGCGGTTGGCTGGTGTCGCTTGTTGCGGCCTGGACCAGCATGGGGCAATCGGCCGGCATGGCAGACGCCGCCAGTTGGCTGGTGGCCATTTGCACGGCCATGTGCTCCGCACTCCATCCGCGCAGGGGCAGCAAGGCAATCAGCAGCAGTATGAAGAGGTGGCGCACGCCGGGATGATAGTGCAGCCATTGTTTTTGGGCTGGGCGCAGGCCGAATTTCCGGCCCGCACCAGCGGGTAAATCAGGGGGTGTTTGGATGGCGTGCCCAGATTTCAGGCCCTATCATTGGGAATCACCTCTACAGGCCCCGCCCCACCGCTGTGCAGACCCCACCGGACCCCGTGCCTCCCGCTTCTCCCGCTCCGTGGGTGGGTGGTGGCTTTGCAGCGGCTGGGCTGTCGGGGTCGGTGTTCCAAACTGTTTTTGAATGCAGCCCTGAAGCCATTGCGCTGACCCGCGCGCGCGATGGCGTGCTCATGGAAGTGAACACCGAGTGGCTGAGCCTGACCGGCTACTCCCGCGCCGAGGCGCTGGGCCGTACCGCGGTGGAAATGGGCCACTGGCTGGACCCTGAAGAGCGCATGCGCGTGTTTGCACCCTTGCTGACCGGGGGGCGCGTGGTGGACTGCGATGTCACACTGGTGATGAAGGACCGCAACCCGCGGGTGGTGCGCATGAATGCTGTGCTGATGCAGGAGCAGGACGAGCAGTACATCCTGATCTACCTGCGCGACGTGACCGCTGAGCGCCTGGCCCACGAGGCCCTGCGAGCGGGGGAGCAGGCGCTGGAGCAGGCCAACGAAAAACTCAACCGGCAGGTCAAGCTGTACGAGGTCACCGAATCGGTGGCCAAGGTCGGCCATTGGGTGATTTACCCGGGCGACTCCATGGTGCACCTGTCGCGTGGCTACGGCGAGATCGTGCAGGAGCCTGGGCGCGCTCTGGTACCCAAAGAACGCCTCCTGGCGAACGTGGTGGAAGAAGACCGTGAGCGCGTGCTGCAGGCCCGGGAGCGCATGGACGGCCAGACGGTGGAGTACCGCTTGCTGCGCAGCGACAGCAGCGTGGTGTGGCTGCGCTCGCGCATGCACCGACAGGTGGAAGGTGGCCAGGTGCGGGCCGACTTTGGCATCGTGCAGGAGTTCACCACCGAGCGCCAGGCCCGCCAGGAGCTGGAGAACCAGCTGGCCTTTATTCAGAAGATCACCAGCCGCGCGCCGGGTATGGTGTACGAATTCCAGATGTGGCCCGACGGCCGCTTCAACTTCCCGTTTGTCAGTGCGGCGGTGCAGCAGGTGTTTGGTCTGACGCCCGAAGAGGCACGCAACGACCCCGCTGCCATCATGCGGCAGGTGCACCCGGACGATGCGCCCATGGTGAGCAAGTCCACCTGGGAGGCTACCAAGGCGGCGTCGCCCTGGCGCTGCGAGTTTCGCACCCGCCCGGTGGATGGCAAAGAGCGCTGGGTGCTGGGCTATTCCCTGCCCGAAGTGCAGGCCGATGGTTCCGTGCTGTTTTGCGGCTCCATCACCGACATCACCTCGCAAAAGGAAGCGCTGGCCCGGCTCCAGCTCAGCGAGGAACGCTTTCGCAACCTTTCCGCCCTGTCGTCCGACTGGTACTGGGAGCAAGACGCCGAATTTCGCTTTGTGCGGGTGGACGGCGATGGCCAAACGGACAGCTACCTGGCACCCGCAGACGCCATGGGCCGCACGCGCTGGGATTCGGGCGCGCTGGGGGTGACCGAGGCGCAGTGGGAGGTGCACAAGGCGCAGTTGTTGGCCCATGAAACGTTTCACGACTTTGAAATGCAACGCATCCGTTCTGATGGCACCTATATGTGGGCGTCCATCAGTGGTGAACCGGTGTTTGATATCCACGGGGTGTTCACCGGCTACCGTGGCACCGGGCGTGATATCTCTGCCCGCAAACAGGCCGAGGCCGACATTGAGCGCCTGGCTTTTTATGATGCGCTGACCGGCCTGCCCAACCGCCGCCTGCTGATCGACCGGCTAAACCACGCCGTGGCCGCCAGCGTGCGCAACTGCCACCACGGGGCCTTGCTGTTCATTGACCTGGACAACTTCAAGATCCTCAACGACACCCTGGGCCATCACATGGGTGACTTGCTGCTGCAACAGGTGGCGCAGCGGCTGCAAGAGTGCGTGCGCACCGTGGACACGGTGGCGCGGCTGGGTGGCGATGAGTTTGTGGTCATGCTCGAGGAGCTGGGCATGGACCCGGCCGAGGCCGCCGCCCAGGCCGAAACCGTGGCCAAGAAGATTTTGCAGACGCTGAACCAGCAGTTCGCGCTGGCCAGCCACAACCTGCATAGCTCGCCCAGCATCGGCGTCACGCTGTTTTACCAGCACCTGCACAGCGTGGACGAGCTGCTCAAGCGCGCCGATCTGGCCATGTACCAGGCCAAGAGCGCCGGCCGCAACACGTTGCGGTTTTTTGACCCCGAGATGCAGGCTGCCGCCACAGCCCGTGCGGCCCTGGAGGCCGACCTGCGCCAGGGCATGCTGCGCGACGAGTTCATGCTGTACTACCAGTGCGTGGTGGACACAGAAGGTGTGCCTACGGGTGTGGAGGCGCTGCTGCGCTGGAAGCATCCCCAGCGCGGCATCGTGTCGCCGGGCGAATTCATTCCGATTGCCGAGCAGACCGGGTTGATCCTGCCGTTGGGCCAGTGGGTGCTGGAAGCCGCCTGCGCGCAGCTGGTGGCCTGGAGCGCCAAGCCCCACACGCAGAAGTTGACTATGGCCGTGAATGTGAGCGCGCGCCAGTTCAAGCACCCCGATTTCTCCAACCACATCCTGAACCTGTTGCGCCTGACCGGTGCCAACCCCTATCGCTTGAAGCTGGAACTGACCGAGAGCCTGCTGTTGTCGGAGTTTGACGAGGTGATTGAAAAAATGAGTGAGCTGCGATCCATTGGCGTGGGCTTTTCGCTGGATGACTTTGGCACGGGTTATTCTTCCCTGGCCTACCTCAAGCGCCTGCCGCTGGACCAGCTCAAGATCGACCAGTCCTTTGTGCGCGATGTGCTGACCGACCCCAACGATGCGGCCATCGCCCGCACCATCCTGAATCTGGCGCAAAGCCTGGACCTGGGTGTGGTGGCGGAGGGGGTGGAGACCGCAGGTCAGCGCGACTTTTTGCTGCGCAATGGTTGCAAGGCGTTCCAAGGTTATTTCTTCGGACGCCCGGTGCCAGTGGAACTGTTGCAGTTGCCCAGCCCATGAGTGCAGAGCAGCCCGTGAATCCCGAAACCCCAGAGGTCTTGCAGGCCGAGCTGGCACGCCTGCGTTCGGCCTTGGGCGCGGCCGAGTCCGCAGCGCGGCGCCAGTACGACATGCTGGACGCGCTGTTTGTGCGCAGCCCGGCAGCCATTTCCGTCAATCGCCTCAGTGACGGTTGTTTTGTGGATGTGAATCGTCACTGGGAGCAGGTCACTGGTTACTCCTGGCAGGATGCGGTAGGCCGTACCACGCTGGAGCTGGGCTTCTGGCCCAGCAAGGAAGCCCGCGACGCGGCGTTTTCGCAGCTCACACCGGCGCAAAGCCAGCCCCGGCAAGAAGTGCCCTTCACCACCAAAGACGGGCGCAAAGTGCTGTTCCTGATGAACGGCACCCGCATCGACATTGCTGGGGAACCGCACGCCGTGGTGTACCTCACCGACATCACCTTGCAGCGCGAGGCCGAGGAGGCTGTGGCGGCGGGCGAGCGCGCCCTGCAGCTGGCCAACGAGGATTTGCGTGGCCAGTTGGAGTTGTTTGAACTGACCGAAGACCTAGCCCATGTAGGCCACTGGACGGTGACCCAGGGGCAGTTGCCCGTGTGGTCCAAGGGGCTGTACGCGCTCTCCCACACGCCGGCGCAAGACCGCATGTCATTTGAGGAGGCGCGTGCCCACATCCACCCCGAGGACCGGGCTGCCTTTTTGGACGCGCGTGCCCGCATGGATGGCACCGAGCTCGCTTACCGCTGGATCAACGAGGGGGACGACCAACGCTGGCTGCGCACCCGCATGCGCCGCCACCACCGCAGCGATGGCTCGTTTGTGGACTTTGGGGTGGTGCAGGACTTTACCGAAGAGGCCCATGCCAAGCGCGCCCTGGAGGAACGACTGGACCTGATCCAGCGCCTGACCAGCCGCCTGCCCGAGATGGTGTTCCAGTTCGTGCGCTACTCGCAGCACTATGGCGAGTTCAGCTTTGTCAGCGATGCCTGTTTTTCCATCTTTGGGGTGACGGCAGAGCAGGTGCGTGAGAACCCCAATAGCCTGTTCCGTTGCATCCATCCCGAGGACCTGCAGCACACCCTCGACTCCATGAACGAGAGCGTGCTGAGCGGGACCACTTGGGCCCACGAGTTTCGTATTCGCTTGCCCGACGGCACGGTGCGCTCGCTGTTTGGCAAGGCTGTGACGCTGCCGGAGTCCTCGGGCCACCATGTGGCCTATGGCTCGGTCACCGACCTCAGCGACCACAAGGCCTCGCAGGCCACGCTCTTGGAGAGCGAGGCACGGTTTCGCTCGCTCACAGAACTCTCGTCCGACTGGTATTGGGAGCAAGACGCCGCGTTCCGCTTTGTGCGTTTTGACGGTGCGCCTTCCACGCAGTCCAGCCAGACGGGTGCGGGCCACCTGGGCAAGACACGTTGGGAAATCGGCGCGCTTAACATGACCGAAGCCGACTGGAAGGCCCACCGCGAGGTACTGCAATCGCATGCCGAGTTCCGCGAGCTGGAGCTGCGTGACACCAATGACGAGGGCAACATCTATTGGATTTCTACCAGCGGTGCCCCGATGTTCGATGCCGAGGGCCATTTCCAGGGCTACCGCGGTGTGGGGCGTGACATCACCGGGCGCAAGTTGGCCGAGGAGAAGATCGAGCGCTTGGCATTTTTTGACGTGCTCACGGGTTTGCCGAACCGCCGCCTGCTGATTGACCGGCTGCAGCTGGCGCTGGTCGTGGCCGGGCGGGACCGGGCCGTGGGCGCCTTGCTGTTCATTGACCTGGATAACTTCAAGGACCTGAACGACACCCGCGGTCACGATGTGGGTGACATGCTGCTGCAGCAGGTGGCGCAGCGCCTGGTGGCCTGCGTGCGCCAGGCCGACACCGTGGCCCGCCTGGGTGGCGATGAGTTTGTGATCATGCTGCACAACCTGGAGCATGACCCTGACCGCGCCATTGCGCAGGTGGAGCTGGTGGGCAAGAAGGTGATCGCCAGCCTGAACCAGATGTACATGCTGGGCACGGTGGAGCACCACAGCACACCGAGCATTGGCGTCACGGTGTTTGGGCAACAGCGCCAGACGGTGGACGAGTTGCTCAAGCAGGCGGACCTGGCCATGTACGAGGCCAAGGCCGCGGGGCGCAACACGCTGCGCTTTTTCGACCCTGCCATGCAGGCCCTGGTGGCAGAACGCACCGCGCTGGAACAAGACCTGCGCCACGGCCTGCAGCGCCACGAGCTGGTGGTGTACTACCAACGCGTGGTGGATGCAGAGCGGCGCACGGTGGGCGTCGAGGCCTTGGTGCGCTGGCGCCACCCGCAACGTGGTCTGGTGCCGCCCATGGACTTCATCCCCGTGGCAGAGCAGACCGGGCTCATCATCCCCCTGGGCCAGTGGGTGCTGGAAGTGGCCTGCCGCCAGCTCGCGCAGTGGGCCGAGAGTCCTGCCACGGCCATGCTGTCCATGGCGGTCAACGTCAGCGCTCGCCAGTTCCGCCATCCCGAATTTGCCCCGCAGGTGCAGGCGCTGCTGCGCAAGACCGGTGCGAACCCGCAGCGCCTGAAGCTGGAGCTGACCGAGAGTCTGTTGCTCAGCGACACGCAGGACGCGATTCTGAAAATGACCGAGCTGCAGAAGGTGGGGGTGGGCTTTTCGCTGGACGACTTTGGCACGGGCTACTCGTCGCTGTCCTACCTGAAGCTGCTGCCGCTGCAGCAGCTCAAGATCGACCAGTCGTTTGTGCGCGATGTGCTGACCGACCCCAACGACGCCGCCATCGCCCGCACCGTGCTGGCGCTGGGCAAGAGTCTGGCGTTTGGGGTGGTGGCCGAGGGTGTGGAGACCGAAGGGCAGCGGGACTTTTTGCTGCAAAACGGCTGCACCCTGTTCCAGGGCTACCTGTTTGGCCGCCCCTGCCCTGTGGAAGAGTTGTCCCTGCCGGACCAGCCCAGCAAAGGCGAGGCGCCGGTCTGGGTGATCTGATTACAGCGGTGCGTCGTCGACCGCGCTGTCGCTGGTGGCCTGTGCTTCGGTGGCGGCAATGGCCGCCTGGCGCAGCGCAGCCTTTTCACCAGCGGGGGCGAACTTGCTGTACTTGCCCAGCAGGGTGACCATCTGGCCGTAGATGCGGGGGCTGCCGGCCAAAATTTCGTGCTGCTCCAGAAAATCGGCTTCGCCCGTGAAGTTGCCCACCAAGCCACCGGCTTCGGTCACCAGCAGCGAACCTGCTGCCACATCCCAGGGCTGCAGGCCCAGCTCAAAAAAGCCTTCGGTGTAACCCGCGGCCACATAGGCCAGGTCCAGCGCGGCAGAGCCGGGGCGGCGCAGGCCCGCGGTGCGTTGCATCACGTCGCCCATCATCTGCAGGTACTGGTTGAAGTTGTCGCCTTGGCGGAAAGGGAAGCCGGTGGAAATCAGCGACTCGTTGAGCTGGGTGCGCTTGGAGACGCGGATGCGGCGGTCGTTCAGGTAGGCGCCGCGGCCCTTGGTGGCGGTGAACAGGTCGTTGCGGCTGGGGTCGTACACCACGGCTTGCTCGATCTTGCCTTTGACGGCCAGTGCGATGCTCACGCAGTACACGGGCAGGCCGTGGATGAAGTTGGTGGTGCCGTCCAGGGGATCGATGATCCAGACGAATTCGGAGTCTTTGGCGCCGTGCTCGCTGCCCGATTCTTCGGCCAGGATGCCGTGGCCGGGGTAGGCCGTCAGCAGGGTTTCAATGATCGCTTGCTCTGCAGCATGGTCCACTTCGGTGACGAAGTCGTTGGCCTTTTTTTGCGAAACGCGTACGGATTCGATGTCCAGCGCAGCGCGGTTGATGATGGAACCGGCAGTGCGGGCGGCCTTGATGGCCACATTGACCATGGGGTGCAGATTGAGCGTCATAGATTGTTGGGGGAAGAACTGGGAGGACCGGCTGGCGATGCAGGCGGCGACAATAGCTGTATTTTAACGGCAGGGCCTTGGTTGCGCACCCTAGCGAGCGCATATCGCCCTCAACCAGCCCTTTTTGTCCCCATTTTTCGCATGCAAACCCGCTTCATCCTGATCAATACCAGCCATGCTGGCAATGTGGGCGCCGCCGCCCGCGCCATGAAAACCATGGGTTTTGACGACCTGGTGCTGGTGGCGCCGCGCTGGGCCAATGTGCTGCGCCGCGAAGAAACCATCCAGCGCGCCAGTGGGGCGCTGGACGTGCTGGACAAATGCCGCATCGTGGACACGCTGGACGAGGCGCTGGACGGCATCAGCCACCTGTGCGCCACGGCGATGACGCCGCGTGACTTTGGTCCACCGACCACCACGCCGCGCGAGCACTTCGCCGCGCTATCAAAAGGGGAGCTGCTCACGCAGGAAACACGGGGGCTGGAGGGTGATTTGGCATCCAGTGCGGCCCAGTCCGGTGTAGGTTTTTTGTTTGGCTCGGAGCGCTTTGGCATGCGCAACGAAGACGTCTACCGCTGCCATGTGTGCCTCTCCATTCCCAGCAACCCGCAGTTTGGTTCGCTCAATATTGGCGCGGCGCTGCAGGTGATTGCCTATGAGTGGCGCCTGGCGCTGGGCGGCTTCAATCAGCAATTCTCCGCCGGGCCGCCCCAAGGAGAATTAGCCCCCTCGGGGGGCAGCGACCCGCGTAGCGGTGGAGCGTGGGGGCCACAGCTGGCCGACGCGGCGCAGGTCAGCGGCATGCTCGCGCACCTGGAGCAATCGCTGGTAGCGCTAGGTTTTCTAGACCCCGCCGCGCCCAAGAAGCTTATGCCACGCCTGAATGCGCTGTTCAACCGCGCCCAGGTCACCCAGGAGGAAATCCACATCCTGCGCGGCATTGCCAAGGCCATTCTGCAGCGCGGTGCGCAAGCACCGGCTGTGGGTGGGGGATTGGTGGCGATAGACGGCAAATCGAGCTTGAACGGGTAGACTCTTTCGCATGTTTTCACGCATCCGCTCCGATATCCAGTGCATTCTTGACCGCGACCCGGCTGCCCGCAGCACCTGGGAGGTCATCACCTGTTATCCGGGCCTGCATGCGGTGGTGTTACACCGCGTGGCCCACTGGCTGTGGAACCATGGTTTCAAATGGTTGGGGCGCTTTGTGTCGCACCTGTCGCGGTTTTTCACCGGCATCGAGATCCACCCTGGCGCCAAGTTGGGCGCACGCGTCTTTTTTGACCACGCCATGGGCACCGTGGTGGGCGAGACTGCTGAGATTGGCGACGGCTGCACGATTTACCAAGGTGTGACCCTGGGCGGCACCAGCCTGTACAAAGGCTCTAAACGCCACCCTACGCTGGGCAAGGATGTGGTGGTGAGCGCCGGCGCCAAGGTGTTGGGCGGCTTTGAGGTGGGCGATGGCGCCAAGATCGGCAGTAATGCCGTGGTCGTCAAACCCGTACCCGCAGGCGCCACGGCGGTGGGCATTCCGGCCCGCATTCTGCCCAGCAAGGCCGGGGTGAGTGCCGATGTGACCACGGCCGACCGCAAGTTCACCGCCTACGGCATCACCCAGGAAGACGACCCCGTGAGCCAGGCCCTACGCGGGCTGGTGGACAGTGCCTCCAGCCAGGACCACCAGATTGCACTGCTGTGGAAGGCCATCGAACAACTGTCGGCCCGCGGCGCCGTGGGCGACTGCGTGCCCAGCGATGCCTCACGCAAAGAGTGTTTTGAGGCCGAGAAGCTCAACCAGCTGATTGGCAAGTAGCGGCAGGCTTGTCGAAGCGCAAGCCGAGCACAAACGGCAGCACGATGGCGTAAAAAACCAGGGCCGATAACCAGACGGCGCCGGGCCAGTGCGTCTGCACCGCGAAATAGACGCTGGAGAACGCCAGCGGGCAGGCAATGGAGGCCAGGCTAACGGCCGATGCGAGCACACCCTGGAATTCGCCCTGCTGGCTCTCGCCCACCTGCCGGGTGGCCAAAGACTGCAGCGCCGGTGCGCCAATCCCCCCCAGCGCGGTGAGCGGCAGGATGGCGTAGATCATCCAGCTCTGCGTGGCGAAGGCCATGGCCACCAGGGCGATGCTTGCGGCGGCAATGCCCATCAGAATCGTAGAACGCTCGCCCAGCAGCCGCACGGCAGGGCCGGGAAGGAATGCCTGGGCCAGCGTCTGGCAGATGCCAAAGGCACCTAGCGACAGGCCGATCCACAGTCCGTTCCACTGGAAGGTGTCACTGCCCCAGAGCGCCCAGCAGGTGCCATAGACCTCGCCGGCGGCGCTGAAGCTGAAGAAGATGGAGGCGATGGGCAGCAGATGTTTTTGCGAGAACACCCGGCGCAGCGGTCGCAAGGGGTTCAGTAGGGTGAGGTTCAGCTTCTCCCGGCTGGGTACGCGCGACTCTGGCAGCATGAAGAACGCCAGCAGAAGGTTGCCGGCGTTGAGTGCAGCGGCCGCCATGAAGGGCAGCCGCACCCCATGGTCACCCAGCGCACCGCCCAGCACGGGGCCGATGATGAAGCCCATTCCGAACATGGCGTTCAACAGGCCAAAGCGGTGCGCGCGCTGGTCCTCGGGGGAGATGTCGGTGATGTAGGCGGTCGCCACCGAGGCATTGGCGCTGGTCAGTCCGGCAATGGCGCGGCCCAAGAGCAGCATCCAGAGGTTGGGCGCAAAAGCCAGAAATAGGTAGTTGATGGCCGCACCCGCGATGGAGATCAGCAGCACGGGGCGCCGGCCCACCCGGTCGCTCAGCGCTCCCAGCACCGGTGCGAAGACAAACTGCATGACCGCATACAGCGCCATCATGATGCCGACGGTGGGCGCCAGGTTGTCCGCGTGCGTGACCTCCTGCAGCAGCGCAGGCAGGATGGGAAAAATCAGGCCGAGGCCCACGGTGTCCAAAACAATGGTGGCAAAGACAATGAGCAGAGGTTTATTAATATACTTAGTTTTAATTTGTACTCAGTACAAATAATGTACTCGATACAATAACTGCATGTCAATCCCACCCGACCGCCGATCCCGCAAGCGCCTGGCCACGCGCCTGGAAATCTCCAACGTCGCCACGCGCCTGTTCATGGAGCGCGGTTTTGACAAGGTGACGGTGGACGAGATCGCTGAAGCCGCGGATGTGGGGCGCATGACGGTGTTCAACCACTTCCCGCGCAAGGAGGACATGTTCTTCGACCGCGACGAGGAAGGCCGGGATCTGTTGCGCAAGGCCCTGCGTCAACGTGACCCAGGCATCGCACCGGTCGAGTCTTTGCGCCTGCTCGCGCACCGGCTGGTGGCCGAACAGAGCCCGGCCGTAGAGTTTTCAGCCAGGAGCCAGGGCTTTATCAACACCATCGAGGGCAGCGAAAGCCTCAAAGCCCGTGCCCGGCAGATCCGTGACGAGTTCGCACAGTTGGTAGCGGTGGAGTTGTCTGACTGCGCAGGGCGCACGGTGGACGATGTGGATGCCGAGTTGGCGGCGGATCTGCTGTTGGCGGGCTGGACCGTAGCTTTTATCCAGGCACACCGCACGTTCCGGCAGAGTGGCGATACCCAGCAGGCGCAGGCGGCGTTCCTGGCGGTGGTGGACAAAAGCACCAAGGGCCTGCAGGCCGCCTTGGCCGGCACGCCCTACGTCTGACTCAGCTGCGCACGGGGCGCACGGCGCTCTTGGGCCGGAAGCCCTTGCACACTGTGTCCACGGTTTCCAGGTAGGGCCCGCCAATCAGGTCCACGCAATAGGGCACGGCGGCAAAGATGCCGGGCACGATGTGCTGGCCGTCAGCATCCTTGAGACCTTCCAGCGTTTCCGCAATGGCCTTAGGCTGGCCTGGCAGGTTGATGATCAGGGTTTGCTTGCGGATCACCGCCACCTGGCGCGAGAGGATGGCGGTAGGCACAAAGTGCAGGCTGATGGCGCGCATCTGCTCACCAAACCCCGGCATTTCCTTGTCGGCCACGGCCAGTGTGGCCTCGGGTGTTACATCGCGCAGGGCAGGGCCGGTGCCACCGGTGGTCAGCACCAGCGCACATTTCGCATCCACCAGCGCAATCAGCGTGTCTTCAATGGTTTTTTGCTCGTCGGCAATCAGCCGCGCTTCGAACTGGATGGGATTGTGCAGCGCACGGCTTAGCCAGTCTTGCAGGGCGGGCAGGCCTTTGTCTTCGTAGACGCCACTGGAAGCGCGGTCGCTGATGGAAACAATGCCGATTCGGACCTGCTCAAACTCCGACACGCTCACGCCTCGTCTCCGTCGTAGTCGGCCCCATCGTCGGCGTCGTCAGAGCCGGGCCCTTCCTGGTGGGCCAGCAGGGCTTCGCGCACCAGCTGAAAAATATCCCGGTAGGAGCGGCCGTGGCGCAGGGCTTCGCCGGGTTTCTCGGGCTTGGCGTCCTTGCGGGCCTGGCGCACCAGGGCGCGCAGGTTCTGGCTGTCGGTGGCGGGGCTCAGGGTCAGCCACTGGCCCAGCGCGTCGTCATCGGCAATCAGGCGGTCGCGCCATTGTTCGGCCTGGTGCAGCACCAGGGTCTCTTTGGCCGAGGGCATGTGCTGTTCTTCCAGTGCGGCGCGGATTTCGTCCCATTTGGACGGCTCCAGCTTGCGCATCAGCTTGCCGATGAACTGCATCTGGCGGCGTTTGCCTTCGAAGTTGGTGATGCGCTTGGCTTCGGCCACGCCATCCACCAGTTTGTCGGGCAGGTCCAACTTGGTGATGAGTTCGGTGCGCAGCGTCAACAGGTCTTCACCCAGCTTCTGCAGCTCGGTGCTTTCCTTTTTGAGGTCGGTGCGGGTGGGCTCATCCGTGCCCTTGAGTTCGCGCTTGTACTCCAAGTCCAGTGCGCTGCCTTCGGCGACGAACTGACCCTTGACGTAATAGCCCTTTTTTAGTTTGCGTGACATAGCCAAGTATCATAGCCGTCGCCATGAAGAAACCCACCTCCGCCTCTGGGCGCACCTCCCCATCTCACACTCCCAAGGCCAAACCGGCTGACAGCGGCTTCGCCTACACCCGCGATTTTTTCGAGTCGCGCGTGGACACCGCCCTGGCGCAAGCCAAGAAATTGGGGGCAACGGACGCCGGTGCCGAAGTGTCGGAGGGCTGTGGTTTGAGCGTGTCTGTGCGCAACGGCGAGTTGGAAAACGTGGAACGCAACCGCGACAAATCGCTGGGCGTGACTGTCTACGTGGGCAACCGCCGCGGCAATGCCAGCACTTCCGATTTTTCGGATGCGGCCATCGAACAAACCGTGCGCGCGGCCTACGACATCGCTCGCTTCACGGCCGAAGACCCGTTTGCCAGCCTGCCGGATGCCGATGACATCGTGCCCGTGGCCGACCGCAGCCGCAACTTGGACCTGTTCTTCCCTTGGGCCGTGACCAGCGAAGAGGCCGCCCAATTGGCGCTGGAATGCGAAGCCGCCGCGCTGGGCGTGAGCAAGCGCATCACCAACAGCGAAGGCGCGGCCGTGTCGGCCCAGCAATCGCACTTTTTCAGCGCCCACACGCGCGGTTTCCGCGGTGGCTATGCCTCTTCGCGCCACTCGCTGTCGGTGTCACCGATTGCGGGCAAAGGCAACGACATGCAGCGCGACGCCTGGTATAGCTCCATGCGCTCGGCCGATGAGCTTGCGTCGCCCCAGGCGGTGGGCCGTTACGCCGCCGAACGTGCACTGAGCCGCCTGAAGGCCCGCAAGATTGCCACGGTGGAATGCCCAGTGCTGTTCGAGTCGCCGTTGGCCGCCGGGCTGGTGGGCGCCTTTGTGCAGGCTGTGAGTGGTGGTGCGCTGTACCGCAAGAGCAGCTTTTTGCTCGATTCACTGGGCAAGCAAGTGTTGCCCAAGCACATTGATATTCAGGAAGATCCGTTCGTGCTGCGCGGCAAGGGCAGCTCGCCGTTTGACGACGAAGGCGTGCGCGTGCAGGCCCGCAAGGTGGTGGATGCCGGGCGCGTGCAGGGTTATTTCCTGAGTAGCTATTCGGCCCGCAAGCTGGGCATGCGCACCACGGGCAACTCCGGCGGCTCGCACAACCTGACCTTCACCTCGCGCCTGACCAAGGCTGGGGACGACCTGGACGCCATGCTGCAAAAGCTGGGCACCGGCCTGTTGGTGACCGAGCTCATGGGGCAGGGGGTGAACTACGTGACCGGCGATTACTCGCGCGGCGCCAGTGGCTTCTGGGTCGAGAAGGGCCGTATTGCCTACCCGGTGCACGAAATCACCATTGCCGGCAACATGAAAGCCATGCTCAAAGGCATTGAGGCGGTGGGCGCAGATACCTACAATTACGGTGCAAAGACTGTAGGTTCAGTGCTGATCAATAAAATGAAAGTGGCTGGTAGTTAAACCAGGGAGGTTGCTTATGCGTGCTCTTGCGTGGATGGTGGGCATGGGGGCGCTAGTGGTCAGCGCTGTGGTGTCGGCCCAGACAGCGGCTCCGCCTGCACGTGTGTCGCACCCCTGGCAGGCCGCCTTGCCGCGTGGCGAGGCCGAAGCCTACTTCACCAACCTGAAGTCGGGCGACCGCATCGAGACCCCGTTTGTGCTCAAGTTCGGCCTGTCGGGCGGTTGGGGTCTGGCGCCGATTGCCAAGCCGCTGGGCGGCAAAAGCGGCCACCACCACCTGCTGGTGAACCGTGACCTGCCACTGGACTTCAAGGCCGCTTTGCCCTTTAACGACCAGTACATCCACTTTGGCAAGGGCCAGATGGAGACCGTGCTCACCCTGGCGCCGGGCAACTACACGCTGCGCATGCTGCTGGCCGATGACAAGCACCTGCCGCACTTTGTCTACAGCAAGCCCTTGAAAATCACCGTCACCCAGAAGAATGCCACTGACCCCAAGAGTCTGGTGAAGAAGGGCCTGGAGGTCCATGTGGCCAGCGCGGAGGTGAAAGTGCCGTTCCGCGTGCAGTTCCATGCGTCTGGCCTGAATGTGGCGCACGCCAGCCAGCAGGAGAAAGATACGGGCCATTTCAAGCTCACGGTGACCAGCAAAACCGGTACCGCGGCCGAAATGGAGTTTGTGGATGGACAAACCGAAACCTGGTTGGCCCCACCCGCGGGGGACTACACGCTCAAGCTGGAGTTTCTGGACAACCTGAGCCCCAACCAAGCGCTGGCCAGCGCCGTGACCACAGCAGTCAAGGTGCAGCCCTAGCGCAGGAGGTTAGCCCGCCAGTGCGGTTTTGACGGCTGCAGACACGGTGCCCATTTCGGCTTTGCCGGCCAGGCGGGTTTTCACCAGGCCCATGACCTTGCCCATGTCACCGGGGCCCGCAGCGCCCAGTTCCGCCACGATGGCCTTCACTTCTGCCAGCACTTCGTCAGCCGACATGCGCTGGGGCAGGTAGGCCTGCAGCACCTTCATTTCGGATTCTTCCTTGTCGGCCAGGTCTTGGCGGGCAGCGGTCACAAAGGCGGCGATGGAGTCCTTGCGCTGCTTGATCAGCTTGTCCACGATGGCCACCACCATGGCGTCATCCAGCACCACACGCTCGTCCACTTCTTTTTGCTTGCAGGCAGCCAGCAGCAGGCGGATGGTGCCCAGCCGCTCGCTGTCCTTGGCGCGCATGGCGGTCTTCATGTCTTCGGTGATCTGGTCTTTGAGTGACATAGCGGTGCTTCCTGAAGGTGGAATAAAAGTGAGGCTACAGAATGAAAAAAGCCCGCCGGAGCGTCCCCAGGCGAGCTTTTTGTGGCCAGAAGCTGCGTACAGCTTCGTGGGCCAGAAACTTAGAACAGTTTCTTGGGGAGCTGCATGCTGCGAATGCGCTTGTAGTTGCGCTTGACGGCAGCTGCCTTCTTGCGCTTGCGCTCTGCAGTGGGCTTCTCATAGAACTCGCGGGCGCGCAAGTCGGTCAGCAAACCCAATTTTTCAATAGTGCGCTTGAAGCGACGCAGGGCGACGTCAAAGGGCTCGTTTTCTTTTACACGGATCGTTGTCATTACGTAATGAATTCCAAAATGTGCTGTCGCCAGTCATGGGGGGAGATCGAGACCCACATGCCACGTTCAGCGGTATTTCCTCATCTATAACTAGTATTGGCCGATGAGGAGACTGCCAGAATAGCCCGTGATTATAACGCGTTAATGCGCGCTGCCAAGCCATGGGCGCAGGCGTAGCCGCTGGCCCAGGCCCATTGGAAGTTGTAACCGCCCAGCCAGCCCGTCACATCAACCACTTCTCCAATGAAAAACAGGCCCGGTTGGCGGCTTTCCAGGGTCTGGCTGGACAGCACTTTGGTGTCCACGCCGCCCGCGGTCACCTCGGCCTTGCGGTAGCCCTCGGTGCCGGTGGGCGTGAGTTCCCAGCGGCTCAACTGCTCGGCCAGGGCGTTCAGGGCCTTGTCACTGGCCTCGTTGACCGGGCGTTGCCAGTCGTGGCCCCAGGTTTTGCCTTGCTCCACCCAGGTGTCGGCCAGGCGGCTGGGCACCAGGCCCGCCAACTCGTTGGCAATGCGCTTGCGCGAGGTGGCTTTGGCCTCGGTCAGATGTTTCGATAGGTCCGTGCCCGGCGCCAGGTTCAGGCGGATCGGTGTGCCCTCGGCCCAATAGCTCGAGATTTGCAACACGCCGGGGCCGCTGAGCCCGCGGTGGGTGAACAGCAGGTCTTCGCGAAACGCCATGCTGGACTTTTTGGCCCCGGTGGCAATGTCCACGGGCAGTGACAGGCCTGAGAGTTGGGCAAACGGGGCCCAGGCGGCTTCGTCAAAGGTTAGTGGCACCAGGGCAGGGCGTGGTGTGACGAGGGGCAGATCGAATTGCTTGGCCACGCGGTAGCCAAAATCCGTGGCGCCAATCTTGGGAATCGACAAGCCACCCGTGGCGATGACCACCGCGCCGCAGTGGATGGCGCCGCGGTCGCTCTCAATTTCATAGCTGCTAGCGCAATGTCCATGGGGGCTAGAGGCCAAAAACCGTATGGCCTTGACGTTGCAGGGCTGCCAGCGCTCCACGCTGCCCGCAGCGCATTCGGCCAGCAGCATGGCGATCAGGTCTTCGGCCGAGCGGTCGCAAAACAGCTGGCCCTTGTGTTTTTCGTGGAAGGCGATGTTGTGCTTCTTCACCAGGCCAATGAAATCGGCCGGCGTGTAGCGCGACAGGGCCGATTTGGCGAAGCGCGGGTTCTCGCTGAGGAAGTTGGCCGCGGTGACGTCCACATTGGTGAAATTGCTACGCCCACCGCCCGAGATGCGGATTTTTTCGGCCACCTTCTCGCTGTGGTCGACCACCAGCACCTTCATGCCCAACTGGCCCGCCACCCCGGCGCAAAACAAGCCGGCAGCCCCGGCACCCACGATCACCACGTCAAAACTATGCATGGGTGCAGTGTAGGGGAGAGGCTGGCGCGCTGCGACCCAGCCGGCGACCAATCAGGCCTGCCGCCGATTCCGATCCGCCAAATCAATGGCCTTGCGCGACAGCCCGTCAATCTCCGTGCTGATGCCCGACAGCACGTTGGCCACCACCGCAAACTCGCGCCCCTGCTGACCGGCGCGTGCGGCCATCACCTGGGCATTGAAGCTCACCACCTTGGCTTCGCGGGCGATGGTGTGGATGTCGGAGACGATGCCCGTGAGCTCCTTGAACAACAGATCGGCCTTGGCCTTGGTCACTGTGTCAAACGCGGTGGTGGCAGCATTCAGCGCTTCGAGCACGCCGTCGGTGGAATCCACAATGCTCTCCAGCACCGCTGTGGTCCGGCGCGACTGGTTGGCAATGTGCTCCAGCGCGGTGCGCATTAGGTCCATAAAGGTCTGGATGGTCGCGTTCACGCCTTGGGCGCCTTCGTACACCGTGCGCAAGCGCTGTGCACTGGGGGCATCGTAGTTTTGGATGGTGCCCAGCAGCCGTGCATGGCTGTCGCAAAACAGCTGGAAGGTGCCGTGCGCGGCCGTGAGCTGGCGGGCATCGCCATTCGCAGCCAGCAAGGTTTGCATGACCATGCGCTGCGACAGCATGCGCTGGCGCGCCGCAAGGTTCAGGTCGGAAATCTGGCCCGTAGCGGGTGCCCGGGGTAGGGTGGCGCTGACAGGAAGCGTAGTGGACGCAGAGGAAAGGGCAAGGCTGGTGGTCATCATGGGGAACTCCTTTTGCGTGGAGTTCCTTAAGCAAAAACGATGCCCGAACTAAGTAGTTACCCTAGTATTTCCTAGCCCTTCCACACGAATGGAAATTTGAGCTGCTTGAGGAAGCCATTGGGCACGTAGTCACCCACCACGCCGTATTGGTCCGGCCACTTGCGGTCCGATTTCACGGCGGTGCCGAAGAGGTAGTCGATGAAGGCGTAGTGCGCGGCGTAGTTCTTGTCGATGGCCTCGTCATCCTGCGAGTGGTGCCAGTGGTGGAAGTTGGGCGTGACGATCACGTAGCGCAGAGGCCCCAGTCGCACGCTCACATTCGCATGGTTGAACACGGCCTGGAAGCCGACGATGACGATGTAGGTGTCAATCACTTCCTTGGAAAAGCCGAGCACGAAAATGGGCGCCAGCACCATCGTGCGTGTGATCAGCAGCTCGACGATGTGTTGGCGCGAGCCGGCCAGCCAGTCCATGTGCTTGGTGCTGTGGTGCACTGCGTGCAGGCGCCATAGCAAAGGGACCTCATGGTAGGCGCGGTGCGTCCAGTACTGAACCAGATCGGCCACCAGAATGATGAGCAACACGGCTACGACAAAAGGCAGATCGTGCACCCAGGCCTGGATGCCGTCTTTGGCGGCCCAGCCAAACAGCTTGTGCACCAGCAGGTTGGTGGCCAGCATGATGAAGCCCACCACCATGTGGTTCACGATGAAGTGGTGAAAGTCGGTTTGCCATTCGGGGCGGAACACAGGTTGGTGTTTGCGCAGCGCAAACAGCTTTTCCACAAAGATGAAGATCAGTGACGAGCCCAGCAAATCGAGAATGAACCAGTCCAGCCCGATGTAGGGCGTGTTGTCGGCAAAGTCATTCACCGGCACCTTGCTGCCACCCAACACCGCGGTGAGTGCGACCAGCAAAAATGCAAAGCCGGAGAGCCAGCGTGCGCGGTTGAACAGCACGTTCACCAGCGACATGCCACCGGCAGCCACCATGGCGGCAAACATGACTCTGCGGATCATGTCCACGTCGTAGCTTTTGCGCAGCATGGGCGTGGTGAGGTACTCGGGGAAGTGGAAGGCCAGCACGCCCAGAAAACACAGAATCGCCAGTGACAGCGCGATGACGCCAGACACCATTCCGTGGCCACGTTGCAGAGAGCCGTGGCTCTCCGTGAGTTCGTTCAGCTTCTCCAGCATGCAGTGCCTCCCCTTGTTATGAATAGGCCTGCAGTTTAGTCAACTCCTGGGAGGTCTCGGAACCCGCTGCAGCCTGGATGCCCAGCACCACATTGCCCACCACAATCACGCTGGGGCTGGCCAATTCTTCGCGCACGATGGTGGCTTGCAGCGCGTGCAGCGCGCACACCGCATGGCGCTGGGTGGGCAGGCTGGCGTTCTGGATGATGGCCACGGGGGTGTCAGACGGCAGGCCCTGCAACAGGCCGTGCTGGATGTCGGCCGCGCCGCTCACGCCCATGTAGATCACCAGCGTGAGCTTGGCCTGGTCTGCCGCGGCGGCCAGTGCGGGCCAGTCGGTGCCGCTGTCGCCGGGCTTGGCGTGGCCGGTGACAAACACCACGCCATGCGCGTGTTCGCGGTGCGTGAGCGGCACGTTGAGCGAGGTGACCGCGGCCAGGCCGGCAGTGATGCCGTTGATGACCGACACACGCACGCCGGCGTCCTGCAGATGCTCCACCTCTTCGCCACCACGGCCGAAGATAAAGGGGTCACCGCCCTTGAGGCGCACCACGTTTTCGCCTTCCAGTGCGGCCGTGATCATCAGGCGTTCGATGAAGGACTGCGGAGTGGATTTGCAGCCGCCGCGCTTGCCCACATGGATGATGCGTGCACCGGGTTGGGCGTGGGCCACGATGGCCTCGTTCACCAGGTCGTCCACCAGCAGCACGGTGGCTTGCTGGATGGCCTTGAGGGCTTTGAGTGTGAGCAACTCGGGGTCGCCGGGGCCGGCACCGACGAGGGTGACGTGGCCGCTGGAAGGGGTGCTGGAAAGGTCGTGTGTCATAGGCTGCGGTGCATTTGCAAAATGTGGGCCACTTGGTGCGCAATCGGCGCGGGCACGGGCTGGCTGCCCGCCAGCACGGCACGAATGTAGGCCGCGGTGCTGGCGGCGTCGGTGCCCGTGGGCAACTCGGGCAGTTCGGTGAGCGAGCCGGCTTGGTAGGCATGCAAATCGGTGGACTGGCCGTGCATGAACGCTTGCATCTTGGGCGTGCGGCGCGGGTCGGCCACGGCCTCGCCCTCGGTGCCGCGGATCAGCAGCGCGTTCGACTGCACCAGGGCCAGTGTCTCCGCCATGGAAATGGCGTATTCGGGGTGGGTGTAGCTGCTGACCAGCAGTGCCGGGCCATCCACCGGGTTCATGAGCTTGACCAGGCTGTGTGCCGGGTTGCGCAGGTTCACCACGCGGCGCACATCCAGCAGGCGCTGCAGGCCGGGGCACAGCAATGCGGTGGGCACAAACGCCACCGTACCGGGTGCTACGGAATTGATAGCTGCTTGCGCAGGTATGTCGAGGGCTGCGAGCACTTCCGATATAAAAACCCGGCGGTCTTCGGTGGCGGCGCCGTGGATCAGCACGGGCAGACCTTCACGTGCCAGCAGCAGCGCCAGCAGCGGCGTGAGCAGCGGCAGCTTGCGCGCACCGTTGTAGCTGGGGATGACGACCACGGGCTGGGCACTGGCCGGCAGCAGCGCCATGCGGCGGCGCGTGGCGTCCAGAAAACCCGCCATCTCGTCGGCGGTCTCGCCCTTGATGCGCATGGCCAGACAGAACGCGCCTATCTCCAGGTCGGTGACGGTGCCGTCCAGCACCTGACCGAAGAGGTCGTCTGCCTGTGCACGGGTGAGGGGGCGGGCGCCGTCTTTGCCGCGCCCGATTTCTTTGATGTAGTTGCCAATAGCCATGGGGCGATTGTCCGTGACTCAGGCAGTGGTCGGCTCCATGCTGGCGCGCACCATGCGCTGCAGCTGGGGCACGCAGGAGCCGCAGTTGGTACCGCACTTCAGCGCGCCTTGCAGCGTGGCCAGGCGGTCGGCGGCAAAACCGGTGCAGTTGGCCAGTGTGGCGTCGATGGCGCTGTCGGTCACGTTGAAGCAGGTGCACACCACCTTGCCGCGCGACTGCACGGGCAGAGGCGGCGTGGCACCGGGCGCCAGCAGGGCACGGCCGTAGTTTTGTGCGGGCTGCTCGTCTTGCAGCAGCGTGGTCATCCAGCTTTGGGCGCGCGTGTCGCCGGCCAGCATGAAGCCTTCCAGCGTGGCGTTGACCGTGGCGCGCTGCAGGCGCACGGCGCGGCGCTGGCCGCGCTTCTTGTCGGCGTAGCGCACCACATCAGCGCCATTCAGTTGCAGCAGCGCTTCGATCTCTTGCAACACCTCGTCCGACGCGGCCTCTGTGTGGGCCGCGCGGAACAGCACACCGCTGCGCTCATGGCCCTTGGAATCTCCGGCGCTGCCAAACGGCACGCAGCTGGCGAAGGCAAAGCGGCCCATCAGCGCTTGCAACGCGCTGCGCGCCGCCAGCACTTCGTTGGCGGGCAGCCAGGCAATGGCCAGCAGGGTCCAGGGCATGTCGGCCTTGAGCACCTTCACGGCGGCGTGCTTGAACTCGGGCTGCTTGGAGTCCGGGCAATAGGCCGAGGTGGTCAGCGCGTTCACGCCGGCCAGGCGCGAGCCCGTGGCGCTCACGCCGCTCAAATATTCTTCGCCCCAGTGCATGGCCATGAACACCTGGCTCATGCCCACCTCCGCACTGGCTTGCACCGGCACCAGGATGGAGCCGCGGCGCGAGGTGACGTGCACCAGGTCGTTTTCTGCAATCAGGCGGCGCGCCATGTCTTGCGGGTGCATTTGCAGCACCGGCTCGCGCACATGGCCAAACAGGCGGCCCAGTGTGCCGGTGCGGCTCATGCCGTGCCACTGGTCGCGCAGGCGGCCCGTGGTCAATGAGAAGGGGTAGCGGGCCTCGCGCGGCTCGGCCACGCCGCGGTACTCCGCATTCACAAAGCGGGCGCGGCCGTCGGGCGTGGGGAATACGCCGTCTTCGTACAGGCGCACCTTGCCGGTGCTGGCGCCTTCGGGCATGGGCCACTGCAGGGGCTTGGCGTCCAGCTGGGTGTAGTCCATGCCGGTGATGTCCAGGTCGCGACCGCGGGTGGATTCGCGGTGCTCGTTCCACACCGATTCGGCCGTGGGGTAGGGGAACAGCGTGCCGCTGGCAGGGGCGCGGCCCAGCGCGCGTTCCAGGCGCTGCGCGAAGTCGGTGGCAATGGCCCAGTCGTGGCGCGGGGCGGTGTCGGGTGCGCCCGGCGGCACGACGGCGGCGCGCACACGGCTGATGCGGCGTTCGCTGTTGGTGACCGTGCCTTCTTTTTCGCCCCAGGTGGTGGCGGGCAGCAGCAGGTCGGCGTAGCGGGCGGTGGCCGTGGTGGCAAAGGCCTCTTGCACCACCACAAACTCGGCACGCTCCAGCGCGCGGCGCACGGTGGCCTGGTCGGGCATGCTTTGCGCGGGGTTGGTGCAGGCAATCCACAGGGCCTTGATCTCACCATCGGCCGCGGCCTGGAACATCTCTACCGCGGTCTTGCCGGGCTTGTCGGGCACGGATGGCACGCCCCACAGCGCAGCCACTTCGGCGCGGTGCGCGGGGTTGGCCAAGTCGCGGTGGGCGGAAAGCAGGTTGGCCAGGCCGCCCACTTCGCGTCCGCCCATGGCGTTGGGCTGGCCGGTCAGTGAGAACGGGGCGGCGCCGGGCTTGCCGATCTGGCCGGTGGCCAGGTGCAGGTTGATGAGGGCGGTGTTTTTGGCGGTGCCGCTGCTGGACTGGTTCAGGCCTTGGCAGTACAGGCTCAGCGTGGCCGGGCTCTGGGCAAACAGGCGCGCGGCTTCCAGCAGGTCGGCCTGGGTGATGCCGCAGGTCTGGGCCACAGCGTCGGGCGTGTAGTCGCGCACCGTGGCCTTGAGGTCTTCAAAGCCCGTGGTGTGCGCGGCAATGAAGGCCGGGTTGGTCCAGCCTTCCCACAGCATCAGGTGCAGCATGCCGTTGAACAGCATCACATCGGTGCCGGGCTGGATCTGCAGGAACAGGTCGGCCAGCTCTACCGTGTCGGTGCGGCGCACATCGGCCACCACGATCTTCAGCGCGGGGTTCTTGCGCTTGGCGTCTTCGATGCGGCGAAACAGGATGGGGTGGGCGAATGCGGTGTTGGAGCCGACGATGAAGATCGTCTGCGCGTGGTTCACGTCGTCGTAGCAGGCGGGCGGGGCGTCGGCGCCCAGCGTCTTCTTGTAGCCGGCCACGGCACTGCTCATGCACAGGCGCGAGTTGGTGTCGATGTTGTTGGTGCCAATCAGGCCCTTGGCCAGCTTGTTGAAGACGTAGTAGTCCTCCGTCAGCAGCTGGCCGCTCACATAAAAGCCCACGGCATCGGACCCATGGTCGCGCACCACGCGGGCGAACTGGTCGGTGGCCAGCGAGAGCGCGCTGTCCCACGACACGGCCTGGGGCGTGGCACCGCGCTGCAGGCGCTGCAGCGGCTGCAGCAGGCGGGTTTGCAGGGTGACGGGTTCGCTGGCCGTCAGGTGCAGCGTGGAGCCCTTGGAGCACAGGCGACCGAAGTTGGCCGGGTGGTCGGGGTCGCCCCGCACGCCTGTGATTTGCGCGCCCTGCGACTCGATGATGACGCCGCAGCCGACACCACAGTACGGGCAGGTGGAGCGCGTTTCGGTCATGCTTACGTGTCCTTCTTTTTTACGGTCAGGCGGTGGCGTTGCGGCGGGCGGGTCCGGCAATCGGGCGCACCAGGTCGGTGGCGTGGCCTTGCAGTTCAGCAGACTTGAGGAAGACCTGGCCGGCGTCGAGCTTGACTTCGAACTTGGGCGTGCAGCCTTCATCAGGGGCACTGGCCTGCCCATCGCACAGGCCAATGGTCCAGTTGTGCAAGGGGCATGCCACGCTGGTGCCAAACACAATGCCCTGGCTCAGCGGGCCGCCCTTGTGCGGGCAGCGGTCCAACAGCGCAAACACTTCGTCCTGCGTGTTGCGGAACACCGCCACGTCCAACCCGCTGGCGCGTTCCACACGGCGTGAGCCCAGTACGGGGATGTCTTTCAGCTTGCAGATCAGGGTCCATTCGGTCATTTTGTTCTTCCTAATGCTATTGTTTTGGTAGCTGCCCGCGCAATGTTAGCGGGGGCTAGAGGCTTATTTTGTATAAATTTACGCTTTGAGGCTGGAGTACATGCCGGTCACCCGGTCCATCACCGCCAGCAGGTTTTCGCTGCTGATGAACACCTCGGCCATGGGCCGGGGGCGTTGTGCACCTTCTTGCAGCTGCTTGAGGGCCATGTCGAAGAACACCCACTGCGCATCGGCCAGCATGAGCTCGTCCTTGATGCGCATGGTGGCTTCGGGCGCGTTGCGCAGCAGCTCCATGGCGGCGATGAACTCGTTGCGTGCCTTGCCGATCTCGGCCGTGGCCACGCTGGCGTCCACCGGCAGTGTGGCGGCCAGGTAGAACTTGGCCATGCGCTGGCTCAGCATGCGCTGGCGCCCTGCAATGTTCACCAGCTTGCCCACGGGCTTGGCCAGTGCCGCCTCGTACTGCACCGTGCCCTGGTGGGCCAGGGCCAGCACCTTGGCGTCCAGCTGTAGCAGGCTGCCGGCGTTTTCGCGGGTGGGGCTTTTGCCCACCAGCGCGGTCTTGTACTCGGACCAGGCTGCGTCGAGCTTGCCGTAGGTGGCCTGCACCTCGGGTGTGGGGGCAAAGCCCTTGAGCTCGGCGAGCTGGCGGTCAAACAGCGCCATGGACTTGTCCAGCACGGTTTGTGCGCTGGTTTTTTCCACGTTTTGCAGCAGGGCCAGCCAAGCCTTGCCCATGCGCTGGCTCAGCATGCGCTGGCGCCCGGCCTTGTTGATGGCGTCGCTCAGGTCCACCACCTGGGCCTGGGCTGGCAGTGCCAGACCCAGCCCGCCAGCGGCGGCCACAGCAATCAGGGTTCTGCGTTGCATGGCAGTGGCCCTCAGGCTTTGACGGCTTCGAACTGGCGGGTGTCGACTTGTGCGTCCTGGAAGTCAAACCAGGGATCGGGCTCACCATCCAGTGCGAATAGCAGTTCTTCGTTCAGGGCCTTGCGGCCTTCGGCGTCTTCCAGAATCCGCTTCTTCACATAGTCCAGGCCCACGCGGCTCACATAGTGCACCGTGCGCTCCAGGTACCAGCCTTCCTTGCGGTAGAGCTGCATGAAGGCACCGGTGTACTCCAGCACTTCTTCGGTCGTTTTGAGCTTGACGAAGAAATGCGCCACCTCGGTCTTGATGCCGCCGTTGCCGGCGATGTACATCTCCCAGCCACTGTCCACACCAATGATGCCTACGTCCTTGATGCCGGCCTCAGCACAATTGCGCGGGCAGCCGGAGACGGCGTACTTGACCTTGTGCGGTGCATACATGCGCCAGTGGGCGCGCTCCAGGTCCTTGCCCATCTGGGTGCTGTCCTGCGTGCCCATGCGGCACCACTCACTGCCCACGCAGGTCTTTACCGTGCGCAGGGCCTTGGCGTAGGCGTGGCCGCTGGGCATGCCGATGTCTTTCCACACGCTCACCAGGTCTTCCTTCTTCACGCCCAGCAAGTCGATACGCTGGCCGCCCGTCACCTTGACGGTGGGGATCTTGTACTTGTCCACTGCGTCGGCAATCTTGCGCAGCTCGTTGGCTGTGGTCTCGCCGCCCCACATCCGCGGGATGACGGAGTAGGTGCCGTCCTTCTGGATGTTGGCGTGGCTGCGCTCGTTGATGAAGCGGCTTTGCGGATCGTCCTTGGCTTGCTTGGGCCAGCTGGAGATCAGGTAGTAGTTCAGTGCAGGGCGGCAGCTGGAGCAGCCGTTGGGGGTCTTCCAACCCATGCCCTGTTGCACTTGGGCGATGGTGAGGAATTTTTCCTTGAAGATGGCGTCGCGCACTTCCTGATGGCTGTGCTCGGTGCAACTGCACATGGCCTTCTTCTTGGGCGTTGCGGAGTAGTCGCCGCCGGCCGTGAACATGATGATCTGTTCGACCAGGCCGGTGCACGAACCGCAGGAGGCGCTGGCCTTGGTGTGCTTCTTCACCTCGTCCAGGGTGAACAGGCCTTTTTCCTTGATGGCCTTGCAGATGGTGCCTTTGCTCACGCCGTTGCAGCCGCAGACTTCGTCGCTGTCGGCCATGGCCGCGGCCTTGTTCTGGCCCTGGTGGCCCACGTCGCCAATGTTGGAGCCGCTTTCGCCAAACATCAGCTTGTCGCGGATGTCGGCAATGCTGCGGCCGTCGCGCAGCATCTTGAAGTACCAGCTACCGTCCACGGTGTCGCCGTACATGCAGGCACCCACCAGCTTGTCATTCTTGATGACCAGCTTTTTGTAGACGCCGCCAAAGGGGTCGCTCATCACGATCTCTTCGGTACCTTCGCCGCCGGTGAAGTCGCCGGCGGAGAACAGGTCAATGCCTGTCACCTTCAGTTTGGTGGACGTGAGCGAGCCGGTGTAGCGACCAATGCCGTACATGGCGAGGTGGTTGGCGGCCACTTTGGCCTGCTCAAACAGGGGCGCCACCAGACCATAGGCAATGCCGCGGTGGGCAGCGCATTCGCCCACGCTGTAAATGCGGGCGTCGGTCACGGTTTGCATGGTGTCGGTCACCACAATGCCGCGGTCCACATGCAGGCGCATGCTGGCGGCCAGCTCGGTGTTGGGGCGAATGCCCACTGCCATCACCACCAGGTCGGCCGGTACTTCGGTGCCGTCCTTGAACTTGATGCTCTGGACGCGGCCATCTTCGCCACCCACCAGCTCCTGGGTTTGCGCACCCATCAGGAACCGCAGGCCACGCTCTTCCAGCGACTTGCGCAGCAGGCCGCCGGCCACGGTGTCCAGCTGGCGCTCCATCAGCGTGGGCATCACGTGCACCACGCTCACGGTCATGCCACGCAGCATCAGGCCGTTGGCCGCTTCCAGGCCCAACAGGCCGCCACCGATGACCACCGCGTGCTTGTACTTGGTGGCCGCGTCGATCATGGCGTTGGTGTCGGCAATGTCGCGGTAGGCGATCACGCCTTCCAGGTCTTTGCCGGGAATGGGCAGGATGAAGGGGTTGGAGCCGGTGCAGATCAGCAGGCGGTCGTATTCGGCTTCGGTGCCGTCAGACGCCTTGACGATGCGCTTCACGCGGTCTACTTCCACCACTTTTTTGCCGGCGTGCAGCGTGATGTGGTTGTCGGTGTACCACTCGAAGGAGTTCAGCACGATCTCGTCCAGCGTCTGCTCGCCAGCCAGCACCGGGCTCAGCAAGATGCGGTTGTAGTTGGGGTGGGGTTCTGCGCCAAAGACGGTGATGTCGTACAAGTCCGGGGCTACCTTGAGCAATTCCTCAATGGTGCGCACGCCGGCCATGCCGTTGCCAATCATTACCAGTTTCGATTTTTTCATAGTAGCCACTCCAAGAACGAGAAGACTTTGCGGATGTAGCTGTGCCACATGCCAAAAATAGGGGGTAGAGGAGATCCGCGCCTTATGCAAAGGCGCACCAGCAAGCACTGGCGTTGGACAGACTGCGACTGCGCGACGTCGTTGTGCGCAGAACCGGCATGGCTGTCATCTCGTTTGGACGCGTCGTTGCGCCCGGCTCAGCTAATGCAAGAGCTGTGCCATATGATCGGAACCTGTCTGCCCCAGCCTCTGCGAGCCGCATGTGTGGTGCGCGAATTGCGTGACCCAGAATCGCCCGCAAGCCCCGTTGTCCCTAGCTAACTCTGACTTTTTATGACCTCCGCCCTGCTGTGCTCCGCCCGCCAAAAGACTGCGCCCACGCTGGCTGCCGACCTGCAGGCGGCGGGCATTGTGGTGCTGGCCACGGTAGACGATTGCAGCAAGTTGGTGCAGGGCGTGGTGCTGCACGCACCAGATGTGGTGATCTGTGATGTGCCGGTGCCCACGGCCGCCTGGTTCCAGGCGCTGCAGGTGGTGGGCCAAACCGTGCCGTGCGCGTTGATGGTGTTCACCACGGACAGCGACGCCAGCCACATCGTGCAGGCCACCGAATGCGGCGTGCATGCCTATGTGGTGAATGGCTATGGCGCCAACCGGCTGCGCCCGCTCATCCATTTGGCGCAGGCGCGCTTTCAAAAGGCGGAGCAACAGCGCCAAGCCTATGAAGAGATTGCCACCCGGTTTGAAGAGCGCAAGGCGGTGGACCGGGCCAAGGGCATCCTGATGCGGGCCCAGCACCTGTCGGACGACGACGCCTTCCGCACCCTGCGCTCGGCCGCCATGAGCTCCAACCAGCGCATGGGCCAGCTGTCGCAGCACATTATTCAGTCGGCCCACTTTGCCGAGGTGGTGAACCGCTCAGGCCAGTTGCGCATGCTGTCGCAGCGGCTGGTCAAGCTGCACCTGCTGCAGGCCGCACAGGTGCAGGCCGCCCAGCACGCCACGCTGCTGCAGGAATCGGTGCAGTGGGTGGACAGCAACTTTGCGCTGCTGCGCAAAAACCTGTCGCAGCCCACCTATGGCGACCTGCTGGAGCAAGTAGCCCAAACCTGGGAGCTGCTGAAGGCCGCGCTGGCCCAGGGCGGCACCCAGGCGGTGGAGTACGAGGCTGAGGCGCTGTTGATGGGCGCCGAGCGCCTGACTGCCAGCCTGGAAAGCTCGGGCGCGGCCGCGCCCCTGCAGGTGTTGAACCTGGCAGGGCGCCAGCGCATGCTGTCACAGCGCTTCAGCAAGTACGCGCTGCTGGCGCTGGAGGGTGAGGGCGTTGCGGTGGAGCTGGCCCAGGCCGGCATGCGCGCCGCCCAGCAAGAGTTTGAAAAAGCGCTCACCTACCTCAATGGCCTGCCGCTGAGCACCCCCGCCATCCATGAGGCCCTGGGCGCCGCGGGTGTAGCCTGGCTGCAAATGGTGGCCGCTGCGCAAGACGCTCAGCGCCTGAGCCCTGCCAAGCGCGGCGCCCGGCTGGAAGACCTGGCCGCGGGCAGCGAAACCCTGCTGGCCCTGTTCGAGCAGCTGTCCGGCCACTACGAGCACAGCATGCAAATGCTGGTGGGATGAAACCCCGGTTAAGGGTTAACCAGCACGGTTTTGGTGCGCTGCAACAGAATTCGGCACTGAAATTGCTTATCTTGGTGCATGGCATTTGACATAGACATTGGCTTTGCGTCCCTGGCCGGGCGCAAACCTCTTAACGAAGACTTCTGCGCCGCCATGCTGCCCACCCAGGGGCAAGAGGACATGGGCTCCATCGTCGCCATTGCCGACGGCGTGAGCGCCGGTGGCATGGGCCGCGAGGCCGCCCAAACCACGGTGACCAGCTTGGTGCGCGACTACTTTGGCACGCCCGAAACCTGGGACACCACGGTGGCGCTGGACCGCATCATTGCCGCGCAAAACGCCTGGCTGTGCGGCATCAACCGGCGCCGCCAGCCCGCCATGGGCCTGACCACGCTGACCGCCCTGGTGCTGCGCGGCCAGTCGTACACGCTGGCCCATGTGGGCGATGCCCGCTGCTACCTGGTGCGCGACGGCAAGGCCACCCTGCTCACCCAAGACCACGTGGTCAACCACCCCGACCTGAAGCACCAACTGCTGCGCTCGGTGGGCGCCGAAGACCACCTGGTGGTGGACTACCTGCAGGGCGACCTGCAGGTGGGTGATGTGTTCATCTTGCTGACCGATGGGGTGCATGGCGAAGTGTCGGCCCGCCGCCTGCCCGACTACGCCGCCATGGCCGATGCACGCGAGGCCGCCCAAAAGCTGGTGGACCAGGCGCTGGCCAAGGGCAGCAACGACAACGTATCGGCCATGGTGGTGCGCGTGCGGGGCCTGCTGGAGGCCACGCTGGCGGATGCCAACCGCATGGCCCAGGCCCTACCCATTCCCGGGCGCCTGAAGGTGGGGGACACGCTGGACGGCTTCACGGTGACTGCGCCCATTGCCGACAACGGCATTAACGTGCTCTACCAAGTCCGCGACCCGGCGACGCAAGTGCTGTACGCCCTCAAGACCCTGAATACGGCCCGCGCCCACGACCAGGAAGAGCGCGCCATGCTGGCGCACGAGGCCTGGCTGGCGCTGCGCATGCATTCATCCCGTGCGGCAGACAACCTGGTGGCCGTGCACGAGAAGCTGCCCAATGGCCGTGAACGCTCGGCGTTTTATGTGTTGTACGACTGGCATGGCGGTGAGACCCTGCAGCAACTGCTGGACCGCCAAAGCCGCGTGCCACCGGCCACGGCCCTGGGTTACACCATGCAGGCGCTCAAAGCGCTGGCCCGCCTGCACCGCCAGGGGGTGGTGCACCGTGACATCAAGCCCGCCAACCTGCACCTGGGCGACGACGGCGTGCTGCGCGTGCTGGACCTGGGCGTGGCCCTGAGCGGGCGCGAGCCCGCCGCCATGCGCGCACTGCACGCGGGCACGCCCAGCTATGTAAACCCCGAACAATGGGGCTTTCGCACCAAGGCCTCCAATGGCAAGACGGAGGCGGAGGAGGGCGAGGCCCAGCTACCCAACGCGCAGAGCGACCTGTTTGCGCTGGGCGTGACGCTGTACCAGTTGCTGACCGGCAAGCTGCCCTATGGCGATGTGCTGCCCTACCAGGTGGGCCGCTACTACCGCGACCCCACGCCCCCCAGTCGCCACAACCCGGAGGTACCGATCTGGCTGGACCACGTACTGCAAAAAGCCGTGGCCCGCGACCAGCGCCAGCGGTTCGAGACGGCCGAAGAATTCTTGTTGGCACTGGAGCGTGGCGCCAGCCGCCCGCTGAACGCGCCGCTGGCCACACCGCTGATGCAGCGCGACCCCACCGCCATCTGGAAGGTGGCGCTGGGTGTGTCCGTGCTGCTGAATTTTTTGCTGGTGTACTGGCTGCTGTTCTTGCCGAAGTAGCATGTTGCCAGTCGTCGCATTTTTATTCTGAACAAGGAAACACCATGAACACCCGTGAACTGTTGCGCTGGCAGTGGGAGGGCTACACCCAGTACCACCAGTCCCGCGCCAACCTGCTGATGCATATCGTGGTGGTGCCGATGTTCTTGCTGGGCAATGTGGGGCTGGTGGTAGCGCTGCTGAATGGTGCCATCGTGCCTGCGCTGGTGGCACTGGCCGCCATGGTGATTTCCATGGCAGTGCAGGGCCGCGGGCATGGCATTGAGGTCGTCCCCTCCGTGCCGTTCTCCAGCCGCACCAACGCCATCTCACGCATCCTGCTGGAGCAGTGGATTACGTTTCCACGCTTTGTTCTGTCGGGCGGCTGGTGGCGGGCGTTGCGCAAGGCGGGGTGAGCCAGCGCGCAATTCGCCTATCGCGCTTACTTCGTCGTATCTAGCTGCTTGGCCATCCCTAGGTGGTGCTCCACAGTGGGCAACAGCTTGTCGGCCAGCGCTTTCAGGTCCGCATCCTTGCCCTCGGCCTGAATCTTCTTGAGCAGCTTCACCGTACTTTCGTGGTCGCCCACACCGGCCCGCTTGATGTATTGGGCATTGAATGACTGGCCCGACAAGGCCCTCAGAGCCAACTCTTTGGTCTTGTGCCCCACGCCAATGCCGTCCGGCAACGTCACATTCTTTTGCCGCGCCAGGCTTTCCACTTCGGTCAGGGCTTTGCCATGGTCATCAATCATGGACTGTGCGAACGCTCTGACCTTGGCATCCTCGGATTTCTCCAGTGCCAGCCGCCCGGCCTGAACCTCTGCGCGATTACCTGCGGCCAGATCGATCAACATGCTGCTATCGCTGCTCGCCAGTTCGGACTGCGCGGTCGCATTGGGCGTAGCTGCCGGCGCGGTGGTTTGAGCCCCTACAGGTAGCGACACGACTGCGGCAACTATGCCGGCTGCGAGCAGCGCGGAGCGCACTCCGCGCTGAGACAAGGAAGTGGATTTGCGATGTGTAGACGAGATGGTGAACATGAAAACTCCTGCAGAAATAACAGGAGTTGACTGTGTCACGCACATTCGAAAATGCTTGTAGGACATTCGCCCCATTTGGTGTCGGAGGATGCCGGCAAATGCTTGGCACTTTGATTGCGGCTTGGGCTGTCGCAACAAAGCGTTGATTCGACTTTGGGCCAGTTTCGGTCTTTGACCAGTGTCTGCTTGTAAGCAGCTCGTCTTGAGTGCACAGATATACTTCAAACAAAGAATAAATTGCTTTCGGTGTCAGCACGTTTCGAGACCGACAACAATAAACCGCCCGAATAAATGGATCAACGTGAACTGTGTCCAGGCTGACACAAAAAAGAATTCGAGACCACACAATGGCAACGACCAACCACGGTCTTCTCGCCTCACTGCTGTATGAAGCACAAACGCCGCCAAAGCGACGCTGCTTTATCTCCTACCATCACGCTGACGAGCTAGAGGTTCAAACGTTCCTTGATACCTACTCGAATGCTGAAGTCTTTACCCATCGAGCACTTGGGCTGGACATGGCAGACGACATCGTGAACAGCAACGACACGGACTACGTAATGCGCCGTATTCGCGAGCAGTACATGCAGAACACATCGGTAACCATCATCATGGTCGGTCAGAACACGTGGAAGCGCCGGTACGTTGATTGGGAGATTGCTGCCTCGCTTAGAAACGGATTCGGTAACCCGGCAAACGGACTGCTTGGCATCAAACTGCCTTCCTACGCGTACGGCGTCCAGCAGTACCCATTCAGACTGAATGACAACTTGAACGCACAAGGTGTCGCGGATGGCACCCCCTGTTATGCCCGATGCATTCCGTATCCGACTAACTCAGCTGAACTTAGAACAGCAATTGAAGAGGCCTACCAGCGTCGTCAAGCCCAAAGCCATTTGATCAACAACGTGCGCGCCCGCTTCAGCTACAACAGGAGCTAGCATCATGGTCGAGCCCATACAAGCTGCCAGCTCTGCAGCCGACACCCTGCTACAGCTAACCCTCCTGCGCCCGCTCGAAGTTCGCTTCGTCATGAGCAGTTGGGTGACGGGCGCAGTCCTATTTGTTCTCTTGCTACTGTTTATCTGGCAGGGAATCCGACACCGCAACCTGTTCCAGAAGTTCGAAATCGATCAGGCCGAAGTCGGCATAGGCACTAACAAGCTAAAGCTTTCAATCAATGAAACTGACCGGCAGATTGCGTACAAGATTTGGGTCGAACTGAGCACACGGAAGATCGGCCTTCCGATTGATCTTGAGCACGATGTGATCTCGGAGGTCTACGACTCATGGCACACGTTCTTCACTGTCACACGCGAACTCGTAAAGGACGTCCCCGTCAATAAGTTCAGACGCAAAGAGACCGAAGAGATTGTGCGTTTGTCTATTGGGGTCCTGAACGATGGTCTTCGACCACACCTGACGAAATGGCAAGCGCGTTTCAGACGTTGGTACGGAAAAGCAACCGAGCATTCCGACTTTATTGAACAGTCGCCGCAAGAGATTCAGCAAAAGTATCCGAAGTACGACGAGTTGCAAGCTGATCTATTGGCAGTGAATCAGCGGCTGATGGCGTATCGCAAAATGATGTATGAGTTGGTAGTATTCACCAAGACGAAGAAGCACTGAAGTCAAGTGACAGAATCCTGGGATGTGAGCTTTGAATGCTGGAGTCGGCAATTGCTGTGCGGCATAGAGTCTATTCGCGCTGGCATATTTAACCGATGGTGACTTGAGATTCACCATCGACAGCGCTGAAAGCCAGTTTTTCGGCGCCCAGTTCGAGACGGCGAGGGCCTCTATCGACCCAATAACCGTCATTAATAGTGGACCGCTATTTCCTACGATTGCGCTGCCTAGTGATTGAATTCACCAGTGCTACGCGGCTTAATTGCACAGCGTCAGGTGGAATGAAGGGTTGTCTGCACAATAGCCCGTGTATCAAGAAAGCCTGACTCCAAAATATGGAGCCATGATCCACTTTACGACTGCAAACCGAGTGACGGCTGGGGCCGCCAGTGGGTATTAAAAATGCCCTCCTTCGGCATCAATCGATTAAAGACCGGGAGCAAGGTTTTGAAACTTGCCGATCCTTTTTCGGAAACCAAGTCTCACCGTGCCTGTCGGAGAACCGTCTCTTTGCTTTGCTACGATAACCTCAGCGACTTCAGTTTCAGCAGGTGCCGATCGGTACATTGCATCTCGATATAGGAATAGTACGAGATCGGCGAATCTATCTATCTCTCCCATTTCACCGAGATCACTCAGAGTCGGCCTCTTATCTGGACGAGATTCCACGTTTCTGTTCAGGTCAGTTATTACCAGTATGGGGGACCGTATCTCCCGCGCCAGGCCTTTTAGCCGTCGGCAAATGTCGACCAAGTCGCCGCCTTGGTGACTTGCTTGGTCTAGGCCCTGCAATGAGTCAACAATCACTAACCCCAGGGCGCCCTGCAACTTCACGAGACGTCGGCATTCGGCTTGAATTGTCTCGAAGATTAAATTGTTTGCATCGTGGATGTGCAGTGAGGCGTGTCGCAATTTTTCTATTGCTTCACTGAGCGAGGGCCATTCCGAATCCGTAAGCTTACCCAAACGAAGGTGATGCGGTTCAATGTTGCCCGACGCACATACCATCCGATTCGTGATTTGTGCCGCTGAATCATTTGAACAAAAAAACAGAATAGGTATTCGTTCATTGCAACCCACATGATCTGCTATGTTCAAAGCAAACGCCGTCTTCCCCACTGACGGTCGTCCAGCAACGATAACTAGAGATTCAGCCTGAAATCCCGCAGTAAATCGGTCAAGGTCATAGAACCCACTGGGTACACCTGTTACTCCCGGAAACTCTGAGTCAACCGCCTCCTGGACTCTGTCCAACATTTGAATTATCAATTCTTGAAAATCATGGCTTTGGTTTTGTACAGTCAACTGCTCAGATCTAGAGCCGCCCGATGAGGCCTCAATTGCCCCAACGGCCTTGATGATCTGATCTACGACATAGACCAAGCCTTTCGATGTAGGAGCAGCCATTTTGTCGGCCAGCAGTGGCGAGTAAGCGACGATGTCAGATCGTGTTACGTTGTGCCAGATCGGCAAAATCACCTTTTCTGTGCCGTCTTCACGGGCAACTAAACCATCGAGTTCTTTTTGCGGCCATTCCTTCCGTAGAAATTCAGGACTCAGAATCACAAGTCCGTATCTTGACTTAGAAAGACCGTTATCAATCGATCGGCGTAGACTATCTCCAAGCTTAAGTTCTGACTCGTCGAGCCATACCTTCAGCCCGCGATCTCGCAGCTGCATAGCCAATGGACGCGCCAGATCTTCCTTGTCTTCGCTTGCATGGCTAATAAATACGTCAAAGTCCATCGCACCAAGTGTATCGGTCAATGTCGACCAACAGCCTGGCCGTTATATAAAGCCAACGCTGACAGATAGGTTCCTCCGCATTTCGAATGTTGATCGTATCCGCCAGGTGAGTCAGTCTTGAATGTCTGCTATCCGGCAATGAGTCTTTTTTGGTCGATTTCCGCTTCGGGTCGAAAACCGCCCCCCACACACACACTATTCAAACTTTTAAAACTCATGAAAACGCAAAAAGAAAAAGCAGAAGACTTCGCGCAACTGCACCGCAAGGGATCGTGCTTTGTGATCCCCAATCCGTGGGACGTGGGGTCTGCGCGCTTGCTGGAGCATCTGGGTTTCAAGGCGCTGGCGTCCACGGGGGCCGGGTTTGCTTTCTCACAGGGCAAGATCGATCTGAGCATCAACGCGCGGGACATGCTGCACCATTTGGCGGAGCTCACGCAGGCGACCGCGCTGCCTGTGAGTGCCGACCTGCAAAACGGATTTGGTGATTCGCCACAAGACGCTGCCGTTGCCATTTTGGCGGCAGCCCAGGCGGGCGTGGTGGGCGGGTCGTTGGAAGATGCGTCTGGCGATGCGGATGCACCCATCTACGACATTGGTCTGGCCGCCGAGCGCATTCGAAATGCGGCGCTGGTCGCTCAGTCGCTGAAATTCAAGTTCACGCTGACCGCCCGCGCCGAAAACTACCTCTATGGCCGCCCGGATGTCAAAGACACGATTCGCCGGCTGCAGGCCTACCAGGATGCGGGAGCCGACGTGTTGTATGCACCGGGCATCCAGTCCCGTGAAGACATCCAGGCCATCCTGAGTGCTGTGGACCGCCCGTTGAATGTGCTCATGGGGTTTCAAGGCGTGCAGCTCACCGTGGCGGAGCTGCAAGACATGGGCGTGGCACGCATCAGCCTGGGCGGCTCTCTAGCCAGAGCGGCCTACGGTGCCCTGATGCGGGCCGCGCAAGAAGTGCAATCCACAGGCACCTTCGGATATGCCAAGGACGCGATCTCCGGCAAAGAGATCAACGCCATTTTTTCACAAGCGTAGTCGGGCTTTTTTAGGCCGCTGCGGGCACCCGGGGCAACACATGCCCAGTCTCCAGCAGCGTCTTCAAGTTCGACAACACCGCAGGCCAGCCGCCCGATATGCCGGCCAGCATTTGCGCGTCGAGGTCGATGTGGCTCACGGTCAGGCGGACCAGTCCGTCGATGCGCTGCGCAATGTCGATTTCCACGCGTGAGTGTTTGGACGCATCATCGATTTCGCTGGGACGGGCCCAGGTGTAGACCAGGCGGCTGGGTGGGTTGCACTCCACCACCTTGCCGCAGATGTCGACCGTGCGCGCGGCATCCAGGCGCTGGTGTTCCCATGTGGAGCCGGGCTTCCAGTCTGACACGTTGACGCGGGCGCATTCCGATGTGGGGCCGACCCAGTACTGGGCCATCACGTCGGTGTCCATGAACGCCTGCCACACCTTTTCGGGAGTGGTCTGGATGTAGCTCACGTAGACAAAGCTAGGCTTTGTTGGGGTTGGCGTTGCGGTTGTCGTCATCTTGTTTTCCTTCCAGTTGTTGCTTCAGGTTGTGCAGTGCGTCCAGTCGGCCATGCTCGAACTTGGCGATCCACCGCGTGTGAATTTCATGCAGCGGCACGGGGTTGATGTAGTGCAGCTTTTCGCGCCCTTGCCACACCACCGCGACCAGGTTGGCCGCCTCCAGCAGTTGCAAATGCTGGGTGACGGCCTGGCGTGTCATGTCCATGTGTTCGCACAGCGCGCCCAGCGTCTGGCCGCTCTCGCTGTGCAGCTGGTCGAGCAGGCGCCTGCGCGTCGGGTCGGCCAGTGCCTTGAAAACTTTGTCGATATCCAAAACTCACCTTCATTGAATGGCGCCTCAATCTGCGCCGTCGCCGCTGATGTGCGGGTCGGTCGGGTTGGGCGTGCCCTTGCCGGTTTCTACCAGTGATTTCAGGCTCAGCAGGTAGACCGCCCACTTGGTGCTGCAATGGTGCATGAATTCCACGGGTTCTTTCCAGCCCTGGTGCTTGAACAGCACGATGGCATGGTCGCCCGACTGTTTCAGGTCAAACCGAATGGTGTTGCCCACCCATTCCGGTGGTCCCTCTACCACCTGCCACACCACGCGCTGGCCGGGCACCAGCTCCAGCACCTGCATGTCGAAGCCACCGATCTCCTCCCCGCCGGCGCTGAACAGAAAGCGGATCACCCCGCCCACGGTACCGTCCCCTTGGGTGTTGCGGGTCCACCAGGCCGCCAGGCCTTCGCGGGTGGCCAACGCTTGGTAGACCTGGTCTACCGATGATTGGATGCCGACCCTGTGCAAGATATCCACCATGGCTGTTCTCCTTGAAGTGTCAGGAAATTATATGCAAGTAAATACTTGCATGTCAAACAGAATTTTGAACTGGAGAGGTGGTTGGTATGAAAAAAGCCGCACAGCCCCCGTGGAGTCTGTGCGGCCAGCTACTGAATCAGTAGCAGTTGATTCTTAGGTGCGTGCGCGCCCGCCTTTTTCAGCCCAGGTACGGGTCCAGCGGATCTGCATCACGCGCAGCATCACCAGCATGACGACGGCCAGGCCGGCAAACAGGTAGAAGCCGCCGGAGTAGCTGCCGAAGTACTGCTTGGACAGGCCCATGGCATTGGGCACCAGGCCACCGCCCAGGGCGCCTACCTCACCAATCATGGAACCCGCCACCGCAGTGGCCAGGGGCCAGCGCAGGGGCACCAGCTGGAACACCGCGCCGTTGCCCGCACCCAGTGCGGCAAAGCACAGGATGAACAGCAACGTGGTGGCCGCCAGCGAGCCGTTGGCCAGGCCGCACAGCACCAGCGTTACCGCCACGGTGACCAGTACCACTTGCAGCGTGTTCACGCCGCCCCAGCGGTCCGAAATCCAGCCGCCCAACACGCGCACGGCCGCGGCCATGAACGCCGCCAGCATGGTCAGCTGGCCGGCTTGCACCTTGCTCACGCCAAACTGGTCGTAGTAGTAGGTGGGCAAAAAGGTGGTGAGGCCGATAAAGCCGCCAAAGGTGACGGCGTAGATCAGGCTGAAGGCCCAGCCGTCTTTTTCAAACAGGCAGGCGATGTGCTCTTTGAACGACGCATGCTTGTCCAGGTCATCGGGCTCTTGGGCCAGCACAATCATCACCACCATGGGGATGCTGATGGCCAGCGCGGCAATGCCGTACACCGTGACCCAGCCAAAGGCCTGGGCCAGCGGCGGCGCCACCAGCACCGACACCGCGGTGCCCACGTTGCCCGCGCCCACCAGGCCCATGGCCAGGCCCTTGTGCTTGGCCGGGAACGAGCCCGAACCCAGGGACAGGGCCACGCCAAAGCTGGCGCCGGCAATGCCCAGCAGCACGCCCATGGCCAGCAGGTCGTTAAAGCTCTTCACAAAGAAGAAGCCAAACAGCATGGCCACCATGATCATGCCCATCTCCACCAGTGTGGCGTTTTTGCGGCCGATGTACTGCGACAGGATGCCCAGCGGAAAGCGCATGAGTGCGCCCGCAATGATGGGGATGGACAGCATCAGGCCCTTTTGGGCGGGGCTGAGGTTAAAGGTCTCCGAGATGAACGGTGCCATGGCACCGTTGAGCACCCAAATGCAGCACGAGAACGAAAAATACAAAAACGCCGCGAACAACGTCGGGGAGTGGCCTGATTTCAAAAAGCTGCGAAAGCCCGCCATGGTGCAAATCCTTCAATAGGGAGTGGTACTCCCAAAAACAGTGCAAAAAACGTACCAACATGGGGCGCGTCTTTTGCGGGTGAAAAGGCCCGTATGAGAGCCAGAAACGGCGCGACGCACAACATGTGTGCGTCGCGGGGCGCTGCGCATTGGTGCGCAGGCGGGGTGGGGCAGGGTGCTTAGGCCGCCTTCTCCACGTGGGCCTGGCGTGTATACAAAAAGTCGATCACGGCCTTGCGGTACTGCAGGTACTGCGGGCTGTCGGCCAGCTCCACGCGATTGCGCGGGCGGGGCAGGTCCACGCTCAGCACCTCGCCAATGGTGGCGGCCGGGCCGTTGGTCATCATCACGATCTTGTCGGACAGCAGCACGGCTTCGTCCACATCGTGCGTCACCATCACCACGGTGCTTTGGGTACGGGCCACGATCTCCAGCAGCTCGTCCTGCAGCTTGGCGCGGGTCAGCGCGTCCAGTGCGCCAAAGGGCTCGTCCATCAGCAGCACCTTGGGCTCCATGGCCAGCGCCCGGGCAATGCCCACGCGCTGCTTCATGCCGCCACTGATTTCGCCAGGGCGCTTTTGCGCCGCAGCCGTCAGGCCCACCAGGGCCAGTGCGGCGTCGGTGCGCGCCTTCAGCTGCGTTTTGTTTTCGGACGGGGCGCCGGTGCTCTTGGCGCCTGCACCAAACACGCGCTCCACGCCCAGGTAGACGTTTTCAAAGCAGGTGAGCCAGGGCAGCAGCGAGTGGTTTTGGAACACCACGGCGCGCTCGGGGCCGGGGCCGTTGATCTCTCGGTTGGCGCAGATCAGCGAGCCCTCGGTGGGCGTGGTCAGCCCGGCGATCAGGTTCAGCAGCGTGGACTTGCCGCAGCCGCTGTGGCCGATCAGCGCCACGAACTCGCCCTTGGCCACGGTCAGGTTGATCTCGCGCAGCGCGGGGAACAGGCCCTTCTTGGTCTTGAAGGTCTGGGCCACGCCCTGGATTTCGATGTACTTGGTGTTGGCGGAAACAATGCTCATGACTTCACCTCTTCAAACGTAAATGCGGTGGCGATTTTGATCAGGGCGTATTCCAGAACCAGCCCGACGATGCCGATCACGAAGATGGCGATGATGATGTTCTTGACGTTCAGGTTGTTCCACTCGTCCCACACCCAGAAGCCAATGCCCACGCCGCCGGTCAGCATCTCGGCCGCCACAATCACTAGCCAGGCGGTGCCCACAGCCAGGCGCACGCCGGTCAGCATGTAGGGCAGCACCGAGGGGAACAGGATCTTCGTGACGATCTTCCACTCGCTCAGGTTCAGCACGCGGGCCACGTTCATGTAGTCCTGCGGCACGCGCTGCACGCCCACCGCGGTGTTGATGATCATGGGCCAGATGGAGCAGATGAAGATGGTCCAGATGGCCGCAGGGTTCGCCCCCTTGAACACCAGCAGGCCAATCGGCAACCAGGCCAGTGGCGACACAGGGCGCAGCAGGCTGATCAGCGGGTTGAACATGCGGCTCAAAAACTCAAAGCGCCCAATCATGAAACCCGCGGGAATGCCCACCGCAGCCGCCAGGCCAAAACCCAGCGCCACACGCTCCAGCGAGAACAGCACGTTCCAGCCCACGCCCTGGTCGTTGGGGCCTTTGCGGTAGAACGGATCGCTGAAGATGGTGATGGCCTGCTGCAGTGTTTCCCAGGGGCTGGGAATGCTGCTTTTGGTGCCAATGCTCACCAGCGCCCAGATGCCCACCAGCAGCGCCAGGCCCATCACGGGTGGGAGCACCCGCAGCACCAGGCCACGCCAGTCGTAGCCCGGCTTGGCCACGGCGGGCGTGGCCGCCACAGCCGCAGGTTTAGTTGCTTTTTGCATGCTGGCCCCCGTGGACGCTGCGCCAGCAGCTTCCTTTTTGATAGCAGACCCTTCGGCCGATGTGGCCAAGGGGGAGTGAAAAACAGCGCTGACCATATGGATCTCCTATTCAGTTCCGCAAAAACTCAGGCTTTGACCTTGAAGCTGTCGGCGTATTTCTTGGGGTCCTTGCCATCCCAGACCATGCCGTCCATGAGCTTGCTGGTGCGCATCACGTCCTTGGGCACAGGGGTCTTGCTGGCGGTGGCGGCCTGCTTGTAGATCTCGATCTGGTTGATCTGCTTGGCCACAGCGAGGTAATCGGGGTGCTCTTTCAAAATGCCCCAGCGCTTGTGTTGCGTCAGGAACCACATGCCGTCCGACAGGTAGGGGAAGTTCACCGCGCCGTCGTTGTAGAACTTCATGTAGTTGGGGTCATCCCAGGTCTTGCCCATGCCGTTTTGGTAGCGGCCCAAGATGCGCTGGTTGATCGCGTCCACGCTGGTGTTCACATAGCTCTTGTCGGCAATGGTTTCTGCCATCTTGTTTTTGTTGGACAGGCTGGCGTCGATCCAGCGGCCGGCTTCCAGGATGGCGGCGGTCACGGCGCGTGCGGTGTTGGGGTACTTCTTGACGAAATCGCCCGTGGTGCCCAGCACTTTTTCGGGGTGGTCTTTCCAGATGTCCTGGGTGGTGGTGGCCGTCACGCCGATGCCGTCAATGATGGCGCGGTGGTTCCAGGGTTCACCCACGCAGAAGCCATCCATATTGCCAACGCGCATATTGGCCACCATCTGGGGTGGCGGCACGGTGATGACCTTGGCGTCACTCATGGGGTTGATGCCATTGGCCGCCAGCCAGTAGTACAGCCACATGGCGTGGGTGCCGGTGGGGAAGGTCTGGGCGAACGTGTATTCGCGCTTCTCGCTGGCCATCAGCTTGGCCAAGCTGGCGCCATCTACCGCGCCCTTGTCCGCCAGCTTCTTGGACAGCGTGATCGCCTGGCCGTTATTGTTCAGCGTGGCCAGCACGGCCATGTCTTTCTTGGGGCCGCCCACGCCCAGGTGCACGCCGTAGACCAGGCCGTACAGCACGTGGGCAAAGTCCAGCTCGCCGTTCACCAGCTTGTCGCGCACACCGGCCCAGCTGGCTTCCTTGCTGGGGACGATGGTCACGCCGTATTTCTTGTCAAAGCCCAGCACCGAGGCCATGACCACGCTGGCGCAGTCGGTCAAGGGGATGAAGCCGATCTTGACTTCGGTTTTTTCCGGGGCGTCAGAGCCACCGGCGTACACCGCAGCGCGCAGCGCAGGGTTGATACCCACCACGCCCACGGCCGCGGTTTGCAGAACAGCACGGCGGCTGAGTTTGGCTTTCAGAAGATCAGTCATGGCACACGCTCCAGAAGAGAAAAACACAAAACGAAAAACAAAAAAAGGCGTCCGCACTGGGTTGACTGCGCGGTGCGCGAGTCAACCCGTGGGGACGCCTTTGTCCTGTTTGCCCTGCGCCCTACCCGCCGTTAGGTGGGGTGCAGTGCATGACCGTTGCCGGTCTCGCAGGGATTAATGCAATGTCTGTGCCAGGTTGTCTTGGTGATGGTGTGCTATGGATTCAGGAGCTGCTAGCGCAATGAATACAGGGGCTAGAGGCCTAATTTGTTTGAAAGTATGTGCGGCGCACCGATTTTGTGCACCGCACCAAACCAGGAAAAAAACCTATGCACTGCGCCAGCCAGGCGCGTGCTGGGTGGTTACGCCGCGGTTTGGGGCGTGGTTGTGGGCATCAGCGGGCAGGCCAGTGCCAGCCGCGTGGCCAGGCCTTCGCGCAAGGCCAGCAGGGCGGCAATGCGCGCGTCAATCTCTCTGAGCTTTTCGCCCAGCACCTGGGCAATCGCCGGGCCGGGCTCGGCCTGCTCCCAGATCTCGGGCAGCTTGTGGCCAATCTCTGCCAGCGTGAAGCCTAGCTGCTGCGCCGTGCGGATGTAGTTCACCAGCATCAGCGTCTCGCTCGCGTAATCGCGGTAGCCATTGGCCAGGCGCTGGGCGCGTATCAGCCCCTGCTGTTCATAAAAGCGCAGCGCTTCACGCGTGAGGCCGCTGGCAGTGGCGAGTTCACCAATCAACATGGAAAGGAGAGGGAGTTGGTAAAAAGTGCTTGACCCTGAAGCTTACTTCAGGCCTGAGACTGCGGGCTTCTTTCACTTCTCAGGTTGATGTTGATGATGACTTTGCCCCGCTACCTCACCCTTGTGCGTGCCAGTGCCTGGTACGACCTGCTGGTCACCTGGCCGTTTGCGCTGCCGTGGACCTTTGCCTGGCTCTACGCCCAGTTGGCGGCGCTGGCCTTGGCGCTGCAACTGCCGGGCACGGTGCACCCGCTGGATGCCACCCATATGTTGCTGGCCAATCTGCTGGGTTCGGTGGTGGTGGTGTGGTCACTGGCGCGGCTGCTGGAGCCTACGGTGCGACTGGGCCGGCTGGATGGTCTGGCGCGCATGCTGTTTGCTGCGTGGCAGGTGTACGCGTTTGCCCACGGCGCCAGCGCAGTAGTGCTGGGCTTTACGGTGTTTGAGTTGCTGTTTGGCCTGCTGCAGTGGTGGCCGGTGGCGCAGCCTGCGGCTGCCAAGCAGGCTTAGTTGCGGATGTGGGCGCGGCGCTCGACGCCGTGGCGCTGCACCATGATGTGGATCAGCAGCGCAGCAGCTGCCGAAGTGGCCATCACCGGCGAGGCGGTCACCACGCGGGCCAGGCCGTCGAGCACATGCAGGCTGACCTGCTGTGCATAGTGGGTCAGGGCCACCACGTCTTGCGGCTCCACATTTTTCACGTCGTCAGGCAACACCTGCACATCGGGCCAGCCACCGCGAAAACGGATTTTGGCGAAGATGCCGTCGGCCACGGCCACCAGGGACAGCACGCCCAGCGGCTTCATCAGCGTGAGGATCAGATTGCTGCGCACGGCGACCGGCGCAGTCTCGTAAATCTTGCCGACCAGCTGCGACACCATGCGCTCTTTTTCCGCGGCGGGCGCAGCGTCATATACCTCGGCGGCCAGTTGTTCGATAGGGATTTCGGGTTGCATGGGGTACAGCTTAGTTCTGATTTGTGCCAATTGTGTGAACTACACGTAACCAGTTGTTTGCCTCTGTCAGGAGAGCAGGTCGGCCACGTCCAGCATGCGCTGGGCCACTTCCACAATCTTCAGGTTTTTGTCCATCGCCGTCTTGCGCAGCTTGGCGTAGGCGGCTTCTTCGCTGAGCTGCTGGCGCTGCATCAGCAGGGCTTTGGCGCGGTCGATGACCTTGCGGTCTTGCAGCGCGGCGGACAGCTCGTTGAGCTCGGTGCGCGTGGCGGCCAATTCGTTGCGCAGGGCCTGTTCATGCTGGAAGCGGGCCATCGCCACGTCCAGAATCGGGCGGATGCGCTCGGCCTGCAAGCCCGCCACGATATAGGCCGACACACCGGCCGCCACCGCGGCGCGCGCATTGCCACTGTCGTTGTCGTTGGTGAACATGACGATCGGGCGGCGCTCGTCGCGCGTGGCCATCACCACATGCTCCAGCGCGTCACGCGCGTCGCTCTCGGCGTCCACAATGATCATGTCGGGCTGCAGCTGCGCCAGGCGCTCGGTGAGGTACACATCGGCCGGCAAAGACGCCACCAGGTTGAAACCGTTTTCCAGCAGTCCAATGCGCAGGCTGCGCGAGCGTTCGGCTTGGCTGAACGCGTGGGCATCCTGCTGGTCATCGACCAGCAAGTCTGAATTGATCACGACGATGCGAAGCGGCTCGGTCATATGCCCATCATGGCACGCAAAATTCGCGCCAAGCGGACTCTTTTGTCTGGCGTAAGGAGCGGCTAGCGGGCGCTGGCGTGCCAGTAGTGGTAGCACCAGGCGGTGACGAAGCCCGCACGCTGGTACAGGGCCAGGGCCGCGGTGTTTTCTGCCTCCACCTGCAAAAACGTTTCCGTCAGCCCGCGCCGCAGCGCCTCCTGCGCCAAGCAGGCCATCAGCTGGGCGGCCAGACCCTGGCCGCGCGCGTGCACCACGGTGCGCAGCCCGTGCAGGCTGGCCCAGCCCTGGCTGTAGACCGCGGTGCCCGCGCACAACGCTTGCCCGTGTTGCACCAGGCTGGCGTACACGCCATGCTGGCCGCGGCTCAGCGCCTGCAGGCGGTGCTGGCCATCCACCGGGTCAAAGCCTGGCGCGGTGTACACCGCGGCCCAGTGTTCGGTTGGTGTGGGCGACCAAGTGGCGGTGCTGCCGGTGCTCAGGCCCGCCACCGTGGCGGTGGGCGCCACCTGCACCAGCGTGGCTTGGGCGGGCACGAAGCCCATGCGGCGCAGTTCGGCCTGCACAGCGGCCAGGCCCGCCACGTCGGGCAGGCGAAAAATGGGTTTCAAACCGCGTTGCGTGTAGCGCGTGCAGATGTCGGGCAGGGCGTCGGGGCGCAGGTTGTGGTGGCGCAGGGGTGCGGCGCTTTTGGCGCGGCCCACGGTGGACGTGTCGTACGACAGCAGCCAGCCGTCCAGGTTCTCATGGGCGGGCGGGGCCACGGCATCGCGGGTGGAGGTTTCCAGCCGGGCAATGGCGTCATCGGTCAAAGGCAGGTGCATGCGGCCATTGTGCCGGGCCGCCTGCGCAGGCCCCATCCTCTAAACTCGGCGGCTCTGAAGGAAACAAGCATGCTGGTGTTGGGAATCGAGTCCTCGTGTGACGAAACAGGCGTGGCCATGGTCCATGCGCACGGCACTGCTGTGCCCACGCTGCTGGCCCACGCGCTGCACAGCCAGATTGAAATGCACCAGGCCTATGGCGGCGTGGTGCCCGAGCTGGCCAGCCGCGACCACATCCGCCGCGTGCTGCCGCTCACCCAACAGGTGCTGAATGACAGCGGCCACAGCCTGCAGGATGTGGACGTAGTGGCCTACACGCGCGGGCCCGGCCTGGCCGGGGCCTTGCTGGTGGGGGCGGGCGTGGCCTGCGCCTTGGGTGCGGCGCTGGACAAGCCCGTGCTGGGCGTGCACCACCTCGAAGGGCATTTGCTGTCCCCATTCCTGAGCGCAGATCCTCCTGAGTTTCCGTTTGTAGCGCTGCTGGTGTCCGGCGGCCACACGCAACTCATGCGCGTGGACGGCGTGGGCCGCTACGAGTTGCTGGGTGAAACGATTGATGACGCGGCGGGCGAGGCCTTTGACAAGTCTGCCAAGCTCATGGGCCTGGCCTATCCGGGTGGGCCGTTGTTGTCCAAGCTGGCAGAAGAGGGCAGCCCCACGGCCTACCAACTGCCACGGCCGCTGCTGCACAGCGGCAACCTGGACTTTTCATTTGCGGGCCTGAAGACGGCCGTGCTGGTGCAAAGCCAGCGCATGGTGGCTGCGGGTGCGGTCACCGTGTTCGACGCATTGCCGCGTCAGCAGCAGACCGACTTGGCCGCGTCTACGCAGGCGGCGATTGTGGAGGTGCTGCTGAAGAAGTCGATGGCAGCGATCAAGCAAACCGGCTTGAAGCGCCTGGTGGTGGCGGGTGGCGTGGGCGCCAACCGCAAGCTGCGCGAGCTGCTGAATGCCGAGTGCGCCAAACGCGGTGTGCGCGTGCACTACCCCGAGCTGCACCTGTGCACCGACAACGGCGCCATGATTGCCATGGCCGCGGCGATGCGCTTGCAAAGCGGCTTGCAGACCGCCAGCAAGGCTTACGCTTTCGACGTCAAGCCCCGCTGGCCGCTGCACACGCTCTAAGTTCTACTGAATGGTCAGTTCGGTGGCGTTGTTCACCGGCACCTTTTTAGCCAGCTTCAGGGTCAGCACGCCGTGTTCCAGCTTGGCTTCGCTCTGTGCGCTGTCCACGTCCTGGGGCAGTTCGTAGGCGGCGCGGTAGCGGCGGGGTGCGTCTTCCTTGCTTTGGATGCGAACCACCGCACCTTCGATGGAAATGCTCAATTGCTCCTTGGCAATGCCGGGCATGTCCAGCGTCAGGGTGAACGAGGTTTCGTCCTGCTTGTAGGCGCCCGCGCTTTGGCGTGCGGAGAACAATGCGTCATCGATGAAGCGGTCGACGGAGCGGCCTGTGTGTGCGTAAGCGGGACGGCGCACAGAGGACTGGAAAACGGCGGGTGCAGAGGCAAAAAACATGGTGTGGACTCCTAGTACACTGCGCGGCTCTCACAGCGATCGCCGCATGTCTCCAAGCTGAGCGCTTTCCCTCTCATTTCAAGAGAAATTTCCCATGTTTATTCTTTCCCGCCAAGTCTTGAAATTGGGCGCAACGGCGCTATTTGCCTCCGTTTTGTCGGTCGCCAGCGCCATCGCCCAAACCCCTTCGGCCATCAAGATCGCCGTCATCGAAGGCTTTAGCGGCCCCAATGCCAACGGTGGCGAAGCTGCGTTTCGCAACTTCGTCTGGGCCGTGGAGCGTGTGAACGCACGCGGCGGCGTGAAGCTGCCTGCCAGTGCCGGTGGCAACCAGTCGCTGCAGTTGGAGCGCTTTGACAGCAAGGGCCAGACCGAAGAGGCGCTGTCAGCGCTGCGCTCCGCCATCGACGGTGGTGCGCGCATCATCCTGCAGGGCAATTCTTCGGGAGTGGCGGCCTCGCTGATCGACGCCATCAACAAGCACAACGAGCGCGACCCGGCGCGCCGCGTGCTGTTCCTCAACTACGCCGCCGTGTTGCCCGAGCTGACCAACGAAAAATGCAGCTTCTGGCATTTCCGCTTTGACGCGCACTCCGACATGCGGATGGCCGCGCTGATGGATGTGCTCAAGGACGACAAGGCCTTGAAGAGCGTCTATCTGATTGGCCAGGACTACAGCTTTGGCCAGTCGGTGGCGCGCGAAGCCCGTCGCCAGCTGGGCGTGCAGCGCCCCGACGTGCAGGTGGTGGGCGACGAGCTGCACCCCTTGGGTCGCGTGAAAGACTTTTTGCCCTATGCCACCAAGATCAAGGCCAGCGGCGCGGGCGCCGTGATCACGGGCAACTTCGGCAACGACCTGAGCCTGCTCATCAAAGCTGCGAAGGACGTGGGTTTTGACGGCAAGTTCTACACCTTCTACGGCAATGCGCTGGGCGCCCCGGCCGCGATTGGCGACGCCGGCATTGGCAAGGTGGTGGCCGTGGCCGACTGGCTGCCCAATGTGCAGACCGCCGCCAGCGAGGCGTTTTACAAGTCCTTCCGCGTGCGCTATCCCAAGCCCGAAGACGACTATGTGCACATGCGCATGCAACTGCTGGTGGAAGCGCTGGCCCAAAGCCTGGAGGCCGCCGGCAAGCAGGGCGCGGCGGGTGCCAATGGTGCTATCGATATGGTAGCTGTCGCCGCACAGCTGGAGAGGGCTAGCGTCACTTTTAGTGGCCAAACCGGCACCATGCGCGCAGCCGACCACCAGTTCCAGCAAACCCTGGTGGTGGGCTCGATGGAGCGCCAGGGTACGCCGGGCGTCAAATTTGACGTGGAAGGCTCGGGGTACGGATTTCGTGTGGTGAAAACCGTGCCCGCAGCGGCGGCGGAGCAGGCCACCAGCTGCAAGATGGTGCGCCCCTGACGCGACCGGGTTATAATCGAGCGGCTTTGCATTCGGCAGGGCGCACGCCAGGCGCAGTTCCAGCACCTGGCGCAAGTTGTACAAACCGGGGCAGCACCCAGCGTGCAGTCCCAAAACACCAGGAAAACACATGATTGCATCTAGCATCAAAGCCGCTGTTGTCAAAGACAACGCACGTCAAGCTGGCGATACCGGCAGCCCCGAAGTCCAAGTGGCTTTGCTGACCGCCCGTATCAACGAACTGACCCCCCACTTCAAGACCCACGCCAAAGACCACCACGGTCGCCGCGGTCTGCTGCGCATGGTTTCCCGTCGCCGCAAGCTGCTGGACTACCTGAAGAGCAAAGATGCTGACCGCTATGTCGCTCTGATCGCCAAGCTGGGTCTGCGTAAGTAATCGGTCCCACGAATGTGAAGCGCCTGAGTTAGGTCACTAGCTCAGGCGTTTTTTACTTCGGAGACGGCAAAAACAGAGCGAAGCTGTGTCATTCCAAAGCAATTCCGGTCGTAGCCGGAGTTTTTCTGGAATGGCATCGTGGACTGTGATGTTGGCTCCGGGCTCGGGTGAGGTGGCCCAAACCTCCCAAACATGACCCCTAACTCACAGGAGATAAGACATGAGTATTTTCAACAAAGTTACCAAGACCTTCCAATGGGGCCAACACACGGTCACCATGGAAACCGGCGAAATCGCTCGCCAGTCCACCGGCGCTGTGTTGCTGGACATGGACGGTACCGTGGTGCTGGCCACTGTGGTCGCCAAGACTGAAGGCAAGCCCGGCCAAGACTTCTTCCCCCTGACTGTCGACTACCTGGAAAAGTCTTACGCCGCAGGCAAGATCCCCGGTTCCTTCTTCAAGCGCGAAGGCCGCCCCAGCGAGTTCGAGACGCTGACCAGCCGTCTGATCGACCGCCCCATCCGCCCGCTGTTCCCTGAAGGTTTCTTCAACGAAGTGCATGTGGTGATCCACACCGTGTCGTTGAACCCTGAAGTTGACGCCGACATTGCCGCCATGATCGCTGTCAGCGCCGCGCTGTCCGTGTCTGGCGTGCCGTTCAACGGCCCCATCGGTGCAGCCCGCGTGGGTTACATCAACGGCGAATACGTGTTGAACCCCGGCCAAACCCAGCGCAAAGATTCCATCATGGATCTGGTCGTTGCCGGTACCGAAGCCGCTGTGCTGATGGTCGAGTCCGAAGCCCAGCAACTGTCCGAAGAAATCATGCTCGGTGGCGTGGTTTACGGTCACGAGCAAGGCGCTATTGCCATCAACGCGATCCACGAGTTGGTGCGCGAAGCCGGCAAGCCCGTGTGGGACTGGAAAGCCCCCGCCAAGGACGAAGCCCTGATCGCCAAGATCGACGGCCTGGCCAAGGACAAGCTGGTTGCTGCCTACCAAATCCGCAACAAGCAAGCCCGTACCCAAGCCTGCCGCGCGGCCTACGCTGAAGTCATGTCCGCCCTGAAGGCCGACGGCGCTGCATTCGACAGCGTGGCGGTGGAAGGTCTGTTGTTCGACATCGAAGCCAAGATCGTGCGCAGCCAGATTCTGGCCGGCGAACCCCGTATTGATGGCCGCGACACCCGCACCGTGCGCGCCATTGAAATCCGCAACGGCGTGCTGCCCCGCACCCACGGTTCTGCCCTGTTCACACGCGGCGAAACCCAGGCCCTGGTGGTCGCCACCCTGGGTACCGAGCGCGATGCCCAGCGTATCGACGCCCTGAGCGGTGACTACGAAGACCGTTTCATGCTGCACTACAACATGCCTCCGTTCGCTACGGGCGAAACCGGTCGCGTGGGCACGCCCAAGCGCCGCGAAATCGGCCACGGCCGTTTGGCCAAGCGCGCACTCGTTGCCGTGTTGCCGACCAAAGAAGAGTTCCCCTACACCATGCGTGTGGTGTCGGAAATCACCGAATCCAACGGCTCTTCGTCGATGGCTTCTGTCTGCGGCGGCTGCCTGTCGCTGATGGACGCTGGTGTGCCTCTGAAGGCGCACGTGGCGGGTATCGCCATGGGCCTGATCAAGGACGACAACCGCTTCGCCGTGCTGACCGACATCCTGGGTGACGAAGACCACCTGGGCGACATGGACTTCAAGGTCGCTGGTACCACCAACGGTATTACCGCGCTGCAGATGGACATCAAGATCCAGGGCATCACCAAGGAAATCATGCAAGTCGCTTTGGCCCAAGCCAAGGAAGCACGTATGCACATCCTGGGTGTCATGCAAGAAGCCATGGCCGAAGCCAAGACCGAAGTGTCCAACTTCGCACCGCGCCTGTTCACCATGAAGATCAACCCCGAGAAGATCCGTGACGTGATCGGCAAGGGCGGCTCCGTGATCCGTGCGCTGACCGAAGAAACCGGCACGCAGATCAACATCGACGAAGACGGCACCATCACCATCGCGTCTGCCGATCCTGCCAAGGCCGAAGAAGCCAAGCGCCGCATCGAGCAGATCACGGCGGAAGTCGAAATCGGCAAGGTCTACGAAGGCCCGATCACCAAGATCCTGGACTTCGGTGCCTTGGTGAACCTGCTGCCCGGCAAGGACGGCCTGCTGCACATCAGCCAGATCGCCCATGAGCGCGTCGAGAAGGTCACGGACTACCTGTCCGAAGGCCAGATCGTCAAGGTCAAGGTCATGGAAACGGACGAAAAGGGCCGCATCAAGCTGTCCATGAAGGCACTGCTGGACCGTCCCGCCCAAAACGGCGAGCACGGTTAATCCACCTTGCTATTGAATTGGTAGCTGCTTGCGCAATAAGCACGGGGGCTGCCGGTTCATTTGGCTATGAAAGCTGTCGAAATCTCATCCTTCGGTCCACCCGACGCATTGCGTCTGGTGGACCGTCCTGCGCCTGTTGCAGGTGTGGGGGAGGTGTGCATCCGCGTGACGGCCAGCGGTATCAACCGGCCGGACGTGCTGCAGCGTGCCGGGCACTACCCGGCGCCCGCAGGCGCTTCTGACCTTCCGGGGCTGGAAGTGGCGGGTACCATTGTGTCGGGCGACGCCGCGGCCATGCAGGCTGCCGGCTTTCAGCTCGGTGACCGTGTGTGTGCGCTGGTGGCCGGTGGTGGCTATGCCGAGCTTTGCATCGCGCCTGTCGGCCAGTGCCTGCCGGTGCCTGCAGGGTGGAGCGACGTGGAGGCTGCGAGCCTGCCCGAGACGCTGTTCACCGTGTGGAGCAATGTGTTCGACCGGGGCCGTTTGCAAGCGGGGGAAACCTTGCTGGTGCAGGGCGGCACCAGTGGCATTGGCGTCACGGCCATCCAACTGGCCAAGGCCCTGGGTGCCACGGTGATTGCGACGGCGGGTAGCGACGAGAAGTGTGCGGCTTGCCTGGCACTGGGCGCCGACCATGCCATCAACTACAAAACCCAGGATTTCCAGGCGGAGGCCTTGCGCCTCACGCAGGGGCGTGGTGTGGACGTGGTGCTGGACATGGTGGCAGGTGCCTATGTGGCCAAAGAAGTGCAGTGCCTGGCAGACGATGGCCGACTCGTCATCATCGCCGTGCAGGGCGGTGTGCAGAGCGAGATCAACGCCGGACTGGTGCTGCGCAAGCGGCTGACTGTCACGGGGTCCACCTTGCGTGCGCGGCCGGTGGCATTCAAGGCGGCGATTGCGGCCTCGTGTTTGCGCGTGGTCTGGCCGCTGTTGGTCGCCGGGCGCATCAAGGCGGTGATTCACAGCGTCTTTGCCCCAGCCGATGCGGCGAAAGCCCATGCGCTGATGGAGAGCAACCAGCACATCGGCAAAATTGTTTTGAAGTGGGATGCAGCATGAAAAAGAAATTGATTGCGGGCAACTGGAAGATGAACGGCTCCACGGCCGCCAACGCCGCACTGGTGCAGCAGTTGCTGGCCGGTGTGGGCCAGGCGGCGTGTGATATCGCCGTGTGCGTGCCTGCGCCCTATTTGGCAGAGGTGGGTGCCTTGGTAAAGGGCTCGGCCATTGCCGTGGGCGCGCAAGACGTGTCGGCCTACGATGCCGGTGCCTTTACGGGTGAAGTGTCTGCCGGCATGCTGCGCGACCTGGGCGTGCGTTACGCCATCGTGGGCCATTCCGAGCGCCGCCAGTACCATGGTGAGACCGATGCAGTCGTGGCCAACAAAGCCCAAAAGGCCCTGGCCGCGGGCATCACGCCCATCGTGTGTGTCGGCGAGACGCTGCAGGAACGTGAAGCAGGATTGACTGAAGAGGTGGTGAAGCGCCAACTGGCGGCCGTCATCCACACCAACGGCCATTGCATCAGCGAGATCGTGGTGGCGTATGAGCCAGTATGGGCCATTGGTACCGGCAAAACCGCCAGTCCCGAGCAGGCGCAGCAGGTGCATGCGGTGTTGCGTGCCCAGTTGCATGCCGCTACGGAGCATTCGGACCGCGTGCAGATTCTGTACGGCGGCAGCATGAACGCAGCCAATGCCGCCCAGTTGTTGGGCCAGGCAGACATTGACGGTGGTTTGGTGGGTGGTGCCTCGTTGAAGGCGCCGGACTTCCTGTCCATCATTGCCGCAGCGGTTTGACGCTGCGCAGATTTTTTAAATTGAGGAGTTAGTTATGAACATCGTAGTCACGATTATTTTGACGGTTCAAATGTTGTCGGCCCTGGGCATGATCGGACTGATTTTGGTGCAGCACGGCAAGGGCGCTGACATGGGTGCGGCATTTGGCAGCGGCGGTTCGGGCAGCTTGTTTGGCGCCAGCGGCAGTGCCAACTTCCTGTCGCGCACCACCGCTGTACTGGCCACTGTGTTTTTCGTTTGCACCTTGGCGCTGGCCTATTTCGGCAATCTGCGTCCTGCCAGCTCGGGTTCCGTGCTCGAAGGTGCCGCCGTTGTAGCACCTGCGGCAACGCCCGCTGCCGCTGAATCTGCACCGGCTGCACCTGCCTCTGGCGCAGCGCAGATTCCAGCCAAGTAATTGGCTTTTTAAATGCCTTGTCCCTGCCAGCGGCAGGGTAAATTCAGGGTAAACTCTAGGGCTGGTGAATAAGCAAATGCCGCAAGGTTCCTCACGCAAATTCACCAACTGAGAGCCGCCTTCGTGGTGAAATTGGTAGACACGCTATCTTGAGGTGGTAGTGGCGAAAGCTGTGCGAGTTCGAGTCTCGCCGAAGGCACCAGCAAAAATCAGCGCGTTCAGAGGTATTCTTGGGCGCGCCAATCACGGTGATCAGAATTTCAAGATGAACCTCGATCAATATCTCCCCGTTCTCCTGTTCATCTTGGTCGGTATTGGCGTCGGTGTAGTCCCCCAGGTGCTGGGCTACATTCTCGGCCCCAACCGCCCCGACCCCGCGAAGAACTCCCCCTACGAATGTGGCTTCGAGGCATTTGAAGATGCCCGCATGAAGTTCGACGTGCGCTACTACCTCGTAGCCATCCTGTTCATTTTGTTTGACTTGGAAACCGCTTTCCTATTCCCATGGGCTGTGTCTCTCAAAGAGATCGGCTTCTTCGGGTTTTTGATTGGCGCGGAGTTCGTGGCCGTTTTGACCATTGGCTTCGTGTACATGTGGAAAAAAGGCGCCTTGGACTGGGAGTAAGCAATGATTGAAGGTGTTTTGAAAGAGGGTTTTGTCACCACGAGCTACGACTCGGTGATGAACTGGGCCAAAACCGGCTCCATCTGGCCCATGACCTTCGGTCTGGCTTGCTGCGCCGTGGAAATGATGCACGCTGCCGCCGCGCGTTATGACTTGAGCCGATTCGGCTCCGAAGTATTCCGCGCCAGCCCGCGCCAGTCCGATTTGATGATCGTGGCCGGCACTTTGTGCAACAAGATGGCACCCGCCTTGCGCAAGGTGTATGACCAGATGTCCGAGCCGCGCTGGGTGATCAGCATGGGTTCGTGTGCCAATGGTGGTGGCTATTACCACTACAGTTATTCCGTCGTGCGTGGCTGCGACCGCATAGTGCCGGTTGATGTTTATGTGCCAGGCTGTCCCCCCACTGCCGAAGCGCTGGTGTACGGCATTTTGCAATTGCAGCAAAAGATTCGCCGCACTGAAACCATTGCGCGCGCCTGAGGAGCACCATGACTGTTTATTCCGTTCGTCCTGAAACGATTCAGGCCGCTGTTCAGGCAGCGTTGGGTGACAAGGCCAAACACATTTCCATCGCGCTGGGTGAAGTCCAGGTGGTAGTGTCTGCAGCCGATTACCAAGCGGCTGCGCTGGCCTTGCGCGATGCGCCTGGCTGCAAATTCGAGCAGCTGTTGGACCTGTGTGGCGTGGACTACTCCGAGTACAAAGACGGCGCCTATGATGGCCCGCGCTACGCGGTCGTCAGCCATCTGTTGTCCGTGAGCCTGAACCAGCGCCTGCGTTTGAAGGTGTTTACGCCCGACGACGACATGCCTGCGGTGGCTTCCGTGAACGACATCTGGAACTCGGCCAACTGGTTCGAGCGCGAAGCCTTCGATTTGTTTGGCATCGTTTTTGAAGGCCACAACGACCTGCGCCGCATCCTGACCGACTACGGTTTCATCGGCCACCCTTTCCGCAAAGACTTTCCCACCACCGGGCATGTGGAAATGCGCTTCGACGCAGAGCAGGCGCGCGTGGTGTACCAGCCGGTCACGATCGAGGCGCGCGAGATCACGCCTCGCATCATCCGGGAAGACAATTACGGAGGCCTGCAATAAGCAGTTGAATGCATGGCTGAAATCAAGAACTACACCCTGAACTTTGGACCGCAGCACCCTGCGGCACACGGCGTTTTGCGCCTGGTGCTGGAGCTGGACGGTGAGGTGATCCAGCGCGCTGATCCCCACATTGGTCTGCTGCACCGTGCCACTGAAAAGCTGGCCGAGACCAAGACCTACATCCAGGCTTTGCCGTACATGGACCGCCTGGACTACGTGTCCATGATGTGCAACGAGCACGCCTACTGCCTGGCCATTGAGAAGCTGCTGGGCCTTGAGGTGCCGGTGCGTGCGCAGTACATCCGCGTAATGTTTGCCGAAATCACCCGCCTGCTAAACCACCTCATGTGGTTGGGGTCGCACGGCAATGACTGTGGCAGTTCCACCATCCTGATCTACACCTTCCGCGAACGCGAAGACCTGTTTGACATGTACGAGGCTGCCAGTGGCGCCCGCATGCACGCCGCCTACTTCCGTCCCGGTGGTGTGTACCGCGATTTGCCCGACACCATGCCCCAGTTCAAGGCCAGCCGCGTGCGCAACGCCAAGGGCGTGGATGAGTTGAACCGCAATCGCAAGGGTTCGCTGCTCGATTTCATTGAAGACTTCACGCAGCGTTTCCCCGCCTGCCTGGAGGAATACCACACGCTGCTGACCGAAAACCGCATCTGGAAGCAGCGCACCGTGAACATCGGCGTGGTGACGCCCGAACGCGCGCTGAACTTGGGCTTTACCGGCCCCATGCTGCGCGGCTCCGGCATTGCCTGGGACCTGCGCAAGAAGCAGCCCTATGAGGTGTACGACAAGCTGGACTTTGACATCCCCGTGGGCAAAACGGGCGATGTGTACGACCGCTACCTGGTGCGTATGGAAGAGATGAAGCAGTCCAACCACATCATCAAGCAGTGTGTGGACTGGCTCAAGGCCAACCCTGGCCCCGTGATCACGGATAACCACAAGGTGGCGCCACCTTCGCGCGAATCCATGAAGAGCAGCATGGAGGAGTTGATCCACCATTTCAAGCTGTTCACCGAAGGTTTCCGCGTGCCCGAAGGCGAGGCCTACGCCGCCGTGGAACACCCCAAGGGCGAGTTCGGCATTTATATCGTGAGCGATGGAGCCAATAAGCCTTATCGCTTGAAGATCCGTCCACCGGGCTTTGCCCATCTGGCCGGCTTGAACGAAATGGCCAGCGGTCACATGATTGCGGATGCGGTGTCCATCATCGGCACCATGGACATTGTTTTTGGAGAGATTGACCGATGATCTCTGACGCTACCAAGGCGCGCTTCGACCGTGAAGTGGCCAAATACCCCGCCGATCAAAAGCAGTCTGCTGTGATGGCCTGCCTGTCCATCGTTCAGCAGGAGCTGGGCTTTGTGAGTGCGGAAAGTGAAAAAGTGATTGCCGCCCATTTGGGCATGGCACCCATGGCGGTGCACGAAGTCACGACCTTCTACAACATGTACAACCAGCGTCCGGTGGGCAAGTTCAAACTGAATGTGTGCACCAACCTGCCGTGCCAGTTGCGCGATGGCCAAAAGGCCTTGCACCACCTGGAGCACAAGCTGGGTATCCGCATGGGTGAGACTACGGCCGACGGCATGTTTACGCTGCAGCAGAGCGAATGCCTGGGCGCTTGCGCGGATTCGCCCGTCATGCTGGTGAATGACCGCACCATGTGCAGCTTCATGAGCAACGACAAGCTGGACCAGTTGGTGGATGGCCTGCGTGCCACGGAGGGCAAGTGATGACCGTTGAGAACCTTCTCTCCCAGTTTCGCGCCACCGGCGTGCAAACCTGCTTCCACGACCGTCACATCAATCCCCAAATCTATGCAGGCTTGAACGGCAGCAACTGGCGCCTGAAAGACTACGAAGCACGTGGTGGCTACCAGGCCCTGCGCAAAATCCTGGGCAAAGACGGGGGTGAAGGTCTGACCCAAGACCAGGTGATTGCCACGGTCAAAGAATCCTCGCTGCGGGGACGCGGCGGTGCGGGCTTTCCTACGGGACTCAAGTGGAGCTTTATGCCCCGCCAATTCCCGGGTCAAAAGTACCTGGTCTGCAACTCCGACGAGGGTGAGCCCGGTACCTGCAAGGACCGCGACATCCTGCAATTCAACCCGCATATCGTGATCGAAGGCATGGCGATTGCCGCCTATGCCATGGGCATCACGGTCGGCTACAACTACATCCACGGTGAAATCTTCTCGGCCTACGAGCGCTTTGAGGAAGCCTTGGAAGAAGCCCGCGCCGCAGGCCTGCTGGGCAACAACATCCAGGGCAGCAATTTCAGCTTCCAGTTGCATGCGGCCCATGGTTTTGGCGCCTACATTTGCGGTGAAGAAACCGCCTTGCTGGAATCGCTGGAAGGCAAAAAAGGCCAACCGCGCTTCAAACCCCCGTTCCCAGCCAGCTTCGGTCTTTACGGCAAGCCCACCACGATCAACAACACCGAAACCTTTGCGGCGGTGCCCTGGATCATCCGCAACGGTGGACAGGCCTATCTGGAATGCGGCAAGCCCAACAACGGTGGTACCAAGATCTACTCCATCAGTGGAGATGTGGAGCGCCCCGGCAATTACGAAATTCCCATGGGAACACCGTTTGCCAAGCTGCTGGAGCTGGCGGGTGGTGTGCGGGGTGGCAAGGCCCTGAAGGCCGTGATCCCTGGCGGATCTTCGTCGCCTGTGTTGCCCGCTTCCGTCATGATGGAATGCACCATGGACTACGACTCGATTGCCAAGGCGGGGTCCATGCTGGGCTCCGGTGCGGTCATCGTGATGGATGAAACCCGTTGCATGGTTACGGCCTTGCAACGCCTGAGCTACTTTTACATGCACGAGTCTTGTGGCCAGTGCACACCGTGCCGCGAAGGTACGGGTTGGTTGTCGCGCATGGTGGATCGCATCGTGGACGGTCAAGGTCGCCCCAGCGATATGGCACTGTTGGACAACGTGGCCGAGAACATCATGGGGCGCACGATCTGCGCCTTGGGCGACGCCGCAGCCATGCCCGTGCGCGCCATGATCAAACACTTCCGGCACGAATTTGAGTACCTCGTAGAGCACAAGACCAGCATGGTTGCGGCCCACGTTTAAGCAAAGCCCAAGATGATTGAAATCGAACTCGACGGCAAGAAGGTGGACATTGTTGAAGGCAGCATGATCATGCATGCCGCCGACAAAGCCGGCACCTACATTCCCCATTTCTGTTACCACAAGAAATTGAGCATCGCGGCCAACTGCCGCATGTGCCTGGTGGACGTGGAGAAGATGCCCAAACCCATGCCTGCCTGTGCCACACCCGTGACCCAGGGCATGATCGTGCGTACCAAGAGCGACAAGGCCATCAAGGCCCAAAAGTCGGTCATGGAATTCCTGCTGATCAACCACCCCCTGGATTGCCCGATTTGCGACCAGGGCGGCGAATGCCAGTTGCAGGATTTGGCCGTGGGTTACGGCGGATCTTCCTCGCGCTACGAAGAAGAAAAGCGCGTGGTGTTCCATAAAGACGTAGGCCCGCTGATTTCCATGGAGGAAATGAGCCGTTGCATCCATTGCACCCGCTGCGTGCGTTTCGGCCAGGAAGTGGCTGGCGTGATGGAGCTGGGCATGTCGCACCGCGGTGAACATGCCGAAATCGAAACCTTCATTGGTGACTCGGTGGACTCCGAGCTGTCGGGCAACATGATTGACATTTGCCCCGTGGGTGCCTTGACCAGCAAACCTTTCCGCTACAGCGCCCGCACGTGGGAGTTGTCGCGCCGCAAGTCGGTCAGCCCGCATGACTCCACCGGTGCCAACCTGATTGTGCAGGTCAAGAACCACAAGGTTCTGCGCGTGGTGCCCCTCGAAAACGAAGCGGTGAACGAATGCTGGATTGCCGACCGCGATCGTTTCTCTTACGAAGCGCTCAACAGCGATGAACGTTTGACCACACCCATGCTCAAGCAGGGCGGTGAATGGAAGAGCGTGGACTGGCAAACCGCCCTTGAATATGTGGCCAATGGGTTGAAGCAAATCAAGGCTAACCACGGTGCCGCGTCGATTGGCGCCTTGGTCAGCCCCCACAGCACCCTGGAAGAACTGCATTTGGCCGGTGCCTTGGTGCGCGGTTTGGGCAGCGACAGCATCGACTACCGTTTGCGCAATGCCGAGTTTGTAGCCACCGAAGGTGTGCGTTATCTGGGCACCAGCATCGCTTCCTTGTCACAGCTGCAGCGCGTTCTGGTTGTAGGTTCCAATCTGCGCAAAGACCATCCTCTGTTTGCGCAGCGCATTCGCCAAGCCACCAAAGTCGGCGGTGTGGTCAGCGCCATCACGGCCGGCAACCCTGACTGGGCATTGCCTGTGACGCACAGCGTGCAAGTGCCCGCGTCCGCGTGGGTGCAATCCTTGGCCGACATTGCGACTGCTGTGGCGGCAGAGAAGGGCGTTTCCGCGCCCGCTTCCGGGACCGCCAGTGTTCAAGCCAAAGCGATTGCCTTGTCGCTCATCTCGGGCGAACGCAAGGCCATTTTGTTGGGCAATGCCGCTGCGCACCACGCCAAGGCCAGCAGCTTGCTGAGCTTGGCCAACTGGATCGGCGAGCAAGTCGGTGCCACGGTTGGCTACCTGACGGAAGCTGCCAATACCGTGGGTGCCCAGATCGCTGGTGCCGTGCCACAGGGCAATGGTTCGCACGCGGGTCAGATGCTGGCTGGCGGTCTGAAAGCCGCGTTGTTGCTCAACACCGAACCGGTCTACGACAGCGCCGCGGGTGCCGCTGCCGCGCAAGGTATCTCCAAGGCTGAAATGGTGGTTACGTTGAGCCCCTTCAAGGCCAATATGGCGTTCAGTGATGTGCTGCTGCCGATTGCACCGTTCACGGAAACTTCGGGCACGTTTGTGAATGCCGAAGGGCGTGTGCAGAGTTTCCATGCGGTGGTCAAACCCCTGGGTGAGACACGCCCCGCCTGGAAGGTGCTGCGTGTGCTCGCCAACCTCATGGGCCTGTCCGGGTTTGATTTTGAATCGTCGCAAGATGTGCTGAAGAGCTTGCACCCTGATACTGCAGCGGTGCCCGAGTTTGTGCCCGCGGCGCGGTTGAGCAATGCCTACCGCGGTCCTGTCGATGTGTCTTCGCAAGGAGCAGCCCCTGTGGTGGCGTCGATTTACCAGCTGGACGGTACCGTGCGTCGCGCGACATCTCTGCAGCTCACGGCCGATGCCCGGTCTGCGGCCCCATCTGTGGAAGAGGTTTTGTCATGATCGACACGATTTACAACGCTGGCCTGGGTTTGCTGGCTGCATCCTGGTGGGCCGGTGTGGTCTGGCCGGTGCTGTGGGCACTCATCAAGATTGTGGTGGTCGTCTTGCCCTTGATGGGGGCTGTGGCTTACCTCACCCTGTGGGAGCGCAAGTTTCTGGGTTGGATGCAGGTGCGTGTGGGCCCCAATCGCGTGGGCCCCTGGGGTCTGTTGCAGCCGATTGCGGATGCCTTGAAGTTACTGACCAAGGAAATCCTGATTCCTACGGCCGCCAACAAAGGCCTGTTTTTTGTGGGCCCCATTCTGACCATCATGCCTGCGATGGCAGCTTGGGCTGTGATTCCGTTTGGCCCCGATGTGGCTTTGGCCAACGTGAATGCCGGCCTGCTATTCGTGATGGCGATTGCCTCCATGGAAGTCTATGGGGTGGTTATTGCGGGTTGGGCTTCCAACTCCAAGTACGCTTTCCTGGGCGCCTTGCGCGCGTCGGCGCAGATGGTGAGCTACGAAATTTGTATGGGTTTTTGCCTGGTGATTGTTTTGATGATCTCCGGCAGCATGAACCTGACCGATATCGTGGTGGGACAGGGACAAGGCAATTTTGCGAACATGGGTTTAGGCTTTCTGTCGTGGAACTGGCTACCTTTGCTGCCCATTTTTGTGGTCTATGTGATCTCGGGTCTGGCAGAAACCAACCGCCACCCGTTTGACGTGGTGGAAGGCGAAGCCGAAATCGTGGCGGGCCACATGGTGGAGTACTCCGGTATGTCTTATGCCATGTTCTACTTGGCCGAATACGCCAACATGTGGCTAATCTCCATCCTTGCCTCCATCATGTTCCTGGGTGGCTGGTTGTCTCCCGTGGGCTTCCTGGACTGGATCCCCGGCTGGATTTGGCTGGGTGCCAAGACTTGCGCCGTGGTGAGCTTGTTTATTTGGGTGCGTGCCACATTCCCCCGTTTCCGCTACGACCAGATCATGCGTTTGGGCTGGAAGGTTTTCATCCCCGTGACGCTGGTCTGGCTCCTGGTGGTGGGCGCCTGGATGCAAACCCCTCTGAACATCTGGAAGTGAGGGATGTGACTATGACTACCAATTCCGTGGCCCGTATGCCGTCCGCTTTTTCTCTCAAGGATTTTCTCTACAGCTTTCTGCTGGTTGAGTTGTTCAAGGGTCTGGCATTGACCGGACGCTATGCGTTTCGACGCAAGATCACCGTGCAGTTCCCTGAGGAAAAGACGCCGCTGTCTCCCCGTTTCCGTGGCTTGCACGCTTTGCGCCGCTACGAAAATGGCGAAGAGCGCTGCATTGCCTGCAAGCTGTGTGAAGCCGTGTGCCCCGCCATGGCGATCACCATCGAGTCGGATGTGCGCAGCGATGGCTCGCGCCGCACGACTCGCTACGACATCGACCTTACCAAGTGCATTTTTTGCGGCTTCTGCGAAGAGAGCTGCCCGGTAGATTCGATTGTGGAAACCCACATTCTGGAATACCACGGTGAGAAGCGTGGCGATCTGTACTTCACCAAAGAGATGCTGTTGGCGGTGGGCGATCGTTACGAAAACGAAATCGCTGCTGCCAAGCAGGCAGATGCCAAGTACCGCTGATCCGTCGCAAGAAAGTGTTTGAATCATGAGTGTTACGACCGGTCTTTTTTACGTGTTCTCGGCCGTGCTGCTGTTTGCAGCCTTCCGGGTGATCACGGCACGCAACCCTGTCCATGCCGCCCTATTCCTGGTGCTGACCTTCTTTCAGGCGGCCATGGTGTGGATGCTGTTGAAGGCAGAGTTTTTGTCCATCACCTTGGTGCTGGTGTACGTAGGCGCGGTGATGGTGCTTTTCCTGTTCGTGGTGATGATGATGGACATCAATGTAGAAAACCTCCGCATTGGTTTCTGGAAACATTTTCCGCTCGCTGCTTTGGTGGGCGTGATCATTGCACTGGAAATGGCTGCCGTGCTGATGGGTGGATTCCGCGTGGTGGATGATCCCCAGGCCGCGAACGCGGCTGCGGTGGTCGGTGCCTCCAACACCAAAGAGTTGGGCAAGTTGTTGTACACGCAATACCTGTTACCGCTGGAGGTGGCGGCTGCCATCTTGCTGGTGGCCGTGATTGCCGCGATTGCCCTGACCCTGCGCACCCGCAAGGACAGCAAGTATGTAAGCCCTGGTGACCAGGTGCGCGTGATGTCGCGTGACCGGATGACCGTGGTGAAGATGGCCGCAACACAAGCTGCCCAAGCCCCTGAAGCGGGTGAGTCGCAAGCGGAGACCAAAGTATGACCTTGACCTTAGGACATTTTCTGTCGTTGGGCGCGATGCTGTTTGCGCTGTCGGTGGTTGGCATTTTCTTGAACCGTCGCAACCTCATTGTGTTGCTGATGGCGATCGAGTTGATGTTGCTGGCCGTGAATACGAATTTCGTGGCCTTCTCGCACTACCTGCACGACATGCACGGACAAATCTTCGTGTTCTTCATTTTGACCGTGGCGGCTGCCGAGTCGGCCATTGGCTTGGCCATTCTGGTTCTGTTGTTCCGCAACAAGTCCAGCATCAGCGTCGATGAACTCAATACGCTGAAGGGCTAACCGAAATGAGTCAAACCCTTTCTGCTTCTACGCTGCTGGCCGTTCCCCTGGCGCCCCTGGTAGGCTCCTTGCTCGCCGGTGTGTTTGGTACCCGCTTTGGCGGTAACTGGATCGGCCGCAAGCTGAGCCACACACTGACCATTTTGGGTGTGCTGATAGCCTTTGTGTTGTCCGCTGCCACCCTGAAGTCGGTGGCACTGGATGGCGCCCGTTTCAGCGAAACCCTCTACACCTGGATGGTGGTCGGTGGCTTGAAAATGGAGGTCGGCTTTCTGGTCGATGGCCTTACCGCCATGATGATGTGCGTCGTGACCTTTGTGTCGCTGATGGTGCACCTCTACACCGTGGGCTACATGGAAGAGGACGAAGGCTACAACCGCTTCTTCGCCTACATCTCCCTGTTCACCTTTGCCATGCTGATGCTGGTGATGAGCAACAACCTGCTGCAGCTGTTCTTTGGCTGGGAGGCTGTGGGGCTGGTGTCTTACCTGCTGATCGGTTTTTGGTTCAACAAGCCGACCGCCATCTTCGCCAACATGAAGGCCTTCTTGGTCAACCGCGTGGGCGACTTCGGGTTCATCCTCGGCATTGGCCTCATCGTGGCCTTTGGCGGTACCTTGAACTATGCGGAAGTCTTTGCCAAGGCTGATGTGCTGGCACAGCTGTCCTTCCCAGGAACCGACTGGATGCTGATCACCGTGATCTGCATTTGCCTGTTCATCGGTGCCATGGGCAAATCGGCGCAATTCCCATTGCATGTGTGGTTGCCAGACTCCATGGAAGGCCCCACACCCATCTCCGCGCTGATCCACGCCGCGACTATGGTGACTGCCGGTATCTTCATGGTAGCGCGCATGTCACCTCTGTTCGAGTTGAGCGACACGGCCCTGAACTTCATTCTCGTGATCGGTGCCATTACTGCTTTGTTCATGGGCTTTCTGGGCATCATCCAAAACGACATCAAGCGCGTGGTCGCGTACTCCACGCTGTCCCAGCTGGGTTACATGACGGTGGCGCTCGGTGCTTCGGCCTATTCTGTGGCGGTGTTCCACCTGATGACGCACGCCTTTTTCAAGGCCTTGCTGTTCCTTGCCGCGGGCTCGGTCATCATGGGCGTGCACCACAACCAGGACATCCGCTGGATGGGTGGTTTACGCAAGTACATGCCCATCACTTGGATCACATCCCTGCTGGGCTCTCTGGCCCTGATCGGCACGCCGCTGTTCGCCGGTTTTTACTCCAAGGACAGCATCATTGAAGCGGTGCACGAAAGCCATCTGCCTGGCGCGGGCTTTGCCTCGTTCGCGGTACTCGCAGGCGTGTTCGTCACGGCGTTTTATTCCTTCCGCATGTACTTCCTGGTGTTCCATGGCAAGGAGCGCTTTGACCAGAACCCGGATGCACACCATGATGACCACCACGGGGATCATGGCGATCACCACGACCACCACCCGCACGAATCTCCTTGGGTCGTGACGGTTCCGCTGGTGTTGCTGGCGATTCCTTCGGTCTTGATCGGCTACCTGACCATTCAGCCCATGCTGTTTGGGGACTTTTTCAAGGGCGTGCTTGCGGTCGACCTTGAGAAGCACCCCGCCATGGAAGAGCTGGCCCACGCCTTCCATGGCCCGCTGCAAATGGCCATGCACGCCTTCACGACCTTGCCATTCTGGCTGGCACTGGCAGGCGTGGTCACGGCTTATCTGATGTACATGGTGTTCCCCGCGGTTCCCGCCGCTATCAAGCGCAATGTGATGCCGATTTTCAACCTGTTGGAAAACAAGTATTACCTCGACTGGGTCAACGAAAACATCCTCGCCCGCGGCGCCCGCGCATTGGGCATGGGCCTGTGGAAGGTGGGCGATCAGGCCATCATCGATGGTGCGGTGGTCAACGGATCGTGGAAGCTGGTGGGCTGGGTGTCAGGTCTGGTGCGCCAGGCGCAATCGGGTTACCTGTACCACTACGCACTGGTCATGATTTTGGGCGTGTTCTTGATCATGTCCTACTTCGTGACATGGCCCATGGTTGTTCAATGGCTTGGCCGCTAAGGAGAAAAATAATATGGGTTTGTTGAGCCTTGCAATTTGGACTCCCATCGCCTTCGGCATCGTGCTGTTGGCGTTCGGGCGCGATGAGCATGCCCGCGTGGTGCGCTGGATCGCGTTGATTGGGTCCGTGGTCAGTTTGCTGGTGACGTTGCCGTTGTATGGTCAGTTTGACAATGCATCGGCGGCTATGCAGTTTGTGGAAAGTGCCCGCTGGATTGAGCGATTCAACGTCAACTACCACCTGGGTGTGGACGGCATTTCCTTCTGGTTTGTGCTGCTCACCGCCTTCATCAATGTGGTGGTGGTGATCGCAGGCTGGGAAGTCATTACCCAGCGTGTGAACCAGTACATGGGCGCGTTCCTGATCCTCAGTGGCCTGATGATTGGCGTGTTCACTGCACTGGACGGCTTGCTGTTCTATGTGTTCTTTGAAGCCACGCTGATCCCGATGTACCTGATCATCGGTATTTGGGGCGGCCCGAACAAGATTTACGCGGCCTTCAAGTTCTTCCTCTACACCTTGATGGGTTCCTTACTCATGCTGGTGGCGTTGATTTACCTGTACACCAAATCCGGCGGCAGCTTTGATCTGGCGATCTGGCATGCACTGCCCTTGGGTCGTACGCCTCAGACCTTGTTGTTCTTCGCCTTCTTTGCGGCATTTGCGGTGAAGGTTCCCATGTGGCCGGTGCACACATGGTTGCCCGATGTGCACGTGGAAGCGCCCACCGGTGGTTCTGCCGTGCTGGCCGCCATTATGTTGAAGCTAGGCGCCTATGGGTTCTTGCGTTTCTCCATGCCTATTGCGCCCGATGCGGCGCATGAATGGGGCGCTACCATGATCGCGCTGTCGCTGATTGCCGTGGTGTACGTGGGCTTGGTGGCCATGGTGCAGCAAGACATGAAGAAATTGGTGGCCTACTCGTCGGTAGCCCACATGGGGTTTGTGACCTTGGGTTTCTTTATATTCAACGACCTGGGTGTTGCCGGTGGTCTGGTGCAAATGATTGCCCACGGCTTTGTGTCCGGCGCGATGTTCCTGTCTATTGGCGTGTTGTACGACCGAGTGCATTCGCGTGAAATTTCCAGCTACGGCGGTGTGGTCAACACCATGCCCAAGTTCGCGGCGTTCGCGCTGCTGTTCTCCATGGCCAACTGCGGCCTGCCAGGAACCGCTGGTTTCGTGGGCGAGTGGATGGTGATTTTGGGTGCCGTGAAGTTCAACTTCTGGATCGGTTTTGCGGCCGCCAGCGCCTTGATCTTCGGTGCCGCCTATACGCTGTGGATGTTCAAGCGCGTGTACCTGGGGCCCGTGGCGAATGACGATGTGAAGTCCCTGGTGGATATCAACGCGCGTGAATTCCTGATGCTGGCACTGCTGGCTGCTGCTGTGCTGTACATGGGCCTGTACCCCAAGCCCTTCACCGATGTCATGGATGCTTCGGTGGCCCAGCTGCTCAAGCATGTGGCAGTGTCCAAGTTGAACTGATCAGACTGAATTGAGAGACGAATGATGATTGACAAACTCAGTTGGATCATGGTGTACCCCGAGATCGTGCTCATGGTGATGGCCTGCGTCATTGCCATCGCTGATTTGGGCGTGAAGACACCGTTGCGTGGCGCTACCTATGTGCTTACGCTGCTGACACTGGCGGTGGTTGCCTTGTTGCAAGCGGCCTATGCCTCTGGCGGTGCCACCCACTATGGTTTTGGCAACATGATGGTCAGTGACTCCATGGGCAACTGGCTCAAGTGCTTTGCCACGGTGGCCGTGATGGTGACCCTGGTGTACGGTCGCCCCTACGCGGGCCAGCGTGACATGCTGCGCGGCGGTGAGATGTTCACGCTCAACCTGTTTGCCTTGCTGGGGATGTTCGTCATGATCTCCGGCAACAACTTCCTTGTGACCTACCTGGGGCTGGAGCTGCTGACCCTGTCCAGCTATGCGCTGGTGGCGCTGCGCCGCGACAACGCGACGGCCACAGAAGCCGCCATGAAGTACTTTGTGCTGGGTGCCATGGCGTCTGGCTTCTTGCTGTACGGCATGTCCATGTTCTATGGAGCCACCGGTTCGCTGGACGTGAACGCAGTGTTCCGGGCTATTTCTTCCGGCAAGTACCAGCACGGTGTGCTGGTGTTTGGTCTGGTGTTTGTCGTAGCTGGTCTCGCATTCAAACTGGGTGCCGTGCCGTTCCACATGTGGATTCCCGATGTGTACCAAGGCGCTCCCACTGCAGTTACCCTGATGATTGGTGCTGCACCCAAGCTGGCAGCGTTTGCCATCGTCATGCGCTTGCTGGTCGAAGGCATGTTGCCTCTGGCCGGTGACTGGCAACAGATGCTGATGGTGTTGGCAGTGGGGTCCTTGCTGATCGGCAACTTTGCTGCGATTGCGCAGACCAACGTCAAGCGCATGCTGGCCTTCTCCACCATCGCCCAGATCGGTTTTGTGCTCTTGGGTCTGATGTCGGGCGTGGTCAACGGCAACGTCGCCTCAGCGGCCAACGCCTACAGCTCTGCCATGTTCTACGTAATCAGCTATGTGCTGACCACGCTGGCCAGCTTCGGTGTGATTTTGTTGCTCTCGCGTGAAGGTTTTGAGAGCGAAGAGATCGCTGACTTTGCCGGTCTGAACCAGCGCAGCCCGCTGTATGCCGCCATCATGGCCATTGCCTTGTTCTCCTTGGCGGGTATTCCTCCCATGGTGGGCTTCTATGCCAAGCTGTCGGTGCTGCAAGCCCTGATCGCTTCTGGTGATTCGTTCTATCTGGGGTTGGCCGTATTCGCCATGCTGACCTCGCTGGTGGGTGCGTTCTACTATCTGCGCCTCGTCAAGGTCATGTACTTCGACGAACCCATTACCGCCACCACCGTGAGTGCACCGACCGATGTACGCGTGGTGCTGTGCATCAACGGCGCTCTGGTGCTGGTGTTGGGCCTGTTCCCCAGCGGGCTGATGGCGCTGTGTGCTGCGTCCATCAAGCAGATGCTGGGCACCTGAGGTCGTAGTCGGCTGATGGGTAATTCGTTCGCGGTAGGCGTGTTGGTGGTGTTGGCGCTGTTGGGCGCCAACCTGCCGTTCTTCACCGAAAAACTCATGGGGGTGTTGCCTGTAGCGCAACGCAAGTCGCTGGGCTTGCGGCTGCTTGAGCTCGTGCTTTGGTATGGCGTGACAGGTGCGGTGGGCGCGGGTCTCGAAAAACACGCCGGGCAAATCACCCCACAGGGTTGGGAGTTTTTTGCCATCACCTGGGCCTTGTTCATGACATTTGCGTTCCCAGGCTTTGTCTACCGCTACCTGCTCAAGCGGCGCGACTGATCGCCCGCTCCTTTCATGGAAGACGACAGCCACCTGCGTGAGCACACGCACTCCAGCGAAGAAATTCTGAAAGGCAAATTCCTGCATGCCTTTCGCGACACCGTTACCTTGCCAGACGGCGCCTCTGCCACCCGCGAATACTTTGTCCATCCCGGTGCGGTGATGGTGATTCCCTTGCTGCAGGACGATGCGGGCCAGATCCGTGTCGTGCTGGAGCGGCAATTCCGCTACCCCATTGGCCAAGTGATGGTGGAGTTTCCGGCTGGCAAGCTGGACGCCGGTGAGACCGTGCAGTTCTGTGCCCAGCGCGAGCTGCTGGAGGAAACCGGCTACACCGCCACGGAGTGGGCGCGTGCGGGCCAGATGCACCCCGTGATTGCGTACTCCACCGAATTCATCGATATCTGGTTTGCCCGTGGCCTCACGCCCGGCGCTGCGCAACTGGACGCAGGTGAATTTCTGGAAGTGTTCACCGCTACTCTGGAAGAGCTGCTGCAGTGGTGCCAACAGGGCCGTGTCACCGATGCCAAAACCTTGGCCGGTGCACTGTGGCTGCAACAAGTCCTGCAAGGCAGCTGGCCTTTGCAATGGGGGCCCGCACTCCCCATGCCCTGAGGGCGGACAATACGGTCATGAAAGTTCTGGACCTTCACTGCGCCCAAGGCCACCCGTTTGAAGGGTGGTTTGCGTCGGAAGACGATTTTGTGACCCAGTGCGCCCGCGCGTTGGTGCAATGCCCGGTGTGTGGCGATCCTTCGGTGGTCAAAAAACTCAGCGCCCCGCGCTTGAACCTGTCTGGTGCCCGCGCACCTGCGGCTGAGCAGGCTGCAGACCAAGTTCCATCCTCTGTTCCTACCGGCAGCGCAGTGGCCACGACGCCCCACAATGCGGCCCTGGCTGCTGCGTGGATGGCCATGGCGCGCCACGTGGTGGCTACCACCACCGACGTGGGGTCGCAGTTTGCCGAGGAGGCGCGCAAGATGCACTATGGCGAAGCCGAAGAACGTGGCATCCGTGGCCGCACCACGGAAAAAGAAGCGCGTGAGTTGGTGGAGGAGGGCATTGACGTGATGCCCTTTGCCCTGCCCGAAGCGCTCAAAGAACCCCTGCAGTAGCAGAGCTTGTTGCTCCGCCACTGCGCGGGTCGTCGCTCAGGGATACAAGCCGCGCAGTTCGCGCGCATGCAGAATGCGCTTGCAGGCCACGATGAAGGTGGCGGTGCGCAGGCTGACCTTGTGGTCTTGCGCCACATTCCATACGCCGGCAAAGGCCTCCTTCATGATGCGCACCAGGCGGGCGTTGATCTCGTCCTCGCTCCAGAAGAAGCTGGAGAAATCCTGCACCCACTCGAAGTAGCTCACCGTCACGCCGCCCGCGTTGGCAATCACGTCGGGCAAGACCAGCACATTGCGCTCTTGCAGAATGTCGTCGGCCTCGGGCGTGGTCGGGCCGTTGGCGCCTTCGATGACCAGCTTGGCCTTGATGCGTCCGGCATTCGCTTTGGTAATTTGCTGCTCCAGTGCCGCGGGAATCAAGATGTCGCAGTCCACGTCCCAGAAAGCGTCATTGGCAATCACTTCGGCCGGGGTGAACCCCGCCACCGAGCCATGGGCTGCCACGTGGGCCAGCAGGGCCGGCACGTCCAGGCCAGACTCTTGGTAAATCGTGCCGCCGTGGTCTTGCACAGCCACGACACGGGCGCCGGCCTGGGCAAACAGCTTGCCGGCGATGCCACCCACATTGCCAAAGCCCTGCACGGCTACGCGCGCTTTGGAAATATCCAGACCTATGTGCTGAGCTGCCTCTACGCCCACGGTGTATACGCCGCGGCCCGTGGCTTCGCGGCGACCGAGTGAGCCGCCGAGGTCGATGGGCTTGCCAGTCACCACGCCAGTGGCAGTGGCGCCTTCGTTCATCGAGTAGGTGTCCATCATCCAGGCCATGATCTGCTCGTTGGTATTCACGTCGGGCGCGGGGATGTCCTTGGTGGGCCCGATGATGATGCCAATCTCGCTGGTGTAGCGGCGCGTCAGACGCTCCAGCTCGCCACGCGACAGGGTCTTGGGGTCCACACGAATGCCGCCCTTGGCGCCACCGTAGGGCACGTTCACCGCGGCGTTCTTGACCGACATCCAGGCCGACAGCGCCATTACTTCGGACAACGTCACATCTTGGTGAAAACGCACACCGCCCTTGCCGGGGCCGCGCGAGGTGTTGTGCTGTACGCGGTAGCCCTCAAAGTGGGCCACGGTGCCGTTGTCCAGCTGGATGGGTACATCCACGATCAGCGCGCGCTTGGGGCGCTTCAGGGTTTCGGCCCAGCGCGCCAGGTGGCCCAGGTAGGGCGTGACGCGGTCCACTTGTTGCAAATAAATGCCCCAGGGGCCGAGGTGGTCGGCCTGCAGGTAAGAGGGCAGCGCATGGGTAATGGCTGCGGGGTTCGCGGGGGACGCTGGGTTAGCGGGGTGTTGCGACATGAAAGCTCCTTATGGTTGTCGTCATGGCCCGCAATGTAGGCGTGCCGCGGCGACCTGTCCAAGGCCACTTCATTTGCAAACTATGCAAAAAAATAATAACGATGTCAGACGCTGAGGTTGACGATGCGTCCCGTGGCCTGGCCCAGCGTGTTGATGGCCGGGGCAGCCTTGCTGTCGTCCTTGAGGGCGTTGCCACTGGCGGCGAACTGCGGGCTGGTGGCCTTGTACATGCGCACCAAAAAATCCTGCGTGGCCAAGGGAACGGCGACGAAATTGGACTTGGTGGGCGCGCTGTAGGTGCTGCTGGCCGGGGTGTCGGTGGGCTTGCTGGCGCTGCTGCTCAGCTCGCGCACATTGTCTTTGCGGTCCTGCGCGTCGCGTTCGGCGTCGTTGGCCTCGGCACGCAGGTTTTCGGCCTTGGCTTCGGCGGTGTCCGCCTCCCGCCTGGCCTGCTCCAGGCGCACCATGCTCAACGACGCCTGCAAAGACGGCGTCGTGCTGTTGGTGGCGGTGATGGCGACCATGGCCGTCTACCCGGGGAGCAAGCGGGCGAGTTGCCGGGGCTCAGGCGCTGACGTTGAGCAGCCGTCCCGTGGTCTGCCCCTGGGCATTCACCACTGGGCGCTTGGGCTCTTCCGCCTTTTTCGGGGCTTGTGCCTTGGCCTGGGTTTCGCGCTGCTGCGTCTGCCGGGACTCATCGGTGCGCTTGAGTGCTTGGGCCGCTTGCACTTGTGCGGGCTTGGCTTTGCTAACGTCCATAGAGTTCTCCTAGGGTGATCGTTTGATTTTAGGGGTCTAAGTCCTTCTTTTCAATGGATCACCAGCCCGGAGGGTTGTTAGGCGCAACTAGTGGTTCAGGCGTTGAACTGCAGGGCCGCCAGTCCGGCGTACACGCCCCCGCGCGCCACCAGCTCGGCGTGCGTGCCCTGTTCCACCAGCTTGCCATGGTCCAGCACCACAATCAAATCGGCCTTTTGCACCGTGGCCAGGCGGTGGGCGATCACCAGCGTGGTGCGGTCGCGCATGGCACTTTCCAGCGCGGCTTGCACCATGCGTTCGCTCTCCGCGTCCAGCGCGCTGGTGGCTTCGTCCAGCAGCAGCAGCGGCGGGTTTTTCAGCATGGCGCGTGCAATCGCAATGCGCTGGCGCTGCCCGCCCGAGAGGCGCACACCGCGCTCGCCCAGGAAGGTGTCGTACCCCTGGGGCAGGGCGCTGATGAACTCGTGGGCGAATGCAGCCTGTGCAGCAGCCTTGACTTCGGCATCGGTCGCATCGGGCTTGCCATAGCGGATGTTTTCCAGCGCGCTGCTGGAGAAGATCACCGCGTCCTGCGGAACGATGCCTACGCGTTGGCGCAGCGCGTCCAGCGCCATGTCGCGCGTGCCCACCCCGTCAAGCACAATGCCGCCGCTTTGCGGGTCGTAGTAGCGCAGCAGCAGCTGGAACACCGTGCTCTTGCCCGCACCACTGGGCCCGACAATGGCCACGGTCTGGCCGGGTTGCACATTCAGGCTGAAGTTTTGCAGCGCTGGCTGCAAGGGGCGCGAGGGGTAGTGGAAATCAATCGCTTCAAATTTGATAGCGCTTCCCGCAGTGGGCATGGGGGCTAGAAGCGGTTTTGATGGTGAAGTGATGGGCGATTGGGTGCCCAGCAACTCCATCAGGCGCTCGGTGGCGCCCGCTGCGCGCAGTAGGTCGCCATACACCTCGCCCAGCACCGCAAATGCGCTGGCCAGAATGATCACGTACACCACGGTCTGGCCCAGGTGGCCGGCCGTGATACGGCCTTCGGCCACGGCCTGCGTGCCTTGGTACAGGCCCCACAGCAGTGCCGCACTGGTGGCGATGATGATGAAGGCCACCAGCATCGAACGCATCAGGCTGCGCTTGGTGGCGGTCTCGAAGGCGCTGTCGGTGGAGGTGACAAAGCGCGCAGTCTCGCGCCCCTCGGCGGTGTAGCTTTGCACCACGGGAATCGCGTTCAGCACCTCGGCCGCAATGGCGCTGGAATCGGCAATGCGGTCTTGCGATGCCCGTGAGAGCTTGCGCACGCGTCGGCCAAACCACAGGCTGGGCACCACTACCAAGACCAGCACCACCAGCACCTGCAGCATCACCACCGGGTTGGTCCATACCAGCACGCCTAAAGCGCCAATGCCCATCACCGCATTGCGCAGGCCCATGCTGAGCGACGAGCCCACCACGGTTTGCACCAGTGTGGTGTCGGCCGACAGGCGCGAGAGCACCTCGCCGGTTTGCGTGGTTTCAAAAAACTCGGGGCTCTGCTTGAGTACATGGCTGTAGACCGCGTTGCGCAGGTCTGCCGTCACGCGCTCGCCCAGCCAGCTCACCATGTAGAAGCGCCCGGCCGAAAACAGGCCCAGCGCCACCGCCACCGCAAACAGCGCGCCAAAGTGTTCGCGCAGCGCCATCACCTGCGCGCCCTTGTCGGCCTGCACCAGCCCGCCATCGATCAGGCTGCGCAGCGCCAACGGAAACGCCAGCGTGGCGCCCGCCGCCAGCACCAGAAACACCAGCGCCATGCCAATGCGGCCCCGGTAGGGCCGCAGAAACGGCAGCAGGCCGGAGAGGGATTTGGGGTTGGTGGCTTTGGGGCGGTCGGAGGAGGTCATGGCAGCTTAGGTTGGGGCGAAGGCGGTGGGGGCAAGGTGGCGAGGGAAATATAACGAAACAAGCCCCTGGCCCCCGTGATTATTGCGCGAGCAGCTATGGAATTTGTAGCGGCTGGTTTTCGGTTTGTTGCGGTTTGTTGCAACGGTATAGTCGTCGTCATACTTTCCAGCCAGCAATTCCTATGAAGAAACGGTACATCTTTGTTCTGGGCGCTGCCTATGGGCTGGTCATGCGACTGGCGTTTGGCTTGCTGCCCTTCCTCAACCAGGGCAATGCAGCGAACGCGGGCGGGCCCATGCTGTCGGCTTTTGTGCTGCTGGTGCCGGCGCTGATTGGGGTGTACACGGTGTACGCCGCTCGTCACAGCCAACCTGCCATTGGTTTTGCGTTGATGGGGCCGTGGGCACCCACAGTGAGCTTTGTGGCGGGCACCGCATTGTTGCTGATCGAGGGCAGCATTTGCATTGCCATGGCACTCCCCATTTTTCTGCTGTGCGCGTCTTTCGGCGGACTTGTTGGATTGCTGCTGGTCTATTGGGCTAAGCCCCAGCCCGGTGTCATGAACTCGCTGTTGTTGCTACCCTTGGTCGTGGGCTATGCCGAAATCCACGCGCCTCTGCCGCAAGAGGTATTTCGGAGTACGGTATCCACCCATATTGCTGCCAAGCCGGAAGCAATCTGGCAGCTCATCAACCATGCGACCGACATCCAACCCAACGAAATGAAAGGTGGCATGGCTTGGCGCATTGGCGTGCCCTATCCCGTGGAGGCCATCACCCAAGTCAGCGGCTCGGGCCGCGTGCGCAAGCTGCGTTGGGACAAGGGCGTGAGCTTTGACGAGCCCATCACTGCGTGGGACGAAAACCGCTTCATCCGCTGGAGCTATGCCTTCAAACCCGAGTCGTTTCCGGCAGGTGCGCTGGATGAGCATGTGCTGATCGGTGGCAAGTACTTTGACCTGGTGGACACCTCCTACCAGCTCACTCCCGAAGGCGATGGTACCCAGCTGGAGATCGTCATCCACTACCGCGTCAGCACCAACTTCAACTGGTACTCGGCCTGGTGGGGCCGCGTGTTGGTGGAGGACTCGGCCCGCACGATCCTGAATTTCTACAAGAACCGCGGCGAGCGCAAAGCGGTCTAGTGCTGAGGCCGTTAGAGCTTCAGCGCCGCCGCATACCCCGTCATCTCCAGGTAGCCGCGCCCGACCAGCTTGCCGTTGCTGTCCCAGACCTCGCTCAGGCCTTCCCAGTAGATGGCGCCGGTGGAGCCGCGGCTGTCGAGTTCCTGGTTGTCGATGACGGCTTTCACCGTGTAGAAGTCGGCCGGGGTACGCACGATCCATTCCACGGGGTAGCTCGCTTTGCTCAGCGGGCTGCGCCAGCTACGCGTGGGTTTGAACAGCACCTCGCCGCGCGTGAACGCATAGCGCACCCCCGCCGCGCTGCGGAACGAGCCACCGTCCCACAGCACACCGCCGTGCTGGTCACGCAGCTGGAAGGCGGTGAGCGCACTGCCGTCGAACAGGTTGATGCCCATCCAGTCCCAGCCCTGGGCCTGCGGGTGCAGCACCTCCTGGCTCCACTCGTGGTCCAGCCAGGCGGTGCTGCCAGCCTCCAGTGTGCGTGTCTGGCCCTGCAGCGCGATGCTGCCGCTGACCTGCAACTGCGGCAGGCTGTAGTAGTAGCTGGCCTGTTTCTCTTCCGGTCCCTTGCGGGATAGACCGTCTTTTCCTTGTAGCAGCACGGGCTGGGACGCTTTGAAATTCAGGTTCAGCGTGAAGTCGCTGGCAGAAATTTTTGCCTGCAGGTCTGCGCCTTGGCGCTGCAAAGACCAGTCGCGCAGCAGCACGCCTGTGTCCTGCAGGCTGGCGTACGCGGCGTCTGCCGGGTTGCTGCCCGCGGGCTCGCCAGACCAGCGGGCAATGCGCTGGTCGTGCCACAGTTTTTTACCCGCCACATCGGTGACGGCGGCATGGGCAAACAGCAGCTGCTTGGCCGCCAGGCGCGACTGCATGCCCTGGGTGGCCGCCACGCGGCTGCGAAAGAAGGTGACCTGAAAGCCCAATGCCGCAGTCTGGCCCGCCACATTGGCATAGCCCGTGAGGTACCACCACTCGGTGGCGAAGTCGTTGTGGCTGCCCGCATCGCGCGGGAAGTGCAGAGTGGCGGCGGGCAGGGCCCACGCTGCGGGCCATGCGCCTGCCAACACCGGGGCCGCCAGCCAGGCGCGGCGGCTCAGCATGGCGTGCGGCAACTAGCGGTTGCCAGCACGCGCCAGGCGCTGCGGGATGGTGGGCGAGGGCTGGCCTGCCAGCGCGTCCAGCCGCTGGCCCATCGCCGCCTCCAACTGGTCCAGCCGCACCTGGGTGGCGGGGTGGGTGCTCAGGGTCAGCGTGAACACGGGGTTGTCGGGCTTGGCGGTGCGCAGCTGCTGCAGCACGGCCACCAGGCCATAGGGGTCAAAGCCCGCGCGCGCGGCCAGGGCCACACCACTGCGGTCAGCCTCCAGCTCGTCCTCCTGGTCCAGGCCCTTGGAGTACAGGTCCTTGCCCAGAGCCAGCAGCTGGGCCGACACCATGCCCTGCACGTTGTTGCCGAATTGCGAGGCGATGGCCTTGGTCAGCAAGCCGGTTTGTGCGGTCTTGCGCATGGCCTTGAGGTGGTGCTTGCCCACCACGTGGTGGATCTCGTGCGCCAGGATGCCGGCCAGTTCTGACTCATCGGCCACCGCGTCGACCAGGCCTTTGGTGATGAAGATGTAGCCACCGGGCGCGGCAAAGGCGTTGAAGCCCGCGTCGTCCAGCACCGCAAAGGTCCAGGGCAAATCGGGCCGGGCCGACTGCAGGCTGATCCAGCGGCCCAGCCGGTTCACATAGCGCTGCAGTGCCACGTCTTTGTGCAGGGGTTTGGCGCCCAGCAGCACGGCCGAGAGCTGGCGGCCGATTTCGATTTCCTTGGGTTCGTCAATCTGTTCCAGCGATTGCGAGAGCAGGCCCACCAAGTCCACGGCATTGCCGGCATTGGTCGCATTGTTGTTGCCCCCCAGTGAGAGGCCGAGGCCGCCACCGCCGCCCTGGTTGGGCTTGAGCAGGTTCTGGAACAGACCGCCGAGTGCCTTGCCGGCGTCTTGCGCCTGGAGTGACACGGGCACGGCAGCAAAGCAGGCGGCCACACACAGGCCGAGCACGGTGCGCTTCATGGGAAGGCCCCCTTGATGTTGGGGTTGGTGACCGCGGCGGGCGGCGAGGGCACGGGCAGCGGCTCCACCGCGCGGGCGGCCAGGCTGGCATCGGCGGCAAAGCGTTTGGCCTGGGCCGCGTCCTGGCGCTGGCCCTCGGCCTGGGTCAGTGCGGCCATATTGGGTTGCGCGTTGGCAATGTCTTCGGCGCCCAGGCCGCGTATGCCCACGGTGGCGGTGGGGCCGCCCGTGTTCTGGTTTTGTGCGCTGCCGCGGTTGAACAGGTTGGACAGCCCGCGCAGCGCACCGGTGGCAGCGTTGGCCACGGTGCCTTGCTCGGTAGCGCTGCCCACGTCAAACAGATGGATCCAGCCGCTGGCGCCCGCCGCGGTCTTGACCTGAATCCACGGGCCCTGGCGTGTGGGCAGCCGGGTCAGCGGGGTTTGGGCGGGCAGGGCGACCAGGGAGTTGGCGGTGTCGGCCGGGCCATCGCGCAGCGCCGAGGCGCGCTTGGTGACCAGGGCTTCTTGTGCCAGTGCGGGGGCGCCAGCCAGCGCCGACAGCGCCGCCAAGACCACCAGGCCGCGGGTAAAGAGACGATGGGGAGTACGCATGCGTGCCATTGTCATGGAAGGTGTGTCGCTGGGCAATGGTTCAGTCGGGGTGGGCGTTGGTTTCGGGGTCGGGCACCTCGCCAATGGCCTTGCGGGTGACCGCCGCCTGCGCCATCAGCCAGGCACAAAAGGCCTGGATTTCGGGGCGGGCACCACTGCGTGGCCCCACCAGCAGAAAGTACACCAGCGGGGTGTCGATGCGACCGTTGGGCAGCACCTCCACCAGGTCGCCGCTGGCCAGGCTGTCGGCCACCAGTGGCATGCGCGCCAGTGCCACGCCCTGGCCGGTCAGCGCAGCCTGCACGATCTGGTGGGCGTAGTTGAAATACATCCAGCGCTTGGGCTCTAGTTTTGGCAACTGGTTGTCGTCCAGCCAGCGCCGCCAGGTCAGCCATTCCAGGTTTTGGTGGCGGTGGCTGTCGCTGGCCTCCAGCAGCGCAAAGCGGTTCAGGTCGGCAGGCTTGCGCAGCGGCGGGCCGCTTTTCAGCAGCCAAGGGCTGGCCACCGGCGTGAGTTGCTCGCCAAACAGGCGCACCGCGTCAGGGCCCGCATTGCTGGGGCGGGTGTAGCGGATGGCGAGGTCCACGTCGCTGGTGTCCAGGTCCACCGGGTTGTCGGTGGCGTCCAGGCGAATGTCAATGTCGGGGTACTCGGCCTGGAAGGCTTCGAGCCGCGGAATCAGCCACATGGAGGCGAAGGAGGCCCAGGTGGAAATGGCCACACTCTTGCGCCCCGCGGTGCGGCGAATCAGGCGCACTGCGCTGTCCACCCGTTCCAGCGAAGGCACCACGGCACGCAACAATTGGCTGCCGGCGCTGGTCAGCTCCACGGCGCGCGTGTGGCGCAAAAACAGGGGCACCCCCACTTCTTCTTCCAGCGACTGCACCTGGCGGCTCACCGCACTCTGGGTCAGTGACAGCTCTTCGGCTGCCGCACGGAAGTTCAGGTGGCGGGCCACCGCCTCCAGGGCGCGCAGGTGGCCCATCGCAATGGGCCGGGTGCGCAGGCGGATCTCGGTACTGGAGGGGACGGCGGAGGACATGGCGGGAATGTCGATTAATGCGTGAATGGAATGAATAGCATAGCCCGATTTCATTGGACGGTGGGGCTGGGCAGCGAGATCATTCATTGCCCAACCACCAAACCGGAGTCCACCATGCAAGTCCAAAGCCCCTCGCTACAACAGTCCCAACAAGCTTCCCAGCTTCAACAACCCGCCGCTGACCTCCAGTACGGCGTGTTCTCCTTGTCCGCCGACGCCCCCTGGGTGCTGGCCAAGGGCCGGGCGGTGACTCTGCGTCCGCGCACGGCGGGTGTGCTGCGCGTGGTGTCTGGCCGCGCCTGGGCCACGGTGGATGTATCCCGCCACACGCCGCTGCTGGAAACCGGTGACCATTTCGTGGCGTTGGGCCATGACTTGCAGCTGCGCGCCGGACAGCGTGTGGTGGTGGAAGCGTGGCCGCACAAGGGGCAGGACGACATCAAGCTGCAGTGGGTGGCGCAGCCCGAGCCATGCATGGCCACCCGTTGGCAAGCCAAGGTGGTGGAGCCCCTGCGTGACGTAGGCCACGGCCTGGCGTTGGTGGCACGCGCCCTGGTGCGCTTGGTGGCGGGCTTGGCAGGCTATGCGAATGTGTTCGCCGCCGGCCGGGGCCGGGTGCTGTGCGGCCTGGAGTCCAACGCACCTTGATTTGCCCTAGGTTCCCTTAGGCCTCCCGCGCCCATGCCACCCGGCATGGGCGTTGTTTTTGGGGAAAAGCATGGCTGGCAGGCCCTCTGCCACTATCATGGCCGCGTAGCCAACTGCTGTGAGCCTGCCAGTGTCCGCTCCCGATCTGCGCGTCTTCATCCTCATCAATGGCCTGATGGCCTTGCTGATGGCATTGCTGCTTTTCTTCCAGGCGCGCACCTACCCCCGTTCCATCCGTGGTTTGAACCACTGGGCCATCGGACAACTGCTGGCCTTTTTCTCTACCCTGTTGTTTGGGCTGCAAAGCCTGGTGCAAACGTTGGTCCCTGCCGGCATGGGCAATGTGTTGTTGGTGCTGTCCGGCGCGTATCTGTTGGTGGGCACCTGCCGCCATATGGATGTGGCGCTGCCACGCTACTTTGTGCCCGCCGTGGCGGTGTACGCCGTCGTGGCCATGGTCTGGCTGATCGCCGGCGAGGCGCCGTACCTGTACCGCTTGCTGTTCATCTGCGGCACCATGGCGGTGTTGTTTGCTGCGCATGCGGCGGTTGTGGGGGAATATGGCAATGCGTCGTTGGCCTGCCGTGTGCTGCTGACCGTGTCGGTGCTGCTCACCATCGTCATGCTGGTGCGCGGGGTGACGGCATGGGTGGACCCCCCCGCCTCCAGCATCTTTGCGGCATCGGTCATCCAGGTGGTGTATTTCGCCAGCTACAGCTTCGGGCTGCTGCTCTTGTCCATTGGGGGTGTGCTGATGGCCACGGAGCGCATGCGCTCGGAGCTGGAATACCTGGTCAGCAACGACAGCCTGACCGGTGCCTACACCCGCCGCGCCCTGTTTGAACTGGGTGAGAACGAGGTGGCCCGCAGCCAGCGCCTGGGTACTTCGCTGGCAGCGCTGATGTTGGACCTGGACCATTTCAAGAACATCAACGACAAGCATGGCCACCACGTGGGCGACCTGGTGATCAGTGATTTTGTCCAGCGCACCCAAACCCTGCTGCGCCGCCCCGCCATCCTGGGGCGCTATGGCGGCGAGGAATTCGTGGCGCTGCTGCCCGACACCTCGCGCGATGAGGCGCTACTGGTGGCAGAGCGCATTCGCCAAAGCGCGACCGCCAACCCGGCCTTGCCGGTGTGCCAGGTCAGCATTGGCGTGGCCATCTTCAACCACGCGGCATCCGACAACCTGACCGCACTGATCGACCGCGCTGACGCGGGCCTGTACCGCGCCAAACAGCTGGGGCGCAACCGCGTGGAAGAGGCGCTCAGCAGTCCCGCCAACAGCGCCTCCAGCCCTACCAGTCCTCTTTAACGGCCATCACCGCATCGCGGTCGGCCGCAGCCTGGCCGGCCAGCCAGGCGGTGACGGTACCCGCGGCAATGACCGCCGCCCCCAACGCCGCCAGGCGTGTCCAGGGCAGGGCCAGCTCCATGGTCCAGTGAAAGCTCTGCGGATTCACCACATGTACCAGCACCACGGCCACAGCCAGGCCCAGCGCCACACCCGCCAAGGCGCCCAGCGTGGTCCAGGCCGCGCCTTCCAGCGCCACCACGCGCAATATCTGCCCACGCGTCAGCCCCAGGTGCACCAGCAGCCCAAACTCCTTGCGCCGCGCCAACACCTGCGCGCTGAAGCTGGCCGCCACGCCAAACAGCCCAATGCCAATAGCCACCGCCTGCAGCCAGTAGGTCACGGCAAAGCTGCGGTCAAAAATCGTCAGGCTGGTGGCGCGTATCTCGGCCGCCGAGCCAAACTCCAGCAAATTGCCCGCCTCGCCACCGGGCGTGTGGGCGAGCCGGTTGGCCAGGTCACGCAGGCGGTCTTCCACCTCGGCCACGCTGGCATCGGATGCCAGCCAAAAAGCCATGTCGTTCACCCGCGTGTCGCGGCTGATGCGGGCAAAGTCGGCTTGCTCCAGGGCCACGGTGCCAAACTGGCGGGCGTAGTCACGCCACACGCCTGCTACAAAAACAGGAGCTGCTGGCGCAGTGTTTTCGGGGGTTAGAGCACCAATTGATGCAGAGAGTGCCGGCAGGTCCTGCCCCAGGCGCGCACCGTACAGGTCCAGCATGGCCTCGCTCACGTACACACCGGTGCGCCCCGGCGGCACGGGCAGTGCGTTGCCTACCAGCGGCAGGGTGAGAGCACCTGTCTGCGCATCATGCAAGGGCCGCACCACCAGCACCACGGCGGGTTGGGCCGGGTCCAGCGTCAGCGGCAGGCTGCGCTGGGTGGTCAGGCGCTCCACCCCGGCCACCTGGGCCGCGCCCTGCACAAAGGCGGGGTCAAAGTAGGCCGTGTCCAGCGCGCTGCCGCTGCTGGCGCCGCGCACATACAGCGCGGCGGGCAGCACCGTGTCCAGCCACTGCGTCACCGAGTGGCGAAAGCTGGCCACCATCACGGTCAGCGCCACGGCCAGGCTCAGCGAGGCGACCACGCCGCTCACTGCCACGGCCGCACTTTCGCGCACGCGCCGGGCCCGCTCCACGGCCAGCAAGGGCAGGGCACGGCGCGCCACCAGCGGGGCTACCGCATCCAGCACCCAGCCTACCGCGGCTGGCAGGGCGGTGATGCCGCCCAGCAGCAACAGCGCCACGCTGAGGTACGCCGCCAGCGGAATGCCCGCAACGGGCGGCAACAGCGCCAGCAGGCAGCCGGCCAGCAGCAACAGCACGCCCACCCAGGCCTGGCTGCGCCGGCCCACCGAACTGCCCAGGCCTTTGAGCGTTTGCACCGGGGGCAGCTGCTGCGCTAGCCGCGCCGGCGTCCAGGCGCCCACGAGTGCCGCCACCACGCCCAGCAGCCCAAATACCAGTGCCGCGCCCGGGCTCCACTGCAGCGCGGGGGCGCTGCCGGCAAAGAAGCCCCCACCCAGATCACCGCCCAGCAGGTGCAGTGCCAGTGCGGCCAGGCCCGCGCCCAGCGCCAGGCCCAGCACGCTGCCCACGGCACCCAGGGCCGCGGCCTCCAGCAGCACCAGCTGCAGGCGCTGGGCGCCGGTGAGCCCTAGCACGCCCAAGAGTGCAAACTGCTGCGCCCGCCGCGCCACGCTGAGGGCCAGCACCGAGAACACCAGAAACCCGCCGGTAAACAGCGCTACCAGCGCCAGCACCGTCAGATTCACCCGATAGGCGCGCGACAGGTTGCCAATGCGTGCCACCGCATCGCCCGGTTCACGTAGCGTGGCGCCTGCGGGCCAGTTCGGGGCGGCCTGGGCGGCGCGCACAAAGGCGGCGCGGTCTACCCCGGTGCGCAGCCGCAGGTCCACGCGGGTGATGCGGTCACCCACAGCAAACAGCTCTTGCGCCGCTGCGATGTCCATCACCGCCAGCGGTGCGCCACCGGCCTGCACGCCACCCGCCACCTGCACGGTGCGCAACTGCAGGCCCTGTTGCAGTTGCAAATTGTTACCTTTTAGGGTTTGGCGGGCCAGAGGGTTCAAAAAGAGGGTGTCCGGCGCCAACAGCGCCAGCCGGTCAGCGCCCGCCGTCGGCTGGGGCAGCAGGTCCGGCGCCACGCCGGCCACCTGCAGCGGGTCTACGCCCACCACGCGCAGCAACACCTTGCGGCCGTCTTGCACGGCGTAGGTGCTCAGCTCCAGCACGGGGGACGCCACCGCCACATCCGGGTGGTTCAGCAGGCGGCCCCACAGCGCCAGGCCCACACCTGCATTGCCGCCCGCAGTGTTGCGCAGCTCCAGGTCAGGCTGACCGCCCACGGATCGCACGGCCTGTGAAAACTCGTCCAGCGCCGAGGCATTGATCAGGTGTACCGCAAACGCCAGCGCCACCCCCAACATCACCGACACCACGGCCGCCCCATTGCGCCAGGGGTGGTGGCGCAGCTCTTGCCAGGAAAAAGTGGTGAACAGCGCCATCAACATGCGCCCGAGCCTAGCGCATCTGCCTCGTAAGCTTCACACAGCGTTGACACAAGCTTGGTTACCATGGCGCGGTTGTGCGGCCACCGGCCGCCATGGAATGCACCATGACCGAAGACGCGTTTGACGATTCCGCCGCCCTTGAGACGGCCGATGCCAATACCCCGCAGTGGGCCAAACACGCAGCGCTGGCCGGGCTCAGCGCCTTGCTGGCGGCCTGTGCTGCACCGGGCGCACGCTATGGCCGTGGTGTGCCACTGCAGCGCCCCAGCCAGCACTACGCCACCGCCAGCACACCGGAAGCAGCAGCTCGCTTTTTGCTGCAGGCGCAGTTTTCCGCGTCAGACGCCGAAATTGCCGCGGTGCAACGGCAGGGCTACGCCGACTGGCTGGCCCAGCAGTTTGATGCGCCACTGGGCCAAACGGGCTGGGATTGGCTGAACGCACGGGGCTACGGCACCATTGCCAACGACACGCGCTACTTCGACCACTTCTACCCCGGCGACTACATGATCTGGAACCAGCTCATGACGGCGCCCGACCCAGTGCGCAAGCGGCTGGCGCTGGCGTTGTCCGAGTTTTTTGTGGTCTCGCTCACGGGGTTGGACCTGGCCTGGCGCAGCCATGTGATGGCGCACTACTGGGACACGCTGGTGCAGCACGCGCTGGGCAACTTCCGCGACCTGCTGGAAGACGTATCGCTGAACCCGGCCATGGGCCACTACCTGAACACCAAGGGCAACCAGAAGGAAAACCCCGCCACGGGCCGCGTGCCCGATGAAAACTATGCGCGCGAGGTGATGCAGCTGTTCTCCATTGGCCTGTACCAGCTCAACCCCGATGGCACCGACAAGGTCAATTCCGCCGGTGCGCGAATGGAAACCTATGTGCAAAACGACGTGAGCCAACTGGCCCGTGTGTTCACCGGCTACGACTTTGACCAGCGGCAGAACGTGGTCGTGCCGTTCGACCCCGAAGGCAAACGCAAGGTGGGCAACACTAACTTTGCCAAACAGCGCATGTCGCTCACGCCCAACCGGCATTCCGATCTACCGGTGCAATTTCTGGGCACCAGCATCCCGGCCAACACGCCGGGCCCGCAGGCGCTGAAGATTGCGCTGGACACGCTGTTCAACCACCCCAATGTGGGGCCGTTCTTTGGCCGCCAGATGATCCAGCGCCTGGTTACCAGCAACCCCAGCCCTGCCTATGTGGCGCGGGTGTCGGCCGCGTTTGCCGACAACGGTGCCGGTGTCCGTGGTGACCTGCGCGCGGTGTTCGCCGCCATCCTGCTGGACGACGAGGCACGCGACCCGGCTGGCCTGCAGCAGGCCCAGTTTGGCCGCCTGCGGGAACCCATGTTGCGTCTTGTGCAATGGGGGCGCACCTTTGGCGTCACGTCGGCCCAGGGCAGCTGGAAGATTAACGACCTGAGCAACCCCGCCACCCAGCTGGGCCAGAGCCCGCTGCGCTCGGCCTCGGTGTTCAACTTCTTCCGCCCGGGCTATGTGCCGCCGTCCACCCAGATGGCCACCACGGGCGCAGTGGCGCCCGAGTTCCAGATCGTGACGGAAAGCAGCGTGGCGGGCTACCTGAACTTCATGCAGAACGTGATCCGCAATGGCATCTACGTGAACGACCCGGACTTGCCCAACAATGTCAATAACTCCAAGAACCCGAAGAACGGCTTCGACATCAAGGCCAGCTACAGCACTGAGTTGGCGTTGGCTGCCGATGCCAAGGCCCTGGTGGCGCGCATGAACCTGCTGCTGTGCGCAGGACAGTTGCCAGCGGCGCTGCAGGGGCAGATGGTGACGGCACTGAACGCCACACCACTCACCGCTGCCAGCCCACCCGACAAGCGGCTGGACCGCGTGGCCGCGGCAGTGTTTCTCGCCATGGCCGCACCACAGTACCTGGTTCAAAAATAGGGGCACCCCATGGACTTCATGCAACTCTCCCCCCACAGCCGTCGCAGCTTCCTCAAGCGCGCCGGTCAGTTGGCGCTCTCGGGCACCGCACTGCCCATGGCCATGAACCTGGCAGCACTTGGCGAAGCCGCGGCCGCAAGCGCCAACGACTACAAGGCCCTGGTGTGCGTGTTCCTCTACGGCGGTAACGACTATGCCAACACCGTGGTCACCTATGACGAAGCCAGCTACGCGCAGTACGCCACGGTGCGCGGCGGCGCGGGTGAGGCGGGTGGCGGCATTGCCATTGCGCGCGCCGACCTGGAGCGCACGCTGCTCAAGCCCCGCACGCCATTGGCGGGCGGCCGGCAGTACGCGCTGCACCCCGCCATGACGGGGCTGGCCGACCTGTTCAACACGGGCAAGGCGGCAGTGCAATTCAATGTGGGGCCGCTGGTGGTGCCATTGACGCGTGAGCAATACAACAGTCCGGACCGCAAGAACTACCCGCTGCCACCCAAGCTGTTTTCTCACAACGACCAGCAGTCCATCTGGCAGTCGTCCTCGCCCGAAGGCTCCACCGTGGGCTGGGGCGGCCACTTGGGCGACATGGCCATGGCGGCCAACCAGAAGTCGCTGTTCACCTGCGTGTCGGTCACGGGCAATGCGGTGTTCCTGTCGGGCGATGCGGCCCTGCAGTACCAGGTCAGCACGGGCGGTGCGGTGCGCGTGCGGGGTGCCACAGAGGGGGCGGTGTATGGCTCCACGGCAGTGAAAAATTTGCTCTCCAGCATGATCTCGCAGCCCAGCGACCACATGCTGGAAAACGAATACGTGCGCATTACCCAGCGTGCGCGTGAGGCCGAGGTGCATATCTCGTCCGCCCTGGCAGAAAGCCAGGCGGGCCCCACGGGCAGCCCGCTGGCCACCGAATTTCCTGCGCAGAATCCGCTGGCCGATCAGCTCAAGATGGTGGCGCGCCTGATCAAGGGGCGCTCGGTGCTCGGCAGCAAGCGCCAGGTGTTTTTGGTGTCATTGGGCGGCTTTGATTTGCATGACAACCTCATCGCCCAGCAGCCGGTGCTGTTAGGTCGCGTGAGTGACGCCATGGCCGCGTTTTACAAGGCTACCGAAGAGATGGGCCTGAGCGACAGCGTGACCAGCTTCACTGCGTCCGACTTTGGCCGCACGCTCACCTCCAACGGTGATGGCTCAGACCACGGCTGGGGCGGTCACCATATCGTGGTGGGTGGCGCGGTCAAAGGGCAGGCTTTCTATGGCGCACCGCCCCCGGTCAGCGTGGGCAACACGGGCGCAGCACAAGACCAGTGGCATGTGGGCCAAGGCCGCCTGCTGCCCAGTACGTCGGTCGATCAATACGCCGCCACATTGGCGCGATGGTTTGGCGTGGGTGCCAAAGACATGCACACCATCTTGCCCAACCTGCGGCATTTTGGCGACTTGGCCAAGCGACCTGACTACCCGGTGAATCTCGGTTTCTTGGGCTGACTGCATGCGGGTGTTGGTGCTGGGGGGCTATGGGAATTTTGGTGCGCGCATCTGCCGTGCGCTGGCCGCCGACGCTTCTATCCAGCTGCTGGTGGGTGGGCGCGATGCGGCACGGGCATCGGCCTTCGCTGCCACGCTGAATCAGCCGCACCAGAATAAGGCCGTAGGAATAGCGGTGGACGGACAGGGCTCCCACTTTGCGCAAGCGCTGCGGGCCCACCAGGTGGGACTGTTGATCCACACCGCGGGCCCGTTCCAGGGGCAGGACTATGCCGTAGCTCAAGCCTGTGCGCAGGCTGGCGCGCACTACATTGATCTGGCGGATGGTCGGCGCTTTGTATGCGAATTCGCCGGCGCTATGCAAGACGCTTTTGTCTTTGCCAATCGGGTGGCTATCAGCGGCGCCAGCACCGTGCCCGCGCTGTCGTCTGCGGTGGTGGACTTTCTGTGCCACGGCTGGCAACGCATTGACACCATAGACGTGTGCATTGCCCCGGCCCAAACAGCACCACGCGGTGTCGCCACGCTGGAGGCGGTGTTGAGCTACTGCGGCGCACCGGTGCAGGTGTGGCGCGGTGGGCATTGGCAAGCGCAGATCGGCTGGGGCAACCCTGAGCCGGTGCAATTTGAACGACTGAAAACCCGGCTGGGTGCCGTGTGTGATATTCCGGATCTGGAGTTGTTTCCCGCGCACTACGAAGTGAGAGACCGCGTGGAGTTTCGCGCTGCGGTGGAGGTGGGGCTGGCCCAGCGTGCGTTTGCATTTCTTGCGTGGCTGCGACAACGAAGACTGCTTAAAAATCCTTCGTCATTGGCCAAACTGCTGAACGCCGGTGCCAAGGCCTTCGACTCTCTGGGCTCCGCACTGGGCGGCATGGTGGTGCGCGTGTCGGGTATGGATGGAAGCGGCGCAGCGGCAAAGCGCGCGTGGCACATCGCTGCCGACAACGACCACGGCCCCGAAATCCCCTGCATGGCCGCCATCCTGCTGGCCCGCCGCTTGGCCGCGGGAGAGCACATGCAAGCCGGCGCACGCGCCTGCGTGGGCCTGCATGCCCTCGGCGAATTCACCCCCGAGTTTGCCAAGTGGGGCATGGTGACGGATGTGGTGGAAGAGGGCTGAGCCATGGCACACGCTGAGTCACGCTGGTTGCGTTACAGCCTGGTCTTTGTGTGGCTGGCCACGGCGATCGTCAGCATGCTGGAGCTGCGTGGGCAAAGCCGCATGCTGCTGGTGGCCAGTGGCGTGACGGACATGTGCGTGGCCGATGCCTTGGTGTGGGCCGGAGCTGCGTTGGATGCTGTACTGGGGCTGCTCTTGCTGGTGTGGCCGGTGCGGCGCGTCTACGGCCTGGCATTGTTGGCGATGCTGGGTATGACGGTCGTGGCGACGGTGATGCAGCCCGCGCTGTGGCTGCATCCGCTGGGCCCGCTGACCAAGAATGTGCCCATCGCGGTGGTGCTCTGGATATTGATGCGGAGGTCGCAGTGAGTTTCTATTTGTTCTTGAAGTGGGTGCACATCCTGTCCAGCGTCGTGCTGGTGGGCACCGGGTTTGGCACGGCATTTTTCTTCTTCTATGCCAACCGAAGTGGCGTGATGGCCGCGCAGGCCGTTGTGTCGCGTTTGGTGGTGCGGGCCGACACCTGGTTCACCTCGCCCGCTGTGGTGATCCAGCCCATCACGGGGCTGTGGATGGCCTACCTGGCGGGCTTCCCGTGGACCACACCTTGGTTGTTGCTAACGGTGGCGCTTTACCTGTTCACCGGCGCCTGCTGGACACCCGTGGTGGCACTGCAGCTGCGCATGGCCGATATGGCCAAGACCGCGCATGACAAGAACGAGCCCTTGCCAGAGCTCTATTGGCATTACGCGCGCCGCTGGGAGGCGCTGGGCTACCCGGCCTTCATCGCGATGCTGGTGGTGTTCTACCTGATGGTGGCCAAGCCCGCCCTGTGGGCTTAGGCCTGCGCAGGCGTCTCACAGACGCAAAAGCCTACAATCCACGCTTCCACCGGGGGTGTCCGTCAAAGGACTGAGAAATACCCCATGTACCTGATCTGGGTTATGCCAGCGTAGGAAGTGTGAGAAGCCTGTCCCGTTTTGCGGGTGCCGGTTTTTGATGCGACCTTCTGCTGGCGCATTGAAAGAGAGCACACCATGCAACACGGGATTTTTTCGTTTCTGAAGACCACGCTGGGTGCGGCCCTGCTGACCGCGGGCCTTGCCGCCGCCCACGCTGCCGACCTGCGTGTGCTGACCCACAGCTCATTCACCGTGCCCAAGCCGCTGCTGGCCCAGTTTGAAAAAGACAACGGCGTGAAGCTGCGCATCACCAAGGCCGGCGATGCGGGCGAGATGCTCAACAAGCTCATCCTCACCAAGGCCAACCCGATTGCCGATGTGGTCTACGGCATCGACAACGCGCTGGCGCCCAAGGCCCTGGCCGCCGATGTGCTGGACAGCTACGCCGGTGCCGCCGCCAGCCGCAAGCCCGCGGCCGAACTGCCTGCGCCGCTGGTGCCGGTGGACTATGGCTATGTGACGCTCAACTACGACAAGGCCTGGTTTGCCAAGAACGGCGTGGCCGTGCCCAAGGCGCTGGAAGATCTGGCCCAGCCCGCGTATGCCAAATTGCTCGTCGTGCAAAACCCGGCTACCAGCAGCCCAGGCTACGCCTTCCTGCTGGCCACTATTGGTGCCATGGGTGAAGACAAGGCTTTTGACTTCTGGGCCAAGTTGCGTGCCAACGGCCTGAAGGTGGCCAAGGGCTGGAGCGAGGCCTACTACACCGAGTTCAGCCAGAACGGCGGCAAGCACCCCATCGTGGTGAGCTATGCCACCAGCCCGGCGGCTGAAGTGTTCTACGCCAAGACCAAGCTGGCCGAGCCGCCCACCGCATCCCTGAGTTTGCCCGGAGCCGTGTTCCGCCAGGTGGAGGGCGTGGCGCTGGTGAAAGGTGGCAAGCAGCGCGCCGCCGCAGAGAAGTTTGTCGAATTCCTGCGCTCACCCGCTGTGCAGCAGGGCATGCAAACCGAGATGTGGATGTACCCCACCGAAGCCGGTGTGGCCAAGTCCGACGCCTTCACATTCGCGCCTGAGCCCACTGCCTTCAACGCACCCAGTGATGCCGACATTGCCGCCAAGGGCGCAGGCTGGGTGGCACGCTGGACCAAGGTGGTGCTGAAGTAATCCGCCGGGTTTGACCATGCGCCACCGCGACCCGGCGCAGCCCTGGGCGGGCTGGGTGCTGCCTGCGCTGCCACTGGTGTTTTTACTGGTGGTGCTGGTGGCGCCCGCGCTGCGCTTGCTGGTGGAAGGCTGGCGCGGTGATGCCGGTGCGGCCACCTTGCTGGCGCCCTTGTTGGACCCGTATCTGCGCTGGCGCATGGCCTGGTCGTTCTGGCAGGCCAGCATCACCTGCGTGGCCTCGCTGGTCTTGGGCTTGCCCATGGCTTGGGTCCTGGCGCGCTTCGATTTTCCTGGCCGTACGCTGATCCTGCGCGGGCTCATGCTGCCCTTTGTGGTGCCCACGCTGGTGGCCGCGATGGGCGTGCTCGCGTTGCTGGGGCCGCAGGGCCTGCTGGTGCGTTTGGGCGGGCCGGACTTGCAGGACACGCCCTGGCTGTTGCTTTACGGCAATCTGTTTTTCAACCTCTGTGTGGTGGTGCGTGCGGGTACCGATGCGCTGGGGCAGGTGAGTGCCTCGCGCGTGGCCGCGGCGCGCACGCTGGGCGCTACGCCCTGGCGTGCCTTCTGGCGTGTGGAGTGGCCCGCCATTGCGCCGTGGCTGGCCTCGGCGTTGTGTTTGGTGTTCCTGTACTGCTTTGCGGGCTTTGGCCTGGCGCTGGTGCTGGGCGGGCAGGATTACGCCACGGCAGAAGTAGAGATTTACACCCTGGTGGCGCACGAGCTGCAGCTGCAGCAGGCCGGCGTGCTGGCGGTGTGGATGTTGCTGCTGACGGCTCTGGTGGCTCTGGCCTATGCCGCTATCGAACGCCGCTTAGCCGCGCCCGGCCGCGCGGACCGCGTGCCACGTGTGGGGCCGCAAGGCGTGGCGCAGTGGGCCGCCGTGCTGGCCATGGTCGCGGTTTATGTGCTTGTTTGTGCGCTACCCCTCGTCGCCATTGCGCAAGGCGCTATAAATTCAGGAGCGGAGGCCTGGGCCGTGCTGCTCGAAGACGACACGCTGGTCGCGCTGTACAACACGGCGCGTTTCACCGTACTGTCCCTGCTGCTGGCCATGGCGCTGGGCTTGGTGCATGCGCTGGCCGCGCGCCGCCTGCTGTGGCTGCGGGCGCTGGTGTTTTTGCCCTTCATGGTCTCGCCCGTGATGGTGGCGTTTGGCCTGTTGCTGCTGTACCCCGCGTGGACCGGTAGCTTCAGCCTGCTGGTGGCGGCCTATGCCTTGCTGGCCTACCCGTTTGTCGCCAAGTCCATCGCGTCCGCGCTGGACAGCCTGCCCGAGCACTACCTGGACGCCGCACGCAGCCTCGGTGCCAGCCCCTGGCGCGCGTTTGTGCGCGTGACGCTGCCGCTGCTGGCGCCGGCGCTGCGCCGCGGCATGGCGTTTGCGGCGGCCACGGCCGTGGGTGAATTTGCGGTCACGCTGTTTTTGTCGCGCCCCGAATGGGCCACACTCACCACCCTGATCTACCAGCACCTGGGCCGCCCCGGTGCGGCCAACCGCAGCGCCGCGCTGGTGCTGGCCTGTGTGCTCATGGGGCTGGCGCTGCTGGCCTTTGTGCTGATTGAAACCAAGCCCTCTGAGGACCGCGACCATGCTTGAGCTGCAGGCCATCTGCAAACACTGGCAGCCCTACGCCCCCCGGCATGCGGCGCCACGCCCGCTGCTGCAAGACCTGGCGCTGGAGGTGCGCCCCGGCGAAACGGCGGCGTTGTTGGGGCCATCGGGAAGTGGCAAGAGCACGCTGCTCAAGATCGTCGCCGGGCTGGAGCCGCCCGAGAGCGGGCGCGTGTTATTTGCCGGCCAAGACATCACCCACACCCCGCCCGAGCGGCGCGGCTTTGCGCTCATGTTCCAGGACTTTGCGCTGTTCCCGCACCTCAACGTGTTGGACAACGTGGCCTTTGGCTTGGTGGAGCAGGGCCAGCGCAAGGCAGAGGCACGCGCGCAGGCCGTGGCCATGCTGGAGCGCTTTGGCCTGCAGGCCTATGCCAAATCGAAGGTGTGGCAGTTGTCGGGCGGCGAGCAACAGCGCGTGGCGCTGGCGCGTGCGCTGATCACCCGGCCGCGCGTGCTGCTGCTGGACGAGCCGTTTTCCGCGCTGGACGCCGAGCTGCGCCTGCAGCTGCGCCAGGAGTTTGTGCAGCGCATTGCCGAGTTCCAGATGGCCACGATCTTGGTCACGCATGACGAAACCGAAGCGCGCGCCATGGGCACGAGGGGTTACCGGCTGGTGGATGGGGCTCTGGCACCCCAGTGGTGAGGGAATCTGTGGCGGCCTAGTCCGATTGGCCTATCGCCAGCGGCTGTGAATTTCTGTAACCTCCTGTAACAAGTAAAGCACCTTTTCTTCTGCAGGGACTATGAACACTTCTTTCCTCAAATCGACCGCTCTGGCCTTGTTGGTCGCTGGCCTGAGCTTCAGCGCCGCGGCGTCCAACCCCGCCAATACCAACAACACGCTGTATGGCGTGAACTTTGGTTCGGGCAGCAGCTACAGCACCACCTTTTTGGGGGGTGTGACCGCCAATTTCAACGCACTGGTGGCGGTGGGCCCCAACAATGTGGCCGCCAAGTTCAGCACCAAGGCCGGCCAAGGCGGCTACCAGGGCATTGGCGTGTCGCCTTTCACCGGTAGCGAACGCACTGCTGGTGAGATCGACATTGGTGAGTCCATCGTGGGCAGCTTCTCCAGTGGCATCAAGGTCACCAGCTTCACGCTGGGCCTGCTGTTTGACGGCCCTGAGTACAGCGACGTGAACGAAGTGGCCAAGATCAGTGTGAAGTTTGCCAACAATTCCGTGGCGTCGTTCACCTTGAAGGCTACTGGCGTCAACACCGCTATCTGGTCGGGCAGCAACGGTTCGGTGTTGAATCTCAGCCCCGCGTCTGATGGCAAGGGCGGTGCCTGGAAGGTGAGCAATCCCTTCGGCAATGCGCTGGTCAAGTCGATTTCATTTGGTGCTGCGACTGGAGTTAAAGGATCTGCGGGCGGTGCTGGCACCAACCAGTCTGACTACACACTGATCAGCGTGAGCGCGGTGCCTGAACCCGAAACCTATGCGCTGATGCTGGCCGGTCTGGCCGCCATCGGTGTGGTGGCACGCCGCAAAAAGCAGGCTTGATAGCCTAGGGCCAGTTCTTCTGGCGCAGATGAGAAAACGGCCCTTGCAAGGGCCGTTTTTATTTGCTGTCGCGCGACTTGATGCTCTCTTTGAGCACGTTGGCGGGGTAGTAGGTTTGAAACCCTTTCCACACGACGCCCGACAGTGATGCGCGATTCAGGATGGCCAGCAGCGTGGTCGTGTCTTCTTTGTTGAGCGTAGCCTTGGACAGGTAGACACCACTGTCTCCCCAGGGTAGTTCGTTCAGGGGTTCCATTCGCAGACGGTCGATCAGGTCGCTCACACGCGAGTCGTCCTGGATAGCACCCGTAAAGGTCACCGGAGCCATGATGGTCACGTCGCCGGGGTTGGCCTTGAGCACGCGGGCTACGGCAACCGGGTCGGACTCCAGCAGCAGACGGTTTTGTTTGGCCAGGGCCTCCATCAACTCTTGGTAAGGCACGCCGTAGTCAAAGCCGCGCACCAGCACCACCCGGGTGTCTTTGCGTTCCAGCAGCTCATAGGCACTTTTGAGAGGCGGGCGTTTGGCGTCCAGCGAGATCAGGGTGGCACGGCTGCGGATCAGCGGCACAAAGATGCCGAGTTCATCGCGCCGTGGTGTTTTGCTGGCCGGGATGAGCAGGTCGGCTTTGCCGGTCTCGAACATCAGCTCCTGGCGGGCACGGGGAACAGCGGTGAGGACAAATTCACAGCCCTCTTTGGCCAGCGATTGCAGCAGCTCGGGGTAGATGCCCGATATCTCGTTGTCGGCAATCATCACGCTTTGCCCCGTGGCGGACATGGGCACGTTCATGGGGCGGCTGCAACCTGCCTGCGCGGCGCTGGTGGCCAGGGCGCAGAGGGCAGGAATCAGCAGAACGTTGGTAAGGCGTTGTTTCACCATCCAAACCAGTCTAGCGCAAGCGCCGGCGTCTGTGTTGCCAACTGCTCAGAGATTGGGGGTTGAAACGGGGGCTATTGCGGGTGTTTGTGGCGCGATGCCATCGGCACGCAAATGCAACACGCGGTCGGCCTGTGCGGTGGCGGCCAGCGAATGGGTGACCAGCACCAGCGCGGTGCCATGCTGGCGGGTTTGCGCCACCAGTGCGTCCATCACCTTGGCGGCGGTGGTGGGGTCCAGGTTGCCCGTAGGCTCATCGGCCAGCAGCAGGGCGGGCTGGTGGACCAGAGCCCGCGCAATGGCCACGCGCTGCAACTGCCCGCCACTGAGCTGCTGTGGCAGGCGGGCCCCCAGGCCCCCCAGGCCCACGGCCTCCAGCAGAGACTCGACCCGCGCAGGGTCTGGCCGATTCAGCAGCAGCAAGGGCAGCGCCACGTTTTGCGCCACGTCCAGGTGCGGCAGTACGTGGAAGGCCTGGAACACAAAACCCACGGCCTCACGGCGCAGCAGGGCGCGGGCGTCGTCGTTTAACGTGGCCAGGTCGTGTCCGGCCAGCTGCACGCTGCCGTTGTCCCAGTGGTCCAGCCCGGCCATGCAGTTCAGCAATGTGGATTTGCCCACCCCGGACTCACCGACGATGGCGACAAACTCGCCGGGTGCCACGTCCAGCGAGACATTGGCAAAGACAGGCGTGCTGCCGTAGTGCTTGCTGAGATTCTGGACGCGCAGGGTCATGGGGTGGCCTGGTGGTTGAGCGCGGTACTCACCAACGCCATCACATGCGCCAGCGCATCGGGCGCGTCAGCGGCCACCACCTGGCGTTGCGGCATGGAGCGCAGCCAGGTGATCTGCCGCTTGGCCAACTGGCGCGTGGCGAAGATGCCCTTGTCGCGCAGTTCAGCCATGGGCCACAAACCATCGAGTGCCTCCCACGCTTGGCGGTAGCCCACGCATCGCATGCTGGGCAGGTCCAGGTGCAGATCGCCGCGCGCGCGCAGGGCCTGCACCTCGTCCAGAAAACCCTGCGCCAGCATGGTGTCAAAGCGCTGGGCGATGCGGCCGTGCAGCCAGGCCCGGTCCACGGGTTCCAAGGAAATTAGGGCTCTAGCCCCCGTGGAATCTGCGCGAGCAGCTTCTGTTTTGACAGCAGAGCTGGCCGCGTGAAAGTGTGACAGCGGCAGGCCGGAGATGCGGTACACCTCCAGCGCGCGCTGGATGCGCTGGCTGTCGGCCGGGGCCAAGCGGGCGGCGGTGATGGGGTCCACCTGCGCCAGCTGGGCGTGCATGGCGGGCCAGCCTTTCTCGGTGGCTTCAGCGTCCAGTGCGGCACGCACTTCGGGGTTCGCGGCGGGCATGTCGTCCAACCCGTCAAACAGGGCCTTGAAGTACAGCATGGTGCCGCCCACCAGCAGCGGCAACTTGCCGCGCGCCGCAATGTCGGTGATGAGCGCTTGGGCATCCCGCACAAACTCGGCCGCGCTGTAGGCATTCAGTGGGTCGCGGATGTCGATGAGGTGGTGCGGCACAGCGGCCAGCTCGGCGGCGCTGGGCTTGGCCGTGCCAATGTCCATGCCACGGAACACCAGCGCGGAGTCCACACTGATGATCTCGCAAGGGTGGTGCTCTGCAATTGCGAGCGCGGCAGCGGTCTTGCCGCTGGCCGTCGGGCCAGCCAGGCAGATATGCAAGGGCAGGGGCGTATTCATGCGCTGCGGGCCTGCCCGGGCAGGTGGTCCAGCGCCACCCGGCGCAGCAGCAGCACCAGGCCCACGGCGGCTACCGTCAGGCCCACCACCAGCGCAATCCAGAAACCCTGCGCACCCATGGCCTTGGTTGGGTGCCAGGGCAGCCACTGCGGCGCCAGGCCCAGCACGCAGCCCAGCGGCAACGAGAACACCCAGAAGGCTGTGAGGTGGATCACCATGGGGCTGCGCGTGACCTTGTAGCCCCGGATGGCGCAACTGGTCACCACTTGGGCCGAGTCCGACAGCTGGAACACCGCGGCCAGAAACAACAGGTTGGCGGCCAGCGCGGCCACGGCAGGGTCATTGGTGTAGGCCCCGGCAATCTGGTGCGCAAACAGCGCAATGCCGACGGCCGACACGACGCCAAAGCCCAGCCCGGCGTTCACGCCCACCCAGGCCCGAAAGCGCGCGGCCACCGGGTCGCCCGCGCCCAGCGACTGGCCTACGCGCGTGAGCAGCGCAATACCCATGCTCAGCGGAACCATGAAGACCAGCGAGGTGAAGTTCAGCGCAATCTGGTGCGAGGCCACTTCGCGGCTGCCAAATTCCGCAATCAGCAGCGCGATGAGGCCGAACGCACTGGTCTCGGCAAAGTAGGTCACGCCAATGGGAAAGCCCAGTTTCCACAGCGCGCCCAGCTTCTCGGGATGCGGCCATTCCCAGCTGCCAAACGGCCAGGTGCTGCAGTAGGCCGGTGCGAAGCGCATCCACACCAGCAGACCCAAAAAGTTGAGCCACACGCACAGCAGCGTGGCCCAGGCGCAGCCCAGCCCGCCCAGGCGCGGGAACGGGCCCACGCCGAACACCAGCAGCCAGTTCACCAGCACGTTCAGCGCCAGCGCCGCCAGCGACATGACCATGATGGGCTTGGTCTGGTTCAGGCTGGCGCTGTAGCCGTAGAGCACGCGGTAGCAGGTGAAGGCCGGCAGGCCAAAGCTGATGATGAAGACAAAGCCGCTGGCCACCTCGCGCACATGGGGCTCGATGTCCATGTGGTCAAACACCAGCGCCGCCACGTTGACCAACACCATGGCGCACAGGCCCACACCCAGCGCCTTCCACAGGCCCTGGCGCACCAGGTGCGGTACCTTGTCAAATTCTTTTGCGCCCACGTGGTGGGCTACCAGGGGCGCGACCGACATCATCAGCCCCATGAGCGTGATGATGGTGATGTTCCAGATGGACACGCCCAGCGAGATGCCGGCCAGGTCATGCGCTGAGGCATGGCCGGCCATGGCCACGTCCACCACCGACATGCCCACATTGGCCAGCTGCCCGATCAGGATGGGCCATGCCAGTTGCCAGAGGGCGAGCAGTTCGGCACCGGCGCGGGCCGTGCGGCTGGCGGGTGAACGTGGGGCGTGGGGGGCGGGTAGAGGTGGTGTGGCAGACATGGGCCTGCCATTCTACGAGTGCACCTGCTACCCGCTCAGGGCTTGGCGTCGATCAAATCCAGCCAGCGCTGCCAGGGGTTGAAGCCCGTGATGAGTGCGCTGGCCAACAACACCAGCGCACCGCCTGCGTAAATGCCTGCCCCCAGCTGTTCGCCCAAAAACAGGTGGCCCCACAGCACGCCAAACACCGGAATCATGAAGATGGGGCTCATGGCGGCCACGGGCGTGACATGGCGCAGGATGCGCAGGTGCCCCCAGTACGCCAGGCCCGAGGTGACCACGCCCATCACGGTCACGGCCAGCAGGGCTGGCATGCTGAAGCGGGCTTGCGGAAAGCTCCAGGCCGCGCCGGGCAAAAGCATCAGCAGTGACAGCACATGGATGCTGGCCGCAATCTGCAGTGGCTGCAGTTGGCCCACAGCACGTTTGGTGATGGGAGCAGAAATGCCGTAGCACGCCGAGGCCACCACACAGGCCAGCACCGCCAGCATCACTTTGGGCGAGGGCTCCACCGGCCCCAGGCTCACGATCAGCGCGACCCCGGCAAAGCCAGATACACAGCCCAATACCTTGCGCACGGTGATGGTGTCTTCCTTCATGCGGGCCGAGGCGAACATGCCGAAAATTACCGCGGTGGAGTTGAGCAAGGCGCTGTAGCCCGCGGGCAACTGCAGTCCGGCCCAGGCAAACAACAGAAAAGGCGCCGCCACGGACAGCGCGCCGATCACCGCCAGCGTGCGCCACTGCTGCAGCGGCCAGGGCTGACGCATGGCCCGCATGAGGAGTGCCAGGGTGACCGTGGCCAAGCCCACCCGCAGGAGCGCCAACACATTGGGGCCAAACACGGGGCTGGCGATGCGGATGAAGAGGAAGGAGGCGCCCCACAGGGCCGATAGCGCAACCAGCTGCGCAAAGTATTTGGTTTTCATGAAGGGTGAATTGTCGGTTCTCGGTTAGATTGTGGTGTAAGGCGAATGAATGTTTGGGAGGACCATGGTCGGCTTGAAAGCAGTACTCCCTGTGTGGCGCTCGGTGCGTACGCGGGTCACGCTGTCTACGCTGGCCTGCTTTTTGGTCAGCCTGTGGGCGCTGTCGTTTTATGTCAGCCAAGTGATGCGCGACAGCCTGCAGCAGCAGGCCATGGACCAGCAGTCGTCCATCGCGCGGCTGGTCTCCAACGAAATCAACGACCAGATCGAAGAACGCAAACATTCGCTGGAACTGGTCGCCACAGAGCTGGGGGAGGGGCGGCTGAACGATACGGTCTCCCTGCAGCGCTTCCTGGTGCAGCATCCGGTGTTTCAGAGCCAATTCAACGGTGGCACTTTCATCACCAATGCACGCGGCATGACGTTGGCATCGCTACCCGTCTCGGCCCAGCGCGTGGGCGTGTCGTACCAGGACCGCGAGTACTTTCAGCGGGCCCTGCGATCTGCCCGGCCCGTGGTGGCGGAGCCGATGATTGGTCGGCAGCTCAATGCACCTGTCATCGGCATGGCCATGGCCATCCGCAATGCCAAAGGAGCGGTGCTGGGCGTGTTGGTGGGGGTGATCAATCTGGGGCAGTCCAGCTTTCTGGACCAGATCATGAAGAACCGCTACGGCGAGACCGGGGGTTATCTGCTGGTCTCACGGCAAAGCCGCATGGTAGTGATGGCCACCGACAAGTCGCGCGTCATGACGCCCGCCGCCCAGCCGGGCATCAGCCCTTTGATCGACCATTTCATTGCGGGTGGCGAGGGTGGGGGGCTGACGGTAAACGGCCTGGGCGAGAGTGTGCTGATTTCGGCCAACGGCCTGCGTGCGGTGGACTGGTATGTGGTGGTCAGCCTGCCCGCCCAAGAGGCGTTTGCGCTGGTGAACGCGGTGCGCTTGCGCATGGTGTTAGCCACGCTGCTGCTGTCCGCGGCGGCAGGGGTGCTGACCTGGCTGCTGCTGCGCCGCCAACTGGCACCGTTGCTGGCGGCGTCCAGCTGCCTGGCGCAGCAAAACCGAGCGGATGTGCCCACGCATGCCTTGCCTGTGGAGTCGGACGATGAAATTGGCGATCTGATCCAGGGCTTCAACGCCTTGCTGGCCACGCTGAAGCAGCGCGAGACCGAGCTGCGCATTGCAGCGGCGGCATTTGAGTCGCAAGAGGGCATTTTTGTGACCGATGCCAACTGGGTCATTCTCAAGGTCAACCGCGCCTTCACCCAGTTGACGGGCTACAGCCCTGCCGAAGCGTTGGGCCAACTCCCCCAAACCCTGCTGGGTTCGAACCGGCAGGACGACTCCTTTTACGCGGCCATGACCACCAGCCTGGAGACCGAAGGCAGCTGGCAGGGCGAGGTGTGGGACCGCCGCAAGGACGGCGTGGTGTTCCCAGTCTGGCTCATCCTCACGGCGCTGCGCGATGGCCAGGGCGCGGTCACCCATTACGTGGTCACCATGATGGACATCACCGACCGCAAGGCCGCCGAAGACGAGATCCGCAACCTGGCGTTTTACGACCCGCTCACCGGCCTGCCCAACCGGCGCCTGCTGATGGACCGCCTGGGCCGGGCGCTGACCCACAGCACGCGCCACAAGCGCAAGGGCGCGCTGCTGTTTTTGGACCTGGACAACTTCAAGGACCTGAACGACACGCTGGGCCATGACAAGGGCGACCAGCTGCTCAAGCAGGTCGCTCAGCGCCTGCTGACCTGTGTGCGCGAGGGCGACACCGTGGCGCGCCTGGGCGGGGATGAATTTGTGGTCATGTTGCAAGACCTGAGCGACGACGGCTATGCCGCCGTGACCCAGGCGGAACAGGTGGCAGAGAAAGTGCTGGAGGTGCTGAACCAGTCCTACGTGTTGACCGACACCAGCTATCGCAGCACGCCCAGCATCGGCATCACCCTGTTTGGTGACAAGCACGAGCCGCTGGACGAACTGCTCAAGCGCGCCGACCTGGCCATGTACCAGGCCAAGGCCGCAGGGCGCAACACACTGCGGTTTTTTGATGCGCACATGCAAACCGCGGTATCCCACCGCGCCAGCCTGGAGGCCGCGTTGCATGAGGCCGTGGCGCACACGCAGTTTGTGCTGCACTACCAGGCGCAGGTGGATGCGCAGGCCCATATCACCGGCACCGAAGTACTGGTGCGCTGGCAGCACCCGCAGCGCGGCATGGTGTCGCCGGCCGAGTTCATCCCGCTGGCCGAAGACAGCGGCCTCATCGTGCCCTTGGGGCGTTGGATTTTGGAGACCGCGTGCCAACAGATTGCGGCCTGGGCGCACCATCCCCGCCTGCAACAGCTCACGGTGTCCGTCAACATCAGCGCCCGCCAGCTCATGCGTGCCGACTTTGTGGACGTGGTGCTGGCGGTGCTGGCCTCCACCGGCGCCGACCCCAAGCGCTTGAAGCTGGAGCTGACCGAGAGTGTGCTGGTCTCGGATGTGGACAACACCATTGCCAAGATGCGCGCGCTGAAGGCGCGCGGCATCGGCTTCTCGATGGACGACTTCGGCACTGGCTATTCCTCGCTGTCGTTCCTGAAGCTGCTGCCGTTGGACCAACTCAAGATCGACCAAGGCTTTGTGCGCGACATCCTGGTGGACAGCAACGACGCCGCCATCGCCAAGATGGTCATCGCGTTGGCCGATAGCCTGAACCTGAACGTGATCGCCGAGGGCGTAGAGACCGTAGCCCAACGCGAATTTCTGGCAACCCAGGGCTGCTTTGCGTACCAAGGCTATTTGTTTGGTCGGCCCATGGATGTGGCGGCGTTTGAGGCGTCGGTGTTGGCGGTGGCTGGGGTGGTGGGGTAGGGACGTTTTGTCGCCGTAGCGCTTGCTTAAGTCGCTGCGGGGATGGCGGTTGATCACCCCTCGGGAGCGGCCCACCGCTGGGCACTAACTTCCGCCAGCGCTTCGAATATGGCCGGCGTGCGTTCCAGGCGGGCAATTGTTCGCGCTCCTTCGACAGCGGCCACCAACGCAGCTGCGGTCGAGGATGCGCGCGCAGGGGCAAAACCGCACCCTCTGAAATGCTCCGCAACAATCGCGGTCGAATCTATAAATCCGCGCGCAACCCGTTTGGTTAACTCGGCGTCCAGTGCGGGTAGCTCATTCGCCAGGTTTTGCATCAGACACCCGTACTGAAAATCAGAGGCGACCATTTCGGCCGCAAACGCGCTGAATATCTGTTGAACGAAGTTCTGCGCGTCGCCCGCCGTATTCGACGAGATTGCGCGCAACACAGCAATCCTTTTGGCAACGTATTGGTCGATGGCTTCTTCGGCGAGCTGTGCCTTGCCACGTGGAAAGTGAAAGTAGAACGATCCTTTGGGCGCACCGCTCTCTTTCAGGATCTGGATCAATCCGGTCGCTGTATATCCCTGGATGCGAAACAGCCGTTCGGCTGTGGCAATCGCGTTAGCGCGGGCGTCAGTTGTACGTGGCATGCGGTGAACTTAACACAAAGTGCTTGCTTTTGTATGGTGATCGACATACTATGGTGATAACCATATAAACCTGTTGATCCCCCTCCACCAAGTCCTAAGCCAAGAAATCATGAATCACCCATTGAATCTCAACCCCTCGGCGTCCCGACGAGCCGTCTTAAGCCTGGGCGCCGCCAGTCTCGTAGCCGCGTCATTCCAAACTGCCCACGCAAACCCCAAAGGAGAAACTGTTTTGACCACATCAACCTATAACGAGCTATCGCTCCCCAAAGGGGTCCGCTCGCGCATGGTCCAAGGGGTCAACGGCCTCGATGTCCATATTCTCGAAGCCGGTTACGAAAGCCCAAGGCGACCACTCGCGCTGCTTCTGCACGGCTTTCCGGACTTGGCGTACGGCTGGCGACACCTAATGCCCCTGCTGGCTGACGCCGGGTACCACGTTGTGGCGCCCGACCAGCGGGGGTTTGGTCGCACCACCGGCTGGGATAGCAGCTATGACGCTCAGCTAGGGACCTTCAGTTTCTTGAACCTGACGAGAGACGCCCTCGGATTGGTGTCGGCATTGGGATATCGGCGTACGGCAATGCTTGTCGGGCATGACTTCGGCTCGCCAGTGGCGGCGTATTGCGCGCTGGCCCGACCTGACGTATTTCCCTCGGTGGTGCTGATGAGTGCCCCGTTTCCTGGCGCACCAGCATTGCCGTTCAACACGGCAGACACCAATGCACCGTCAATCCCACCGAACAACGGGAATCAAATGCTGGCGGCTGCACTGGCGGCGCTGGACCCGCCGCGAAAGCACTATCAACAATACTTGAGCACACGCGAAGCGAACGATGACTTGTGGCACCCTCCACAAGGATTGCACGCGTTTCTTCGGGCATTTTTCTATGCCAAGAGCGCAGATTGGCCGGGTAACAAGCCGCATCCGTTGAAGGCGCCAACCCCTGTAGAACTTGCGCAACTGCCGACCTACTACGTGATGGAACTGGGCAAAACCATGTCGCAGAGCGTAGCGCCACTCCAACCGTCTGCCGCCGAGGTATTGGCCTGCAAATGGCTCACCGAACCTGAACTGGATGTGTACACGGCAGAGTACGGCCGCACGGGTTTTCAAGGCGCATTGCAGCTTTATCGCGTCTTTACCGACCCAGCCCTCAACGCTGAGTTGCGCCTCTTTTCGGGCAAGACGATCGATGTCCCTTCGCTCTTCATCGGCGGAAACAGTGATTGGGCTAACTATGTGTCGCCAGGCGCGCTCGAAGTGATGAAGGCCAAGGCGACGACAAGGATGCGCGGCATCGAGCTGATCGACGGTGCCGGTCACTGGATCCAACAGGAGCAGCCGGCCCGGCTAGCCACCCTCCTGCTCGACTTCATGAAGGAGGTGGGTGGGGTGGATGACAAACGCGGGTAGGTTGCGGCAGGGAATACCCCTTGATCCCAGTCAAGGTTAATACGCCGGACTTCCTTTAATTCCTGATATTTCAGAAAATACTGAAAATTCAGGAAAGCCAAGACATGAACCTTCCTCCGCTCACGCAGCGCTTCGTGCTGCACTTTGGCGAAATGGGTAGCCGCTGGGGCATCAACCGCACGGTGGGCCAGATTTACGCGCTGCTCTATGTGTCGGCCAAGCCGCTCAATGCGGATGAGATCGGGGAGGCGCTGGCGTTTTCCCGGTCCAACGTGAGCATGGGGCTCAAGGAGCTGCAGTCGTGGAACCTGGTACGGCTGATTCACCAGCCCAACGACCGGCGCGAGTATTTTCAGGCGCCCGAGGACGTGTGGGCCATCTTCCGCACGCTGGCCAACGAACGGCGTAAGCGGGAGATAGACCCGACGCTCTCCATGTTGCGCGACGCACTAATGGAGCAGCCCAGTGTGGCGGAAGATATCCACGCGCAGGAACGCATGAAGCAAATGCATGCCTTCATCGAGCTGATGACCGACTGGCTGGACGATGTGCAGAAGATGGATTCCGCCACGCTGGTCAGCCTGATGCAGATGGGCGCCAAGGTGCAAAAGCTGCTGGAGATGAAAGACCGGGTGAAGAGCGTGTTCACCCCCGCCAAACCCACCACCGAGGGAACCGACCATGGACAGCTTTGACCCCGTCGTCCTGGCCCGCATTCAGTTTGCGGCCAACATGACCTTCCACATCCTGTTCCCCACCATCAGCATTGCCATGGGTTGGGTGCTGCTGTTTTTCAAGACGCGCTTTATCGCCACAGCGCAGCAGCATTGGATGGACGCCTACCAGTTCTGGGTCAAGGTGTTTGCGTTGACCTTTGCGCTGGGCGTGGTCAGCGGCATCACCATGAGTTTCCAGTTTGGTACCAACTGGCCGGGCTTCATGAACACCGTGGGCAATGTGGCCGGGCCGCTGCTGGCCTATGAAGTGCTGACGGCCTTCTTCCTGGAAGCCACCATGCTGGGCATCATGCTGTTTGGCCGCGGACGCGTCAGCGAACGGGTGCACACCACGGCCACCTTTCTGGTGGCCTTTGGCACCACCATGTCGGCCTTCTGGATTCTGGCGCTGAACTCTTGGATGCACACGCCCGCCGGCTTCGAGATGATCGACGGCAAGGCGCATGTGACGAGCTGGCTCGAGGTGATCTTCAACCCCTCGTTCCCCTACCGCTTGACCCACATGCTGCTGGCCTCGGGCCTCACCGTCGCGTTCTTGTTGGCCGGCTTAAGCGCCTACCGCTGGCTCAAGGGGGACAAGGGCAAAGCCGTGCAGGCCTCGCTGCGCACTGGCCTTTTTGTGGCAGCCGCGCTGATCCCGCTACAGATCGTGGTGGGCGACCAGCATGGCCTGAACACCTTGCACCACCAGCCCGCCAAGATTGCGGCCATGGAGGGTATTTGGGAAACGCAAAAGGGTGCGCCCGCGGTGCTGTTTGCCATGCCCGACAAGGCCACGCAAACCAACAAGTACGAGATCGCGATCCCCAAGCTGGCGTCGCTGTACCTCACGCACGATTGGGATGGCGAGATCAAGGGCATCAAGGAATTTGGCGACCAGCATCCCCCTGTGGCACCCGTGTTCTGGGCCTTTCGCATCATGGTGGGCGTGGGCCTGCTGATGCTGGCCGTGAGCTGGTTGGGCAGCTGGCAGGTGCGCAAGGATGCGTTGCAACCCTGGCTGGCACGCGTGTTGGTGGCCATGACCTTTGCCGGTTGGGTAGCCTTGATTGCCGGCTGGTATGTGACCGAGATAGGCCGCCAGCCCTGGCTGGTGCAGGGGGTGCTGACGGCCGCGCAAGCTGCCTCCAAAGTGCCTGCCAGCAACATTGCCTTCACGCTGGTGATGTACCTGAGCCTGTACGCCGTGTTGCTCACTTCGTATGTGAGTGTGCTGTTCTATCTGGCGCGCAAGGCCAGCATTCCAGAGCCCGTTTTGCCGGAGGTGGCCCATGCTTGATACGACGACCGCTTTGACCATGCCCGACCTCACCCAGCCCGCGGGCTGGCTGCCCTTGGTGTTTGCGCTGGTGATGGCGCTGGCCATGCTGGCCTATGTGATTCTGGATGGCTACGACCTGGGCGTGGGCGTCCTGCTGCGCCGCGCCGACGACGTCGCGCAGAAGGACACCATGATCGCCAGCATCGGCCCGTTTTGGGATGCCAACGAAACCTGGCTGGTGTTGGGCGTGGGTGTGCTGCTGGTGGCCTTCCCCATGGCGCACGGTGTCATCCTCGGGTCGCTGTACCTGCCCGTGGCGCTGATGCTGGTAGCGCTCACGCTGCGCGGTGTTGCGTTTGACTTCCGCGTGAAGGCGCGCGACAAACACAAGCCGCTGTGGGACCGCGCGTTCTACGTCGGCTCGCTCTTGGCAGGTTGGTCACAGGGCTTCATGCTCGGTGGCCTGGTCACCGGTTTTGCCACGGACTGGGGCAGCCAGCTGTTCAATGCGCTGATTGGTTTGTGCCTGGTGGCTGCCTACTGCCTGCTGGGCGCGGGCTGGCTCATCATGAAGACCGAAGGTGTGTTGCAGCTCAAGGCCGTGCACTGGGCCCAGCGCAGCCTGTGGCTCACCGCCGCAGGGGTGGCGGCCATCTCGCTGGCCACGCCGTGGGTCAGTCAGCGCATTTTTGACAAGTGGTTCAGCTTCCCGAATGTGGTGATGCTGCTGCCGATTCCCGCCATGACGGTGGCACTGTTTGTGGTCATCGCGCGCAGCCTGAAGCGCCTGCCCACGCGCTTGGCGCAAAACAACCAGTACGGCGCGGCCGTACCCTTTGCCAGTACCGTAGGCATCTTCTTGCTGGCCTTCTATGGCCTGGCCTACAGCCTGTTCCCCTGGCTGGTGGTGGACAAGCTCACCGTATGGAATGCAGCCAGCGCACCGGAGGCGCTGCAGGTCATCTTTTACGGTGTGGTGGTGGTGTTGCCGGTCATCATTGGCTATACGGTGTATGCCTACCGGGTGTTCTGGGGCAAGAGTACGGCGCTGAAGTACTGAGCGGGCCTGTCACAGCCCCGCGAAGTCGCCTTTCAACATCGCCGCCCGCTGCGCCGGCGTGAACTTTTCAATCGCATAGCGCAGCGTAGTGCGGGGCAGGGCGGCGTAGTGGGTTTGCAGAAACGCCAGCAGCCGCGCTTCGTCGCGCTTGCCCAGCTCGCGCAGCATCCAGCCGCAGGCCTTGTGCATGAGGTCGTGCGGGTCGGTCAGCAGCTGGGCATAGAGCTTCAGCGCATCGTCAAAGTCCCCCGCGCGGATGAAGGCAAAGGTGCTGAGCACGGCCAGACGCCGCTCCCACAGCACGGGGGATTGGGCCCACTGCCACAGCACACTGCGGTCGCGCTTCAGCAGATACGGGCCGCTAATGTAAGGCCCTACTCCGTCCACCAGGTTCCAGTTGTTGATGCGGTGGCGCTGCTGCAGCACGCAGTCAAACACCGCGGCCTGCACCGCTTCCTTGCCCTTGGTAAAGCGGCGCGTGAGGATGTCCAGCGCGAACACGCGCACCTCGTTGTAGGGCGACTGCAGCAGGGCGGCGCAGTCGTCCAGCGTGAGGGTGTTGAACTGGCGTGCAGTTTCGCGGATCACGGGCACGCGGATGCCGAGGAACACATCGCCTTCGCCGTATTGGCCCGGAGCGCTTTGGAAGTAGCGCGCTGCGGTGGTGGCCTTGCCAGTATCGGCCAGCGCAAACAAAGCACCCTGGGCCGCGCTGGCCTCTGCGCTCAAGCTCGGCAGGGCGTGCACTAGCGGCCCCGCAGAAACAGCGTGTCCAGCTCGCGGATGCTGAGCTGGCGCCAGGTGGGGCGGCCGTGGTTGCATTGGTCGCTGCGCTCGGTGGCTTCCATGTCGCGCAGCAGGGCATTCATTTCTTCGAGGGTGAGTTTGCGGTTGGCACGCACGGCGCTGTGGCAGGCCATGGTGCCCAGGATTTCGTTTTGCGCGCGCTGGATGACGGTGCTGGCGTCGTGTTGCGCCAGCTCGGCCAGCACGCTGCGCGCCAGTTCCACCGCGTCGCCCTGTGCCAGCGTGGTGGGCACGGCGCGCACGGCCAGGGTCTTGGGCGAGAAGGGGCTGATCTCCAGGCCCAGGGTGTTGAGCGTGGCCACGTGCGCTTCGGCCGTGGCCACTTCATCGGGCGTGGCGGCAAAGGTGGCGGGAATGAGCAGGGGCTGACTGGCCAGCGGGTGGACCGAGCCGTCGGGGGCGGTGAGGCTGATCTGCGTTTTGAGCCGTTCGTAGACGATGCGTTCGTGCGCGGCGTGCATGTCCACGATGACCAGGCCCTGGTTGTTTTCGGCCAGGATGTAGACGCCTTGCAACTGTGCAATCGCGCGGCCGAGCGGCCATGCTTCTTCGCTGGCTAGGCGGCTGGGTGGCAGAGGGCTTTGCTCCGTGTCCCCCGCCCGCTGTGCGGGCTCCTCCTTGACCTGCGCAAAGCCCTCTGCCGCCCAGCCTCCTTGGGTGGCGGGGTTGCGCTGCCATAGGGCGCCTACGTCGCTGACGCGATGGCCGATCAAACCGGCATCTGCTTCAAATTTGATAGCTGGTTGTGCACTGTACATGGGGGCTACAGGCGCTTTTGATACATAAGTACCGGGCTGGGCCAGCAACGAGGGGGCTTGGGCTTGGCCATCCACGGCACCTGCTGCGGCAGCGGCGCGTGGTGCGGCAAGGGTGTCTTCCACGGCGTGGCGCACGGCTTGGTGCACTTCGCGGCTGTCGCGAAAGCGCACTTCGATCTTGGTGGGGTGCACGTTCACGTCCACGCGCGTCGGGTCCATGGCCACGTACAGCGCATAGACCGGCTGGCGGTGGCCGTGCAGCACGTCCTCGTATGCGCTGCGGGCCGCGTGGGTCAGCACCTTGTCGCGCACAAAGCGGCCGTTGACGTAGCAGAACTGCTGGTCGGCGCGAGAGCGGGCGGCGTCGGGCACGCCGGCGCGGCCCCAGACGCGCAGCGCGGGTTGGCCGTATTCGTTGGCCTGCTTGCTGTGCCAGTCCACGCGCACGCTTTGCGCCAGAAACTCGAGGCCCAGCACGTCGCTGAGGCGCTGGTCCAGCGCGGCCAGCGGGTCGGTGTGTTCACATTTGCGCCACTGCTCCACCAGTTTGCCTTCGTGCCAGATGGCAAAGCCCACGTCGGGGCGGGCCAGCGCGTGGCGGCGCACGGCTTCAATGCAGTGGGCCAGCTCGGTGGCGTCGGTCTTGAGAAATTTGCGGCGGGCGGGGGTGCTGTAGAACAGCTCTTTCACTTCCACCGTGGTGCCCTGGCTGCGCGCCACGGGTTTGAGTTCGCCGGTGCGTCCGTCCAGCAGATAGGCATCGTTGATGCCGCTAGCCCGCGACAAGATTGCGCAATCAGCTATGGAATTGATAGCGGCCAGCGCCTCGCCGCGAAAGCCCATGGTGGCTACGCTCTCCAGGTCGTGCAGGCTGCCGATCTTGCTGGTGGCGTGGCGCTTGAAGGCGATGGGCAGCTCGTCGCGCAGGATGCCCTGGCCGTCGTCCTCCACGCTGATCAGGCGCACGCCGCCGGCCAGCAGCCGCAACGTCACTTGCGTGGCGCCGGCGTCCAGCGCGTTGTCCACCAGCTCGCGGACCACGCTGGCGGGGCGCTCCACCACTTCACCGGCCGCAATCTGGCTGATGAGTTCGTCGGGGAGTTCGCGGATAGGGCGGCGGGCCGCGGCTGCGATAGAAGAAGGTAACGAAGCGTTCACCGCCTCATTTTAGGGGGCGAAGTGCGTTAGCATGCGCCGGCCACAGCGTTGTGGTGACTTCAAAGGCGCGGCATGCTTCCTGATTTCAGCCATTGGCAGAACCCCGAGGCCGTGGCCTGGTTGGCCCACGTGTATGGCCAGGCCCTGATCCACGAAGGCACGTTCTATCTGACCGCCGCGCTGGGCGTGTGGTTGCTGTTGCACGTGCTGCTGCGCAAGCGGCTGTCACACCGCCTGATTGCCCAATGGCCCGCGCGAAAAGACATCCGGCGCGAAATGCGCTATTCCGTCTCCACGCTGCTGATTTTTTCCGCGCTGGCCATGGCCATCACTGCGGCCGTGGTGAGCAACCGGGTGACGGTGTATTTCCGGCCCACCGAATATGGCATCTGGTGGCTGCTGCTGAGCTTTCCGGCCATGCTGCTGTGGCACGACTTTTACTTTTACGTGACACACCGGCTGCTGCACACGCGCTGGCTGTTCCGCCATGTGCATGGCCTGCACCACCGTTCGCGCCACCCAAGCCCCTGGGCGGCCTATGCCTTTCACCCGCTGGAGGCGCTGGTGAATGCGCTGGTGACACCGCTGGCCCTGCTGGTGGTGCCGCTGCATGTGGGCGTGTTGCTGGCCTTTGCGGTGCACCAGATCACGCGCAACGCCCACGGCCATGCGGCGGTGGAGACCATGCCGCGCGGCTTTACCACCCACTGGCTGGGCGGGCGCTTCACCACCACCACCCACCACCATCTGCACCACGAGACCGCGCAGGGCAACTACGGCCTGTGGTTCACCTGGTGGGATCGTGTCTTCAAAACCGAAAACCCGCACTACCAGCAGCGCTTTGCACAGGTGACTTCGCAAGCCAAGGGATAGAAAAACGGCGCTTTTCGGGCTTTATTTTGCGGCTGGGCGGCCGCGGCCATGGCGACACTGTGGGAACGCACATCCCTTGTGGGGCCCGCCATGCAAATCAACCGCCTGAACCTTATTTTTCCTCCCGCCACGCCTGGCACACCCGGCGCCGCGGCAGCCCCGTCTGACGCACTTCAGCAGCCGGATACGGGCGGCACGCGCGCACCAACCCCAGGCGCAGGTACCATGCCGACGCGCAAAACCGTGGCTGCGGTGGTGGAGCCCAGTCCTGCACCCGAGACCACGGCAGCACCTGCCGGGGTAACCCTGGAGCTGGGCAGCGGCCAAAAGGCAGCGGCCAGCGGCATTTACACGCGCGACGGCGTGTTCGCCGGCCGTGCCAGCGCAGCGGTGGACCAGACCCCGGCCGAACAATTTGTGGCCTCGGCAGTCAACACCCTGCGCGACTTTGACATGAGCAAGGCGGGCCTGGGGAGCGCACCCACCTCCGGCGGCAGCGCCGCAACACTGCCCACCAGCCGCTTTGGCGGTTTTGGCGGTTTCAAGCAAGCGGTCGCCAAGCTCAACGTCTTCGCCTGAACTGGCAGTAAGCCCCACGTTTCTTGGGGTGTCACGGTGGCGCCGTGGCGGGCAGGGATAATTCACGCCCATGGAACTCATCGCTTCGCTTCTCGACTTCGTCCTGCATGTAGACAAATACCTGGAGGTGTTTGTCCAGAACTACGGCCTGTGGGTCTACGCGCTGCTCTTTGCCATCATCTTTGTCGAGACCGGTGTGGTGGTCATGCCATTTTTGCCAGGCGATTCATTGCTGTTCGTGGTGGGCGCCATGTGCGGCGTGGGCCTGATGGACTACACCATGTCGGTCAGCCTGCTGCTGGCCGCGGCGATATTGGGCAACCAGAGCAACTACGCCATCGGCCGCTTTATCGGCCCCAAGGTGTTCCAGTGGGAAGACTCGCGCTTCTTCAACAAGCAGGCCTTCAACCAGGCCCACGCGTTTTACGAGAAATACGGCGGCGTCACCATCATTGCCGCGCGCTTCATGCCGTTTCTGCGCACCTTTGCGCCCTTTGTGGCCGGTGTGGCGCAGATGACACGCTCCAAGTTCACTTTGTTCGACGTGGTGGGCGGTGCCTTGTGGGTGGGCGGCATTGTCACCATCGGCTACTTCTTTGGCAATTTCCCTTGGGTCAAGGCCCATCTGGACAAAATCATCTGGGCCATGATCCTCATTCCCGGCCTGATCATCTGCGCTGGCGCGCTCAAGTCCCGCTTCAAGACCGCAAGTTGAGCTCCGTTCTCATGGCATAGTAGAAGAGGCGTGCCTTCGCACGCTACTTCCACAAACATAGAACAAAGGCATGGCGGGAAAAGTCGTTGAAACCCTGCTGAACCGATTAACCACGTTGGTGTTTCCGGCCGTGCTGGTCATGCTAGCCGGCTTGGCACTGCTGTGGCAATTGGGGCATACAGACATCGCAAGAGGCGTTCCTCTACCTATTCAGGTGTGGGAGGAGTCCGAGCCCGTGGATGTGGCGGCCCTGGACGGTGTTCGCCACCATCTGCAGGCCGCCCCCACCGTTGCCTCTGCCGAAACCCGCCTCTCCACCAACAGCTTCTGGTTTTCGGTGCATGTGCCGCAAGCCCCCGTCGACCACCCGTGGGAAATTGATTTCCCCTCCCGCCACGCCACCGCGCTGAGCTGCTGGGACCTGCAAACCGGCCTGTCGCTGGGCGATGCCAACCGCTTTGCGGTCTCTGGTGGCATGCAGCGCAGCCGGGCGGGGTTCTCGTTGCAGCCCCAAGAGGCAGCCGCTGCGTGGGACCTGCTGTGCCGGGCGGCCTACCGGGGGCCTGCCAAGATTTCTGCGGACGCCTGGGAGCCGCATGCCCTGGACCAGGCGCAGGTGTCGCACCAAAAGACCGGCGTGATGCTCGAGGCCGGCATTGGCGTGCTGGCGATCTTCATGCTGCTCACCGCCGTAGTGAACCGCAGCGCCCTGTACTGGACCTTTGTGGGCTGGTTGCTGCTGAATATGCGCATGGCGGGCCTGTCGGCGGGCACCGACGTGGAGCTCTTTGGCGGGGCGCTTGACCCCGCCTGGTTCACGCCCATGCGGCAATGGACCTTGTGCATGTACTACGCCATGACCATTGGCCTGTTCAGCGCGCTGTTCAAAGCCGAGTTGCAGGACGTCAAGGCCGGCTGGCTGTTGAGGCTGCACCAGCTCAGCGCGGTGGCGGTGATCGTGGCATGCCCGTTCCTGTCGTACGAGCGCACCTTGCCGATTCTCTGGGTCGCCACCGCTTCGGTGGTGATTTTGATGATTGTCTATCTGGCCAAAATCCTGCGCCACACGCATTCCCGCGTGGCGGCCTGGTATGCAGCTTCCATCATCGTCACGCTGGTGGCCAGCATGAACGAAGTGGTGGCTGCTGCCACCGGCCAGCGCCTGCTGCTGGCGGGGCTCAACAGCGTGACGGCCGCCATCGCCTCGGCGCTGCTGGCGTCTGCCGCGGTGGCCGAGCACATGCGCTCACACCGCCTGCAAAACCAGCGTGCGCAAAAGTTGCTGGAGGCGGCTTACCAGGACTCGCCCGTGGGCCTGTTCACCATTGGCGTGGGCGCGCAGATCATGAAGGCCAACCCGGCCTTCCATTCCATGGTTCGGCGCATTCCGGTGGATGGACCCCTGTCACTGCAGCAGCTGTTCGATGCGGACGTGGTACAACAAATCGTGGCCCTGCACAGCGCGCGAGGCAGCACCTCCATCGAACTGCAAACCCAGGCCCTGTTGCCGCGTGCCACCGGCAACAGCTGGTTTGCCATCAAGGCCTCGACGGTGGATGGCAAGACCATCGAATGCTCGTTGCAGGACATCACCGAGCGCGTACAGGTGACCGAACGCCTGGAGTACCTGGCCAGCCACGACCCGCTGACCGGTTGCCTGAACCTGCGCGGCCTGGCCCTGGAAACGGCCAAGGTGGGCTACCAGTCCACCGCGCTGGCCTACTTTGACCTGGACCGCTTCAAGCTCATCAACGACCTGTATGGCCACACCGCCGGAGACAACGTGCTCATGCAGGTGGCCGAGCGGATGGGTAGCGTACTGCAGCGCCACGACATGCTGGCCCGCGTGGGCGGGGATGAGTTTGTGGTGGTGTTCTCGCGCGCCAGCATGGCCGACAGCGAGGCCAGCTGCAACAGCATTGCCATGCTGATAGGCTCGGCCCCGTTTCAGATCGACAACCAGAGCTTTTCGCTGGACGTGTCAGGTGGGCTGGTGGAGACGGCGCAGTTCAGCCAGTCGCCGCTGAAAGACATCGTGTCGGCGGCCGACACGCTGTGCCGCATGGCCAAGAAGCGCAGCAACCAGCGCCTGGTGGTGATGGAGACGGGTGACCGCTTCTTCCAGCAGCACCAGGACGAGCTGGACCTGATCAACTGCCTGGAGCGCGGCGAAACACCCCAGGGCCTGTTCCTCATGATGCAGCCTGAGCTGTCGCTGAACCGACCCTTTGATTCGCTGAATTTTGAAATGCTGGTGCGCCTGCGCAAACCTGATGGCAGCGTGGTGGGCGCGGGCACCATCATCGAAGCCGCCGAGGCCCATGGCAAAACCGCCATCATCGACCGCTGGGTGGTCACCACCGCCATTGACTGGCTGGAGCGCCATGCACAGCAGCTGCAGCAAACCCATTTTGTGGGCGTGAACCTGTCCGGTGGCTCGCTCAACGATGAGTCATTCACGGCCGAGCTGTTTGCGCTGTTTGAACAGCACCCGCAGGCCCTGTCGAAGATCTGCATCGAGATCACCGAGACCGTGGCCATCACCGACATGCGCAACATGCAGCGCTTCATTGACCGCGTGCGTGCCATGGGTGCCAAGGTGGGGCTGGATGACTTTGGTGCCGGGTATTCCTCGTTCGGCTACCTCAAGGGCTTGTCGGTGGACGCCCTGAAGCTGGACGGTTCCCTGGTGCGCGACGCGGCACGCAGCCAGTCTGGCATGGCCATCATCGTGGCCATTGGTGGCCTGGTGAGCAGCCTGGGCATGAAGTCGGTGGGTGAGTTTGCCGAAGACCTGGCCACCATCCGCGCACTGGTGGATGCGGGCATCGATTACGCGCAGGGTTACGGCATCAGCAAACCGGTGATGCCCGAAAAAATCCTGGCCGCTGAAAGCGGTGCGGACTTCATCGAGGACCCCGAGATCCTTGCCTTCGTCAAGCTGCTGCAGGCCAATGCCGACGCCACCATGTCGCTATTCCCGGAATCCACCCTGGGCACCTTGCACTGACCCCCTGCGTCAGAGCCTACAGGGCCATGGCGGCGGAGACCTTCCATTCGGCCTTGCTTCCCGTTAGCAGCATGCTGTCCTCCGTGGTGGTTTGCGGGGCATCAATCTCTGGGCAGTGCCAGGGCTGTGCCAGTGGCTTGGCCCGGGACAGGTCGATGTCGGGGTGCTGGGCCTCAAAGAAGAAGCGGTGCAGGCTGTGCTGTGAAGCGTGCCACAGGGGCTGCACGGCGCGGGGCGCCAGTTGCATCACCCGGTGCGGCACACCGCCCGTGAAGGTCATGGGGTAGAACACCCCCGCGTCGCCCACATCGGAAAAGTACAGGCTGTCGTAAATGCGGTCTACGGGCCGGCGGCCGGTGGCCATCATCCAGTCCACGTCTTGTGCCAGGCAGTAGCTGTGCAGGGCCTTGAACAGGGCGGTGCGCACCAGCGAGGAATGGGGGTTGCCCTTCACACACAGGCGGGTGGTCTCCACCATGCGGCTGCCGTGAAAGCGTGCAGGCAATTTCAGCGAATGCTGCAAGGGCAGGGCTTTGGCCTGGTTGGCATGGGTGCGCAGGGTGCCGAGCATGGAGCCATCCAGCTTGGACGTGGCGACGAAGACCTCGCAGCCGGGCTCAAAGTCGGCGGCTTCGGGTTCACGCAGCTTGGCGCCGAGTTCGGGGAGGTGCTTGCCATAGGAGGCGGCGCGCAGTTGGATCACGCCCTCCATCTGGGCTCGCGATGCGATTTCGACCTTGAACGGCAAAATCTCGGATGGAACCCCCAGCGTTGAAACGCAGCTTGCCTGAACCATGACAACCCCCCTTCGTTAACGTTATTGAGGAAATCAGTCTAGGGTTAGCACCTAGTTGTAATCGCCGAATTAAGCGGTGTTTTGGCCGCCTTTTCGGGTCTGGTGCTGGTACCGGAGGTGCAGGCTGGAGGGTTAGCTGGTCGTGCGGTTGCGGGCCAGGGGTGGGTTCTTGGCGAAGTAGCTCTCAATGCCGCGCATCAGCGCATCGGCCAGCTGGTTCTGGTAGTCCTCGCTGTTGAGCTTGACCTCTTCGCTGGGGTTGCTGATGAAGGCGGCCTCCACCAGCACACTGGGAATGTCGGGTGCCTTGAGCACGGCAAAAGCGGCTTGCTCCACCTTGGGTTTGTGCAGCTTGCCTACGCGTTTGATCTCGCCCAGCAGGTTGCTGCCCAACTTCAGGCTGTCGTTGATCTGCGCGGTGGTGCTCATGTCCAGCAGCGCGCGCTGCACCGTGGCGTCCTTGGCTTTCACGTTCAAGCCACCAATCAAATCCGCCTTGTTCTCCTTGGCCGCCATCCAGCGCGCGGCGCTGCTGGAGGCACCGCCCTGGCTCAGCGCAAACACGCTGGCGCCCTGCGGATCGGGCGTGAAGAACGCATCGGCATGCAGGCTCACAAACAGGTCGGCCTGCACCCGGCGCGCCTTTTGCACCCGCGTGCCCAGGGGCACAAAGAAGTCGGCGTCGCGCGTCAGGTAGGCGCGCATGGCATTGCCATTGACGCTGGCGTTGTTGATGCGTTCGCGCAGCAGGTGAGCGAGCTTGAGTACCACGTCTTTCTCTTTGGTGCCGCCAGGGCCAATGGCGCCCGGGTCTTCGCCACCATGGCCCGGGTCCAGCGCAATGATGATCAGCCGCTCGGTGGTGGGCGTTGCGGGGCTGGCTGGTGTCACCACCGGTGATTTAGTGCCATTTGGGCCGCTAGCCCCCGTGGAATCTGCGCGAGCAGCTCCTGTTTTAGGAGCATTCTGGGCGGTGACCGTACCCGGCACCACGGGGCTGGAAGCAGGGCGCTGCGTGTGCATGGCGATCAGCGCGTCCAGCGGATCGTTGCTGGCAGCGGGCTTGGGCGGGTTGGCTGCTGCAGCCGCCTTGTTGGTGTCCGTCAGGCGCTCAGAAATCAGGGCCTCCAACGGGTCCACCTCGTTCACCGGGTACAGGTCCAGCACCAGCCGATGCTGGTAGGCCGCCACCGGGCTCAGCGAAAACACCTGCGGGCGGATGGCGTGTTTCAGGTCCACCACCAGCCGCACCACCGTGGGCGTGAACTGGCCCACGCGGATGCCGGCGATGTTCGGGTCGTCGGCCTGCACCTTGGCCACCAGCTCCTTGAGGGCGGGGTTCAGCGTGATGCCCTCAATGTCCACCGCCAGGCGCGGCGGGCTGGGTACAAAGGTTTGCTTGGTGACCAGCGAGGCATCGGACTCGATGGTGACGCGCGAGTACTCGGGCGCGGGCCAGACCCGCACGGTCATGATGGTGGCGCCGCGGGACAGCTCGGCCGCGCCCAGGGTCAGCACCACACTGCCGGCCTGCAACAGCGTCCGGCGCTTCATGCAGCGGCCTTGGGCAGGTGTTGCACCAGGGCCTCACCGGTGGTGGTGTGGGGGGTGAGGGTGACCAGGCGGCTCGCGTCGTCCAGTGTGCGAATGTGCAGGTCCACATCGGCCACGGGCAGCATGCCCGCGGCCTTCTCGGGCCACTCGGCCAGCTTCAGTCCGGGGCTGGCGAAGATGTCGCGAAAGCCTGCTTCCTCCCATTCACGCGGGTCGCTGAAGCGGTAGAAGTCAAAGTGCCAGATGTTGAGCGGGTCCAGCTCGTAGGGCTCTACCACGGCGTAGGTGGGGCTCTTGATGCGGCCGGTCACGCCCAGTGCCTGCAGCAGGTGCCGCACGAAGGTGGTCTTGCCCGCGCCCAGGTCGCCATGCAGCGCGATGAAGGCGTTGGCCAGCGCGGGCTGTGCGGCCCAGTGGGCGGCAAACGCGTGGGTGGCGGATTCGTCCGCCCATGCCAGGGTCAGGCTGCTTTCTACAATGGGGTGGTGACGATCAACAGCACTCAATTCAACGCTCAATCAGACAGTGGGCAAGAGGGCAACCCGTGGGTTGTGCAAGTCCAGGCCTGGGCCCGGGAACTTGGATTCTCCCAAATTGGCGTGGCCGGTGTGGATTTGTCGTCCGCAGAGCCCGGTTTATTGGCCTGGTTGTCGCAAGGATTCCACGGTGACATGGCCTATATGGCCCACCACGGCCTCAAACGTGCCCGCCCGGCCGAGTTGGTGCCAGGCACGGTGAGCGTGATCACCGCGCGCATGGACTACCTGCCGCGCGACACGGCAGAAGGTTGGCAGGACACCGAACTGGCGCGCCTGCAGCGCCCCGGCGAGGGCATTGTGTCGCTGTACGCCCGGGGGCGGGACTACCACAAGGTGCTGCGCAGCCGCCTGCAAAAGCTGGCCGACACCATGGCCACGCACATGGGCCCGCTGGGCTACCGCGTATTCACCGACAGCGCGCCCGTGCTGGAGGCCGAGCTGGCCGCGCGCAGCGGCCAGGGCTGGCGCGGCAAGCACACGCTGCTGCTGAACCGCGAAGCGGGCTCCATGTTTTTTCTGGGCGAAATTTATGTGGACATGGCCCTGCCTGACAGCGCGCCTGTGCAGCCGCACTGCGGCAGCTGCAACGCCTGCATCAGCGTGTGCCCCACGCAGGCCATCATCGCGCCGCACCGGCTGGATGCGCGGCGCTGCATTTCCTACCTGACCATTGAGCATGCCGGGCCGATTCCGTTGGAACTGCGTCCCCTGATGGGCAACCGCATCTATGGCTGTGATGACTGCCAGCTGGTCTGCCCCTGGAACAAGTTTGCCCAGCGCAGCGCCTTGCCCGACTTCGATGCGCGCGACGGATTGACCGGGATGCAACTGGCCACGCTGCTGGACTGGACCGAGGCCACCTTTCTGCGCCACACCGAGGGCAGCCCCATACGCCGCATCGGCCACGCCCGCTGGCTGCGCAATGTAGCGGTGGCCATGGGCAATGCGTTGGCGGGCACAGCACTGGCTACAGCGCAGCGCCAGACCCTGGTGCAGTCTTTGCAACGCCGCACCGACCACCCCGACCCGCTGGTGCAAGAGCACGTGCAGTGGGCGCTGCAAAACGCGGCCTGAATAGCCAGGTTTACTTGAGGCGCGGCGGTAGCCCCGCAAACACGTCCATCGCCTTCCATTCCAGGGGCAGGCGAATCTCCACCCCGTCCTGCGCCCCTTTGCGCTGCAAAAAGGCGATGGAGGCTTCAAAGTCGTCCAGCGGGGGCGGCATGGGCTGCATGGGCAGGGTCGAAGGGATCCAGAAATCGTCCCAATGGATGGGAATCACGCGGCGCGCTCCCACGGCGGTCACGGTCTCGCGCCAGTAGGCCTCTTTGTGTTCTTCGCTGCGCGGGCCCATGGCACCGATGCCCAGCATCACCACGTCGGCCTGCACGCCCTTGAGCGCATCGGGCACAAAGCCTGCGGTGCCGCTGATCAGCAGCGTGCGCCCATCGTGCTCAATGCGGGCCACATAGCTTTGGCCTTCCTTGTAGTCGGTGGCACGGACAGGAGGGACGAGGGGTACGGTGATCTCGCCGCCGGTAAAGCCAGTGGGCGTATGCAGCGCGGGGTACAGCGTGACGGTGAAGCGACCAAAGGTGTAGGGTGTGCGCAGCTGCGCGGTGCGAATTTGCGTCTCTGGCAGGCCCCAGCCGCGGCCCACCATGGCGGTGGATGACGAGCCCAGCAGCAGGGCTCCGGTGCGCTTGGCCACCTCGGGGGCGTCCATGGCGTGGTCGTAATGGGAATGCAGGGGAATCACCGCGGCGAGCTTGCCCGTGCGCTGGGGAATGCCGGCGCGTTGCAGGCCAGCGGCAATGCCGGCCACATCGGGCTCCACCTTGCGCAGAAAGGTGGTGAGCTTGTTCGGGCGGGAGAAAAAACCGTCGGTGAGCAGGGCGGTTTCACCGTCGTCCAGCAGCACGGTGGCCACGCCCAGAAAGCTGACCCGCAGCGGTGCCTGGGGCGCCGGTGGTGCGGCCGACCAGCGCAAACGGTCCAGGCCGTTCAGACTGGGTGGGTGGCCCAGCATCCAGGTGAGTGCCGCCACGGCAAGCACCACCAATACCAACAACCCCAGAACCAGCCGCTTGAAGATTTTCATGCGGGCAGTGTAGGGTCAGCGGCGTTTGCGGGGAAGGTGGGTGCGTTGCAAGGCCAGCAATTCCCCAACGCCCTGCACCAGCGCCATCGTGACGGCCAGCCAGGGCAGCAGAAAGGGGCGCGAGGGCGTGGTGCGCTTGCGCATTCAGACCTCGATCAAAGCCACTGGCTCCAGCCAGTTGTCTTCGAACAGCTCATCGAGCAGGCGTTGCAGGCCAAGTAGCTTGAGGATCATGGTGGGCTCCCGGTGGTTTGCAGATGCAGCCACTCTAGGAGGCCTGTGTGACGGTTTCATGGCAGTGTGGTGCGCTGGCATCAGGCACGTTTTGGGTGCCTAAAACCTGCGCTGCGCCGCTATGCTGGCGGCCAACAAGGAGCTGGTTTTGCAACACCGCGCACTCGCTGCACTGACCGAACTGGAGCGGATTCTCCAGCTCGCGGGGGACCGCGTGGACACGCGCGTGGTGCGCCAGGTGGACTGCCGTGGCACCAGCCTGCCGGTGTACGCCATCGCCCTGGGCAACCCGGACCCCCAAGTGCCCGCCATCGGTTTCTTTGGCGGGGTGCATGGGCTGGAGCGCATTGGCGCCGAAGTGGTGTTGGCCTACCTGCTCAGCATCGTCATGCGGCTGAATTGGGACCATACCCTGCACCGCCAGCTGGAGTCATTGCGCCTGGTGTTCGTTCCGCTGGTGAACCCTGGTGGCATGGCGTTGGGCACGCGCGCCAACCCGCGTGGCGTGGATCTGATGCGCAATGCCCCGGTGGATGCGCTAGAGCCCGTGCCCACCTGGGTGGGTGGCCAGCGCCTGAGTTCGCGCCTGCCGTGGTACCGCGGCTTGGTGGGTGTCCCTATGGAGGAGGAAAACCAGGCCGTGTGCGAGGTGGTGGCGCAGGAGTTGCTGCCACGCCCCTTCAGCATGTCAGTGGACTGCCATTCGGGCTTTGGGCTCAGTGACCGGCTGTGGTTTCCGTTTGCCCACACGCGCCAACCCCTGCACCACCTGGCCGAGATGTACGCGCTGCAGGTGATTTTTCGCCAGACCTACAACCACCACCCTTATGTGTTTGAACCGCAGAGCCTGCAGTACCTGACCCATGGCGACCTGTGGGACCACCTGTACCTGCAGTCGCGCGAGGCGCCGGAGCGCGTGTTTCTGCCGCTGACGCTGGAGATGGGGTCGTGGCTGTGGATCAAGAAAAACCCGCGCCAGCTGTTCAGCCGCCACGGCATCTTCAACCCGCTGATTGGGCATCGCCAGCAGCGCGTGTTGCGCCGGCATTTGTGGATGCTGGATTTTTTGACCCGTGCGGCCTGCAGCGCAGAGTCGTGGGCGCCGCAGGATGGCCAGCGCCATGTGCTGCATGCCGAGGCGCTGCAGCACTGGTACTAACGCGGCCTCAGAGGCGCTGCAACACGCCCAGGGCAAACGGCAGGCTGACCATACCCATCACCGTGGACACGGTGACCAGGGCCGCCACGTAGGCACCGTCGTAGCCCATGCGCGCGGCGAGCACATAGCAGCTGGAGGCCGTGGGCAGGGCTGAGAAGGCCAGCAGGATGGTGGTCTGCGTGGGGCTCAAGCCCAGGGCGCGTGCAATGGCCCAGGCCACGATGGGGGTCAGCAGGTGGCGAATGGCAATCACCGCTGCGGCCAGCACCTTGCCGCGCGCCAGCGCACCCAGCTGCATACCGGCGCCGGCGGCCATCAGCCCCAGCGCCAGCGAGGCGGCGCCCAAGCGCGTCACGGTGGGCTCCATCCATGCCGGAATGGCAAAGCCCAGCAGGTTGGCGACCAGACCGGTAGCGGTGGCAATGATCAGCGGGTTGCGCACCAGTTCTCGAACAAAGCCGCGCTGGGCATGGCGCGCCATGGGCCATACCGCGGCCACATTGAACACCGGCACGCACACGCCAATCAGCACCGCGATCAGCTGCACACCCTGTAGGCCTGCCAAGCGATCGGCAATGGCCAGGCCGATGAAGGAATTGAAACGAAAAGCAATTTGCGCGCTGGAGGCATGGTCACGCGCGTCCACATGGGTGCGCAGCCAGGGCAGGTGGGGAATGGCATAGGCCAGTCCAATGCCCACCAGCCCGCTGGCCCACCCCGCACCAATGAGGCTGGAGGCGGCCCCCAGATCCAGCGGACTCTTGACGATGGACTGAAACAGCAGCACGGGGAACAAAAAGTAGTACACCAGCGACTCCACCTGCTCCCACACCGGCCGGTTCAGAGCGGTGTAGCGGCAGACCAGGTAACCGCACAGGATCAGGGAGAAATCAGGGAAAAGGAGTTGGGCGTAATTCACAGGCCAAGGATAGCAGCCAGGGTGCAGGCACCCGGGTTTCCACGTAGGCGCAAATCAGCATGGCAGAACTGGTGGCGCGGGGTACCATTCTGAAAATTCCACAGGAGAAATCACATGCGTCGTCTGCTGTTCACCATGGGTCTGGTGGCCGCCTCCAGTGCTGCGCTGGCACAGGGCTATCCCAACAAACTCATTAAGCTGCAAGTGCCCTTTGCCCCGGGCGGCACCACCGACATCATTGCCCGTGTGATTGCCGACCCGCTGGGCAAGGTGTTGGGCCAAAGCGTGATTGTGGAAAACAAAGCCGGTGGCGGCGGAGTGGTCGGTGCCAATGAAACGGCCAAGGCCGTGCCCGATGGGTATTCGCTGGGCATTGCCACCGTGTCCACGGTGGCCGCTAATCCTGCCATCAACCCCAAGAACCCCTACAACCCCCTCACCGATTTCACACCCATCGTCAACATCGCGGCCACGCCCAATGTGATTGCGGTGCATCCCAGTTTTCCGGCCAAAGACTTCAAGAGTTTCATGGCGGAACTCAAGAGCCATCCCGGGCAGTATTCGTACGCCTCTTCGGGCACGGGTGGCATTGGCCACATGCAGACCGAGTTGTTCAAGAACCTGGCAGGGGTGTTCATCACGCACATTCCCTACCGTGGCGCCGGCCCAGCCCTGAATGACACGGTGGGTGGCCAAGTGCCGTTGATTTTTGACAACCTGCCATCGGCTTTGCCGTTTATCCAGAGCAACAAGCTGGTGCCCATTGTGGTGGCGGCACCGCAGCGTCTGTCCCAGTTGCCCAATGTGCCCACCTTCAAAGAGGTGGGGCTGGAGCCGGTGAACCGCATGGCGTTCTACGGCATCTATGGCCCCAAGGGGCTGCCTAAAGAAGTAGTGGACAAGGTGAATGCGGCCGTGCGCAAGGTGCTGGAAGATCCGGCCGTGAAAAAGCGCATTGAAGAAACCGGCTCTTTGGTGGTGGGCAACACGCCGGAGCAGTTCACCGCCCAGATCAAGGCCGAGTTTGAGGTGTACAAGAAAGTGGTGGAGTCCGCAAAATTGCACCTGGAATGACCGTTGCTGCGGTGGCAGCCGACACCGCGTCGGTAGATGCCTTTATCGATGCCCTGTGGCTGGAAGAGGGGCTGTCCAAAAACACCTTGCAGGCCTACCGGCGTGACTTGACCCTGTTTGCCCAATGGCTGCAAGGCCGAAGCTTGCCGGGTGTACGGGAGCACGACATCCAGGCCTACTTTGGCGCGCAGCATGCGCAGACCAAGGCCGCCACGGCCAACCGGCGCTTGACCGTGTTCAGGCGCTACTTCCGCTGGGCCCTGCGCGAGGGGCTGGTAGCGGCGGACCCCACGCTCAAGCTGCAAGCTGCCAAGCAGGCCCTGCGTGTGCCCAAAACCCTGACTGAAGCCCAGGTCGAGGCCTTGCTGGCTGCGCCAGATACCAGCACGGCCCTGGGCGTGCGCGACCGCACCATGCTGGAGCTGATGTACGCCAGCGGTTTGCGGGTGAGCGAACTGGTGACGCTGCGCACGCTGAACCTCGGCCTGAACGAGGGCGTACTGCGCGTGCTGGGCAAGGGATCGAAGGAGCGCTTGGTGCCGTTTGGCGAAGTGGCGGCGCAGTGGCTGCAGCGCTACCTGGGCCAGGCCCGCGCGGAGTTGTTGGGGCCCAAGCAGACGCAAGACTTGTTCATCACCTCACGCGGTGTACAGGCAGGCACCGCCATGTCACGGGTGATGTTCTGGGGCATCGTAAAAAAGTACGCGCTGGCGGCGGGCATTCGCGCGCCCATGTCACCGCACACCTTGCGCCACGCGTTCGCCACGCATTTGCTGAACCACGGGGCCGATTTGCGCTCGGTGCAAATGCTGCTGGGCCATGCGGATATTTCCACCACCACCATCTACACCCATGTGGCGCGCGAGCGTTTGGCCGCGCTGCACGCCCAGCACCATCCGCGCGGCTAGCCGCGCGCGGGGTTTAGTCGAGCAAGGTTTCTGCCCAGGCCAGCGCCTGCAGGTGGGCCCAGTTCACCTGGTTGCTGCTCAGGCCCAGCGCGGTGGTGGTTTCGGCGAAGGCGTCATCGTCCCCCGATTCGCACGCTTCGGTGAGCAGCAGGTAGGGTGCCAGCGGGCCCGTGCGGTAGAGCAGGGCGTTGGTGACCGATTCCGGCAGCGTCAGCGTGGCCAGGGCAGCGGGCATGGGAATGCCCAGCAAGGTATCCAAGAGCGAAAACACGCCCACCACGAACGCGTTATCGCATTCGTCCGTCGGCAAGGTCTCGCCCGCCAGCAGTTCCATGAGCCGGCCTCGCACCACGGCGGTGCTGCCCACCGCAGGTGGCGTGTCGCCAGCCTGTGAGGTGGTCAGCAGCAAGGCGGCCCACTTGAACAGCTTCTTGAGCCCCAGCAACATGACGGCGTGCTTGAACGAAGTGACTTCGGTGCGCAAACCAAAGCCTGCCGAGTTGATGAAGCGCAGCAGGTTGAATGACAGCGTGGGGTCGCGCTTGAGCACCTCCTCAATTTCATTGGTGCTGGCCTGCTTGCGCACCAGGTTGATCAGTTGCAGGATGGTGGCTTGCGCCGGCCGTATGCTCTGGCCTTCTACCAGCACCGGTTTGGCAAACCAGTAGCCCTGGAAGAGGGTAATGCCCAGCTCCTGCAGCATCTCGTGCTGCTGTACGGTCTCTACCTTTTCAGCAATCAACACGGCGCTGGACTTGCCCCGTGCCAGCTTGATAAACGAGGCCACGGCCTGCGGCTTGAGGACCGACAGATCGAACTTGATGAAGGAGGCCAGGGGCAACCAGTCTTCGTAGGAGCGGGTGAGCACCGAGTAGTCAAACGCCAGCCGGAAACCGCGGTCGCGAATGGTTTGCAAGGTGGGGAAGCGGGTCTTGATCTGGTCCACTTCCGAGACAGACAGCGGGGGGATTTCCAGCACGATGTGGTCGGGCGCGACCAGTTCCAGGTGGCCACCGGCCAGGCTGTCATGGGTGCAGTTGATGAACAGGGTTTTCCGGTCCATCAGCGGTTCGTTGTCTGCCAGGGACAGCAGGTTGAACAGCAGCTGCGCGTCGCTGGAGGCGGTGTGCTGGTCGGCTCGCACCGATCGGTCAAACAACTCGTAGCCAAACACCATGCGTTGGGCGTCCAGGATGGCCTGGCGGGCGATCGCAATGGAGGCGGGGCTGGATGCGGTTGGGGCGGAGTCAGACATGGTGCAGTGCAATGTTCAGTGCATTCTAGACGTGGGCTTGCAGTTCAAGCCGGGCCCGAGAAGGCCTGCATCTCCGCCTCCGAGAATCCCGCGCGCTTGCGGGCTTCCAGGTTGAAGGGGGGCTTGGGGCGGGGTGCTGCATGTTTGATAGCAGCTTGCGCATAGAACGCGCCGGGTTCCAGCGCTTTTTGCTTACAAAGCCAGTGGTACCACTGGTTGCCAATGGTCACGTGCCCCACTTCCTCTTCCAGAATCACATCCAATATGGCTATCGCTTGCAGGGCGTCAGGCGTTCCCACTTTGCGCAGCTTGGCTTGGATCAGGGGAATGGCATCCAGCCCACGGGCTTCCATGGTGCGGGGGACCAGGGCCATGCGGGCCACTACATCGTGGCGGGTGTTGTCGCACACGGTCCACAGGCCGTCATGGGCCGGAAAACTTCCGTAGTCGTACCCGCGGGCGCGCAGATGGGCCTGCAGCAGCTTGAAGTGTTGGGCCTCCTCCTGGGCGACGCGCAGCCAGTCCAGGTAATACGCGGGGGGCATGTCTGGAAAGCGCCAGACTGCATCCAGGGCCAGATTGACCGCATTGAATTCAATGTGCGCGATGGAATGCATGAGCGCCGCATGGCCATCCGCCGTGAATGGTGTGCGGCGCGGCACATCTTTGGGGTGCACCTGGGTGGGGTGGGGCGGGCGCCCCGGCTGCTCTGGCCACGGCAATACCACGGCGGTGTCCAGAGGGAGGGTGGCGGCGTCCGCCCATAGCGCCTGCGTTGCATCAGCCTTTTCAAGCGCATCGGTCAGGCAAAAGGCGTGCAGCGCGCGGTGTCGGAGTTCCATCTCTACAATTCTAGGTTTTGCGCGCTTCTGAAAGTACAACATGGCCATTTATGAACTCGATGGAGTGGCACCCCGTGTGGCCTCCTCGGCCTGGGTGGCCGATAGCGCCCAGGTCATGGGCAATGTGGAGTTGGCCGACGACGCCAGTGTTTGGTTTGGTGCGGTGGTGCGTGGTGATACCGAGACCATCCGCATCGGCAAAGGTTCCAACATCCAGGATGCCAGCGTGCTGCACGCCGACATCGGCAAGCCGCTGACCATTGGAGAGAACGTGACCGTCGGTCACAAGGTCATGCTGCACGGCTGCACCGTGGGCGATGGCTCGCTGATTGGTATCGGTGCCATCGTGCTCAATGGCGCCAAGATCGGCAAGGGCTGCATTGTGGGCGCAGGGGCCTTGGTGACCGAGGGCAAGGAGTTTCCAGATGGCTCCATGATCCTGGGCAGCCCCGCCAAAGCGGTGCGTGAACTCTCCCCTGAACAGCAGGCCGGCCTGCGCATGAGTGCACTGCACTATGTTGAGAACGCCCAGCGTTTCAAAAACGGACTGAAGAAAATTGCTTAACCCCGCTGGGCCACTCTGGCCTGGCTTGACTGGAGACGTGCATGTCTGAATTGCACAAGTTTTTGTTTGATGGCTTGCCCGTGCGGGGCGCCATCGTGCGCTTGACCGATGCCTGGGTAGAAATACTGCGGCGCAGGGCGTCCAACTCGGTCACGGGCGCTTACCCGGTGCCGGTGCAGGACATGCTGGGCGAGATGACGGCTGCCGCGACCTTGATGCAATCCAACATCAAGTTTGATGGCGCCCTGGTCTTGCAGATCTTTGGCGACGGACCCGTCAAGGTGGCCGTGGTGGAGGTGCAATCGGACCTGACTTTGCGTGCCACCGCCACGGTGGCTGGCGACGTGGCGCCCGATGCGACGCTGAGCCAGATGGTGAACGCCAGCAACCAGGGCCGTTGCGCCATCACCCTGGACCCCAAGACCAAATTCCCCGGGCAGCAGCCCTACCAGGGCGTGGTGCCCTTGTTTGATGACCATGGCCGCCCGATCGAAAAGCTCAGCGAGGTGCTGGAGCACTACATGCTGCAGAGCGAGCAGCTCGACACCACGCTGGTGCTGGCTGCCAATGACAAGGTTGCGGCGGGGCTGTTGATCCAGCGGTTGCCCATGGCGGGCCAAGGCAATCTCTCCGGCAGCATGGTGTCCAAAGAAAACGAAGACGCGATTGGGGTGAACGAGCACTACAACCGTATCGCCACGCTGGCCAGCAGCCTCAAGCGCGAGGAGCTGCTGAATCTGGACGTGGATACGATCTTGCGTCGTCTGTTTTGGGAAGAGCAACTGGTCCGCTTTGAGCCGTTGGAGGGTGAGGCCGCTCCGCGCTTTGTCTGCAGCTGCAGCCGCGAGCGGGTGGCTCGGATGATTGTGGGCCTGGGGCGTGAAGAGGTGGAAACCATCCTGACCGAGCGCGAAGACATCGAAGTGGCGTGCGAGTTCTGTGGCGTGCAGTACCGTTTTGACCCGGTGGACGCGGCAGAGCTGTTTGCAGAACCAGTGCAGCGTGTCGCGGGCGGCTCAACGCCCCACTGAACTTGGCGTTAACCGGCTGAACAGCCGGTGTTCGCAGGCGGCATCGGAGCAGGTGTCGCAGACCCATACCCATGGCTGGCCCTTGTCTTGCGGCGCATGGTGTTTGGTGCTGGCGTGGGTGATTGCCGTTAGCGCTGCCTCGGTGCGCTGGGTGCCCTGGCCGTAGACGCTGGCAAAGGGCAATTTATGTGCGAGCAGTACCTCGCGCAAACGCGTATCAATGCGTTGCCGGATGGCGAGGCCGTCGCGCTGTATACCGTCCGCCACCCATGCTATGTCCAGCCCCATCACCAATGTCACATCCAGCGTGCGCTGAAAGGCAATGGCCTCGGGGTAGAGCGTGGGGTCGTTGAACAGCACATCGCTGTAGACGGCGGTGATCAGGGGGGTGGTATCGGCGATGATGCACGCCGCCGTGGCTTGCTGGATGCGTTGTGCCTGGGTATGGGCCACATGGGCCTGCTCATGCGCCTGGGGTGGGCGGCCATGCACTTCGCACCAAGTGCGCAGGTATTCGTCAATGGCGGCGACTTCGGGGTAACGGGTGGTCAGCGGTGCGAGAAGCGCCTGGCTCAGCGTGGACTTGCCACTGCATTCCGCGCCCAGGATGGCAATTTTCATGCGGGCATCAGAGCCGCTCAGCGGGCCACTTGCACGTAAATCTCGTTGGCTTTCACCATGCCCAATTCAGAGCGGGCTTTTTCTTCCACGATCTCCAGGCCTTCGCGCAGATCATGGATTTCGGCAACCAGCCGTTCGTTGGCCAGGGCGGCCTGGGCATTGTGCTGCTTTTGGGCGTCCAACTGGCCGGACAGCCGGGACACATTGGGAACGCTGCCGCGCCCAAACCACAGCTGGGCGTGCAAGATGACCAACAACGCGATCAACGCAGCGGGAACAAGTCGGCTGCTCATACGGTGGCAGGGCGGCGGCTTGCGCTTTAGCGCAGGTTGTAGAAGGCAGCGCGGCCGGGGTACACAGCCACATCACCCAAGTCTTCTTCGATGCGCAGCAACTGGTTGTACTTGGCCATGCGGTCGGAACGGCTCAGCGAACCGGTTTTGATCTGACCAGCGTTGGTGCCCACGGCGATGTCAGAGATGGTCGAGTCTTCGGTTTCGCCCGAACGGTGGCTGATGACGGCGGTGTAGCCGGCGCACTTGGCCATTTCGATGGCGGCGAAGGTTTCGGTCAAGGTGCCGATCTGGTTGATCTTGATCAGGATCGAGTTGGCAATGCCCTTGTCGATGCCTTCTTTCAGGATCTTGGTGTTGGTCACAAACAAATCGTCACCCACGATCTGGACCTTCTTGCCCAGGCGGTCGGTCAGGATCTTCCAGCCGTCCCAGTCGCCTTCGGCCATGCCGTCTTCAATGCTGATGATGGGGTATTTGTCGACCCAGGTGGCCAACATGTCGGTCCATTCCTGGCTCGACAAGATCAGGCCTTCGCCAGCCAAGTTGTATTTACCGTCCTTGTAGAACTCGGAGGCAGCGCAGTCCAGGCCCAGGGCGATTTGTTCACCAGCCACATAGCCAGCTTTGTCGATCGCTTCCAGAATCATCTGAATGGCGGCTTCGTGGTTTTCTACGTTGGGGGCAAAGCCACCTTCGTCGCCCACGGCGGTGCTGATGTCTTTGTCGTGCAGTATTTTCTTCAGCGCGTGGAACACTTCGGCACCCCAGCGCAGGGCTTCGCGGAAGCTGGGGGCGCCCACGGGAATGATCATCAACTCTTGCAGATCCAAGTTGTTGTTGGCGTGTTCGCCGCCGTTGATCACGTTCATCATCGGCACGGGCATTTGCACGCTGCGCATGCCGCCGAAATAGCGGTACAGGGGCAGGCCAGCTTCTTCAGCGGCTGCACGGGCAACGGCCATGGACACGGCCAACATCGCGTTGGCGCCCAGGCGGGACTTGTTCTCGGTACCGTCCAGGTCGATCAGGGTCTTGTCCAGGAAGGCTTGCTCGGAAGCGTCCAGGCCCAACACGGCTTCGGAGATTTCGGTGTTGATGTGTTCGACGGCCTTGAGCACGCCCTTGCCGAGATAGCGCTTCTTGTCGCCGTCACGCAGCTCAATGGCTTCGCGTGAACCGGTGGATGCACCGGAGGGCACGGCCGCACGGCCCATGGTGCCCGACTCCAGCAACACATCGCATTCCACGGTGGGGTTGCCACGGGAGTCCAGAATTTCGCGACCGACGATATCAACAATTGCGCTCATGGGTTTCTTTCAAGTTCAAAAACAGACAAACAAAACGGCAGGCTGAATGATGCGGGCCCTTACTGGAAATTGTCTTCCAGGAGGGGAGTTTTTTTGGTTACGGAATCCAGTGCCACCAGGGTTTCCAGTAGCGCCTTCATGTGCTTGAGCGGCACGGCATTGGGGCCGTCAGACCAGGCTTCGGCGGGGTTGGGATGGGTCTCCATGAAGAGACCAGCCACGCCTGCCGCTACACCGGCTCGGGCCAGCACGGGCACCATGTCGCGCGCACCACCGCTCGTGCCACCCAGGCCACCGGGCTTTTGCACCGAGTGGGTCACGTCGAACACTACAGGTGCACCCGACTTGCGCATTTCGGCCAGGCTGGTCATGTCGGCTACGAGGTTGTTGTAGCCGAAGCTCACGCCACGTTCGCAGGCCAGGAAGCTGTCCGGCGATAGCCCGGCTTCTTCGGCGGCGGCGCGGGCCTTGTCAATCACGTTTTTCATATCCCAGGGCGCAAGGAACTGGCCCTTCTTGATATTCACCGGTTTGCCGCTTTGTGCCACAGCGCGAATGAAGTCGGTCTGGCGGCACAGGAAGGCGGGTGTCTGCAGCACGTCCACCACGCTGGCGACTTCGGCCACATGGGATTCGTCATGCACATCGGTCAGGATAGGCAATTGCAGTTGGCGGCGTACCTCATCCAAGATTTTCAGGCCGGCGTCCAGGCCGACGCCGCGCTTGCTGGTGCCGGAGGAGCGGTTGGCCTTGTCGAAGGAGCCCTTATAGATCAGAGGGATGCCCAAGGCGGTGCACGCTTCCTTGAGCTGGCCCGCCACATCAATGGACATTTCCAGTCCTTCGATGGAGCAAGTGCCGGCAATCAGGAAGAAGCGGTGCTCCAGGCCAACGTCAAATCCACAGAGTTTCATCAGGCGACCGCTTTCAGATTCTTGCCTTCGGACTGGTGGTCCACTGCAGCCTTGATAAAGGCATTGAACAGCGGGTGTCCGTTCCAGGGCGTGGACTTGAATTCGGGGTGGAACTGCACGCCTACAAACCAGGGGTGCACGGCCTGTGGCAACTCCACGATCTCAGTGAGTTGTTCACGCTGGGTCAGCGCAGAAATCACCAGGCCGGCCTGGCGCAGCTGTTCCAGGTAGTTCACATTGGCCTCGTAGCGGTGCCGATGACGCTCCGTCACCACGTTGCCGTAAATCTTGTGGGCGAGCGTGCCCTTGGTCACGTCCGAGCTTTGTGCGCCCAGGCGCATGGTGCCGCCCAGGTCCGAGTTGGCATTGCGGGTTTTGATGGTGCCGTCCGCATCCTTCCACTCGGTGATCAGTGCGATCACTGGGTTGGGGCTGTCGGGTTCGAACTCGGTGCTGTTTGCTTCCTTGAGGCCTGCCACATGGCGCGCAAACTCGATGGTAGCGACCTGCATGCCCAGGCAGATGCCCAGGTAGGGCACCTTGTTCTCGCGGGCGAAGCGTGCGGTACTGATCTTGCCTTCGATGCCGCGTTTGCCAAAGCCGCCGGGTACCAGGATGGCGTCGTACTTGGCGAGCTGGTTCACGCTGGCGGTGTCGATGGTTTCGGAGTCCACGTGCTCGATCTTCACGCGCACATGGTTCTTCATGCCGGCGTGGCGCAGGGCTTCGTTGACCGATTTGTAGCTGTCGGTCAGGTCCACGTACTTGCCGACCATCGCAATGGTGACTTCACCCTGGGGGTGCTCGGTCTCGTAGACCAGATCGTCCCAGCGCTTCAAGTTGGCGGGCGGGGTGTTCAGGCGCAGCTTGTCGCAGATCAGGCCGTCCAGGCCCTGCTCATGCAGCATGCGTGGCACCTTGTAGATGGTGTCCACATCCCACATGGAGATCACGCCCCACTCGGGCACATTGGAGAACAGCGAAATTTTCTGGCGCTCTTCGTCTGGGATCTGGCGGTCCGCACGGCACAGCAGCGCGTCTGCCTGAATACCGATTTCGCGCAGTTGCTTGGCCGTGTGCTGGGTGGGCTTGGTTTTGAGTTCGCCAGCGGCAGCAATCCAGGGCACGTAGCTCAGATGCACAAAGGCGCTGTTGTTGGGGCCGAGCTTCAGGCTCATCTGGCGCACGGCTTCGAGGAAGGGCAGGGACTCGATGTCACCCACGGTGCCGCCAATTTCCACAATCGCCACGTCCACCGCGTCGGGTTCACCAAAGCGCGCACCGCGCTTCACAAACTCCTGGATCTCGTTGGTCACGTGGGGAATGACCTGCACGGTCTTGCCCAGGTAGTCACCGCGGCGCTCTTTGTCGAGCACGCTCTTGTAGATCTGGCCGGTGGTGAAGTTGTTGGTCTTGCGCATGCGCGTTTCGATGAAACGCTCGTAGTGGCCCAAGTCCAGATCGGTTTCTGCGCCGTCGTCGGTGACAAACACCTCGCCGTGCTGCAGGGGCGACATGGTGCCGGGGTCTACGTTGAGGTAGGGGTCAAGCTTGATGAGGGTGACTGTCAGGCCCCGCGATTCCAGAATCGCAGCTAAGGAGGCTGAGGCGATTCCCTTGCCAAGGGAAGACACCACACCGCCGGTGACGAAGACAAATTTGGTCATGTCAGGGGCGAACCTATGGGTTCGATGAGGTGGTAAAGCGAGATTATAGGCGTCTGCTACATTGCGGTCCTCGGCTCTAGAGGCACTCCATGGATTTATCTGGCAAACACATTGTTCTGGGGCTTACCGGCGGCATCGCTTGCTACAAGGCGGCTGAGCTCTGCCGTGGGTTGATCAAGCAGGGCGCCACGGTGCAGGTCGTGATGACCGATGCGGCCGCGCAGTTCATCACCCCGGTGACCATGCAGGCGCTGAGCAACCGCCCGGTGTACGACTCGCAGTGGGACGCGCGTGAGCGCAACAACATGCCCCACATCAACCTGAGTCGCGAGGCTGACGCCATCCTGATTGCGCCTTGCAGCGCCGATTTCATGGCCAAGCTGTTGCATGGCCGTGCGGATGATTTACTGAGCCTGATGTGCCTGGCCCGTCCCATGGATTCTGTGCCCCTGTTGATCGCCCCTGCCATGAACCGCGAGATGTGGGCGCACCCCGCTACCCAGCGCAACCTGGCGCAATTGCAGGCGGATGGGGCTACGCTGCTGGGCGTGGGGTCCGGGTTTCAAGCCTGCGGCGAGACCGGCGACGGTCGCATGCTTGAGCCGCAGGAGCTTCTGGAGGACGTGATCGCCTTCTTCCAGCCCAAGGTGCTGGCCGGCCAGCACGTGTTGGTGACCGCAGGCCCCACGTTTGAGGCGATTGACCCCGTACGCGGCATCACCAACCTCTCCAGCGGCAAGATGGGCTTTGCCATTGCCCGCGCAGCGCGTGAAGCCGGCGCTGAGGTCACGCTGGTCGCGGGGCCCGTGGCCTTGCCGACGCCGCGCGGTGTGCAGCGTGTAGATGTGAAATCTGCACAAAATATGCATGCGGCCGCCGTGGAATATGCGCCAGTAGCTACTATTTTTATAGCAACGGCCGCCGTGGCCGACTGGCGTCCCGCGCAGATTTCGGATCAAAAAATCAAGAAAGATGGCTCGGGCAACACGCCGCAGCTGGGCTTTGTTGAAAACGTGGACATCCTCGCGGAAATTGCCCGTTCACCGCGCGCTACCAGCGGTGCGCTGTTCTGCGTCGGCTTTGCAGCCGAGAGCCATGACCTGCTGGCACATGCCACGGCCAAGCGGGCGCGCAAGGGCGTGCCGCTGCTGGTCGGTAACATCGGCCCCGCCACCTTTGGGCAAGACGACAACGCGCTGCTGCTGGTCGATGCCCATGGTGCCCAAGAACTTCCCCGCAACTCCAAACTCGCGTTGGCTAGGCAACTGGTTGCAGAGATTGCCAAGCGCCAACGTGCCACCCACTGAACCTATCCCATGAAAATTGACGTCAAGATCCTCGACAGCCGCCTGCATGACAACCTGCCCACCTATGCCACGCCTGGTAGCGCAGGGCTGGATTTGCGCGCCTGCCTGGACGCACCACTGACCCTGGCGCCCAATGCTTGGCAACTGGTTCCCACCGGCATGGCGATTTACCTGGAGGATCCGGCTTACGCTGCGCTGATCCTGCCGCGCTCGGGCCTGGGCCACAAGCATGGCATTGTGCTGGGCAATCTGGTGGGCCTGATCGACAGTGATTACCAGGGCCAGCTGATGGTCAGTGCCTGGAATCGCAGCGCCGTGGAATTCACCATCCAGCCCATGGAACGCATTGCGCAACTCATGATCGTGCCGGTGGTGCAGGCGCAGTTCAATGTGGTGTCGGAGTTTCCCGCATCACAGCGTGGCGAAGGCGGCTACGGCTCGACCGGGAAAAATTGACCCCCCTGTTGGGACTCACTGCGTGTAGTCCCCTCTCCCCCGGAAGGGGACAACCCCATCGGCCCGGCAAAGCCGGTTCCGCGGGGTTCCTGAGCTAAGACACTGCGAGCAGATGCGACCGCTAGTGCAATGTGTCGCTGCCGGGGGCGGAGGCGTGAACTGGCTGAATGCGGAAAAAACCGGTGCCAGCGGTGCCGCGGCCAATTTCTTCCTCGGTGGCTTCGCGCACCGATTCCACTTTCAGGCTGATGCGAATGGCGATGCCCGCCAGCGGGTGGTTGCCGTCCAGCACCACGTGCTCGGGGTAAATGTCAGTGATGGTGTAGAGCGCGTCTTTGGGCGCGTCCGGGTTGCAGCCTGCTGGCAGCGCGTGGCCTTCCATGGTCAGGCCTTCTTGCAGTTCCGCGGGGAAGAGGGCGCGTGGCTCCAGAAATAGCAGTTGGTCATTGAAATCACCAAACGCCTGTTCGGGCTCAATCTGCAGGTCCAAGGCCTCGCCTGCCACGTGGCCTTGCAGCGCCGCTTCAATGGGGGGCAGGAGGTCATGACCGCCCAGTAAAAATTCCACCGGCTCGTCCAAAACGTCCAGTTCTTCGCCCAAAGTGTCTTTCAGCGTCCAGGTGAGGGCAACGACGCATTGTTGAGTAATTTCCATGCAGAATTGTCCCATGAACATCCAAGAACCCTTGCAACTCCTGGGCGGTTTGTCGCCACAAACCTTTATGCAACGCCACTGGCAGAAGAAGCCGCTGGTCATCCGCCAGGCGATCCCGGGCTTTCGGCCGTTGCTGGACCGTCCCGAGCTGCTGGACTTGGCCGCGCAAGAAGATGTGGAGTCGCGGTTGGTGGTGCAGGCGTCTGCCAAAGACGCGGCGGATTGGCGCTTCAAGCACGGCCCGTTCGCGCGCAAAGCGCTGCCGCCCTTTAAGCAAGCCGGGTGGACCCTGTTGGTGCAGGGGGTGGATCTGCATGACGAGCGCGTGCACGCGCTGATCAACCAGTTTCGATTTGTGCCCGATGCGCGCCTGGACGATGTGATGATCAGCTACGCCAGCGATGGCGGTGGCGTGGGACCGCACTTTGACAGCTATGACGTGTTTTTGTTGCAAGCCCATGGCCGTCGACGCTGGCGCATTGGCCGCCAGAAAGACCTGAGCTTGCAGCCCGATATCCCGCTCAAAATTTTGGCGAATTTTGAGCCCGAAGAAGAGTTTGTGTTGGAGCCCGGGGACATGCTGTACCTGCCACCCAAGTACGCGCATGATGGTGTGGCTGAAGGCGAATGCATGACCTATTCCATTGGCTTTCGCTCGCCAGACCGCGCTGAGCTTGCGCAGGAGATTTTGCAGCGGCTGGCAGAGCAGGCCATGGATGAGGTTGCTCCCAGCCTGTACCGTGATCCCAAACAGGATGCGGTGGCCCATAGCGGTGCCATGCCTGCGCCGCTACTGGACTTTGCCCAGGAAGCTTTGCGCGCAGCCCTGCAAGACCCCAAGGCCGTGGCCCGCGCCTTGGGCGAGTACCTGAGTGAACCCAAGGCCCAGGTGTGGTTTGACGGCGGCGATGGCGATGGCGACGTGCAGGGCGCGGTACGCCTGGACCGCAAAACCCGCATGCTGTACGACACAGACCACGTGTTCATCAATGGTGAGAGTTTCAATGCGTCGGGCAAAGATGCCCAGTTCATGCAGCAGTTGGCGAACACGCGAGGCTTGAGCGCCGCAGAGGTCAAACGCCTGAGTGCGGGCGCACGTGCGTTGGTGGAAGACTGGTGCGGCTCCGGCTGGTTGCATCCCGATGACTGACGCCACTTCACCCCTGTTGAACGGTCCCTTCTCGGGACCCTCCGAATTCACGCAAATGGTGCGCGATGCACTGGCGTGCGCCGCGCACGAGGGCTGGCTCACCATGGTCTGGAGCGATGCGGATTTCAATGACTGGCCGCTGCGGGAAAAGGCGGTGGTCGAGTCTTTGCATGCCTGGTCGCGCAAAGGCGGACGCTTGACGCTGCTGGCACGCAGCTACGATGGGGTTCAGCGCAACCAGCACCGGTTTGTGCAATGGCGCGGGCTGTGGGACCACCTCATTGACTGCCGGGTGTGCAAGCATCTGGACGCCAGTGAATTCCCCAGCGCCTTGTGGAGCCCTGCATGGGCCATGCGCCGCCTGGACGTGACGCGTAGCGTGGGGGTGGCAGGTACGGAACCGCAACGCAGAGTGCTGCTGTGCGAGGAACTGGAAGAGTGCCGCAGGCAAAGTTCGCCCGGTTTTCCTGCCACTATTTTGGGCCTGTAAACGGGGCAAGAGGGTTTACCCGCGGGCACCATTTTGGGTCTTGTATAATTTACAACTCTGGTGAAAAGAGATCGAACGCTTTTTGTCAGGGCTGGCCAGCTTGCTGGTTAGACAATTTCCGGAAATTGTTTCGTTAACTCACTTAGTTTTTAAAAATGAACAAATCTCTCGTTTTGGCAGCCGTGATCGCTGCCGCTGCCCTGGCTGCTTGCGGTAAAAAAGAAGAAGCTCCTGCTGCTGCTGCCGCAGCTGCTGCTCCTGCACCCGCTGCAGCGCCTGCTGCTGAAGCTCCTGCTGCTGCTGCTGCAGCCGCTGCTGCTTCCGAGCCAGCCAAGCAGTAATCTGCTTGCAGAGAAAAAAACCACCGCAAGGTGGTTTTTTTTCGTCCCTGTACTGCCAAAGGCAGCACAGATGAATTTACTTGATGTCGTCCGCGATGACCTTGACGATGCGCTGTGCGACGGCAGATGTTTCGGCTGCTCCAGTGGCGTCCAGCACATTCACGGTGGAACTTTCACCTTGGCTTCGCACGGCGATCTGGTACTTGGCAGGCGGCGCGGCTTTGCCAGAACCGCTGAACAGCTTGCTGAAGAAGCCAGGTTCGGAGTTCTCCGAAGTGGCTGCCACGTAGCGCACAAAGTAAATCCCCTGTTTGCGGTCCCGGTCTTCCACGGTGAAACCGGTGCGGTCCAACGCCAGACCGACCCGGCGCCAGGCGCGGTCAAATCCTTCTTCCAGCAAGACAGCGGGTTGGCCGTTCACGGTGCTCACGGTGGCCGTGGGCTTGCTCGTGCTGGCCGCTACCTGTGCTTTGGCCTGCTCCGGCGTCATGCCGAGCTTGACCATCAGGCGGCGCAAGAATTCCGCTTCCAGCTCAGGATCCGCTGGACGTGGTTGCCACACGGTTTGTTTTTCGCCATTGGTGGTGTACACCTCCAGCATGCCGCGGTGGCTGATGAAGATCTCGGTGTTGCCATTCGCATCCCGCTCCAAACGGGTGCGGAACTTGTCACGCTCCGGCGTGGAGTACAGCGAATCCAGCAGTTTGCCCAATGCGGCACGAATCATGTCCTGCGGGATCTTGGCGCGGTTTTCGGCCCAGTCGGTTTCCATGATGCCCAGGTTGCTTTGGTCCATGGCCAGCAGAAAGCCGTTTTCCAGCCAAAAGTCTTTCACGGGTTCCCACAGTTTTTCCGCCGGGCGGTTGACCACCAGCCAGCGTTGGTTGCCCGCACGCTCAACCCGCACATCGCCCACGGCCAGCGCCGCAATGGGCGCCTTGCTGGTGGCCGCTTGGTTGGCCTGGTAGCCCGAGGCCGATACGGCGCCACCGACCATGGTGTAGCGGGTGTCCTTGGACAACTGGGTCAAATCGGGGGGGATGTCCAGCGACGGCGCTTTGCCGGTGCTGCGGTAATCAACCTTGTCGGATTCCAGGGCCGAGCAGCCCCCCAGCGCGACGGCCGCAGCCAGCAGAAAAACTTTGGAAGTGGAATTCACGAATGTCCTAGAACGGTAAGGGGGACTTAGATCAGTCCGGCGGCTTTGAGTACCTTCTCAACGACAGGCTGGTTGGCCGCGGTGAGTTGGGTCAAAGGCAGGCGCAGGGCCTGCTTGGAAAGGCCCATGCGGGCCACGGCCCACTTCACGGGGATGGGATTGGATTCGACAAACAGTGCCTTGTGCAGGGGCAGCAGTTGCAGCTGGATTTCCATGGCACGGGCCACATTGCCAGCAATCGCGGCCACGCACAGCTCGTGCATCAGGCGGGGCGCCACGTTAGCGGTCACGCTCACGTTGCCATGGCCGCCGCACAGCATCAGCGCCACGGCGGTGGGGTCGTCACCCGAGTAGATGGAGAAGCCCTTGGGCGCTTCCTTGATCAGCCACTGGGCGCGCTCGATGTTACCGGTGGCTTCCTTGATGCCCACAATACCAGGCACTTCTGCCAGGCGTAGCACGGTGTCGTGCGCCATATCGGCCACAGATCGGCCGGGCACGTTGTACAGCACCACAGGCAGGTCCACGGATTCGGCAATCGCCTTGAAGTGTTGGAACTGGCCTTCCTGGGTTGGCTTGTTGTAGTAGGGCACGACCTGCAGCTGGCAGTCGGCGCCCACGCCCTTGGCAAACTTGGCCAAGGCAATGGCTTCGCGCGTGGAGTTGCCACCGCAGCCGGCCATGATGGGTACGCGACCAGCCGCCTGCTCCACTGACACGCGGATGATTTCGCAATGCTCTTCCACGCTGACGGTGGGGGACTCGCCCGTGGTGCCAACCACGCCAATGCAGTCAGTGCCTTCGGCGATGTGCCAGTCGATCAACTTGCGCAACGCGGGGTAGTCCACGGAGCCATCGTCGAGCATCGGGGTAATGAGGGCTACGATGCTGCCCCGGATCGGACCTTTAGAAGCGTTCATGTCGAGTGGATTGTTCGGTAAACGGGCATTTTAACTAGAGTGCATGCCGGGCTGGCACACCCCCGGATGTCGCGTGGGTAAAGACACGTACAGCGGCGATACGTTGTACGAAGCGGGGTGGCTGGTCGAGGTAGCCGTTTTCATAGGCCACCACCTGCAAACCCGCACAGGCGCTGAGCAATTCGCCGGGCTTGAGCAGGAAGTCGGGTCGGCTCGGCCGGCCCACGGTTTCGTTGCCAGCGGCAAAGGTCTCGTACAGCAGCACGCCGCCGGGCGCCACGCTGGCCACTAGGGTGGGCAAGAGAGGGCGCCACAGGTAATTGGTGACCACAACGGCGCCAAACTGTTGGGGGTATTCGCCCTCTACCATCGGCCAGGGCGCATTTTCGATGTCCGCCTGGACCAGGGTGGATTGGGGAACGCGCTGCGCTGCGACTGCAATGTCGCGGTCTATGCCGGTCACGGCGTGGCTGCGGCGGTGAAACCATTCCAGGTGCCGTCCAGCGCCGCAGGCCACGTCCAGCACCTCGGCGCCCGGGGCCAGCAGATGGCTCCAGCGCTGGACCCAGGGGGAGGCCCTGAGGCTGCCGTGTTCCGCTGTCTCCGGCGTCATTGCGGCTTCACGTGATCTTTGAGGGCCGCCAGCGCCATCTTTTCCACCAGGCCAGGCAGCAGTAGCTTTACAAAGCGGCCCAGCTTGCCTTTGGTGGTCATTACCACCTCGCGTTCGCGCTGGGCCATGCCATCCAAAATCAGCCGCGCGCATTCTTCCACCGTCATCGCATCGTCCTCTTTCAAGCCGCTGGAGCCTGCGGCCTGGCCGGTCGCGTTCAGGCCGCGGCTGCGAATGTTGGTGAGCACCACGCCAGGGTAGGCGGTAGTCACGCTCACGCCCACGCCGCGCAGCTCCGTGCGCAGGGCCTCAAAGAAACCCGCCATGGCAAATTTGGACGCGCTGTAGGCGGTGCGCCCTGGCACGCCCACCAGCCCGGCCAGCGACGACACCGCCACGATATGGCCGCGGCTGGCTTTCAGGTGGGGCAGGGCCGCATGGGTGCACCACACGCTGCCCCAGAGGTTGACACGCATGAGCTGCTCGTACCAGCCCAGGTCTTCCGCCTTCACATCGCTGAACAAGGCCTGCGCAGAGATGCCCGCGTTGTTGATCAGCGCGTCGATACGCCCAAAGCGCTGTACGGTCTGCTCCACCAAGGCGCGGCATTGGGCCTCCACCGAGACATCGGTGGGCACCACCAGCACCTGGGCGCCTAGCTCCAGGCATTGCTGGGCCACGGCGTTCAGCAGGGCGGCGTTGCGCGCCGCCAGTACCAAAGCCGCTTTGGCCCCGTATTGGCGGGCCAGTTGGCGCGCCATTTCGGCGCCAATGCCATCAGAAGCGCCGGTGATGATGGTGGTGTTCAGGCGATTAGTCATGCGGGTTCCATCAAAAGCAGGCCCAGACTTGGTTGGCCAGCTGGACCAGAAAGTCAGGTTGGGTGTAGAGGTAAAACACCCCCAGCAGCGCAGCGGTAGCGGCACCCCAGAGGAGCAAACTGCGAGGTTTGCTCACGTCAATGCGCCAGCGCCGCGCGCTGGATGGGCGCCTCGCGCACTGGCAGGTTCACCAGCGCGGCCAACACGCCCAATGCGATGGCGATGTACCAGACGATGTCGTAGCTGCCGGTCTTGTCGTACAAAAAACCGCCCAGCCACACGCCCATGAACGAGCCGATCTGGTGGCTGAAGAACACAAAACCGCCCAGCATGGACAGGTGCGCCACGCCAAAGATCTGCGCCACCGTGGCATTGGTGGGGGGGATAGTCGATAGCCACAGCAGGCCCATGACGGAAGAAAACACATAGACGCTGGCGGGCGTCAGGGGCACCACCAGAAACACGCTGATGGCCACGGCACGCGCGAAATAGATAAAGGCCAAGATGTTCTTCTTGGGCATTTTTTGGCCCAGCACACCCGCCGCATAAGTGCCAAACACATTGAACAGGCCGATCAGCGCGAGCGCGTAGCTGGCCACTTGGGGCGACAGGCCCTTGTCTTTCAGGTAGCTGGGCATGTGCACGCCAATGAACACCACCTGGAAGCCACAGACAAAGTAGCCCGCCATCAGCAACTGGAAGCTGGGGTACTTGAAGGCCTCGCGCAGCGCCTGGACGATGGATTGTTCACGTTTGGGGGCGGTATTGCCCACGAAACTGGGTTCTTTCAAACCCCAGGCCAGCGGAATCATCAGCAACGAGGCCGCGCCCAGAATCACCAGCGCCTCTTGCCAGCCCATGTGGCCGATCAGAAAACCTTCGGTCGGCACCATCAAAAACTGTCCGAACGATCCCGCAGCGGCCGCCACCCCCATGGCCCAGGAGCGTTTGTCGGCCGACACATTGCGGCCAATCACGCCATAGATCACCGCATAGGTGGTGCCGGCCTGGGCCGTGCCAATCAGCACACCGCTGGCCAGGGTGAACAGCAGCGGAGTATTGGCATAGGCCATACCCACCAGCCCCAGCGCATAGAGCACCGACCCCACCAGGATCACGCGGAACGCCCCAAACCGGTCGGCCGCCATGCCGGCAAAGATGCCGGTCACACCCCAGGTCAGGTTTTGGATGGCGATGGCGAAGGCAAAGGTCTCGCGCGTCCAGCCCTGGGCCTGGGTGATGGGTTGCAGCCAGAGGCCAAAGCCATGGCGTATGCCCATGGACAGGGTGACGATGGTGGCGCCACAGGCCAAAACTTGAATGATGGAAAGCGGTTTGCTGGGTTGGGTCATGCGTGCACTGTAGCCAGTTTGCCGGGCGGTTGCTGAAGCGGCAGTGACAGATTGGGGGAATGTGTAGGCGGCGTTTCTGTATGTTTATACAGGTAATTCAATCCCCCGCACTACAATGGAAGGCTATGGCAGTGAAACCACCCCCCGAATATTCCGAAGCGTCGATCCGTGTGCTCAAGGGCCTGGAGCCTGTGAAACAGCGCCCGGGCATGTACACCCGCACCGACAACCCCTTGCACGTCATCCAGGAAGTGCTGGACAACGCCGCCGACGAGGCGCTGGCCGGGCACGGCAAAAAGATCAAGGTCACCTTGCACGCCGACGGCTCGGTGGGCATTGAAGACGATGGCCGTGGCATTCCCTTTGGCATGCACCCCGAAGAGAAGGCGCCCGTGATCGAGCTGGTGTACACCCGCTTGCATGCCGGCGGCAAATTCGACAAGGGCTCAGGCGGCGCCTACAGCTTCTCGGGTGGTCTGCACGGCGTGGGGGTGTCGGTCACCAACGCGCTGGGCAAGCGGCTGGAAGTCACCACCTACCGCGAGGGTTCGGTGGCGCACATCGTGTTCGAGGGCGGTGACGTGACCGAGGCCCTGCAAGTGCGCAAGGCTGGCGAGGGCGACCGCAAGCAGGGCACCACCGTGCGCGTCTGGCCCGACCCCAAGTATTTTGAATCTGCCGTGCTGCCCATGGGCGAACTAACCCACCTGCTGCGCAGCAAGGCCGTGCTGATGCCCGGCGTCAGCGTGACGCTGGTGAACGAGAAAACCAAGGACAGCCAGAACTGGCTTTACAAAGGCGGCCTCAAAGACTATTTGATGCAGACCCTGAATGGCGACCCCGTCATTCCGCTGTTCGACGGCGAAGGCTTTGCCGACAGCCAGAGCGACAACTTTGCGGAAGGCGAGGGCGCCAGCTGGTGCGTGGCCTTTACCGAAGACGGTGCGCCAGTGCGCGAGAGCTATGTGAACCTGATCCCCACCAGCGCCGGCGGTACGCATGAGAGCGGCCTGCGCGATGGCCTGTTCACCGCGGTGAAGAGCTTTATTGAGCTGCACAGCCTGCTGCCCAAGGGCGTGAAGCTGATGCCCGAAGACGTGTTCGCCCGCGCCAGCTACGTGCTCAGCGCCAAGGTGCTGGACCCGCAGTTTCAGGGCCAGATCAAGGAACGCCTGAATTCGCGTGACGCCGTGCGCCTGGTGTCCAGCTTTGTGCGCCCCACGCTCGAGCTGTGGCTGAACCAGCATGTGGACTATGGCAAAAAGCTGGCCGAGCTGGCCATCAAGGCCGCGCAGACGCGGCAAAAGGCCGGCCAGAAGGTCGAGAAGCGCAAGAGCAGCGGTGTGGCCGTGTTGCCCGGCAAGCTGACCGACTGCGAGAGCAAAGACATCGCCTACAACGAGGTGTTTCTGGTGGAGGGCGACTCCGCCGGCGGCAGCGCCAAGATGGGCCGCGACAAGGAAAACCAGGCCATCTTGCCGTTGCGCGGCAAAGTGCTCAACACCTGGGAGGTGGACCGCGACCGCCTGTTTGCCAACAACGAAATCCACGACATCTCGGTCGCCATTGGCGTGGACCCCCACGGCCCCAATGACACGCCCGACATGAGCGGCCTGCGCTACGGCAAGGTCTGTATCTTGTCGGACGCGGACGTGGACGGCTCGCACATCCAGGTGCTGCTGCTGACCCTGTTCTTCCGCCACTTCCCCAAGCTGATTGAAACCGGCCATGTGTTTGTGGCGCGCCCGCCGTTGTTCCGCGTGGATGCCCCGGCGCGTGGCAAAAAACCGGCTTCCAAGGCCTATGCGTTGGACGAAGGCGAACTCACCGCCATCCTGGACAAGCTGCGCAAGGAAGGCGTGCGCGAAGGCGCCTGGAGCATCAGCCGCTTCAAAGGCCTGGGCGAGATGAATGCCGAGCAGCTCTGGGACACCACGCTGAACCCCGACACCCGCCGCCTGCTACCCGTGGCGCTGGGCGCCATCGACTTTGGCGCGACCGAGGCGCTGATCACCAAACTCATGGGCAAGGGCGAGGCCGCGGCCCGGCGTGAGCTGATGGAGCTGCATGGCGATTCGGTGGAGATCGACGTCTGATTGCTATGAAATTAGTAGCTGCTTGCGCACTGTTGATGGGGGCTGTGGCCTCATTTCATGCCCGGGCGGATGTCTGGGTGTGGGTGGACGAGCAAGGCCGCAGCTACTTCTCTGACCAGCAGGTGGACGCGCGCTACACCTTGTTTTACCGTGCACCGGTGCAGCCTGCTGCCCCGGGAGACGCCGCGCCTGTGGCACCCGCAGCACCCGGCGTGAACCCCAAGCTGGCCGAGTTTTTCGAGTCCTCGCCGCGCTACCGCAAGATACAGCCCCTGCTCAAAGACGCCGCCGCGCGCTACCGGGTGGATTACGAGCTGCTGCAGGCCCTGGTGGCTGCCGAGTCTGGCTTTGACGCCGACGCCGTATCACCCAAGGGCGCCATTGGCCTCATGCAGGTGATGCCCGATACGGCGCGCCGCTTTGGTGTGGATGGCGATCGCCGGCGCTCGGTGGAGTCCAAGCTGACCGACCCCAAGACCAATATCAACCTGGGCACGCGTTACCTGCGGCTGCTGATGGACATGTTCCCCGGCAAGCTGGACCTGGCCCTGGCCTCGTACAACGCGGGCGAGGGCGCGGTGCAGCGCGCGGGCAACAAGGTGCCCAACTTCAAGGAAACCCAGAACTACGTGGTCACCGTGGGCGAGCTGTACACCGCGCTCAAACCCGTACCCGTGGCCCAGGTGAACAAGACGGCGTCTGGCCGTGTGAAAGCCACCTATGGCGAGGGCTACGTGATGGCCGGCGCCCGTGATCCTTATATTTTGAAAGCGCCCGGCGCGCAGGGCGTGGCCCTGGGCGGTGCCGTTGGCCGCGGCAACATGGTGGCGCCCCTGCAGCGCCCGCCTGAGCCGGACACCCGAATAGCTGACTGAAGAAACATGACTGACCAAACCACGCTTGATCTGATCCCCGACCCCGCCACCCCCGGCGATGACAGCGAACTGAACCTGGCCACCTACGCCCAGCGCGCCTACCTCGAATACGCCCTCTCCGTGGTCAAGGGCCGTGCGCTGCCCGATGTCTGCGACGGCTTGAAGCCGGTGCAGCGCCGTATTCTGTACAGCATGTCGCGCATGGGCCTGGGCTTTGGCGGGGCCAATGGCAACGCCGGTGCCAAGCCGGTGAAGAGCGCCCGTGTGGTGGGTGATGTGCTGGGCCGTTTCCACCCGCATGGCGACCAATCCGCCTACGACGCGCTGGTGCGCATGGCGCAAGACTTTTCGCAGCGCTATCCGCTGGTCGACGGGCAAGGAAACTTTGGATCGCGTGACGGTGACGGCGCCGCGGCCATGCGCTACACCGAAGCGCGCCTGGCCAAGATCACCACGCTGTTGCTCGAAGAAATCGACCAGGGCACGGTGGAGTTTCAGCCCAACTACGACGGTTCCACCGAAGAGCCCTGCCAGTTGCCCGCGCGCCTGCCGTTCAGTTTGCTCAACGGCGCCAGCGGCATTGCCGTGGGCCTGGCCACTGAAATCCCCAGCCACAACCTGCGCGAGATTGCCGATGCCTGTGTGGCGCTGATCAAGACGCCAGCGCTGGCCGATGCCGAGCTGTACACGCTGATCCCCGGCCCCGACTTTCCCGGTGGTGGCCAGATCATCAGCCCGGCGCAAGACATTGCAGATGCCTACCGCACCGGCCGTGGCAGCCTCAAGGTGCGTGCGCGCTGGAAGATTGAAGACCTGGCGCGCGGCCAGTGGCAGCTGGTGGTGACGGAGCTGCCGCCCGGCGTGAGCAGCCAGCGCGTGCTGGAAGAAATCGAAGAGCTGACCAACCCCAAGGTCAAAGCCGGCAAGAAGGCGCTGTCGCAAGAACAAACGCAGCTCAAGGCCAGCATCCTCAGCGTGCTGGACGTGGTGCGCGATGAATCGAACAAGGACGCCATGGTGCGCCTGGTGTTCGAGCCCAAGACCAGTCGCATTGAACAGCAAGAGCTCATCACCGCGCTCTTGGCCCATACCAGCCTGGAGACCTCCTCGCCCATCAACCTGACCATGGTGGGGCTGGACGGTCGGCCCACGCAAAAGTCGCTGCGCCAGATGCTCACCGAATGGATTGCATTCCGCCAGACCACGATTGAGAAACGCAGCCGCCACCGCCTGAACAAGGTGCTGGACCGCATCCATATTCTGGAAGGTCGGCAGACCGTTCTGCTGAACATCGACGAAGTGATCGCCATCATCCGCCAGTCGGACGAGCCCAAGGCCGCGCTGATCGAACGCTTCCGCCTCTCGGACCGCCAGGCCGAAGACATTCTCGAAATCCGCCTGCGCCAACTCGCGCGGCTGGAAGGCATCAAGATCGAGCAGGAGCTGGCCGAGCTGCGTGGCGAGCAGGGCAAGCTGGAAGAAATTCTGGGTAGCCCCGCCGCACTGCGCCGCCTGATGGTCAAGGAAATCGAAGCCGACGCCAAAGTATTTGCCGACCCGCGTCGCACGCTGATCCAGACCGAGAAAAAGGCCGTGGCCGAAGTCAAGGTGGTGGACGAACCGGTGACCGTGGTGATCAGTGAAAAAGGCTGGGTGCGTGCACGCACCGGCCACGGCCACGAGGCCTCCACCTTCGCCTTCAAGGCCGGGGATGGTCTGTACGGCACGTTTGAATGTCGCAGCGTGGACACGCTCTTGGTGTTTGGCTCCAACGGACGCATCTACTCGGTGGCCGTGTCGCTGCTGCCTGGCGGCCGTGGCGATGGCCAGCCGGTCACCACTCTGATCGAACTGGAAAGCGGCACGCAAATCCTGCATTACTTTGCTGGCCCATCCAACGCCATGCTGCTGCTGTCCAGCTCGGGCGGCTACGGCTTTATCGCCAGTGTGGACAACATGGTCTCCCGCCAGAAGGCTGGCAAGGCCTTTGTGGGGGTGGGCGAGGGCGAAACCCTGTGCGCCCCATCCCTGGTGGCCGGTGCGCAAGGCAAGGTCACCGTGGCCGGCACGGCTGCCGCCGTGGTGGCGCCCGCCACCCACGTGGCTTGCGCGTCCACGCTGGGCCGCATCCTCACATTTGAGATCTCCGAACTCAAGACCATGGAGAAGGGCGGGCGCGGCCTCATGCTCATCGACCTGGAAGCCAAAGACACGCTGGCTGGCGCTGCCGCCTACACGCGCAGCATCCGCATCGCCGGCATCGGCCGCGGCGGCAAGGAGCGCGATGAGACCCTGGAAATCCGCAGCCTCAACAACGCCCGCGCAGCGCGTGGACGCAAGGGCAAGGCGGCGGATTTGGGCTTCAAACCGTCAGGTATTACGCGGGTGGAGTGAGCGGGGACTGTGAAAGCGCTCCTGATTTAGGAGCTGCTTGCGCAGATTCCACGGGGGCTAGGAGCTTTTTTAGTTTGCAATTTTGCACTTGGCAAGCTCGCGTCCCCGCTCCAGCACAAAGTCACGAAATGCGCCGTTGACGCCGCTGAGGCTGGAGTCCCGGCGGTGGATCAGGCACCAGTCCAGGCGCTTGGGCATGTTTTCCATGTCCAGCACGGCGATTTTCCCGGACTCGATTTCCAGCTGGAAGGTGTGGGCCGACAGGAAGCTGATGCCCATGCCCGCCATCACGGCGTGTTTGACGGTTTCGTTGCCTGACAGCTCCATGGACACTTTCACTTGCAGTGACTGGGCTTGCAGGATGTGTTCGAAGAACTGGCGTGTGGCCGATCCTGGCTCCCGGAAGATAAATGGTTCATCACGCAGGGCATGCCAGCCAATGTTGCGTTGTTGTGCCAGCGGGTGTTCGGCTTGTGCCACCACGCAGTGCGGGTTTTCGGCAAAGGTCTCCGCTTCCACATCGGCTTCTGAGGGTGGGTAGCCCGCTATGGCCACATCCAGTTGGTGCTCTTGCAACATTGCCAGGATGTGTTCCCGCTTGTCCACCGTTAGCTTGAATTTCACCTGCGGCCAACTTTGCGCGAAGGTCATCAGCAATGCCGGAGCAAAGTAGTGCGCGGAAGACACCAGACCCAGGTGCAGCAGCCCACTTCTATTGGCCTCTGTCGGATGGAAGTCGCCAATGGCCTCTTCGGCCATGCGCACCTGGTTGAGGATGCGCCTGGCCTGCCGCAGCATCTCCTCACCCGCTTGGCTCAGCGTCACTTTTTTGCCGGTCTTGACCAGCAATTGCAGGTCGACTTCGCTCTCCAGCTGCTGCACCTGCATAGAGACTGCGGGCTGCGTCAGGCTCATGGCCTCTGCAGCGCGCGAGTAGTTCAAGTGGGTGGCGACCGCCTCAAACACCCGCAGCTGTCGCAGTGTCAGGTTCCTGAGGAGGCCGCGCTTTTCTACTGTACCTGGATGTCCCACGTTTGACCGGCAGATGAGGGCTAGAGCGCCTTGAACACAATGCTGCCATTGAGTTCGGAGGCTGAAACGCTCTTGCCTGGCTGGACGGTGGTGGTACCCGACACAAACGTTCCGCCCGCGCCCAGGATGGTGACCTTGGTGCTGACCGCAGTGCTTCCCGAATTGGTCAGCACGCAGGTGTTGGACAGACCACGTGTGACCGTTTGCACGGTGCCCGTGCCCACCACGCTGGCATAGGCGCGCAGCGTGTGCAGCAGAGACTTCTGCACATCCTGCGTCAGTGTGGCAACGCCTGTGCTGCCGGTTACCTGCGATGCCACCGGCAAGACTGGTGCGCCCTCGTTGCTGGTCAGTTGGATGGACGTGGCGCCGGAGCCGTCAAAGTTGCTGGCCACCAGAAAGCGGTAGTTGCGCTCGTCCTGCACGATGGAGGCGGACCATCCAAACCCCACCGTGGGGCGCAGCAGATTGGCGCTCAACTGGGCTGTCTGAGCTGCGGTCTGGTTGACCGCAGCTACCACCACCTTGTCGGAAATGATTTCATTGGCTGCGGCTGCCTTGGAGCCCGTGAAGTACGAGCCATACATGCGCGAGCTGGTGGCGCCAGCCTGTATGCCCTTGGAACCAAAGTTGAAACCCTTGCCACCCTTGACCACCACGCCCAGCTTGCCATCCACATTCATCCAGTCACCGCTGTACGCGGTGAACTGCGTGGGCATGCCGGTGGTGCCCGAGGCGGAATACACCGTGCGCGCCGCGCCAGATGCGGAATCGCGCTCAAAGTCAAACGCGCCGCCATATTCCTGAACAATGGTGACTGCCGCGTTGGCCACCACCTTGTCCATGTAGACCACCAGATTGTTGTCTGGCAAAGAGGTGAAGGACAAGTAGCGGGTCAGCTTGCCGGCGTTCTCCGACAGCACCCCGCCGGTGGTAAACCAAGTGGCCGCAGTCTGTTTGGTGTGCGTGATGTAGGACGCATTGGTGGCCACGCCGTTGAGGTTGTAGTACCCCACGAACGATTTTTGGTACGGCACCAGCACATAGGGTTCGTTCATATAGCTGGCAGGGTTGGGGCCGATGTAGCCCATGAACTTGCTTTGCCACGAGAAAGTGGAATATTTCTGCGCGTTGCGGTGCAGCAGTATTTTGGTGTAGCTGAGGTCCGTCACGCCGCTTTGTGCGCTGACAAAGCCGCTGGGTGTGCTTGGCGTGGTGGAGCCAGGGCCAAAAAACTCGTGGTACAGAAATGCATCGGCCAAGCGCTGTGCTGCCACCGATTCCCGACGTGGGCCGATATCGCTCAGGCTGCCAAAGTAGCTGCCGTCGGTTTGCAGGTTGGCCCGTTCCCGCATGTACTCCAGCGTGCGGCTCTCCAGCATGGTGGCGTCCGCGTCCTTGAAGTAGGTGGCCAGAAAGCTGTAGGCGGGCAAATGCTCGTAGTCATGCACCATCCAGTCCACGCCATTGGGGTACATCCATTCGCCCTCCGGCAGGGCAATTTTTTTGAGCACCTTGTTCCACACGTTGAGCATGTTGTGTTCCACCGCGGCGGGCGGGGTCAGGTTGCCCATCTTGTAGAAGACGGCGGAGGTTCCCAGCTCGTTGATGGGAACCATTTGGTAGATGGGGTGGAAGATGTCGTGGTTTTCCAGCGTCAGGTCGGGGTGCAGGTTGGCACCGCGCACCCAAGTGCTCACAGCCTTGCCGCTGACCACCGTCGCGTCTGACATATCAGCCTGCGTGGAGTAGGTGTTCATCATGTAGCTCTTCGCCATGTCGTCCCACTTGGCCGCATTAGCGTGATTGGGCTGCATGCTGCGCGCCAGCGACAGGATGTTGGTGTCCCAGCCGTTCTCTTCTGCCTTGGTGTCACTCCACTCGCCGTAAGGGGGCAGAGTGGCGGCCTTGTAGTCGGCCTCGCCGCTGACCAGCAGGTTCAGCTTGTTTTGCGTGTCGGTATCCAGCTGGGCCCACACCATCCAGCCTCCCAGGGCCGCATACGAAGACCACATGCTGGACTCCCACACCTTGCCCCATTTGGCGCCCGAAGTCGTGTTGTAGCTCCCCGACGACTTGTGGGTGTTCACGAGGTATTTCAGGTTGGCGACGAGATGGGCCTCCACCGTTGCGCGCGGAATGCCGTTGAAGGATGTATCGGTTGTCCGCGTCAGCAGCAACGCATACAAATAGGCATAGTTGGCGGTGGTGCGGATGCCGTCTTCTGTGGCGGCACCCGAATGGAAGTAGCCGGCACCGGGAATGCTGGCTGAGTAGTCGTGGTAGATGCTCTCTGCATATTTCACGTGTTTCTTCAGCAGCCCCAGGGTCGTGGAGTTGATTTCAGACTCTTGCAAAGTCTGTGCAGAAATGCTCCCCGTAGGGTAAGCATTTGCGGAAATTCCAGCGCAGGCGAGTGCGGCGGCGAGTACCAACGTCGTCTTCTTCATCATCTTCATGTCTCCTCAAGTTATTTGAATTACGTAGCGGGAAAATCTTTGTTTTTATGTGTTGGAAAAGGACAGTGCGGGGGCTTGGGGCTTCAGATTTCCCAGCTTGAACACCGCCACCACCTGCACCAGGTCCTGCGCCTGGCTCTTCAGGCTGGAGGCTGCTGCGGCCATTTGTTCGACTAGCGCTGCGTTCTGTTGGGTGGCTTGGTCCATCTGGGTGACGGCTTCTCCTACCTGCGTCACTCCACTGCTTTGTTCACTGCTGGCTGCACTGATTTCTCCCATGATGTCCGTCACCCGTTTGATGCTGGTGACGACTTCGGTCATGGTGGAGCCGGCTTTGTCGACCAGGGCGGTTCCCTGTTCTACCCGCTCTACGCTGGTGCCGATGAGGGTTTTGATTTCTTTGGCAGCTTCTGCGGATCTTCCGGCCAAGCTTCTGACTTCAGACGCCACCACCGCAAAGCCTCTTCCCTGTTCTCCGGCTCTTGCGGCTTCTACGGCTGCGTTCAGGGCCAGGATGTTGGTCTGGAAGGCGATTCCGTCGATGACGCTGATGATGTCGGCGATCTTTCGACTGGACTCATTGATGCCTTTCATGGTTTCCACGACTTGGCCGACGACTTCTCCGCCTTGGATGGCGACCGTAGAGGCATTCATGGCTAGCTGATTGGCCTGGCGGGCGGAGTCGGCGTTTTGTTTGACGGTGGAGCCGAGTTCTTCCATGGAGGCGGCGGTTTCTTCCAGGGCGCTGGCTTGTTGTTCGGTGCGGGCGGAGAGGTCGTGGTTGCCTTGGGCGATCTCGGCGCTGGCGGTGGCTACCGATTCGGAGTTTTGCTTAACCCGGGCAACGATGTCGGAGAAGCCGCGCTGCATGGTGCGTAGTTCACGGAACAGGTGCACAAACTCGTCGCTCCCAAACACCCTCACCGGAGCCGATAGATCACCGTGCGCAATGTTGCCGGCTACCTCTACCGCGTGCAGCATGGGGCGTTTGATCTGCTGCGCCAACCAGATGGCTGCCGCTAGCAGGATGAGCACGGCTACTACCAGAGCCAGCAACACGGCGCGCTGTGCCGTCACGATGGTCGCTTTGGCCGCCCCCACTTCGGCCACAGAAGCAGCAGAGATATCCTGCCCCAATGTGGCCACCGGACCCGTCAACTGTCCATAGGTTTTCTGCAAATCGCCCAGCAGACTTTCCGCTTGCGGTATGTCGGAGGTCGACAACTCCACAAGCTTTGCCGCCTGCTGCAAGTAGCTGGTGCTCAGCGGCGTGATGGTTTGCAACGCGGTTTGGCCATTGGCTGGTAGTGCGCGCACCTGTAGGCTGGTCACTGCGTCCTGGAACGCCTTGGCGTGCAGTTTGAAACCATTCTCGGCCTCCATCAGCCGGTCCGGGTTGCGCTGTCGGCCCGCAAACAAGGCTAGCTGGGCATCACCCCGCACTGAGTCCAACAGCGTGCCTACAGTCTGGCTCTCGCTCAAGGACACGCTGGCACCCAGTGCATCGTCCAGTCCGCCCTGGATGGACCTGGTGGCGGCAAGACCGGACAAACCCACCAAGGCCACGAATACGGCGCCCACGACACCCAAACCAATGATCTGGTTCTGAATTCTCATGTGTGCACTCTCAGAAATTGAAGCGGTCGATGTTGGACGTGTCAAAGGTCGTGGGCGCACCCAGAATGACCTCGCCCTTGGCACCCACCACGTAGTTGCCCAGCCGACCCGCGGCAAAGGTCTCACCTCTTTTGCCGGTGATCGCGCCTTTGCTTAGGCTGGCGGCCGCATAGGCAGCCAAGTAGCCCAGGTCCACCGGGTTCCACAGCTGAAAGGCCTGCACTGTGCCGTCTTTGACAAATGGACGCATCTGGTTGGGTGTGCCCAGCCCGGTCACATGGACCTTGCCCTTGTGTGGCGATGCGGCCACGTACTCCGCGCTGGCCAGAATGCCCACGGTTGTGGGGCAGATGATGCCGCGCAGGTTGGGGTTTTGTAGCAGTGCCATGCACTGTTCGCGCGACCTGACTGGATCGTCGTTGCCATAGACTACTTTGGACAGTTTCATGTTCTGGTAGACGGGGCGGCGCAGCTCTTGCAGCATCCAGTAAATCCAGGCGTTCTGGTTGCTGGCCGTGATATTGGCGGACAGAATGGCAAACTCGCCTTGCCCCTCCATCAGCTTGGCCATGAGCTGCATTTGCGCGCGGCCCACGCCTTCCTGGCTGGCCTGGTTGATGAACAGATCGCGCGCGTCCGTAGCCAGGTCCGCGTCCACCGCCACAATCTTGGTGCCCACGGCGCTGAGCTCCCGCACCTTGGGCAGCAGCGCCACCGTCTCGTTCGCAGCCAGGATGACGGCGTTCAAACGCTCTGCAATCAACTGTTGGATGAAAGGCTCCTGAGCCAGTGCTTGCGCGTTGGTAGGCCCCAGCATGCGCGCCTGTGCACCCAGTTCACGTGCTGCTTCCATCACGCCCTCACCCAGAATCACGTGGTAGGGGTTGTTTATCTGTTTGGGCAGGTAGGCCATCTTCAAGCCATTGCTTGGCCCCGTGGCTGCGCCTGCGGTGCGGATGCCTAGGCCCTCGCACAGAGCCGCCAGCAACACAGCCCGCCGAACCAACGATGGCCTGAGGCCAGTTTTTGTTTTTGTCATGGTGTACCCGCTACAGATTGCCGATGGAGGCCACTGTAGGGAGCTATCCCCATCAGATCCAAGCAATATTTATTATGGAATTCATAAGAAACACTGATGGAAGTAAATGCAGCTTGTTGCCAAAGCTGGAATGAGGGTTTGACCTAGCCTCGAGCGCTATGAAGGCTTAGAGGTTTTGGGGGAAAGTACCTAGTACGGATAGTCTGCTGCGATGCAACCGGTACTGGGGTGGCACAGGGTAATCCCGGGCAGTTTTAAAGAGCCATTAGAAAGTCAACGAAGTTTTCTGCCGAAGTCCGCGAGCGCCCAGTGCGCATGTGCACCTTGGGGCACCCTCCGCCTGGAGGCCGCGTGATGGGTGGAGATCGAATTGAGATTGGAGTGGGGTGATTGGGAGCAGCATTGACCCGCACCACTGAAAAACGAGACTTCACGCCAGCAGCAATGCTGCGCACGTTGGGTATTTCTGCAGCCTGTTAAGGCGACGCATACATTCGCACCGAGACGGAGTAGGACAGGAATATCAATATCAATGTCAGGGGATACACCATCCAAGCGAAATCCAATGCGCCATTGATTTTGTACCCCGTAAACAGGTGTTTAAAGCTGGTTTCTCGTCCGGATTTGAGAACACTCTCCACGCTGATGCGCAGCTCTTTGCCTTGTGAGTTGAGCATACGCTGCGCAAATGCCTTTTCCCCCAGCTTGGAATGGTTGATAAAGTCCCTTTGCATTTGCTTGTAGAGTTCAAATCCTGCCCGAACAGACAGCACGGAGAATTTGACTTTCCCCACGTACTCCACAGATGCAATCTGCCCCAGCGCCTTTTCGATGTCTATCCAGAGTGCATTGAGTTGGTCGTCGATTTCTTGCTCCAGCTTCTGATGAACATTGATCAAGTGGATTCTTTCCAGCACTTGTAACTGCGAAAGTGAAGCTTCCAAGCGAATGAACAGCTTATTGGAGCGTGAATATCTTTTCCTCTGCGACTCCAGTCCCTGGTATCTCTTTTGCATAAAGAAGATTGCTATGAAAACCGCAATGAATTGCAAGGTGACAATCAGTACAGAGAAGAGAAGCACCGCCTGTGGGCGTGAAAAATCAACCACAAAGGGAGACATATCTGTCAGTACCTGGACTCACTGCAATGGGGCAGCTTCAATGTATTGGGTTGTCCGGTCAACGCGTGAATTTCCAAGCTGCGGCCGAGCGTCGCCAACAACACTGCATGTCGAACCAACGCAGGCATGAGGTCGGGGTTTGTTTTTGTCATGACGTATTTCGCTACAGATTGGCAATGCCCAGCGCGATGGTGGACTCTGGTGGTCACTGTAGGGAGAAATATCTATCAGATCAACGCAGACTTTTTTATGGATTTCATCAAAAAGCCTGATGCCTGGAAGGGTGGTTTGCTGCAGTGCCTGAAATGCTAGGTAGGTGCATCAGCGGACGTGCTGTGGGGTCAGCAGGCCTGGGGTAAATACTTAGCCAAGGCGCAGTGGTGCCTTACAACCGGCGAGGAGATTGCACAGGGTTATCCCGGGCGGTGTTCGGGAACGTCCTGCTACCCAAACAAAAACAGCTCCTAAATTAGGAGCTGTTCGCGCAATATCCACGGGGGCTGGTGCCCCATTTGTCTATTACTTCTGCTCTGCAGCAGCCTCTGTCCAGCCACCGCCCAGCACCTTGTACAGGGTCACCAGGTTTTGCAACTGAAGCAGCTGAACCTGCACCACCGCTTGCTGCGCGGTGAACAGCGAGCGCTGGGCATCCAGCACATCAAACGAGTTGGCGGCGCCGTTCTTGAAGCGGAGGTCGGTCAGGCCCATGCGGGTCTTCTCGGCTTCCAGTTGCGCGGTCTGCGCCTGCAGCTGGTCGCCCAGCGTGGCGCGGCCGGCCAGGGCGTCGGCTACTTCGCGGAAGCCGGTCTGGATGGCCTTCTCGTACTGCGCCACGGCAATTTCCTTGTTCACCTTGGCGGCTTCCAGGTTGGCCTTGTTGCGGCCCGCATCGAAGATGGGTACCAACAGCTGGGGCACAAAGCTCCAGACGCTGGTGCCGTTGCTGAACAGGGTTTCCAGGTCGTTGCTGGCCACACCCGCGCTGGCAGTCAGCGTGATGCGCGGGAAGAAGGCCGCACGCGCTGCGCCGATATTGGCGTTCAGGGCCAGCAGGTTTTGCTCGGCCTGGCGCACGTCGGGGCGGCGGGTCAGCAGCTCCGACGGTACGCCAGCGGGCAGGTCCGCCACCAGGCCTTGTTGCGCCATGTCCAGTCCGGCGGGCAGGTCGGTGGGCAGCGGTTGGCCGATCAGCAGCACCAGGGCGTTTTCGTCCTGGGCGCGCTGGCGGGTCAGCTGGGCCAGGCTGGCTTTGGCGCCTTCCAGCAGCGACTGCGAACTGCTCAGGTCCAACTTGGATGCGGCCTCGTTGTCAAACTTCAGCTGCATCAGGCGCAGCGAATCCTGGCGCGTCTTCAGCGTCTCGCGCGTGCTGCGCAGCAGCTCGTCATCGGCCAGCAGGTTCAGGTAGGTGTTGGCCACCGACGCGATCAGGCTGATCTGCACGGTCTTGCGCGCTTCTTCGGTGCCCAGCAGCTGGGCCTGGGCGGCTTGGCTGAGTGCCCGCACGCGGCCGAAAAAGTCCAGCTCGTAGGCGGTGATGCTCAGGCCTGCGGTGTAGCTGCTCACCACGGCGCCCGTGGTGGTGGGGCCGCGGCTTCCGTTGATGCCAGCGTTCACCGTGGGCAGCTCGTCGGCGCGGGCCACTTGCAGCTTGGCACGGGTCTGGTCGATGTTGAGCACGGCCACGCGCAGGTCGCGGTTGTTTTGCAGGGCCAGTTCAATCAGGCGCTTGAGGCGCGCATCTTGAAAGAAGGCCTGCCATTCAACGTCGGCTGCGGTGCGGGCTGATGCCTCGGCCGCGGTCTCGGCCTTCACGGCCGGGAAGCTGGCACCCACCGGCGCCGCGGGACGCTGGAAGGTGGGGATGAAACTGCAACCCGCCAACCACAGGACGGCAGACAGTGTGGCCAGGCGCAGGGCAGGGCGGCTGGGGGAGAAATGCTTACTCATGGGACTCGCCTCCAATGTGGTGTCCGTGGGCGGCGTCAAACTGGTGCTGGCGCTCGCTGCCTTTGAAAATACCGCGCACCACCACAAAGAAGATGGGCACAAAGAACACGGCCAGGAAGGTACCAACCACCATGCCGCCCATCACGCCGGTGCCGATGGCACGCTGGCTGGCCGAGCCCGCGCCGCTGGCAATCGCCAGAGGCAGCACGCCCAGCATGAAGGCCATGGAGGTCATGACGATGGGGCGAAAGCGCAGGTGCGCAGCCGCCAGTGCCGACTCGATCAATCCCTTGCCCTGGGCCTGCAGGTCCTTGGCAAATTCGATGATCAGAATCGCGTTCTTCGCGGACAGGCCGATGATGGTGATCAAGCCGACCTGGAAGTACACGTCGTTGGCATAGCCGCGCAGCAGCGTGGCCACCAGCACCCCCAGCACGCCCAGGGGCACCACCAGAATCACCGCCAGCGGGATGGACCAGCTCTCGTACAGCGCGGCCAGGCACAGGAACACGGCCAGGATGGCAAAGCCATAGAGCACGGTGGCTTGCGAGCCCGCCAGCTTTTCCTGGCGGGACTGGCCGGTCCACTCATAGCCAAAGCCAGCCGGCAGTTGCCCGGCCAACTTCTCCATCTCGGCCATGGCTGCGCCTGTGCTGTAGCCAGCGGCCGCTGCACCCCCGATGCGCACAGCAGGGTAGCCGTTGTAGCGCACGGTTTGCATGGCGCCCTTCACCCAGCGGGTGGTGGCGAAGGCCGACAGTGGCACGGGCTTGCCCTGCGCATTGATCGCGTTGAACTTCAGGATGTCATCCGGCTGCATACGGGCGGTGGAATCCGCCTGCACCACCACACGCTGCAGACGGCCCTGGTTCGGGAAGTCATTGATATAGGCCGAGCCCAGCGCGGTGGAGATGGTGCTGTTGATCGAGTCAAAGCCCACGCCCAGGGCGCTGGCCTTGTCACGGTCAATATCGATCTGCAGCTGGGGCGCATCTTCCAGGCCATCGGGGCGCACCTGGGTAAGGATGGGGCTCTTGGACGCCATGCCCAACAGCTGGTTGCGTGCATCGATCAGCGCATCGTGGCCCTTGCCGCCGCGGTCTTGCAGGCGGAAGGTGAAGCCTGTGGCATTGCCCAGTTCGGGAATGGGGGGCGGGCTCAGCGGGAAGATGAACGCGTCACGGATGCCCATGAGCGCACCAAACGCACGGCCTGCCAACGCTTGCGCCGAATGCTCGGGACCTGGGCGGTCGGCCCAGTCTTTCAGCGTCACGAAGGCCAGCGCGGCGTTTTGTCCTTGGCCAGAGAAGCTGAAGCCCAGCACGCCGACCATGCTTTGCACTTCAGGCTGCTTGAGGATGAAGCCTTCCACCTGCTGCATCACATTCAGCGTGCGCTGTTGCGTGGCACCGGGGGGCAGTTGCACGTTCACGATGATGTTGCCCTGGTCTTCACCGGGCAAAAACGAGGTGGGCAAGCGCAGGTAGATGACGGCCACGGCGCCGATGATGGCGGCGTAGATCACCAGGTAGCGGCCGGCCTTTTTGAGCAGGCGTGCCACAAAGCTTTCATAGCCCTTGGCCGTGCTGCTGAAGCCGCGGTTGAACCAGCCAAAGAAACCGGTCTTGGCATGCGCATGGCCGGCCTCCACAGGCTTGAGCAGCGTGGCGCACAGTGCAGGCGTGAGCGACAGCGCCATAAAGGCCGAGAACGCGATGGAGCTGACCATCACTGCCGAGAACTGGCGGTAGATATTGCCCACCGAGCCACTGAAGAACGCCAGCGGCACGAATACGGCAATCAGCACCACAGTCACGCCCACGATGGCGCCCGAGATCTGGCCCATGGCCTTCTTGGTGGCCTGCAACGGCGGCAGGCCTTCCTCGCTCATGATGCGCTCGACGTTCTCCACCACCACGATGGCGTCGTCCACCACGATACCGATCACCAGCACCATGCCAAACATGGTCAGCACGTTGATGGACATGCCCAGTGCCAGCAGCGTGGCAAAGGTTCCCAGCAACGCGATGGGCACCACGATGGTGGGGATGATGGTGTAGCGCCAGTTCTGCAGGAACAGGAACATCACCAGGAACACCAGCGCCACGGCTTCAATCAGCGTCTCCGCCACTTGCGAGATCGAGATCTTCACGAAACGCGAGCTGTCGTAGGGGATGGTCCACTTCACCCCGGTGGGGAAGTAGGTTTGCAGCTGCTCCATGCGCTCGCGCACGGCCTTGGCCGCAGCCATGGCGTTGCCGCTGGGGGAAAGCTGCACGCCGATACCGACCGCAGGCTTGCCGTTCAGGCGTGCCGACGTGGCATAGCCCTGCGCACCGAGTTCGATGCGGGCCACGTCCTTCAAGCGCACGGCCGAGCCATCGGCGTTGGAGCGCAAGGCAATGTTGCCAAACTGCGCCACGCTGTTGAGCTGGCCGTTCACCACCACCGTGGCGGCAATGCTCTGGCCCGTGATGTTGGGCAGGTCACCAATCGCGCCGGAAGATACCTGGGCGTTTTGCGACTTGATGGCAGCGCTGACGTCGGCAGCCGAGAGGTTGAAGCTGGCCAGCTTGGCCGGGTCGATCCAGATGCGCATGGCGCGCTCGGTACCAAACAACTGGGCCTGGCCAATGCCGGGCAGGCGCTGGATTTCAGGCACCACGTTGCGAGAGGCGTAGTCGCCCAGCGCAATGGGGTCGATGTCCGGATTGTCCGACGACAGCATGGTGAACAGCAAGAAGTTGGAGCGCGACTTGTCCACGCGCACACCCTGCTGCGTCACCGCCGCTGGCAGGCGTGGGGACGCGCGCGACAGGCGGTTTTGCACGTCCACCTGGGCCAGGTCGGGGTTGGTGCCGGTCTCAAAGCTCAGCGTGATGCTGCCGGAGCCGTCGGCTTGCGCCACCGACTCCATGTAGATCAAGCCGGGCGAGCCGTTCATTTCGCGTTCGATGACGGACAGCACGCTGTCCTCCAGCGTCTGGGCCGAGGCACCGGGGTAAGCGGTGTTGATGACGATGGACGGAGGCGCCACCGGTGGGTACTGCGAAACGGGGAGCTGCGTGATCGCCACGCCCCCCATCACCAGAATGAACAGCGCTATCACCCACGCAAAGATGGGGCGGTCGATAAAAAACTGGGCCATGAAAGGTGCCTCGTCGGTTTACTTGGCTGCGGAAGCCGCAGCGGCGGGGGCAGATGCCGCAGCACCCGGAGCGCCGGCGGCGGGCGCGCCACCCGTCCACGGCACGGGTTTCACCGGGGCACCGGGCACCATCATTTTCTGGAAGCCATCCACGATGACCTGGTCGCCTTCTTTCAGGCCGTCCAGGATCACCCACTGGTTGTTCTGGGCGTTGCCCACCTTCACGGGGCGGGGGCCAGGCTTGCCGCCTTCACCCACCACCAGCACGGTGTCGCCCTGGTTGGTGCGGGTCACGGCTTGCTGGGGCAACAGAATGCCTGAAGGCAGTTCGGCCTGCGACAGGCGCACGCGCACATACTGGCCGGGCAGCAGCAGCCCGTCGGCGTTGGGCACTTCGGCCCGCAGCGTGATCTGGCCGCTGGTGGCGTCCACCGTCAGGTCAGAGAACAACAGTTTGCCGGCCTTGGGCAGCTCGCTGCCGTCTTCCAGCACCACACGCACGGGCACCGAGCCATCGCCGGCCGCGCGCAATTGCTTGCTGGCTATGGCCTTGCGCAGGCGCAGCACGTCGGTGGTGCTTTGGGTGAAGTTCACGTACACAGTCGCGGTCTGCTGGATCACGGCCAACTGGGTGGCTTCGGTGGCGCTGACCAGCGCACCCTCGGTCACCAGCGACTGGCCAATGCGGCCCGAGATGGGCGCCGTGACCGTGGCGTAGGCCAGGCTGATGCGGGCGGTTTCCACCGCAGCCTTGGCGGTGCCCAGGTCGGCTTCGGCCTGGCGCTGCGTGGTCACCAGCGTGGTGTATTCCTGCTTGCTGATGGCGTTGGCTTCCATCAGCGGCTTGTTGCGTTCCACTTGGGCCGTGGCCTGGGCCACATTGGCCTGGGCTTTGGCGACGCTGGCCTGGGCGCTTTCCAGTGTGGCGCGGTAGGGGGCGGCGTCGATCTGGTACAGCACCTGGCCGGCCTTCACTTCACTGCCTTCGCGGAACAGGCGTTGCAGCACCACACCGTTCACACGGGCACGCACTTGGGCTACACGGGCAGCGCTCACGCGACCGGGCAGCTCAGACTGCAGCGCCACGGTTTGCGGCGCCACGGTCACCACGCCCACTTCAGCGGGTGGCATGCCGCCACCAGGGCCACCGGCACCGGGGGCGCCGTCCTTGGCACCGCAGGCGACCAGCGCCACAGCCAGGGGAATCGACATCAGGGCAAAGCGGCCCAAAGACAGTGTTGCGGGTGCAAAACCCACGGTCTGGCGGAACGGAGACATAGGAATCCCTTTGTTACAAAAATGGATCGGAGAGCGGATGGGGGTTGCCGCATTGTTGACCTAGGGCAAACCCCCGGCAAACGGTTTTTGCAAATGCAGCAATTTCGATTAGTATACATACATGCTTGAATGTATGTGTGAAATTCCTGTGAAACTGTTGTAGACCATGGCCCGCAAAACCAAGGAAGACGCGCTTGCCACCCGCGAGCTGATTCTGGATGCCGCCGAGCGCGTGTTTCACCAGCGCGGGGTGTCGCGCACCACGCTGCAAGAGATCGCCCAAGCGGCGGGCGTAACCCGAGGCGCCATCTACTGGCACTTCGAGAACAAGGGCGAACTCTTCCACGCCATGATGGAGCGGGTGACCCTGCCCATGATGGCGCGCATGACGGAGATGGAGCCGGTAGACGAAGAGCAGCCGCTGGACAAAATCCGCCGCAACACGGCCTCGGCCTTCCAGCAGATCGCCCACAACGACCAGGTGCGCCGCGTGTTCGAGATCGCCACCCAGAAGGTGGAATACGTGGACGAGCTGCAAAGCATGCGCGAGCGCCACATTGCCGGGCGTAACGAGTGCATTGACGACATGCACCGCCTGATGCAGCTGGCGCAGGACAAGGGCCATATCCGCGCCGACATGGATCTGCGCTGCGCCACACTGGGTCTGTTCGCGCTGGTCGGCGGGCTCAAGTTCAACTGGCTGCTGTCGCCCGATGCCTTTGACCTGGAGGCCGTAGGCCAGGCCACGCTGGACGCCTACTTGCAGGGGCTGGCCCCGGCTCCACGTTCCACCAAGACCCACCGCTGAAACTGGTTTGCTCCTGTTTTAGGAGCTGCTGGCGCACGTTCCACGGGGGCTAGCGGCCAATTTCCTTATAAAACTGCTGCAGCACGGCGGCCGTGTTGGCATCCGCCGGCAAAAAGGTTTCCAGTGCCAGCTCTTGCAGCGTGATGTCCATGGGCGAGCCAAAAATCGTCACCGTGCTGATGAAGTTGAGCTGCCCGTGCGCCGTGTCCAGCTGAAACGGCATCACCACACCGCGCGTCTCGCCCTGCAGGTGGGCGCGGTCCGGGCCGTGGCTGGCGTCATAGCTGTGCAGTTCTTCCATCAGCGTTTGCAGCGTGGCGTCGCCCGTGCTGTGGATCTGCTGGCGCAGGCGTTCAAACAGGTGGTGCTTCCACTGCCCCAGGTTGGCAATGCGCGGCGCCAGTCCCTGCGGGTGCAGGCTCAGGCGCAGCACGTTCACCGGCGGCTGCAGCAGTGCGGGCGCAATGTTGTTCAGAAACACCGGCACCAGGCGGTTGGCGCTGACCATGTTCCAGTGCCGGTCCATGGCCAGCGCGGGGTAGGGCTCGTGGCACCGCAAGATCAACTCCACCGCGGCGCGTGCCTCGGCCATGTCGGGGTGGTCCAGCGGGCGCTCGCGGTACATGGCGGCGTAGCCCGCGCTGGTCAGCAGCTGGTTGCGTTCGCGCAGCGGCACCTCCAGTCGCTCGGCCAGGCGCAGCACCATTTCGCGACTGGGCGCTGAGCGGTCGGTCTCCAGAAAACTCACGTGCCGGGCCGAGATGTCGGCCTGGTGCGAGAGCTCCTGCTGGCTCAGGCGCCGGTGCTGGCGCCAGTGGCGCAGGCGTTGGCCAAAACTGTTGGGGGCGGTGGGGGTGTGCATGGCCGCATGGTAGCGCTGGGCCTGTGCTTTGGGGCGGTGCGGCCATGACCTCCCAGGTAATGGCGCAGCGTCGCGGGGCGCCGCACCATCGGGGCCTTGTTCAATCCTTCAGGAGTTTTCCATGTCGTCTTTCTCTCTGCTCACCACCCCCGTCTGGACCCGCCGCGTGCTGTGGCTGGATGCGATCACCGGCGTCGGTACCGCGCTTCTGCAACTGGAGGCCCAGGCCACCGTGTCCAGCCTGCTGGGCATGCCTGCGGCGCTGGTGCAGGCCTCGGCCTGGGTGGTGCTGGTGTTCGTGGTGTACATCGGCTTTCTGCTGGCGCAGCGGGAGTTGCCGCGGGCGGGTGTGCGCCTGCTGGCGCTGGGCAATGGAGCCTGGGTGGTGGCCAGCCTGTGGCTGGCGGTGGGCGCCGGTGTGGCACTCAGCCCGCTGGGCGTGGGCTATGTGCTGGCGCAGGCCGCGTTTGTCGGCATGCTGGCCTATCTGCAGGCCATGGCCTCTACTTGAACAGCCCCTTGATGGCATTGCCCGTTTTCTCCAGGGCACTGCCGATGGACTTCATCAGGCGGTCAAAACTCAGAGAGACCATCAGCCGCTGCTCCAGTGCGTTGGTGATCTCCTGGCCCAGTTCACCGGGCGTCAGGCCACCCTGGGCCTTGCCCAGGTCACGCAGGTGCAGGTCGGGCAGTTCGGCGTCGATGGTCTTGTTGCCCACAAAAGGCGCCGTGGCGTGGGCCTTGGCACCGCGGATGATGAACTCCGTCACGATGAGTTTCTTGCCCTTGGAATCTTTGGATGACGGACCCAGGTACTTTTCAATGTTCTTCTGGATGGCGTCGAAGTTGGTCATTGCGTCGCCCTTCTCGTAGATCACATCGGGCGACAGCACGGCAATCTTTTTGATCACCACCACGTCCTGCGTGAGCGACGACAGCTCGACCTCCAGCTCCACCGTGCCCACCTTCACGGCATACGGTGATTTGAAACCCGCAGGGTTGCCAATCTGCAGCCCGCTCAGGGTGCCACGGCCGTCGGTAGGGCGAATGTCCACCTTCTCCACCTTCACGGTGGCCCCGGTCATGGCGCTGCCGTAGCTGCCAATGGCGCTTTTGACCAGGTGGTCCAGGTTGCCGTGCAGCCAGTAGGCGCCGCCAGCGATGGCGAGCAGAAGGAGGGCGATGAGGGAGAGGATGACTTTCTTCATGGACAGAGATGGTAAGCGGCAGGCCGCCACCGCCGCAATGTGCTGGACTTTCTTTTCCGGGCGACACAAAATTTGTTTCCAACTTTGCGGAGCGGGTCGCTATGGCTCACATCACTTGGCAAGAATCGCCCTCTGTGTGCACAGCATTGCAGGACGATGTTCCGGTCTGCACCCTCAAATCCAAAGACATTGGCGGCGTCGCCGCCAGTTGGCTCGATGAGCGGCTGTGGGCCCCACCCAGCCACATGCCCAAAGCGGCGCCGCAGGGCACCCGCTTTTTCTCGGACATGGCAGAGGCCAAGCTGGCGGTGGAGCAGTACCTGCTTGGTTGACCGCCTAGGTGGGTGGCCCAGGTCGCAAGCTCAAAAAAGCGCTTAACTCTTCACACCGGTTGCCTCGGCTGCGGCCGAGGCCTTGCGCAGCCTTCCGGGGGAGACGCCGTAGAGTTGCTGAAAATGCCGGATGAAATGCGAGGCATCGGAGAATCCGCATTCGTAAGCAATGGTGCTGATCGGAAGATCGCTAGTGGTCACAATCCAGCGGCCGTACTTCAGCCGTGAGTTTCTATAAAACTCCGACGGCGAGGACTGGGTCTCTGCCATGAAAACACGTTCCAGTTGACGGTTGCTGGACTGGATGATCTTCGCAATCACCGAAATTTCCAGTGGGGTGGTAATGTTTTTTTCCATCAAAACAATCGCCTCTTTCAGCTTGTCACTGTCGCTGGAGGCGTAACCCAGTGCTCTCCGACGGGTTAGATGTGAGATAGCTGACTTCTGGGTCACCGTCATTTGGTGCACCACCTTGGCGGCCCGGTCTGGCCCGCAATGCATGCGGATCAGCTCGGTAGCCAATTCAATGATGGAAATGCCCCCCGCACAAGTCACTCTGTCCCCGTCAAACACATAGTCGCAATTGGTTGTGAATGCCAAATCGGGAAACATCTCTTTCCAGTCGTTGACGTGGAATGGATGCACGCAGGCCACACGCCCCGCCATGAAACCGTGCTGGGCCAGCACAAAACTCCCAGTGCAGATACCAATCAATGGGATGCGCTTCCTCACGGCCTGGCGCAGAAACTGCACACCATGCGTATCACGCGCCTTCATGTACGGAAGCAGTCCGCCGATGATGGCCACATAGTCGAAGTCATTGTCCAAGGTGTCTACGCCGACTGTGGGAACCGCAACGCCACAGCTCGACACCACAGGATCCCCTTTGGTACTCAGTACGGTCCAAGTGCAGCGGACTTGGCGACTTTGATCACCTAAGTCTGCTGCATGGCGCAGCGCATCGCACAACCCAGCCAGCGACAACAACGGGAAGCGCGGACATAAAAAAATCGCTAAGCGCAATTCCACACCTGAAGCCAGTGCGTCGCTCCGGGGTTTGGCCTTCGCGCGGTCCAGCTTATCGACCAGCTCCGCACAGTCGTCTTTGAGCAAAGGCGTGATGGCCGAAGAGCGCCGGGTACGTTTTCTGGGGGCTGTGCTTCGTTCCATGGCTTCTCACAGAGGTAGGGGTAAACACGTAATGTCGCATACGTTCTATTTCTTCGCTAGCACTTCCTATGACAAGTGGGGGGCGATTCATACCATCCAACCCGTCAGCCAACGACATTTTTTCAATACCCCAACTCAGGAGTTTTCTTATGAAGAAGTACCTTTGCACACACATACTGTGCGCCCTATTTGGTGCATCCACGCTGCTGCCGGCGGCACACGCACAAGCTTTGCAGACTGTCGAGAAAGATACTCTCACCATCGCCTTCACTGGAGATATGCCAGGTACGGGTTACCAAGATGGCGCCATGATTGGCTACGACGGGGAGATCCTTCAGCACGTGGCCGACGCCATCAAGCTGAAGGTCAAGCCGGCATTGATGGAGTGGTCCGGCACCATCGCGTCGGTCCAGTCCAAGCGTGTGGACGTGATGGCAGGAACGATGGGCTGGACCGAACAGCGCTCCAAAATCATGACGCTGAGCGATCCCATCCACTATTTCAAGAATGGCATTACCCAATCCAGCAAGACCGATTGGTCCCACCTGAAGGATCTTGAGGGCAAGAAAGTCGGCACGATCACCGGGTTTTCTTTCATTCCCGAGCTGCGCAAGATCAGTGGCTTGCAGTTGACGACCTATGACACCTCCGATGCCGCGGTACGTGACTTGCTTTCTGGCCGGATTGATGCCGTGATTGGTGACCCACCAGTCATGCAGTACGCCATCTCCCGCAACCCCCAGTGGAAACTGAAGTTCAACGCCTTCTCTGACAACAGCGCGGACTACCCTCTGCTCACCGGCTTGGGCCAGGTGGTGTTTGGCCTGAACAAAGACAACCCCGAATTGGCCAAGACCGTGAACGCGGAGATTGCCAAGCTCTGGAAGGGCTGTGAGCTCAAGAAAATTGGTAACAAATACGGCCTGGTGCAGGACGTTTGGTACGTCCCTGCGGGTCAAAACTTCCGCGCTGGGGTAGATCGCCCTGCCGACTGGAAGCTGCCCAGCTGCAAGTAAGCCTTGCACAAGTAAACCGGAGGGGCGCCCGGGCGCGCTCCTGCCATCTTCAAACCAGGCCAAACCAAATGAACAACGCATTGCTACGCGTCGATGGACTGCACAAGCGCTACGGCGAACTTGATGTGCTCAAAGGGATCTCCTTCGATCTCAAAAAGGGAGAAACACTCTCACTGATCGGCCCTAGTGGCTCCGGCAAGTCCACCTGCTTGCGCTGCCTGAACTTTCTGGAGCGGCTGGATGCTGGGTCGGTCTACCTTGGCGAGGAGCGCATTGGTCAACGTATAGACAAGAGCGGGAAGCTGCATTTTTTGACCGATCGAGAATTGGCACCACAGCGGCGCGAAATGGGAATGGTTTTTCAGCTGTTCTATTTGTGGCCACACCTGACCGTACGCGACAACGTAGCCCTGGGGTCTATCAAGGCAGCAGGCATGCGCAAAGCAGAGGCCTATGAGCTGGCGGACGAAATGTTGAACAAAGTGCATTTGTCCAAGAAGGCGGCGGAGTATCCGGATCGTCTATCCGGCGGGCAACAGCAACGAGTCGCGATTGCCCGTACGCTGGCTCAACAGCCCCAAGTCATCTTGTTTGACGAGCCCACTTCGGCACTAGATCCAGAACTGGTGGGAGAAGTGCTGACGGTGATCCGTGAGCTCGCCGATGAAGGCCGTTCAATGATTCTGGTGACGCATGAAATTCGCTTCGCCAGGGATGTTGCAGACCGTGTGATCTTTATGGATGGTGGCCACGTGGTGGAGCAAGGATCGGCCCAAGAGGTCATTGATCGACCCCAGCAAGAACGCACTCGCAACTTTCTCGGGCAGGCCGCCGGACGACCAGTGGGCCAACCATGATCGCCGATCTCGAGCTATTTTTTCGAATCCTCGCAGGACTGTTGGAAGGGGCGAAAGTGGCCTTGGAGATTGCCGCTGGAGCCTTCGTCATTGCATTGCTGGGCGGCATGCTGCTGGCGGTCACCGTCACATTCGTGCGCCTGCGTCTGTTAAAGCTCGTGATCGCTGCCTACATCGAATGGATGCGCAACATTCCGGCCTTGGCACATCTGTTTGTCATCTACTTCGGCTTGGCTACATTCGATATCCGCTTCTCTCCTCTGGCTGCTGCCACTTTGGGCTTGGGCCTGGTCGGAGCCGCGGTGTTGTGCGATGTCTTCGCCGCAGGACTGCAGTGCATCCATCCCGGTCAACGTGAAGCTGCGCTGGTGGTGGGAATGACTCCGCAGCAAACGCTGCTGCACATTCTCTTTCCGCAAATGTTCCGGCTGACCTGGTCCTCTTTGGCCAACTACAGCAGCCAATTGGTGAAAGACACCTCCATTGCATCTGCGATTGCAGCGCCAGAGGTCATGTTTTTCGCACGCAATTTGGTGACCTCTACGTTTGAAACCACCCTTATTTACCTGGCTGCCATGCTGGTGTACGCGGGCATGGTGTTGCCCGTCAGCTGGGGCTTTGCGCGGGCCGAACGCCTGATGGAGAGCAAACGATGAACGCCTTTTTCTCTGTGTTCCAGCAGTACTGGCCTGAGTGGTGGCCACGACTTCTGGAAGCCGCAAAAATGACAGTCCAGCTTTCGTTTGTTGGTTTTGCACTGGCGTTGTTGTGGGGAGCCATTCTGGTAGCAATGCTTCGCTGCCAATCCGGATTTGTGCGCTGGTTGGCAAATGTTTTTATCCAGTTCGTACGCACCTTGCCGCTCCTGGCCTTGCTTCTGACGCTGTATTTCGCATTGCCTCCCTTGGGTCTGACCTTGTCTGGTTTCTGGGCAGGCATATTGGGGCTTGGTCTTCATGGGGCCGCCTACGTCGCGGAGATCCTGCGTGGGGGGCTGCAATCCATCCACCGAGGGCAAGGAGAAGCTGCACTGGCGGTCGGTTTGGCGCCGCACCAGGTTTTTTTGCAGGTGATCTTTCCCCAAGCCTTGCGGGTCATGCTGCCGTCTTTGGTGAACACCTACGTTGCCCTCTTGAAAGATAGCTCGCTATGCGCCCTGATTGCCACCGATGAGCTGATGCTGGCCGCACGGGCCATGTCCAGCGAGTACTTTTTGCCACTGCATATTTTTTTGCTGGTGGGCTTGTTCTACTTCGCCATCGCATTTCCCCTGTCGATGCTCTCCCGATTGCTGGAACGGCGGCTATCGCGTGGCCGTCGGGTCATGGGGGGCGTATGAGCGGTACGGAACTTACTTTCGCTTCTATGGTGCAGACGCTAGAGGCCCTGGCCGATGGTCGCCTGAACAGTGAGGAACTCGTCACCCGGCAATTGGCGCGCATCGAAGCATTCGATTCCAAGCTGCATGCGTATTTGGATGTTTATCAGGAAGAGGCTTTGCAAGCAGCGCGCGGCTTGGACAGCATGCGACGTGCTGGCTATACCGTGGGGCCACTGCACGGCATCACAGTGGCCATTAAAGATTTGTTCGAAATTCAAGGCCGCCCGATTACCGCCGGCTCCAAAGCCCTCCCTGCTAGAACCTCCAGCTCGACCGCAACCACAGTGGATCGCTTGCGTTCTGCCGGAGCCATTGTGTTGGGAAAAACCCATACCGTGGAGTACGCCTTTGGCGGCTGGGGTACCAATGCCTCCATGGGCACGCCCTGGAACCCGTGGGATCTCAAGGTACATCGCATTCCTGGAGGATCCAGTAGCGGCTCCGCCGTGGCCGTAGCCGCTGGCATGGCGTGTGCCGCGCTGGGAACAGATACGGGCGGGTCGGTCCGCATCCCTGCAGGTCTGTGCGGTCTCGTCGGCTTGAAGACCACCCATGGGTTGATTAGTCGCTACGGGTTGATAGACCTTTGCCCTACCCATGACACGGTAGGGCCTCTAACCAGAACAGTACAAGACTGTGCCTTGATGTTGGACGTACTGGCGGGTCCTGATCCACGAGACCCTGTTTCGCGGCGCGCGCCTGTGCGCAGCGTATCGGAGCGGATCACACGTGATGTACAGGGTATGCGGGTTTGGGTGCTGCCCCAGGCTGAGCGCTCAGGTGTGGATCTGGAGGTCCTGGCCGCCTATGACACGGCACTGTCGGTGCTGGTCAAGCTGGGTATGGTGTTGGTAGAAAAGCCTTTGCCACAAAGCCTGGAAAAGTCCATGGGCATCGCAGGCAACCTGATGAGTGCCGAAGGCTATGCCAATCTGGGTGCACTGTTCGAGCGCAGTGAGCTTCAGTTTGACCCCCATATCAAGCGCCGCATTCTTTTGGGGCGTGACATCAGCGCTGCTGGCTATATTGATTTACTGAAGGCACGGGAGGCCGCGATTGCAGAGATGCGGGACGCCATGTCCAGCGTGGATGTCTGCGTGTTTCCCACGAACGCCATTACGGCCATTGCCCTGACTGATGTAGATGAGTTGGCAACACCACTGTCGCGATTTGGCCGTTTTGTCAATTTGTTGGACTTGTGTTCCGTTGCCATTCCGGCCGGACTATCGACACAGGGAATGCCCATTTCCATCCAGATAGTGGGGGACGCCTTTGCTGAACCCACGGTTTTGCAGGCTGCGTTTGCATTCGAGCAGGCAACGATCTGGCACCGAGCTGTCCCTCCCGCATTGGTTTGAAAGGCAGGTCCATGTGAAATTCAGATGTTGGCTCATGCTGCCCCTGCTGTGGGAAGTCATGCTGGCGCATGCCCAGACGCCGGACAGCCCCACACTTCAGCGCATTGCCAGCCGAGGCTCAGTCAGCGTTGGCTACATCCCCACACCTGGAACCTTTGCATTTGAGAATGCGCAGGGGCAAACCGTCGGTTACTCCATTGATCTGTGCAATCGGGTCATTGAGGCAGTGCGCAAGACGCTGAAACGTCCCGATTTGACCGTCACTTACCAGCCTCTGCAGGGCGCGCAGCGCATTCCGTTTCTCAAGTCGGGTGCCATCGACATGGAATGCGGCGGCAATACCAATACGGTGGCTCGGCAGAAGGATGTTGAATTCTCTTACACGTTCTTCACCACCGGAGCGCGCCTGCTTACCCGCAAGCCGCTCAGGGTGGAAAACAACGCCGAACTTTGGCGCAAGCGCATCGCTGTGAGCAGGGGGACGACGGCGGAGATGCTGGTACTGAAGTTGCAGACGGAGCAAAACTTGGCAGTTTTGACAGTCGCAACGGATGTCGAAGGGCTGGCCTTGGTAGAGGCCGGCACCGCGGACGCATTTGCACAGGACGACATTCTGCTGTACGGGCTCATGGGGCAATCCCGCAGCAGGGACACCCTCATGGTCACGGGGCGCTTTATGTCGGTGGAGCCCTACGCTTTCATGTTGCCTAAGGGCGATCCAACATTTCTAGCGATTGTGGACAAAACATTGCTGGCGCTGATGACCTCAGGCGAATTGCTGTCTCTCTACAAGAAGTGGTTTGAAACCGACACCGTTCATATGCCGATGAATGTGTACATGCGAGAGAACCTGCGATATCCCAACAAGTACGGAATTCCCTAGCAACTGTCGCCACTAAAAAGTCGTTTGGAGTGTCTTTATGTTTTTTGTTCAGCTGCTCAGCATTCGGTCTCGCTTTTACCTTGTTCTTGCTGCTGTGTCCTTATCTCTAACAGCTCTGGGCGTTTGGGGGTGGATATCGGCAGAGCAGGTTAGCCGTAACACCACCGCGATCTTTATCCAATCCAATGTCGCCGCCGCAGACAGTGCAGCATTGCGCGAATCATTGAGTCGGATGCGGCGTTGGGAGAGCGCTGCGGTTGCCATTGGCACGTCGAATGCCGATCAGGTGCAGGAGCTTATTGGGGTGTGGCAAAGAGAAATCCAACAAGCGCAAAAAATGGGGGACCAAATTCGCGCGACCAACGAGGGGAACTCGGCGATTACCCATCTGCTGGAAAAACAAAAAGAACTGATAAGTCGCTATGTCGCTCTTCTCGCCCCAATCTTGTCGCAGTTGCAGAGTGGTGTCATTGACGGGCTTTCTGCACTAGCCTATTCCGCTAAGGCGGATGAGACTTTTAAGGCGCTTGAAGACAACACGCGGCAATTGGTAGAGGTGCAGCATGCGGTGGAGGTCAACTCACGTGAGGCGATGGCGCTGCAATCCAATGCCGCATCTTTGTTGCGGTTAGGACTGGTTGCATTGACGCTGCTGTTACTGGTGCCGCTGATGTGGCTTGCGCTGCGCTCGGTGTGCGAGCCCCTGGATCGCGCCGTCGTGATTGCACGGCGCATTGCTTCGGGCGACTTGAGCCAGGCTATTGCTGTGGAGGGACGCGACGAGACCTCGCAGTTGCTTCAGGCGATCGCAGAGATGCAGTCGTCGCTCGGTGGCGTTGTCGGGGAGGTGAGGCAGGCGGCTGAGTCGATTCGCCTGGCGAGTGCAGAAGTTGCCATCGGCAATCTGGATTTGAGCCGCCGCACCGAGCAAACTGCCAGCGACTTGCAGCAGTCAGCTGCACATATGTCTGCGCTGACCCGCACGGTCCAGCTCTCTGAATCGTCAGCTGAGCGCGTCAATGAGCTTGCGTCTTCCGCAATGAAGGTGGCTGCACAAGGCGGCGCCGTAGTCGCCAAAGTGGTTGCAACCATGCGCGATATCCATGGGAGTTCACAAAGAATCTCGAACATTATTTCAGTGATCGATGCCATTGCCTTTCAGACCAACATATTGGCGCTGAACGCTGCAGTCGAGGCTGCACGAGCCGGGGAACAGGGGCGAGGCTTTGCAGTGGTCGCCAGTGAGGTGCGTAATTTGGCGACCCGGTCTGCGCAGGCGGCCAAAGAGATCAAGGATTTGATCGATGTCAGTGTTGACAGCGTAGCGGCGGGCTCCCAACTGGTTGCAGCCGCTGGGCACACCATGACCGGCATCGTAGCGTCGGTCCAGCGCGTGACGGAGGTCATCGCCGACATCAACAGAGCTGCGGCAGACCAGGGCGCTGAGATTGCCCAAGTCAACAACGCCATCAATGCCTTGGACCAGATGACCCAGCAGAACGCTGCCCTGGTGGAGCAAAGTGCTGCCGCGTCGGAGAGTCTTCAAGGCCATGCCGAGAGGCTGGCGGAGCGCGTGGGCACCTTCCGTCTCGCGCCGCATGCGCACTACCTTCTCAGCCATTCACCCATCCATTGACCATTTTTTTAGGACGTCCCATGAAACTGCTACACCTTGATGACAAAGTGATTTCCAGTCTGCTCGATTACCCGGCTGTCGTCGATATTCTGCAAGCGTCGTTCGAAGACTTGGCGCGAGGGCAGGCACAAGTGCATGACCGGCAGCGCACCGACAGTGGAGCTTTCCGACTGAGCTCCATGGGTGCCGTGTGGGGTGCGAGAAAAGTAGCCGGCCTCAAGGTCTATCCCACAGTCAATGGGCAATTTTCGTTCTTGATTAACCTGTTCGACCTTGATAGCAACTTGCCTATTGCAGTGTTGGATGGAGCAGAGATTACCAAGTTCAGGACCGCCGGTATTACCGCCATGGTGGCGCGCAAGGCGGCACGGAAAGACTCCAAGAAACTGGCTTTGCTCGGAGCCGGCTTCCAAGGACGTGCTCAGGCTCGGGCGTTGAGCCATTTCTTCCGCTTTGATGAGATTGCCGTGGTGGACCCTGTGGTAGATACGGAATGGTGCACCCAGTTGATGCTTCAAACTGGTGCGCAGGTTCGGGTGCGAAGTGCAGAGGCGGCTGTGCGCGATGCTGACATAGTCGTGACGGCAACGCGTTCTTCCGAGCCAGTTTTTGATGGGCACTGGCTCAAGCCTGGGGCCTTCGTCTCCGCCATTGGGACCAGCTCTGCGAAAGGACGAGAACTGGACGATGTGACGTTGACGCGTGCGAAACGGATCATTGTCGAGTGGAAGCCACAAAGCTTGCGTGAGGCTGGCGAGCTGGTGTTGTGGAACACCGGTGCGGAACTGGAAAAGGTAGTCGACATCCCCGAGCTATGTGCCGGGCAGCAGTCTTGGCGGTCCGGGGACGAGGACATCATCGTATCCAAATCTGTGGGGGTCGGGCTCTCTGATGTGGCCTGCGCCTACTTGGCATACACCTTAAGCACCAAGGCTTGTATGGGCCTGTCTCGGGGAGTTGCTGCATGAAAGTTTGTGTGCTGGGTGCCGGTATCGTGGGGTGTGCTACGGCATACCAGTTGGCCAAGCAGGGCTACGAGGTACATCTGGTGGACGAAGCCGAAGGCCCCGGCCTCTTGACCAGTCACGCCAACGGTGCCCAGCTCAGCTATAGCTATGTAGAGCCACTGGCCTCGCCACATACTCTTGCTTCGCTTCCCCATATGTTGCTTTCGGGCGACTCGCCGCTGCGGTTTTCAGCCCAACTCGACTGGAGGCAGTGGTACTGGGGTCTGCAGTTCTTGACATCATGCACCTCCCGCCAAGTACGGGCGGGGACAACAACGCTATTGCGACTGTCCAGCTTAAGTCGCCAAACGCTGACCCAATGGATGGCGGATGAGGAGTGGTCTTTTGACTTTCAGTGCAATGGAAAGTTGGTGCTTTGCCCCACACCATCCAGCTTGGACCGGCAACGCCAGCAAATAGCGTTTCAAAAGCAATTTGGATGTGTGCAGTCTTTGTTGTCCGCCGAAGAGTGTCTGGAACATGAGCCGACCCTGCGGCACTACCGCGATCATTTTGTGGGCGGCGTGTGGACAGCCGATGAATGCGTCGCGGATCCCCACCAGCTTTGTCAGCATCTGTCCCGGAGTGTGCAGCAAATGGGCGGCACTTTATCCTGGGCAACGCGTCTACAGGGATTTGAAATTCGGAGTGACCGACTGATAGCCGTGCGCACCAGCCAGGGCGAGTTTCAGGCGGACGCCTTTGTGTTGGCTACTGGGGCAAGCGTGGCTCGCCATGCGGCTATGTTGGGGCTCTATCTGCCGATATACCCCATCAAAGGTTACAGCATCACTGTGCCGATTAAGGACAGCGTACGCACTCCGCGCGTGAGTGTGACGGACTTGGCGCAGAAAACGGTATTTGCCCCATTGGGCGGACGTCTGCGAGTCGCTGCCTTGGCAGAAATGGGTGGCTATGGGCTATCTATTCCCGAGGATCGTATTGCCAGGATCGCGGCCTCAGTTGAGTCCGTGTTTCCTGGTGCCTGCGACCTCTCGATGCCGAGCACATGGGCAGGCCTAAGGCCCGCAACACCAAACTCGATTCCTGTCATTGGGCGCCGCAAATTCCACAACCTGTTTCTGAATGCCGGTCATGGTGCGTTGGGTCTCACGTTGGCTGCAGGCAGTGCAATGATGATTTCCCAGGAAATCACCCGATAACAGAAGCCACAGCCTAGGCCGCCTCCATCGTAATCGCCACCCCACCCAACACCGCATTCCCCGACAACGGATCGCGCAGCTGGTCGTCCAGCAGGGCGTTGATGTTGGTGCCGGGCCGTTCGGCGGCCACTGACAGCTGGGCGCCGGCCAGGTTGTGGCCCCAGCCGTGGGGCAGGCTGACCACGCCGGGCATCATCTCTGCGCTGATGTGTACCTGGGCTTGCACGCTGCGTGTGCCGTTGCGCAGCGTAGCCTGGGCGCCGTCGGTCACGCCGTGGCGTGCGGCATCAATGGGGTGGACCAGTGCGGTGCAACGGAACGGGCCTTTGGCCAGCGTGGGCAGGTTGTGCATCCAGCTGTTGTTGGTGCGTACATCGCGCCTGCCGATGATGACCAAATCGGGCGCTGGCCGGCGTAGATCCTGCGCAGCGCGCTTCAAATCTTGTAGCAACATGGGCGGCGCCAACTCTACCTTGCCGCTGGGCGTGCGCAGCATTTCGGGGATGCGGGGCTGCAGTTCGCCCAGGTCGATGCCGCCGGTTTGGTTGACATCCATCACTTTTTGCAGCGACAAGCCATCGGGCTTTTGGCCGAACTGGTCGCCATAGGGGCCGGTGCGCAGCGCTACTTCGAGTGTGCGCAGCGGACCGCGCAGGTTCTGGGTGGCGGCGACAACGGCAGCGGCGTGGGTGCCAAACAGGCGCTGGGCGTCCTCCGCAAACTGGACGTCGTCCAGCGCGTTGGCATCGGCCTGTGCGCCCTTGCCCTGGACGATGGCGGCGATCTTCAGCAGCGTCTGCCATTCCTCGGGCTGGCCCGCAGGCGTGGGCAGCACGCGCGGGCTGTAGCGCGCATGGTTGCGCCACGACAGCTGGGGAAAGGCCACGTCGTAATGCCAGTCTTCCAGCGGCGAGGGGCCGGGCAAGATGACGTCGGCATGGCGCGTGGTCTCGTTCAGGTAAATGTCCAGGCTGACCATGAAGTCCAGCGACTCCAGCGCTTGCGACAGGCGGGGCCCGTTGGGGCTGGAGAGCACCGGGTTGGTCGCCACGGTGATCAGGGCGCGCAGCTGGCCTTCGCCCGGGGTCTCAATTTCTTCGGCAATGCAGGTCAGCGGCAGCTCGCCATACACCTCGGGCGCGCCGCTCACGCGGGCGTGGTGGCGACCTGTGGTGACGCCCTTGCCCGTGCCAGGCTTGCCGGCCGTGTTGGCCGCAAACGCGGCGGACTTGGCAAACAACATGCCGCCTTCGGTGTCCAGATGGCCGGTTAGCGTGTTGAGCACATCCACCAGCCAGCTGGCCAGCGTGCCGTACTCCTGCGTGCAGGTGCCAATGCGGCCATACACCGCGGCACGCGGCGTGGTGGCCAGCTGGCGTGCCAGCGCGCGAATGGTGTCGGCCGCCATGCCGCAGCGCGTGGCTACAGCGTCCGCGGAGAACGGCGCCATGGCCGCCCGCACATCGTCTACACCCACCACCCACTCGGCGACGCGACCCAGGGTGACCAAGTTTTCGGCAAACAGCGTGTGCACCAGAGCCGCCAGCAAAAACACATCTGAGCCAGGGCGGATGAAGTGGTGCGCATCGGCCAGGGCCGCCGTCTCAGTACGCCGCGGGTCGATCACGATGAGCTGGCCACCGCGCGCCTGCAATGCCTTGGCCTTGCCTTTGAAGTCGGGCACGGTCCACATGCTGCCATTGCTGGCCAGGGGGTTGGCACCAATCACCAGCATCAAGTCGGTGCGGCAGATGTCGGGCAGGGCGGTGGAGAGCCAGTGGCCATACATCAGGCCGCTGGCCAGCTGCTTGGGCATCTGGTCCAGGGTGGAGGCGGAAAACACATTCTTCGTGCCCAGCGCGCGGGACAGCTTGGCAAAGTAGGTCAGCAACCCGATCTTGTGCGCCGAGGGGTTGCCCACCACCACGCCCGTGGCGTTGCGCCCGTGCGCGGCGATGAGGGGTGGCAAGCGCTTCTCAATTTCGGCAAAGGCCTCCTCCCAGGTGGCTTCCACATGCACACCGTTGCGCTTAATGCGCGGGGTGCGCAGGCGGTCGGGGTCTTCGTGCAGGTCTTTCAGCGCAATGGCCTTCGGGCAGATATAGCCGCGGCTCAGCACATCGGCCTCGTGCCCGCGGATGCTGACGACCTGCTGGTCGCGCACCTTGATCTCCAGGCCGCAGCAGGCCTCGCACAGGGGGCAAATACGGTGGTGGGTGGTCTCGCTCATGGGGGCCTCGCAGGTTGGGTCGCTATGTCTGCGGCATTTACGCATGGTGGCACAGGGTTTGTCGATAACACAGGCGACATGTGCCTTGGGGCGCTGCTACGATGCCGGCATGACTTCACCAGCTTCAGCAGCGCGTGCGCGCATCGTCATCATCGGTTGCGGTTTTGGAGGACTGGAGGCGACCAAGGCCCTGCGCCACGCCGAGGTGGACATCACCGTGGTAGACCGGCAAAACCACCATCTCTTCCAACCCCTGCTGTACCAAGTGGCCACCGCGGGGCTCACCGCCCCCGCTATTGCCGAGCCCATACGCCGCATCTTCCGCCGCCAGCCCAATGTGACCGTGCTGATGGCCGAGGTGACCGGGCTGGACGCCCAGGCGCGCACCGTGCAGCTGGACGGCGGGAGTGGAGTGGGCCAGACGCTGCACTACGACCACCTGATCGTGGCTGCAGGCGCAACGCACAGCTATTTTGGGCACGACGACTGGGCCGCCCATGCGCCCGGCCTCAAGACGCTGGAAGATGCCTTCGTCATCCGCCGCCAGATGCTGATGGCCTATGAAGAAGCCGAAAGCCTGCCCGTGGAGGCGCCCGTGGCCGAACGCGATGCCTTGCTGACCTCCGTGGTCATCGGCGCCGGCCCCACGGGGGTGGAAATGGCGGGCACCATGGTGGAGATCGCGCGCCACACGCTCAAGGGCGAGTTCCGCCGCTTCCAGCCGCAGAAGGCGCGTGTGCTGCTGATCGAAGGCGGGCCGCGCGTGCTGGGCAACTACCCGCAGGCGCTGAGTGATAGCGCCAAACGCCAGCTCGAAAAAATTGGGGTGGAAGTGCGCCTGGGCGCCCGCGTCACGCACATCGATGCCCAGGGCATCACGGTGGAAGAGGGCGGGCAGACACAGCGAATTAATGCGGCCACCGTGGTCTGGGCGGCCGGCGTGGCGGCCTCGCCGCTGGGCAAGCTGGTGGCAGCCACCACGGGTGCCATGCTGGACCGCGCGGGCCGCGTGCAGGTGCTGCCGGACCTGAGCCTGGCCGGCCACCCCGAGATCAGCGTGGTGGGCGACCTGGCCGCCGCCATGAGCCATGTGCCGGGCAAGGAGCCCACGCCCGTGCCCGGCGTGTCGCCAGGCGCCAAGCAAATGGGCCGCACCGCCGCCGCCAACATTGTGCGGCGCCAGCAAGGGCTGGCCGGGTTGCCGTTTCGCTATGCCAACTACGGCGACCTTGCCACTATTGGCCGCAAGGCGGCGGTGGCTGATGTCGGCGTGCCGTTGCTGGGCCAGCTGCGCTTTACCGGTTTCCCGGCGTGGCTGTTCTGGTTGTTCATCCACGTGTTTTTCCTGATCGGTTTTCGCAACCGCTTGGTCGTGATGATTGACTGGGCCTGGTCGTACTGGACTTTTGAGCGCCACGCGCGCATCGTGGTGAAGCGCGACGCCTAACAACACCCTGCAGCCTTTTCGGCCGCAACCCGATGGAGTGACCGATGAGCCTGCTGCCAGTGCATAGCGTTCTCCGTGTGGGCCTGCTGCTGGTCTGCGCTGCGTGCTGGATGCCGGTGGCCATGGCCCAGTCCGAGCCGGATGAGCCCATGGCCATGGACGATGCGGAGACCAGCAGCCTCAAGTTCACGCCGGAGGAAGCCGCCCGCCTGCTGGCCCAGCCCCTGCCAGACGCCCCTGAGCCCCGGTACCAGCTCTTGCAGCGCCAGTACCGGGCTGCGCAATGGCTGGAAGACCGGAGTCGCTTTGTCGATGTGGCCCGGCAGTTGCTCACCGAGGGCAAGGGCAAGCCGGGGGGCGAGGCCTGGATCACGGCCTACCTGAATGCCGAATTCACCTGGGGCAGCTCCGGCAAGGCCCTGGAAGCCAGCGAGCCTTTTGTGGTGGACACAACGCTGCCCCTGGGGGTGCGTGCGTCGGTGGCTTTGCGCCAGACCTATTTCGCCGCGCAGAACAATGACCGAGCCGCTTTGGCCCGCTACTGGGCGCGTGCGGATGTCCTGGCCACGGATGCCCTGCAGCGTGGCGGCCCGATTCCGCCCCGTATGCCGATTGAGCGGCTGCAGGTGCGCGCGGAAGTGGAACGGCACCGCGGCGACTCTGCGGCCTCTGTGGCCACGCTGCGCGAGGCCGTGGGGCTGGCCCGGCGTGAGGTGCAGCAAGCACGGGCGCGCAGTACGGACGCGCGCAGCCCCGAGCTGCTGGACGCTATAGGCTGGCTGGACGGTTCCCTGGGCATGCTCACCTATGCGCTGGTGCGGCAAGGCCGCCCCCAGGAAGCCGTGAGCGTGGCGCAAGACAACATTGCCCTGTGGCGTTCGGGCCAGCTGAGCGACGGGCTGGGCGCACGCTGGAACTACCGCCTTGCGAACAGCCTGAATGCAACCCAGCAGTTCGAAGCAGGGCTGGCTGCGGCCCGCCAGTCGGATGCCATGCTGCAGCGTGCCGGCGCCAGTGCCGCCAGCCACACGCGTTGGTTGGCACGCCAGGAAGTGGTGCGCGGCCTGATTGGCCTGCAGCGTTGGAAGGAGGCGGACAGCGCGTACCGGGAGTTTTTGGCCAGCATGCCGGCCGATGTGCTGGCCCGCACGCGCGCCTCGGACTGGCGGCTGCTGGCGCTGCTGGCGGCCAAGAACGGGCGCCTGGACGAAGCCCTGGACGGGGTGGAGCGCATCCTGCGCTACAGAACCCGTCTGTACGGCACCAGCCACCCCCAGACGCAGGAGGCCGCGGGCGTACGCGCTGTGGTCCGCCTGCTGCGTGGCGAGGTGTCGCGTGCCATGTCCGACTACGAATCCTTGTTTGCTGCCACGCTGGACAACCCCGCGGGTTGGGTGGACCTGGACATGCGCGGGGTGCGCGGCTTTGTGTTCGGCGTGGCGTTCAACGAGTTCATGCGCTATGTGGCCGAGCATGCGGTCAAAGGCGAAGCGCTGGACGCCGCGATGACCGACCGCGCCATGCAAATTGCCGACCGCAGCAGCCTGGGCGTGACCCAACGCGCATTGACAGACAGCACCGCGCGCGTGATGGCCGCCACGCCGGCCTTGCGCGCTTTGCTGGAGCAGGAGCAGACCCAGCGCCAGGCCGCGGCGTTGCTGTTCTCTAAAGTCAATGACACACTGGGCCAGGAGGACCGCCTGCGCAGGGACGTGCAGGCCGATGGCTTCAAGGACTTGCCCGAGGAAGAGCAAAAAAGCCTGAACCGCCGCCTGCGCGAGGTGCGCGATCTGATCAAGCTGCAGCAGACCGAGGCTGGTAACGCCCGCGCAGTTCTGACAAAGCAGCGGGAGACCATCGCCAAACAGTTCCCGGGCTACGCCGATCTGGTCACCCCCACCACGCCCAAGCCCGAGCAGTTGCGCCGCCTGCTGGGCGCTGGCGAGGCCGTGCTGGTGGTCTACCCCACCGATGGCGGCACCCTGGTCTGGCTGGTGGGTGCCGAGGGCCACAACGGTTTCACTGCCAGCCCGTGGTCCGCCACCGACATCGCGCGGCGGGTGAATGAGCTGCGCACCCGGATGGACCTGGGCGCTGCAGAGCTCGGCAGGCAAGCCGCCTTGCCGCTGGCGCAATTGCACGCCCTGTACCAGGCGTTGCTGGGCCCGCTGGAGACGCCGCTGCGCGGCGTGCGTTCGCTGATCGTGGCCACCAGCGGTCCCCTGGCCAGTTTGCCGCTGGCCACCTTGGTGACCCACCCCCCCGATGGCAATGTGGCGCCAGCGTGGCTGGTGCGCCAGATGGCCGTGAGCCAACTGCCTTCTCCGTCGGCACTGCTGGCGCTGCGCCGTGCGGCAGCCGCACCGGCAGCGGCCAAGGCCTTGATGGGCTTTGGGGATCCGGTCTTCAAACTGGGGACTGAGGCCCGCCCGCCCGCGGCATCTCCCGCAGCGGCCGGTGTGGCCAGCCTGTTGGGTGCGGCGCTGGGAGCAGGTGCCGCCCGCTACGACGCCGAATGGGGCTTTCGCTATGGCGATGTACCACCCCTGCCCGAGACCCGGGCCGAACTGCTGGCCCTGGCCGCCGCGGTAGGTGCCGACCCGCAGGCCGATTTGCGGCTGGGTGTGCAGGCCACCCGGCGCGCGGTGCTGGAGGCCAATCTGGTGGACCGCCGTGTGGTTGCCTTTGCCACCCACGGCCTGATGCCCGGCGAGTTGCCCGGCATCTCCAAGCCCGCGTTGGCCATGTCGGCCACGGCGGACGCAGGTGAATCGCCCTTGCTGGAACTGGACGATGTGCTGGGGTTGCGCCTGAACGCACAGTGGGTGCTGCTGGCGGCCTGCAATACCGCGGCGGGTGAGGCGGGCGGTGCTGCGATGTCGGGGCTGGTGCGTGGCTTCTTCTTTGCCGGCGCACGCTCGGTGATGGCTACGCATTGGGGTGTGGAGTCCGAGTCGGCCGCTGCGCTCAGTACCGCCACCTTCCTGCAGCAGGCCAAGGGCGGGGCGGCGCGCAGCCAAAGCCTGCAACAAGCCCAACTGGCGATGATTGATGGCCAGCTGGGGGCCGGGCGCTGGACCCATCCTTTTTACTGGGCGCCCTATGCGCTGTTTGGCGATCCCGCACGGTAGCCCCTCTCACTCCACAAGCGTTTATGTACAACTCTCTTCCGATGTCAGTCCACGGTTCCGTCACACACCGGCTTGCCGCCGTCCTGGGAGGGCTGGCGCTGGCAGCGCTCAGCCTGGCCGGGGTGGCGGCGCATGCCACCGAGCCCGGTGGCGCGTTTGCCACGGTCTGGCGTATCCAGGGCCAGGTCACCGCGACCCGGGATGGCGGCCAGTCACGTGCCTTGCAGCTGGGGGACGCCGTCACGGTCGGTGAACGCGTCACGGCCACCAGCGGTGCGGAGGCGCTGCTCAAGACGGTGGATGCCGGAGCGATTGCTGTGCGGCCCGGGGCCAGTTTTGTGGCCGAGCGCTTTGCGGCCGAAGGCAAGGCCAGTGACCACGCCGCGCTGCGCCTGCTGGAAGGGGGCTTGCGCCTGGTGACGGGGTGGATAGGGCATATCAATCCGCGTGCCTACAAAATCACCACACCCACCTCTACCATCGGTATTCGCGGTACCGACCACGAACCCTATGTGGTGACCGAAGCCCTGGTGCCAACGTTGTCGCAGGCGGCGGGCACCTATGACAAAGTCAACCGCGGCGGCACCACCCTGGAGGCCAATGGCAACGCGCTGGACATTGACCCGGGCAAAGTGGGCTTTGCACGCCAGGTCAACCCCATCAAGACGCGGGCCCTGATGACCCTGGTGTTGCCGGTGATCTTGGACAAGGTGCCGGACTTTTATGTACCGGGCCAGTTCGATGCGGAGCTGGATGCGTTGTCCGCGCAGGCAGACGCCACCAGCAAACAACAACTGGACGCCCGGCGCAAGCCGCCTGCCTGCAACCCCACGGAAACCGCGCGCACCTGGCTGGCCCAGCTCGACGCTGCGATAGACCGGCAGGACACCGCCCAGATTTTGAAGATGTTCGCGCCAGATAGTGAAGTGCAGGCCACGGTGCGCGACAAGGCGGGGCAGTACACGACGCTGCGCCTGGAGCGTGAAGCGTTTGCCAGCAGTGCCGCCACCGCCGTGCAAAGCCTGTCCCACTACCAGCACCGCCGCCCGGTCACGCAAGCCCGTGCGCAGACGGCGGGTGACTGCACCCGCATCGTGGTCCGCTCCGTGGTCCTGGAGCAGGGCAAGCAGGGCGCCAAGGCTTACCGGTTTGAGTCCACCGAAGACTACGTGCTGGAACGCCAGGGCGATGCCTGGATCGCCGTGGAGGCGAAGACAACCCAACGTTGATGGTGTGGCGGCCCTTGCCAAAGCCCGGCGCCATGCAGTCGTCGCGCAATCACGCCACAATGGATACAGAACAACCTGCACCACCCCCGGAGGAGAACCCCATGCCCCACGCCTTTGCGTCCACCCTCAAAAACTTCAAGACCGCATCCGGCAAGGCCGGCAAGTTCTATTCCTTGCCTGCCCTGGCCAAGCAATTCCCCAATGTCAACCGCCTGCCGGTGTCCATGCGCATCGTGCTGGAGAGCGTGCTGCGCAACTGCGACGGCAAGAAGGTCACGGCCGAGCATGTGGCTGAAGTGGCCAACTGGAGCCCCACGGGCCACCGCACCAACGAAATTCCGTTTGTCGTCTCCCGCGTGGTGCTGCAGGACTTTACGGGCGTGCCGCTGTTGGCCGACCTGGCAGCCATGCGCAGCGTGGCCGTCAAGCTGGGCAAGAACCCCAAGCGCATTGAGCCGCTGGTGCCCGTGGATCTGGTGGTGGACCACTCGGTGATGGTGGACCACTACGGCAAGAAGAATTCGCTGGACCTGAACATGAAGCTGGAATTCCAGCGCAACCGCGAGCGCTATGAGTTCATGAAATGGGGCATGCAGGCGTTTGACACCTTCCGCGTGGTGCCACCGGGCTTTGGCATCGTGCACCAGGTGAACCTGGAGTATTTGGCACGCGGTGTGCACAAGACGGCGGCCGGTGTGTACTACCCCGACACGCTGGTCGGCACCGACAGCCACACCACCATGATCAACGGCATTGGCGTGGTGGCCTGGGGCTGCGGCGGCATTGAGGCCGAGGCTGCGATGCTGGGCCAGCCGGTGTACTTTTTGACGCCCGATGTGGTGGGCTTTGAGTTGACGGGCCGCCTGCGCGAGGGCGTGACGGCGACTGACCTGGTGTTGACCGTGACCGAGATCCTGCGCCGCCACAAGGTGGTGGGCAAGTTTGTCGAGTTCTATGGCGAGGGCACGCGCACGCTCGCGCTGCCCGACCGCGCCACCATTGCCAATATGGCGCCCGAGTACGGCGCCACCATGGGCTTCTTCCCCGTGGATGAGAAAACCATGGAGTACTTTGCGGGCACCGGCCGCACCAAGCCCGAGATGGAAGCCTTCGAGGCCTACTTCAAGGCGCAGGGCCTGTTTGGTGTGCCCAAGTCCGGCGACATTGATTACTCGCAAGTCGTGAAGCTGGACCTGGGCAATGTGACGCCGAGCCTGGCCGGCCCCAAGCGCCCGCAGGACCGCATCGAGCTGGGCAAAGTGGCCAGCCAGTTCGAGTCACTGTTCTCCAAACCCAATGCCGAGAATGGCTTCAACCAAAGCGCCGCCGTGTTCCACACCCGCCACCTGGCCCGCACCTGGGACGAGCCGCTGAGCGTCAAAGTGCCCAAGGCACCGCCCACGCCGCTGGGCGCGCCGCGCCAGGTGGTGGAGATGGAAAGCAGCAAGCCCACGCTAGCCGCGCATCACGCGCCCAACACGGCGTCTACCGCGGTGGCTGCGGGCAGTGGAACGGATGTGACCATCGGCAACGGCGATGTTCTGATCGCCGCCATCACCAGCTGCACCAACACCTCCAACCCCAGTGTGCTGTTGGCCGCGGGCCTGCTGGCCAAGAAGGCGGTCGAGGCGGGGCTCAAGGTCAAGCCCCACATCAAGACCAGTTTGGCGCCCGGCTCGCGCATCGTGACCGAATACCTGACCGAGACCGGCCTCTTGCCGTATCTGGAGAAGCTGGGCTTTGCGCTGGCGGGCTATGGCTGCACCACCTGCATCGGCAATGCGGGCGATCTGACGCCCGAGCTCAACGAAGTCATCACCACCAATGACCTGATTTGCGCCGCTGTGCTCTCAGGCAACCGCAACTTTGAAGCACGCATCCACCCCAACCTGAAGGCCAACTTTCTGGCCAGCCCGCCGCTGGTGGTGGCCTACGCGATTGCCGGCACGGTGACCCGCGACCTGATGACCGAGCCCGTGGGCAAGGGCAAGGGTGGCAAAGACGTGTACCTGGGCGACATCTGGCCGACCAGTGACGAGATCTACAAGCTGCTGAAGTACGCGATGAAAGGCAAGGCCTTCCGTGAGAACTATGCCAAGGTGAAGACCGAGCCCGGCAAGCTGTGGGACAAGATCAAGGGCGTGGCCGGTCAGGCCTATACCTGGCCCACCAGCACCTACATTGCCGAGCCGCCGTTTTTTGCAGACTTTGCTATGGATTCAGTAGCTGTTCGCGCAGGTTCTACGGGGGATACAGGCCTAAATGGTGCTGAATCAGCCTCGGTGGAGAGGGCCCGCATCATGGCGTTGTTTGGCGACTCCATCACCACCGACCACATCTCGCCGGCAGGCTCTATCAAGGAAAGTTCGCCCGCCGGCCAATGGCTGCGCGCGCATGGCGTGCAAAAGGCCGACTTCAACAGCTATGGCGCACGCCGCGGCAACCACGACGTGATGATGCGTGGCACCTTTGCCAACGTGCGCATCAAGAACCTGATGATCCCTGCCGATGCGGCCGGTTCGCGCGAAGAGGGCGGCGTAACCATCTACCAGCACGACGGCCCAGACCTTGGCCACAAGATGGCCATCTATGACGCCGCCATGCAGTACATGGCCGACGGTGTGCCCACCGTGATTTTTGCCGGCGAGGAATACGGCACCGGCTCCAGCCGCGACTGGGCCGCCAAAGGCACGCAGCTGTTGGGCATCAAGGCCGTGGTCGCCAAGAGCTTTGAGCGCATCCACCGCTCGAACCTGGTGGGCATGGGTGTGTTGCCGCTGCAGTTCAAGGGCACCGACTCCTGGCAGTCGCTGGGTCTCAAGGGCAACGAGCGCATTGACGTGATCCCCGATGCCAACCTCACGCCGCAAAGCGACGCCACGCTGCGCATCACGCGCGCCGACGGCAGCACGCAAGAGGTGACGCTGACGCTGCGCGTGGACACGCCGATCGAGGTGGACTACTACCGCGCGGGCGGCATTCTGCCTTTCGTGTTGCGCCAGTTGCTGGCCTGAGGAGACATACCCCATGACCGCATCGCACGAGTACGACACCATCCAGTCACTGCTGGACCAGCTCACCCTGGCCGAGCAGGTGAGCTTGCTGACTGGCGCCGACTTCTGGACCACGCAAGCCATTCCGCGACTGAACATCGGCGCCATCAAGGTCAGCGACGGGCCTAACGGCGCGCGTGGTGGCATGTTCAAGGATGGCCCGGCCACCGCCTGCTTTCCCGCAGGCATTGCACTGGCTGCTACCTGGAACACCGCGCTGCTGCAAGAGACCGGCGCGGCGCTGGGTGCCGAGGCCAAGCTCAAGGGCGCGCAGGTGCTGCTGGCCCCCACGGTGAACCTGCACCGCACGGTGTTCAACGGCCGCAACTTCGAGTGCTATTCCGAAGACCCGTGGCTGGCCTCCGAGATGGGCGTGGCCTATATCCGCGGTGTGCAAAGCCAGGGCGTGGCCGCCACCATCAAACACTTTGTGGGCAACGAGAGCGAGTACCAGCGCATGGACATCAGCTCGGACATTTCCGAGCGCGCACTGCGCGAGCTGTATTTGCTGCCCTTTGAGCGCGCGGTGAAAGAGGCCGGTGTGATGGCCGTGATGACGGCCTATAACCGCCTGGACGGCACGTTTGCGGCCAACCACCGCCGCCTGGTCAAGCAGGTGCTGCGCGAAGAATGGGGCTTTGACGGCATCGTCATGTCTGACTGGTTTGCCAGCATGGGCACCGTGGAGTCGACCGAGGCCGGCTGCGACCTGGAAATGCCCGGCACCACGCGCGCGCGCGGCGCGGCCCTGGTGCAGGCCGTGGAAGACGGGCGCGTGAACGCCCAGGCCGTGCGCGACTGCGCGGGCCGCATCTTGCGATTGATGCAGCGCCTGGGCCGTCTGCACAACGCCACCATTGCGCCCGAGAGTGCCGAAGACGTGCCGGCCCACCGCGCGCTGATCCGCAAGCTGGGAGCCGATGCCGCCGTGCTGCTGAAAAACGACGCTGGCCTGCTGCCGCTGGCACTGCAAGCCGGGCACACCGTGGCGCTGATTGGCCAGGCCGCTGTGGTGCCGCAAATCATGGGCGGTGGCAGCGCCACAGTCAATGCGCACTACCGTGTGGCCCCGCTGGCGGCGCTGCAGGCGCAGTGCCCGGGTGTCACCTTCACCCACCATGCGGGGGCCGATATCCACCGCTACGTGCCGGTGGTGCAGGCGCCCATGCAGGTGGAGTTTTTCAACAGCCTGGACTTCAGCGGCCCCGTTGTGTTCAGCCAGACCGTGGCCAACACCGAGCAGCTGTGGATCGACACCGTGCACCCTTCGGTGCACCGCGGCGCGTTCTCGGCCAAGGCCACGCTGCAATTCGTGGCGGACCAGGCGGGTGACTACCAGTTCTCGCTGATCAGCGCGGGCGTGAGCCGCGCCTTTATCAACGGCGTGTTGGCGGTAGACGCCTGGACCCAATGGTCCCGCGGCGAAACCTATTTCACCTTTGGCTGCAGCGAGGTGCGGCATGCGCGCACGCTGCAGGCCGGTGAGGTGTGCAACATGACGCTAGAGTTCAGCACCGCTGCACCCGAACACCTGGACATCAACGCCTTGCGCTTTGGGGCCCACCGTGTGCTGGGCGATGCAGACATCGAAGCCGCCGTGGCCGCTGCCAGTGCCGCTGATGTGGCCGTGGTGTTTGCCGGCCTGAATGCTGAGTGGGACAACGAAGGCCTGGACCGCACCAGCATGGAATTGCCGCACCGCCAGAACGAATTGATCGCGCGCGTCGCCGCGGCCAATCCGCGCACCGTGGTGGTGTTGCAAACCGGCTCGCCGGTCGAGTTGCCGTGGATAGACCAAGTGGGCAGCGTGCTGCAAGCCTGGTACCCCGGGCAAGAGTGCGGCAATGCGATTGCTGACGTGCTGCTGGGCCAGGCCGAACCCGGTGGCCGCCTGCCACAAACCTGGCCGGTGCGCGTGCAAGACTCGCCCGCGCTGGGCCAGCCGCTGCAGTACCCCGGTGTGGACGGCCACGTGCGCTACGACGAAGGCGTGTTCATCGGGTACCGCCACTATGAGCGCAAGGGCATCACGCCGCAGTTTCCGTTTGGCCATGGGCTGACCTACACGCAGTTTGAAGTGACCGCGCTGCGCCAGTCCGCCGACACGGTGGCGCCGGGCGGCAGCGTGGTGGTGGAAGTGGTGGTGCGCAATACCGGCAAGCGGGCCGGCACCGCCGTGGCACAGGTCTATGTGGCAGACCAAGCCGCCAGCGTGGAGCGGCCCGTGCGTGAACTCAAAGGCTTTGGCAAAGTGCACCTGGAGCCCGGGGCCAGTGCCATGGTGCGCGTGGTGCTGGGCATGCGTTCACTGGCATTTTTTGATGCAGCGCGCAAATCCTGGGTGGCGGAGGCGGGCGCATTCACGGTGTCGGCCGGCTTGTCGCAGGCAGACCTGCAGGCCCACCAAGTGCTCACCCTCACGGGCGATTGGACAGAGGCCTGCCAGGGCTGAGTGGCGCTAAATGGTCAGGGTGGCGAAATGGCTGGCCAGCAGATCCAGCGCATGGCGCACCTTGGCCGGTTGCTCTCCGCGGCGCACGGTGATGGCGTACACGTCGTAGTCGGGCGGGCTCCAATCCGGTAGCACGGGTACCAGTCGCCCATCGGCCAACGCGCGGCGGTCGTCGTCACTCAGCACAATGCTGATGCCCCAGCCCGCCACACACAGTGAGTGCAGGGCGGTGACCTGGGTTGCAGATGCCCTGGAAGTCACCGGCACCGTGGCGACCTGGCCATCGGTCGTGTGCAACTGCAATGTCTCTTGCGCAGGCCCCTGCGGGCGTCCCCCCAGCCAGTCGTGCCGCGCCAGGTCTGCCGGTTGCTGGGGCCAGCCGCGCGCTGCCAGGTAGGCAGGCGATGCACACAGCTGCGCCCGCAGCGTGCCCAGTTTGCGTGCCACCAGGCTGGAGTCCGGCAGGTTGGCCACGCGCACCGCAATGTCCACGCGCTCTGCGATTACATCCACCAGCGCGTCATCCATCAGCAGGTGCAGACTGAGTTTGGGGTGGCTGCGCAAGGGCGCCAGCGCTGTGGCCAGCAGGCTGCCAAAGCCGATGGGGGCCGCAATGCGCAGCTCGCCTTCGGGCTCATCCCGGTGCAGCTCCAGTGCCTGGTCCGCCGAGCGCGCCGCAGCCACCATGGCCCGACAGCCCTCTACATAGCGCGCGCCTGCCTCAGTCAGGGTGAGTTTGCGCGTGGAGCGGTGCAGCAGCGCCAGGCCCAGCGCGTCCTCGAGCTGGCGCAGGTGCTGGCTCACGGCTGACGGCGTCATACCCAGTTGGCGCGCCGCGCCACTCAGGCTGCCGGCAGACACCACCTCGGCAAACACCGCCATGCGTTTGAGTTGGTCCATGGATTCTCTTTGATTGATTAGTTTTACTTCACAGTCAAAGCGAAATTTACCGCCTATTCAGCGTTGGGTGAAGTAATCACACTATCGGTTTCTTTCATTCACAGGAGTTTTGTTATGAAAATCGCTCTGATTGGCGCCACCGGCTTTGTGGGCACCCCCGTATTGGCAGAACTGCTGAGCCGCGGCCACCAGGTCACCGTGCTGGCCCGTAACCCCGGCAAAGTGGCCGCCCAAACCGGTCTGACCGTGGTGGCCGCCGACGCACTGGACGCGGCCCAAGTGGCCAAGGCCGCTGCGGGCCACGACGCCGTCATCAGCGCCTACAACCCAGGCTGGACCGAACCCAAAATTGCAGAAATCTTTTTGCAAGCCACGCACGCCATCTTTGCGGGCGTGAAGCTGTCCGGCGTGAAACGCTTCTTGATGGTGGGCGGCGCCGGCAGCCTGTTTGTGGCGCCCGGCGTGCAGTTGGTGGACACCCCCGAGTTCCCCGCCGAATACAAGGTAGCCGCAGGCGCGGCACGCGACGCGCTGAACCTGATCCAGAAAGAAACCACGCTGGACTGGACATTCCTGTCCCCCGCCATGCTGCTGAACCCCGGTGTGCGTACCGGCAAATACCGTCTGGGCGCCGATGCGCCACTATGGGCAGAGGGTGGCGGACCTGGCAGCATCTCGGTGCAGGACATGGCCGTGGCGATCGTCGATGAGATCGAAGCTCCGAAGCACATCCAGAAGCGGTTTACGGTGGCGAACTAAAGCCTGGCCTAGTGGCTGTGCCCATGGTGGCCATGGTCACCACCATGGCCTGGCTGCGCCAGCTCACCCCGCGCTTGCCGCATCACTTGCCAGCCGCCTTGCAAAGCCAGGGCGGCCATGCCGGCGGCCACCAGCAGGTCGGGCCAGCGACTGCCGGTGCTCACCACACCAACGGCGGCCAGCATCACGGCAATGTTGCCAATCGCATCGTTGCGCGAACACAGCCACACGCTGCGCATGTTGGCGTCGCCCTCGCGGAAGGCGTAGAGCATCCAGGCCACGGCCACGTTGGCGGCCAGTGCCAGAAAACCCACCACGCCCATGGTGGTGGCATCGGGCACACCGCCTTGCCAGACGCTCCAGATCGCCTTGCCCAACACCAACAGGCCAAAGCCCATCATGCATACGGCCTTGACCACAGCTGCGCGTGCGCGCCAGGCCAGCGCGGCCGACAGCACGGCCAGCGACACGCCGTAGTTCAGCGCATCGCCCGCAAAGTCAATCGCATCGGCCAGCAGCGACAGCGAGCCCGCGCGCCAGCCGGCTGCCATCTCCACGCCAAACATGGCGGCGTTGATCAGCAGGGCTATCCACAGAATGCGGCGGTAGCGCGCAGGATTGTGCAGAGTTTCAATGGCGGGAGTGTCGTGTTCGCAGCAGTGTTGGCTCATAAGGTTTCCTCGTCGATGCCAGCATTGGAAACCCTGAAGCCACTTCAGAGTCAAGCCCTATACTGCAACAAGGTTTTGGAAGGACGCATCCCATGAAAATCGGTGAACTGGCCAGCACCACCGGTACCCCGGTGGAAACCATACGCTACTACGAGCGCGAGGGCCTGCTGCCCGCGCCGGTGCGCACCGATGCCAACTACCGCGTGTACGAAGCCCACCATGCGCAGCGCCTGCAGTTCGTGCGCCACTGCCGCAGCCTGGACATGACGCTGCAAGAGATTCGCGCGTTGCTGGCGTTTCAGGATGCGCCTGAAGACAACTGCGTGCAGGTGAATGCGCTGCTGGATGCGCACATCGGCCACGTGGCCCAGCGTGTGCGTGAGTTGCGCCAACTGGAGAAACAGCTCAAGGCCCTGCGCGCCCAGTGCCAGGGTGTGCAGGATGCAGCGCATTGCGGCATCCTGCAAGGGCTGTCAGAAGGAGCGGCAACACCGGCCGCGGCATCCGTGGGCCACGTGCATGGCAGCCATGGCAAGGCGCACCGCGGCGTGCACTAGATGCGGCGGCGTTCCAATGACGATTCGTCGTAAAAGCGCTTCTTCGCTTCAAACATGGCCTGGTCCGCGGCGTGGATGGTGGCTTCCACCGCGGCCGCACTATGGCAGGACGCGATGCCCACCGCCAGGCTGAGCTTCTGGCCAGGGTAGAACTGGTTGTTGAGTTCCAGCATGGATTCGATGCGTTCCTTCAACCCGTTGGCCGCACGCTCGTCGCTGCCCGGCATCAGGGCCACAAACTCGTCACCACCAATGCGCGCCACACACAGTGGCTGCTGGTCGCCCGCCGCCTTGGCCAGCACCTCGCCCGCGCGGCGCAGCATGGCGTCGCCCGCGGCGTGGCCCTGGTTGTCGTTCACGGCTTTCAGGCCGTTCAGGTCCATGGCAACGATGCTGAGTGGCCACGGTCCCTTGCGCGAGATGCGGTTGAGTTCTTCGACATAGAAGGCCCGGTTGCGCAGGCGCGTTAGCGCGTCGTGCTTCCCCAGGTATTCCAGGTAGGCCTCCGCTTTTTTGCGTGCGGTGATGTCCACCAGCGATACCAGCACCAGGTCCCAGTCGGCCTCATGCCCCGGCATCACCGCAAACTGCATGTGGATGTTGATCGGTTCGCCACTCAGCGAGTAGTTCACCACCTCGCGCGTCTGCATGGTCTTGCCATTCCACAGGTCCAGCAACTGGTCGGCAAACGAATCGCTCATCTCATCCCTGAACACCAGGTCCAGCTTGCCGAGCAGGTCGGTGCGGTCGGTGGCGGCGAACATGTGCAGCGTGTGTTGGTTCACGTCCAGCACCCGGATCTGCTCCATGCAGCGGGTCACAAATTCGGCGTGCACGCTCAGGAATACGCGGAAATCCTTGATGCCCGAATGCCGCACGTCGTCCATCAGCCGCTTCACACCGCTGAAGTCTTCCGCCCACAGCGATACGGGCGACAGGTCAAACAGATTGCGTGCGTGCTGCTCGCTTTGTTCCAGCTTTTGCCGTGCCAGGGTGTGCGCAGTCACTTCTTGCAGGGACACCATCACGCGGTCCCAGGTGTCCTCATGGCCTTCGAGTACGCGCACATGGATTTGCACATCCATGCGGCGCCCGTCCAGTGTGTAGTTCACACCCTGGCTGGAGAATTCCAGTTCGCCCTTCCACAGGTGCACCAGCTCGGTCACCATGTGTTCAAACATATCGCCGCGGAACACATCGGGCAGGCGCGCCACCAGCTCCTGCTGGCTGGCCGCGCCATACAGGCGCAGGGTTTGCCGGTTCACCTGCAGCACCCGGTAGCACTGCGAACACTGGGCAGCATTCAGGGGATTCTGGCGCAGGTAGGCACCCAGATCGGTGATGCCGTCGGCACGCCATTGCGCAAACAGGGTCTTGAGGGCGCTGTAGTCCTCCAGCCAGAGAGAGATGGGGGCGGATTCAAACAACAGTTCAAAGTCGGTGCTGGCGGTCATGGTGGAGGTGCAGTGGTTGGGCAGTCGTGGTCAGTGTAGCTGCGCAAGGTCAAACTAGGAGGCCCCGGGGCGGGGGAGAATGGCGGGTATGGAACAAGCAATGGTGATTGTGGGCGGAGGCATCGGCGGCATGGCAACTGCCCTGGCTGCGGCGCGGGCCGGCATGGGCGTGCGGCTGGTGGAGCAGGCCCACGCCTTTGGCGAGGTCGGGGCCGGTATTCAGCTAGGGCCCAACGTGGTGAAGGTGCTGGAGGGCTGGGGCCTCAGCGACGTGCTGCGCAGCGTGGCGGCTTTTCCTACGCAGCTGGAAGTGCGCAACGCGCTGACTGCGAAAACCTTGGGCATGTTGCCATTGGGCGCGCAGGCTCTGGCGCAGTACGGTGCGGCCTATGCCACGCTGGCGCGGGCCGACCTGCATGGCGTGCTGTTGCAGGCCGTGCAGGCCTACGGCGTGTCGCTGCAGCTGGCCACGGCAATCACCCGCCTTGAAGAAGATGCGCAAGGCGTGCAGCTGCACACGGCGCAGGGCCACCTGCTGACCACACCGCTGCTGGTGGGGGCCGATGGCCTGTGGAGCCAGGTGCGTCAGCACCTGCTGCCGCAGGCGCCGCCGCGGTCTACCGGGCACCTGGCGTTTCGGGCCATGGTGCGGCAAGACGGCTTGCCCGCAGCGCTGCGCAGCCGGGCCGTCACGGCCTGGTTGGGGCCGAAGTTCCATGTAGTGCAGTACCCGGTGCGTGGAGGCGCGTGGCTCAACGTCGTGGCCATCGTGCAAGGCCAGACCGAGGGTGACCCGACATCGTGGGACCATAGCGCCAACGCCGCCGAGCTGCGCGCGCGCCTGGCCAATGCCCAGGCACCGCTGCTGGACCTGATCCACGCGATTGACGACTGGCGCCTGTGGCCGCTGTACGACCGCCCACCCATGACCAGTGCTGCGCAGCAGGCACAAGGCCGCATTGCGCTGCTGGGCGACGCGGCCCACCCCATGCGCCCCTATATGGCCCAGGGCGCGGGTATGGCGATAGAGGATGCGCAGCAGCTAGTGATGTCTTTGCAGGCCCATTCAGCCGATGTGCCTGCCGCGCTGGCGCACTACGCCCAAACGCGCTGGCGCCGCAACGCGCGGGTGCAAGCACGCGCCATCCGCAACGGTGAGATTTTCCACTTGCGTGGCCCGCTGCGCTTGGGCCGAGACCTGTCGCTCAAGCTGCTGGGGCAGCATGTGCTGGATGTACCCTGGCTGTATGGCTACCAGGCGTAGTTCAAGGTTGCTATAGAAAACGTAGCTGCTAGCGCAATATCTACGGGGGCTGGAAGCCGATTTGACATAAAAAAAGGCCCCGATGGGGCCTTTTCTACTTGGCGACGTGGTCGCCGAAGTGCCTTACTTCTTTGCAGCAGGCTTTGCTTTTTTCGCAGGTGCAGCGGCTTTGGCAGCAGGCTTGGCCTTTGCCTTGGGAGCAGCAGGAGCGGCCGCAACGGGAGCTGCTTTCAACGCAGTGCGTTGGTCACGCAGGGCATTGATTTCAGCGCCCAGCTTGTTCTTGCGTTCGGTCAGCTTGGCAATGTTCGCGGTCAGCTTTTCAATGGCCTTGGCAGTCTTGGAGACGGGCGCCTTCTTGGCGGGAGCCTTCACCACAGTCTTCTTTGCTTGCGCAGGAGCTGTAGTTTTGTTCTTTGTCGCTGCAGCTTTAGGGGCCGCTTTTTTTGCAGTTGCCATTTGATTTCTTTTCCTGTTTTGTTATCTGTTCAAGAACTTGAACAGGCCTCTATTGTCCTCAATATTTGCGCGGTCCGAAAAGTGCGGCTGCGAAAAAAAACAAATGCTCAATCGATGGCTTTTTCCAGCACCGGCATGTGCATGCCAATGGCCATTCGGTTCCATGTATTGATCTGCGCAATCGCCCATGTCAGCTCCACGATTTCCTGGTCGCTGAACTGGCCTTTCAGTTCGTCAAACTCTGCATCGCGGCTGCTGGTGTCGCCTGCCAGTTGGGTCAGGGTTTCGGCCCAGTTCAGCGCCGCACGTTCGCGTGGGCTGTAGAGGCCTGTCTCGCGCCAGGTGGGCAAGCTGTTGATGCGCTGCCAGTTCTCGCCGGCTTTGCGCAGGTCGCGCACATGCATGTCCAGGCAGAAGGCGCAGCCATTGATTTGCGATACACGCGTTTGCACCAGTTCAATCAGTACCGGGCCCAGCGAAGACTGGGAAATACTGGCGCTGACGCCAGCCATGGCTTGGTAAGACTTGGGAGCGAGTGTGGTCCAGGGGAGACGGGGTTGGTTCATTGTGCGTTGCCTTGGTTGCTGTACGAAATGTACAAACTCAAGACGTTTGGGGTGGCACGTTTGTGACAGCAAAGTCGCGGCCCAGCGTGGCGGCAATGCGGGCCAGCTTGTCGGGGTTGCGTTGGGAGTGGATGCGCACGATGCGCGTGCCATCGGTCTCCAGCGACTGCGCGGATTCCAGCACGCCATCAATAAAGCGTAGCAGCCCCCACTGGCCATTCAGTACCACCACCTCAAACCGCACCGCCCCCGGAAAACGCAGAGAGGTGGCCAGGTACAGCTGCGCAATGCGCGGCCCGCCCACCAGGGGCACGCCAAAGCTGGGCACCTTGCCGCCGCCGTCACCAATCAGCTGTGCGTCATCGGCCAGCATGCCCTTGAGTTCATGAAAATTGCCGCACGCCGCTGCATCGGCAAAACCGCGCAGCAACCGCAGCTGGGTCTCGCGTGCCACCGTGTAGCGCGGGCGCTGGTCCTGCAGCTGTGCCTTGGCGCGGTGCACCAGCTGGCGGCAGGCGGGTTCGGTCTTGCCCAGTGCCTCGGCCACTTCGCCGTAGTCGGCATCAAACACTTCGCGCAACAAATATGCCGCGCGGGCCTCGGGCGCCAGGCGCTCCAGCAGCGTCATAAACGCCACCGACACATCGTCCACCCGCTCCAGCAGTTGCTCGGGCGAGACGGGCGAATCCGACATCAAGGGTTCGGGCAACCAGGTGCCCACATAGTGCGCGCGCTGGATCTTGGCCGTCCGCAGTCGGTCAATGGCCAGGCGGGTGGTGACGGACACCAACCAGGCCTCGCTGCTGTCCAGGTTGTCCGTGTCTGCCTCGTGCCAACGCAGCCACGCGTCCTGTACAACATCCTCCGCCTCGGCCAACGAACCCAGCATGCGGTAGGCAATGCCTTGCAGACGGGGGCGCAGGCGGTGGAAAGTGGCGGTGGTGTCGTTCATACAGGTGTAGACGTTTGGCGAACCCGATTTGTGACAGCGATCTGCTTTTATACGCTTTGCCAGCGGGCTGCTTCTGCCGTGCCAGTGAGGCAGCCCATGCCGTCCAGCGTCGCTTGCACCGCTTGGTCCAGGGGCGTGTGGGGTTCGTGCCCGAGCACGGCCAACAGCTTTTCATTCCCCATGACCAAGGGCGTTTTCCACAAATACCGCATCTCGCGCATTTCACGCAGCGTGGTGACGAAGGGCGAGGCCAGGGTCATCAGCCACCAGGGCAGGGCGCGCAGCACGGGCTTGGCGCCACCATGGCGCACCACCACGCGGCGGATGGCCTCCGCCATGTGTGTGCCATCGGCATCCCAGTGGCCCGCCATATGGAACGCTGCGAACGGTTCCAGCGTGGTGCGGCGTTGCAGCAGTTCGACCATGGTGCGCGCCACATCGGGTAGGTAAGACCACTGGTGGCCCACACCGGGTGTGCCAGGCAGGCTGATCGTCTTCACGGCCTGGCCGGGTTTGACCAAGCCTTGCGAGAACCAGTTGTTGCCCACCTTGGGGCCAAAAAAATCGCCAGCCCGCACCACGATGACGCTGCAGCCCTGGCTACTGGCCACGCGCAGGCGGTGTTCCATCTCCACCCGCACGGCGCCCTTGCGGGTCAAGGGGTCTTGGGGCGAGTCTTCCCGCAGCAGGGGGAACGCATTGGGGCCAAAGTTGTACACCGTGCCGGGCAGCACGATGGTGGCACCCTGGGACTGCGCGGCGGCAATGGTGTTGTCGATCATGGGCAGCACCAGCTCGGCCCAGCGTTGGTAGCCTGGCGGGTTCACCGCGTGCACGATGACCGAGCAGCCTTGGGCTGCGGCCACCACATCTTCGCGGTGCATGGCGTCACCGCGCACCCATTCCATGCCGTCGCGTTGCTCTGTGGCCAGTGCGCCACCGCGGCGCAGTGCGCGCACCGTCCAGCCTGCGTCACGCAGTTGCCGGGCCACTTCACCCCCAATGCCGCCGGTGGCGCCCAATACCAATGCTGTCTTGCTTTGCATCTGAATACTCCTTGAAAAAATGTTGCGATGGATGGAGTGTGAAAGCACGCAGGTTATTAAGCAATTGACCAACATGTCATAGACGCTATACATTTATGTATGACTAACCACACTGCAGGCGACATGGGCTGGGAGCTCTACCGCTCGTACCTGAGCGTGTTGAAAGAAGGGTCCCTCTCGGGCGCTGCCCGCGCCATGGGGGTGGCCCAACCCACGGTGGGGCGGCACATTGCAGCGCTGGAAAGGTCGCTGGGCGTCACGCTGTTCACCAGGTCCCAGCTGGGGCTGTTGCCCACCGAGGCCGCTTTGGCATTGCAGACATTTGCCGAGACTATGAGCAGTTCCGCCGCTGCCTTGAGGCGTGCCGCGGAAGGGCAGGGTGCGGGCGTTCAGGGTACGGTGCGGGTGACCGCCAGCGAGGTGGTTGGGGTGGAGGTGTTGCCGCCCATATTGGCCAGACTGCAGAGCGAACACCCCGACCTGAAGGTGGAACTGGTGCTGACCAACCGCGTGCAGGACCTGCTCAAGCGTGAGGCCGATATCGCCATCCGCATGACGCAGCCCAAGCAGGAGCTGCTGATTGCCCGGCGCGTGGGCCAGGTGCACCTGGGTTTGCATGCGCACAAAAAATACCTGCGCAAGCGCGGCACCCCCACGTCATTGGCGGATCTGGCGCAGCACGCGCTCATCGGCTTTGACGAGGAAACACCGTTTGTGCGCGCTGCACGTAAAGGGTTTCCCATGTGGCAGCGGGAGGCCTTCGCCATTCGCACAGACAGCGACATCGCGCAGCTGGCATTGATACGCGCCGGCAGTGGCATTGGCATTTGTCAGTTGGCCCTTGCGGCGCGCGACCCTCAGCTGGTGCATCTGCTGCCCGAACGCTTGCTGTTCAGCCTGGACACCTGGATCACCATGCACGAAGACCTGCGCAACAACCCGCGCTGCAAGGTGACGTTTGATGCCCTGCTGCAGGGATTGCAAGACCACGTGGCTGCCGGAACCGCGGTGGGATGAGCAGGCCTACCAAGGCACCTTGGCAAACCGCTCCACCAGAAAGTCCAGAAACGCGCGCACCGCGGGTGACAAGTGCTTGCGCGAGGGGTACAGCGCGTAGATGGCCATGTCGGGCAATTTCCAGTCTGGCAACACCGCCTGCAGGCTGCCGTCGCGCAGATGCGGGTTGGCCAGGTACGTGGGCTGAAGGGCCACACCGCCGCCCGCCAGCGCCGCACGTAGCAAAGCCGTGGCCTCATTCGCGCTGAAGTAGCTGCCCACGCGCACCTCCGCGTGCTCGTCTCCGCGCTGCAGCTTCCACACGCTTTTGCCAAAGTTGGCATAGCTCAGGCAGCGGTGCGCGGCCAGGTCGGCCGGCAGCTTCGGCTTTCCCTGCGCGCGCAAGTAATCGGGTGACGCCACCAGCACGGACGTGCACGGTGCCAGCACACGACCGATCAGCATGGGGTCGGGCTCCGCACTGATGCGAATGGCCAGGTCAATGCGCGCCTCCACCAGGTTCAGCGCGCCCTCGCTGGCATTGAGGTCGACCTTGAGTTGCGGGTACAGCTCCAAAAAGTCCGTCACTGCCGCCGCTATTTGCGCATAGGCCAACGACATGCTGCAGGTGATGCGCAGCTGGCCGCGCAAGGTGCCGTCGTGGCTGTGGGTTTCTTCTTCGACGTTTTCCATCAGCGCCAGCATTTGCTGGCTGCGGCGCAGGCAGTTTTCACCCGCATCGGTGAGCGTGACGCTGCGCGTGGTGCGCTGTAACAGGCGCGCGCCCAGCCACTGCTCCAGCTCGCCCACATAGCGCGTGACCATCGCACGCGACATGTCCAGTTTGTCGGCTGTGGCGCTGAAGCTGCCACTGTGGGCCACCTCTACAAACACCTGCATGGCGGTCAGTCGGTCCATGATTTGATCAAGATATGAAACAGTAATGGGCGAATTATCGGGTTTATCTGTTCGGATATTGAAACTAAAGTTCATTCCAACGCCGAAGAGTGGTCCTCAAAGCGTCCCTCAACCTTCAGGAATTCAACATGATCCGCACGACCCTACTCGCCGCATCCCTCGCCATCGCTTTCACCGGCGCCCAGGCCGCCCAGCCGCTCATCGTCAAGGTCTACAACGCCGACGGCAATAGCTTCAATGTCAACTCCACCTTGGTAGTGGGCGAAAAAGAAGCCATCGTGATTGACGCCGGCTTCACCCGCGCTGACGCCTTGCGCATTGCGGCCAATGTGCTGGACAGCGGCAAGCAGCTCACCACCATCTACGTGAGCCAGGCCGACCCTGACTACTACTTTGGCGTGGAAACGCTGAAAGAATTCTTCCCCAACGCGGACGTGGTGACCACATCCGCTGTGCTGAGCAAGCTGGCCCCCAAGCTGGCAGGCAAGGTCGCGTTCTGGGGCCCCAAGATGGGCGCCAATGCACCACGCAAGCCCGTGGTGCCGCGCGCACTGGAAGGCAACACGCTGACGCTGGAAGGCCAGACGATTGAGATCCGCGGCACGCAAGGCCTGTTGGCACACCGCCCTTACGCCTGGATCCCATCCATCAAAGCCATCGTTGGCAACATCGGTGTGTTTGGCAACATGCATGTGTGGACGGCCGATACCCAAACCGCAGCCGAGCGCGCGGCCTGGGTGGCTCAGCTGGATGAAATGATTGCCCTGAAACCCGAGCTGGTGGTCCCTGGCCACATGAAGGCCGGCACCAAGGTCGACGCCAGCACCATCACCTTCACCAAGGACTACTTGCAGACCTTTGAGAAAAACCTGGCCGCCAACAAGACCAGCGCAGCGCTGATTCCTGCGATGAAACAGGCCTACCCCGCATTGACCGAAGGAGCCCTGTCGCTGGACATTGGCGCCAAGGTCAACACAGGCGAAATGAAGTGGTAAGTGATTCCATCAACCGTAACCCAAGGAGCTCCCATGAAACCCGTTAAAACTCTCTTCGTCGCAGCATCTCTTGTTGCGCTCTTCTCTGCCAGCGCCTTTGCCCAGACCAACAAAGAAATCGTGGTGGCTGGCATGAAAGGCCTGTTCATCTCGCGCGACGCGTCGGTCCTCGACAAATACTGGTCACCCGACTACATCCAACACAACCCCATGGTGCCGAACGGCTCTGCTGTTTTGAAGGGCTTTGTGAGCAATTTCGGGCCAGACTTCAAGTACGAGCCCGGCATGGTAGTGGCGGAAGGCGACTTGGTCATGGTGCACGGCCGCTACTCCGGCATTGGCCCCAAAGCCATGATTGGCGTGGATATCTTCCGCTTGGCTAACGGCAAAATTGTGGAGCACTGGGATATCTTGCAAGAGGAAGTCACCAAGACTGCCAGCGGCAACCCCATGTTCACCAACCCGCAAAAGTGATGGCACTGTGAAGGACCCTGCACCATGACAACGACAGTGACTTACTTATTTGACCCGCTGTGTGGCTGGTGCTACGGGGCTTCGCCCGCCATCCAAACGCTGGGCCAGCACGCCACCATTCAACTGGAACTGGCGCCCACGGGCCTGTTTTCCGGTGGCGGGCGCACCATGGATGCAGCGTTTGCGGAGTACGCATGGTCCAACGACCTGCGCATTGCCAAGCTCACCGGCCAGCGCTTTACGGAGGACTACCGCACGCAGGTACTGGGGCGGCCCGGCAGCCGCTTTGATTCAGCCGCCAGCACGCTGGCGTTGACCGCCGTGGCGCTGACGGAACCTGCGCGTGAACTGGAAGCCTTGAAGGTCTTGCAGGAAGCCCGCTACGTGCAGGGGTTGGACACCTGCGCCGTGCCCACGGTGGAGACGCTGCTGCGCGACACAGGGTTGACTGCCGCAGCCGACCGCCTGATTGCGGGCGACGCAGAGTTGTTGACCGCCAACGCGGCGCGCGTCCATACAGCGCAAGGGCTGATGCAACGCTTTGGCGCGCAAGGCGTGCCAACGCTGATCGTGACGGATGACAATGGCAGCCGGCTGCTGCGCGGCGATGCGCTGTACGGCAGCTTTGACAGTTTGCTCAGCCACATTGCCGCAGCTTGAAGAAACCACTGCAGCCCTCTGAAGGAGTTCTCCATGCCCCTGCTTCACGACGTTCTAGCGCACCTTCGGGCGGGCCGTTGGCGCGAGGCGCACAACCTGGTGCAGGAAGACGACTCGGAGTTGGCTGCCTGGTTGCACGGCATCCTGCACATCCAGGAAGGTGACCTGGAAGACGCCGAATACTGGTACGGCAAGGCCAACCGGCATTTCCGCAGCCGGGGCACGCTGGACGAAGAGCTGGAGCATTTCGAGGCAGCGTTGCAGAAATAAAGTGCAACAAACCGATACCCGCGTGCCACCCAGGCGCGCCGGTGCGTGGGCACCATGGCGGCACCATGAAAAAACACAGCCCACCCCCCCGTGGCAACGCCACCCACTTCAAACACCCCGCGGGCTTTTTGATCCCCGTGGTCGACCCGAATCGCTGCGAGGGCAAGGGGCCGTGTGTGGACGTTTGCCCCGTCGACGTGTTCACCATGGGCATCTTGCCCAAAGACCAGCGCGCCACATTGACCCTTAAGGGCAAGGTGAAAGGCTTTGTGCATGGCTGGAAACAGGTGCACGTGGTGCACCCGGAAGCCTGTCGGGCCTGCGGCCTGTGTGTGACCGCCTGCCCCGAAAAGGCGATTACTTTGACGCGCGCGCCAGCTCTGCCAGTCCACGCAAGGCCAACAGGTAGGACATAGGCCCCAGTCCTTGCAGCGTGCCTTTCACTGCGGGCGAGATGATGGAGTGGCTGCGCCAGGGCTCGCGGGCGGCGATGTTGGACATGTGCACCTCCAGCACAGGGAACGGCATGGCCTTGATCGCGTCATGCAGTGGCACACCGTGCTGCGTAAGGCCTGCGGGGTTCAGGATGGCACCGCTGGCCGTGTCAATGTGGGTGTGCAGAAAGTCGATCAGCGCGCCCTCGTGGTTGGACTGGATGGTTTCCAGCGTCACACCCAGTTCTGCGGCCAGCGTCGCAAGCATGGTGTTGATTTCAGGCAACGTGGTGGTGCCGTAGATATGGGGTTCACGCCGACCAAACAGATTCAGGTTGGGGCCGTGCAGGACAAGGATTTTCATGGGCGGGTCTTCCTGCTTACTTGGCGGTCTTGGCCAGCTCGTCGTTGTAGAGCTTGACGATGGCGGGGTCGTAGCTGGCAGCGAACTTGTCGGTCAATGGCTTGGCGATGCTGCGCATGCGGGCCTGCTCGGCAGGGGCCACTTCGTTGTATTGCATGCCTTTGGCTTGCAGTTCCTTCACGGCGGACTGCGCGGCGGCGCGGCTGGCCTGGCGCTGGTAGGTGCGGGCCTCCACGGCCGCGTCAGACAAGATCTTCTGCTCGGTGACGGACAGTTTGTCCCAGAAGCGCTTGCTCACCAAGATGATGTTGGCCGCGTACACATGGTTGGTGGCGCTGACGAACTTGTTCACTTCATAGAACTTGTTCGACAGGATCACGGCAAAGGGGTTCTCCTGGCCGTCCACCGCCTTGGCTTCCAGTGCACCGTACAGCTCGGCAAAAGGCAGGGGCACAGGGTTGGCCTTGAAGGCCTTGAAGGTCTCCAGGAACACGGGGTTGGGGATCACGCGCAGTTTCAGGCCTTCCAAATCTTCGGGCTTGGTGATGGCGCGTTTGCTATTGGTCACGTTGCGAAACCCCAAGTCCCAGTAGCCCAGGCCCACCAGTCCGCGCTCGGGCAACTTGGCCAGCAGGGCCAGGCCCAGCGGGCCGTCCAGCAACGCATCGGCCTGGGCATAGCTGCTGATGGAAAACGGGAAGTCCACCAGCCCAAACTCTTTGACGATGCCCGCCAGCGAGGTGGTGGCGGGTGCGGTCATCTCCTGCACACCGCCTTGCAAGGCGGACTGCTGCTGCATCTCGTTGCCCAACTGGGACGAGGGGAACTCTTGCACCTTCAGCTTGCCCCCGCTCTTGGTTGCCACCAGTTCGGCAAAGCGCTTCACACCCAGGCTGACCGGGTGGTCCGGGTTGTTCAGGTGGCCGAACTTGATGGTGCGTTCCTGAATATCCTGGGCTTGGGCAGTGGCGCCCATGGCCAGGCCAAGTGCCGCCAGGCTGAAGAGAAAGAGTTTGCGCATGGTGATGTCTCCTGGTTGTTCCAGCCTGTATTCTTGAAGCAGACAAAGAAACAGTTTCTGAATTGGAAACTGATATCGCGATACAAAAAAGGAAATGGAACGTGAGCACTGCGCTGGACCGCGGCCTATCGATACTGGAGCATTTGGCAGCCCACCCCGCCGGGCTGCCGCTGGCGCTGTTGGCCTCAGAGCTGAACATTCCCCTGAGCGCCTGTCACCGCCTGCTGACCGAGATGGTGGGCCGCGGCTACGTGCGCCAGGTGCGCCCGCAGGGCGACTACCTGCTGACCACCAAGATCGTGTCCTTGGGCTTGGGATATTTGAGTGGCGCTGGCATTGTGGATGTGGCCGAGCCGCTGCTGGAGCGGCTGGCCACGGCGTCCGGCGAGCTGGTGCGGCTGTCCATCGTGGACGACGACCGGCTCACCTGGGTGGCCAAAGCGCAGGGCATGCGCAAGGGGCTGCGCTACGACCCCGATATGGGCATGCTGGCCCACCTGTCTTGCACTGCATCCGGCCATGCATGGCTGCTGACCATGAGCGACGAGCGTGCGCTGGAGCTGGTCAGCAAGCAAGGCTTTGGAACACCCGACGCCTATGGCCCCAACGCGCCCACCACGGTGAAGGCATTGCTGGGCTTTTTGCACGCGGCGCGCGTGCGTGGTTACGCCATGATTGACGAGGTGTTTGCCCCTGGCATGACGGCCATTGCTGCCCCGGTCATGCGGCGCAAGGAGGCCATTGGCGTGATCAGCATTGCCGGCCCCCGCATTCGGTTGACCAAGGAGCGCATGTACGCGCTGGCGCCCGCACTCTTGGCGGCGGCAGCCGAGTTGGGGCCCATCAGCAACGCCTCTGGTATGTTTGGCAGGCCCCCGTTGGGCAAGGCTTGAGAGGAATTACATGGCACTACTGGGACACGCGGCATTGGCAATGTGGTGGGACATGGCGCCCGAGATGAACGCCGAGTTTCAAGACTGGCATTCGCACGAACACTTTCGCGAGCGGCTGGCCATCCCCGGCTTTGCGCGCGCCACGCGCTGGAGCAGAGCCGATGGTGGCGAGGGCGTGTTTCAGATGTACGAGCTGGACGCGCACGCGACGCTGTCGTCGGCCACGTATCTGGCACACCTGAATGCGCCTTCGCCCTGGTCCACACAAATGATGCCGCACCACCGCAACATGGTGCGCAGCCAGTGCCATGTGCTCGAATCCCGGGGCGGCAACGTGGCGCGCCACGCGCTGGTTATTCGTCTATCCCCTGCGTCTGGGTCTGACGATACCCTGCGCACGTCGCTGAAGACCACCATCGACACCTTGGTGGACCAGCCAGGCTGTGTGGGTGGGCACCTGCTGCGCCACGAGGCGCCGGCCATGCCCCAGACCACAGAGCAAAAAATCCGCGGTGGCGACCGTTTTGCGGATTGGGTTTTGGTGGTGGTTGGCTATGACCTGGACACACTCAAAGCCTTGGCCGCCTCGTCGTTGTGTGCGGACGCGCTCGTGCAGCGCGGTGCGCAAGCGGGCGCCTTCAGTGGCGTCTACACGCTGTCTTTCTCTGCCACTGCGGCTGAAATCGCCTGAACCGTGTCACGGCGCTGAAACACGCCTGTGAAGAATGGGGAGCATTCAACTCTTCTCAGGATGGTGTTTCATGAAGTCATTCATTGCAGCCGTGGCCTTGGCCGCCTCTGTCCCCGCGTTTGCAGGCACCTCTTTTCTGGTGGATTTTGAAAAGAGTTGGGAGTACGGCACTGCGGTAGACAGCCTCTATTCACCCCTGGGCGTCACGTTTACCAATGTACTGGGCTTATCCAACAACGATGGCCTGGGCAACTTGCCCAACGGTGACTACTACGCCCAGGCACCGTCGCCTCTGGGCGTGGGCTTGGTTCAGCTGGATGGGGCGGTCAACACGCATGCGTATATGAACGTGGCGTCTGGCGTGGACCAGGGGCTTTCGTTCTTCTATTCCAGCCCGGTAGCCGTGGCGGGTGCCATTCAGGTGTATTCCGGGCTGAATGGATCGGGCACATTGCTGGGCAGCTTCAACCTCACCGCCACCGACGCTGACTACAGCGTCTGGAAATCCGTAACGCTGAATTTCAATGGCACCGCGCGCTCGTTCGACCTGACCGGCGCCGCCAATATGGTGGGGCTGGACAACATCAGTGCGGTGCCAGAGCCAGAGTCTTACGCCATGCTGCTGATGGGGTTGGGCTTGGTGGGCGCGGCGGTACGCCGCCGCAAATAGGGGGCCTGGAGAAGACCACCTCTGCGCGGTCTAGTGGCTGGTGGGTTCGTCAGCGCTAAAGAACAATTGCTTGGCCGGCGTTTGGAACTTGAAGTCGGAGGTCTTGTAAGAGCGCCGCTCAGTGCGCGGTGACTCCAATGACTCCAGCACTTTCAACTCCGATGCCAGGCGCAAAACATCCGCGTCACCGGCGCCATACCGGTTGGCCAATTTTTTGACAACGCGCTGCAACTTTTCCGTCTTTTTACCCATGGTGTGTACTCCTAAGTTCATGCAAAGAAATGGTGACGACCCGACAACACAGGGACAGACTACTTGCTTTGTTGCAATGCAGCAATCGTGAGGTTTTCCCCAGTGCTGGCTGTTTCCCCAGCGAATACCGTGCTTGGGGCAGCCCTGGGGGGCCTCTGGTAGGCGGCCCCTATCAAGCTGGGTTTTCCATCAACTTGTTTGTGCGCTTTGGCGTGTGATTGACACGGCCGGGTCACACAAGCTGCACACCATCAACTTCCCCCAAAAATTGGGCTGGCGAGGAGGTTTGAATGGAAAGATCGAATTATCGAATCGAGAGTTCGGACATCATGGTGGGGCCGCTGCTGCCCCCGGCGGGCTCCAACAACGTGCTGGTGCATGACCGGGGGCTGGCGACGGTGGTCGCGGCCAAGAGCGTCACCATTCCGTATGGGCGGGAAATTCGGGTCGTTCTCGTCGCGACCGGGGAAATTGTTTTTCGAAAGACCGCGGCCTTCACGGGCGCCAGCGCGGACTGAGCCCGGGCTGGCGCAGCGACCCCGATAGGGGCCGCTCTCTCCGATCAGAACTTCTGCAGCAAGAACTCACTCACCTTGGGCGCATCCGCCGAGAACAAGGTGTCCAGCCGCGCGTTCAGCACATACAGGTCTTTGCCGACCACGGCCGCTGCCGTGGGGAAGGACTGCGCGCTGGGCTTGGCGGCTTGCAGTGTGGCGGTTTCCCAGCCGTCGTGCGACACCACATCGAGCACCCGGTCCTTGCCCGCGTTTTGCACCACGGTGATGCGGTCACGCCCGCGCAGCAGCAGGCCGTCGGCGCCGACCAGGGTGTCGTTCAGCTTCACGCGGCGGATGTTGGACGGGTCTTTGGTGCTGATGCGAAACAGCTCGCCGCTGTTGTACTTGCCCACCAGCAGGTAGCCATCGGGGTGGTAGACCAAGCCATTGAGGTTGAAGCCTTCGCCCTTGAACATGTCACTCTTGGCAAACACGCTGGCCGTGCCCTTGGGGTCGATGCGGTAGATCACGGGTGCAAAGCTGTCCGTCACGTACACGTTGCCTTGCGGGTCGGTGGTGATGTCGTTGGCAAAGTGCCCGCCCTCGATGAGCGCGCCCAGGTCATGGTACGCGCGGCGCTCACCCGTGGTCACGTCGTAAGCGGCGATGGCGGCCAGCTTGCCCTGGTTCTCGGGCTTGCTGCGCACCGAGGCGCCCAGGTCACCAATGGCGACCCACAGCAGGTTGCGCGCCGTGTCCAGGTGCAGGCCAGCGCTGGAAATGAGTTTTTCGTCAAGGATGAAGGGTGTGTAGCGCCCGTCCAGCGTGACCTTGCCGACAACGCCCTGGTGCACCGAGCTGACAAAGAAGACCTTTTGCGCGGCGGACCAGGCTACACCTTCAGGGTAGGCCTGTTCGGTGCTGAAGGTGATGTTGCCGCCGGCAAAGGCGGTGGTGCTGGCCAACAGCGTGGACAGCAGAAGGCGGCGCAGGGAAGTGGGGATGCGGTGTGTTTTCATAAGAGTGAAAAAGTGGAAGGGTTGAACAAGGGTGGATGAATTGGTGCTGCTGCGCATCACCGGGCGTGGGGGTACATGGCGTCCATGGCGACCTGGTCCATGGACGTCTTGAAGGCATGGCGTTCGGCCAGTGCCTCGGCGCGCTGCGCGGCGGGACGTTGGTTGATGTGGTCCAGAAAGCGCTTCACGTGGGGCAACTGCTCCCAGGCGTCGGTGCCCAGCACCATGGGCACCGCGCGTGCCCAACCCCACAGCGCCATGTCGACGATGGTGTAGTCATCGCCCACCATGGTGGTGCGCTCGGCCAGGTGGGTGTTGATGAGCTTCCAGTGGCGCCAGGCTTCAAAGCTGTAGCGCTGCTGGGCGTAGGCCTTGGGCTCGGGCGCAAAGTGTTCGAAGTGCACGGCCTGGCCCGAGAAGGGGCCAATGCCCGTGGCAATGAACATCAGCCACGAATACATCTGCGCACGCACCGCAGGCTGGTTCACCGGCAAAAACTTGCCAGTCTTGACCGCCAGGTACAGCAGGATGGCGTTGCTGTCGAACACGGTGGCATCGCCATCGACCAAGGCTGGCGTCTTGCCGTTGGGGTTGATGGCCAGGTAGGCGGGCAGGTGCTGCTCGCCCTTGCGCACGTCGACCGGCACCATCTCGTAGGGCAGACCCAACTCTTCCAGCAGCAGGGCGACCTTGGCCGGGTTGGGGGAGGGGTGGTAATAGAACTTGAACATGTTGGCTCTCGTAGGGTTGATGACGAGAGCGATTGTGCTTTTGAGCTTTATTCGCAACAATCATGCGATACGCAATTGAAGATTGCAAAAAACGCAAACTAACTACCCAACCCACCATGATCGAAAACCTGCAGGCATTCATTGATGTGGCCCAGTACGGCACCTTTTCCGCCACGGCCAAGGCACGCGGCGTGGCGGTGTCGTCCGTCTCCCGGCAGATCGACACGCTGGAGGCGTCGCTGGGTGTGCGCCTGTTCCAGCGCAGCTCACGCCGGCTGCTGCTGACCGATGCGGGCGAGCTGTTTTTGCCACGCGCCACCGACATTGCGGCCGAGCTGGAAGACGCGCGCGCAGCCCTGCTGGACGCGCAGGCCGAACCCAAGGGCCTGCTCACGGTGACTGTGCCCGCCGCATTCGGGCGCCAGCACGTCACGCCCGTCATCACCAGCTTTTTGGCGAAGTACCCCGCGATTGATTTGGACCTGCACTTGAGCGACCAGTGGGTGGACCTGAGCACCCAGCGCGCCGATGTGGCCATCCGCATCGGCGCGCTGCCCGACAGCGACCTGGTGGCCACGCGGTTGGCGCCGATCCGCCGCCTGGCCTGCGCCAGCCCGGACTACCTGCGTCGCCACGGTCGCCCTGCAGTGCCAGAAGACTTGTTGCAGCACAGCTGCCTGACCGTGTCATCGGCGCGCGTGCCCACGGGCTGGTGGTCGTTTGCCGGGGTGAACCACGGCAACGCGCTGGCGGTGAAAGGGCGGTTCAAGTCAGACGACACGGCGTCGTTGTTGCAGGCCGGCGTGGCAGGGTTGGGCGTCGTGCACCTGGCCAGTTGGCTGGTCTATGACCAGCTGGCCAGCGGCGCGCTGGTGCAGCTGTTCCCGCCCGACGATGCCAGCGGCGCCAAGTCCGTGAGCGCCATCCACGCCGTGCGGCTGAAGGGGCGCTCGCACGCTGCGAAGGCGCAGCTGTTCATCGACCACCTCAAATCCGCCATCGGCAGTCCCCCCTATTGGGACCGCGATTTGCTATCAAAAGAGAAGCTGCTTGCGCAATAAATACGAGGGCTAGAGGCCGATTTTGCTTGAAAAGCCTAAGGCTGGGCGGTGTGGGGTACCGGCGCTGCAGATGCCGACTTCAGGCGTGACATCGTGTCCATGGCCTCTTGCATGAGGTCCTGGCGGCTGCGTGCGGTGAAGGCAGGGAGTGCGGATTCCGGAGCGGACGGTCCGCTCCAACCGCCAAAGCCCGGCACAAAGTTAGCGTATTTGATTTCCACCTGGCCCTTGCCTTTCAGTACACGCGCTATTTCTTCCACGCGTGCCTCGGGGCTCACGTCGTTGGGGTTCAGGCCCCGCAGGCTGTGGGCAAGCCCATAGCCACCGCTCTCGTCCACCTCGGCAAACAACTTCCCATTGACCAGCACCTGCCCTACAGGCTTGTACTGGTGCTCATAAGCGTAGCGAAAATTGATGTCTTCGCGCCGCTTTTCTTCCTGCTCCCGCGTGGCCATTTCTTGGACCAGCGCATCCGGCATCTGGTACTCCGCCACCAGCTTGCCTTGGTGGACCGGACCGGTGATGCGAAACCGCTCTCGTGTGTCGTCAGGCTGGTTCGCCGCATCCGTGGCGAGTCGCAGGTTTTCATGGAAGGCTGATGCATTGCTCTCTGCCGGTGGCGCGGTAAAGGCGTGCTGGTTGGCGGCAGAGATGGCGGATGCGTGGGTTGGCGAGATCATGAGGAATTATGTGAAAACGCGTCCGCGCCTTAGCGGTTGAACTGGCATGTGTTTTGGGTGCAGTTTGCGGGTGCCTACCTACTTTTGCGTTAGGCTGGTGGCATGGCTAAAGCACTTGTCAGTGTGTATGGGATCGCGGTGCTCGCGCTGCTGGCGGCGGCCATGGGTATCTGGCGTCTGCAGTGCGAGAGTTTTGGCTGCATGGGCGTTGGCGTGGCCTGGGTTGCCTGGGTGATCGCGTTTGTTTTTGTGCTGGGCTTAGGTGCATTTGCACGCAGCAAAGCCCGTTTGGTCTCAGGCTTTGCACAGGCCAGCAAGGCTGCCTGGTGGGTGCAGCTGGGAATGGGGGCCGTTCTGTTGGCGGCTTGGGTTGTCAAGACGCTGGGGTAGTGGTGCCATGCATTCAGGTAGCGGTGCGGCTCTGGGCCAGCCAGTCGCGGGGGGACATACCGGTGCGCTGCGAAAAAACACGAGAGAGTGCTGATGCGTTTGCGTAGCCCAATTCCAGCGCTATCAGTTTCACGGACAGGCCTTGTTTCAATTGCTTCTTGGCCAGCGTCATCCGCCAATCAATCAGATACTCCGCCGGTGCGACCCCCACCACTTTTTTAAACCGGCTGGCGAAAGCACTGCGCGACATTTGGGCCTGGGCTGCGAGCCCTTCCAAAGACCATGGACGCTTTGGACTGTCATGCATGGCAGTGAGCGCACGGGCTAGCTGAGGGTCGGCCAAGCCAGATACCAAGCCGATGGAGACGCCACCTTCGTCACCATGGTCGAGCAACCACCGCAGCAGCTGGAGCAAGACGATTTCAAACAAGCGATCGACGATCAATCTGTGGCCGCACCTCACGTTGTCAGCTTCCAGGAACAGTAAATCCAAGGTGCCGGCCAGGCTGGTCACTTCAGCCAGCGGCAGCACGATCACGGCAGGCAACGCGCGCGCCAGCGGATGATGGGCTCCACCTTCAAAGTGGACCGAGGCACATGTGAAGTCCGAGCCGTCCTCGGGCGCGTTGTGGAACTGATGTGCCAAGGGCTGAGGGTAGAAAAGCAGCGTCGGCGCATTCACCTCAATGCGCTGTACGGCACCCCCACCAGGACGGTGGGTCACCGCCATGCTTCCCCTGCGAAGCACATGCAAAAAACCCCTGCCGGTTTGTGCATCGAAGCTTGTGACGCCGCACAGGGCGCCCGTATGGAACAGCCGTGCCGACACCTGAAAGCCTTCAAGCAATGAAGACAGCCGGTCCAAAGCCAGGGGCGAAGATAGCGTCATTTGGATGAATTGGTATGTTTTATGGTTTATTTGATACCAATCATACAGACCAAGGCCACAAAATTCTCTCTGTGCAGATTCGCACCGGCCTATTTCCAAAGGGTATTTCGATGAACAAACTCTCTCGTCTCCAGCAACTGGCAAGCGCCTTGACCTGCGTTGGATTGAGCCAACTCGCGCTGGCCCACGATGGTCAACACCACACCGGAGGCATTCAGAGCCAAGTCGCCAAGGCGGTGAAACCGCCTTACGACATCGTGCACACCAAGATCACCACGCAAGGCAACACGGCGGTGTTTCACATGCACGTTTCAGGAAAAGCTGGCACCAACAAACCGACCAAGACCGGCAAGCTGGCAGGCAGCAGCGTGTTCTCCTATGTTTGGCCCACCAGCCTGGATCCGTCCATGGTCGGATTTGAGGCCAAAGCGGGCATCTTGGCCTTCGCACTGACCTCACACCCTGACTTTGACGACACGCCGCTCTTCGATGAAAACGGCGATGGTGACACCAAGAATGACGGCGGTGTGTGGCATTCGCATTGGGTCGTACTTCAACCGGATGAAGCCTGCGGCAAAGGCGCGCTCAAGGTTGTGGATATTCCGGACGGTACCAAGCCCACGCTACCAAAGACTTGGCCAGGCCTCCCGATCCTGATCGACAGTCCCGGTTGGAGCCCCACTTTCAAAGGAGGCACGGTAGAGGTCCGCGTTCCATTTGACGATATCGGTGCGGTCAACACAGCGAATTTTGATGGCGTGACCGCCGCGCTGCGCGTTAACGCCAGCGTACACAACCCGTTGCTGTGCGTGGTGGATGTGTTCAAGGTGGCGTCGGGCGATTTATCGCTTCCCGGCAAGGTTGCCCAGTAACCACTCCTCCTTGCCGTTGAATATCCGTGAGATCCACCAAGCTATTGGAAGCCTTGTAACCTCATGTTCCTTGGCTAGCTCATTCGGAAAACATTCAAAGGTAAGGTCACCATGCTAGTGCAACTGACGTACGCAAGTCGATCTGCAAACATCCTGGGGCCTGGAGATGTGAAGGACATTTTGCAAAGTTCCGCACGCAATAACCAGGTCGCGGGAATTACCGGGGCGCTCTGTTTGTCCAACGGGATTTTCCTGCAGCAGCTTGAAGGTGATCGCCTAGCGGTCAATGCGCTGTACCACCGGATATTGAAGGACCGCCGTCACAAAGATCCCGCGGTGCTGGATTTTTCAGAGATTGTTGTACGTCAGTTCGGGGGCTGGTCCATGGGGTTGATTGCCGCGACCCAAGAGAGTCGACAGCTGTTTTTAAAGTACTCCAGCAGTGCAGACTTCGACCCGTACAAAATGAGTCCCGGGACTTTGCGCGCCTTCTTCTCTGAGGTCTTGCAGAACGTCCGCTGGCTGGCATGAGAGAAAAATTCTGGGCATGTGCGGCCTGCTATTAAAAGAGGAGCTGCTGGCGCAATGGATACGGGGGCTAGGGGCTGATTTTTCTTATATTCCCCAGAGCGACTGCATCGTGGCCTCAAAGTCCCCGGCGATGCGGTCCTGCTCGACATGGCGCCCGCCATGCACGACCTTGCGGCCCGCCACCCAGACCTCGCTGAGTGCGGCTGCATTGGTGGCAAACAGCAGCGCATCCAGCCGGTGGCTGGTGGGTATGCCGAGCAGACCCGGCGTCTGTACATCCAGCACCAGTGCATCGGCACGCGCGCCGCGCGTGAGGCCCCACAGCGCCTGACCCGCGGCCGGGCCGCCGGCGTGCAAGGCCGCATCGAAGAGGCGAGCGGCCGTGGCGGGTTGTTGCGTGGGCGCGGCGGCTACATTGCGTTGCTGCAGGCGCAGGCGCTGGCCGTACTCCAGCCAGCGCAGCTCTTCGGCCCACTGGCGGCTCACATGGCTGTCTGACCCCAGCGCCATGGGCACGCCGGCGTTCAGCCACGCAGGCAGATCGGCAATGCCGTCGCCCAGGTTGCCCTCGGTGCTGGGGCAGATGACGATGCCCGCGCCGCTGCGCGCCACCGCGTCAATCTCGGCCTGCTCGGTGTGCGTGGCATGCACCAGCTGCCAGCGGGCGTCCATGCGCCAGCGGTGACCGAGCCATGCAATGGGTCGCTGGCCGGTGCTGGTCAGGCAATCGCGCACCTCCTGCATCTGCTCCGCCACATGGATGTGGATGGGTATGTCCGCATCGCCCACTTGGGCGAGCAAGGCGTCGATGGATTCAGCCGAGGCTGCGCGCAGCGAATGGATGGCCACACCCGCATTCACCAGCGGCCGGCCACGGGCCCGCACCGTGGTCTGCAGCCGGGAAATGAAATCCGGTGTGCCTGCAAAGCGGCGCTGGTCCGGCCGCAGCGTGGGCTGGGAAAAGCCTGCGCGCTCGTACAGCACGGGCAGCAGCGTCAGGCCCAGGCCTGCGTCGGCGGCCGCGTCGGCCACGGCCCAGGCCATGGTGGCTTCGTCCGCGTAGGGCAGCCCGTCGGGCTGGTGGTGCAGGTAGTGGAATTCGCACACCTGCGTGTAGCCGCCCTGCAGCAGCTCTACGTACAGCTGCGCCGCCACCGCACGCAGCTGCGCAGGCGTGATGCGCAGCGCCACGCCGTACATGCGGTCGCGCCAGGACCAGAAATCATCCGCTGCCGATTCGCGCCGTTCGGCCAGGCCGGCAAACGCGCGTTGAAACGCGTGGCTGTGTGCGTTGACCATGCCCGGCAGCACGGGGCCGGGCAGCACGGTGGCGTGGGCGGGCGGCGTGTGGATGTTGGGCGTGATGTCGGCCCAGTGGCCTTGCGCGTCCACGGTCAGACACACGTTCTGTTCCCAGCGGCCGCTTTTGCTAGAACCGTTTATCCAGGCCTGCGGTGCCCACAGCAAAGCTTCGCTCATGCGGACCCCCAGTTCACCATCGTCTGCACCAGCGCCCGCAGCACGGGCAGCACGACTGCTGCACGTGCCGGGTCAATCGCGTAAGGCGGCTCCTCGGCCATGTAGCAGCGCCAGCACATCTCCAGCTGGATGGCGTGCACGTTCTCGGCCGGGCGGCCGTAGTGGCGGGTGATATGGCCGCCTTTGAAGCGGCCGTCCACCACCTGGCTGAAGTGGCACTGGCTTTGCAATACTTTTGATAGCGCCTCGCGCAATGCGGGCGAGGCGCTGCTGCCATTTACGGTGCCAAGGTTCAGGTCTGGCAGCTGTCCGTCAAACAACCAGGGCAGCACAGAGCGGATGCTGTGCGCATCGAACAGCACGGCGTGGCCGTGCACGGCGCGCAGGCGCTGCAGCTCGGCCTGCAGGGCGTCGTGGTACGGGCGCCAGTAGGTATCGCGGCGTTGCGCTACCTCAGCCTCATCGGGCGCCTGGCCTTCCAGATACAGCGGGTCGCCGCTGAAAAAGCGGGAGGGGCACAGTTCGGTGTTGTTCACGCCGGGGTACATGGGAGCGTTCTCGGGCGGGCGGTTCAGGTCCACCACATAGCGGGCGTAGCGCGGCACGATGGTGCCCGCGCCCAGGCTACGCACAAAGCTGTAGAGTGGCTCCAGGTGCCAGTCGGTGTCTTCGGTGGCCAGCGCGCGCGGCACCATGCGGGCTTGCAGGTCAGACGGAATCTCGGTGCCCACATGCGGAAAGCTCACTAAGAGCGGGGTGCTGCCGGGCGTCAAGGTCAACACGGGATGGGTCATAGCGTGCGCTCCAGTCCGCCCACGACGGTGCGGCGGCAAGGGTTGTGGCCAAACCAGTAGGCCAGCTCGTTGGGGTGTTCCAGGTCCCACACGCAGAAATCCGCGCGTTGGCCGGCGGTCAGCGTGCCGCGGTCGTGCAGGCCCAGCGCGCGTGCGCCGTGCACCGTGGCGCCGCGCAGTGCCTCTTCGGGCGTCAGGCGGAACAGCGTGCAGGCCATGCTGAGCATCAGCAGCAGCGACAGGCCGGGCGAGGTGCCTGGGTTGTGGTCGGTGGCGATGGCCATGGGCACGCGGTGCACGCGCAAGGCTTCTATGGGTGGGAGCTTGGTATCGCGCAAAAAATAATACGCGCCCGGCAGCAGTACAGCCACGGTGTCTGCGGCTTGCATGGCGCGTATGCCGGACTCGCTGAGGTGCTCCAGATGGTCACACGACAGCGCCCCAAACTCGGCCGCCAGCGCCGCACCACTCTGGTCGCTGAGCTGCTCGGCATGCAGCTTGACCGGCAAACCCAGCGCGCGTGCGGCTTCAAATACGCGCCGCGTCTGTGCGGGCGTAAAGCCAATGTTTTCGCAAAACGCGTCCACCGCGTCCACCAGGCCCTCGGCCTGCAGCGCAGGCATCCAGGCGCAGACGGCGTCTACATAGTCGTCGGTGCGGCCCGCGAACTCGGGTGGTACGGCGTGCGCACCCAGGTAGGTGGTGCGCACGCTCAGCGGCAGCGCATCGTCCAGCGCGCGCGCCACGCGCAGGCAGCGGGCTTCATCCCATTCGCTCAGTCCGTAGCCTGATTTGATTTCCAGCGTGGTCACGCCTTCGGCCATCAGGCCTTGTGCGCGGCGCATGGCGCTTGTCAACAGTTCCTCGTCACTCGCGGCGCGGGTGGCCGCCACGGTGGAGCGTATGCCGCCGCCCGCACGCGCAATCTCTTCGTAGCTGGCGCCTTGCAGACGCAACTCAAACTCGGCCGCGCGCTGACCACCGTAGACCAGGTGCGTGTGGCAGTCCACCAGGCCAGGTGTCAGCAGAGCGCCGCCCAGGTCGTATTCGTCTTCCACCAGTTTGGCCTGTGCTGCGGGCAGGGCCGCTGCAGCGCCGGCCCAGACGATGCGATCACTTTGTGTGAGCAGCGCGCCGTCCGCGATCCACCCCCAGGGGGTGTTGCCATGCAGGGTGGCCAGGTTGGCGTTGCGCCAAAGGGTGAGGGCGGTCATGCGTGTCCTCCAATGGTGGCACTGTCGGGTGAAAAGCCCAGCCAGTAGGCGCACAGGGCTTGGGTGCTGTCGTCGACCAAAAACTGCCAAGTTGCGCTGCGCGGCGTGGCGTGCCACAGCAGCGTGTGGGCGGCCAGGCGCAGCGTCTGTGTGCCATCGCTCCACCGCCCGGCTTGGCAGGTGTAGAGGCCGCAGGCGGCAAACGTGGCGGACCACGCCTGGCCCGGCCGTGCCGCTTGCATCAAGCCTTTGCCAGTGCGCACCATCAGGTTCAGGTCTTGCGTGGGGCCGTCCAGCAGGCGGCAGGCGGGTGCATCGGCACCGTCAAAGCACAGCGGTGCGTCGCCCGCATGCAACCGGCGTTCGCTACCCAGCTGCAGCGCCACGCCCGCTCCCTGCAGCACCGCAAACCAACGCTGTACACCGGGGAAGGCAGAAAAGGGGCCGTCCGCATCGATGTCGGCCCGGCTGATGCGCAGCTGCCCGTTCGGCCCCGCAGGCCAGGTCAGCAGTTCACGCGTTTGCCCGCCGCCATTGCGCCAGGGTTGGGGGGCGCATTCCTGGGCCTGGACCAATTGCGGCGTCATGGCTTGAACTGCCCGTGGATCTGGTAGCGCGTGCCGGGGTGCACCAGCCGCGCCAGGGTGATGGGCACGTCGCGGTTCATGGTGCGGCGCACGACGATGAGGCAGGGGTCTTGCGGTGCAATGCCCAGCAGCTCGGCCTCGTGCGCGCTGGGCGGGCCGGCCTCGATGGAGTACTGCGCTTCCCACAGCGGGGCCACCGCCAGCAAGTAGTGTGTGGGCGTGGTCTGGGTGAAGTCGGTTTGCAGATAGTCGGGCGCGCAGGCTGGGTTCACATAGCGGTCTTCGCACTGCAGGGGCACGCCATTTTCGTAATGCACGATGAGCGTGTGGAACACCGGCGCCCCCCGTGGCAGGCCCAGCTGCTGCGCCAGGCCATCAGCCGTGGGCTCTGCGCGGGACAGCACCACGCGCGCATGGTGCTGGTGGCCGCGGGCCAGGATTTCTTCGTGCAAGTCTTTGATGGTGAGCGTGGACGACACGCGCGCCAAGTGGGCCGCAAAGGTGCCCACCCCCTGAATGCGCGTGACCAGCCCTTCCGCCTGCAGCTCGCGTATGGCACGGCCCACCGTCATGCGGCTGACCTGGAATTGGCTGACCAGCTCGGATTCCGATGGCATTTGCGTGCCGGGCGTCCATTGGCCCTGGGCCAGGCCGTCTTTCAGGAAATCTTTGACACGGGTGTAGGGAGCTTGGGGCATGAATAAATTGTAGTTGCATAGACATGTCTAGACAAGTAAACTTTGCGCCATCTGACGTTGACCCTGAAAGAAACCACCATGCCAACTTCCAAAATACCTGCCCAAGCCCACCCCGTGCGCGCGCCCCGTGGCACGGTGCTGCATTGCAAAAACTGGCTCATCGAAGCCGCCTACCGCATGTTGCAAAACAACCTGGACCCCGAGGTCGCCGAGAACCCCGACGCTCTGGTGGTGTACGGCGGCATTGGCAAGGCCGCGCGCAACTGGGACTGCTACGAGGCCATCCTGGAAAGCCTGCGCAACTTGAACGAAGACGAAACCCTGCTGGTGCAAAGTGGCAAGCCCGTGGGCGTGTTCCGCAGCCACGCGGATGCGCCGCGTGTGCTGATTGCCAACTCCAACTTGGTGCCCAAGTGGGCGACGTGGGAGCATTTCCACGAGCTGGATAAGAAGGGCCTGATGATGTACGGGCAGATGACGGCCGGCAGCTGGATCTACATCGGCAGCCAGGGCATTGTGCAGGGCACGTATGAGACCTTTGTGGAAGCTGGCAAGCAGCACTACGGTGGCAGCCTGGCCGGTCGCTGGATACTGACCGCCGGGCTTGGCGGCATGGGCGGTGCGCAGCCGCTGGCGGCCAGCTTTGCGGGCGCTTCGTCGCTCAACATCGAATGCCAGCAAAGCCGCATCGATTTCCGCCTCAAGACCCGTTACGTAGACGAGCAGGCCACCGACTTGGACGATGCACTGGCGCGCCTGGCTAAGTACAGCGCCGCGAAGAAAGCCGTGTCCATTGCGCTACTGGGTAATGCGGCCGACGTATTGCCCGAGTTGGTGAAACGTGTGAAGAACGGTGCCATTCGCCCCGACATCGTGACCGACCAGACCTCGGCCCACGACCTGGTGAACGGCTACCTCCCCAGCGGCTGGACGGTGGAGCAGTGGCGCGCCGCACAGACGGACGACAACCGGCACGCCGCGTTGCGCCAGGCCGCGGCCCAGAGTTGCGCCGTGCACGTGCAGGCCATGCTGGACTTTCAGGCCATGGGCGTGCCCACGGTGGACTATGGCAACAACATCCGCCAGGTGGCGCTGGACCAGGGCGTGCAGAACGCGTTCGACTTCCCCGGCTTTGTGCCCGCCTATGTCCGTCCGCTGTTCTGCCGCGGCAAAGGTCCATTCCGCTGGGTGGCGCTGAGCGGCGACCCCGAAGACATCCGCAAGACCGACGCCAAGATGAAAGAGCTGTTCCCCGAAGACAAGGCGCTGCACCGCTGGCTGGACATGGCGGGCGAGCGCATCGCCTTCCAGGGCCTGCCCGCACGCATCTGCTGGATCGGCCTGGGCGAGCGCCACCGCGCCGGCCTGGCCTTCAACGAAATGGTGAAGAGTGGCGAGCTGAAAGCGCCCATCGTCATCGGCCGTGACCACTTGGACAGCGGCAGCGTGGCATCGCCCAACCGTGAAACCGAAAGCATGCAGGATGGCAGCGATGCCGTGAGCGACTGGCCGCTGCTCAACGCGTTGCTCAACACTGCTGGTGGCGCCACCTGGGTCAGCCTGCACCACGGCGGTGGCGTGGGCATGGGCTATAGCCAGCACAGCGGCGTCGTTATCGTGGCCGATGGCAGCGATGCGGCCGCCAAGCGCCTGGAGCGCGTGCTGTGGAACGACCCCGGCACCGGTGTGATGCGCCACGCCGATGCGGGCTACGACATTGCCGTGCAGTGCGCCAAAGAACAGGGCATGAACTTGCCCATGCTGGCGAAATAATCCACAACAACAAGAAAGCACATTCCATGACATCTCTCGTTTTGAACCCCGGCAAGATCACGCTCGACGAGCTGGGCCTGATCCACGCCGGCGTGTGCCAATTGAGCCTGCCCGACTCCGCCCGCGTAGCCATGCGCGCGTCGCACGCGCTGGTGAAGGCCGCGGCCGATGGTGACGCACCCGTGTACGGCGTGAACACCGGTTTTGGCAAGCTGGCCAACAAGCGCATCGACAAGGACCAACTGGCCACGCTGCAGCGCAATCTGATCCGCAGCCACAGCGTAGGCGTGGGCGAGCCACTGGCCGCGCCCATCATGCGGCTGATGATGGCCACCAAGGCCGCCAGCCTGGCACGTGGTTACTCTGGTTGCCGCGAGCGGGTGGTAGACACGCTGCTGGCCGTGCACAACGCGGGCCTGGTGCCCTTTGTTCCTGCGCAAGGCTCGGTGGGGGCATCGGGCGATCTGGCGCCGCTGTCCCACATGACGTTGGCGCTGATGGGCGAGGGCGACATGATGGTGGACGGTGTGCGCGTGCCCGCACTGCAGGCGCTGCAACACGCCGGTATTGCGCCGCTGGAGCTGGAGGCCAAGGAGGGGCTGGCCCTCATCAATGGCACGCAGACATCGACCGCGCTGGCGCTGCACGGCCTGCTGGCCTTTGAGCCGGTGCTGGAAGCCGCGCTGCTGATTGGTGCGCTGACGCTGGACGCCGCCCGCGGTAGCGACGGCCCGTTTGACCCGCGCATTCACGCCGTGCGCGGCCAACCCGGGCAGATCGACGTGGCGCAGTACTACCGCGAACTTCTCAAGGGCAGCCCCATCCGAGCCAGCCATGCCGAGAACGATGACCGCGTGCAAGACCCATACTGTCTGCGTTGCCAGCCGCAGGTGGTAGGCGCCTGCCTGGACCAACTGCGCCACGCCGCGCGCGTGTTGCTCATCGAGGCCAATGCCGTAACGGACAACCCGCTCGTGTTTCCCGACGATGGAGCGATGATCTCCGGTGGCAACTTCCATGCAGAGCCAGTCGCCTTGGCCGCGGATGGCATGGCCTTGGCCATCGCCGAGGTGGGCGCCATTGCAGAGCGCCGCATTGCCATGCTGATCGACAGCGGTGTGTCGCGCCTGCCGCCGTTCCTCACGGCCGATGCGGGCCTCAACAGCGGCTTCATGATTGCGCACGTGACTGCTGCAGCGTTGGCGTCGGAAAACAAATCCATGGCCCATCCCGCCAGTGTGGACAGCTTGCCCACCAGCGCCAACCAGGAAGACCATGTGTCCATGGCCACCTTCGCCGCGCGCCGGTTGCAGGGCATGATCCACAACACCGCCCACATCCTTGGCATCGAGCTACTGGCCGCCGCGCAGGGCATCGAGTTTTTGCGTCCGCTGAAAAGCTCACCCGTGCTGGAAGCCGTGCACGCGCTGCTGCGCAAAGATGTGCCTGCCCACAACGTGGACCGCTACCTCGCGCCGGACATCGCGCATGCCACCCAGTTGGTGCGCGATGGCGCGGTAGCCCGGCTGCTCAAGCCACTGGGCGGCTTGCCCAAGTTGTGGATTCCAGGGTGAGTTTGGGTTGGCCACTGGCGCCGTGTGAGGCTCCGCGCTAAAGTCCCGGGTGCAATGAAACATTGGCTGCTACCGCATGACACACAGCCCAGCGTCATGCCCGTGCTGGTGGGCCGTGCATTGCGTGCCTTCGCGGATGGCTATGTCGCGGTGTTGCTGCCGGCGTACCTGATGGCTTTGGGCCTGGGCACTTGGGAGGTGGGCGTGCTTGCCACCTCCACCTTGCTTGGGTCGGCGCTAGCCACGGTGGCCATTGGCGCCTGGGGCTACCGCGTCCACCATGGGCGTTTGCTATTGGGCGCTGCACTATTGATGAGCGCAACAGGCTTCGCGTTTGCGTTGAGTTCCACATTCTGGCCATTGATGCTGATTGCATTTGTGGGGACGCTGAACCCGAGCTCTGGCGACGTGAGTCTTTTTCTTCCTTTGGAGCATGCACGCATCGCCGAGGCCGCCGATGGTGATGCTCGCACGGCGCTGTTTGCGCGCTACAGCTTGATGGGATCGCTGCTTTCCGCGTTTGGTGCGCTCGCGGCCGCCGTACCAGGATTGCTCAGCGCGTGGTTAGGCGTATCCCCGCTGAGAGCCTTGCGCTGCATGTTCGTGCTTTACGGATGTGTTGGCCTGATGGTGTGGATGCTTTACCTGCGCTTGCCAAAACCCCATATGGAGCAGCGCAAGCCGGCCATTCCACTGGGGCCTTCCCGGAAAATCGTGATTCGACTGGCAACGCTGTTTTCTGTGGACTCTTTTGCGGGTGGTTTGGTGGTCAACGCCCTGTTGGCGCTTTGGCTCTTTCAGCGCTTCGGCATGTCGGTTGCGTCTGCAGGGCATTTTTTCTTTTGGTCCGGGCTTTGCTCTGCTGCATCTCAACTGGCCGCACCACGTCTGGCCAAACGCGTTGGACTGCTGAACACCATGGTGTTCACACACATCCCTGCCAGCGTATGCCTGATTGCGGCCGCCTTCGTTTCGAATTTGCATGTTGTTCTCGCGTTGCTGATCGTTCGATCACTGCTGTCCCAAATGGATGTTCCCGCCCGTAGCGCGTTTGTGATGGCCGTAGTGACTCCCGGTGAGCGTGCCGCTGCCGCAAGCTTCACCCTGGTTCCCAAAAGCCTGGCTTCGGCTGCAGCCCCCACCATCGGAGGCGCGCTCTTTGCGGTAGGCATGCTGTCTGCCCCTTTGATTGCATGCGGTCTTCTTAAGATTTCATACGACCTGGCAATCTGGCAAGCCTTTAGAAAACACAAACCTGTGGCTTAGCCTCGGGACAATTTCGGGGCCTGGGCAGACGTATCATTTCCCAAACTGCGTCGATACGAGTCGACCCACCGTACAAACTCGCTGGCAGAGATGGGCCGAGAAATGTGATACCCCTGTGCCAGATCGCAGGCAGTGGAACGCAAGAAGGCCCAATCGTCCGCATCCTCCACACCCTCTGCCACCACCTTCATGCCCAGCTCCTTGGCCAAGCCGACACTGGCGTTAAAGATCGCACGAATGTTTTCTGTATCGTGGGCCCCGTGTACAAAGCTCCGGTCAATCTTCAGTTCGTCAAAAGGCAGGTCGCGCAGTTGCGTCAGAGAAGAATGTCCAGTACCAAAATCGTCGATGGATAGCCCAAAGCGCTTGAGCCGCAATCGGGTCAAGATTTCTAACGGAGCACGCAAGTCGTGCATCAGCCGGCTTTCCGTCACTTCCAGGATGAGCGCAGTGGGCGCAATGCCGGCCGATGCGGCCATTGCGGAAACCATATCTGGAAAGTCCAGTGCGCTGAGGTTGTCCATAGAAACATTCACCGACACCTGGAGCTCCAGCCCCATGTGCTTCCACGCCGCCATGTCTTGCAGGGCCTGCTCCAGAACCAAATGGGTCAGGTCGTCAATCAGGCCATATGCCTCAGCAACGCCGATGAATTGATCCGGGTAGACCAGGCCGTCCGTGGGGTGTTGCCAACGTACCAGCGCTTCCACGCCCACCACTTTGCCCGTGGACAAGGCCACCTTCGGTTGGTAGTAGTTGACCAATTGCTTCGTCGCGATGGCTTGTCGCAACGCATCTTCATGGTAGGTCTTTTCCGCAATGCTGCGCGGTGCGGAAATGGGCATCCTCCAGGCTTCCATCATGACTTCCAGGCTCGCGGGAGTTACCGGTTTCTGCAGGCAACCCAATACTTCGATGTGATGGGCTTGCACGAGTCTTCGCATGGATTGCAAGGTGCGCTCATCCTCACCACTCACGAGCACCAAGCTGCCGGAGTAGCCGTGCTCCACCAGACGGCGGACAAACTCCACGCCGTCCATGCCAGGCATGTTGATGTCGCAAAAGATGAGTTGCGGTGCCGCGTGTTCGTCTACCAACGCCAGTGCGGCCGACCCGTTGTCGCAGGTGGTCACGTCATGGAAGCCTTTTCTGGCCAACAAATAGGCCAGCACCTTGAGGATGAATGGCTCATCGTCCAGCACCAGCACTTTCAGATCGAGGGGGATACGCATATCGTGTTCCGAATCGACTTTAAGGGGGCGCCAGGTCTTTCCGGACAGCAGGGCTTGGGTGGTCGCCCGACAAGACGCCCGCCAAATAGGTGTCGACCTGCTGCATCTCGCCCAGCAAGCGATCGTGCAACGGCTGCAGGCTCGACTTGTCATGACGCGCTGCTGCCGCTTCAAGTTCTTCGCACAGCGCCCCCAATGCCAGCGCACCGACCGATCGAGCGGCCGATTTCAATTGGTGCGCGGCAGCAACAATGTCGGCGTCGCTCTGGGATGCAAATGCTCGGACGATCTCTTGCTGATTGCGTTGGGCACTGCGTCGGAACTCGTGCAGGAATTCTGCGATGACGTGTGGGTCATCACCGATCAGATCACTCAGTACGCGGACATCTACCGGACTACCATGCGTTTGTTCCGTGATCACGGTCGGTGCGACAAGCGTTGCAGTCGCCACCTTGGGCAACCATTTTTCCAGCATGGCCTCCAGCTCGGCCAACGGCACGGGCTTGCGCAGGAAGTCGTCCATACCGGCATTGCGGCAGTTTTCAGCTTCGCTTTTGAGGGCATTGGCGCTCAAGGCGATGATGGGTATGCGCGCTGATTGCTCAGAACCCAACGCCAACTTTGCTTCCTGAGCCCGTATGGCCACGCTGAGCTGATAGCCGTCCATGCCCGGCATATGCAGGTCGGTCAGTATCAAAGCGTAGTCGCCGCTCTGCCAGCGGTGCAACGCGTGCAGTCCATCGCCTGTCACATCTGCCGTGAGTCCCAGCAGCGCGAATTGCTGGATGATGACTTTCTGGTTCATGGCGTTGTCTTCCGCCACCAGAATCAGCCGTCCCAGTCGGCGCGCTTCCTCACGCGAGAGTGTGGTGGGCAGCGCTGCCGCATGCCTGGGTTTTTCGACCACATCAGCACTTTCATCGTCTTCTTGCGCCCGCCCCGCCGCAATGGCAACGGAGCGCAGCAGGGCCGAGCGTGTGAGCACGTTCCCGTCCACCGTGACCCGGTCTGCATCTACGCGGTGCGGGTAACGGTCAGGGCCACGCCCGATGACGACAAAGCGCGCATCGATGGATGGATTGAGTGCTGCAATGTCGCGCAGCATATCGACCGATGGAGGTTGGTTGGAGCCGGCGTTGATGATCCAGATCCACAGGCCGGGTTCCAGTGAGGAGGCCATCATGCGCAGCCCCTGCAGGTCTGCTACCGATTGGGTGCGAACTTCAGCGTCAACCAGGTACGCCTGTAAATCTCTGGCAATGTCACCTCCGCCTCCATCCTCAACGACCAAGCACGCCAGTCCTGCGACCAACGGCGGCGGTTTGCGCTCGTCCTCGGGGATAGTCAGAACCTTGAAGGGCATGTGCAGAACGAAGCGAGAGCCCTGACCTGGCGTACTGTGCACGCTCACGGTGCCGCCCATCAGAGACGCCAACTTTTGGGAAATGGCCAACCCCAGGCCGGTGCCACCAAAGCGCCGCGTGGTGGACGCGTCGGCTTGGCTAAACGCGGTGAAGAGGCGCGCGATAGTCGCCTCATCCATGCCAATGCCGTTGTCAATGACCTGAAATTCAATGTGGGCATGGCCTGCCTCCAAGCGCATCAGTACGGCCCGCACCAGAACCTTGCCGACGCGCCTGGTCCCCCCTGAAAATTTGACGGCGTTGTTGATCAGGTTGATCAACACTTGGCGTAAACGCAGACTATCGCCCTCCACACTGTGTGGAATCGCCGGGTCCGTGAACAGCGTGAGCTCGACATTCTGTTTCTCCGCCAGCCGGTTCAGCATGACGCAGACCTTCTCCACCACCTCGGTCACAGACAGCGATCGGGCTTCGATCGCCATATGGCCCGCCTCGATCTTCGAGAAGTCCAAAATGTCGTCAATGATGGTCAGTAGCGAGAATGCGGACTCTCGGATCAGCTCGACCATGTCGACCTGGTGGCCCTTGAGGCTGGAGCGCGCCAGCACTTCGACCATTCCGATGACGCCGTTCATCGGTGTACGGATTTCGTGGCTCATCGCGGCTAGAAAGTCCGATTTGGCTTGGGTCGCAGCATCGGCGGCATTGCGTGCGCGCTCCAACTCTTCGTTTCTGCGTTGTTCGCGCGCATTGGCGTGGGCGAGCTCCATGTGCAAGCGTCCGTTTTCCAGCAACAGCACCATCAAGACGAAGGACGATGCCAAGAGTCCGTAGACCCGTCCTCCATAGAACCCGAGGTCAAAACGCGCCCCATTGAGCAGTGCGGCCAAGCCGATATCGCAGAGCCAAGCGGTCAACGAAACGATCAACCACAGATCCAACACGCTGCGCTCTTTACTGCGCCATACTTTGAACAGAGCCAGTAAAGACAGCGCCCACGTACAAGCCGCAACAAAAATCTTGCGCGGATCGTCCCGATTGCCACGCATGATGGCCGGTAGGGTGTCATGCCCGATGGTTGTCAGAAACACCAGAAGCCCGCACAACGCCAGCGTTGCCAGCACAGGAAGCGCAACCGTAGAGGGTGTTGCCGTCTGTGGCGGTGGCCCCACTGAGGGAGTCCGCTTGGTTTCCTTGAGGCGGATGTAGACCAGAACAAATATCGGAAAGCCACCGTGCCACAGAAAGTACAGCCACGCCGTGGTTTGAGCGCCTCCACCCACTACGCCTCCCGGTGCGAATAGGCCGGGAAAGCTGAGGGCATGTGCAGTCGCCATCACGGCGCAAAAAAGATAGCCACACACCAAGACCAACAGGGCTGGTGTGCGCAGGAAGCGGTAATGCCCTAACAGCAGCACCGCGGTAATGATGTCATTGGTAATGACCGCTGACTGGTACAGAGGAATGAACGCCGGAACTGGCGTGAGCGCGACCCGTGCAAAAGGCGCCGCTGCGAGAAAGACGAGCAGGGATACACCAATCGTCGCGGCAGCCAACCACCCATGCCGCTGATCTGCAGACATGGTGGACAAGAACGCCGATTCAGCAGGTGGGGCGTACACCTGGGATGTTGAAGACATGGTCTGGGCGGCCCTCCCTCCGCACAACTGCCAACTCCACACGGAACCCTGTGTCGGGTCTCAGCAGGAGCCTTTCATGCCACAGCATGTCCTTCCAACGCTGGGCAGCTTATTCCTAAACTGCAGTGCAATCAAGAGGGGGCGGATGAGATTACCCCCCTCGCTGCGCTCAGTACTGCTTGTACGGAAGAAACTTGCCCGACAGCACCACGTTGACTCGGTCCCCCTTGGGGTCGGGTTGGCGCACGATGTCCATGCTGAAGTCGATCGCGCTCATGATGCCATCACCAAATTCCTCGTGAATCAGTTCCTTAATGGTGGTGCCGTAGACGTTGACCAGTTCGTACCAGCGGTAGATCAGGGGGTCGGTAGGGACTGCCGTGGGCAGCGAGCCTTTGTAGGGCACCACCTGCAGCCATTTGATCTCTTCGGCGCTCAGGCCAAAAATCTTGCCAACAACCTTGGCCTGCTTTTCATCGAAGGTCATTTGGCCCAGGCAGCCCGCGGTGACCCACTCTTTGCTTAGCCCCACCTTCTTGGCGACGCTCTCCCATTTCAGCCCTTTGGCGACTTTGGCGGTGATGATTTTTTCGGTAACGTCGTTGCGGTTCATAGGTGCTCCTGGGTGGCAGTGGTTAGAAAGTCAAAAGTGAATGCAAGAATCACACCTTACAGGCCGAGATTGCTCAGCCCCGGGTGGTCGTCGGGGCGACGCCCCAGTGGCCAGAAGAATTTGCGCTCAGATGCTTGGATCGGCTGGTCGTTGATGCTTGCGTGGCGATGGGTCATCAAGCCGTCCGCGTTGAATTCCCAGTTCTCATTGCCGTAGCTGCGGAACCAGTGGCCTGCATCGTCGTGCCATTCGTACGCGAAGCGCACTGCAATCCGGTGGTCGGCGTGGGCCCATATCTCCTTGATCAACCGGTAGTCCAGTTCACGCGTCCATTTGCGCTCCAGCAGAGCCTGCGCTGCCTCTCTGCCAACCGGAAACTCGGCACGGTTGCGCCAGCGTGTGTCGGTGCTGTAGGCCAGCACCACGCGTGCTGGATCGCGCGAGTTCCAGGCGTCTTCCGCCAGCCGCACCTTTTGTATGGCGGTTGCAAGGGTAAATGGGGGGACTGGTGGACGGGCTTCCATGGGGACCTTTTTAAAGCGGCGGAGTAGTCTGTAGACAGATCTGTCTACATACGAATATTAATGGATGTAGACAGACTTGTCTACAATGTCTGCATGTCGCTATTTGCCACTCCCGAATTGAAAGATCAGCCTGCCCGTGACCGCATCTTGCTGACGGCGCACAGGCTTTTCTACAGCGATGGCATTCGGGCTACGGGCATCGACCGCGTGATTGCAGAGTCAGGCGTGGCTAAGGTGACCTTCTACCGCCACTTCCCCAGCAAAAACGAGTTGATCCAGGCGTTCCTCACCTACCGGCATGAACAGTGGATGGGTTGGTTTGCCGATGCCTTGCGCCGATACGGAACCCAATGCGTGGGCCTGGGCGCAGTGGTCCCCGCGCTGCGTGAGTGGTTGGAAGATGAGGGTTTTCGGGGCTGCGCGTTTATCAACAGCGTGGTGGAGCTGGGGGGAGCCCAGCCCGAAGTTGTGGCCATTGCCCAGATGCACAAAGAGGGTATGACGGCGGCAGTTGCTGCCTTGCTTCCTCCATCGAAGAACCGCTTGCTCACCGCACAGGCGGTGGCTTTGGCTATCGATGGAGCGATTGTGCAGGCCCAGTGGGCAGAGCGCCCTGATGGCGCTCTATCCAACCTTGCGCACCTGTTGCACGCCCTTCAAGCAAGGCCCTGATTCGACGTCATCGCAGGCAGCCACCTGGCCAAGCTTTTTTTTTGCGGCAAGCAAGAAATCTCCATACTTCGTATAATCCACCCATGTTCTCTATCAAAGATTTGATCCTCACCTAGCCTTACCGCTCTGTCGGCAAGGCTATATGTCTTGCCGGTCTTTGAACCCCAAAACCCCGGCAGTTTTCTGTGCGGGGTTTTTTGTTTTTTGCGAGTATTTCCTATGCGTACCTTTGACAAGCTGATTGCCACAATTCATTCACACCAGTGGATGGTGGGCTTGCGCTCGTCCATTGGTGCCACCGCCTCAGCGCAAGACTTGAGCCCCTAGTTCGGGGTTTTCTCAATGGGCAGATTGCCAAAGCAATCGCCCCAGAAAACCCTGGTTCACACACACAAGGACCAGGGTTTTTGTCTTTTAGGAATACGACTATGAACAAGCGACAACTTCGCAACATCGGCATCATCGCGCACGTTGATGCTGGCAAGACCACCGTCAGTGAACGCATCCTCTATGTCACGGGCGCCATCCACCGCACCGGTGAAGTCCATTTGGGCACCACCACAATGGACTACGACCCGCAGGAACGGGCACGCGGCATCACCATCAACAGTGCGGCGACCACGGTGGCGTGGCGTGCGCACCAGATCAACCTGATCGACACGCCGGGCCACATCGACTTCAACATCGAAGTGAACCGCTCTTTGCGGGTGCTCGACGGCGCGGTCGTCGTGTTTGACGGTGTTGCTGGCGTGGAGCCACAAACCGAAACCAACTGGCGCTTGGCCGACCAATACGGTGTGCCGCGCATTGCCCTGATCAACAAACTGGACCGCACCGGTGCGGACTTTGCGCGGGTTGTGGCGATGATGGCGGAGCGCCTGGGAGCCAAGCCCTTGGTCATGCAACTGCCTTTGGGCCAAGAGGCCGAGTTTGAAGGCGTGATTGACCTGGTCAGCATGCAAGCGCTGCGTTGGCCGCGCAATGGGCACGGCCAGCCTGAGCTGACGCGTGATGCCATTCCCGAGCACATGGTGTTGGCAGCGCAGGTGGCCCACGACGCGTTGGTAGACACCGCGGTGGAGCAAGACGACACGGTACTGGCCGCGTATTTGAACGGCCAGGACGTGTCAGAAGCACAGCTGCGCGCGTGTATCCGCCTGGGTACCCTGAAGCAGGCGTTTGTGCCGGTCTTTGCCGGCTCTGCGCTGAAGAACAAGGGCGTTGAGCCCTTGCTGGACGCCGTGGTGGACTACCTGCCTGCGCCAGAAGACCGCGCACAGGCGCTGGGTGACGGTGACGGCTTCGCCGCGCTAGTGTTCAAGGTGGTCCATGACGAGCATGGGGCGCTGAGTTACCTGCGTGTGTACCGTGGGCAGGCGCAGGCCGGCAGCATGGTGCTCAACAGCAGCACGGGCCACAAGGAACGCCTGTCGCGCGTGGTGCAAATGCACGCCAACCAGCGTGAGGAGCTGACGCACGCCATGGCCGGCGACATTGTGGCCGTGGCCGGGCTCAAGGGCAGCAAGACGGGCCACACCCTGTGTGATCCGGAGCAGCCGCTGGTGCTGGAAGAGATTCACGCACCCGAGCCCGTCATCACGATGGCGGTGGAGCCCCTGGCCCGCGAGGACCAGGCCAGCTTTTCCAAGGGACTGCATACCTTGGTGGACGAAGACCCCAGCCTGCGCCTGAGCCAGGACAGCGAGTCTGGGCAAACCCTGCTTTCGGGCGTGGGCGAGCTGCAGCTGGAAGTCACGCTGGAGAAGCTGCGCAGCCGTTTTGGCGTCTCGGTGCATACAGGGCAACCTCAGGTTGCGCTGCGTGAAACGGTGACCCGGGAAACCCGCGTGCGCTATGTGCACAAGAAGCAGTCCGGTGGGCCTGGGCAGTTTGCCGAGGTGGCGCTGCGCATCGAACCGTTGCCACGGGGTGACGGTCTGCGCTTTGTAAATGAAGTGACTGGTGGAGCCATCCCCCGGGAGTTCATTCCCAGCGTGGAAGAGGGCGTCCGACGTGCGGCGCGCGCAGGTGTGCTGGCGGGCTACCCGGTGGTGGATGTGCTGGTGGTTCTGGAAGACGGCAGTTTCCATGACCGCGATTCGTCCACACTGGCATTCGAGCTGGCGGGCAGGGCCGCCTTTGCGCAGGCGCAAAAGGCAGCGGGGTCCGTCATGCTGGAGCCGGTGATGGCGGTGCAGGTGACGACGCCACTGGACTACGTGGGCGACTGCATTGGCGACTTGAACCGCAGGCGCGCCCTGGTGCGCCAGCAGGCGCAGGTGGGCAATGCGGCGGTGGTCCATGCGATGGTGCCGCTGCAAAACCTGTTTGGCTACATCGGCAGCTTGCGTGCGCTGACCTCGGGGCGCGCCAGCTATTCGATGCAGTTTGACCACTATGCCGAAGCGCCCAGGGCGTTGGCTGCCGCGGCGTAGGGCTGTGGAGGAAGGGCGAACCCATGGGTTCGCCCTTTTTCTTTGGGCAAGTTGCGCTATATGGAGCGTATATAATACGTATACGTTTCATATGGAGTTATGCGAATGGGGATTGTCAAAATTTCGGACCAAATGCACGAGAACCTGCGCGTGGCGGGCAGTGCGCTGAGCCGGTCTATCAACGCACAGGCTGAGCACTGGATGCGCGTGGGCATGCTGACCGAGATGTACCCGGAACTGGACTACCGGGAAATCTGCCAACTGCTCATTCGCGCTGAACTGGCAGGAGGGCTGGACATCGCCGGGGCGGCCGCAGGCCAACTTGGAAAAGCCGGTTCAGCCTCGGCCGGAAAACACTGATGGCGCACGACGTTCCCCTCAAATCCGCCGAAGAATTGGCCCTGTCCCGCCGGGCCGCCCAGCTGGCCGCCGCAGTGCTGGCCATGATCGAGCCCCACGTGGTGCCCGGCGTCAGCACCGAGGCGCTGGACCGCCTCTGCCACGACTACATCGTGAATGTGCAGGGCGCCATTCCCGCCAACGTGGGCTACCAGGGCTACCCCAAGACCATCCTCACCTCCGTCAACCAGGTGGTGTGCCACGGCATTCCCTCGGCAGACAAGATCTTGAAGAAGGGCGACATCGTCAACATCGACGTGGCCGTCAACAAGGACGGTTGGTTTGGTGACACCAGTCGCATGTTCTTTGTGGGCGAACCCAGTGTGCTGGCCCGCCGCCTGGTCGAGACAACGTATGAAGCGCTGCGCGCCGGCATCCAGCAGGTCAAGCCCGGTGCAACGTTGGGTGACGTGGGCCATGCCATCCAGTCTGTCGCCCATCGGGAGCATTTCAGCGTCGTGCGCGAATACTGCGGCCACGGCATCGGCCAGATCTACCACGATGAACCCCAGGTGCTGCACTACGGCCAACGTGGCCACGGTCTGACGCTGGAGCCCGGCATGGTCTTCACCATCGAGCCAATGCTCAACGCTGGCAAGCGCGACACCAAACAACTCGCCGACGGCTGGACCGTGGTGACCAAAGACCGATCCCTCTCCGCCCAGTGGGAACACATGGTGGCGGTGACGGCGGATGGATACGAAGTGCTGACGGCCTGGCCCGGCGGCACGGGGGCTTACCCGGCCATGTGATGCGCTTGTTGCTTCTAATTTGCTATCAAAAAAGAAGCTGCTCGCGCATATTCCACGGGGGCTAGAGGCCTATTTCTTATCAAATCAAGGCGGCTTCCGGCTCGCACGCAGACTGCACGCCCAGCGGCACCACGCACAGCCGCACACCATCCAGCGTGAGCACCAGGCCCAGTTGCCCGCCCATCTGAACCACTGCGCTGGCAATCGTATGGGGTGTTGATGTGGCCTCAGCTCCAAGCGCCGACATCCCCGCCACCGCGCTGATAGGCGGGTGACGCAGCATGGCCCATAGCACTTGCGGGTCGCGCAGTTGCAGCGATTGCAGGTAGAGGCGGAATGTGGTGTCTTCGTTGGACTCCAGCTCGGAAGACGTGGCGTCATCCGCCGAACCCCGCGCCTGCCGCAGCCGCAGCAGCGCGCGCCGCAGTTGCTGCCGGCTGGCAGCTTCAGATCTTCCACTGGCATCCGCAATCTCGGCATGGCCCGCTTCGAACACTTCGTGCAACAGCAGGGCGGCGCCATCTTCCGGCGCCAACTGGGCGGCCAGCAGGCGCAGGGCGCGGCTGGCTTCCTGGGCCAGGGCGGCGTCTGCCTCGGCGGAGGGAGATGTTCGCTCGGCGTCTGCAGCGCCCATCTCTTCCAGCCACTGCTGCATCCAGCTGCGGCGGCGCAGGCGGTCGATGGCCAGGTTGCGCACCACGGTCAGCAGCCAAGCCTGGGCGGAGTTGAGTTCGCGTCTGGGGTCGTGGGGTTGGCCCTCCAGCACACGCACATACGCGTCCTGCACAGCGTCTTCCGCGTCGGCCGGGCCCAGCAGGCGGGAGGCGGCGCGCACCAGGCGGCGGTGGTCAGCGTCGGGCAGGGTGAGGGGGCGTGCGTCGTACATGGCCGCATGGTGCCATAGCCCCCATGTGGTCCGCGTGTGTCACGAAAACCACCCCTCGTTCGTCATGGCAGTTCAACCACAAGGAACCCCACCATGGATACCCCCACCACCGAACCCGGCTCCACACCTGCCAGCGCCCCCGAGCCGCGCACCTCTTACCTGGAAGAAAAGGCCTTCAAGTCCCGCACCCTGCTGGTCTTTGGCACCGTGACCGATGCCATGGCCGCCGACGTGACGCGCCGGCTCATCGCGCTGGACGCCGACAGCACCGAGCCCATTGACATGCTGGTCAGCTCGCCGGGCGGCCACCTGGAGTCGGGCGACGCCATCCACGACATCGTGCGCTTCATCGCCGCGCCGGTGAACATGGTGGGCACCGGCTGGGTGGGCAGCGCGGCCACGCATCTGTATTTGTCGGTGCCGCGCGAGCGGCGCTACTGCACGCCCAACACGCGCTTTCTGATTCACCAGCCCAGCGGCGGCTCCGGCGGGCCGGCCAGCGACATCGCCATCCAGGCGCGCGAGATCGTCAAGGCGCGCGAGCGCATCGCCCGCACCATTGCGCGCGAAACCGGCAAGTCGCTGGAGGTGGTGCTGGCCGACATTGAGCGCGACCGCTGGCTGTCGGCCGAAGAGGCCGTGGAGTACGGGCTGGTGTCGCGCATCATCGAACGCAAGACCGAATTGCGGGGCGTTTGAGGCAGCAAGTCCCCAAGTGCATCAACCCCTCTGGTACAAAGCGATGGCATCGATTTTCTGAAAGACCCCCCATGAACTCCAACTCCCCAGTCGCATTGGTCACCGGTGCAGGCACAGGCATTGGGCGGGCCGTGGCCCTGGCGCTGCTGCAAGACGGCTACAGCGTTGTCTTGGCCGGACGGCGCGCCGAGCCCCTGAACGAAGTGGCCCAGGCCAGCGGCAGCGGGCGCGCGCACCCGTTTTGCGCGGATGTGAGCCAGCCGGAATCGGTGGACCAACTGTTTGCCATGATCAAGGACAGGTTCGGCCGCCTGGACCTGTTGTTCAACAACGCAGGCCTGGGCGCCCCCAAGGTCAACATCGAAGACATCAGCTTCGCGCAATGGCAAGACGTGGTGAACGTCAACCTGACCGGTTCGTTCCTCTGCGCGCAAGGCGCCATCCGCCTCATGAAGAACCAGGCGCCGCAAGGTGGGCGCATCATCAACAACGGCTCCATCTCCGCGCACGCGCCACGCCCAAACTCCGCTCCCTACACGTCCACCAAACACGCCATCACCGGCCTGACCAAGTCCATCTCTTTGGACTGCCGCAAGTACAACATTGCCTGTGGCCAGATCGACATTGGCAACGCACTGACCGAACTGTCGGCCCGCATGGCAACCGGTGTGCTGCAGGCCCATGGCGAGGTTGCCGTCGAGCCCATGATGGACGTGCAGGAAGTGGCCAACGCCGTGCTGCACATGGCCAAGCTGCCACTCTCCACCAACGTGCAGTTCATGACCATCATGGCGACCAACATGCCGTTTGTGGGACGCGGCTGAGTCTTTTCAGAGCCAGAGGCCGGTGCGATACTGGCCGACATGCACCAGCCTGAAGCACCCCACGGCGTACGCCATTTCGGACAAATCCTGCTGTGGCCCCTGCGGCTGATGCCGGTGCGCGGGGCAGAGGCGCAGCACGCCAAGCCCTGGGAAATCTTGTCCGCCATGGGCGACGCCACGCCTTGGCGCGAAGTGGTGGACGAATACACCGGCGATGCCCAGCACTTTCACGAGCGGCATTACAACGAGTTCGTCACCTTCTTGCCCTACGTGCAGCGCTTTCTGTATGGCGAAGGCCATGCCAAGGGCGGCGGCCAGGTGCGCGGCTCGCCCATGCGGGTGTTCCGCCGTCATGATGTCAGCGCGGTGCGCGTTGTTTTGCGCCCCTCCGAAGAAGCGATCACCCTGCATGTGGTGCATGTCGACCTGTATTTCTTTTTGGACCTGGACCTGGTGCTGCTCAACGTCGAGGTGGCGTGCGACCACTTGCCGCTGGCGCAGGCGCAAGAGTTGCTCTACCGCTTTGGCCGTGGCTACCCCTCGGGCTGGGATGCGCAGGGGCAGGCCCAACACTGCCTGCACCAGGCCGAGTGGCTAGGCGCGCAAGGGCAGGTGCTGGCGCAATCCAACGCGGGCGAGCGCGACCTGTTCATGGCGCATGTGGCCCGCCACCGCGCTCCCCGCATTGCCGCCCACTGGGATTGGCTGTTGCAGCCGTTGGTGAGCGACCACTCGGAGCAGGAGGGCGCACTGCGCTATCGGCAGATCGAGTACTACCGCATGCCCTTGCTGGGCTACCTGGCCGTGGATGACCCCAAGACCCTAAGCCGCAGCGATTTCGTTCGGCTCGGTTTGGTCACCGGCGCGGGCAGTGCCGATGGCGAAGCCGCGCTGCCCTTTGCCGACGACCACCTTTGCGATTTTGAAGACCGATATTGCTACGACCGGTTCTGGACACCCGGCGGCGCCGCGCCCCACACCCGCTACCTCTGCACCGGCCATTCCTTGATCGTGGTGGGCGATGCCAACAGCCACTTTTTCTCCTGCCGTGACCGGGGCGTGTTGGCACAGTTCAGGCACCAGCACTTTCTGCTGTTTTTGATTGCGCATTTTCAGAAAGCCGCGTTGCTGATGTTCTCAGACCGGCTGGCCGAAACACTGCGCAACCTCAACATCAGCGACCCCGCCAGCGTGCGTGTGTTCAAGCGCAGCATCCGCAGCTGCTTTGCCGGCTTTTTGCGCTTTACCCACCGCTACTGGTTCCATGAAATCTCGGAGCAGGCCCAAACCCGCGCGCTGTTTGCCAAGTGTGTTCAGCACCTGGGGCTGGACCCGCTGTATGCCGAAGTCAAAGAGCGCATTGCCGACATGAACAACTACCTCGAAGCCGACAGCCTGCGCCGCCAGGCCAACACCGTCGTGCGCCTTACCGTGGTCACCATCCTGGGCTTGATCGGCACCATCACCACCGGCTTCCTGGGCATGAACCTGCTGGCCGAGGCAGACGCCTCCATGTCGCGCAAGGTGGTGGTGTTTGCCCTGGTGTTTGTGGTCACGATTGCGCTCACGGTGTACACCATTGCCAAGTCCAAGCGATTGTCTGATTTCCTGGATGTGATCTCCGAAGAACGCGTAGGCACCTGGACCAAGATCAAAGCCTTCGCCGCCATCTGGGCCCGTGAGCGCGATCGGGATTGAGGGAAGTGCGGGTGCGCTTTGCTATTTATTAGATAGCTGCTCGCGCATATTCCACGGGGGCTAGAAGGCTATTTGGATTGTTTCCGTGTGCGAATCGTCCACGCCTGGAATACGAAACCGGCAAGGAAGACCACGACCCAAGCCAGCAAGGTGCTTTGCACCAGCGGCGATTCCGGTCCGCTGGCCAAGGGCTGCGCAGCCGGCAGACGGGTCAGCGTCTCATTGATGCCCGGCACCAGCGTCAGGAAGAAGCTGAACGACAGGCCGAACGTGGCCAAGTACGGCCGCGCCCACCCCAGGAACGACAGGCGGGGAATGAGCAGGCTGCCCGCGACCGCGAGCAGCGCCAGGATGCCCAAGGCATGCCCGGGGTTGAAGCCGCCGGTGCTGGACAGCCCGAACGAGGTGAGCACCGCGACCAGCAGCCCGACGAGGTAGACCTTGCCCGAGCGCGTGGTCGGCTCGATCGTGCGGTAGTGCGCAAAGCTGTAGAGGCCGGCAACCACCGGCACGAGGCTGATGGCGGTGTGGACGATGCCCAGGATGGAAAGAGGATGTGGCATGGTGAGTTTCCTATCTATTAGTTGGTAGATTGATGGGTTAAAAAACGGCGGAGCAACGAACCGGGAAATGCTTATGGAGATGTCAGCCGGCGCAGGAGCGGCTGCACGATGCTGGGGAACATCTCCGGGTCGCCAAAGGCGCGGGCCGACAGCATCGCGCCGTGTACGGTGGCCATGAAGGTCTTGGCTTCTTCCTCGGGCGTTGCCTGCAAGAAGAAAGTCTTCTGCGCCGCACCGCGGGTCAACACGGCGGCAAGCCACGCGCTCAACTCCGAAAAATGGCCACGCACTTCGTCCGCCACTTCGGTGGGGATGGCGGGTAGCTCCGCGGCCAGCATGGCGCAGACACAAAAGGGCAGGCTACCTTCGCGAATGCAGGACGACCAATAGTCCGTGTACGCCTGCAACTGCGCCAACGGGTCAGACACCTGTTGCTCCAGCGCAGCCACACCTTCCCGGATTTCCGCGCGGTACCGCACCAGGACCACGCGCACCAGCTCCGCCTTGCTGGCAAAGTGGTGGTGGATGCTGGGTTTGCTGATGGCCACGGCCGCCGAGACGTCGGCATAGCTGAACCCGTTGTAACCCCCGGCGGCCAGCAGCGAACGCGCGCGGGCGACTATCTCGGCGGCTTTGGGGGAGAGTTCAGTGTTCATGGCGCGTAGTCTACCAACTAGTAGGTTTGCACGTCAAGCAGTTTGTGAAAAAGCGCCTTTAGCGGAGGCGTTTCAAGTCTTCTAAGCCTCTGGCAGCTTGGCAATGACCTTGATTTCGAACTGAAAACCGTAGAGCCAGGTCACACCAATCCCCGTCAGCGTCGGGTGCGGAGCCTCGCCCCAAAACTCCTGAATCACGGGCATGACGGTTTCAAAATGCTTTTCTGGGTCCACGATAAACACCGTGACGTCAATCACGTCATCGAAGGTGCAGCCCGCAGCCGACAGGATGGCGTTGAGGTTCTCAAACGCCAGGCGAACCTGCTTCGTCAAATCCGGTTCGGGCGAGCCATCTGGCTTGCTGCCCACTTGGCCTGAAACAAACAAAAAGCCATTTGACTTGATGGCGGGCGAATAGCGGTTTTGTTCATAAAGCGCCTGGCGCCCAGCTGGAAAAACAACATTGCGGACTGACATGGAGTACCTCGATGGATGGTGAATGTGTGGAGAAAAGCCAATTGGCTCGCCCTGAATTTAGGCGGCCGTGGCCCAGGGATAAACCAGCAAGTCGCACAATCACTGTTTGCAATTCCCAAACAATCAATGGGGTAAGGTGGGGCCGATATGGACCGTTTTGATGCAATGCAGGCATTTGTGCGCGTGGTGGAGACGGGCAGCTTTACCAAGGCTGCGCTGACCTTGCACATGAGCAAAACCACAGTGACGCAGCTGGTGCAGCAGTTGGAGGCGCGGCTGCGCGTCAAGCTGCTCAACCGCACCACGCGACAAGTCCATGTCACCGCCGACGGCGCGGCCTACTACGAGCGGGCAGTGCGCTTGCTGGTCGACCTGGACGACGCCGAGACCAGCCTATCCAGCGCCACAGCCGGGCCCAGGGGGCGGCTGCGTGTGGATGTTCCGAGTCCGCTGGCGCGCATGCTATTGGTTCCTGCATTCCCGGCATTCCATGCACGTTATCCGGACCTTCAGATCGAGATGGGCGTGAGCGACCGCATGGTCGATCTCATCGGTGACAACGTGGATTGCGTGATACGCGGTGGTGCGGTCACCGAACCATCTCTCATCGCGCGCCATGTGGGTGACCTGCAACTTGGCGTGTATGCGGCGCCCAGTTATCTGCAGAGGGCCACACGCCCGCTGCACCCCTTGGACCTGGAATTGGACCCTCACCGTATCGTTGGCTTCTTGTCATCGCGCACCGGCAAGCTGTTGCCCAGCACCCTGCGCCAGGGCGATGCGCGCATCGAAGTCAAAGGAAAACACGCCCTGGCTGTGGACGACGGCAACGCCTACCTGGCCGCGGGCTTGGCGGGTGTGGGGGTACTGTGGCTGCCCCACTATATGGCCAAGCCCCACCTGGTGCGTGGCGAACTCTCCCCCTTGTTTCAAGACTGGGCGCTAGACCCCATGCCCATGTACCTGGCCTTCCACCCCAACCGCCATGTCAGCGTCAAGTTGCGCGTCTTTATTAACTGGGTTGTTGAGGTGATGGCGGAACATGCACCCATCGTCGCCAGATCAAGCGGTTGAAGGCAACACGTGGGTTTGCGCCACATGCACAGCGTCAATTTCGCGAGAGATTTGCTATAAATTAAATAGCTGCTCGCGCACATTCCACGAGGGCTAGAGCCCTATTTCGTTCATAGCGCGTTGACAGAAGGCAACAAGCCCGCTAGGTGCTTGCGGCCCAGCGGCGTTACCTCCAGCGCGCGTTCGCCATCGAAGCGGCGCAGCCAGCCCTGCTCCAGGCAGTGCGCCAGCAGCGCCTTGGGCAGCTTGCCGGCCATATGGTCGCGGCGTTCGGACCAGTCCAGGCAGCGGTAGGCCACGCGGGTGGGGGCAGACGGTTTGCTTTTGTCCATGCCATCGACAGGAAAGCCAAGCGCATCCAAACCCGCCTTCCCCTGGGCGGTGAGCAGGTAACCATCGGTGACGGGGGACAGCCATTCTTTGGACAAGAGCTGCGAAAACATCTCCACCCCCAGCTGCCCCGCCAGGTGCCCATAGCAGCAGCGGGCAAAGCGCAGCCGCTGGCGCGTGGGGTTGGCCCAGGCGGCGGTGTGGGTGCGGCGCTCGGCAATCAGCGCCACGGCCTCGAGCGCGTGGGCCACTTCGTCGTCGGCAAGCCGGTAGTAGCGGTGCCGCCCGCGCTGCTCGCACACCAGCAGTTCGGCCGCCATCAGCTTGCCCAAGTGCCCGCTGGCCGTGGCGGGTGTGACCGACGCAGCCCGCGCTAGCTCGCCCGCGCTGGCGTAGTCGCCAGCCAGCAGGTAGCTGAGCATGCGCGCACGCGTGGCATCGGCAATCACTGCAGCAATGCTGGCCAGCTTGGGCTCGTAGGGTGTGGCTGGGGCGGATTTCATGCGGCTTCAATATAGCCGGTGGGTGCCTGCAGGTAGCTGGCGGGCACTGGCTGGGGGAAGGTACGCTCTTCTTTCACGATGAAACGCTCGCGCTGTGCAAAGGCAAAGTTGGCTTGCGCCTCATCGTCCGCACGCAGGCGCTGGCGGTAGGCCTCATACGCCGCCAGACTGGGGAAGGAGATCAGTCCCCAGGCCTCGTAGTTGCTGCCCTCGTGCGGCACAAAGTAGCCCAGCAAATGCCCGCCCAGGCGGGGGATGATGCGGGCCCAGTTGTTGGCGTAGGCCGTGAACTGGTCTTTCTGGAACGGGTCAATCTCATAGCGGATGAAGCAGGTGATCGTCATGGGGACTTCTCTTGTGGTGGTGAGAGAAGTCTGGGGGGCGAATCTTGGGAATGCTTTGGTGGGTGACGAAATGACAGCCGGTGGCTAGGCTGCCACCGGCCTTGGCCCGTCCGTCACCTGCCGCACGGGCGATGCCACCAGCGCCAGCAGCGCGATGCAGACCAGCAGACCACCGCTGCCCACGAACAGCTGCGTGAGCGTGATGGCGCGCAGCATCCAGCCCGTGACCGCACCCGACAGCGGGGCCAGGCCCAAGAAGATGAACATGAACATGCTCATCACCCGCCCCATCAGCGCCGGCGGCGTGCGCTGCTGCAGCCAGCTGAAGATGGACACCTGCATGAAGCCGCCCAGTACGCCGATGGTGCCCAGCAAGACCCCGCCTTGCCAGGTGGCAGTGATCAGGCCCATGGGCATGAACAGCAGGCCCACCACCACGTCGATCAGCAGCATGGTCATGCCCAGCGTACCCAGGCGCATGCCAGGCCGCGCCCCGGACATGGCCATGCCGACCAGGGTGCCTGCGCCGTGGGCGCCCAGCAAAATGCCCAGCGCCGCGGCGCCCAGGTTGAGCGTGGTGGCCAGCACCGGCACGGCAATCTGCACCGGCCCGGTGATCAGCACCGCCACCACGCCCCAGTAGATGAAGCACAGGCGCATATCGCGGTCGTTCCACAAGTGGCGCAGGCCCGCCGCCACCGCCGCAAACACCGCTTGGTTGGCAGGGGTGGGTGCCGCCGGGTTGCCTGCCACCTGGCTGTGCATGCGCACGTGGGACAAGGTCCAGGCCGATGCCAGAAAGCTCAGCGCGTCCAAGCCAAAGGCCACGCCCAGGCCGGCTGCATCGGTCCCCGTGCCAGCGGTAGCGCCGCTCGATAGGCCATCACCAAACACCACAATCAGCAAGCCAGCCAGCAGCGGGCCCAGGAACATGGACAGCTGGCGCAGGCCCATCATCACGCCGTTGGCCGCAGGCAGTTGGGCACGCTGCATCACATGGGGAAGCATCGATGTGGCCGAGGGAATGCTGAACGCCGTGGCCAGGCCAATGGCAAAGGCCAGCGCGTACACCGTCCACAGTGACAGGCCGCCCACCAGGACCAGCACGGCCAGCGCCGCCAGCAGCGCGGCGTTGATGTACTTGGTGACCATCAACACAGTTTTGGGCGAGTAGCGGTCCACCACGGCCCCGCCGATCAGCAGAAACAGGGCGCGCGGCAGGCTCATCAGCCCCAGCACGGTGCCCAGCACCAGCGGGTCGCCCGTCATCCGCAGCACCAGCCAGGGCAGCGCCACCAGCGTGAACTGGTCGCCCAGCATGGAGATGATGGCGCCGGCCATCAGCCAGACAAAGTTCTTGTCGCGCATCAGGGCTGCGCGCTCGGTTTGCGGTGGGTGTGTCTGGGGTGGGTGTTGTGCTTGGCCCATGGGGTGTCCTCTCGTTGCGTTGGTCTGTTCAAAACCGCAATCGTTGGCCCTCACGCAGTGTCAGGGTCAAGCACTTCTTGTGTTTTTTCAGGGCTGAGGCATAAACGGGTTGGACAGCGGGTGGCCCTGCACATCCAGCCCGCGCTTGATGGTTTCCAGCGTTATCGCATCGAAGACCGTAGTGCCATGCAACAGCGGTTCTGCGGTGTACGCCGCAATCAGCTTGCGCAGCATGGCCGGCTGGTTGTCGCACAGCGTGAGCATGAACTGCTCCCACCGCGCCACCAGATCGCGGGCGGCTGCGCCTTTCAGGTCGGCCTGGGCCGCGTGCAGCGCGTGGGCGTCCCGCGTGAGCAGTGCAATGTCCGCATCCGAGCCGGTGCGCAAGGTGCGTAGCTCGGCCAGCGACATGTGGCGCAGCATGGCCTCCATGCGCAGTGCAATGGCTGCGTTGATGTAGGTGACAACCTCGGGGCCGGGGCCATTCTTGAACTGCCCCTTGGGCTCGGCGTCGTACATCTGGCCCCAGCGGTCTATTAGCTTGAAGTCGTCGTCCATCATCGCCAGCGTCAGGTTCATCCAGCGCAGTGCCAGCGCCTGCGCGGGCTTGGTGTCGGCGGCGAGTTGCTGCGCCATGGCCCCACGCACATCGGCAATCAGGCGCTCCCATTTCTCCCCCTGCGCCTTGCGGTTGTCCAGAATGCGCTTGATCTCGGCCGCGCTGAAGTATTTGGAGTACGTCGTCATCAGCGACAGCGTGGACAGCCAGTCCGCCATATCGGGTTCGCTGCCGGTGGCCAGGCGCTCCTGCAGCAGTTGCAGCCGCGCCTGCAGCTCTGTGGCCTGGATGATCTCATGGCCCAGCGCGCGGATCTGCCGCGCGATGGTGTCACCCAGGCCCTCGCCCCCGCGCGCCAGCATGTCGCCTACATCGGCCAATGACAGCCCCATGTGCCGCAGTGCCTGGATGGCGTGCAGCCGGGCCACGTCGGCCTGGTTGTAGAGCCGGTAGCCCGCGTCCGAGCGGGCCGAAGGCTTGAGCAGCGCAATAGTGTCGTAGTGGTGCAGCGTGCGCACCGTCAGGCCCGTGCGGGTGGCCAGTTCTCCAACTTTGAGTAGCAAATGCAGGTCTCCTTCAGCGCGCAGTATCAACCCTGACGCAGCGTGAGGGTCAAGGCGGTGTGGCTTGGCCGTGGCAGGCGACTATGGATATGCGGAATCGGTCTTTGGTGTGGGGCAGCCCCACACCACAATGCCAACCAACGCAGAAGGAGCTGGTTACCCATGGATCTACAACTCACAGGCAAACGCGCACTGGTCACCGGCGGCAGCCGCGGCATTGGCAAAGCTATCGCACGGGCATTGGCTGCCGAAGGGGTGGACGTGGCGCTGCTGGCGCGCGACCCGCAGCGCCTGGCGGCGGCCGCAGCCGAACTGTCCACAGCCAGCGGCCGCCGCGTCATTGGGGTGGCCGCCGACACCGCGGACGACGCTGCTGTGAAGCGCGCGGTGGCAGAGGCCGAGGCTGCGCTGGGCGGTGGCATCGACATTCTGGTCAACGCCGCGGCAGAACCTGCGGGCTTTGCACCGCCGCCCCTGCTGGCCGACATCACCGGTGCGTTTTTTCATGAGCAGCTGGACATCAAGGTGCTGGGCTACTTGCGCACGGCCCAGGCCGTGGCGCCGGGCCAGAAGGCCCGCGGCTGGGGCCGCATCATCAACATCAGCGGCCTGGCGGCCCGATTGACGGGCAACACCGTGGGCAGCATCCGCAACGTGGGCGTTGCCGCACTGACCAAGAACCTGGCCGACGAACTCGGCGCCCATGGCATCAACGTCACCGTGGTGCACCCTGGCGTCACCGTGACGGAGCGCACCCCAGACCTGGTGGCACACCACGCCCAACGCAGGGGCGTCGCCGAATCGGTGGTGCAGGCCGAGTTTGATGCGGGCAACAGCACGGGGCATGTGGTCACGGCGGAAGAGGTGGCTGACGTCGTCGTGTTCCTCGCATCGCCCCGGTCGCGCTCCATCAACGGCGAAGCGATTGCCGTGGGCGGCGGGGTTCCGCGCGCCATCCACTATTGAAGAGCAGGGCGACCGTCAGTCCAGCGGTGCGTGCAGTGCGTGCAGTCCTGCCTCTCGGGTCACGATGCCGCCGCGCCGACCGATCTCGATTGAGCCACAGCGCTGCTTGAGGCAATCCGGCTACGGCCGTCCCAGGCCACAGGCAGGAGTCGACCCAATGCGGTCTTCAGTGAATCGACATTCAATATTCAGAAGCGGACATTCACTCGGAACAATCAACTGAAATTGGACTGTGTTGATGAAAGTTCAGAAAAGAGATCGCCTGCATCTTCCCGGACCACTTCAACTAATCGCAAGCTCATCTTCTTCTGATGTGCGTCAGTCCAAAGCACTTCGACTCGCACTTGGTCACCAAGGCCCACAAGGAAACCATTCATATTCGTTGTATGGACGAGTCCATGAAGGCCATCAGGGAATTCCACAAAGCATCCAAAACTGACAACGTTAACAACTGCGGCCAGTTGCATGGAGCCTCGAGGAAGAGTTTTGTCCACATCAAACCATGGATCCCATGCCAAATCTCGTTTAACTCTCTTTAGAGCCTCTGTGGCATCCGTGATGTCTGTAAGACTTGCAAGACGATCTTCAGCGAGGAAGGAGCCATGTGGAGGAGAGATGAACCCTTTAACAATCTGCAAATATTCCACGACTTCAGTCGCATTGTCCACGGCTGTTTTAATGTGAAGATGCACGTGCGAATCTCGAATTCGATTTGCAACTCTTTCCGCCTGCAAGCGATCAGAGAAAAATGTGTCCTCGCAAACCGCGGCCAAATAACTGACGTTTCCGATTAAATCTAAATGCACAAAACCAGCGGGGCCAATGCGAAGCAAATCATCGTCATCAACTGAATCGAGTCTTAAATGCTCTGCAATCACACACCTACTTGCAAGCAAATAGTTGAATTCCCGGTCAAGCATGTCAGGTGCCATGCCATAAGACATTAGCTCCTGTTTAATTAGTCCTTTTCGGTAGTAGCCCTTTAATCCATCTGTTCCCGAAGCGGAGAATTTCTCGCGTAGCCATCGTAAAACCATATACCGGCAGAAAAAACTTGGAAGTGCATCTTCTCGATTGGCCGAAAATAGATTCTTAACGTAGGAATAATCACTGTCATAGAAGCGACGATTCATACGCATAAGGACAGTAGCAACCTGATGCAAAGGTAATGTGTATCGCCCTTCAGACTGGCGAATCTTAAAAATCTGATCTTCTCCAATATGAGCGCTATTACAGAATTCTAAAAATACCTCCAAGGCATCACGCATATTCCGACCAGATAGCCCAACGATCATTCGTCGAACAAACCTGTCATGTTCGAAAAGTGACTTTACGATTGAAGTGAGGTAGTACGCTTGTTCAGATCGTGGGTACTCTACGGTCATTCCATTCGGGAGCGAGAAGTGCAATTTATCAGCTGAGCTTTTATTTAGTTCTTTCATTGCGAGTCGAACTCGACTCAAAAGAACGTTCTGAAACAACGGCGGCTCAATGCGAAACACCATATCTTTTAACGCCGTATCAAGGGGCGGTTGGGACCTATGGTTGTCGTAGGTTTCATCGCGGAGGGGCAAAATAACCAGCGCCCGAAATTCTCGTTGGAGCCACTGAGCAGCCTCGAACATTAAAAGTTGTTCATCACGAGTCTTTTTATCGCAGTTATCCAAAGCAATGATGCAAAGCTTATCTTGATCTCCGCAGCAATATCGAATGTGTGCTTGAGCAGTGTTGTGGCGATCCCGTTGGATTGATTCAATGTGTTCGGCGAGTTTTACGTTAAAAATTTCCGGCTGAGCTGAATAGAGTTTCCCTACCCCTTTATTGAATCTGTTTATTTCAACTGAAAAGACTTTTCGAAGTACCTCCAAGTCGTCAAAGTCGTCTTGTGGCAGGGACGCCCGACAACTTTCAATTAGCGCTAGTCTGAGCCAATCGTAAATCTCAAGCGGTGAAACTGGGGCTGAGTTCATGTCAAGTCGGCACCAGACCGTTGACTCAATGAGCGCTCTTGGCAGTGCTACTTCTTGCAGATGATCGACGAATGTGGTCTTGCCCGCCCCGACACTTCCTATTAACAGCAGAACTTTGTGCTCAAGTGCTGTCTTCTCCTTAAGTCGCGAGATAAGCTCAGTTGGTTTTGATGTGTCCTCCAGCAACAAAGCGTCGGTCTCGCTAGGCGGTCGTGCAGCTCGGATGACTCTATCAATCGGATCGACATACCTTTCTCTTCGTCTTGAGGGTATGTAGCCGTTTTTTGCAATAAAGGCTCTCTCGTTCCTAGTTGTGGGATTGAAGATTGAACTAATTGATGCCGTTAGTGTTGAGCCAAAGGTGTTTTGGCCAACCTCTTCATTCTGGAACCCGGTGCCACCAACGAATCGTCTCGGCTTGAACAGCGAATCAGGGCGAATTTTCGCGGAAACACTTTGCGCGTAAGCAGAAAGATTTTTCCAAGAAATTAAACTTTGCAGAGCTGCAATATCAGAGGAGTAGGCTCCAAGATTCGCTACTATCGCTTTGGATAGAGGCTCTGCTTGATCTGCATATCCATACCAAAGCTCTTTGCCGTTTGAGGCAACTATAAATTTCGCTGGATTCAAGCCTGTAGCGAAGAGCGCATTCAACTCATGCGCATACAGTCGCGCCTGACGATATCCCTCTTCCACTGACTCAGATGGAGCCTTGGCTTCAATCACTACCAGCGGTAGGCCAAACTTGACGACTACATAGTCGGGGTAATAAAGCTTCGCCTCGTTGCCCTTGCCAATCGGAAATCGGCGAAGGTTGGCTTTCGTTTGAATAATGGAGCTTGGTAATTCCAAGCCGAGCGGTAGCGGTTCGGTAAGAAATCCATATAAGAATTTTTGCTCTACATCGCTCTCGTTATTAAGACCATCTGTATGCCACATGCTCCAGCCTCCACTCTAGATGTCAATAGTAGCCCATCGGACCATGAAAGCTTTTTAGTCGAGGTTAGCGATCTGCATTGAGCAGATGTCGCAATTCCCTCTCAATCGATTGCCATGAGTGTTCACTGCCCGCAACCTATATGGGGCCGGCATAGGGCGGACAATTTAACTTGTCAACACAACGAGCGCGCCCCAAAGCGGACTCAGTACTTTGTCCGCACTTGGTCCAGAGCTGCGACGGCGAAAAACCGATAGTGGAAGTGCAGTTTCGACAGCCCAGTATTTGCATCATTGATGCGTCGACCACGCACAAATAAGGTCATCAAAAGATTCTGGGTTACCACCGTATTGAAGGATGTCGTCGTCAATATCAAACCATTTCTGCTTGCTATCAATCCAGATATGCCCGACCGGCTTCAATTTGCTCGTATCGCGCAAGGTTCCTGGTTTGATGCTCAGGAGTTGAGTTTGCCCCACAGTTTTATGGAACAGACGAGTGCCACATTCGGGGCAAAACTGACAGGACATTTTTCGACCCGATGGCATCGTGCGAATCCATTCTTTCACCTGGCCTGATGAGAACTCGACCGATGGCTCTTTTACCCATAGCGCCATTCCAAATGCGCTGCTTGATTGACACTGACATTCAGTGCAATGGCATGCAAATAGAGTCGCAGTCACGCCGGTAACACGATAGGCAACTGCTCCGCACTGGCAATGTCCTTCAAACACTTGTTTCATCAAAAACCTTCGAAATAGAACGCACTGAATTATGGCTTTCGGTGCAACTATCTGGATAGTTCGAATGTCTGTTTTCACTCCAATGTCGAAGCGCCCAAACTCATCGTGGCAGGCGCTTGTCAACTTCCTCGATACGGAATACAAAGCGTAGGTCCAGAAAGCAGCCATTCACCGATGCCCACTCCTGGCCTACAGCCGAAGTCTAGCCTCCAGGCACGTCTGCTGACCTAAGCCAATTTGGCGTGGGCTTGCTTGCGGATTAAAAAAACCGCAGCACCTCAAATTGCTGTCGGATTAGAGCGACCTGTATCCAAACCTCATCACCCTCACATTTACCCAGCATGGCCCTGCCCAAAGGGGCTTCGCTGCTGATGACCTGAACGAGCTGAGCGCCGCTGACCAACTTCATGCTGCCCCCATCCGGCCCGAGAAAGAGCTGTAGCTGCTTGTCGTCGGAATCGACTAGGCAGACCAGCGCGCCGAGCTGTATACCTTTGCTGGCGTCGTAGGGGCCCGGGCGGAATTGGCGCCAATTGGCCATCGCCTGGCGGATGCCTTCGGCGCGCCGAGCCTGGCCGGTAGCCAGGTAGGCTGCCTCGAGTCCCAATGTGTCGTATTTGTTTTCGGCAATGTTTTCTTCGTGAGTCGCCGTTTCATGGGCCGCACGCACTGCCTGTTCGGCTTGCAACAGGTCTTCAGCGAGCCGCGCCAGCACCTGCTGCTGCAGCAAGAATTTATCCATGATGAAAGGTAGGCATCTCAAAAAGCGCAGGGCAGGTGTTGAATATGAAGTGCTTTACCAGCCTTGGACGCTTCTGTTGGCTTCAGGCTAACTTCAGCTAAACGGCTGCGTATCCCGCGGTACGACAAGTGGAAGCGATTGTCTTCCAGAAAGCAGCTACTGGCCAACTTCCGCAACTGGCCCATAGCCGCTATCAAGACTTGCATTCTCAATGTTCTGTATTCGATTTGCTATAAAAATAGAAGCATCTTGCGCATATTCCTAGGGGGCTAGCGGCTATTTTGGTCCGTAGGCTTCCATGGGCTGCCGGCTGCGACGCAGTATGCCAAGCGACCTAGCAAGCAGCTCACACCATCGAAGCCCGATGCGCCCCAAACGCAGCCATGGCGCCGTCCGCCACCGCTAGCGTCACATTCCCCGCCGCCCGCGCTGCATCCCCACACGCAAACACATTGGGCACGCTGGTGGCCTTGAAGTCATCCACCTTGATAAACATGCCCATGGGGCCGTCTTCCAGCGCGCAGCCCAGTTGTTCGGCCACAGGGCTGCTAAGCAGCGTGCGCGGCTGGGTGAACAGGCCGTTCATGCGGACGGTGCGGCCATCTTGCAGGACGACATCCGCATGACCGTCTATGCGTTCAATCAACACGGGCTCCACCAGCGTGCCGCGGCGGGCGATGGCGGCCAGGTCTTCGTCGCTGGGCGTGTAGGCGCCGTTCAGAAACAGGGTGGGGCTGCCCCAGTCCGACAGCATCAGCGCGTGGTGCAGCGCCAGGGGCGACGCGGCGATGATGCCGATGGGGCCCGCATTCATCTCATAACCGTGGCAATACGGGCAGTGGAAGATACTGCGGCCCCAGCGTTCGGCCAGGCCGGGCACGGGTGGCAGCTCGTCGCGCACACCGGTGGCCAGAATGATGCGGCCGGCGCTGATGGCCTCGCTGCCCACGCGGAATTCCAGCCGCCCATCCCTGGCCACGCGGGCATCCTCTGCGGTGCCGTGCATCCATTCCACGCTGGGGTAGTTCATCAGCTGCTCGCGGGCGTCGGCGGCTATCTCGGCTGGCGCGCGGCCGTCCTGTGTCAAAAAGCCATGCGATGTTTCACCCGCTGCGTCCACAAAGCGGTTGCGCCGCTGGCCAGCGTCTACCACCAGCACCTTGCGGCGGGCGCGCGCCAGTTGCAGGGCGGCAGACATGCCGGCGTAGCTGCCGCCGACAACGGCAAAGTCGATGTGCTTCACGAGGTGTGTTCCTTCAGGTGGTGGTGTGTCGCATGGCCAGCGGCTTTGCGCTGCGCCATGCGGCGGTGAAAGTCGTTGGAGAGCGTGGCCAGGGTGACGGTGCCAAAGCGCTTGAGCAGAAGGGCCTGGGCCTCTTGCGCGGCGCCGGCCAGAGCGTCGTTTACCGCCTGGGCCACCAGGCAGGTGGGCCTGTCTTCCCGAAAGCCCAGCGACACCAGCGGTGGCGCGCCCAGCGCCTGGTACACATCGCCCAGGGTGATGCGGTCCATGTCGCACGACATCACCCAGCCGCCGCCGTGGCCCTTGGCCGAAACCACAAACCCGGCGTCGCGCAGGCCGCCCATCAGGCGGCGCAGCACCACGGGGTGGGTCTGCATGGCGGCGGCCAGCGCCTCAGAGGTGGCGGGGCCTTCGCCCTCGGCCATGTGCAGCAGCACATGGAGGACGTCTGACAGTTGGCTGTTTTGTTTCATGCAACAAATGTAGTTGCATGATGTAAACCTTGCCAGGCGCAAGGGTTTTGCGGCAGGGCTGGCCGCTGGCACCGTTCTATAAAATGAAGACATACCCCAGCCCACCCACCCGGAGCCAGCCATGTCCCTCGCGATGCTGAAAACCCTGTTTGCCCAAAAGACCTGGGCCAATGCCGAGCTGTACGACTGCATGGCCACGGTGGACGCTGCCCAGCACGCTGAGTCGCTGCACACCGCCACCCGCACGCTGAACCATATCTACGTGGTGGACCGCATCTTTCGCGCCCACCTGCTGGGCGAGCCACATGGCTACACGCAAAGCAACACGGAGGAGACGCCCGCACTGGGCGAGCTGCACTTTGCTGCGGCCGAGACAGACCTGTGGTTTGAGTCCTACCTGGCCGGGTTGAGTGCGGATGCGTTGGCAGAAAGCCTGGTGTTCCGCTTTACCGATGGCGATGCGGGGCGCATGACGCGCGAGGAAATGCTCTTCCACGTACTCACCCACGGCGCCTACCACCGTGGCAATGTGGGCCAGGTGCTCAAGGGTATTTCTGTCACGCCACCGCGCGATCTGCTCACCAAGTTTTTGCACCAGCGCGAGCCCACCAGGCGGCAGGGCGAGTGAAGTGGCAAGCTGTGTGAACCGTCCCATGCAAATCATCGTTGTTGGAACAGGCAAGCTGGCCACCGAGCTGCTCAACTTGCTCAAGGTGGACAGTGGGTGCCAGGTCATACCGTGGGAAAACAGAGCCCCCAGTGTCGACCGGTCCATCGTCATCCACGCGGGTTCTGGCCGAGAGCTCAGGGCTGTAGCCGCCTACTGCGGGGCAACACAATCGCCGCTCATCGAGCTGTCCACCGGGTCTGATCTGGAGGGCGCACAGCACGCCTTCCCGGTCGTCGTGTGTCCCAACACCAACATCCTGATGCTCAAGTTCATGAGCATGCTGGCCAAGGGTGGGCATCTGTTTAGCAACCACACGATCGAGCTGACAGAGTCCCACCAGGCGAACAAGACCTCCGTGCCTGGCACAGCGGTCAACCTGGCGCACTCGCTGGGGTTGAACGACAGCGACATTCATTCCATAAGGAGCGCAGACGTTCAACGCGCGGAGTTGCAGATTCCTGAAGCCCACCTGGCGCGCCACGCCTATCACCAAATTCTGATCAAAGACGGCGAATGCAGCCTGCAGTTCGAAACACGGGTCTACGGCGAATCGGCCTACGCAGATGGTGTTGCCCGCATCGTTGCGGCAGTGCGTGCCCACCCGCTGGAAAATCGCAGCTACTCCGTCATGGAGTTCGTCGAGCTGGGCTGGCTCTAGCAGGTCAAAAAAAGCATGAAACAAATTTTGGTGTATTCCGATTCCCTGTCTTGGGGAATCATCCCCATGACGCGAGAGCGCCTTGCGTTCGGGCAGCGATGGCCCGGTGTGCTGGAAACGGAACTCAATGCGCAGGGGCAGCAGGTGCGGGTCGTTGAAGACTGTCTGAACGGGCGCCGCACGGTGTTGGATGACCCGCTCAAGCCCGGAAGGAATGGACTGGCCGGCCTTGCGCAAAGGGTAGAAAGCTGCTCTCCGCTAGCACTGGTCATTCTGATGCTCGGCACCAACGATTTTCAGTCCATGCATGCGCACACCGCACGGGATGCGGCACAGGGCATCGCCGCACTGATAGCGGCGATTCGCAACGCGCCCATAGAGCCTGGCATGCCGGTGCCCAAGGTGTTGGTCATCGCGCCGCCGCCGATCAGCACCCCCAACGGAGCCATTGCGCCGAAGTTTGAAGGTGCTCAGGCCAAGAGCACTGGCCTGGCCCAGGCCTATGCGCACATCTGCGAGCAAGCCCATTGCAGCTTCTTTGACGCTGCCTCCGTCGTCGCTGTAAGTGTGCTGGACGGCGTGCATCTTGATGCACCGGAGCATCGGACGCTAGGGCTGGCAATGTCTGCTGTGGTCGCGAAATTGATCGCCGCCGATTCTGTTTAATTCTTCTTTTCACCTAACCTGCCACTCCCATGTCCACTACCCCCTACGTCTCTACCAGCGCCGCTTCCGAATCACAAGCCTGGGAGGCCCTCAAAGCCTTGGGCGATACCGCATTGGCCCAAGGCGGGCTGCTGGCCGTGCTCCAGCTGTTTGTAGGCACCCTGACCGGCGCCGAAGAAGTGGCGCGCGTGAGCGAAGAAGCCGGCAACCCGGAGACCATGACGGCCGAGGTGGTGGCGCAATGGATCGACACCCATTACGCGCCCGGCGTGCAGCAGGCGCTGGCGCAGGGTGGGGCGCAGTAGAGCGGTATGGTTCCCTTCCAACCCGCAGCCGACAGCCTGGACCCGACCGACTGGAACGCCGTGCGCCAGATGGGCCACCGCATGCTCGACGACATGGTGGACATGCTGGCCGGCCTGCGCGAAGCCCCGGTGTGGCAGCCCATGCCGGCCGACAAACGACACGCACTGCGCACCGGCGATGTGCCTACCGCACCCGGTGATCTGGCCGCGGTGTACCAGGATTTTCAGACGCTGGTGCAGCCCTATGGCAGCGGCAACATCCACCCGCGTTTCATGGGCTGGGTGCAAGGCGGGGGCAACCCCGTGGGCATGCTGGCCGAGCTGCTGGCATCCGCCACCAACCCCAACCTGGGCGGCCGCGACCATGCGCCCATCGAGGTCGAGCGCCAGGTGATCCGCTGGTCCGCACAGATGCTGGGCTTCCCGCAAGACGCCAGCGGTGTGCTGGTCACCGGCACCTCCATGGCCAACCTGATTGCCGTGCTGGTGGCGCGCACGCGGGCGCTGGGCACGGCGGTGCGCCAGCAGGGCCTGCAGGGCCAGCCGATGGTGGCCTACACCTCCGTCGAAGCGCACAACTGTGTGGCCCGTGCCATGGACATGGCGGGTCTGGGCAGCCAGGCGCTGCGCCTGATTGGGCTGGACGCGCAACACCGCATGGACATGCACGCGCTGCAAGCCGCCATTGCCCAAGACCGTGCGGCGGGCCTGCAGCCTTTCATGGTCATTGGCAGTGCGGGCACGGTAGACACCGGCGCCGTGGATGACCTGGTGGCCCTGTCCGCACTGACCCGCGCGCAGGGGCTGTGGTTCCATGTGGATGCCGCGTTTGGCGCACTGGCCATGTTGTCGCCGGCGCAGCGGCACGTGGTGGCTGGGCTCAGCGATGCGGATTCGGTGGCGTTTGATTTCCACAAGTGGGCGCAGGTGCCGTACGACGCGGGTTGCATTCTGGTGCGCGATGCGGCGCTGCATGCGTCCACCTTCGCCACGCAGCCGGCTTACTTGCAGCGCAGTGCGCGCGGCCTGGCGGGCAACCACCCATGGCCTACCGACTTTGGGCCCGACCTGTCGCGCGGCTTTCGCGCGCTCAAGGTCTGGATGACGCTCAAGACCTATGGCACCGAGAAGCTGGGCCAGGTGGTGGCAGGCAACTGCGCGCTGGCGCAGACGCTGGCCGCGCGGGTACGGGCCGATGCGTCGCTGGAGCTGCTGGCCCCGGTGACGCTGAATGTGGTGTGCTTTCGCGTGCTGGCCAAGGGGATGGACGGAGCTGACCTGGACCAGTTCAATGCTGATGTGGCGGCCGATGTGCAGGAGTCTGGCGTGGCCGTGCCGTCCACCACGCGCGTGGGTGGCAAGACGGCTATTCGGGTTGCGTTGGTGAACCACCGCACGCGGGAAGAAGATATCGACTTGCTGCTGGCCGCCATCCGCCAGGCGGCAGACCGCCGCGCCTGAAATTCAAGCATGCACAACGGCTACACCTTGCCTCCCGCCACCGCGCAGGACTACGCGCGCCAAGGTGCCGTGGTGCTGCGCGGTGTGCTCACCCCCGATGAAGTGGCCACGCTGGCGCGCGGTATCGAGCACAACCTGGCCCACCTGAGCCCACTGGCGCTGGTGGCCAGCCAGGCCGACGACCCGGGCAAGTTTGTCGAAGACTTTTGCACCTGGCAGCACAACGCCGACTACGCCGCGGTGATGCAACACAGCACCTTGCCCCGTGTGGCCGCGCAGCTGATGCAGAGTGACACGGTGCGCATCTACCACGACCACCTGCTAGTGAAAGAGCCCGGCACGCGCCAGCCCACGCCATGGCACCAGGACCAGCCCTATTACAACGTGGCGGGCCGGCAAAACGTGAGCTTCTGGATTCCCGTTGACCCCGTGCCGCTGGAGAGCACGCTGCGCTTTGTGGCCGGTTCGCACGCCGGCACCTGGTACATGCCGCGCACCTTCCGCGACCAGCAGGCCAAGTGGTTTCCCGAAGGGGCGCTGGCCGAGCTGCCGCAGATTGACGCACACCCCGACCAGTTCGAACAACTGGGCTGGGCGCTGCAGCCGGGGGATGCCGTGGCCTTCCACATGCTGACGCTGCACGCCAGCAGCGGCGTAGGGCCGGGCACGCGGCGCCGCGTGTTCTCCGCCCGCTACCTGGGCGACGATGCGCGCCACGCGGTGCGCAGCTGGCGCACCTCGCCGCCGTTCAAGGGTTTGGCGGACCGCCTGCCCGATGGGGCGGAGATGGCGGACGCGCTGTTTCCGCTGGTTGCTATTAAATAAATAGCTGCTTGCGCATATTCCACGGGGGCTAGAGGCCTACTTTTCTTTAAATATATCTACTGTGCCGTGCGTACAGAAAGCATGTTGTAAAGTCCCCCTGCCTTGCCCATTACCGTGGCAATTCGGGAGATACCAGTCTATGAGATTCGTACAGTTTCTTTTGTTTTCCGTCCTCTGGCTCGCCGGAGCAACGCAAGCCCAAACCCATTACGAACAATTGGATGTAGGGGCGGTCGTTCAGGGGGGGATTGGTCTTGGTATTTTTAGCAAAACGTTTCCTATGCCTCCGGGGCAATGGACGGTGGTGGCGCGAAATATCCAAGAAATTCCGCTGATCAACAGCCGGACCCGTGAGCCATCCGGGACTATTTCCAAATACGACCTGACGCTGAAGAACAGCGAGCCGGGGAGCATGCTGCCGCTAATGGTCTTTACTGTGACCGGGCGCCTGACCAACCTGGACGCCGGTGTGAAGCCGTGCAATCCCAGTATCAGCAAGAACCAATGGGTGGACACTTTTCCGGAGAGATATCCCGCGGAGGCTGCGTCTTCCGGAGCGTTTGTGTGTGCCACCAGCGTGGGAATTTCCAACTTCAAAAAGTTTGTGGCAGATGCCGCGGTGCACCCCAACGCATGGGTTAAATCCACGCTGACCGCGGTATCGCCGGAAGCCTATACCTTGCCTGACAACGCCGTGATGGTGAGTGTCGCCGCGAGCCGCTACAAGGGCTACAACATTGACGTTGCGTTCTTCATCAAGCAAGAAGGGAATCTGACCGACCCCGCCTACGCGAATCACCTGAAGCCGTGGGTCCATGCCACGGGCCTCAGCGTGGTGGCGGTGGTCGCGAACAACGCTACGACCTTCAGTTTGCCCACCCCGTTCCCGGGTGCTGTCGGGGGCGCTGCCGCTGCGGCGATCGGCAACCGGGTCCAGTCCACGCTGGCAGATGTCACACCGGTGGGCAACATCCAGATCCGCAAGAAGTTTGACTTTGTGGATGTGCGCCCGGATAACTTCCGTGCGACGCTGTTGAATTGCATTCCCCAGTTCAGCAACAGCATCAACACCATGGAGCTGCCACCGGCGAATGTGCTCAACGCAACCTATAAGGCGAGCGGGTCTTCGCGTTTGTTTGTTTTGAAGAAGACCATGGGCGTGTGCCTACAAACCAGCGCTGCCAACTTCCCAATCTTTGCGGCCGAAGCGTTTCAGGACATCGTAAAACCCTTGGGCGTGGGCGATGAGGTTGTCGCGGAATGGAACGCGCAGGTTGCGGGTTTGGTGGCCCGACAGGGCAGCGCGTATGTGGCCTACCAGTACCCCAACCAGAATGTGCTGGCTGTGCGGTACTGGGTGGATATCAGTGCGCCGCTGGTCATCCATTACGCTATGCAGCTCCAACCCAGGGGGGCGTGGGACGAACAGGTGTTTGAGGCCTTCTTTACAGACGCTACGCTGACTGCGGTGGTGTCTCCCAATCTCGACGCCAAGGGTGAAGGCAAGAAAGATATGCCGTTTTAACGGCCCGCGTCAGAGCGCCGTGCGCAGCGACCAGATCTCAGGGAACAGCACCACGTCCAGCATCTTGCGCAGGTAGCTCACGCCGCCGGTGCCACCAGTGCCGCGCTTGAAGCCGATCACGCGCTCCACCGTGGTCACGTGCCGGAAGCGCCAGAGGCGGAAGGCGTCTTCCAGATCGGTGAGTTCTTCGGCCAGCTGGTACAGGTCCCAGTGTTCGCGCGGCGCGCGGTAGACCTGCAGCCACGCGGCTTCCACACCCGCATCGGCCACATAGGGCTGGGTCCAGTCGCGCTGCAGATGGCTGGCGGGCACGGCAATGCCACGGCGTGCCATGAGCTTCAGGGCTTCGTCATACAGCGACGGCGCTGCGTACGCGGCCTGCACCAGTGCCAGGCGCTCGGGCGCATGGGCATGGGGCTTGAGCATGGCGGCGTTTTTGTTGCCCAGCGAAAACTCGATGCAGCGGTACTGAAAACTCTGGAAGCCGCTGCTGGCGCCCAGGTAGGGCCGCATGGCGCTGTACTCGGGCGGCGTCATGGTGGCCAGCACGTCCCAGGCGTGCACCAGCTGTTCCATGATCTTGCTCACGCGCGCCAGCATCTTGAAGGCGGGCGGCAGGTCGTCCTGCGCAATGTGCGCGATGGCCGCGGTCAGCTCGTGCAGCATGAGCTTCATCCACAGCTCGCTGGTCTGGTGCTGGATGATGAAGAGCAGCTCGTCGTGCGCGGGCGAGAGTGGCTTTTGCGCCGCCAGGATGGTGTCGATCTGCAGGTAGTCGCCATAGCTCATGCTTTGGCTGAAGTCGAGCTGGGCTTTTTCTTCCGCCACGATGGACTCGCCGGCGGAGGATACCGGGTGGGCTGTGGCCCCGTGCATGGGGCAGCCGGAGGTGGGTTCGCTCATCTCAGGTCACCGCGTGTTTCTGGTTGAACTCGGGCTTCTGCCATTCACCCGTCTCCAGCACCTGGCGCAGGTGCTCCACGGCGTTCCACACATCTTCAAACCCGATGTACAGCGGCGTGAAGCCAAAGCGCAAGATGTCTTTGTGGATGCCGCCGTCGCCCGCGCGGAAGTCGCCAATCACGCCGCGCGCGATCAAGGCCTGCACGATGGCAAAGGCGCCCGAGCCCAAGGCACCGCCCGCGGTGTGCTCACGCGTCAGGCACACCTGCGAGCCGCGTTGCCCATGGGCGCGGGGGGTGGCCAGGCCCAAGCCGTAGCCCTGGCAGCGCTCTTCCACCAACTGGATGAACAGGTCCGTCAGCGCCAGCGACTTGGTGCGCAGCGCGGCCATGCCGCCCAGTGTGTCCGCAGCCTCAAAACCTTCCAGGCCACAACCCAGCAGCGACATGCTGACGATGGGCTGGGTGCCGCAGAGGTAGCGCGTGATGCCGGGGGCAGGCTGGTAGTCGGGCGTGAAGGCGAACGGTGCCGCGTGGCCCCACCAGCCGGACAGGGGCTGCCAGAAACGGTCTGCATGTTTAGGGTGCACCCACACAAAGGCTGGCGCGCCGGGGCCACCGTTCAGGTACTTGTAGCCGCAGCCAATCGAGAAATCGGCGTTGGTTGCTTTCAGCGTCACCGGCACGGCACCCGCGCTGTGCGCCAGGTCCCACACCATGAGCGCGCCAGCCGCATGGGCGGCAGCGGTCACCGCCGTCATGTCGTGCATGGCGCCGGTGCGGTAGTTCACGTGGGTGAGCATCAGCACGGCCACGTCGGCGGTCAGTGCGGCGGCAATTTCTTCGGGCTCCACCAGTTGGAGTGTGTAGCCGCGCTCCTTGCACAGGCCTTCGGCGATGTACAGGTCGGTGGGGAAGTTGCTGCGCTCGCTCACGATGCGTTTGCGCTGGGGGGCGTCCTGCGCGGCGATGGACAGCGCGGCGGACAGCACCTTGAACAGGTTGATGGAGGTGGTGTCGGTGGCCACCACCTCGTCGGCATCGGCGCCAATCAGCGGGGCAATGCGGTTGCCCAGGCGCTGCGGCAGACTGAACCAGCCGGCCGTGTTCCAGGAGCGGATCAGGCCCTGGCCCCATTCCTGGGTGACCACTTCGGCCGCGCGTGCGGCAGCGGTTTTGGGCATCACGCCCAGGGAATTTCCGTCCAGGTAAATGACGCCGGCGGGGATGTCAAACAGGTCGCGCAGCGGGCGCAGCGCATCGGCGGCGTCCAGCGCCTGGCAGTGTTGCAACGTGGTGGGGGAAGTGCTCATGTCGGTCCTCAAATTCGTGAAGCGGCGCAAAGGTAACACTGCGTTTGGGGGCGTGGTGTCGGTTATTTCCAACAGGTACACAATCGTGCATTCCATGCCGGAATACAAGGAACCTTTATGCACCGTCCATCCCTCTCCCTCACCTCTATGGCACGCGCTGCGGCGCTGCTGCTCTCGGGTGTCGTTCTGGCATCTGCAGCCCACGCGAACAAGCCCGACTGGGCCGGCAAGGGCAAGAACAAACATGGCGAAGAAGACCATCGGCAAGAGCAGGGCAGTTCCGTCGAAGTGCGCGTGGGCGGCTACTTTGGCGACGACCAGCGCCGCGAGGCGCAGGACTATTACGGTGGCCAGAAAGCCAAGGGCCACTGCCCACCCGGCCTGGCCAAAAAGAACAACGGCTGTATGCCCCCGGGCCAGGCCAAAAAGTGGTCCCGGGGCCAGCCGCTGCCGCGCGATGTGGTGTTTTACCCCGTGCCCAACCAGGTGATCGTGAAGATCGGCCTGCCGCCCAAAGGCTACAAATATGTGCGCGTAGCGAATGACATTTTGTTGATCGCCATCGGCACCAGCATGGTGGTGGACGCGATTGAAGACCTGATGCGCTAAAGCGCCTCGAGCGTGGGCAAGCCGAGCTTGGCACGTGCCCGTTGGCAGCCATCGCTGCCTTCCACCAGTGCGTGGCAGGGGGCGGGCCGCAGAGGGTAGATGTGGCAGCCCACCTGTTCACCCACCGTACCGGTCAGTGCCGCGCAGCGGATGGGCACGGTGCCGGTGCCCTGCATGCGCCAGGTGTTGCCGTTGACCTCGTGGGCCAGTTCGCTCGGCACGGTGCCGCCTGCAAAGGCCATTTCGTAAACCGAAAACTCCACGCGAAAACAGGCACAGCAAGCGCCGCAGGACGTACAGGCCGAATCAGCCATGGGAAGGCGTGGAGCCCAGGTTGCCCTGGTAGTTTTTGGGGGTGGTGGCGTGGCGCTTTTTGAACTGGCGCTGAAAATGCGCCTGGTCGGCAAAGCCCAGTTGGTGTGCCACGTCGGCCAGGGCCGCACCTTGCTTGAGCAACTGCTTGGCCAGGTTGAGCCGCAGGTCGATCTGGTAGGCGTGCGGCGTTTGTCCATAGGCCTGCTTGAACTTGCGGATCAGCGCAAAGCCATCCAGCCCGCTGGCCGATGCCAGCTCGGCCAGCGCCAGGGGCTGCCCCACGCGCGCATGCAGCAGCTCGCGCACGCGGGCCACTCCCGCATGATTGGCAGCACTTTCGGGCTCTAGCCCGCGCGGAATAAGCACATGCTGCTCTAAAAATTGAAGCAGCTGCTCGTCCACTTGCAGCGGGTCGGGTGTGCCGGCCAGGCTGTCGAAGAGATCCGCCAGCGCCCCAAAGAGGGGGGCGTCGTCACTGTGGTGGCGCGCCAGGGCCAGTTGCTGGGAGGTCGCTTGCGCATCAAACGGCAGAAAGCTCTGGTGCATCCACTGCGCGTCCACATACAGCATGCGGTAGGACCAGGGTTGCTGCGGGCTGGGGTTGCAGGCGTGGGCCAGGCCGGGCTCCATCATCACCGTCATGCCAGGGCGCAGAGGCACAGCGTGCCCGCCATGGAGGTAGACGGCTGCGCCTGCGTCGATGCAGCCGAGTGAGTATTCGGCGTGCGTGTGGGTCTGGTAGCTGTCGCTGGCCTGCGTGGTGGTGCGCAGCTCCAGGTGCGGCAGGCTGGCGTGGCGCGTGAAGGCGTGGGGGCTGGCAGGCATGCCGGAATGGTACGTCCAAACGCTCAGAGCAGGTCCACCATGTCCAGCACCGTGAGCACCAGCAGCCCGGCCATCACGCGGTTGAACAGGCGCTGGTGGTGCGCCGGCTGCAGCCACTGACGGATCAGTGTGCCTAGAGCGGCCCAGCAGGCCACAGAGCCAAAGCAAACGACGCCCGAAATGGCGCAGAACAGCCAGAGCGTGGTGCTGGTATTGGCACCGGCAGGCACAAACAGGCTGACGCCCGACAGCGCCACCAGCCAGGCTTTGGGGTTCAGCCCTTGGGTGAGCGCGCCCTGTAGCGCGCCGTGCCGCCAGTGCACGCCGTGCGTGGATGTCTCGGAATTGTTCAGGGACTGCGCAGGGGCCAAGGCAATCTTGACCGCCAGGTACAGCAGGTACAGCGCGCCGGCGTACTGTGTTGCCGTAGTCAGCGCGGGCCAGGTCTGCAGCAGCCACTGCATGCCGCCGCCCATGAGCAGCACCACCGCGCAGTAGCTCAGGCTGGCACCCGCCACATGGGGCAGGGTGCGCCAAAAGCCGTGGCGTGCGCCTTGGCTGGACGCGATCACATTCACTGGCCCCGGTGAGATGGCCCCGGCCAGGCAAAAGAAAACCATGGGTAACCACGCTGTGGGCATGCTGCCTCCGATCCTTGTTAGTCAAGGATCGGAGTGTTCAGGCGCAGCGGGGTTTTGTATTGAACGAAATTGCGCGCGTGGCTTGCAATTAGCTGCCGGCAACCACGAGGGCAGAGGTGTCTACGCTTTGAACGCCCTTGACGTTCACGGCGAGCGACTTGACCGCGTCAACGGCTTCTTGCGAAGGCAACTTGCCCTTCAGTGCCACGACGCCACCCTTGGTGGTCACCTGGACCTTGAGGCCCTTGGTAGCGCTGTTCGCCACGATTTCGGACTTCACCTTCGTGGTGATCCAGCCGTCAGACACGGCCTTTCCGTTGGCGCTGGCACCCATGTCGGTTTTCGCGTCGGCTGATGCGTTGGCGTTGGTATTGCCACTTATGTCGACATTGGTACCTGTAGCGGCGTTAATTTCACCGTTGGCAGTCGCCTTGCCGTTGGCGATCGTTTTAGCGCCAGTTACGGCGTTAGTGACAGGCGCCACCACGGGGGCGATGGGATCGGCCGCTTGCGCAGCGAAGGAGCAAGCCAAGAGTGCGGCAGCGGCGACAGCGGGACGCAGCAGCAGGCCAAAGGAGGACGTAGAAACGGTAGATGTAGACATCAATGACTCTCTTTCGAAAGAAGGTTGAAACAGCACGCCACGACCTGAATACACAGCCTTTGCATGCAAGGAACCTTCAGAATGCCGTCTTCGAAGAGATGCGTCCGTGCGCCTATATACATTCGGCGATTAAATTCGCCTTATCGGTGCCGCCACAGTCATTTTTTCGGAGTGAGAGCCGGTTTATTGGCGGTTGTGGCCGGGTTCTTTTGCAGGAACCTGGCGGCGGCTTCTTTCTTTGCGCGCTCGCGCTCAGCCATGACCCGATCCAGCTCTTTGCGGCCGCCGGCCTTTTGCATGTTGGGATCTTTGCCAAAAACGCCTGCCATAGTGATCGCTCCTCAGTAAGTAGTTGTGTGGCAAGGCGCTTGCGCGCCTGCCGTGCATTCAGGCCAGCTGACCCAGCAGCAGGTATTCCATCAGTGCCTTTTGCACGTGCATGCGGTTCTCCGCCTCGTCCCAGACCACGCTTTGCGGGCCGTCGATGACTTCGGCTTCCACCTCTTCGCCGCGGTGGGCCGGCAGGCAGTGCATGAACAGTGCGTCGGGAGCGGCCACGGCCATCATCTTGCGGTCCACGCACCAAGCGGCAAAGGCCTTGCGGCGCACTTCGTTCTCGGCCTCGAAGCCCATGCTGGTCCACACATCGGTGGTCACCAGGTCGGCACCGGCGCAGGCTTCCATCGGGTTGCTATAGGTTTTATAGCTGCCTGCGCCCATTTGGCGAGGGGCAGCGGCCGTTTTTTCATTCAACTCGTAGCCACTGGGCGTGCTCACGCGCAGGTGAAAGCCCAGCAGGGCAGCGGCCTGCAGCCAGGTGTTGGCCATGTTGTTGCCATCGCCCACCCAGGCCACGGTCTTGCCTTCGATGGGGCCGCGGTGCTCGATGTAGGTGAAGATGTCCGCCAAGATCTGGCAGGGGTGGAACTCGTTGGTCAGGCCGTTGATGACGGGCACGCGCGAGTTGGCGGCAAAGCTTTCCAGCTTGGTCTGCTCGTAGGTGCGGATCATCACGATGTCGGTCATGCGGCTGATGACCTTGGCGCTGTCCTCGATCGGCTCGGAGCGGCCCAACTGGCTGTCGCCCGTGGTCAGGTGCACCACGCTGCCGCCCAGCTGGTACATGCCGGCCTCAAAGCTCACGCGGGTGCGCGTGGAGGCTTTCTCAAAAATCATGGCCAGCGTGCGGTCCACCAGCGGGTGGTGTTTTTCGAAGTTCTTGAACTTCTTCTTGATCAGCGCGGCGCGGGCCAGCAGGTAGTGGTATTCCTCGGTCTTGAAGTCCGCAAACTGCAGGTAGTGCCGCACGGGCGGTGCACCCTGCGGCAGGGTGCTGGGGACGACTGGATTCATGCAGACTCCTTCAGCAGCGCCGCAATCAGCGGCGCCAGGAGGGCCACGATCTGGTCGGCCTCGGCCGTGGTCAGGATCAGCGGCGGCACCAGGCGCACCACGGTGTCTGCCGTCACGCTGATCAGCAGGCCCGCATCCAGGGCGCGCTGGGCCAGCGCACCACAGGGCTTGGCCAAGTCGATGCCCAGCATCAGGCCCTGGCCGCGAATTTCTTTCACGCCGCCATTGGCAATTTCGGTGGCCAGCGCGGCTTGCAGGGCGGCCTTCAGATGGGCGCCTACTTTTTCTGCGTTTGCCAGCAGGCCTTCGGATTCCATGATGCGGATGGTTTCCACCCCGGCGCGCATGGACAGCGGGTTGCCACCAAAAGTGGAGCCGTGGTTGCCCGGCTGGAAGATCGTGGCGGCCTTGGGGCCCACCACTACGGCGCCCACGGGCACGCCGGAGCCCAGGCCCTTGGCCAACGGCATCACGTCCGGCTTGATACCGGCCCACTGGTGGGCGAACCACTTGCCGGTGCGGCCCATGCCGCACTGCACTTCGTCAATCATCAAGAGCCAGTCGCGCTGGTCGCACAGGGCGCGCACGTCGCGCAGGTAGTCCATGTGCATGGGGTTCACGCCGCCTTCGCCCTGGATGGCTTCAAAGAACACGGCCACCACATTGGGGTTGCCCTCGGTCGCCGCTTTCAGTTGTTCGATGTTGTTCACCGGCACGCGGATAAAACCTTCCACCAACGGGCCAAAGCCGGCCTGCACCTTGGGATTGCCCGTAGCGCTGAGCGTGGCGATGGAGCGACCGTGGAAGGCCTTCTCATAGACCACCACCTCGGGGCGCTCAATGCCCTTGTCGTGGCCAAACTTGCGCGCCAGCTTCAGCGCGGCCTCGTTGGCTTCCAGCCCGGTGGAGCAGAAGAACACATTGGTCATGCCAGAGCGTTCGACCAGCAGCTTGGCCAGTTCTTCCTGCAAGGGCACGTGGTAGTAGTTGGAGGTGTGGATCAGCCGGGTCAGCTGGTCTTGCAGCGCGGGCACCAGCTGGGGGTGGTTGTGGCCCAGGGTGTTGACGGCAATCCCGCCCAGCGCGTCCAGGTATTCGCGGCCATTGGTATCCCACACGCGGCAGCCTTGGCCATGGCTCAGGGCGATGGGCAGTCGGCCATAGGTGTTCATCACGTGGGGTGAGGACGGCGTGGTGGCGAGAGCGGCGGTCATGCAATAACTCCGGGGTTGGCTACAAAACAAGGCGGCCCAACATGAACAAAGGCAAGTTGGGCCGTTGAAGCCTGATTTTAGGCGCAGGCCCCGTGGCGGTTTGGTGACAAATGCACATCACAGTGATGCGCTGTTTGGTAACCCGGATGTCATCTGCATGACAGGAGAGCGGGTAGAATTCTTGTGCGGCGCAGCACCGTCTCAAGACACCATGCGCACTCTGCCGCCATAACCCTGTACCCGATGGCTTCCACTCCTTCCAAAGAACTCTACATCCTGGGATTGACCTTGCAAGGCAAGACGTTTCGCCCCAGCGATTGGGCAGAGCGACTGGCCGGGGTGATGAGCCAGTTCCGCCCCGGCGGCCCCCAGCCGGGCAGCCATCTGGGCTATTCCCCCTGGTGCGTGCCCACCTCGTTCGGGCAGACCAAGTGCGTGATCGTGCACCGCGACCTGCGCGACTACGACGTGATGGCCTGGGACTTTTGCCTGAACTTTGCGCGTGACAACGAGCTGCAGGTCAGCGAAACCCGCCCCGAGATTCCGCCGCGCTGAACGCGCCGCCCCCAGGCAACATCCAGAAACAAAAAAGCCGTTCAGATGAACGGCTTTTTTGCTTTGCTGACAGCGCACCCACTACAAACGGCGAACCCTGACCAGCAGGATTCGTGCGATTGCCTAACGAGTTAGGCTGCGAGGGCCAAGGCTTTCACCTTGGTAGCCAAACGGCTCTTGTCGCGGGCTGCTTTGTTTTTGTGGAAGATGCCCTTGTCGGCCACGGTGTCCACCACGGCTTGCATCTTGGCAAACAGTTCAGCGGCCTTGGTCTTGTCACCGGCCACCACTGCTTTTTCCACGTTCTTCACCGCAGTGCGGTATTTGGAGCGCAGGGAAGTGTTCGCTGCGTTGATTTTGACGTCCTGACGGACGCGTTTACGGCCCGACGCCAGGCGCGGGTTCTTTTTCTTGGGTTTTCCAGATGCCATAGTAAATATTCCTTGTGTCTGAGGATGTTGTCAGCAAAGCCCACGATTGTACCAGCAACGCCTTCCCCGGCCAAACCTGCCCCCTGGGCGGCGGGTTTCGCGGCAGTGGGGGTGGGTACACTCACCCGTGTGAGCTTGATCAAATCTGTATCTACCGTGTCCCTGTGGACACTGGCCTCCCGCATTACCGGACTGGTGCGCGAGCTGCTGGTGGCGGCCATGTTTGGCGCCAGCGCCATGACCGACGCCTTCAATGTGGCGTTCCGCATTCCCAACCTGTTCCGCCGCATTCTGGGCGAGGGGGCTTTCAGCCAGGCCTTTGTGCCCGTGCTGGCGACCACCAAAGCGCAGCATGGCGAAGAGGCCACCCATCTGCTGGTCGACCGCGTGGCAACCCTGCTGGGCTGGGCGCTGGTGCTGCTGTGCACCGCCGGGGTGATTCTGGCGCCGCTGCTGGTCTGGGGCATGGCCAGTGGCCTGCAAAAAGACCCCGAGGGCTACCATGCCACGGTGGTGATGACGCGCTTCATGTTCCCCTACATCGGCTTCATGTCGCTGGTGGCCATGGCCTCGGGCGTGCTCAATACCTGGAAGCGCTTTGCCGTGTCGGCTGCCACGCCCGTGCTGCTCAACGTGGCCATGATCGGCGCGGCCTGGCTGCTGGCGCCCTGGCTGCAAACCCAGCAGGGCTGGCCGCCGATTTATGCCATGGCCATAGGTGTCATGCTGGGCGGCGTGCTGCAACTGTCGGTGCAAATCCCGGCGCTCAAGTCCTTGGGCATGCTGCCCCGCATTGGGCTGACCTGGCGGGCGCTGCGCTTGGCCGCAGCCGACCCGGAGACCCGCCGCATTGGCAGCTTGATGCTCCCGGCCCTGCTGGGCGTGGGCGTGGCGCAAATTTCGCTGGTGATCAACACCCAGATCGCCTCGCACCTGCCCACAGGCAGTGTCAGCTGGCTCACCTACGCCGACCGGCTCATGGAATTCCCCACCGCCATGCTGGGCGTGGCCTTGGGTGTGGTGCTGATGCCGCAGCTGGCAGGGGCCAAGGCTTCGGGCGATGCGGACCAGTATTCGTCCCTGCTGGACTGGGGGCTGCGCATCGTGGTACTGCTAGCGGTGCCGTGCTCGCTGGGCCTCTTGACCTTTGCCAAGCCCATTGTGGCGGTGCTGTACCACTACGGCGCGTTCTCTGAGCTCGATGTGCAGCAAACCACCAATGCCTTGATGGGCTGGGGCGCCGGGCTGGTGGGCATTGTGGCCATCAAGGTGCTGGCACCGGGCTACTACGCCAAGCAGGACATTAAAACCCCGGTGCGTATTGCGGTGGTCGTGCTCATCATTACGCAGTTGCTGAACCTCGTGCTGGTGCCCGTGTTCAAACAAGCCGGCCTGTCGCTGTCCATCAGCCTGGGTGCCATGGTGAACGCCGGGTGGCTGCTGATCGGCCTGCTGCGCAGCAAGAGCTACCGCCCCGAGCCGGGCTGGGGTCGGTTTATGCTGCAGGTGCTGGCCGGTGCTGCGCTGCTGGTGATCTATCTGCTGTGGGCCGCCGGGTTGGTGGACTGGGTAGCGCTGCGCAGCCATACTTGGTTACGCATGGGCTGGCTGGCACTGCTGCTGCTGGGCGCCATGGGGGTGTACCTGGGGGCAGTTTGGGCGGCGGGCCTGAATGTGCGGCAGTTTTTGCGCCGATAGGACGCAACGGAGGGCAACCATGCAGCTGGATTTGTCGGTTCCTACGCCACTGGATTACTTTGCCGCGCTGGTCCACAGCGACGGCAACTTCGCGCTGTTTGAGGCGGCCGTGAGCCTGGCGCAGGACGAATACCCCGAGACCGATGTGCAAACCGTGCTCGGCGAGGTGGACCAGCTGCTAGCCCGCGTGCGCCGGCGCCTGGCGCCCGATGCCTCGGCCCTGCAGCGCCTGCGCATCCTCAACCATTTCTTTTACCAAGACATGGGGTTTGGCGGCAACGTCAACAACTTCTACGACCCCGATAACAGCTTTGCCAGCGTGATGCTGCGCACGCGCCGCGGCATCCCCATCTCGCTGGCGGTGGTGTGGATGGAGCTTGCGCAGGGGCTGGGCTTGTCGGCGCACGGCGTGGGCTTTCCGGGGCACTTCATGGTCAAGGTCAGCCTGCCCATGGGCCAGGCGGTGATCGACCCGCTGAGCGGCAAGTCGCTGAGCCGCGAAGAACTCTCTGAGATGCTGGAGCCCTACCGCCGACGCAGCGGGCTGGTGGACGACTTTGAGGCGCCACTGGGTCTGTACCTGCAGGCCGCCACACCGCGCGAGATCGTGGCGCGCATGCTGCGCAACCTCAAGGAAATCTACAAATCGCAGGAAGACTGGCAGCGCCTGCTGGCCGTGCAGGAGCGCTTGGTGGTGTTGCTGCCCGAATCGTGGTCCGAGTACCGCGACCGGGGCATGGCCCACGCCCAGCTCGGTCACCAGGAGGAAGCGCTGGCCGATCTGGAGTGCTACCTGGTGCGCGCCGAAGACGTGGTCGATGTGGATGCGATTGCCGAGCAGGTGGAATTGCTGCGCCGACAGATCCGGCACTGACCACGCAGCCGCGCCGGGCTAGTGCCGGCGCAAAAACTGTGGTACCGCGCTGGCGTACTGCGGCAGCGGGCTCACCAACTCCAAGCCATCGTCTCGCCCTGTGGTTTTTTGCGACGGGGTGAACACCGACAGGCGGTTGCCGTGTACCAGCGCTTCCTGTGCCGGCATCAGGCTCGCCGCGCGGGATGCCTGGATGTTCTTGCTCACCACGGGTTTTGGGGGTTGATCGGGGGTTGGGGCAGCGGCTGGCGGTTGCAGGCGCATCACGGGTTGCAGCCATTCCAGAATCGGGGCCCATTGGGCCAGGTCGGCGGCCTGGCCGGAGGCTGGCAGGTCAAACAGGGTTTGGCCATTTTCCAGGCTGCGCACATAGCCCTGGGTTTCGCGCAGCACGCCCAGAAACGGCGCCGACTGCGCTTCGGCCCAAGCGCGCAGGGTCTCGGCGCCCTTGGTGCGGGCGTCCAGCCGCATACCCACCACGCCCAAAGCGCAGCGACCTGACGCGACCCGGGGCAGGGTGGCCAGCTCCGCCAGGCAGGCGGCAGCGGATTCACGGTCAAACATGGAGTTGCACACCGGCATCACGATGGCATCGGCCGACATGACAATGCGCGCTAGCTCAAAGCCGTGCAGGCCGCCTGGGGTGTCCAGCACCACATGGGTGACGCCCGGGGGCACCTTCAATACATTCTTTTGGTCCAGCGTCCAGGGCGCGATGGCGGGCAGGCTGGGGGCGCGGCGTTTGAGCCATGCGCGGGTGCTTTGCTGGCGGTCCACATCGCCCAGCATGACGGCTACACCCTGGTGCGCCAGCCAGGCGGCCAGGTGCGTAGCCAGGGTGCTTTTTCCACTTCCGCCCTTGCGGTTGACGATTGCGATAACCGGCATGCTGCTCCGTGTGGTAACCAACGAAGCACAAAGTTTGGAGCAAAAAGTGCCAAAAGTCCAGATGTAGCTTGCGCGGGCAGCTATAAATTTACTAGCACGGGGTGGTGCCGGGGCAACACGCCCCGATCTGCCGGTCAGGCGACGACGACTTGCTCGCCGCTGCCTTGGGGCGCGATGACACCGATGGTGTACACCGCTTCGCCGCTGGCGCGCAGGGTGGCAGCGGTGGCTTCGGCGTTCGCGGCGTCCACCACCACGACCATGCCAATACCGTTGTTGAAGGTGCGGTTCATCTCGATATCGTCAATGCCGGCGGTCTTTTGCAGCCATGCAAACAACTCGGTCTGGGGCCAACTGCCTTTTTTCAGGTGGGCGGCTGTGCCTTCGGGCAGCACGCGGGGAATGTTCTCCAGCAGTCCGCCGCCGGTGATGTGGGCCAGCGCCTTGATCGGGTGGGCGGCCAGCGCGGCCAGCACGTTCAGCACATACAGGCGGGTGGGCTCCATCAGGGCCTGTTTGAAGGGCTTGCCATCCAGCGTGGCGGGCACCGTACCCTGGCTTTCAGCGCGCTCAATGCACTTGCGCACCAGGCTGAAACCGTTGGAATGCACGCCGCTGGAGGCCAGGCCCAGCACCACGTCGCCGGGTTTCACGTCCGCGCCAGTCAGGATTTTGGATTTTTCGACCGCACCGACCGCAAAGCCGGCCAGGTCGTATTCGCCCGCAGGGTACATGCCGGGCATTTCGGCGGTTTCGCCGCCAATCAGCGCGCAGCCCGACAGTTCGCAGCCCTTGGCAATGCCGCCGACCACAGCGGCGGCGGTGTCAATGTCGAGCTTGCCACAGGCAAAGTAGTCCAGGAAGAACAACGGTTCGGCGCCCTGCACCAACACGTCGTTCACGCTCATGGCTACCAGGTCGATGCCCACGGTGTCGTGCATATTCCATTCAAACGCCAGTTTGAGCTTGGTGCCCACGCCGTCGGTGCCACTGACCAGCACAGGTTCCTTGTAACGCTTGGGCACTTCAAACAGGGCGCCAAAACCGCCGATTCCGGCCAGCACACCCTCGCGCATGGTCTTCTTGGCCAGGGGCTTGATGCGCTCAACCAGCGCGTCGCCGGCAACGATGTCGACACCGGCGTCTTTGTAGGAAAGGGGAGTGGGGGAGGCAGATTGGGTCATTGGAAGTGGCTTTGGGGCAGAGCAGAGGCAGACCCCGATAGAATTTGCCCAGATTTTAGCTTCGACTGAACCAAGCCCTTCGGGCAATTGTTAGTCTTCGCTGAAACTGCGTTTTAAGGGTTCACCTCAGTCTATGGAATTCACCCCCGCCCAAAAAAGATTCACCGCCTGGTCCCTGATCGCAGGACTGGTGGCGCTCGCGCTATGGCTGCTGGCCCCGGTGCTGGCCCCCTTTGTGGTGGCGGCGGTGCTGGCCTATGCGCTGACCCCGTTGGTCGATTGGCTGGACGACGTGGGGCGGGGCCGTATCCCGCGTCTGGCGGCGGTGGTGGTGGTGGAGCTGCTGTTTGTGGTGGTGCTGTTCAGTGTGCTGCTGCTCATTGTTCCCATCTTCGCCAAAGAACTGCCGCTGATGCGCGAGCAATTTCCCGTGCTGCTGGACAGTGTGAACTCCACCGTCAAGCCTTGGTTGGCGCAGTGGGGCATCCGTGTCTCACTGGATGTGGCCAGCATCAAGGGCTTTGTCATGAAGTACCTCAACGCCAACGTGGAAGACGCGCTGGGCTCCGTGCTGGCATCGGTCAAGCTGGGGGGCAGCGTGGCCTTTGCCATCATCGGCAACGCCATCCTGATTCCTGTTGCCCTGTTTTATTTGCTGATGGACTGGGACCGTTTTGTGGGCCAGGCGCGCGATTTGGTGCCGCCCCGGTTGCGCGAGGGTGTGGACGGCTTTCTGGCCGAGGCCGACGCGGTGCTGGGTCAGTACCTGCGCGGCCAGTTGCTCGTGATGCTGATTCTGGCGGTGGCCTACAGCGTGGGCCTGGCCTTGTTTGGGCTGGACCTGGCCTTGCCGATTGGCATCTTTACGGGGCTGGCGATTTCGGTGCCTTACCTCGGCTTTGGCGTGGGGCTGGTGCTGGCGACGTTTGCCGGGTTGCTGGAGTTTTCCAGCGGTGGGCTGGTTTACCCCTTGGTCATGGTGGCTGTGGTCTACGGCGTGGGCCAGCTGGTGGAAAGCCTGTATTTGACGCCGCGTCTGGTAGGGGAGCGCATCGGGCTGCACCCGCTGGCCGTGATTTTTGCGCTGTTGGCGTTTGGGCAGCTGTTTGGTTTTGTGGGCGTGCTGATCGCGCTGCCAGCCAGCGCAGTGCTGTTGGTGGCGGTGCGGCGCATGCGCACGGGCTACCTGGCCAGCCGCTTGTATCTGGGATAAGACGTTGACCATGCAACAGATCGCGCTGGACATAGGACTGTCCGCCGGGCCGACGGTAGCGAATTTCTTCGCCGGCCCCAACGAGGCGGCGCTCAAGCACCTGGAGCTGTGGATTGGCGCCAAAGGCAGTGCGCACAACCGCTCCCCCGTGCCCACCTACTTCTGGGGTCCCGAGGGCAGCGGCAAAAGCCACTTGCTGAAGGCCGCGCGTGAGGCGCTGCGCGAGCAGGGCGCCCGCGTGGGCTGGATGGACGCTACGGTGCTGGAGCCCGCCGAGTTTGACGACAACTGGGCCGCGGTGCTGATGGACGATGTACAGCTGTACACCGCCGAGCAGCAGCACATGGCCTTCAACTGGTTTGTGAACGCCCAGACCCACCAGCGCCCGGTGCTGGCCGCTGGCGAGCTGGCGCCCGTGGAGCTCAAGCTGCGCGACGACCTGCGCACCCGCCTGGGCTGGGGCCATGTGTTTGGCCTGCATTTGCTGAGTGAACCCGAGCGCCGCTCGGTGCTGCGCCAGGCGGCGGACGCGCGCGGCGTGTTTTTGAGCGACGAGGTGATGGATTTCATGCTCAACCGCTTCAGCCGCGACCTGGGCAGCCTCATGGAGCTGCTGGAACTGATGGACGGCTACGCGCTGCAAACCCAGCGCGCCATCACCATTCCCATGATCAAAGCCATGCTGGACAACCAATGACCCTGAAAAAAATTGCCCTTTTTGACTTGGACCACACCCTGATTCCGCTGGATTCGGACTTCGCCTGGGGCGAATTCACGACCGCACTGGGGTGGACGGATGCCGCCAGTTTCCAGGCGCAAAACCACGCGTTCTACGAGCACTACAAGGCCGGCACCCTGGACATCCATGCCTACTGCCGCTTTGCCACAGCAGCCGTGGTGAAGCAGGGTGCTGCGAAATCGATAGCGGCTCACGCAGATTTCATGCGGGCTGTGATCCAAAAGTCCATCCAACCCCAAGCCCTGAAGCTGGTGCAGGACCACCAGGCCGCGGGCGACACGGTGATCATCGTGACCGCCACCAACGCTTTTGTAACCCGCCCCATTGCGACGGCGTTTGGCGTGGAAGACCTGATTGCCGTGGACCTGGTGAAGGACGATGCCCCCGGCGGCACCGGCTGGTACACCGGCGAGATTGCCGGCGTGCCCTCCTTCCGCGAAGGCAAGGTGACACGCGTGGACCAGTGGCTCAGCGACCGCGGCCTGCGCTGGGACACCGTGCACACCACTTTCTATTCCGATTCCATCAACGATGTGCCCTTGATGGAAAAAGCGAATGTGGCCGTGGCCACCAACCCCGACGCGCGCCTGCGCACCCTGGCCCAAGAGCGCGGATGGCGCATACTTGACCTCTTTCCCTGACCCGCGGCCCTGACCGCTTGGAACCTTCTCTTGATCAAGAAATTCATCGATAAATTGCTGGGCAAGAGCCCGTCTGCCGCCAAAAAACAGCCCCAGTTTGGCAAACGCGTGGAAGTGCCTGCGTCTGTCCACGGCATCGACCCCAACCTGGTGGACGAACGCGCGCTCAACGTGGTGCGCACCCTGCAGCAAGCCGGCTTTGAAGCCTACGTGGTGGGCGGCGCGGTGCGCGACCTGCTGGTAGGCCTGCGCCCCAAAGACTTTGACGTGGCCACCAACGCCACGCCCGAACAGGTCAAAGGCCTGTTCCGTCGCGCCTTCATCATCGGACGGCGTTTTCGCATCGTGCACGTGGTCTATGGCCGCGGACGCGAGCATGAAGTCATCGAAGTCTCCACCTTCCGCGCCTACCTGGACAACGCCGCGGCCGAGCAGGTCGCCGGCAACGAACGCACCAGCAAGAGCGAACTGGCCGGCATGAAGCACGCCGTGGACAGCACGGGTCGCGTACTGCGCGACAACGTCTGGGGCCCACAGGAAGAAGACGCGGTGCGCCGCGACTTCACCATCAACGCGATGTACTACGACCCCGAGACACAGATCGTGGTCGATTACCACAATGGCTTGAAAGACGCGAAGAGCCGCACGCTGCGCATGATTGGTGACGCCGCCACACGCTACCGCGAAGACCCGGTGCGCATCATCCGCGCCGTGCGCTTTGCCGCCAAGCTCAGCCCGCTGGGCTTCAAGCTGGAAGCCAAAACCGCAGGCCCGCTGATCAAGAGCCAAAGCCTGCTGAATGACGTGCCGCAAAGCCGCCTGTTTGACGAAATGCTCAAGCTGCTGCAGACCGGCCACGCCCTGGCCTCGGTAGAACAGCTCAAGTTGCTGGGCATGGCCCGCGGCATTTACCCGCTGCTGGATGTGGTGGTGGAGCGCGCCGAGCAGCCCTTTGTAGCCGCTGCGCTGAAAGACACCGACCGCCGCGTCGGCGAGGGCAAGCCCGTGGCGCCCAGCTTCCTGCTGGCCTGCGTGCTGTGGGCCGATGTGCGCGATGGCTGGGCCCAGCGCATCCGCACCGGCCAGCACAGCCACCCCGCGTTGCAAGACGCGATCGAGGATGTGTTTAACGCCCGCATTGGCGATGTGTCGGGCCGCGGCAAGCTGGCTGGCGACATGCGCGAAATCTGGCTCATGCAGCCCCGCTTCGAGAAGCGCGTGGGTGCCACGCCATTTGGCATGGTGGAGCAGCCGCGTTTCCGCGCCGCGTTTGACTTCATGCGCCTGCGCGCCGACGCCGGCGAGATTGATGAACTGCTGGCCGACTGGTGGCAAGAGTTCAGCATGGCCGACGACGACCTGCGCCAGGACATGGTAGACCAGGTGCGCAGCGAGCAACAGCAACGCAAACAGGCGCCCCGCGTGCACCGCGCGCCCACCAAAGACGCTTCCGCAGCAGCCACCAAACCCGCCGCTGAGCGGGAGGATGCGCCGGAGGCTGAATTTGCCGCGGACACCAGCGATGCTCCCCGCAAACGCCGCCGCCGTCGCCGCTCTGGCGCAGCCAAGGGCGCGGGCGAGGGTTCTGGCAGCGCCGAATAAAGCCGGCCACGGCCATGCGCGCTCCGGTGCTGGCCTATATCGGCCTGGGGGCCAACCTGGGGGACCCGGTGTTGGCCTTGCAACTGGCACTGCGCGACTTGGCGGCAGTGCCCCAGCTCACGCTGACCCAGCAGTCCCCGTTCTACGGCAGTGCGCCGATAGATTCCAGCGGTCCCAACTACGTGAACGCCGTGGCCGAGGTGTCCACCACCCTGACCGCCCCCGCACTGCTGCACGTGCTGCAGCAGCTGGAGCTGCAGGCCGGGCGCGAGCGCCCCTACCGCAACGCCCCGCGCACGCTGGACCTGGACCTGCTGCTGTACGGTAGCGCCACCATCCACAGCCCCACGCTCACCGTGCCGCACCCGCGCATGCAGGAGCGGGCCTTTGTGTTGCGGCCGCTGGCCGATGTGGCGCCTGTGCGGGTCGAGGCCCAAGCCCTGGCCCGCGTCCACGACCAAGCCCTGTGGCGTTTGACGCCAGCGGGGGCAGGGTAAATCCCGTAATTTCTCCGTTCTGTAGCCGCGGTTGCCGTGATTTAATTACAGAATAATTAAAGGAGATTGGAATGCGTTTTGACCGACTGCGTCTGGCCACCAAGCTGTGGTCGGCCATGGGGGTGATGGTGCTGCTGTTGGCCGCCATCATCGCGTTTACCGCCCTGCAGTCCCGCAAATCCCGCGAAGCCTATGGCGCCGTCAACGCGGCCATGCTGGCCCAGATCAAGACCGCCAACCAGTGGGCGGCCCTGGTGGACGTGAATGCCACCCGGGCCTATGCCGTGGTGGTGTCCATCGACCCCGGCGTGGCCAAGGCCTTCAAGGACGAAATTGCGGAGAGCAATGCCAAGATTGAAGAACTGCAAAAGGCCATCGAAGCCGCCGACCCCACCGAGGCGGACAAGGCCCAGCTCGCCAAAATCACCGATCTGCGCAAGAAGCTGCAGGACCTGACCAGCCAGACCGCGCTGCTCAAGGTGACCAAACCCACTGAGATGGGTGCGTTCGTGGAAACCCAGTACCGCCCCGCCGTGCTGGCCCTGCAAAAGGCCCACCAGGATTTTGTGTCCATGCAGGACGCCGCCAACGAATCGTTGCGCGACAGTTTTGAAGCCGAGGGGCGCAAGCTCATCCTGTCCTCGGCGCTGAGCCTGGTGGGACTGATCAGCGGCATTTTGGTGGGCGCAGGTTTCCTGATCCGCTCCATCAAAAAGCCGCTGCTGCAGGCCAATGACCTGGCCGCCCGCATTGCCGAGGGCGACCTCAGCGGCCATGTGGACGAAACCCGCGCCGACGAGTTCGGCGACCTGATGCGCTCGCTGGCCGCCATGAACCGCTCGTTGGGGCTGATGGTCTCCCAGGTCCGCCACAGCACCGACAGCATTGCCACCGCCAGCACCGAGATTGCCTCCGGCAACAACGACCTGGCCCAGCGCACCGAGCAAACCTCCAGCAACCTGGCCTCCACCGCATCGAGCATGGACAGCCTGACGCACGCCGTGCGCATGAGTTCGGACAACGCCCACCAGGCCGCCACGCTGGCCGCCAATGCCTCCAACGTGGCCCAGCGCGGGGGCGAGGTGGTGTCGCAGGTGGTCAGCACCATGCAGCAGATCGACGCCAGCAGCAAGAAGATCGCCGACATCATTTCCGTCATCGATGGCATCGCCTTTCAGACCAACATCCTGGCGCTGAACGCCGCAGTGGAAGCCGCACGCGCCGGTGAGCAGGGTCGCGGTTTTGCCGTGGTGGCGAGTGAAGTGCGCTCGTTGGCTGGCCGCAGCGCCGAGGCCGCCAAGGAGATCAAGGGCCTGATTGGTACGTCGGTGGAGAAGGTCGAGTCAGGCACCAAGCTGGTGACCGATGCGGGTGCCACCATGCAGGAGATTGTGCAAAGCGTGCGCCGCGTGGTGGACGTGATTGGCGAGATCACCGCGGCGTCCAGCGAGCAAAGCGCGGGCATTGCCGAGGTGAACCAGTCGGTAGGCAACCTGGACCAGATGACGCAGCAAAACGCCGCGTTGGTGGAAGAGAGTGCCGCCGCGGCCGAGAGCCTGCGCGACCAGGCCGCCCAGCTGGCCCAGGCGGTGGCCGTGTTCAAAGTGGCGCCCAGCCTGGGCCATGCCCAGGGCTCGGCGTTGCTGCTGAATTAGGCCACTTCGGCGATTAGTTCAATTTCCACGCAAGCGCCCATGGGGATTTGCGCCACGCCAAAGGCGCTGCGCGCATGCGCACCCACCTGCGGGCCAAACACTTCGCCCAGCAGCTCGCTGCAACCGTTGGTCACCAAATGCTGTTCGGTGAAGTCGCCCGTGGAGTTGACCAGGGACATGACCTTGACGATGCGTTTGACGCGGTTCAGGTCGCCCACGGCGGCGTGCAGCGTGCCCATCAGGTCGATGGCGATGGCGCGCGCGGCGGCCTTGCCTTCTTCCGTGCTGGTGTTCTTGCCCAACTGGCCCACCCAGGGCTTGCCGTCTTTTTTGGCGATGTGGCCGCTGATGAAGACCAGGTTGCCGGTCTGCACAAAAGGCACATAGGCCGCGGCAGGCACAGCCACCGGGGGCAGGGTGATGTTCAGGGCGGTGAGTTTGTCGTAAATGCTCATGGTGTTTCCTGTCGTTAGGTATAAAAAGTGCCTCTAGCCCCGTAGGCATTGCGCGAGCAGCTACTTAATTGATAGCGTCCTGGTTTTGGCTCTGACCGCCGCCTTGGGACTGGTTTTGCCCTTGGCTTTGGGTCTGGCTGGAGGTCGGTGCAGGCGCCGCCGTGGGCTCGGAACGGCTATTGTCGCCGCGGATTTCTTCCACTGTGACGCCCACGGTCAGCGTGTGGCTGGCGCCGCCGTGGATCACGCCACGCAGCGGTGACACATCCCCAAAGTCCCGCCCGGTGGCCACGGTCACGTAGTCCACGCCCGGCGCATTCCAGCCCCAGCGGTTGTTGGTGGGGTCCAGGTCTACCCAGCGCTGGCCCTCGGGCAGGTCGCCCACGTAGACGCTGACCCAGGCGTGTGAGGCATCGCTGCCAATGAGTTTGACCTCGCCCGGCGCGGGCTGGGTCAGCAGGTAGCCGCTGACATAGCGCGCTGGCAGGCCCATGCTGCGCAGTCCGGCCAGCATGATGTGGGCAAAGTCCTGGCACACGCCTTTGCGCTGCTCCAGCGCCTGCAGCGCGGGGGTGTTGATCTGGGTGCTCTCGCTCTCGTAGGTGAAGTCGGCGTGGATGCGCTCCATCAGGTCCACCGCCACGGCCAGCACGCTGGCACCGGCCACAAAGCTGGGCCGCGCGTAGCCCGAAAACTCCTGGCGGCGCGGCACAAAAGGCGAGGCGAAGACGAATTCGGAGGCCGCCTCAAACGGCGTGTGGGCTTGGTAGCGCAGCCGGTCGCGCAGTTGTTCCCATGGCTGCTCGCTCTCGGGCAGGTCGTGGGTGGCCGTGGTCACCAGGCTTTGGGCCTTCACCTCCAGCACCGTGTGCGGCACCTGCAGCGAGAAGAAGCAGCGTGCATTGCCATACACGTCCACGGTGCTGCGCTGCTGCGCGGGCAGCGGGCTGATGGTCAGGCTGTGGCTCAGCAGGTTCTGGCTGGCGTGGCGCAGCGGCTGCAGGTAGGCCACGTGCTGCGCCGTCTCGACGGCCGGCTGGTAGTCGTAGCGGGTGTTGTGGGTGACTTGCAGCAGCATCAGGTGCCCACGCTGTGTTTGGTTTGGCCCGAGTGGGTGAAGTAGGTGGTGCTGATGTCCTCAGACACGTCAAAGGCGCAGTCGCTCAAGCCGTCCAGCAGCGCGCGCAGCGCGGGCGCGCTGGGCTCGCCTTCGGGCGTTTCACACAGGTGGGCCAGGTCCCAGCTGTCGGGGTTGGGCACCTGCAGCGACATGCTGCTGAGCTCACCCGCCGGGCTTTGCGCCAGTTTGGCCAGGCGCCCACGCAGCGTGTGGGCCACCCAGGCCAGCGAACGCGGGTTGTCGCGGTCCAGCACCAGCAGGTCGGTCAACGCGGCAATGTCGCGGCTTTGCTGGTACTGGGCGTGGAAGGTGATGGTGCTGTCGAACAGCGTGAGCAGGGCCTCAAAGCCGCCGTCGGTGTCCACTGCACCGGTCTCAAAACTACGCGCCAGCGCGCTGGCCAGGAAGTGCAGGCGCTCCACATGGCGGCCAATGCTGAGCAGGCGCCAGCCGTCGTCGCGCGTCATCCGGTCGGTCTGCGCGCCGGTGATGGCGGCCAGCTGGTCGCTCACCTCGCTCAGCACGCGCAGGGCCTGCGCGGGCGAGTAGTCGCCCTGGGCAGCCAGGCGGGCGCATTGGGAAAATAGTTCTTCCTCGGTGCGCACGATGGTGTGCCAGTGCTCTTGCGAGAGCCGCTCGCGTACGGTGGCGGCGGCCATCTTCAAGGCACGCACATTGAAGCCTACGCTGGTGGCGCCCTCGGCCGAGGCCAGGCTGGCGATCAGCGTGCGCTCGAACACGCGGCGTGCCTGCACGGCCGATGGCGTGCCGGGCAGCACCAGCGTGTTGGCCACGGCCTGCTGCGACAGCCATTGCAGCAGCGGGGCCGAGGTTTGGTTCTCGCCGCCCAAGCATTCCAGCGTCAGGCGGGCCAGGCGCAGGGTGTTCTCCGAGCGTTCGGTGTAGCGGCCCAGCCAATACAGGTTCTCCGCGGCACGGCTGGTGACCAGGCGCTTGCGCTGGGCCAGCACAGCCGGGGTCAGTGCCGTGGGCAGCAGGGTGGTGTTGTCCACCTCGCCTTCGGTCAGGGCCCAGACATCGGCACTGCTGCCGCCGCGCTGCATGCTGGCAATGTCGGCGCTGGTGCCGGCCACGCGGGCCAGGCCCCCGGGCAGCACGCGCCAGTGTGGGCGGCCTGCGGCATCCAGTCCGTCGGACACGGCAAACACGCGCAGCAGCACCGAGCGCGCCACCATGGCGCCGCGCTGCCCAGGACCGGCGCTGTGCCAGGTGGGCATTTGCGACAGCGGCATGTAGGCCTGCACGGTGTGGTCTTCGCTTTGGCGCATGATGCGGCCGGCCCAGGCGTCCAGCGCGGTCTGACCCAGGCTGTGGCCGATGACCGATTCAAAACTGGTGTGGATGGCCGAGCCCGGATAGGTGGGCTTGATGGTGTGCTCGCGCAGGCGGGCCAGGGCGTCTTCCATGGCGCTGCGTTCGCCGCACCACCAGGTGGACAGGGCGGGCAGGCTGAGCTCTTCGCCCAGCGCATGGCGCGCCAGCGCGGGCAGAAAGCCCAGCAGCGCAGGGGATTCCAGGAACGCCGAGCCTGGCGCATTGGCCACCAGCACATTGCCCGCGCGTATGGCCTGCAGCAGGCCGGGCACGCCCAGCGTGGAGTCGGGGCGCAGCTCCAGCGGGTCCAGGTACTGGTCGTCCACGCGCTTGAGCAGGCCGTGCACCGGCACCAGGCCACGCAACGTGCGCAGGAACAGGCGCTCGTCACGCACGATGAGGTCGCTGCCTTCCACCAGGCTCAGGCCCAGGTAGCGGGCCAGGTAGGCGTGTTCGAAATAGGTTTCGTTGTAGGGGCCGGGCGTCAGCAGGGCGATGTGGGCATCGGTCCCGGCCGGGCAGTGGGCCTTGAGGCTGTCCATCAGCGCGCGGTAGGTACCAGCCAGGCGCTGCACCTTGAGCGCCTGAAAGGCCTGAGGAAATTGGCGCGACACGGCCAGCCGGTTTTCCAGCAGGTAGCCCAGGCCACTGGGGGCCTGGCTGCGCTGGCCCACGACCCACCAGTTGCCATCGGGGCCATGGGCCAGGTCAAACGCGGCCACATGCAGATGCCGCCCACCGACGGGGCGCACGCCGGCCATGGGGCGCAGGTAGCCGGGGTGGCCGTGCACCAAAGCGGGGGGCAGCAGGCCCTGGGTCAAATAGGTTTGCGGGCCGTACACATCAGCCATCACCGCCTCCAGCAGGCGCATGCGCTGCTGCACACCGGCTTCGATGTGCTGCCAGCTGGGGGCGTCGACCACCAGCGGGAACAGGTCCAGCGACCAAGGGCGCTGTGGGCCCTCGGCATCGGCGTAGACGTTGTAGGTGACGCCGTTATCGCGGATCTGGCGCTGCAGGCTGGCGGCGCGGGCGTCCATGTCGGTGCCGCTCTGGGTCTCCAGATTGTCAAAGAATTGCCCCCAAGCCCCCGTAAAGTCTGCGCCGCCAGCTATGGAATCCATAGCATCTTCGGGGTCGGTCGCAGTGTGGCTGCGGGTTTTGGGCGTGGTGTGGCCGCGCAGCTCGTCGTAGTGCTCGGCCGCAGCCATGCTGGCGCGTGCGCTGGCTAGCACATCGGTGGGGGGGGACACGGGGTCCACAGGGCGGGAATCAGAAGAGGAAATCACTGGCGCAGAGTATGCCAGCGCAAGGGGCTGGGCACCGCCGGGGGAACGCAAGCCCCGTGCCCAGCCAATTCTCCCAAAAGGGCGCTACCATCCTGTCAAAAACCGGGTATTTAACGTTGGAGACCCCTATGACACATATGTGGCGAACCTTGGTCGCATGGGGACTTGTGCTGGGCCTGTGGGGCAGTCTGGCACCGCAGGCGCTGGCCGCCGATTACAAAATGTCCACCCTGGAGTGGGCACCTTACACAGGCGCCGCGCTGCCTGGCCTGGGCTTTGTGTCGAGCACCATTGCCGATGCCCTGAAGGTCACCGGAACCTCGGTGGAAATCCAGTTCTTCCCCTGGTCGCGGGCGGTGCGTCTGGTCGAGCCAGACTCTGCCTACATTGGCTTTTTTCCCGCCTACTACTCGCGTGAGCGCGCCAGCCGCTATTTGTTCTCCGAGCCTATAGGGCGCAGCACCATGGTGTTTCTGGAGCGCATTGACAGCCCCGTGAAATGGGCCAACTACGACGACCTGCAGGGCCGGCACATTGGCGTGGTGCGCGGCTTCGTGAATACCGAAGAGCTGGACGCCCGCATTGCCCAAAAAACGGTGCTGGCCGAAGAGGTGCCCGATGACCGCAGCAACATCCTGAAGCTGGCGGCAGGCCGGTTGGAGCTGGTGGTGATCGACAGCCACGTGTACCAACACTTGGTGCGCACCGATCCCGAGATTGGCCGTGCAGCCCTGCAGTTGCAAACCAACGCCAAGGTGCTGGATGTGAAGAACCTGTATGTGTGCTTTCAGCGCACACCGTCGGGCGAGAAGGCCCTGCGCGCGCTGAACACCGGCCTGCGCAAGGTGCGCCCGGTTATGTAGCGGCGACGGCGCCCAGCAGGTCTTGCAGGGGCAGGGGGCGGGCGTAGTGGTAGCCCTGGCCGTAGTCGCAGCCCATCTCGGCCAGCATGGCGCCGGTCTTGGCGTCTTCAATTCCCTCGGCCACAGTGGCAATGCCCAGCAGGCGCGACAGCTCCAGCGCCGATTTGATGATCTGGAAGCTGCGTTCCGAGTCGTGCATTTGCGCCACAAAGGCGCGGTCGATCTTGATGGCCGTGAAGGGCAGCGTTTGCAAGTAATCCAGGCCGGCGTAGCCCGTGCCAAAGTCGTCCAGCGCAATGCCCACCCCCATGTCACGCAGCTGCGCAATGGCGCTGGACACCAGCTCCACGCTGCTGATGATGACGGTCTCGGTCAGCTCGATACGCAGCTCGGACGCGGTGATGTGTGAGCTGGCAATGCATTCGCGGATGCTTTGCACGATGCCGGGGTTGCACAGCTCGGGCGCCGACAGGTTGACGCTGACAAAGGGCGCGCTGTGCGAGGTGGCCGCGCAGCGCTGGCGCAGCAGCGGCCAGTCGGTGGTGGCGCGCTTGAGCACCCATTGGCCAATGCGGTGCACCAAGCCGGTTTTTTCGGCCAGGGGAATGAATTCGTCGGGCCGCACCACGCCCAGGTGGGGGTGGCGCCAGCGCACCAGGGCCTCAAACCCTGCCAGCGAGCCATTGCCCAGCCGCACGATGGGCTGGTAGTACAGGTCCAGCTGGCCACGGTCAATGGCGTCGGACAGGTCATGTGCCAGCGACAGCGTGCGCACCGCGGCGGCATGCAAGTCGGTGGGCGGGGACGGCTCCGTCACTGCGGGAAATGCAGAGGCCGGGGCGGCGGTATCGCCCTGGGTCTTGTTGCGAAAGCGCTCGAGTAGCAGGCGCAGCAGGTACTGAATCACCGGGTCGGCCCGGCCCAGCAGCTCTTCCACATGGGTGCGGTCGATGCGCACCAGCGTGGTGGGGATGAGGGCGCGGACGGTGGCGGTACGGGCCTGGCGGTCCAGTAGGGCCACTTCGCCAAACATGGCGCCCTGGGCCAGCACGGCCACGCGCTGCTGCGCCGCAGGCGGGCCCACCAGTACCTCCACACAGCCCGACTCGATCACATAGGCCGATTCGCCCGCGTCGCCCACACTGAACACCGTGACACCCGCATCGAAGACTTCCCGACCGAATTCGCTGATCAAAGTTTCCATGGGGGTGCCTGTTCAGAGAGGGGTGGGCTTATTTGGCAAACAACTGGCCGATGTCCTTGAAAGCCTTGAACTCCAGCGCGTTGCCACAGGGGTCTAGCAGAAACATGGTGGCCTGTTCGCCCACCAGGCCCTGGAAGCGGATGCCAGGTTCCAGCACAAACGCGGTGTGGCGGCTTTTCAGCCGCTCGGCGAGCGCGTGCCAGGTGTCCCAGGCCAGCACCACGCCAAAGTGCGGTACCGGCACATGGTGGCTGTCCACCTCGTTGGTGTGGGCGTGGGTTTGGGAATCATTTTTGGGCGCTAGGTGGATCACCAGCTGGTGGCCAAAGAAGTTGAAGTCCACCCACTGGGCGCTGCTGCGGCCCTCTTCGCAGCCAAACACCTCGCCATAAAACTGGCGGGCGATGGCTAGGTCGTACACAGGAATGGCCAGGTGAAAAGGCTGCAACGGCATCAGTGGGTTCCCTCTAAACAATGCGTGCCTGCATGCTAACCCAGTGGCAGCGTGTCCAGCGTGGCGTAGGTGGTCTTGAGCCAGGTTTTGACGCGTTGGCGCTCCAGCAGCCCGAGGCTGTCTTCACCGCCCTTGTGGGTGATGGCGGCCCAGAAGCTGGCGTTTTGCCGGTCGATCTTGCGCATGCTGGCTTCGTGCAGTTGCCCCAGCGAAACCACATGCCCGCCCAGTGCCACGGCTTTCTTGAGGGCGGCGGAGTCTTGCAGCTGCGAGAAATCGCTGCCGCGCCCCAGGTTTTTCACCACGATGTAGTTGGGCCCCGGGCCATAGGTGGCCACCAGCCGGTCCAGCAGGTCCACCGAGTCCTTGCCTGCATCGGCCACGTGCCAGAAATTGACGGTGACGCCCAGGCTGGCCATCAGCGAGACCAGGTCCGAGTCCTTGACCCAGCGCGCCAGCGGCAGCGCGGTTTGCGCGGCCAGGTCCACGATCACATTCGGGTAGGTGCCTTCGATGGGCTCATCCTCAAACACGCCGGCTACCAGGTCCAGGCCTTCGTAGGTGTCCACCACCACGGAGGCGGCGTAGTCGGCATAAAAGCGCGTGAACGAGTTGTGCGAGCGGTCGGTGTCAAAGCCCGTGAAAGCACGCCCCTGGTCGATGAAATACTGGGCCAGCACGCGGGCCACGACTGATTTGCCCACCCCGCCTTTTTCGCCGCCTATGAAGTTGATCGAGGGCATCTGTGTTTTTCCTTGTTAAAGGCCTTGAGTATGCAAGTTGCGTGCTAGGGCCGTGTGACAGTGGTTGTGCTGGCCGATCTACACCGTGGCCGCGTTGGTCAAAAGTTCGACGGTGGAAATCACATCGCGGATTTTGAAGGGCTTGAGCAGGATGCGGCGCACATCCAGCACCTTGAGCCGGTGGGCCAGGTGCACGTCACACAGCGCAGCCGTGATGGCCACGGGGGTGTCCGAATGGCTTTTGAACGCACCGCTGCGCAGCCCCTGTATCAGCTCCAGTGCTGCGGCTTCGTCTTCCAGCGAGGTAATCATTGCGCTGAAAGGCTGCGTCTCCAGCTGCTGCTGGGCGCTGCGGATGCTGGTGACCAGGCGCACTTTGGGCATGCTGAGTTGCCGCGCGGTGGAAACAATGATGTTGCCCACCATGGCGCTTTGCTCCACCAGCAGGATGTCGGGGGCATAGGAGGTCATGGCAGTGCTCATTCCGGCGTGGTGCTGCGCACCAGCTCTTCCACCACCAAGTCGCGCAGGGAGACCAGGATGGCCAGCCCGATCGCATCCATCTCCTTGGGGTGGCTGTCAAAGATGCAGAGCGTGCCAACGTTTTGCCCTGTGGGCAGCGTCAAGGGCGCACCGGCATAAAAGCGGATGTGTGGCGGTCCGGTGACGATGGGGTTGTCGGCAAAGCGGGGGTCTTGCGCCGCATCTGGCACCACCATGGGCGTGTCTTTCAGGATGGCATGGCCGCAGAAAGATGTTTCACGCGGCGACTCGCCTTGCTCCTCACCATGGGCGGCCTTGAACCACTGGCGCTCCGAATCCACCAGCGACACGCGTGCCGATGACACCTCGAACTCCTCGGCCGCAAAGGCCACGATGCGGTCAAACCGCTCTTCGGGGGGAGTGTCCAGAATCAGCAGCGCGCGCAGCGCCTGCAGGCGATCGTCCTCGTTGCTGGGGATGGGGGCTGGGGTCATGGCGTCTTTCCTTGCAGGGTGCAGGCCAGGCCCGCACTGCTGCATTTTGACACCACGCCCGGAGCACTGGCTAGGTGGTGATCACCCGGTTGCGGCCCAGGTTTTTGGCCCGGTACAGGCACTGGTCTGCCGCGGCAATCAGCTGCTGCGCCGTCATGTCTGCGCGCAGCAGCAGCACGGCCACACCGCCGCTGATGCTGACATGTGCGCCCACCGAAGAATGCCCATGGGGAATTTGCAGCCGCGTGACGGCTTCGCGGGCAGCTTCAGCAATGCGCACTGCGCCAGCCAGCTCGGTGTCGGGCAGGATGATGGCGAATTCTTCACCGCCATAGCGCACGGCCTTGTCCGCGGGGCGGTTGCAGCAGGACTGGATGGCCATTGCCACCTGTTGCAGGCAGGCATCGCCGATCTGGTGTCCGTAATGGTCGTTGTAGGCCTTGAACTGGTCCACATCACACATGACCAAGGCCAGGGCGCGGTTGTAACGGCTGGCCACGGCAATCTGCTCGGCCAGGTACTCATCAAAGAAGCGCCGGTTGGCCAGCTCGGTCAGCCCGTCGTGGCGGGACAAATGGGCCAACTGCTTGTTGGCGGCGCTCAAGGCCACCGAGAGATGCACCAGCCGGGCGTAGTGCTTGCCGTCCTCGACGAGCAGCACGATCAGCAGGAAGCTGGCCGCCAGCAGGCCGTAAATCCGGCCCGTGTACCAGCCCAGGTCATAGCGGCCCGTGTTCAGCAGTGCGGCCAGGGCGATGTCGAAGATCCACACGCACATCACCACCATCAGCCACAGGTCCAGCACGGTATGGGGCTTGCGCAGCCACAGCGTGGCCAGGGCCAGTAGGCTCAATATCCATACACCCAGCAGAAACAACCGTCCCAGATCGGTGGTCATGTTGCCGTTGAGAAACGTGGGTATGTAGGCAGAACCGCCCGTGGCAAACGCAAAGTAGGCCAGCACCACGGTCAGTACTGCGCCGATGGTGCCCAGAATCGCAGCGCGCGCCCTTTCGCGCACGGCACTGCTGGGCAGCGGTAGCGTGGGGGCCGCCTCCTTAGCCTGGAACCGGGTGTAGGCCATGACGAACAGTGGAAAGCCTGCGTGCCAGAACATGTACATGGCCGAGGTGCTCTGGGGGCCAGCGCCAAACAGGCCGGGCGGGGCAAAGAGGCCCGGAAAAATAATGGCGTAGGCGGTGGTAATACAGGCGGTGAACAGGTAGCCCCCGGCCATGACCAGTAGGCCCCCGGAGCGCAACACACTGAACTGCCCAAACAGCAGGGCCGCGGTGATCAGGTCGCAGATCACCAGCCAGGACACGTAAATAGGAATAAAGGCCGGAAACTGCGCCAAGGGCGTCTTGGCGTAGGGCACGGCGCAGAAGAAAAAGAGGGCCGATACCAGTACGGCAAAGAGCGCGTAACGGTTTTCACGGCGGCCAGCGGGCTTGGTGGAGAGAAATGCCCAGCTCTCGGTTTTCAGGTCTACTTCCATGCTTCTATCTCTAATGTGCAGCTTTTTGCGCTGCTCCAACGGTTCAGGTATGTTAAACCGTCGGCCTTTCCCCGTCGATAGGACATTCCTGACAGTATTTCCTGACGGCATTACGGGGTTAGCGCCCCGACTTGGTGCCATTTTTCCTGGCTGGCTTGCGCTTGGACAGGCTGCTGGCCAGCAGTTCGGTCAAATCGACCACATTGGAGGCAATAGCGTCTGGGGCATTCTCCAGCAGGGTTACGCTTTCGGCTTCACTGGCGGCTACCTTTTTTCGCACCAGGGCCGCACCGATGGGAACCAGGGCAGCCAGATGTTCCTTGGTGTGCATCACCACCCGGGCGATACCGATCACCCCGGCTTCCAGCATGGCTTCACGCAGCAGGGCGTAGACCTTGCCGCCCCGGCCTAGGGGCTCCAGGTAGTACGGCGTTTCCAGCAGGGTGAAGGGGATCTCGCGGGCCTGGACAAAGGCTTCAATTTCCAGGGTCTGGGTCGACTTGGGATAGGCGGCCTTGATCTGGTCTTCACTCAGGATTACATAGTTCCCATCCTCCTGCTGAATGCCTTTGGCGATGTCTTTGCTCTGGATTTCCTTGCCGGTGCGTTTGTTGATGCGCTTGTAGCCGACGGGGTCCATGGAGCGTTTATCGAGCCAATCGAAATCGATGCCGACCTCTTGCGAGGCGGGGTACAGGGTTACCGGTACATGCACCAGACCAAAGGTAATGGCGCCTTTCCAGATTGCACGCGGCATGGAAACTCCTTGCTCGTCCTGAGGCCGAAGGTGGATGGGGAATTGCGGCTGTGCCGCGTTTCGTTCACGCTGTGGAAGGTATAAAACGGCGGCGGGACAACATCTGTGTGTTGACGTACAGAAGCCGCCGCGGCATTGAAAGAATATTTCCACGCCAGCCCTGTTCACGCAGTGCTGGCACGAACCACACTCTTTCACAACCTTGCAAGTGAGCCGACTATGCCCACCGCCAACACGACCGAACACCTCAACCCCAGTGCCACGGCTGCCGCCTATGCCGTCGAAGCGATGGACCCGGCCGCCGAATATGCCTATTGGCGCGACCATTTTGCGAACCGCCCGGATGTTGATGATGGAGCGGTTTTTGACGACTATGCACCGGCCTACGTGTTCGGGATTCATGCGTCCGCCAAATTCCCGGACCGGGGTTTTGAGGAGGTGGAATCCGACCTCGCGTTGGAGTGGCCCACCGTGCGCGGTGATTCCAACCTCGAGTGGGAGCACGCACGCGACGTCACCCGCGATTCCTGGGTCCACTCGCGGCGGGATCTGGAGGTCGTGCTGCTGGCCGACGCTGTGAGCGCAGATTAACGAAACAGGGCCGACACCCCGGCCAGGCAGGCGCTCGCAGTCAGGGACGCAAAGAACCAGACTGCGAAATAGGCCAGCACCGTGCACATGCTGTCGGTCGGGGACTGGGGAACGCGGAAACTGAAGTTCATGGTTGTACCCGTCAGGTGGAGGAAGGACATCGCAGCTCGCACACCGCAGGCCTTCGAAATCTCATTCCTCTGGACCCTAAGTCAAACCAGGGCTTCCTTCCGTGCGGTACACAACATTGGGTTGATCAGTGTTCCCATGCCGCAACGATCTTGGCCATGCTGCCATCTGCACGCATCGCCGTGATGGCGGCATTGAGCCTTGCCATCACTTCCGCCTGATCGGGTCTTGTCTTTGCAATCCCAATGTAATTTAGGTCAACAACCAAAGGTGGCGTTTGCACGGTCAGTAGAGACATGTCAACGCCGGCAAGTTTGGAATAGTACTTAACCGCAGTGTTACCACCTGACAGTATTGCCGCGTCGATCCGTTCAGCAACAAGTTTATTCAAACGGGAATCGCCACTGTTGTCTCGATCTTCGTAAAACGTCGGGAGCGCCGCTTCGAACTGCTCGCCATAAGACGAACCACGTTGAATCCCGACGCGCTTACCTTTGAGGTCAGAAAATTGGGCTATCTTGAGATCGGCTTTCTTCAAGGTTATGACTTGGACGCGGTCCTCAAGCACGACGTCGGTAAAGTTGAATATTTTTCCGCGTTCAATCGTTTTGGACAGGCCAGCCAAGACTCCCTCACCCTCCTGGGCTAACTTGTATGCCCTCGCCCACGGCACTGCGTCAACCACCGGCGCATAGCCCGCACGACGAATAATGGCAACAGCAACCTGGGTGACGTAGCCTGTTGGCTTCCCGTCTTCGTCCAAAAACATCTTGGGGGCGACTTGCGATGCAACGAGCAACTTCAATTCTGGTTCCGCCGCCTGGAGGGACTTGACCATGACGCAATTCATCAGAATCACAGCCAACCCACCCATCCACCAGGCCCAGCGCTTGGGTACCCCGAGGCGAGTGAATTCAGTAGTCACCATGTTGTGCCCCGTTCTTGTAGGTTTCTGCAAGGCTTTCACGACATAACGCGAGCTAACGAGGAGGCACGGTAGTGGGACCCCTTGCTCGGTTTCCAACAGTATTCGGTCTTCTGCAAGACCTGTCAATCATGAAATATCGTGTTTGTATCTACCCAATTCTTTCACGTCGTCCTTGACTGGTGATAGTGCCGTTGGCATTGAAGGCCCATTGCTGATTTTTTCCCACCATTGCAGCTCCACAAACCAACTTTCGCACCGTTGGCTGTGCCGTCATAGAGACCCGGAGGAATCAGAAATCAAGCACAGCACGCGCTGTGTGCACCGAAGCTGCAAGTGAATGAATCAGCCTGCTTAGGGGGCGATGTGGGTGTGGTAAATCTTGCTGACCACGGTCCAACGGCCATCGACCTTCAGCAGATGGAAAAAGTCGGTGAAGCAGAAACCAGATACGTCATTGGTGTCGACTCGGGCGCTGGCGGCGGTGCCGACAATGTCAATTCTGACGATCGCGTTTTGCGCTTCCGGTGATGGGCGAAAGGCGCTGTCGATGCCGTCGAAGAGATTCTGAATTGCACCACCGGTCAGCTTGCCGTCGGCGCCGACGCCAAAAATGGTCGCCTGTTCGCTGAAGGCCGGCTTCATGATGCTGCTTTGGGCTTGCTTGCAGCCATCGTTGTACTTGTTCAACACCGTGATGATGGCGTTGTAGTCTTGGACGTAAGTAGGTTTGTTCATGGTTTCTATCTTGGTTGCGTTTGGGGAATCAGTGGGTGACCGACACGGCATCGAAACCCAGGTCAAGCGCCGCTCATTTCTGGGGCGCGTTTTTCTGCAGAAGCCAGGGGTCCCAGCCGTTGAAGTCTTTTTTGGCGATCGTTGAGCCACCAGCCGGCCTGGATATTCCAGTCAGCGTAAGGATTCTGTGGATCGGCAGCATCCAAGGCCTGCTGCGCGTGCAGCGGAAAGTGGGGGGCGCGCAGCGCGCCGTGCCCCAAGGCAACGATGTCAGCCTGACCCGACGAAACAATCGCCTGCGCCTGGTGTGGATCGACGATCAGGCCCACGGCCATGGTGCCGATGCCCGTCTCGCGGCGGATCTGGGCGGCGAATGGCACTTGGAAGCCATAGCCGCTCGGATAGTCGAAGACACCGAAGCCGCCCGACGAGCAATCGACAACATCGACGCCGATCTTGTCGAGTTCCTTGGCAAAAGCCACACTGTCTTCGATGGTCCAGCCGTCACGGTTGCCGTCCACGGCGGAGATGCGTACGAACAGCGGTTTGTCCTGCGGCCAGATCTCGCGCAGCTCACGGACAATTTCCAACGGCAGACGGATCCGGTTCTCGAAGCTGCCGCCATACGCGTCGGTCCGGTCGTTGGTCAGGGGGGACATGAACGCATTCAGCAAGAAGCCGTGTGCGCAGTGCAGCTCCAATACCTCGAAGCCAGCACGCAGCGCACGGCGTGCAGCGGCGGCAAAGTCAGCTCGGACCTTTGCAATGCCTTGGGCATCGAGCGCGATGGGTACCAGCCAGCCTTCAGTCACGGGCCGTGCACTGGGGGACACCACCTTCCAGGGATGTTCGCCGCGGGCAGCGTCACTCGCGTTTAACGGGCCATTGCCCTGGAAAGCCCGCTGAATGCTGGCTTTGGGGCCGGCATGGCCAATCTGAATGCCGGGGACGGCACCGTATTCCTTGGCGAAGGCCGCGATGCGGGCCAGGCCCTCGACATGGGCGTCGTTCCAAATGCCCACATCGCCATGGGTGATTCGCGCCTCGGGCGATACGCCGGTGGCTTCGACCATCACCAGGCCGAAGCCGCCCAACGTAAAGCGTCCGTAGTGGGCGATGTGGTACTCGTTCACGAAGCCATTGCTGGCTGTGTATTGACACATGGGGCTCAGTGCCAGACGGTTGCGCAAGGTCACTCCACGCAACGCCAAAGGTTCAAACAAAGTGTTCATGTTTTCGGGTCTCTTCTAAATTTCTGCGCTTGGACTAGCGTGCGCCGTACTCTTCGGCCGGGCGATCGTTGGGGTTGGCCCAGGCTGCCAGCGTGGCCTGCGATGCCGGCAGGCTGAGGCTTGTCCCAGTCGGTGGAATGGGCTTGGTGAACCACTTGTCATACAGCTGGGCCATTTCGCCGCTCTTCATCATGGTGCGCAAGCTGCCATCGACGGCCTTTTTGAAAGCCGCATCGTCCTTGCGCAGCATGATGGCAATGGGTTCGACGCCAAGTACCTCGCCAACAATTCGGCAGTCGGATGGATTGCGGCTTTGGGCGATATTGCCAGCGAGGACTTGCGCATCCATCACGAACGCATCAGCACGACCCGAAGACAGGATCAGCATGCTATCGGTGTGGTCCTTGCCAAAGATTTCTTGAAAGTCGACACCGTGCGCCCGCTCATGCTTTCGCAGCAGTTGCACGCTGGTGGTGCCCGACGTAGTCGCTACCTTGCGGCCACTCAGCTGCGCAATGGACTGAATGCCGGAATTCGTTTTCACTGCCATCCGGATTTCTTCGACATAGGTGGTCACCGCAAATGCAACTTGCTGTTGGCGCACGGCGTTGTTGGTGGTTGAACCGCATTCGATATCTATGGTGCCGTTCTGCAGCAGAGGAATCCTGTTGCTGGAGGTGACCGTCTGGTATTTGATCTCAAGCCGGGGAAGACCGAGCTGCTTCTGGATGTCGGCCAGGGCGCGCTGGCACAGCTCGACATGGAAGCCCACGTACTTGTCGCCCAACGAATAGGAGAGCGCCCCGGATGCTTCGCGCACACCCATGGTGACAGCCCCGTTCGACTTGATTTGCTGGAGCGTATCGGCGTGGACGGTGAAAGCGCAGCCAGCGGCCACCAATGCGAATGTGATTTTGGCAAGCATCAGAGTGGTCCGGATCATTTGGCGAAGAGCTTGGTGATGTCGCCAAACGCCTTGATCTCAACTGCGTTGCCAGAGGGGTCCAGGAAGAACATGGTGGCCTGCTCACCGGGTTCCCCTTTGAATCGGACGTAGGGTTCGATGATGAATTCGATGCCATCAGCCTTCAGCCGCTCGGCCATCGCTTCCCAATCCTGCATCGGCAACACGATGCCAAAGTGGCGGCAGGGCACGCCATGGCCATCAACGGCGTTGCGTTGGGCCAGGCCGGTTTCGCTGGGCGCCAGGTGCGCGACGATCTGGTGTCCGTAGAAGTTGAAGTCGATCCACTCCTCCGAGCTGCGGCCCTCGGGGCAGCCAAGCGTCTGCCCGTAGAACTGCCGCGCCAGCGCCAGATCGTGCACGGGGAAAGCCAGGTGGAAAGGGGACATTGGGGCGGGGTTGGTTGCCGGAGCTTGCATAGTGAAATGGATAAATGGTGAAGGGATGCGGCAATCCTAGGCGCCTTCATTTAAAATGAAAATCAATGTATATTGATGCTAAGCATCAATATTATTTATATGATTCGTGAACTCAAAACCCTCATTGCAGTGGCACGTGAAGGCACTTTTGCCGCAGCTGGCGACAAGATCGGCCTGACCCAGGCCGCCGTCAGCGCCCAGATGCAGCGACTGGAAGCCGAACTCGGGTTTGCCCTCTTCGACCGCAGCGCCCGCGCCGCACGGCTGAACCCGCGCGGCCACCAGGTCGTCGAACAAGCGCAGGAGCTGATCCTGCAATACAACCATCTTGGTTCGCGTGCATTGGGGTCGCCCGCGCCGTCCTTCGTCAATGTGGGGGCTATCGCGTCGGTGCAGCGTTCATGGCTGCCAGACGTTTTGGCGGGCTTCTACAAGCAAGTCAAGGACTGCCGGGTTCGCATCGTTCCCGGGCTGTCGATGCACTTGCTGAACATGGTTGACGCCGGGAAAATCGACTTGGGTGTGGTGATTCGGCCCCCGTTCTCGTTGCAAAGCGACTTGCGCTGGACAACATTGGTACGCGAGCCGTACCGACTGCTTGTGCCGCGGAATGTGAGTGGAAGCGATTGGTCCGAGTTGCTGACGAGCCAGCCTTTCGTTCGGTACGACCGAGAGTCGTACGGCGGCCGCCAGGTGGACCGGTTCCTGCGCGCTTCCCACCTGCAGGTGCGTGAGGTCTGCGAACTCGATGAGTTGGAGGCCATTGTCCAACTGGTGGCCAAAGGGGTGGGCGTTGCGCTATTGCCTCAAACCGAAAGCTTCAAGCGATGGCCAGCCGCTGTGCGTGCGATCGACCTCGGAGAGCGCACCTTTTACCGTGACATTGGGCTTGTGCATCGATCGCATCACAGCATGAGTGACGCTGCGCGACGACTGGCCGGTATGGTGTGCACCCAGTACGGTAGCACAGGAACTGACCCGACCTAGCGCCTCTGCAATATTGCTATTAATTCAATAGCTGCCAGCGCATATTCCACGCGGGTTGGAGCTGTTTTTTTTCTTAAAACGCTTAGCCCCGTCGCAAATCCCGCGTGAACGGAAACTCCTTGCTGCCAGCTACGTTGATCGTGGCCGGTGGCACCACCAGCTTGCCAGGGGTGTGGCCCATGGCGGCGAAGCGGGACAGGCGGCGGCTTTCGGCCTCATAGCCGTTGACCGGGAAGGTCTCGTAGTTCAGCCCACCGGGGTGGGTGACAAAGTACTGGCAACCGCCCAGCGAGCGCTTCATCCAGGTGTCCACAATGTCAAACGTCAGCGGCGCGTGCATGCCAATGGTGGGGTGCAGGCTGCTGGGCGGGTTCCAGGCCTTGTAGCGCACCGCGGCCACAAACTCACCTACTGTGCCCGTGCTCTGCATGGGCAAGGCTTGCCCGTTGCAGGTGACCACATAGCGGCTCTCGTTCAAGCCCGTTACACGCACCTCGATGCGTTCCAGGCTCGAATCCACATAGCGCGCGGTGCCGCCGGCCGAGCTCTCTTCGCCCATCACATGCCAGGGCTCCAGCGCGTTGCGCAGCGTCAGCTCCACACCGGCGGCCTTGACCGCGCCCACCAGCGGGAAGCGGAACTCGTAGTGCGGTGCGAACCAGCTGGAATCGAACGCGTAGCCCGCCATGTTCATGTCGGCCATCACGTCGTCAAAGTCCATCTTGATGAAGGTGGGCAGCATGAAGCGGTCGTGCAGCTCGGTGCCCCAGCGCGTTACCGGCGCCTTGTACGGTGCCTTCCAGAAGCGGGCCACCAGCGCGCGCAGCAAGAGCTGCTGCACGCTGCTCATATGCGGGTGCGGTGGCATCTCAAACGCGCGCAGCTCCAGCAGGCCCAGGCGGCCCGTGGCCGAGTCGGGCGAGTACATCTTGTCGATGGAAAACTCGCTGCGGTGCGTGTTGCCGGTCACGTCGATCAGGATGTTGCGCAGCGTGCGGTCTACCAGCCACGGGGGCATGGTCTGGCCATACAGCTCGCGGTTTTTGTAGATCTGCTCGATGGCTATTTCCAGCTCGTAGAGCTGGTCATTGCGCGCCTCGTCCACGCGCGGGGCCTGGCTGGTCGGGCCCACGAACATGCCGCTGAACAGGTAGCTCAGGCTGGGGTGGTTGTGCCAGTACAGCAGCAGGCTGGCCAGCAACTCGGGCTTGCGCAAAAACGGACTGTCGGCCGGCGTGGCGCCGCCCATCACAAAGTGGTTGCCGCCACCGGTGCCGGTATGGCGACCATCGGTCATGAACTTCTCGGCCGACAGGCGCGACTCAAACGCCGCGTTGTACAAAAACTCGGTGTTGTAGACCAACTCTTTCCAGTTGGTGGCCGGGTGGATGTTGACCTCGATGACGCCGGGGTCAGGTGTGACCTGCAGCAGCTTGAGGCGTGGGTCGCGTGGGGGCGGGTAGCCTTCCAGCACGATCTGCATCTTCAGCTCGTTGGCCGTGGCTTCGATGGCGGCCAGCAGGTCCAGGTAGTCTTCCAGGCGCTCCAGCGGTGGCATGAAGATGTACAGCACACCGGATTTTTCACCCACGGCCTCGGCCTTGGGGCCGCTGGCGCGGCGTGGGTCACGCACTTCCACGCACAGCGCGGTGCGGGTGATCCAGTGGGCCGACTCAAACCGGCTGGGCACCTGGGCGTAGCGGGCGGGTTCGGGTTGCAGGGCCGTTTGGGCGTTGGTCGCAATGCTGCTGTCACCGGTGGCGCTTGGGCCGGCCGGGGTTTGCAGCTTGCGACTGGCCTCTGGCGTGGCCAGGTTGCCGGCCAGGTAGGGCAGGCCGTTGGGCGACACACTGCCCGCGCTGCTGGCGGGGGCCGAGACCTTGACCGCCGGCGCATAGCGCGCTGCAAACGCCGAGTGCTGTGGCAGCGCACCGCGCTCTACGGTCGGGTCGCGCTCCACCATGTAGGGGTAGTCGCCCTGGCTGACCCAGGGCAGCGAGTCCAGCGGCAGGCGCAGGCCCATGGGCGAGTCGCCGGGCATCAGGTACATGCGCTCGTCGCGGAAGAACCAGGGGCCGGTGGTCCACATCGGGCCAGCCAGCGAGGGGTTCAGGCCGGCAGAGTCTGCCACCTTCAGCGGCAGCACATAGCCCACGGCAGAGTCGAGTTTTTGCTCGAACACGCGGCGCAGGCGGGCGCGCTCCATTTCGTCGTCCAGCTTGGCGTTGAAGGGGTCCACATTCACCGGCAGGCGGCGTTCGCGCCACAGGTAGTACCAGGTGTCTTCATAGCCGGCCTGCACGTATTTGTCGGTCAGGCCCAGCTTGCCGGCCAGCGTGCGGATGAAGTAGCCCGCGTCTTCGGCGGTGTAGTGGGTGGGCTTGCGTTCGTCGGTGAAGAGGGCGGGGTTGTTCCACACGCGCTGCTTGTCGGCACGCCAGTAGATGTTCAGCGCCCAGCGCGGTAGCTGCTCGCCGGGGTACCACTTGCCCTGGCCAAAGTGCAGAAAGCCGCCCTGGCCATATTCGTCGCGCAGCTTGTGCACCAGCTCGGTGGCGAAGCCGCGCTTGGTGGGGCCCAGGGCGTCGGTGTTCCATTCGGCGGCGTCGCGGTCGTTCACCGCGACAAAGGTGGGTTCGCCGCCCATGGTCAGGCGTACATCACCTGCCACCAGCTCGGCGTCCACCTTGTCGCCCAGCTTCATCACCGACGCCCATTGTTCAGGCGTGTAGGGTTTGGTGACGCGGGGGGATTCGTAAATGCGGGTGACCTGCATGTGGTGGCTGAATTCCACCTCGCTCTCGTCCACGCCGCCTTCAATGGGTGCCGCGCCGCTGGGCTGCGGTGTGCAGGCCAGCGGGATATGGCCTTCGCCGGCCAGCAGGCCGCTGGTGGCGTCCAGGCCAATCCAGCCGGCGCCGGGCAAATAGACCTCGCACCAGGCGTGCAGGTCGGTGAAGTCGACCTCGGTGCCGCTGGGGCCGTCCAGCGATTTCACATCAGGGGCGAGCTGGATCAGGTAGCCCGACACAAAGCGCGCGGCCAGCCCGCAGTTGCGCAGCAGTTGCACTAGCAGCCAGGCCGAATCGCGGCAGGAGCCAGAGCCCAGCTCCAACGTTTCTTCAGGCGTTTGCACGCCGGGTTCCATGCGGATGGTGTAGTCGACCGACTTGTGCACCATGGTGTTGAGGTCGACCAGAAAGATCACGCTGCGCCGCTTGGTGCGGTCGATCTTGTCCAGGTAGGCCTGCACCAATGGCGTGACCGGGTCGGCGTCCAGATAGGGCAGCAGCTCTTGCTTGAGCTCGGGGGTGTACTTGAAAGGAAATTCTTCCGCCTCGGGCTCCAGGAAGAAGTCAAACGGGTTGTAGACCGCCATTTCCACTACGAGGTCCACGGTGACCTTGAACTCTTTGGTCTTCTCGGGGAACACCAGGCGGCCCTGGTAGTTGGCAAACGGATCTTGCTGCCAGTTGATAAAGTGGGTGGCCGGCTCGACCTTGAGGGAGTAAGACACCACCTTGCTGCGGCAGTGGGGGGCAGGGCGCAGGCGGATGACCTGGGGACCGAGATTGACCAGACGGTCGTAGGTGTAGTGGGTGACGTGGTTCAGCGCTGCGTGAATGGACATGGGCCGGTCTCTCGGTAATCTCACTGGGAAGCCTGTGCAGCGAGGGCTGCACCAGCACCATACTAACAATCGATGTTGACAGGGGTTAAAGCAAGTCCTGCGCCATGCCCCCTGACGCCTGTACCGGGGCCGTAAGCGTGGGGGAGGGCCGGGTTAGCATGGGGCCATGTTCTCTGCCGCCACCCTTACCAGCGCCTGGCCCCGCACGGTGTTTGCGGTGCTGCTGGGTGTGGTGCTGGGCACGGCGGCGCAGTTGCAGCAGCCGGAACTCTGGCCCGTCTGGGTTTATATGGGTTTTGGGCTGCTAGCCCCCGTGGCCTATGCGCTGGCAGCTCCTAAAAGAATAGCGGCTGTGCGTGCCACGGCCGTGGTGCTGCTGGCCGGCATGGCGCTGGGGTTTGGCTCCACCGGCCTGCGTGCAGTGGGGTTTGCCAGCCACGCTTTGGCCCCCAACTTGGAGGGGCGTGACCTGCGCATCACCGGTGTGGTGACCGACATGCCCCAGCGCTCCGAGGCTGGCCTGCGCTTTCGCCTGGCGGTGGAGCAGGCGCTGCTGGATGGTCAGGCCGTGGAGGTGCCCCCGCGCCTGGACGTGGGCTGGTACGCCGGGGGCTATGCGCTGGCGGGCGAGCAGGCCGGGTTGCAGCGCGTGCCGGTCGAGGTGCAGGCGGGCGAACGATGGCAGCTCACGCTACGCCCCAAAGCGCCACACGGTGGCATCAACCCCCATGGCTTTGACTTCGAACTGTGGCTGTGGGAGCAGGGCGTGCAGGCCACCGCCTATGTGCGGGCTGGCGACAAAGACACGCCGCCCCAGCGCTTGGGCCAGACCTGGCGCGCGCCCGTGGCGCTGGCGCGGCAGGCGCTGCGCGACCGCATCTTGGCGTCCGTGCCCGATAAGCGGGCGGCCGGGCTCATGGCCGCGTTGGTGGTGGGCGACCAGGCCGCGGTGGACCGTAGCGACTGGGACGTGTTCCGCGCCACTGGTGTCTCGCACCTGGTCTCGATCTCCGGGCTCCACATCACGATGTTCGCCTGGGGTGCTGCCTGGCTGACCGGTTGGCTGTGGCGGCGCTCACGGCGCCTGTGCCTGGCCTTGCCTGCGCCGTCGGCCGCGTTGCTGGGTGGCGTGCTGCTGGCTTGTGCGTATGCCGTGTTTGCGGGTTGGGGTGTGCCCGCGCAGCGGACCTGCCTGATGCTGGCCACTGTGGCCCTGCTGCGCCTCTCGGGTGCGCGCTGGCCCTGGCCGCTGGTGTGGATGCTGGCCTGCGCTATGGTGGTGGCGCTGGACCCGTGGGCGCTGCTGCAGCCCGGGTTCTGGCTCAGTTTTGTCGCGGTGGGCGTGCTGTTTGCTACAGATTCAGGAGCTACTCGCGCAGAAGATACGGGGGCTAGCGGCCGGTTCGGCTTAAAAGTGTGGGCCATGCTGCGGGAGCAGTGGGTCATCACGCTGGCGCTGGCGCCGCTCACGCTGCTGTTGTTCGGCCAACTTTCGGTGGTGGGGCTGGTGGCGAATTTGCTGGCGATTCCATGGGTGACGCTGGTGGTCACGCCGTTGGCGCTGCTGGGTGCGCTGTTACCCGGCGTATGGGATGTGGCGTCGTGGGCCGTCGCGCTGCTGTGGCAGTGGCTGTCCTGGCTGGCAGTATTGCCGGGCGCGGCCGTAGTACTGCCTTTGCCGCCGCTGGGCTTGGGGCTGGGCGCTGTACTGGGCGGTCTGCTACTGGTGCTGCCTGCGCCCTGGCATGTGCGGGCGCTGGGCGTGCCCCTGGTCCTGCTCACCCTGTTATGGCGCCCAGCCTTGCCCGCGTCAGGGCAGTTCGAGCTGCTGGCGGCTGACATTGGCCAGGGCAATGCGGTTCTGATGCGCACCGCCCACCACGCGCTGCTGTTTGATGCGGGCCCGCGCTACAGCCTGGAGAGCGATGCGGGCCACCGGGTGCTGGTGCCGCTGCTCAAGGCATTGGACGCAACCCTGGACACCGTGGTGCTGAGCCACCGCGACATTGACCACGTGGGCGGCGCGGCTGCCGTGTTGGCCATGCAGACGCAAGCCGCGTTGCTGAGTTCGATTGAGCCGCAGCACCCGCTGCAGCAGCTGCGCACGGCGCAGCGTTGCGAGGCCGGGCAGCACTGGGAGTGGGATGGTGTGCAGTTCGAAGTGCTGCACCCGCAGCCGGCCGACTATGCGGCCAGCCCACCCCCCAAACCCAATGCGCTGTCCTGCGTGCTGCGCATCAGCACGGATGAGCGCACCGCACTGCTGGTGGGTGATATCGAGGCGGCGCAAGAGGCGCGCCTGGTGCAGGCCTGGCAGGGCACCGACCATCTGCATGCCGACGTGCTGCTGGTGCCGCACCATGGCAGCAAAACCTCCAGCACGCCCGAGTTTTTGCAGGCCGTGGCGCCCCAGTGGGCGCTGGTGCAGGCCGGCTACCGCAACCGCTTTGGCCACCCCGCGCCGCCGGTGGTGGAGCGCTATGCGCAAGCACGCATCAATTTGGTGAGTTCGCCCCGTTGTGGTGCGATGACTTGGCGCTCGGAGCAGCCCCAAAATGTGGCGTGCTCTCGGGAGGAAGATCGCCGTTACTGGCATCATCATGTGCCATAGTGGTGCAGGAGCGGGATAGGAGGGCCGTGGCCCAAAGCTTGCATACTGTGTGTTCAGAGAGGTCTTTTATGCGGAAATTCGACGAGATGTACACCCAGCTTCCCTACGAGTTTTTCACTCAGGGCAAGCAGATACGAGACCACTACAAGATATACGACGAATGGCTGGCCCGCCAGCCCAGCGACATGATGGCCAAGCGCCGTGAAGAAGCAGAAATGATCTTCCGCCGCGTGGGTATCACCTTCGCCGTCTACGGCGAGAAGGACGAAGACGGCTCGGGCACCGAACGCCTGATCCCGTTTGACCTGATCCCCCGCATCATCCCGGCACATGAGTGGTCCACCATGGAGAAGGGCCTGACGCAGCGCGTCACCGCACTCAACCGCTTCATCCACGACATCTACCACGACCAGGACATTCTGAAGGCCGGCATCGTGCCGCGCGAGCAGATTGAGGGCAATGCCCAGTACCGCCCCGAGATGGTGGGGGTGGATGTGCCCAATGGCATCTACTCGCAAATCAGTGGCATCGACATCGTGCGGGCGCCAGATTCCAACGGCAAGGGCGAGTACTACGTGCTGGAAGACAACCTGCGCGTGCCCAGTGGCGTGAGCTACATGCTGGAAGACCGCAAGATGATGATGCGGCTGTTCCCCGATCTGTTCAGCGCACACCGCGTCGCCCCCATCGCCCATTACCCCGACCTGTTGCTGGAAACCCTGCGCGCCAGCAGCCCGGCCACCACGGCCGAGCCCACGGTGGTGGTGCTCACGCCCGGCATGTACAACAGCGCTTACTTTGAACACGCCTTCTTGGCCCAGCAAATGGGCATAGAGTTGGTTGAAGGGCAAGACTTGTTCGTCAAAGACAACTTTGTCTACATGCGCACCACGCGCGGCCCACGCCGGGTCGACGTGATTTACCGCCGGGTGGACGACGACTTTTTGGACCCCACGGTGTTCCGCCCCACGTCCACACTGGGTTGTGCGGGTCTGCTGAATGCCTACAAGGCCGGCAACGTGACCATCTGCAACGCAGTCGGTACCGGCATTGCCGACGACAAGTCCATCTACCCCTACGTGCCAAAGATGATCGAGTTCTATTTGGGCGAGAAGCCCATCCTGAACAACGTGCCCACCTACATGTGCCGCAACAAGGACGATCTGGCCTACACACTGGCGAACCTGAAAGACCTGGTGGTGAAAGAGGTGCACGGTGCGGGTGGCTACGGCATGCTGGTGGGCCCTGCATCCACCAAGGCCGAGATCGAAGATTTCCGCAAGGCGCTGGAGGCGAACCCCAGTGGCTACATCGCCCAGCCGACGCTTAGCTTGTCCAGCTGCCCCACGTTTGTGGAAAGTGGCATTGCGCCGCGCCACATTGATTTGCGGCCCTATGTGCTGTCGGGCAAGACGGTGCAGATGGTGCCCGGCGGCCTGACACGCGTGGCGCTAAAGGACGGTTCGCTGGTGGTCAATTCTTCGCAGGGCGGGGGCACCAAGGACACCTGGATTCTCGAAGACGATGCGCCTGCTGTGGCCACCGTCGGGCAGACCCAAAGCCAAACCCCAAAACAATAAGCGAACTGCGGAGGAACCACCCTATGTTGTCAAGAACCGCTGATCACCTGTTCTGGATGTCCCGTTACACCGAGCGGGCCGAGAACACCGCACGAATGCTGGACGTGAACTACCAGACATCGCTGCTGCCGCAATCACAGGCCGTGGCCCAGCTGGGCTGGCAGGGCCTGCTGTCCATCAGCGAACTGCTCTACAGCTACCAGGAACGCCATGGCGAAATCCAAGCCCGCGAGGTGATGGACTTCATGGTCAAGGACGAGGACAACCCGTCTTCCATCATGTCCTGCCTGAGCGCCGCGCGCGAGAACGCCCGCGCCGTGCGCGGCACGCTGACCACCGAGGTCTGGGAAACCCAAAACACCACCTGGCTCGAAGTCAAGCGCATGATCAAGACCGGCGAGTTTGAAAAAGACCCCGCCCAGTTTTTTGAGTGGGTGAAGTTCCGCTCGCACCTGTCGCGCGGTGTCACGGTGGGCACCATGCTGATGGACGAGGCCTTGCACTTCATGCGCATGGGTACGTTTCTGGAGCGGGCTGACAACACCGCGCGCTTGGTGGATGTGAAATTCCACGCCGTGCAAAGCGACTTTTTTGGCGCTGCCAGCGAGAAAGACCAAGAGTACGACTTCTACCACTGGAGCGCGATTCTGCGCAGCGTCTCGGGCTTTGAGGTGTACCGCAAGGTGTACCGCGACGTCATCAAACCCGAGCGTGTGGCCGAGCTGCTGATCCTCAAGCCCGACATGCCGCGCTCCCTGCACGCCAGCTTGAACGAGGTGGTCAACAACCTGAGCCTGGTGGCCAGCGACCCCAACAGCGAAACCCTGCGCCGCGCTGGCAAGTTGCGCGCCGAGCTGCAGTTTGGCCGTATCGACGAAATCCTGGCCACCGGCCTGCACGCCTATCTCACGCAGTTCTTGGACCGCGTGAATGATCTGGGGGCCCACATCAGCCGTGAATTTTTGGTTCCCGTGACCTGAGGCCGCGCAAGAGCGGTTGGCTGGCTTTATAGTTTTTTAGCCAAGCTGGCTGCTGTCAACGCATAGGGCTCCTGCCAGGCATCCCCTACCTGACCGTGGCGGTATGCGCCTAGGCATGCGGCTTCCCAGCTTGAATAGCCCTGCGCCATGAGGCTGCCTACCAAGCCTGCCAGTACGTCCCCTGTGCCTGCCGTGGCTAGGCGTGCATTGCCTGTTGGGTTGATGCGGGGCGTCTGCCCCGGGGCGGCGATCACGCTGCCTGACCCCTTAAGAATCACCGTGCAGCCGAACTGGGTTGCCAGGGCTTTTGCGCTTGCCAGGCGGTCGGCCTGCACGGCGGCCGTGGTGCAGCCTAGCAAGCGTGCGGCTTCCAGCGGATGCGGCGTGAGGGTGGTGCTCTCCGGCCTGCGATTGGCCACCAGAGTTGCCCATGCGGGTTGTGCTGCCAGTGCGTTCAGTGCATCGGCGTCTAGCACCAAGTGTTTGGCGTCGTGAATCAGTTGCGGCAAGTGCGCGGCAATGTCTACACCACCCCCGCAGCCGGCTACCACGGCCATGGTGGCCAGATCCCACTGGGCCAAGGGCTTCACCATCAGTTCTGGCTGACTCGCCAGTGCCCCACCTGCCTGGGTGGTGTCCAGCAGCCCCAAGTACACCCGACCGGCTCCCCCATGCAAGGCGGCACTGGCGGCCAAGAGCGCGGCGCCCGCCATGCCAGTGGCACCGCCCAGCACGCCTACATCGCCAAAGGAGCCTTTGTGGGATGCGTGAGCGCGTTCCGCAGGTGTCTGTGGGGCGTTGATCCAAGCGTCGGGCGACGCGGGTGGCTCTACGCTCAGGGTGTTGAGCCACAGGTCTCCACACAGGTCACGTCCCCACGCGGTGAGCAAGCCCGGCTTCAATGTGAGGAAGGACAGGGTTACATCAGCCCGCACGCATTCGCCTGGGGCCTGCCCGGTGTCCGCCTGCAGGCCACTGGGCACGTCGGCCGCTACCACGAAGCCTGAACCTGCGCGAATGGCATGGATGTATTCCAGCGTGACGCCCTTGGGCGCTTGGCGCAAGCCGATACCCAGCAGGGCGTCAATGCAGACATCCCATTCTGCCGGCGGTGCATCCAGAAAAGTAACGCCGGCTTCCTGGGCGCGCTGCAAGGAGCGCGCGGCATCTGCCGGCAAGGCGGACGTGCTGTCCAGTAGCGTGACGATGGCGGTCTTGCCCCAACGCTGCAGGTGCATCGCGGCCTCCAGGCCGTCGCCGCCGTTGTTGCCACGTCCGCAGGCCGACCAAAAGACGTGTGCGTGGGGCGCATGGGCCAGGGCGAGGCGTGCAAGCGCCAGGCCGGCGCACTGCATTAGCGTGTGAGCGGGGAGGGCGCTGGCCGCCCGGGTTTCCAGGGCCCGGGTCTGCTGTGTTCTGCACAGCGGGTAAGCGTGTAGCGCAACCGGGCCACGCGGGCCCAGCACCCACTCAGAATTCGTAGACATCGCCTTCTCGGGCCAGGCGAATGTCCATGCCCTGCGTGAGTGTGGCGTTGGTGCTCAGCGCCTCGGCAAACGCGGCTTCCAGTGCGTCATCGCTGCGCGTGGGTTCGTGGTGGGTGCAAAACAGCAGCTTGGCGCCGGCACCATGTGCGCTGGCGATGCTGCTGCTGAAGGTGCCGTGGCCCCAGCCCTTTTTTGCGGGATATTCGGCATCGGTGTAAGAGCTGTCAGCAATGTAGACGTCCACGCCGCGAATGGCGTCCTGGATGGAGCGCTCCTTTTCATCCACAAACACTTGGTACTCGGCATAGGCCTCATCACTCGGGTCATAGATGTTGTACGGTGGTTCATGGTCGCCCGTGAAAAAAACCGACTTGCCGTTGCATTCAATGCGGTAGCCAAAGTCAATCACCGGGTGGTTCAACAAGCAGGGCGTCACCGTGGCTGATCCGATCTGGATGGGCTGGTCCGGCATCAGCGTGACGTACTCGATGCGGGCTTTCATCTCAGCTTCGCGCACCGGAAAGTAGCTGTACTGCAGTTGCACCGCCATGACTTGTTCAATGCCTTTGCCCGATACGGGGTCGAAGCAGCCATGCAGGCGCAGGGTGTTGCCGGGGATGAAGTTGGGGATAAAAAAGGGCAGACCCTGGATGTGGTCCCAATGCGAATGGGTGATCAGCACATTGGCGGTCACGGGCATTTCTGCCAGCAGCGTCTGTGACAGCGGGAAAATGCCGGTGCCGGCATCCAGGATGATCAACTCGTTGTTGTCCGTGCGGATCTCGATGCAAGTGGTGTTGCCACCATAGCGAACCGTTTTGGGGCCCGGCGAAGCAATGGACCCGCGTACCCCCCAGAACTTCACCTTCATGCCGTCTCCTTCATAGTTTGGCGAACACTTGGGCTTCTGCGAACAGGGTGTTCAGGTCCCCCATCGAGGCAATCACCTGGTCCAGGGTTCCGCCCAGCCGTTTCTGGATGGCGGGCGGAAGTTCTTCAATGCCATAGTTGCCCGCAAAACCAAACTGCAGTTTTTTGCTAATCTGGTTGGCGGCAAACACGCAGGCAATCATGTCCGTGTCTTTGAGGTCGTCCACGCGCTGGTGCCGAATCGTGTCAATCAAATGGGGCGCAAAGCGCCATTTTTCCACCAGCATGGCGCCCACGACTGCATGGTCCGCGCCGATGGTAGTTTGCAGGGCGGCGTGCAGAGAGCTTTGGGTCTCCTGGCTGATCTGCAGGGCCGCCTTGAATTCTGTGGGCATGAACTGGGCAAATACCACTTTGCCAAAGTCGTGCAGCAAACCCGCAATGAAGCAATCCATGGGGTCCGCATCGTCCACTTTGAGAGCGAGCTGCTTGGCAATCCCGGCGGTTGCCAGCGAATGCAGCAGGTACTGGTTCACATCAAAGCCGGCGGCGTTGTCCTTGGGCAGCATGCCGATAGCTGCAATGCTCAAAGCCAGGTTTTTGATGGTGTTGAAGCCCAAGTACACCACCGCGTGGCCAATAGACGTGACTTGCTTGGGCAAGCTGTAGTACGCCGAATTAACGACTTTGAGAATCTTGACGGTCACCACCGGGTCTTTGTCGATGACATCGACAAGGTCCTTGGGGGTGCTGTTGACGTCCCGGGTCAATTCCAAAATGCGCTGCACGCTTTTGGGAAACGCAGGCATGCCATCCACGGCAGCGGCTAATTTTTGCGAAAGCTCTGGACTCATGGGCTGAACATCTCCCTTACTGCGGATTGTGTCAGCACATTTTGCCCAAGGACAACACTTTTTTACGCTGCAAACCGCGTGGGAAGCAAATGCGCTGTGGGAAAAGCAGTGTCCTTGGCGCCGACCAGATCGGCGAGCAGCCGGGCAGAGCCACAGGCCAGCGTCCAGCCATTGGCGCCATGCCCCAGGTTCAGCGAGACCCCGGCCAAGCCACTCGGCCCAATCAGCGGCATGCCGTCGGCCACCAGGTAGCGTGTGCCCCGCCAGACTTGGGTGCCGGAGGGGTAGTTGGCTGCGCCGGGGTAGTACTGCTCCAGGGCGCGGTACAACTGGTTCACGGTGGCATCGTCTTTGGTACCGGTGTCATCGCCCAGTTCGGCCCCACCACTCACACGGATGCGCTGGCCTAAGCGGTTGATGCTGATGCCACTCTGAAGGTCTTGTACGGCACTGCGGGGGGCGTTGAGCGGTTCCCGCACGGTGACACTCAAGACATAGCCATGCAGCGCCATCAATGGCACCCTTTGCCGCCATGCGGTGGGCAACACGTCTGGCAAACCGCCGGTGCAAAAAACGATGTGGTCGAAGCTTTGGGTCTCGCGCCCGCCGTCGCTGGTCAGGTCAAGACTGGGCTTGGCGTTGGCATGCAACTGCTCCACCGCGGTGTTGAACCGGAATTGCACCCCAAGCCGTTGCGCTTCCTGGCGCAGCAGCAGCGCAAACTGCCGGCAATTGGTAACTTGGTTGCCGGGGAACCACAGCGCGCCCTGAAAAGGTGCCGCGGCGTGCAGGGCGGGCTCATGCTGCCGGGCCTCATCGGCGCTCAGCAGTTTGCAGGTGATGTCTTGTGCTTTGAGCGCATCTAACACTGGCTGCAGCTCTTCGGGTGCGGTGGCCGTGCGCAGCAACAGCAGTTGCCCTTCGCTGCATTCCAGTTCCAGCTGGCAGGCGCCGGTGATGTAGGTCAAGCGCTCTGCGCTGTAGGCGGCCAGCTGCTGGCCAGCGCGCTGCACCTCCGCATGGTTTTGGGGGGAATGGAGCTTGGTCCAGCGCCGCAGCCATTTAAGCTGCTGGCCAGATTTCCAGGGTGTGCGTGTCAGGCGCCGTGCGCTACGAACCAGGCGCGCGAAGCCATTGCCATGCCACTCAGGGGTAGAGAACGGCTGGGTGAAGCTAGGGGCAACCACACCATTGTTGGCAAAGCTGGCGCCTTCGCACGCCGCGGCCGCTTTTTCCAGGACCGTTACGGAATGCCCATCCAGCGCCAACTCGTACGCCGTAACAATGCCAACTACTCCGGCGCCTACTACTGCAATTTTCATTGTTTCCTTCTGTAACCTGGTAGCGCAATCCCAGCCACCCAAAACCGTATTTTTTCACAAGCTGGGGCTGGTTTTTCACACGCAGATGTCGTGTTGGCGTTTGTTACGTGTCTGGCGAGGCCCCAGCTCGGGCAAGAAAAGTGCGCGTGGTATACTCGATGGGCTTTGCTGAGAGCGTTCCGCTATTAGGCAAGCAATCGCAAACCGGTCCAGCCAAGGTGTTGTTGTTGAAGCAGGGCTTCGCAGCGATGAGCGGACCGGATTTAAGACCTAACCTTTGGAGTTAAATATGGCAGTTACTATGCGCGAAATGCTGGAAGCCGGCGTTCACTTTGGACACCAAACCCGCTTCTGGAACCCCAAGATGGCCCCGTTCATCTTCGGCCACCGCAACAAAATCCACATCATCAACCTGGAAAAGTCCTTGCCGATGTTCCAGGACGCGGCCAAGTTTGTCCGCCAGCTGTCCGCCAAGCGCGGCACCATCCTGATGGTGGGCACCAAGCGCCAAGCCCGTGAAATCGTGTCCGCTGAAGCCCAGCGCGCCGGCGTTCCTTTTGTGGATCAACGCTGGTTGGGCGGCATGCTGACCAACTTCAAGACGGTCAAGACGTCCATCAAGCGCTTGAAAGACATGAAGGTTCAGCAAGAAGCGGGTCTGGACAGCATGAGCAAGAAAGAGCAGCTGATGTTTGCCCGTGAGCTGGAAAAGCTGGAAAAAGACATTGGCGGCATTCAGGACATGAACACCTTGCCCGACGCGATTTTCGTGATCGACGTGGGTTACCACAAGATTGCCATCGCTGAAGCCAAGAAGCTGGGCATCCCTCTGATCGGAGTGGTGGACTCCAACCATTCCCCAGAAGGTATCGACTACGTGATCCCCGGTAACGATGACTCCTCCAAGGCTGTCACTCTGTACGCCCGTGGCATCGCCGATGCGATTCTGGAAGGCCGTGCCAACGCCGTGGACGACGTTGTAAAGGCCGTTGCCGCTGAAGGCGACGACGAGTTCGTTGAAGTGAGTGAAGCGTCTGCTTAAGCAGCTTTTCACCCTAAAAAGGGGGCTTTGTTGCCCCTTTTTTTTAGCTCTTATTTAAACTACTGAATTACGGAGAATCCCAAATGGCAGCAATTACAGCAAGCATGGTGGCAGAACTGCGCGGCAAGACCGATGCCCCCATGATGGAATGCAAAAAGGCATTGACCGAAGCCGAAGGCGACATGGCCAAAGCGGAAGAGTTGTTGCGCGTCAAGCTGGGTAGCAAGGCTGGCAAAGCCGCTGCCCGCGTGACCGCCGAAGGCGTAGTCGCCACCAGCATTGAAGGCGCTGCCGGTGCACTGATTGAAGTCAATTGCGAAACCGACTTTGTGACCAAGAACGACAGCTTCTTGGCATTGGCCAATGCCGCTGCGTCGCTGGTTGCCAAGCACAACCCCGCCGATGTCGCCGCTCTGAGCGCGTTGGCGTACGAGCAAGACGGTTTCGGTCCCACGCTGGAAGACGTTCGCAAGGGCCTGATCGGCAAGATCGGCGAGAACATGACGTTCCGCCGTTTCAAGCATTTCGATGGTTCGACCAAGCTGGCCTCCTACCTGCACGGCACCCGTATTGGTGTGGTGGTGGAGTTTGACGGCGAAGAAGTCGCTGCCAAGGACGTTGCTATGCATGTGGCCGCCATGAAGCCTGTGTCCCTTTCGTCTGACCAAGTGCCTGCCGAGCTGGTAGAGCGCGAGCGCTCTGTGGCTGCTGCCAAGGCGGCTGAAGACGCGGCCGTGGCAACTGCTGCTGGCAAGCCCGTGCAGTCCGCTGAAATCGTGGCCAAGCGCATCGAAGGCGGCGTGCAGAAGTTCCTCAAGGAAGTCTCGTTGTTCAACCAGCCTTTCGTCAAGAACGACAAGCAGACCGTTGAGCAAATGCTGAAGTCGGTGAACACCACCGTCAAGGGTTTCACTCTGTACGTGGTGGGCGAAGGCATTGAGAAAAAGGTTGACGACTTCGCCGCAGAAGTGGCTGCTCAAGTCGCTGCTGCCAAGCAAGCTGCTTAAACCCTGCCCCTAAACCTTCCCTTCCCCTATCGGAGATCTCCATGAGCCAAGAAAAGCCCGCCTACAAGCGCATATTGCTAAAGCTGTCGGGCGAGGCTTTGATGGGAGACGATCAGTTTGGCATCAACCGTGACACCATTGTTCGCATGGTGGATGAGATTGCTGAGGTGACCCGACTGGGAGTGGAGGTTGCGGTGGTGATCGGTGGGGGCAACATTTTTCGCGGTGTGGCGGGAGGCTCGGTTGGTATGGACCGGGCTACCGCTGACTACATGGGCATGTTGGCCACGGTCATGAACGCCTTAGCGTTGGGTGACACCATGAACAAGGCAGGACTGACGGCGCGGGTGATGTCTGCCATCGGTATTGAACAAGTGGTGGAGCCCTACGTGCGCCCCAAGGCCTTGCAGTACCTCGAAGAGGGTAAGGTGGTGATTTTCGCTGCTGGTACTGGCAACCCATTCTTCACTACCGACACGGCTGCTGCCTTGCGTGGTGCAGAAATCGGCGCAGAGATAGTGTTGAAGGCGACCAAGGTAGACGGTGTCTACTCGGCAGACCCGAAAAAAGATGCGTCCGCCACCCGCTATGCCAGCATCACGTTCGATGCCGCCATGACGCAAAATCTCGGCATTATGGATGCGGCAGCCTTTGCGCTGTGCCGCGACCAGAAGCTGCCCATCAAGGTGTTTTCCATCTTCAAACACGGTGCTCTGAAGCGCGTAGTGCTCGGCGAAGATGAGGGTACGCTGGTTCACGTATAAGCCCGTTAGACGGGCTGTCTGGTTGAGTTGATCTGAGGAAGCAATCATGTCAATTGAAGACATCAAAAAGAACCTTGAGAGCAAGATGGACCAATCCATCGGGGCGCTCAAAAACAACCTCACCAAAATTCGTACAGGCCGGGCTAATCCGGCTTTGTTGGATACGGTGCAGGTGGACTATTACGGCTCCATGCTGCCCATCAGCCAGGTAGCGAATCTTTCACTGTTGGATTCCCGCACGATCAGCGTGCAGCCCTGGGAAAAAGGCATGGGTGCCAAGATTGAAAAAGCGATTCGCGACAGCGATTTGGGGCTCAATCCCACCAGCATGGGCGATCTGATTCGCGTTCCCATGCCCGCCATGACCGAAGAGCGTCGCCGTGAACTCACCAAGGTGGTTCGCACCGAAGGCGAGGCCTCGAAGGTGGCTGTGCGTAACCTTCGCCGTGATGCCAATGAAGCTGTCAAGAAGCTGGTGAAAGACAAACTGGCTTCCGAAGACGACCAAAAACGATGTGAGGCGGATGTTCAAAAGGTCACGGACAAGCACATCATTGAAATCGATCGGTTGGTAGCCTCCAAAGAGCAAGACATCATGGCGGTTTGACGCCAACCACTATGGCAACTCACGTTGCAGGGCCACGGCATGTGGCCATTGTCATGGACGGAAATGGGCGTTGGGCTTCCAAGCGTTTCCTGCCGCGCATTGCGGGTCATAAGCAGGGGGTGGAGACTCTCAAAAAAATCGTGCGGGCATGTGCACACCGGCAGATTGACGCGTTGACGGTCTTTGCGTTTTCGTCTGAAAACTGGAATCGTCCCGCGGAAGAGGTCTCTGGCTTGATGGATATCTTGGCCGGTGCGCTGGCCAAGGAAGTATCCCAACTTAAACGCGATGGTGTGCGGTTGCGTTTTGTGGGGGATCGCACAGGTTTGTCTGGGCGTGTGCAGCAGGGCTTTTCTGATGCAGAAGCTGAAACCAGCTCCAATACCCGGCTCGCATTGAATGTGTGCTTCAACTATGGAGGACGCTGGGATATTGTTCAGGCAGCACGTCAACTAGCCCAATCAGGAACTGCCATTGATGAGGCATCGTTGTCAGCGGCATTGACTCTGGCGCCGATGGCAGATCCTGATCTACTGATTCGCACGGGTGGAGAATTCCGCATCAGCAACTTCCTCTTGTGGCAATGTGCTTATACCGAGTTGTATTTCAGCCCCCTGTTTTGGCCTGACTTTGACGAGGCTGCTTTGGACGCCGCTTTGGCGGAGTACCAGGCGCGGGAACGCCGGTTTGGGAAAACCTCAGCCCAAGTCGTAGCGGATGTCCCGCAAGCCAAGTGAACAAGGACTATCCATGTTGAAACAGAGAGTGATCACCGCCATCCTGTTGTTGGCCATATTGCTGCCAGCGGTCTTTTATCCCAACCCTTTTGCCTTTCAGGCCGTTGCCCTGTTGTTGATCGCTGCGGGTGGCTGGGAGTGGGCTCGTTTGAACCAGTACGGTAACTTTGAGGCTTGGGGCACCGGGCTGTTATGTGTCGCCTTGTGCGGGTTTTTCTTTTGGGCTGGTTGGGTGAGTCTGCCACTACGGGAACTTTGGTTGGCTGTTGGTGCAGCATGGGTTTTAGGTGGTAGTTGGTTGCTTTTTCGGGGCGCGGGGGCTTGGCGCACCATTCCTCAGTTCGTGCGCTGGAGTCTGGGCGTATTGGCGCTGTGCGCGGCGTGGCTGGCCGTTGCACAGGCGCGCAGCCTGGGGAACAATTTTTTGTTCTCGGTGTTGGTGTTGGTCTGGGTGGCAGACGTGTTTGCGTATTTTTCGGGACGTTTGCTGGGTGGGCGAGTTTTCCAGAGAAAGCTGGCGCCCTCCATCAGTCCAGGAAAAACCTGGGAAGGGGTTGCCGGGGGTGTTGTGGGCGTCCTGACGTGTGCCTTTGCTTGGCAATGGGTTGAACGGTCTCTGGGGTCGACAACCTCCAGTATTTACCGACAGATGTCTGATGTCAGCCCCGTCGTGGCTGTGCTGGCGGTTGTGTTTCTGGCCGCCTGGAGTGTGGTGGGGGATTTAGTGGAGTCGCTGATCAAACGCAGTGCTGGGGCAAAAGACAGCAGCCATTTGTTGCCAGGCCACGGTGGTGTGCTAGATCGCCTGGACGCCTTATTGCCCGTGATTCCCCTCGCCATGATGTTGCATACCCTATGAGACAGGACACAACGCAAGCCAAGCGCCAGGTCGTGGTGTTGGGCTCCACGGGGTCGATTGGGGTCAACACGCTGGATGTAATGGCGCGCCACCCCCATTCGTTTCAGGCGTTTGCGCTGACGGCTTCGACCCGTGTGGATTTGCTGCTGGCGCAATGCCTGCGGCATGCGCCGGTTTTTGCGGTGATGGCTAGTGAGTTACATGGCCGCGAATTGCAAGCGAGGCTGAAGGCTGCTGGTAGCAGCACGGTAGCCTTGTGGGGCCCTTCGGCATTGGAAGAAGTTGCTGCCCACCCTGAGGCTGACACGGTGATGGCTGCGATTGTGGGTGCCGCAGGCCTTGGCCCCTGCATCGCCGCCGCGCGGGCCGGCAAGCGCCTGTTGCTGGCCAACAAGGAGGCATTGGTTGTGGGCGGGCAGTTGTTTCTGGATGCGGTGCATGCAGGTGGCGCAACCTTGTTGCCGATTGACAGCGAGCATTCCGCAATTTTTCAATCGCTTCCTGAAGACTCGGCGCGCTGGGCCTCGTGCGTGGACAAAATCATTTTGACGGCGTCAGGCGGGCCTTTTCGCACACGCTTGCCGTCCTCTCTGGTAGACGTGACGCCCGAGCAGGCCTGTGCCCACCCCAATTGGGTCATGGGGCGCAAGATATCTGTGGATTCGGCGACGATGATGAACAAGGCGCTGGAGGTGATTGAGGCCCGCTATCTGTTTGGCGTGTCCCCTGAGCAGATTCAGGTAGTCATTCATCCCCAAAGCGTGATCCATTCCATGGTGCAGTTCGTCGACAACTCGGTGGTGGCCCAGCTGGGTACGCCGGATATGCGGGGACCCATTGCCTACGGGTTGTCCTGGCCCGAGCGGGTGGAGTCCGGGGCAACTGCGCTTGATTTTGCTACCATATCCGCGTTGACGTTCGAGGCTATGGATTCGAACGAACATCGCACCCGCTTCCCGGGCCTGCAGCTGGCGTGGGACACCTTGAATGCGGCGCCCGGCACCACCGCGGTATTGAATGCCGCCAATGAGGTGGCGGTAGCAGCATTTTTGAATCGGGAGATTCGCTTTGACCAGATCCATCGTGTGAACACGGAAACCTTAGCCCAGGTTCAGCCAACACCGCCAGGGTCAGTGGATGATCTGATTGCGCTGGATGCACTGTCGCGGCGGTCTGCAGAGCAGGTAAGCCGCCAGTTGGCGCGCTGATGCTGGACGCGTCACCATGCTGACCGTTGCCTCGTTCATTGTTGCGATCGCAATCTTGGTGGCTGTCCATGAGTGGGGCCACTACGCCATGGCGGCGGCTTCCGGTGTCAAGGTATTGCGGTTTTCTGTGGGCTTTGGTCCCAGAGTTTGGGGTTGGACGTCTGTCCGTTCGGGTACCGAATTTGTTGTCTGTGCGTTGCCACTGGGTGGCTACGTCAAGATGCTCGATGAACGTGAAGGCGCTGTGGATCCCAGAGATCGCCACTTGGCGTTCAATACCCAGCCGTTGAAAGTGCGTGCGGCGGTCGTTGCTGCCGGGCCGCTCGCCAATTTGGTATTGGCGGTGCTGTTGTACTCGGTGGTGCATTGGACGGGCATGCAGGAGTTCGAAGCCAAACTGTCCAAACCGGTGGCAGGATCGCTGGCTGCGGGTCTGGGTTTGGAAGGGGGCGAGCGGGTGTTGCGTGTCGGCACCAATGGGGCTAGCTTGAAACCTGTACAGTCATTTGAGGACTTTCGTTGGCAGCTGACCCGCAATGCGCTGGGACACGAAGGCCTTTTGATGGAGTACCAGCCATCTGGTACAGCGTTGGTCACCCAAGCGCGGTTGAATCTGGAAACGCTGGATGTCCGCATGGCGGATTCTGAATTGTTCCGAAAAATAGGATGGCTAGGCCCCTGGTCTGCGGCGGTAGTGGGCGATGTTAAGGCTGGCGGTGCTGCCGCGGCTGCGGGACTACAGCCGGGGGATGTCGTTCTACAAGTCGACGGCGTGGTGATCGGTGATGGCGCGTATTTGCGTGAAATCATCCGTTCAAGCGCCGAGTCTCCGCAAATAAAGGTACAGCGCTGGACTGTGCTGCGTGCGGCGCAGCAATTGGTCCTACCCGTCACGCCAACGCGCGAGCAGAGTGGTGCTGTCGCGGTGGGGCGCGTGAACGCCATGATCGGTGCGATGCCCGTTACTGTGCTTGTGCGCTACGGGTTGGTCGAGGGGGTTACCCGTGCGCTGCAGCGCACTTGGGAAGTTTCCGCTTTGACGCTGCGCATGATGGGCAAGATGGTGATTGGCGAGGTTTCCCTTAAAAATTTGAGCGGCCCACTAACCATTGCGGATTACGCGGGCAAATCGGCCGCGTTGGGGTGGTCGCAGTTCCTGGTGTTTTTGGCCTTGATTAGTATCAGCTTGGGCGTGCTCAACCTGTTGCCGCTGCCGGTGCTCGATGGTGGGCACCTGATGTATTATCTTTGGGAGTTGCTGACCGGCAAGGCTGTTTCGGACGCCTGGATGGTGCAACTGCAGCGCGTGGGGCTGGTCATTTTGCTGATGATGATGTCCGTCGCGGTTTTCAACGACCTGACACATTTGCTGGGCTAGTGCCCGGCCCAACGAATCCGGCGAGCGGATATCCCGAGTTTTTGAATTGGTAACTATGCATTTCGACCGATCTTCTATGCGTGCTGTGGTGTGTTCTGTGGCCGTCGGCCTGGTGGCCCAAGCTGCGTTGGCTTTGGAGCCATTTTCTGTTCGCGATATCCGGGTCGAAGGCCTGCAGCGTGTAGAAGCGGGAACCATTTTTGCGTCGTTGCCGGTGCGTGTGGGAGATACCTACACAGACGACAAGGCCGCGGCTTCCATTCGCGCGCTGTTCGGGCTAGGGCTTTTCAAGGATGTGCGCATTGAAGCTGCCAATGGCGTGTTGGTGGTCATTGTGGAGGAGCGCCCAACCATTGCTGATGTCGACTTTGTGGGTGCCAAGGAATTCGACAAAGATGTGCTGAAGAAAGCGCTGCGTGAAATTGGTTTGACCGACGGTCGTCCTTTCGACAAAGCCTTGGTGGACCGCGCCGAGCAAGAGCTCAAGCGCCAGTACATCAACAAAAGCATGTATGCCGCCGAAGTGGTGACGACGGTTACCCCGATTGAGCGCAACCGTGTGAACGTGAGCTTCTCGGTAACGGAGGGTGATACCGCCAAAATCAGTGCGATCAAGATTGTGGGCAATACGGCGTTTTCAGAAAGTACCCTGCGCGGCTTGTTCGACTCCGATACAGGGAGCTGGTTGAGTTGGTATACCAAGTCGAACCGGTATTCGCGCCCCAAGTTGAATGCAGACATTGAGACACTGCGCTCTTACTACCTGGCACGTGGCTATCTGGAGTTCAAGGTGGACTCCACCCAGGTCGCCATTTCTCCCAACAAACAAGACATTGAAGTCACTATCAACATCACTGAGGGTGACCGATTTGTGGTGTCAGGCATCAAGCTGGAAGGTAACTTCCTGGGTAAGGAAGAGGAGTTCCAGTCCCTGATCACCATCAAGGCAGGCGAGGCGTACAACGCGACGGAGGTTGCGCAAACTACCAAGGCCTTTACAGACTATTTCGGGAATTTTGGTTTCGCCTTTGCCCGCGCGGAGGCGCGCACTGCGATTGACCGAACCAGCAACCGCGTTGCCGTGACCTTGGTAGCGGACCCTTCGCGCCGTGTGTATGTGCGGCGCATCAACTTGGCGGGCAATGACCGGACACGCGATGAAGTGATTCGGCGCGAGTTTCGGCAATTGGAAGCCGCTTGGTACGACGGTGAAAAAATTCGCCAATCACGCAACCGCGTAGACCGTTTGGGGTACTTCACCAACGTCGGTATTGAAACGCAAGAGGTTTCTGGTTCGCCGGACCAAGTGGATTTGACAGTAACCGTGGCAGAAAAACCGACCGGGAGTATCAGCTTAGGTGCGGGGCTTTCCAGTGCGGATGGCTTAGGCCTTTCGTTTGCATTCAAGCAAGAGAATGCGTTTGGTTCTGGGAATTCTCTGGGCATCGAAGTCAATACCAGTAAAACCAATCGCACAGTTGTACTTAGTACAACGAATCCGTACTTTACAGAGGACGGTGTTTCGCGTGCCATTGACGTGTATCAGCGTACTTCCCGGCCCTATGATGACGTAGATACTTATGCGATTGAGACAACTGGCGCTGCCGTTCGTTTCGGCATTCCTTTCACAGACTCCGATACCGTGTACTTAGGAGTCGGCGCGGATCGCACCCGAATCATCCCAGGAACATTGTTGCCCACGGTATACCAAGATTTCGCGAACGAGTTTGGGTATAGCAGCACGTCATTGCCTTTAAGCATCGGATGGTCGCGAGATACGCGTGATAGTGCGTTGGTGCCAAGTAATGGTAAAGTTATTAGAGCTTCCGGTGAATGGAGTGTTGGCGGTGATTTGCGTTACGCACGTGGCACAGCCCAGTATCAGCAATACTTTCCGATTTCACGTAAAGTAACTGCCGCGTTTAGCTCAGATATCTCCATGGGCGCTGGTACCAATGGGCTCTCTTACCCGGTTTTTAAGAATTACTATTCAGGTGGTTTGGGATCTGTTCGTGGATTTGAACAGGGTAGTTTGACGACCGCCGCCCAGCGTGCAGGTGGTTTGACTGCCACTGGCGGCACCAAGAAAATAACCTTTAACGGCGAGTTGTTGGCACCGCTACCTGGTGGAGGTAATGACCGAACGCTGCGTGTCTATGGGTTTGTGGACGCGGGGGGCATTTATGGCTCCGACGAATCCATTCAACTTGCAGACATGCGCTCGTCCTATGGCGTGGGTATCAGCTGGATTTCTCCTGTAGGTCCCTTGCGCTTGGCGTTCGCGAGACCCATTACCAAGTTCGAAGGCGATAAACTCCAAGGTCTTCAATTCCAGATCGGAACTACTTTCTAATGAAACACGTTAAAGCAATGTGGGGTGTGGCATTTGTGCTGGCGATGGCGACTGTGGGTGCCCATGCACAAGAGTCCAAAATCGGCTACATCAATACCCAGCGAATTACTACAGAATCTGCTCCTGCGAAGGCGGCGCAGACCAAGCTCGAGCAAGAGTTCGCCAAGCGCCAGAAAGAGCTCGCCGATCAGCAGCAAGCACTCAAAACCATGAGTGAAAAGTTCGAGCGGGATGCTCCCACATTGGCAGAAACCCAGCGTGTGACGCGGCAAAAAGAATTTGCGGAGCAAAGCCGCGACTTTCAACGCAAACAACGTGAATTCCAGGAAGACCTGAATGGCCGTCGCAACGAAGAGTTGCAGCAGGTGCTCGACAAAGCCAACAAAGCGGTCAAGCAAGTGGCCGATGCTGAGAAGTACGATTTGGTGATCCAGGAAGTGGTGTACAGCAATGGGCGCCACGACATCACCGAAAAGGTTCTCAAGATTCTTAACACACCTGCCAAGTAAGTCTTGGACCAGCAGGCGAGGGGAGAACAGATGGACCTCGCTTCCATCGTGAACGCGTTGGGTGGAGAGCTGCATGGTGATGCGGCTATGTCTATTGCGGGCTTGGCTCCGCTGGAGACCGCCACCCCGAGCGACCTCAGTTTTCTCAGCAATCCCAAATACCAACAACAGTTGGCGGACTCCGGAGCTGCCTGCGTGATCGTAGGCGTTGCCATGCGCGATGCTGCTGTTGCACGCGGCGCCTGCATCGTCACCGAACAACCGTATCTGTATTTTGCGAAGGTAACGCAGCTATGGAAACGGCAGCGTGATCTGGCGCGAGCAAAGACGGTGATGCCCTCACACGGGTCGTGGGTTCACCCCAGTGCAGTGGTCGATCCTTCGGCCGCCATTGATGCGACGGCCAGCATTGGCCCTTTGTGTGTGGTGGAGGCTGGCGCACGTGTGGGCGCTCATTCGGTGCTCAAGTCACGTGTGACCTTGGGAGAAGACTGTGTCGTCGGGGCGCGTTGTATCTTGCATGCAGGCGTTGTGATTGGTGCTGATGGCTTTGGTTTTGCGCAGGATGGCGAACGCTGGGAAAAGATTGAACAGCTCGGTGCAGTACACATTGGCGATGACGTGGAAATTGGCGCCAATACCTGTATCGACCGTGGCGCCCTGCAGGACACGGTCATTGAAGACGGTGTGAAGCTGGACAACCTGATCCAGATTGGCCACAACGTGCGCGTCGGGCGCAACACCGCCATGGCGGGCTGTGTGGGGGTGGCCGGTTCTGCCACCATCGGGCCCAACTGCACCATTGGGGGGGGCGCGATTGTTCTGGGTCATTTGACCCTGGGCGCGAACGTGCATATCTCGGCCGCCACGGTGGTTAGCAAATCGATTTTGAAGCCCGGCCATTACACCGGCATGTTCCCGATTGACGAGAACGCCTCGTGGGAGCGCAATGCCGCAACGCTGAAGCAGTTGCACAGTTTGCGCGACCGTATCAAAACCTTGGAAAAAGAGTTACCCAAATGATGGACATCCACAAAATCCTCAAGCAATTGCCGCACCGTTACCCTTTCCTTTTGGTGGATCGGGTGCTGGAGCTGGACAAGGGCAAGACCATCAAGGCCCTGAAGAACGTCACCATCAACGAGCCTTTTTTTGAAGGCCACTTTCCCCATCGTCCCGTGATGCCAGGTGTTCTGATGCTGGAAGCGCTGGCGCAGGCCGCGGCCTTGCTGGCCTTTGATACGCTGGACACTTCGCCCAACGACCAGATGGTGTACTACTTTGCCGGCATCGACGGCGCGCGTTTCAAGCGCCCTGTGGAGCCGGGCGACCAACTGATTCTCAACGTGGAGTTGTTGCGCATGAAGGCCGGTATTTTCAAGTTCAAGACCAGCGCCACCGTGGGTGATGAGCTGGCCTGCGAAGCCGAGCTGACTTGCGCGATGCGCGCGATTGCCTAAGGGGTGCGCGTGTCTGCTATCCACGCCACGGCCATCATTGACCCCAAAGCCGAGCTCGACAGCTCGGTGACCGTCGGGCCCTACACTGTGATCGGTCCGCATGTGCGCATTGGCGCCGGCACGACGGTGGGGCCGCACTGCGTGATCGAAGGCCACACCACGATTGGCCAAGACAACCGCATCTTCCAGTTCAACTCGCTGGGTGCGATTCCGCAGGACAAGAAGTACGCGGGGGAGCCCTGCGAACTGATCATTGGTGACCGCAATACCATCCGCGAGTTCTGCACCTTCAACATCGGCTCTCCGGGCGACGTCGGCAAGACGGTGCTGGGCAATGACAACTGGATCATGGCCTATGTGCACCTTGCGCATGACTGCCTAGTGGGCAATAACGTGATTTTTGCCAATAACTCGCAGCTGGCCGGCCATGTGCATGTGGACGACTGGGTGATTCTGGGCGGCTTCACCGTGGTGCACCAGTTTGTGCGCCTGGGTGCCCACAGCATGACGGCCATGTGCTCGCTGCTGTTTGCCGATGTGCCCCCGTTCGTGATGTGCCAGGGACAGCCGGCCGCGGCCCGGTCCATGAACTTCGAAGGCCTGCGTCGCCGCGGGTTTTCGCCGGAGCGCATTTCGGGTGTAAAAGCCATGCACAAGGCCCTGTACCGCGACGACCTGACGCTAGAGCAGGCCAAGCAACGGATTGCCGAGCTGGAAGCCGCGCACCCCGACACGGCGCCCGATGTGGCCATGATGAATGGCTTTTTGGGCGACGTGTCTCCCCAGCGCGGCATCGTTCGCTAAGCATTCCGAATCTCCGAATCATCATGAATCCGTCTCACGCCCCCGTGGGCGCCCCCACGGTGACCATGGTGGCGGGGGAGGCCTCGGGCGATCTGCTTGCTGGTCTGCTGCTGGGCGGTGTGCGCAAGCGCTGGCCCGCTGCGGTGGCGCAGGGCATAGGTGGCCCGCAGATGGCCAAGCAGGGCTTCATGGCTTGGTGGCCGCACCACAAGCTGGCGGTGCACGGTTTCAGCTGGGAACTGCTCAAGCGCTACCGTGAGATCGTGGGCATTCGCCGGCAGTTGGGTGACCGTTTGCTGACGCACAAGCCCGATGTGTTCATTGGCGTCGATGCGCCCGACTTCAACCTCGATCTGGAAGCGCGGCTCAAAGGGCAGGGCGTCAAGACCATGCACTTTGTCTGCCCCTCCATCTGGGCCTGGCGGCCGGAGCGTGTGGAGAAAATCCGCCGCAGTACCGACCACGTGCTGTGCATCTTCCCGTTCGAGCCCGAACTGCTGGCGGCGCATGGCATTGCAGCCACCTATGTGGGACATCCGCTGGCCAATGTCATTCCCATGGAGCCTGACAAGGCTGCAGCCCGGCGTGCGCTCGGCCTGGCGGACGATGACACGGTGGTCGCCATTCTGCCGGGCAGTCGTCAGTCCGAGATTCGCCACCTGGCTTTGCGCTTCTTTCGGGCTGCAGCCCGCATTCAAACTGCGCGATCTGCTACTAAATTCATAGTGCCTTGCGTGCCCGGCCTGCTGCCGGAGATTGAAGCACTGGCGCGAAAGAGTGGCATGCAAGGCCGTCTGCAGTTGCTCAGCGGGCAGTCTCACACCGCGTTGGCCGCTTGCGATGTGACGCTGATTGCCAGCGGCACCGCCACGCTCGAGGCCGCGCTCTTCAAGCGCCCCATGGTGATCGGCTACCACATGGCCTGGCTGTCCTGGCAGATCATGCGACGCAAGCGCCTGCAGCCCTGGGTGGGGTTGCCCAACATTCTGTGCGAGCGTTTTGTGGTGCCTGAGCTGCTGCAGGACGCGGCTACCCCTGAGGCGCTGGCATGTGAAGTGATCGCGTGGTTGGATGCGCGCACCTCTGATCCTGCGAAAATAGCGGCTTTGCACACCTCCTTCACCGCACTGCACACCACGCTGCAGCGCGATACCGCCACCCTTGCTGCCGATGCCATCCAAAAAGTCCTCCAAGCCTGAGCCAGCCCAACAGGTCGCCTTTGCCTGGGACCTGCCCGGGCTGATCGCTGGCGTGGACGAAGCCGGCCGTGGCCCGTTGGCCGGGCCCGTGGTCGCTGCCGCGGTGATTCTGGATGACCTGAATCCGATTGCCGGTCTGAACGATTCCAAGAAGCTCACCGCGCTGCGGCGCGAAAAGCTGTTCGACGAAATCCGCGCGAAGGCGCTGTGCTGCTCGATTGCGCAGGCCAGCGTGGAAGAAATCGACGAAATCAATATCCTGCAGGCCACCTTGCTGGCCATGCGCCGTGCGGTGGCGGGCTTGCGCCTCAGGCCCGCCAAGGTGCTGGTGGACGGCAACCGCCTGCCTGTGCTGGACGTGCTGGCCGAAGCCATTGTGCGCGGAGACGCCACGGTGCAGTCCATTTCCGCGGCATCTATCTTGGCCAAGGTCACGCGTGACCGCTGGTGCGCTACGCTGGACCAGCAGTACCCTCAGTACGGCTTTGCCGGCCATAAGGGCTATGGCACGGCCGAGCACCTTGCGGCCCTCAAGGCCCACGGTGCCTGCCCCGAGCACCGCAAAACCTTTGCCCCCGTGACCCAGGTGCTGCAGGCGTTTCCATGAGCGAGCCTGTCGTCGTCACCTCCCGTGATAACACGCTGCTCAAAGAGCTGCGCAAGCTCAGCACCGACAACACTGCCTACCGCAAGGCCGGGCGCTTTTGGGTGGAGGGCGACCACCTATGCAGCGCTGCCTTGCACCGCGGCATGCAGCCTGCCGTGTTCGTGGTTTCGGAGTCATTTTGGCCACTAGCCCCCGTGGAATATGCGCGAGCAGCTACAAAAACCATAGTAATTCCTGACGCCTTGTTCCGCGAACTGAGTGGCCTGGAGTCGCCCGCCAAGGTGGGTTTTGTGCTGGACTTGCCGTTAGACATCGCATTGCAGCCCAACGTCGCCACCGTCATCCTGGACCGTGTGCAGGATGCTGGCAACGTCGGCTCCATCCTGCGTAGTGCTGGCGCCTTTGGTTTTCGCCAGGTGCTGGCGCTCAAGGGGACAGCCGCGCTGTGGAGTCCCAAGGTGCTGCGCGCTGGTATGGGCGCGCACTTTGGTCTGCAGTTGGTCGAAGGACTGGAGCTGTTTGATCTGGATGCCCTGGCTGTTCCGTTGGTTGTTACCAGCTCCCACCAGGGTGATCTTGTGCAAAAACTGGCTTTGCCCCACCCCTGCGCCTGGGCCATGGGCCATGAAGGGCAGGGCGTCTCAAACGAATTGATGGCTCGCGCCAGTGTGTTTGCTCGCATTGGTCAACCCGGGGGCGAAGAGTCGCTCAACGTGGCCGCGGCGGCAGCGATTTGCTTGCATGCGAGCAGTTTGACGCTTGCCTGAAACTGAATTTCGCTGAGGCCTCGGCTATAATGAGAGGCTATCCAGAAAACAGCCGTCCCAAGCGCACCTCTGAACATCCCCTCACAGCAGCACTCGCCAAGAGCCATTCTTGAGCGCGTTTGGGCGTACCCGTAACCCATTCGGAGAAACCAGTGCTTTTGTCTCTCAAGGGAACCACCCCACCCGCCATCCTGGCGCTCGCAGACGGCACGGTCTACATTGGCAATTCCATTGGAGCCGTCGGCTCCACCGTCGGTGAAGTCGTGTTCAACACCTCCATGACCGGCTACCAGGAGATCCTCACCGATCCCAGCTATTGCCAGCAGATCGTTACCCTGACCTACCCCCACATCGGCAACTACGGCATCAACCCTGAGGACGTCGAGTCCCACAAGGTGTTTGCCGCCGGTCTCATCATCAAAGACCTGCCATTGGTGGCCAGCAATTTCCGCAAAACCCAGACGCTGACCGAGTACCTAGTCGCTGAGGGCACCGTGGCGATTGCCAACATCGACACCCGCCAGCTGACCCGCCAGCTGCGCACCCAGGGCGCACAGAACGGCTGCATCCTGGCACTGGCGGCTGGTGAGTCCGTGACCAAGGAAGCGATTGAAAAAGCTGTGGCTGCTGCCAAGGGCGCGCCCAGCATGGCCGGTCTGGATCTGGCCAAGGTCGTCTCTAGCACCGAGAGCTATGGCTGGACCGAAGCCGAGTGGACACTGGGCAAAGGCTACGGCCAACAAACCGCGCCCAAGTTCCACGTCGTGGCGTATGACTTCGGCGTGAAGAAAAACATCCTGCGCATGCTGGCCGAGCGCGGTTGCAAGGTCACCGTAGTGCCCGCGCAGACATCCGCTGCGGAGGTACTCAAACTCCAACCCAACGGCATCTTCCTATCCAACGGCCCTGGAGATCCCGAGCCTTGCGACTACGCGATCACCGCCGCCAAGGAACTTATCGAAACCGGCACGCCCACCTTTGGTATCTGCCTGGGCCACCAGATCATGGCGCTGGCCAGCGGTGCCAAGACCTTCAAGATGAAGTTTGGCCACCACGGCGCCAACCACCCGGTTAAAGACCTGGACAGCGGCCGCGTCTCCATCACCAGCCAGAACCACGGTTTTGCGGTGGACGAAAAATCGTTGCCTGCCAACCTACGCCCCACGCACATCAGTCTGTTTGACAACACGCTGCAAGGGCTGGAGCGCACCGACAAGCCGGCCTTCTGCTTCCAGGGCCACCCCGAAGCATCGCCCGGCCCGCACGACATCGGCTACCTGTTCGACCGCTTCATCACCGAAATGGAAAAACGCGCATGAGCTTTTACGGTGTCACCGACCTCTGGACCTACGTGATAGGCGCGTTGGGCATCATCTTGCTGCCCGGCCCCAACTCGCTGTTTGTTCTGTCGGTGGCCACCGTGCGCGGCGTCAAGGCCGGCTACCGGGGGGCTATGGGCGTGTTTGTGGGTGACACGATTTTGCTGTTGCTCACCGCGCTGGGCGCTGCCAGCCTGCTGCGTACTTACCCAGCCTTGTTCATGGTCGTGAAGTACGCGGGCGCGGCCTACCTGACCTGGGTGGGCGTGAACCTGCTGATTGCCGCCGTGAAGAAGTGGCGCAGCAACAGCCCGATGGATATGTCCGCAGACACCGCCGTGGCGCAAGCCACCGCCAACCTGCAGCAGCCGTTCAAGCGTGCCTTGGTCATCAGCCTGTTGAATCCGAAGGCGATTCTGTTCTTGCTGTCCTTCTTCGTGCAGTTCATCGATCCGAGCTACGACACGCCGGCCGTGCCCTTCCTGATCCTGAGCGCCATCATCATGGTGTTCAGCGCGCTGTATTTGTCTGCCCTGATTTTTGCGGGCGCCCGCCTGGCCCAAGGCTTCAGCCGCCGCAAGCGCCTGAGCGCCAGCCTCTCCAGTGCCGTGGGCGGCCTGTTTGTGTGGTTCGGCGCCAAGCTGGCCACCGCGAGCCTGAATTAATTAAAACGTAAAGAGCCTAAAAGCTACGAGTCTCACCATGCCAAAACGTACCGACATCAAAAGCATTCTCATCATCGGCGCCGGCCCCATCATCATTGGCCAAGCTTGTGAATTCGATTACTCCGGCGTGCAAGCGTGCAAGGCATTGCGTGAAGAGGGCTACAAGGTCATCCTGATCAACAGCAACCCTGCGACGATCATGACCGACCCGGCCACCGCCGACGTCACCTACATCGAGCCCATCACCTGGCAGACGGTCGAGAAGATCATCGCCAAGGAAAAGCCCGACGCCATTTTGCCCACCATGGGCGGCCAGACCGCGCTGAACTGTGCACTGGACCTGTGGCACCACGGCGTGCTGGACAAGTACAAGGTGGAGCTGATCGGCGCCACGCCCGAAGCCATCGACAAGGCGGAAGACCGCCTGAAGTTCAAGGACGCCATGACCAAGATCGGTCTGGGTTCCGCACGCTCCGGCATTGCCCACAGCATGGAAGAAGCCTGGACCGTGCAAAAGACGCTGGGCTTCCCCACGGTCATACGCCCCAGCTTTACGCTGGGTGGCACGGGTGGTGGCATCGCCTACAACTCGGAAGAATTCGAGACTATCTGCAAGCGCGGCCTGGAAGCCTCGCCCACCAACGAGCTGCTGATCGAAGAGTCGCTCTTGGGCTGGAAAGAGTATGAGATGGAAGTGGTGCGCGACAAGGCGGACAACTGCATCATCGTTTGCTCCATCGAGAATTTGGACCCCATGGGTGTGCACACGGGTGACTCCATCACCGTGGCGCCAGCGCAAACGCTGACCGACAAGGAATACCAGATCTTGCGCAACGCATCGCTGGCCGTGCTGCGCGAAATTGGCGTGGACACCGGTGGCTCCAACGTGCAGTTCTCCATCAACCCGGTGGACGGCCGCATGGTGGTCATCGAAATGAACCCCCGCGTGTCCCGTTCCTCGGCGCTGGCCTCGAAGGCCACGGGTTTCCCGATTGCCAAGGTGGCGGCCAAGCTGGCGGTGGGCTTCACGCTGGACGAGCTGCGCAATGACATCACCGGCGGTGCGACTCCCGCATCGTTCGAACCCAGCATCGACTACGTGGTCACCAAGATCCCACGCTTTGCGTTCGAGAAATTCCCCACTGCCGACAGCCGCCTGACCACGCAGATGAAGAGCGTGGGCGAGGTCATGGCCATGGGTCGCACCTTCCAGGAATCCTTCCAGAAAGCCTTGCGCGGTCTGGAAGTGGGCGTGGATGGCATGAACGAGAAAACCCAGGACCGCGAAGTGCTGGAAAAAGAGCTGGGCGAACCCGGCCCCGAGCGCATTTGGTACGTGGGCGACGCGTTCGCCCAGGGCATGAGCGTGGACGAAGTGTTTGCGCTGACCAAGATCGACCCCTGGTTCCTGGTGCAGATCGAACAGATCGTGAAGTTGGAGCTCGAAATCGAGCGCCTGCCCCAGCCTGCCGTGGGCAGCGCCCTGGATAACATCGACGCGCCCACCCTGCGTGCCCTGAAGCAAAAAGGCTTCTCGGACCGTCGTTTGGCGCGCCAGTTCAAGACCACCGACAAGGCCGTGCGCGAAAAGCGCCGCGCCCTGGGTGTGCGCCCTGTCTACAAGCGCGTGGACACCTGTGCCGCCGAATTTGCCACCAACACGGCCTACATGTATTCCACCTACGAGGCCGAAGGCTCCGAGTGCGAAGCCGCGCCCACGGACAAGAAGAAGATCATGGTGCTGGGCGGTGGCCCCAACCGCATCGGCCAGGGTATCGAGTTTGACTACTGCTGCGTGCACGCCGCGCTCGCCATGCGCGAAGACGGCTACGAGACCATCATGGTCAACTGCAACCCCGAAACGGTGTCCACCGACTACGACACCTCCGACCGCCTGTACTTTGAGCCGCTGACGCTGGAAGACGTGCTGGAAATCGTGGACAAGGAAAAGCCGGTCGGCGTGATCGTGCAGTACGGCGGCCAAACGCCTTTGAAGCTGGCGCTGGACCTGGAAGCCAACGGTGTGCCCATCATCGGCACCACGCCCGACATGATCGACGCCGCCGAAGACCGTGAGCGCTTCCAGAAGCTGTTGCACGAACTCAAGCTGCGCCAGCCGCCCAACGCCACGGCCCGTACCGAACCCGAAGCGCTGGAAAAAGCCGCCGCCCTGGGCTACCCCCTGGTGGTGCGCCCAAGCTATGTGCTGGGCGGCCGCGCCATGGAAATCGTGCACGAGCAGCGCGACCTGGAGCGCTACATGCGCGAAGCGGTGAAGGTGAGCAACGACTCGCCCGTGCTGCTGGACCGCTTTTTGAACGACGCGATCGAGTGCGATGTGGACTGCATCCGCGATGGCTCCGGCGACACCTTCATCGGTGGCGTGATGGAGCACATCGAGCAAGCCGGCGTGCACAGCGGCGACTCTGCCTGCTCCTTGCCACCCTACAGCCTGAGCACGGACACCGTGGCCGAGATCAAACGCCAGACCAAGGCGATGGCCGGCGCCTTGAATGTGGTGGGCCTGATGAACGTGCAGTTCGCCATCCAGAACGTGGACGGCAAGGACGTGATTTACGTGCTGGAAGTGAACCCCCGCGCTAGCCGCACCGTGCCTTTTGTCTCCAAGGCCACGGGCATTCAGCTGGCCAAGGTGGCTGCGCGCTGCATGGCCGGCCAGACCCTGGCTAGCCAGGGTATTGGCAAGGAAGTCACACCGCCGTACTTCAGTGTGAAGGAAGCCGTGTTCCCGTTTGTGAAGTTCCCCGGTGTGGACACCATTCTCGGTCCCGAGATGAAGTCCACCGGTGAAGTCATGGGCGTGGGCAAGACCTTCGGCGAAGCCTTTGTGAAGTCGCAGCTGGGTGCCGGTGCCAAGCTGCCGCGCGGCGGCAAGGCATTTATCTCGGTCAAGCAGACCGACAAACCCCGCGCCGTGGAAGTGGCACGTACGCTGGCCGCGCAGGGCTTTGAGATTGTGGCGACCAAGGGCACGGCAGCGGCCATCAACGCAGCCGGTGTGACCTGCAGTGTGGTGAACAAGGTGGCCGAAGGCCGCCCGCACATTGTGGACATGATCAAGAACGAGGAAATCTCCATGGTGGTCAACACTGTGGAAGAGCGCCGCAACGCGATCGCCGATTCCCGCCAGATCCGCACCTCGGCCCTGCTGGCCCGCGTTACGACCTACACCACCATCGCCGGAGCTGAAGCCGCGGTGGAGGGCATGAAGTACCTGGACAACCTGGGTGTGGTGTCGGTGCAGGAAATGCACGCACAACTTCAGGCCTGAGCCACCGCATAAGTTGGCATAATCCGATCCAACTGCATGGGACAGTGCCGCGCGCAAGCGTTGCACTGTCCTTGTCACTTTGAGGCCCTGTAATTTCTCTATCCACCATGGCAACCATTCCTATTACCAAGCGCGGCGCTGAAATCCTGAAGGCCGAGCTGCACAAGCTCAAAACCGTGGAGCGCCCTTGGGTGATCAACGCGATTTCGGAAGCGCGCGCCCAAGGCGATCTGAGCGAAAACGCCGAATACGAAGCCGCCAAGGACCGCCAAGGCTTCATCGAAGGCCGTATCCAGGAGGTGGAAGGCAAGCTGTCGGCTGCGCAAATCATCGATCCCACCGAGCTGGACGCGGGTGGCCGTGTGGTGTTCGGGGCCACCGTGGAACTGGAAGACGAAGCCACGGGCGACCGGGTGAAGTACCAGATCGTGGGTGAAGACGAGGCCGACCTCAAGCTGGGCCTGGTCAATATCAGCTCCCCCATTGCCCGCGCCCTGATCGGCAAGGAAGAGGGCGATACCGCCGTGGTGCAAGCCCCCGGTGGCGAGAAGGCCTACGAGATCGTGGCCGTTCACTACCTCTGATGCGTAGCCTGCCCCTGTGGCTGGCCGCCGTCTGGGCCATGAGCCTGAGCGTGCTGGGCTTGTTCGTGGTGCCCATGCTGTTTGTCCATCTGCCCACGCCTGCGATGGCCGGGCAAATGGCGGCCAAGCTGTTCACGGTGCAAACCTGGGTGTCGGTCGCCTGCGGCGTTCTGCTCCTGATGGTTTTTAGATCAAACAAGCCTCTAGCCCCCGTGGATACTGCGCAAGCTGCTACGCTTTTTGTAGTGGCGGGTGTGTTGCTTGCGCTGCTCGTGGAGCTGGCCGTGGCGCCGCGCATTGTGGCGCGTGACAACCTGGCGCTGTGGCACAAGCTAGGCAGCGCCATGTACCTGGCGCAGTGGCTGTGCGCACTGGTGGTGTTTGGCAAACTGGCCCACGCCGCCACACGATCAGCCACCGAACCCTCCGCACAGGCATAAAAAAACCGGAGCACCAGGCTCCGGTTTGCAAGGGAAGGGTGCCCGACTCAGGTCTGGCTGCGTTTCTTGACGCTGGTTTTTGGCTTCGGCTTGGCACGCTTGATGTTGCCGCCGGGCGTGAGGCGCTGATTGCCCAGCACGCGCAGGGTTTTGACCTCAGGCCGCTGGCCAGGGCGCTTGCTGAACTTCAGCACCTTGAAATCACGCGGACCCGCCATGCGGTCTTCGTCAACCACTTTTTCTTTCACAGGCTGGGGGCGCCAGAGCACCAGCAGCTTGCCGATGTGCTGGATGGGCGCAGCATTCAGCTCGTCGGCCAGGGTCTTGAACATCTCTTCGCGGGCCACGCGATCGTCGGAAAACACGCGCACCTTGATCAGGCCGTGGGCGTTGAGTGCTGCGTCAACTTCTTTTTTGACGTTGGCCGTCAGGCCATCGCCACCGACCATGACAACGGGGTCCAGGTGGTGGGCTTCAGCGCGGTGTTCCTTGCGCTGGGCAGGAGTCAGTTGGATTTGGGGCATGCCCATATTATCGACGCATTGGTGCCGGCGCGGAATGGCGCCAGCACCATTCAGGTCGGCGACGGGTCCTTGGTGCGCTGGCCCTGGCATTTTTCCAGCATGCGCTGGGCCACGGTGTCGTGCGGGAATCGCGCCAGGATGGCGGCATAGGCCTCGGCTGCCCCCACAAAGTCGTTGTCCGCGTAGCGGGCGTAGGCATCTACCGTCAGGTTGCACAGCCGGGCTTCTTCGGGGGTGGCCGCGGTTTCCTCGTCACCGTCGCGGATGGCCAGCAGCTCATAGACCAGCAGCTCTCCCTTGCGGCCTTTGACCGAGACCGTGTCGATAGGGCGCAACCACAGGCGCTCACCGGCAGCCCGGTAGACCGCGTGGCTCACGCAGACCCAGGTGCCCAGTTCTTTGTTAAGGCCCTCCAGCCGCGCAGCCACGTTCACGCCATCGCCCATGACGGTGTAGCTCACCCGTTCGGCCGATCCCACATTGCCTACCAGCACCGAATCGCTGTGGATACCGATGCGCACTTTCAGGGCCGACATGGACTGGGAGGTCCACTCCTGGTTGCGCAGAGCCATGCGGCGCTGCGAGCGCACCGCCGCCACGCAGGCCAGATAAGCGTGGTTCTCCAGCGGGGTGGGCGCGCCCCAGAACGCCATCACGGCGTCGCCAATGTACTTGTCCACCGTGCCGTGTTCCTGTTCGATGGACTGGGTGACACTGGCAAAGTAATCGGACACGCGGGCCAGCAGCTGCTGCGAAGGCTCGGATTCCGACAAGGTGGAGAAGCCTTCCAGGTCGGTAAAGAACAGCGTCAGGTAGCGGCTTTCCACCCCCAGCCGCGTGCCCTGGCCCGAGTCGATCAGTTGCTTGACCAGCCCGCGCGGCACGTAGGAGGTGAACGATTCCAGCGCACGCGTAAGGGTGAACACGGCTTTGGCCAAATGGCTGATTTCGGCAATGCGCGACTCGACCATGGGGGCCTGCAGGAATTCGAAATCGCGGATGTGCACCACTTCTTCTGCCAACTGCTCTATGGGCTTGGACAAGGCGCGGGACAGGCGGTAAATCAGCACCAGTTGCAGGAAAAACACCAGGGTGCCGAAGACCAGCAAGCGGCGGTTGGTGTCTTTGATGCCACCCACGAAGTCGTCGGTGGGCGCAATGATCAGCAGCTCCCACGGTTTTTTGAAGTTCTTGGGGAAGGGGGAGAACACGCCGATGTATTCGGTGTTGTCGGGCCCTGCCGTGAAGTGGAAGCGGTCGGTGCCACTGCGAATCCGCTCGGCCAGCGCCGCGGTCACGCGCACGTCCCCCAGTTTGCCCAGCTGGTTTTGCACCAGCTCGTTGTCCTTCAGCGTCAGGCCGCGCTCGAACTCCGGGTGGGCGATCACGCCACCGTGGTCGTCGGCAATGATGGTGATGCTGTTGGGGCTGACCCGGTTGTCCGAAAGGTAGGCCGACAGGGTTTTGAGCGTCAGGTCAATCGCGAACACACCGGAAGTGTGCCCCGCCGTGACGATGGGGGCAGTTACCGTAATGCCCAGCTCGCCGGAGCTGGCAAAGGGGTAAACGTCCGACACGATGAGCGTCTGCAGGCGCGCCGCTTCCTTGTAATAGCCGCGGGTGCGGGGGTCGTAGTTCACCGGACCGGCGTCGCTGCCCAGCACCGTGCCCCAGGCGCTGTGGAAGCGGTACTGGTCCTGGGGTTCACCCGCTGTAGCGCGCTGGTCGATAAAGCGGTCAATGATCAGCGTACCTGTGGGAACCGGCTTGTCCAACACTGGCCTGCCGGGCACTACCCGGCGCACCTGGCGAAAGCTTCCGTCCTCGAAGGCCGCATAGGCCGCGTACACCGCCTCATTGGAGGCCACAATTTCGTGCAGATAGTCCGACGCATTGGGCTCCCGAAAGTAATCGGGTTTGTCGCGCATCAAGGTGCCGGCGGCGCGGGCGTTGCTGATGAAGGGGTTCAGCAACCGGGCCGCGTTGTTGAAGTTCTCATGGACCGACTTTTCGATGAACTTGTTCGAATAGTCTTCGATCAGCAGCGTGTTGGCCCGGTAGCTCACCAGCAAGAACGCGATGATTACAGGCAGGGTCAGGACGACAAACAGCCAGCTGATGGTGACGTGCAGTTTGACGTTGCGCTTGAACAGGGGCATGCCTTCCTCTCGATCTGGGGGCCTCCTTCGAGGAAGATCTCCGTCAAAGGTCAACTCGCCACTATAGAGGAGATGTGGGGCGAACTGGAAAAGCCCGACAATCGGAACCCTCCCCGCAATGGGGATCGCATTCAAGGCTCGCATGAAAACACCCAGCAAAGGCAAAAAGGTCAACAAGGCCTGGTTGCACGACCACATCAACGACCCCTACGTCAAATTGGCGGCCAAAGAGGGGTACCGGGCCCGTGCGGCCTACAAACTCAAGGAAATTGACGAAACCTTGCATCTCATCAAGCCTGGCCAACTGGTGGTGGATCTGGGCTGCACCCCTGGCGCCTGGAGCCAGTACCTGCGCCGCCGCATGTCGCCCCAAGGTGCGGCGGTGGGGGCGTTGGACGGCACCATCATTGGGCTGGACCTGCTGCCCATGGAGCCCATTGAGGGCGTTACCTTTATCCAGGGCGATTTTCGCGAGGCCGATACCCTGGCCTTGCTGGAGACGGCACTAGCTGGCAAGCAGGCGGATCTGGTGGTGTCCGACATGGCGCCCAACCTGTCAGGGATTTCCTCGGCCGATGCGGCGCGCATTGAGTATTTGGTGGAGCTGGCGATTGAGTTTGCCCAGAACCACATGAAGCCCCAGGGCGCCCTGGTGGCCAAGGTGTTCCATGGCGGCAGCTACAACGATGTAGTGCAGCGCTTCAAGTCGGCCTTTGTCACGGTCAAGCCCTTCAAGCCCAAGGCCTCGCGCGACCGTTCGTCGGAAACCTTCCTGGTGGGCATGGGCTTGCGCTCTGTTTAAGCAGCCGCCCAGCTATTCCCATGCGGTTTCTGTGGCCGTAAACCTTGAATGGGCAGCTTTCATGTCTTGAAACGCCTAAAATGGGTCCCAAGTACGCAAGGTTCGTCTACTTGCGCCAGTATTGGAGCTTCGCTTGAATAATCAGTGGTTTTCAAAAATTGCAGTGTGGTTGGTGATTGCCTTGGTGCTTTTCACCGTGTTCAAGCAATTCGATTCGCGCAGCGCTGGCAGCGCGGGCTTGGTCGGCTACTCCGATTTCCTGGAGCAAGTGCGCAATAAGCAAATCAAGAGCGCCATCATCCAGGAAGGCCAGGGCGGCACTGAAATTTTGGCCGTCACCACCGACGACCGCAAGGTCCGCACCACCGCTACCTACCTCGATCGTGGCCTGGTTGGCGACCTGATCAACAACGGCGTCAAGTTCGACGTCAAACCCCGCGAAGAAAGCTCCTTGCTCATGACCTTGCTGGTCAGCTGGGGGCCTATGCTGCTGCTGATTGGCGTGTGGGTGTACTTCATGCGGCAAATGCAAGGCGGCGGCAAGGGCGGCGCTTTCAGCTTCGGCAAGAGCAAGGCGCGCCTGCTGGACGAAAACACCAACACCGTGACCTTTGCCGATGTGGCCGGTTGCGATGAGGCCAAGGAAGAAGTGAAGGAAGTCGTGGACTTCCTCAAAGATCCCTCCAAATTCCAGAAACTCGGTGGCCGTATTCCGCGCGGCCTGCTGCTGGTCGGCCCTCCCGGTACCGGCAAGACGCTGCTGGCCAAGTCCATTGCGGGCGAAGCCAAGGTGCCGTTCTTCAGCATCTCGGGTTCTGACTTTGTGGAAATGTTTGTCGGCGTGGGCGCATCCCGCGTGCGCGACATGTTCGAGAACGCCAAGAAGAACGCCCCCTGCATCATCTTCATCGATGAAATTGACGCCGTGGGCCGCCAACGTGGTGCGGGCCTAGGCGGTGGTAACGACGAGCGCGAACAAACCCTGAACCAGATGCTGGTCGAGATGGACGGTTTCGAGACCAATGTGGGCGTGATCGTGGTGGCTGCCACCAACCGCCCTGACATTCTGGATGCGGCCTTGCTGCGTCCCGGCCGTTTTGACCGCCAGGTGTATGTGACCCTGCCCGATATCCGTGGCCGCGAACAGATTCTGAACGTGCACATGCGCAAAGTACCTTTGGGTCAGGACGTGAGCGCCATGACCATTGCCCGTGGTACGCCCGGCATGAGCGGTGCCGACTTGGCGAACCTGTGCAACGAAGCCGCCCTGATGGCCGCCCGCCGCAATGCGCGCCTGGTGGAAATGCAGGACTTCGAGAAGGCCAAGGACAAGATCCTCATGGGCCCCGAGCGCAAGAGCATGGTCATGCCTGAAGAAGAGCGCAAGAACACGGCCTACCACGAGTCCGGCCACGCGCTGATTGGCAAGCTGTTGCCCAAGTGCGACCCGGTGCACAAGGTCACCATCATTCCCCGTGGCCGTGCCCTGGGCGTGACCATGAGCCTGCCCGCACAAGACCGCTACAGCTACGACAGCGAATTCATGCTGAACCAGATCAGCATGCTGTTTGGCGGCCGTATTGCCGAAGAAGTCTTCATGAACCAGATGACTACGGGTGCCAGCAACGACTTTGAGCGTGCTACCTCGATCGCCCGCGACATGGTGACCCGTTACGGCATGACCGACGCGCTGGGCCCGATGGTGTATGCCGAAAACGAAGGCGAAGTCTTCCTGGGCCGCAGCGTGACCAAGACCACCAGCATGAGCGAACAGACCATGCAAAAGGTGGACTCGGAAGTGCGCCGCATCATCGACCAGCAATACGCCCTCGCGCGCAAGCTGATCGAAGACAACCAGGACAAGATGCACGCCATGGCCAAAGCCCTGCTGGAATGGGAAACCATTGACAGCGACCAGTTGGACGACATCATGGCTGGCCGTGAGCCACGTCCTCCCAAGGACTGGACGCCCCGCACCCCCACCAATGGTGGCGGAGGCAGCGGTGGCGCACCCGCCGTGGCGGCCGACCCGGCACCCACAGCCGCCTGACACCAGGCTGCGCTGAACCCACAGGGCCTTCGGGCCCTGTGTGCGTTTCAGGGCTTGCATAATCCAGCCCATGCATTGGCAAACCACCCGTTTCACGATTGACCTGTCCCGGCCCCAGGTCATGGGCATCGTCAACGTCACCCCCGATTCGTTCTCCGACGGCGGGCAGTATGCTGCGCGCGATGCTGCGCTGGCGCATTGCGAGAAGCTGCTCAAGGACGGGGCCGATATGCTGGACATCGGCGGTGAATCGACCCGCCCCGGTGCCCAGGCGCTGCCGCTGGAGGAAGAGCTGGCGCGTGTGCTGCCCGTGGTCAAACACGCGGTCACCCTGGGTGTGCCGGTCTCGGTAGACACCTACAAGCCCGCCGTCATGCAGGCGGTGTTGGACTTGGGGGCTGACATCGTCAACGACGTCTGGGCCCTGCGCTGGCGTGATGCAGCGGGTGGATCCACGGGCGAAGCGGTGGTGGCCGCACACGGCCGCTGCGGCGTGTGCCTGATGCACATGCACCGCGATCCACAGACCATGCAGGTGGCGCCCATGGAGGGCGATGTGGTGCCGCAGGTGCTATCTTTTTTAGAGCTGCTTGCGCAGCGTTTACGAGGGCTAGGGGTCGATTCGGCCCGTATTTGCCTGGACCCCGGCATTGGCTTTGGCAAGACGGTGCCGCAGAACTTTGCGTTGCTCGCGCGCCAAACCCAGGCCGTGCCCGCGGGCTACCCAGTGCTGGCGGGTTGGTCGCGCAAATCGTCGCTGGCCGCAGTCACCCAAACCTCGCTGAGCCAGGTGGCCAGCATGGACGTGGACCAGCGCCGGGCACCCAGCGTGACGGCCGCCGTGCTGGCCGTGCAGAACGGTGCGAATGTGGTGCGCGTGCACGATGTGCGCGACACGGTCAGTGCCCTCAAGGTGCTGGCCGCCATGCAAGCTGCACGTTCATAACAACCAACAACAACACAACAGGAATTCAAATGGGACGACAGTATTTCGGCACCGACGGCATTCGCGGCACCGTGGGGCAGGCCCCCATCACCCCCGACTTTGTGCTGCGCTTGGCGCACGCCGTGGGCCATGTGCTCAAGGAAACCGAGGCACGCCCCACGGTGCTGATCGGCAAGGACACGCGCATCTCGGGCTACATGCTGGAGAGCGCGCTGGAGAGCGGCTTTAACTCCGCGGGTGTGGATGTGGTGCTGCTCGGCCCACTGCCCACACCGGGCGTGGCCTACCTCACGCGTGCGCAGCGGGCCTCGCTGGGCGTGGTCATCAGCGCCAGCCACAACCCGTTTGCCGACAACGGCATCAAGTTTTTCAGCGCCAAGGGCAGCAAGCTGCCCGACGCCTGGGAGCTGTCCGTGGAAGCCGAGCTGGAGAAACCGCCGGTATGGGTGGACTCTGCCAGCCTGGGCAAGAGCCGCCGCCTGGACGACGCGGCCGGCCGCTACATCGAGTTCTGCAAAAGCACCTTTGCCAACGACCTGACCTTGAAGGGCCTGAAGATTGTGGTGGACGCGGCCCATGGCGCGGCGTACCACATCGCACCCAAGGTGTTCCATGAGCTGGGTGCCGAGGTCATTGCCATCGGCTGCTCGCCCGACGGCCTGAACATCAACAAGGGCGTGGGTGCCACCCACCCCGAGGCGCTGGTGCAGGCCGTGAAGGACCACAAGGCCGACTTCGGCATCGCGCTGGACGGCGACGCCGACCGCTTGCAACTGGTGGATGCGGACGGCCGCCTCTACAACGGCGACGAGCTGCTGTACCTGATGGCCGACGACCGCCTAGGCCGCGACGAGCATGTGCCCGGCGTGGTGGGCACGCTGATGACCAATATGGCCGTGGAAGTGGCGCTGAAGAAGCGCGGTGTTCAGTTTGTGCGTGCCAAGGTGGGCGATCGCTACGTGCTCGAAGAGCTGGAGAAGCACAAGTGGATCTTGGGGGGCGAGGGCTCGGGCCACTTGCTGGCGCTAGACAAGCACACCACGGGTGATGGCTTGGTGTCGGCCCTGCAGGTGCTGCAGGCCTGCGTGCGCAGCGGCAAGACCATGGCGCAGCTGTTGGATGGCGTGACGCTATTCCCGCAAACCCTGATCAACGTGCGCCTGGCTCCGGGCCAGGACTGGAAGTCCAACACCCGCCTGAGCGAAGAAACCAAAGCCGCTGAAGCCGCGCTCGGTGACAGTGGCCGCGTGCTGATCCGCGCCAGTGGCACCGAACCCTTGGTACGTGTGATGGTGGAGGCGCGCGATGCCGCGCAGGCCCAAAGCTGTGCCCAGCGCATTGCCGATACCCTGAAGGTTTGAACCCATGACGACTGCGATCCGCGTGGTCCGTGCCGATTACGCCAACCCCGTGCATGCCGCTGCGCTGGTCATGCTGCTCGATGCCTATGCCAGCGACCCCATGGGCGGTGGTGAGGGTCTGAGTGATTTTGCCAAGGCCAACCTGGTGCCCTCGCTGGCCGCGCGCCCGCAGGCCTTCAGCGTGCTGGCATACGCGTCCGAGGACGACGCCACGCCCGTGGGCCTGATCAATTGCATTGAAGGTTTCTCCACCTTTGCCTGCAAGCCGCTGGTGAACGTGCATGACGTCGCAGTGCTGCCCGGCTACCGCGGCCAGCGCATTGGCGAGAAGATGCTGGCGCTGGTGGAACAGATCGCCACCGAGCGCGGTGCCTGCAAGCTGACGCTCGAAGTGCTGTCGGGCAACGGCGGCGCGGTGAAGCTGTACGAGCGCGTGGGCTTTGCCTATTACGCGCTAGACCCGGCCATGGGGCAGGCGGGTTTCATGCAGAAGTGGCTGGGCTAGGGCCCTAGATCACGCGTATTTGGCCACCAGCCGGGATACCGTGTTCCAGCTCCGGGTGGTGGCCGGCAACCCCAGCATTTTTTCCAAAAATGCATTGGGGCTGCCCGGCGTGTTGCCGATCTTGAGGCTCAGGCTGAAGGCCTCACCCCCCGTGCAGTGAAACACCTCCAGGTCCTGGCGCTTGGAGTGCAGAGGCAGGGGGCCGGGCACTTCTGCGTCGTGGTGCAAAAACGTGACGCAACATTCATAGACGGTAGTGGTGTCCACCCCGGCAAACGGCGTACTCGCGACCAGCTGCGCCAAGTAGGGAACAGGCCGCACAAAACCGGGCTCCACCAGGCCGCACACCGCGTGAAGTTGCTTGGCCGCCTTGCGCAGCAGCGCGTCGGGGTTGGCTCGTGGGCCGGTTGAAAAGACCAGCGTGCCATTCGTCAGAAACGATGCGGCCGCATGCGCCCCGGCGTCCAGAAACGCCTGCTCCAGCTGCACCCGCGTGGGGCAGTGGGTGCGGCCCAGGTTGAGGTTGCGGAAAAAGGCGACGTGTTTCACAGCCGCAGTATGGTCGATCAGGGGGCAGGGCTGCAGAGGTTCGTGGGAGCGCTCTGCAAGTCAGGCACCCACATCACCGGAGCGAAACCGCCCCCTTCGGTACGGAAGTCAGTGGTTTGGCCGTTGTAGGTGCGGGCGGCCAGTAGCTGCACGCACCCGGCATAGGTTTAGGTGCGCAGGTTCATCGCATCGGCTAGCGTGGTGTTGGGGATGGCCGGCGTGGTTTGCATGGTGATGGAGGCGTCAAAGGCTGCGCTGGTTGACGCGCTTCATGAGCTGCTCGGTTGTTTCCTTGCGTTCGCTGTAGCGGTCCACCAGATATGGCGATACATCGCGCGTGAGCAGCGTGAACTTCACCAGCTCTTCCATCACATCCACCACGCGCTCGAAGTAGCTGGATGGCTTCATGCGGTCATCGTCACCAAACTCCATGAACGCCTTGGCCACCGAGCTTTGGTTCGGGATGGTGACCATGCGCATCCAGCGGCCCAGCAGACGCATCTGGTTCACTGCGTTGAAGCTTTGCGAGCCGCCGCTCACCTGCATCACTGCAAGTGTCTTGCCCTGTGTGGGGCGCAGGGCGCCGCTGTTCAGCGGAATCCAGTCGATCTGCGCCTTCATGATGCCGGTCATGGCACCGTGCCGCTCGGGTGAGGTCCACACCATGCCCTCAGACCACTACACTAGCTCGCGCAACTCTTGCACCTTGGGGTGGGTGTCGGGCGCGTCGTCGGGCAAGGGCAGTCCGGTGGGGTTGAAGATGCGGGTCTCTGCCCCCATGGCCTGCAGCAGGCGCGCGGCCTCCTCGGTCAACAGCCTGCTGAACGAGCGGGGCCGTAGCGAGCCATAGAGCAGCGCGATGCGGGGAGCATGATTGGATGGCGTAGCCGAGCGCAGTGATGCCACATCCGGCACCCGAAAGTGGGTGGCATCCAGCTGCGGCAGAGTGGTGACCAGATCACACACGTTGGCCCTTGTCGTTGACCACTGCTTCACCGTCTTCCTTGGTAAACGCCGCTTGCTGAGGGGTGGGCAGCAGGTCCAGCACCAGCTCGGATGGGCGGCATAGGCGCGTGCCCAAGGGGGTTTCCACCACCGGGCGGTTGATGAGGATGGGATGCTGCAGCATGAAGTCCAGCAGTTCGTCGTCCGTCCACTTTGCATTCGCCAAATCCAGCTCGGCATAGGGCGTGCCTTTTTCGCGGAGTAGATCGCGCGGGCCGCTGCCCATGGCGGCCAGCAGTTGCTGCAGGCGTACTTTGGTAGGTGGGGTCTTCAGGTATTCAATGACCTCGGGCTCCACGCCGCTGTTGCGAATCATGGCCAGAGTGTTGCGCGACGTCCCGCAAGCGGGGTTGTGGAAGATGGTGATGGTCATACGGTTTCTTTCTGGGAGGAGAGTGTGTTGGCCAAGGCTGCGCCCAGCACTGCGCCCACGCATTGCGCCAGCACAAACCCCAGGGCGCTGGCAGGGGCGATGCCTGCAAAGGTGTCGCTGAACATGCGGCCCACCACGGCGGCGGGGTTGGCAAACGAGGTGCTGGCGGTGAACCAGTAGGCCGCGCCGATGTAGCAGGCCACCAGCGCTGGTGCTTTGCCGGGCGGTGCGCGCAGGATGGTGAACACCAGCCCGCCAGTGGCCACGGCCTCGGCCACCCACTGGCCCGTACCGCCCCGCAGGTGCTGGCTCAGGTGCAGGGCCGGCAGCTCGAACATGGCGTTGGCCAGGGCCGCACCGGCCGCGGCCCCCAGCAACTGGGATGCTATGAAAAGCGTAGCTGCTCGCGCACTGTTCTCAGGGGCTAGCTGCCGTTTTGACCACATAAGCAGCGTGACCAATGGGTTGAAGTGCGCGCCGCTGACCGGGCCCAGGGTTTCAATCAGCACATACAGCGCAAACACCGTGGCCAATGTGTTAGCCAGCAGCGCCACGCCGTCGTTGCCGCCGCTGATGCGCTGGGCCATGATGCCGGAGCCAATGACGGCGCAGAGCAGGGCGGCGGTGCCCAGGAATTCGGCCAACAGCTGCTGGCGCAGGGGGGGTGTAGGCGGAGTTTTGGTCATGGCGTTTAACAGCATTTGCCCGCCGTGGTACCTGTCACCTCGCAGCCTTCACCCTGGCAGCAATGCATGGTCATGTACGCCAGCAGACCGTTCATCTGCGCAAAGTTGGCGCGGTAAATGAGGTTGCGCCCGCGCTGCTCAATGTCGACCAGGCCGGAGTGGGCCAGTTCCTTCAGGTGGAAGGACAGGGCGCTGGGTGCGCTGTCCAACTGCTGGGCCAGGGTGCCGGGGGTCAGGCCCTCGGGGCCGGCCACCACCAAGGCCTTGAAGGCGCGCAGGCGCTGGGCTTGGGCCAGCGCGGTCAGGGCCTTGAGGGCCTGGGGTTCGTCAAAGGCTGCGGTGTTCATATTTCAATAATACTTGAATTATTGAATCAATGACCACGGCGCAGCCCCTGTCACAAAAACTTCACGCGTCTGCCATGTGTGGGTCACAGGTGCTCTTCACACTTCCCGGTCAGTGCAATCACGCTCAAGGAAGGGGACAAGAATGCCAACAACATCCGCCACCGCCGTGCCTACGCTGGCCTCGCCCACTGTACACCCCATCGCGCCTATCGCGGTGCAACCCATCGCCGTGCAGGCGTCAGACGCCGCTCCCGCGCGCAACGGCATCCAGGTCTCCTGGGCCCGCCAACAGGACGAAGTGCGCGCCGCCCAGCGCCTGCGCTTTGATGTGTTTGCCGGAGAGATGGGCGCGCGCCTGAACACCCCGATCGCAGGCCACGACGTGGATCTGTTTGACAACTACTGCGAGCACCTGATCGTGCGCGACCAGGCCAGCGGCCAGGTAGTGGGCACCTACCGCGTGCTCACCCCCACCCAGGCCAAGCGCGTGGGCAGTTTTTACAGTGACACCGAATTTGACCTGACCCGCCTGCGCAGCTTGCGCGAACGCATGGTGGAGCTGGGCCGCAGCTGCGTGCACCCGGACCACCGCCACGGCGGCGTCATCATGGCGCTGTGGGGCGCACTGGCCGAGTTCATGGTGCGCAACCAGCTCGACACCATGATTGGTTGCGCCAGCGTGCCCATGCTGCACAACGGCATCGTCAGCGGTGACGCTGCGGCCAGCATCTGGCGCCAGGTGCAGGCCACGCACCTGGCTCCGATCGAATACCACGTGCGGCCGCGCCTGCCGCTGCCCATTGAACAGCTCGACAGCACATTGGATGTGGAACCCCCGGCGCTCATCAAGGGCTATCTGCGCCTGGGCGCCAAGGTGCTGGGCGCGCCGGCCTGGGACCCGGACTTCAACTCGGCCGACCTGCCGATGCTCATGCGCATCGCCGACTTGCCATCCCGTTACCGCAAGCACTTTCTGGGGGCCTGATGCGCACCGCCTTCGACGCTCTGGGAGCCAACTGGCAGGGTTTGGCGCCAGACGCCGAAGCCGATGACGACGAAGTGGGCCACCGCCGCTACCGCGCGGTGTTTGTGTCCGACATCCACCTGGGCACCGCAGGCTGCCAAGCCAAGCCGCTGCTGGACTTTCTGAAGCACCACCCCAGCGACCACCTCTACCTGGTGGGCGATATCGTGGATGGCTGGCAGCTGCGCCGCCGCTGGTTCTGGCCCCAGGCGCACAACGACGTGGTGCAAAAGCTGCTGCGCCGCGCGCGCAAGGGCTGTCGCGTGGTCTTCATTCCCGGCAACCACGATGAATTTGCGCGTGCCTTTGTGGGCCACCAGTTTGGCGGCATCGAGGTGTACGAAGACACGGTGCACACCACCGCAGATGGCCGTACGCTTTGGGTCACGCATGGCGATTACTTTGACGGCGTGATCCAGTGCGCCAAGTGGCTGGCCTACCTGGGTGACAACGCCTACGAGTTCACGCTCAAGCTCAACCGCTACCTCAACAGCCTGCGCGCGCGCATGGGGCTGCCGTACTGGTCGCTCTCGGCCTACCTCAAGCACAAGGTCAAGAAAGCACTGAATTACGTGACAGACTTTGAGAAAGCCGTGGCCCACGAGGCACGCCGCCGCGGCCACGACGGCGTGGTCTGCGGCCACATCCACCATGCCGAGATGCGCACCATCGAGGGCACGCTGTATTGCAACGACGGCGACTGGGTGGAGAGCCGCACCGCGCTGGTGGAGCACCTGGACGGTCAGCTCGAACTCATTTACTGGGCGGGCACGCCCACCCCACCGGCCACTGCGGTGGCCACCCCCGCACTGCAGGAAACCCACGCATGAAACTCGCCCTGATTACCGACGCATGGCAACCCCAGGTCAACGGGGTGGTGACCACCCTGGTGGAGCTGGTGCGCGAACTCGAAGGCCTGGGCCATGTGGTGGAGGTGATCCACCCCGGCCTGTTTGCCACCCGTCCATGCCCGGGCTACGCAGGCATTGACCTGGCCGTGCGCCCCGGCAAGGCGCTGGCGCAGATGCTGGACGCCAGCGCGCCCGACGCCATTCATCTGGCTACCGAAGGCCCGCTGGGCTGGGCCGCGCGCAGCTACTGCCGCAAGCACAAGCTGGCCTTCACCACGGCGTACCACACGCGCTTTCCCGAGATCTTGCAGGCCGCACTCAAGGTGCCGCTGTGGATGGGGTATGCGCTGTTCCGCTATTTTCACAAGCCCTCGTCGGGTGTGATGGTGCCCACGCCCAGCGTGCTGCGCATGCTGGATGCCAAGGGCTTTCGCAACCTGCGCAGCTGGACGCATGGGGTGGACATGCAGCTGTTTCAGTACCAGGAGGTGCCCAAGGTCTACCCCGCGCTGGGGGTGCTGGCGCGCCCGGTGTCGCTGTTTGTGGGCCGCGTGTCGTACGAGAAAAACATCGCTGCGTTTCTGGACATGGACGTGCCCGGCACCAAGGTGGTGTGCGGCGTGGGCCCGCTGGAAGCCAGCCTGCGCGAGCGCTACCCCCACGTGCGCTGGCTGGGCGTGCTGCCGCGCGACGAGCTGGCGAAGGTCTATGCCGCGGCCGATGTGTTTGTGATGCCCAGCCGCTCCGAGACCTTTGGTTTGGTGATGCTGGAGGCCATGGCATGTGGTACGCCGGTGGCGGCCTACCCGGTAGAGGGGCCTAACGAGGTGGTGGGGACGCCCGCCCAGGGCGGGGTGCTGGACCCCGACCTGACTGCGGCCTGGTACGGCGCGCTGGCAGTGCCGCGCCATGAGGCGCGCACGCGGGCGCTGCACTTCAGCTGGGCCTACGCCTCCCTGCTGTTCGCGGGCCACTTGGTGCCCGCGCACACCGCACGGACGCTGCCCCAGCCCGTGGCGCAAGATGTCACACAACTGTCATCTGGGACGTAAACAATCGTTCATCGTTGTGTCATAAATGGATGCCGTTCATGCTGTCTCTTATTCGCAAGCCTCTCGCGCTGGTGCAATCTGCGCCCCCCGCACTGCTGGACCGTGACCACAGCATCCTGGCGTTCAACGAGCGCGTGCTGGACTGGGCGGTACGCGACGATGTGCCACTGCTGGAGCGCCTGCGCTTTCTGTGCATCGTTTCCAGCAACCTGGATGAATTTTTTGAGGTGCGGGCCGAGCCGCACCTGAGCGCCTACCAGGCCAGTGACCGCAAGGGGCAATACTCGGTCGGCTCGTTCGACCGCCTGGCTGATGCCCTGCACCAGCTGGTGGCGCGCCAGTACACGCTGTACAACGAAAAGTTGATGCCGGGGCTGGAAGCACAGGGCTTGCGCATCCTCTCCCACGGCGAGCGCAATGCCGCGCAGCGCGCCTGGGTGAAGCAATACTTTGAGCGCGAGGTGCGCCCGCTGCTGATTCCCGTGGGACTGGACCCCTCGCACCCGTTTCCCCAGGTGGCCAACAAATCGCTGAACTTCATCGTGCGGCTGAGCGGCAAGGACGCCTTTGGGCGGGAGAACGAAATCGCGATCGTGAAAGTGCCACGCGTGCTGCCGCGCCTGATCCGCATGCCGGACAAACTGGTGGGCAACAAGGCCTGGTTTGTGTCGCTGTCCAGCATCATTCGCGCACACCTGGACGAGCTGTTCCAGGGGCGCGTGGTGGGGCAGTTTTCGCAGTTCCGCGTGACCCGCCACTCTGACCTGGCGGTGGACGAAGACGATGTGCAAAACCTGCGCACCGCACTGCGCCAGGGCCTGGTGCACCGCCACTACGGCCAGGCGGTGCGTCTGGAGGTGTCAGCGGGTTGCTCGGAACACCTGGCGGACTTTTTGCTCAAACAGTTTGCGCTGCCCGCCAAGGCGCTGTACCGCGTGCACGGCCCGGTGAACCTGGTGCGCCTGACGCAGCTGATCGACCTGGCCAACCGCCCCGACCTGTGCTTTGCACCGTACCGCGCGGCCTACCCGGTGCAAATCCAGTCCAGCCAGTCCATCTTTGACCAGCTCAAACAGCGCGACATCCTGATCCACCAGCCGTTTGAGAGCTTTGACGGGGTGCTGACGTTTTTGCGCGAGGCCGTGAACGACCCCCAGGTGTTGGCCATCAAGCAAACCATTTACCGCACCGGCGCAGACTCCGAGCTGATGGACTTGCTGCGTGAGGCCGTGCGCCGCGGCAAGGAAGTGACTGTGGTGGTGGAGCTCAAGGCGCGCTTCGACGAAGAGGCCAACATCAACTGGGCCGAGATGCTGGAGTCGATTGGTGCCCAGGTGGTGTACGGCGTGGTGGGCCTGAAAACGCACGCCAAGATGATGCTGATCACGCGTCGTGAAGGCAAGTCGCTCAAGCGCTATGGGCACCTTTCCACCGGCAACTACAACCCGCGCACCGCCAAGCTGTATACCGACGTGAGCCACCTCACAGCCGACGTGGCGCTCACCACCGACATGGAGCATGTGTTTGTGCACCTGGCCAGCCAGAGCAAGCTGCCGCGTTTGTCCAAACTGTGGTTGGCGCCGTTCTATTTGCACCGCAAACTGATCGCCAAGATTGACGCCCTGGGCGAGGCGGCGGCACGCGGTGTGGAGACCCGCATCGTGGTGAAGATGAACTCGCTGACCGACGAGGCGCTGATCCGCAGCCTGATGGCCGCGGGCAGCCAGGGCGTGAAGATTGATTTGATTGTGCGCGGCGCCTGCATGCTGCCGGCCCAGGTAACGGGCTATACCGACAACATCCGCGTGCGCTCGGTCATTGGGCGGTTTCTGGAGCACTCGCGCGTGTTTTATTTCCGCCAGGGCCAGGTGGAAGACCTCTACCTGTCGAGCGCCGACTGGATGAACCGCAACATGGTGCGCCGCGTGGAACTGGCCTGGCCCGTGACCGATCCGGTGCAGCGCCAGCGCATTGTGGATGAGTGCCTAGTGGCCTACTTGCACGATGGCGTGGATGCGTGGGACCTGGGGGGCGACGGGGTGTACCGCCGACAAGAAGCACGCACCGATGTGCCTGCTCACGGTGCACAGGCGGCGCTGATGGGCCGCTACGCGCGCAATGACAAAGGATAAAAAAGGGAGTGACGGCGATGGATCTGATTTTGTGGCGGCACGCAGAGGCCATTGATCTGGAGCTGGTGGGGGACGACATGGTGCGCACCCTCACCGCCAAAGGCGAGAAGCAGGCGACCCGCATGGCGGGTTGGCTGGACCGGCAGCTGCCGGAAGGTGCCAAGGTGTGGTCCAGCCCGGCGCTGCGCACCGAGCAAACTGCCCAGGCGCTGGGGCGAAAATTCAAAACCCATGCGGCGCTAGCGCCGTTGTCCACCGTCGATGATTTGCTGGACTTGGTGCACTGGCCGCATGTCAAGGGCTGCGTGCTGGTGGTGGGCCACCAGCCCACGCTGGGTCACACGATTGCGCGCCTGCTGGGGTTGGCCGAGGCCGATTGCGCCGTGAAAAAAGGCGCCATCTGGTGGCTGCGCCACCGCGAGCGCGAGGGCATTGCCCAGACCATGGTGGTCACGGTGCAATCCCCCGAGGTGCTGTAGACCAGGTCGGCCTCAGGCCTTCTTAGCCTTGGCAGGGCGGCCGGTCTTCAGGCTGGGCACGGCTTGCAGCGCGGCCTTGAACGCGGTGTCAGACAACGCCGCCAGCACCTTGATGCCTGCGCGAATCAGTTCGGTCTTTTTGGCAGGGGTGCCTTGCTTGGCGGCACGCAGCTTGAGCACGTCCAGCACGTCGTACTCGGGCTTGGGAATGGTGAAGCTGTCGCGAACCATCTTGGGCTTTTTGGCTTTGACCACAGGGGCTGCAACAGGCTTGGCAGCGGGCTTCTTGGGCGTGGTAGCGGCTTTGGTGGCCTTTGCAGGCTTGGCTTTGGCGGGAGGCGCCACTGTGGCAGGTTTTTTCACCGGTGCAGCGGGCTTTTTGGCGGTGCTGGCTTTTGCCTTGATGGGGGCTTTGGCGGCTGGCTTGGCTACAGCTTTGGCGGGCGCCTTGGCACTCACCTTGATGGGGGCTTTGATCTCAACACCGGTTGCATTGTCTGCAGTCGTCACGTGGTTTCCTTTGAAAAAATAAACGGTATATACAGTTTATATCGTTTAATAAATTTCACAAAATCGCATGACACAGTTTTGTCATTGGGTTGTCATAAGGTTTCCCTAGACTGCCCCTCTAGTCGTTTTGGAACCCATGCCATGCCAACATCAACCTTGCGTTTGGTGGCCGCCCGCACTACCGGAGAGGGTGAACCAGGTCCTTTAAAAAAGGTGCTGAACGACGGGACCTTGTATCCCGTGTTCCAGCCCATCGTGAACCTGGCAGACGCCTCCATCTATGCCCACGAGGCGCTGATACGCGGCCCCGCGGGCACGCCCCTGCATACCCCCGACAACCTGCTGCGCGCTGCGGCACTAGAAGGCTTGGGCTACGAATTCGAGTGCGCTTGTGTCATGGCTACCCTGCGCAACTGGGGCCATATGCGCGGGGTGGGGCGCCTGTTTGTGAACATCAGTGCCAATGCGCTGACCCGCATTGTTCAGCTGCAGGGGCGTGACGGGCTACTGCGCTGGATTCAAGACATGCGCGTGGTGCCGCGCATGCTGGTGCTGGAGATCACGGAGCACGAGCGTGTGGAGAACATGGACCGCCTGGCCGAGGTGGTGAATGACATCCGGTCCGCCGGCGTGTCGCTGGCGCTGGACGATTTTGGTGACGGCCATTCCAGCCTGCGGCTGTGGTCACAGCTCAAGCCCGAAGTGGTGAAGATCGACAAGTACTTCACCCGCAACATCAGCGAGCACGGCGACAAGCTCAAGACCATCCAGGCCCTGCAGCAAATTGCCACCATCTTTGGCAGCTCGCTGGTGGCCGAAGGCATAGAGACCGCCGAGGACCTGCGCGTACTGCGCGACCTAGGCATTGAGTATGGCCAGGGCTACTTTCTGGGTCACCCCGACCGCGCGCCGCTGAAGTACCTCGGGGTGGAGCCACAACGCGTTCTTGGTGAGCGCCAGGTGGTGGTGTTTCCCGAGCTCAGCCGTGTCTCGCAAGGCGGTCATTTGCGCAGCCTGTCGCTGCTGCGCGCGCCTACGGTGACAGCACAGACCAGCAACGACGCGCTGGCCGAGCTGTTTCTGGAGCACCCCACGCTGCATGCGGTGGCACTGCTGGAGGACGACTGCCCGGTGGGCATCGTCAACCGCGCCACGTTCATGAACGAGTACACCAAGCTCTACTACCGCGAGGTGTGGGGCCGCAAGTCCTGCGCGGTGCATGCCAACCGCGAGCCGCGCCTCATCGAGCGCGAGCACTGTGTGGACGAGTTGGTAGGCATTCTCACGTCGCAAGACCAGCGCTACTTATCTGACGGTTTCATCGCCATTGAGAACGGCCGCTACGTGGGCTTGGGCACGGGTGACCAGCTGGTGCGCTCGGTGACCGAGACGCGTATCGAGGCAGCCCGCCACGCCAACCCGCTGACCTTTCTGCCAGGCAACATCCCCATCAGCCAGCACATCGAGCGGCTGCTGAAAAAAGAAGTGCACTTTGTCGCCTGCTATGCCGACCTGAACAACTTCAAACCTTTCAACGACTACTACGGCTACTGGCGTGGCGACGAGATGATCCGCCTGCTGGCACGCATTGCCATGGAGCAATGCGACTCGCAGCGCGACTTTCTGGGTCACGTGGGCGGCGACGATTTCATCCTGCTGTTCCAAAGCCCCGATTGGCAACAGCGTTGCGAGCGGCTAGTGCAGGAATTTGCCGAGCGTGCGCAAGCCATGTTTGACGAGCAAGCCCGAGCCCAGGGCGGCATCGAAGCCGAAGACCGCCATGGTGTGATGCGCTTCTTCCCGTGCACCACACTGTCGATCGGCGCGGTGGCCATCGACGGCAGCCAGTACACGCGTGCCGAAGATGTGGCCAATTTGGCGGCTCTTGCCAAACACGACGCCAAACAGGCTGGCGTTGGCTTGTGGGAACGTTGCGCTCCAAACTGAGTTTGCCGAGGCCATGCGCCTACTCGGGCGCGACCAGCGCGTCCAGACCAAATGTTTTGATCTTCTGAGCCGCGGTGTCGGCTTCTGTCTGGGTTTCAAACGGGCCGACCCACACGCGGGTGCGCGGCCCGCGCACGGCCTGGAACGCTTTGGAGTTGGCGGGCAGGTCTGCGTCCATGAGCCGGGTGAACGCATTGCGCGCGTTGTTCTCGTCGGCAAAGATGCCCACGTTCACGACAAAGCGGCCCGTGGGTGCGGGGCGGGGGGCTGCGCGCAAGGGCTCGGTGGCCGCTGGCGTGGGGGCCACAGCCTTGGCTTTGGCGCGCACGGGTTGTGACGCCGCGGGTTTGGGCACCGCGGTGGGTTTCACCTCCGCAGGTTTGGCTTCCACGGGCTTGGCAGCTGCCGGCTTGGCGGCCGATGCGCTAGCCGCGGGCGTGATTGTCACGGCGGCCTTGGCAGGGGTAGGCATCGGTGCGGAAACCGGGGGGGACGCTGCTGCCTTGGGCGCGGAAGCGGCGATCGCAGGCGTTGCCGCAGTCGTCGCGGTAGAAGCAGGTGCCGATGCTGGTAGTGCGGCCGGCTGGGCAACCGAGGATGCGGGTGCTGAAGCCGCCGGTGCCGTGGCATCGGTGGCGCGGCCCACAGCCAGGTTGCGGGCGTCACTCAGTTTGTCCACGGCCTTGTCGGCATAGCCCGGCAGAGGCTCAAAGCCACTGAAGTGGGTCCACGAATAGGCCGCCGCCGCGGCGATCAGCAGGTTCAGCACGGCCAGCACGATCAGGCGCCGGCGTGTGCTGGCCTGGCGTGCCAGCAGGGCGCAGGCCTCGGGCACGGTGGCGCTGGCTGCCAGTGCGGCCTGCATGCGTTTGCGCGTGGCGTTGTGCAGCAGCGCGTTGCCGCCCAAGCCGGGTACCGCCACGGCGATGACCAGCAGTGTGGCCAGCAGGCCCCACTGCGTGCCTTCAGAAAACTGGAACACCAGCCTGCCGATGCCAAACACCGACAGTGCCAGTGCAACGACACAGCCCGAGTACAGCAATGCCGCATGCCACAGCTGGCGGAAAGCCAGCCAGTTCAGCGTGTACAGCGCGGCCGACCAATTCCAGCTCAAGCCCGGGCGGTCTGCCGCTTCAAAGCGTGTGAACAGCGGCAGGTAGTAGGCGCTGTTGACATCCCCAATGGCTGCGCGGTACAGCGCGGTGGTGGAGTGTTCGTCCGTGTTGTCCAGGGCAGTAGTGGGGGCGGCAGGCATGGTTTATTTTGGCACGGCGGAGGCGTTGACCACACCCGCCGCTACTGCGTTGCCCAACTCGATCACGGCCAGGGCGTAGTAGCTGCTCCAGTTGTAGCGGGTGATGGCGTAGAAGTTGTCGGTGCCTGCGATGTACAGCGGCGCATCGGCCCCGTTCTGCAGCTCTACCAGGGCGAGCTTGCCGGGGTGGGCCAGAGCGGCTGCGTCCAGCAGCACCCCCTTGTCGGCCATGGTCTGGGGCGCAAAGCTGGGCACGATGTCGGGCGCCAGCAGCGTGGTGCGGTCCAGGCGGGCCGGGTCTAGCTGTACGGGGTAGTGGGTGGGCAGGTCGCGCTGCCATTTGAAGGCGACAAAGTAATTGGCCACCGAGCCTATGACGTCGGCGGCGCTGTGGAACAGGTCCACGCGGCTGTCGCCATCGAAGTCGATCGCGTACTTGGCCCAGCTGGACGGCATGAACTGCGGCAGGCCCATGGCGCCCGCATAGCTGCCGCGCAGGGCCAGCGGGTCGGTCTGGGTGCGGGCGGTCAGGCTCAAAAAGGCTTCGAGCTCAGATAGGAAGAAGGCAGCACGCTCAGCCTTGCGCGGGTGGGCACTGGGGAAGTCAAACGCCAGCGTGGTCAGTGCGTCCATCACGCGGTAGGTGCCGGTTTGCTGGCCGTAGATGGTTTCCACGCCGATGATGCCCACGATGATGCTGGCTGGCACGCCGGTCTCACGCTCGGCGCGCTCCAGCGTCTCGCGGTTGTCCTGCCAGAACTTCACGCCAGCGCGGATGCGGATGGGCTCCACAAAACGGCTGCGGTACAACGCCCAATTTTTCGGCGTGCCCACGGCGGGCGGCGTGATGGCGCGCACCACGGAGGCCACCATGCGCGACTGGCCCACGGCGTTGCGCACCCAGTCGCGGTCCAGGTTGCGGCGCTGTGCGATGTCGTCGGCAATCAGCATGACCTCGGGCCGTGTGGCATACAGCGGGCCGGCGTTGGCGGCGGGTGGCGGTGGCGTTGCCACTTTGGCCCGGTGGGCATGTTTGGCGGCGGGTTTATGGCGTTTTAGGGTGCTAGCCCCCGCGGACATTGCGCAAGCAGCTATTAAAAACGTAGCGGTGAGGCGGAGGGAAAAGATCACGGGGTCCAATGGTCAGGGCTGGCGCACAGGCCAGGGCAGTTGCCGGAATTCTCGCCGCAGTGTACCCAGCGTGGCGGCTGCCGGCTGGGGGGCGTAGCGCCAAGCTTCCAGGCGCAACAACCAGTCGCTGAGCTGGCGCGCGTGCGCGGGGTCCCCCGGCCACTGCTGTTGCAGCAGTGAGGCCAGCTGGCGCGGTGGGGTCTGGGCCGAGCTGGCCAGACCCGCGCGCTGCAGGCGCTGTTGCGCGCCGTGCAACAGGCGCAGCCAGGGGTCTTGGTGGTAGCGCTCCCACAGCGTCCAGGCGGCGCCCAACAGGCTGGCCAGCACGATGAGGGCGATCAGCACATAGCTCAGGTCTTCCCAGCTGGGGGTCTCAAAGCCCAGGTTGCGCAGCAGGTTCAGTTGCTTGGCTTGGCTGTAGTTCAGCACCCACTGGTTCCAGCGGTTGTTGGCGGCTTCCCACATGGCGCGCAGGTTGATGGCAAAGCCCGGGCTCATGGTGTTGAGCGCCTGGGTGAACACGTTCTGCGGTGCCTGCAGCCGGTTGAACGAGCCGGTGCGCGCTGGCGACACGGCCGAAGTGGGGTCCACGCGCACCCAGCCCTGGTTTGCCACCCAGACCTCGGCCCAGGCATGGGCATCGCTCTGGCGCACGGTCCACAGGCCGTCCACATTGTTCACTTGACCACCCTGGTAGCCGGTGACTACGCGCGCGGGCACGTCCAGGGCGCGCATCAGCAGCACAAAGCTGGAGGCAATGTGTTCGCAAAACCCGGCTTTGCGGTCAAACCAGAATTCGTCGGCCGTGTGGGTGCCAAAGACACCGGGCTCCAGCGTGTACACGTAGCCGCCGGTGCGCAGGCGCTGCATCACTGCGTCCACCAGCTGGGGCGTGCTGGCGCGTGCCAGTTCGGGGCTGCGGCGCATCTCGGCGGCGAGTTGCAGCGTGCGCGGGTTAAAGCCCGGCGGCAGGTCCACATAGTCTTGCAGCCCCACCGCCAGCTTGCTGGGGCCATGGCGGAACTGCGGGTAGCTGGTGGCGCGGTAGCGCACCAGGTCGGCAATCGGCTGGTCCGACAGCCATTGCAGATCGGGCGACATGCTGGGCGTGTAGCCCACGATCTCGGGCTTGGTGGGCGTGGCGTCCAACACCAGCAACCAGGGGCGGTCGTTAGCGGCCAGGGTGACCTGGTACTTCACCGGTTCGCCCTGCACCTGCAGCTCGGGCTGCAGCTGGTAGCGCGGGGGGAAGTTGGAGCGCAGCGGGCGCCACTCGCGCCCGTCAAAGCTGGAGAGCACGGGGCCGCGGAAATACAGGTCGGGTTGCGCGGGCGGCGGCCCGTCAAAGCGGATGCGCATGGCAATGCTGTCGTCCAGCGCCAGACTCGCAATCGTGCCCACTTGCATGCTGGCGGAGAGGCCACTGCGGCCGCTCATGGCGTCGCTCGGCAGCCCCCACAGCGGTGCAATGCGCGGAAACAGCATAAACAGCACGGCCATGATGGGGGCGCCAAGGAGTGCCATCCACCCCGCCGTTTTGGCGGCCTGCAGCAGCGGCGGGCGGCCCACGGGCATATGGGCATTGACCAGCGCGGTGAGCAGGCCCAGCAGCGCGACCAACATGGAGGCGGCGGTGAGCAGGCTCTGCGAGAAAAAGAAGTTGGACAGCAGGGTGAAGAAGCCCAGGAAGAAGATCACAAACGCATCGCGCCGGGCGCGCATTTCCAGCGTTTTCAGCGCCAACAGCACCACGATGAAGGTCACCCCTGCATCACGCCCCAGGATGGTCTTGTAGGTGAATGCGGTGCCCGCCGTGGCCAGCACCAGCAGGGCCATGAGCCACCAGCGCGAAGGCAAGGGCTGGCCCTGCACCGCCAGCCAGCCGCGCCACAGCAGCACCGCTGCCGCCATGCCGCTGCACCACAGGGGCAACTCTGATGTTTGTGGCGCAATGGTCCAGGCGATGACCAGCAACAGAAACAGCGTGTCACGCGCTTCGCGGGGCAGGTGGTGCAGGCGCTTGAACATAGGGGTGGCTCAGGCCAGCGCGAGCGCTTGCAGGCAATTCTTCTGGTGGGCCGGACCGCTGTCGGGCAGCAGCTCGGTGCCAGCCAGGCGCAGGCCGTAGCGCAGGCCCTGCTTCTCGGCCAGCAGCACCCAGGCACACAGGCGAGACAGGGCGTGCTCGCGGGAATTGCCCAGGCCCTGTGCCGCATGGGCCAGGTCCAACCAGAGCTCAAAGCGTTGCGACTGCTGGGCATCGCGGCTTACCAGCTCGTCGGCCTTGGCGGCTTTTTTCCAGACGACAAGCTTGAGCGGGTCGCCGCGGCGGTAGGCCCGCACGCCATCAAATTCGCCCGTGGCCTGGGGGCGTACTGTGGCCGCGCCGCCGGCGCGCGGTTCGCCCGGTGGCAAGGGCGGCGGATGGGCCTCGGGTGCAGGGTAGACCAGCACCTGGGCCGCAGGCCGCCACACGGTCCAGACGCGGAAGGTGCCCAGCGGAAAGCGGGTCTCGGCGGTCAGTGGCGGCACGCGGTGCAGGCCGCGCCGCTCGGGCTGAAAGGCCACCTGTACTTTGGCGCTGCCCTGCGAGGGGACATCGGTCCAGCTCCAGTGGTCGGAACCCAGCACCGCCAGCCCAATGCCATAGCGCACGCCCTTGCGTTCGCTCTGGACATGGATGGGGATATGCACGCTAGCCCCCGCAAACTGTGCGTCGGGTGCTACCAAATGCATAGTGATGCCACGCAGCGTGCCGTGGCAAACATGCATGCCAATCACTGCGCTGCCCGTCAGCAAGAAGGTCAACACATAGCCCAGGTTGAGCTGATAGTTGATGCTGGCTACCAGGAGCACCAGCAGTGTCAGCCCCAGCATCAGGCCAGGGCGCGTGGGCAGGATGTAGACATTGCGCTGGGTCAGCGTGGTGCTGTCCTTGAGCGGCAGGCGTGATTGCCACCACGCCTGGAAACGGCGGCGCACTGCTGCCAGCGGATTGAGCTGCGCCAGCACGCTCACGGCAGAGGCACCACCTGCAACATGGCGCGCACTTGCTCGACGGCGCCGCGGCCCGCGTCACCCACAGGGATCAGGCGGTGCGCAATGGTTTGCGGCAACACGGCCTGCACGTCGTCGGGCGCGACGTAGTCACGCCCGCTCAGCAGCGCCTGTGCCTTGGCTGCACGCACCACGGCAATGCCGGCGCGGGGTGACAGGCCCTGTAAAAACCACTGGCCGGAGCGCGTGGCGGCGATCAGGTCCTGCACGTAGTCCAGCAGCGGCCCGGCGGCATGCACGGCCAATACCGTGGCCTGCAGCTGCAACAGCTCGCCTTCGCCCAACAGACTGGGGAGCGCGTCTACCATGGCGCGGCGGTCTTCGCCTGCCAGAAGGGCGCGTTCAGAGGCGCGGTCTGGGTAGCCGAGCGAGATGCGCATCAGGAAGCGGTCCAGCTGCGATTCGGGCAGGGCGTAGGTGCCCAACTGGTCCAGCGGGTTCTGTGTGGCGATGACAAAAAACGGGTGGGGCAGGGGCCGGGTTTCGCCTTCCACGGTGACCTGTTTTTCTTCCATGGCTTCCAGCAGCGCGCTCTGGGTTTTTGGACTGGCACGGTTGATCTCGTCAGCCAGCAGCACTTGCGCAAAGATGGGGCCGGGGTGGAATACAAAGGCCTCTTTGCCGCGTTCGTAAATCGACACGCCCGACAGGTCGCTGGGCATCAGGTCAGAGGTGAATTGCACGCGCGAAAACTGCAGGCCAAAGCTGCGCGCCAGTGCGTGCGCCAGCGTGGTTTTGCCCACGCCGGGCACGTCGTCAATCAGCAAGTGGCCACCGGCCAGCAGGCAGGCCACGCAGTCCTGTAGCTGGGTCGGTTTGCCCACAATCACCGTGTTAAGCTGAGCCAGCAATGATTTAAGCTTGTGTTGTGCATCCATGGCACGACGTTACCCGAAATTCCTGAATACCGAGCGCATTGGTGAACAAGACCGGATACTTTTCGCACCGCGATTGCCGCAAGCACGACATGGGCCACGGGCACCCGGAATGCCCAGAGCGCCTGGATGCGATTGAAGACCGTTTGCTCATCACCGGTGTGGCCGATGCGCTGGACCAGCGCGAGGCCCCCCACGCCCCCATCACCGACCTCGAACTGGCCCATGGCCGCATGTACGTCGCCTCGTTGCGCGGCCTGACCGATGGGCTGCGCGAGGATATTACGGCCGGTGGCCCCAGCCATGCGCAAATCGACCCCGACACTTGCATCAATGTCCACACGTGGGACGCCGCGTTACGTGCCGCCGGTGCTGCGCTGGCCGCGACCGATGCCGTGCTGGCCGGTGAAATGGCCAACGCGTTTTGCGCCATTCGCCCACCAGGCCACCATGCCTGCAAAGACAAGGCGATGGGCTTTTGCTTTTTCAACAACGTGGCCGTGGCCGCACGCTATGCGCTGGAACGCCACGGCCTCAAGCGCGTGGCCATCGTCGACTTTGATGTGCACCATGGCAACGGCACCGAGAACATCGTGGCGGGTGACCAGCGCATCCTGATGGTGAGCTTTTTTCAGCATCCGTTTTACCCGGAAGGCGGCGCCCGCTCCCATGCCAGCAACCTGGTGAATGTGCCGGTGCCGGCCTACACCAAGGGCGAACAGGTGCGCGCGCTGATTGAGCAGCATTGGCTGCCACGGCTGGAGGCCTACCAACCCGAGATGATCTTCATCAGCGCGGGCTTTGACGCGCACCGCGACGACGACCTGGGCCAAATGGGCCTGGTCGAAAAAGACTACACCTGGATCACCCAACAGCTCAAGGCCGTGGCCGAGCGCCATGCGCAGGGACGCATCGTCTCCTGCCTGGAGGGTGGCTACAACCTGGACGCACTGGCCCGCAGCGTGGAAGCCCACGTGCGCGTGCTGGCCGATTTGTGATGACCATCCTCAAACACCTTCCCACCCCCCGGCCTATTGACGATTTTGAGGGCTGGCTCGCGGCCTTCACCCAGCCCACCGTGCTGGTGGAACTGCTAGCGCTGGCGCTCAGCGTGGCACTGGCCTGGGGCATGGTCGCAGCCCTGCGCCGCACATTGGGGCAGCAGGAAGAGCGCTCCATCTGGTTTGGCAAGCGGGTGGTGGACGGCGTGCTGTTCCCGCTGGTGCTGCTGTGCCTGGGCTATGTATCGCTGGAACTGTTAAGCAACTTTGTCCCCGTGGCGGTGTTCCGCATCGCCATCCCGGTGCTGATGTCGCTGGTGGTGATTCGCGTGGGCGTGAAGGTGCTGCAGGCGAGCTTTACCCAATCGCGCTGGGTCAAGCCGCTGGAACAAACCATTTCCTGGGTGGCCTGGCTGGCCATGGTGCTGTGGGTGAGTGGCTTGCTGCCGGTCATCCTCAACGAGCTGGACCAGATCACCTGGAAGGTGGGCGGCACCACGCTGTCGGTACGCAACATCATCGAAGGCCTGATCACCGCGGGTGCGGTGCTCATCATCACGCTTTGGATTTCTGCGGGTATCGAGTCGCGCCTGCTGCGCTCGGCCACCGGCGGGGAGCTGTCGCTGCGCAAGGCGGTGAGCAACGCCGCGCGCGCGCTGCTGATGTTTGTCGGGCTGATGCTGGCCTTGTCGGCCGTGGGCATTGACCTGACGGCGCTGTCAGTGTTGGGCGGCGCGGTGGGTGTGGGGATTGGTTTTGGCCTGCAAAAGCTGGCGGCCAACTATGTGAGCGGCTTTGTCATCCTGGCCGAGCGCAGCATGCGCATCGGCGATGTGGTGCGGGTGGACAACTTCGAGGGCACCATCACCGAGATCAACGCCCGCTACACCGTGATCCGCTCACAGACCGGGCGCGAGTCCATTGTGCCCAACGAGATGCTGATTACCCAGCGCGTGGAAAACATGTCGCTGGCCGACAGCCGTGTGCACCAGGTTATCAACGTGGCCGTGGGCTACGAGAGCAATGTGGAGCAGGTGATGGCCCTGCTGCTGGAGGCCGCGCTGAGCCAGCCCCGCGTACTGCATGAACCCGCACCGTCCATCAGCCTGGCCAACTTTGGCGCGGACGGGCTGGAATTCACCGTGGGCTATTGGATCAATGATCTGGAAAACGGCCAGGGCAATCTGCGCTCGGACATCAACTTGGCCATCCTGCGCGCCCTGCGCACGCATGGCATCGACATTCCCTACCCGCAGCGCGTGGTGCATACGCGCACGGCCCCCTGAGTTTTGATGAGCTGCCTCTAAGTTAAGTCGCCAAAGCGCCAGAAGGCGCGCCGCGCGCCGCTATAATCATAAAAAAGCACGATCGTTCTATTTTGTGTTTATGATGGCGGGGCGCAGACGATAGTCGGGGCCGCAAGGCCGTCCCGCATAGAATCGACTGATTGACGTGCACGTCAACTAAACAGACCCATTTTTAACCTCTGGAGTGGCAGCAATGAAAGTCCTGGTACCCGTCAAACGTGTGGTGGACTACAACGTGAAAGTTCGAGTGAAGTCGGACGGCACGGGTGTAGACATCGCCAACGTCAAGATGAGCATGAACCCCTTTGACGAAATTGCGGTGGAAGAAGCCGTACGTTTGAAGGAAAAGGGTGTGGTCACCGAGGTGATTGCTGTGTCCTGCGGTGTGGCCCAGTGCCAGGAAACCCTGCGTACCGCCATGGCCATCGGCGCCGACCGCGGCATCTTGGTGGAAACTTCTGAGGAGCTGCAGCCCCTGGCCGTGGCCAAGCTGCTCAAGGCCCTGATCGACAAAGAGCAACCCGGCCTCGTGATCCTGGGCAAGCAAGCCATTGACGACGATTGCAACCAGACCGGCCAGATGCTGGCAGCGCTGGCTGATCTGCCCCAAGCCACCTTCGCCTCCAAGGTGGAAGTGGCCGACGGCAAAGCCAACGTCACGCGTGAAGTGGACGGTGGCCTGGAAACCCTGGCCGTGACCCTGCCTGCCATCATCACCACCGACCTGCGCCTCAACGAGCCCCGCTATGTGACCTTGCCCAACATCATGAAGGCCAAGAAGAAGCAGCTGGATGTCTTCAAGCCTGAAGACCTGGGTGTGGACGTGACTCCCCGCATCAAGACCCTGTCGGTGGCCGAGCCGGCCAAGCGCAGCGCCGGTATCAAGGTGCCCGATGTTGCCACGCTGGTGGACAAACTGAAGAACGTTGCAAAGGTAATCTGACCATGACCGCACTCGTAATCGCCGAACACGACAACGCATCCATCAAGGGTGCCACCCTGAACACCGTGACCGCCGCCGCCCAGGCCGGTGGTGATGTGCACGTGCTGGTGGCTGGCCACAACGCCGGTGCCGCCGCTGCGGCTGCCGCGCAAATCGCCGGTGTGTCCAAGGTCATCCACGCTGACAGCGTCTCTTTTGAACACGGCTTGGCCGAAAACGTGGCCGCCCAGGTGTTGGCCATCGCCTCTGCCTACAGCCACATCGTGTTCCCCGCTACTGCTTCGGGCAAGAACATCGCCCCCCGCGTGGCTGCCAAGCTGGATGTGGGCCAGGTGTCCGACATCACCAAGGTCATCAGCGCCGACACGTTCGAGCGCCCCATCTACGCCGGCAACGCCATCGCCACCGTGCAAGCCACGGATGCCGTGAAGGTGTTGACCGTGCGCACCACCGGCTTTGACCCCGCTGCTGCCACCGGTGGCTCCGCCGCCGTGGAAACCGTGGCCGCTGCCGCGACCAACGCCAACGTCACGTTTGTGGGCTCCGAGATCGCCAAGAACGACCGCCCTGAGCTGACCGCTGCCAAGATCATCGTGTCCGGTGGACGCGCCTTGGGTTCCAGCGAAAAGTTCATGGAAGTCATGACGCCTCTGGCCGACAAGCTGGGTGCTGCACTGGGCGCCTCGCGCGCTGCGGTGGACGCGGGCTACGCGCCCAACGACTGGCAAGTGGGCCAGACGGGCAAGATCGTGGCACCCCAGCTGTATGTGGCCTGCGGTATCAGCGGTGCCATCCAGCACTTGGCCGGCATGAAGGACAGCAAGGTCATCGTGGCGATTAACAAGGACCCCGAAGCACCGATCTTCAGCGTGGCCGACTTTGGTCTGGAAGCTGATCTGTTCGTGGCGGTGCCCGAACTGATTGCGGCGCTTTGATGCCAGTGTGAAAAAGGGCATCGCGCGCGGTGCCCTTTTTTTTGGTCTGCATGCCAACGTACCCCGCCTGTAACAAGAATTTTTGGAGACTTCCATGAGCTACGTCGCCCCCGTCAAGGACATGCTGTTCAACATCGAACACCTGGCCAACATCGAACAGATCGCCCAACTCCCTGGTTTTGAAGACGCCGGCCTGGACACGGCCCAGGCCGTGTTGGAAGAGTCCGCCAAGTTCACCGAAGGCGTGTTGGCCCCGCTGAACTGGGAAGGCGACAAGAACCCGTCGAGCTGGAAAGACGGTGTGGTTACCGCCACCCCAGGGTTCAAGGAAGCCTTCAAGCAATTCACCGACGGCGGCTGGCAAGGCCTGCAGCACCCGACCGACTTCGGCGGCCAGGGCCTGCCCAAGACCATTGGCGCCGCCTGTGGCGAGATGGTCAACAGCGCCAACATGAGCTTTGCGCTGTGCCCGCTGCTGAGCGACGGCGCGATTGAAGCGCTGCTGACGGCGGGTTCCAACGAACTCAAAGCCACGTATCTGGAAAACCTGGTGAGCGGCAAATGGACCGGCACCATGAACCTGACCGAACCCCAGGCGGGCTCCGACCTGGCCATGGTGCGCAGCCGCGCCGAGCCGCAGGCCGACGGAAGCTACAAGGTATTTGGCACCAAGATTTTCATCACCTGGGGTGAGCACGACATGGCCGAGAACATCGTCCATCTGGTGCTGGCCCGCGTGACCGGTGCGCCCGAGGGTGTGAAGGGCATCAGCCTGTTTGTTTGCCCGAAGTTCATGGTCAACAAAGATGGCAGCCTGGGTGCGCGCAATGATGTGCACTGTGTCTCCATCGAACACAAGATGGGCATCAAGGCCAGCCCGACCGCAGTGCTGCAGTACGGCGACCACGGTGGCGCCATTGGTTACCTCGTGGGCCAGGAAAACCGTGGCCTGGAGTACATGTTCATCATGATGAACGCCGCCCGCTATGGTGTAGGCGTGCAGGGCATTGCGATTGCCGAGCGTGCCTACCAAAAGGCCGTGCAGTTCTCCAAGGACCGCGTGCAAAGCCGCCCCGTGGATGGTTCTATTGCCGCCAGCGCGCCCATCATTCACCACCCCGATGTGAAGCGCATGCTGATGACCATGCGTGCCTACACTGAAGGCTGCCGCGCCCTGGCCAGCGTGGGCGCCAGCGCCTATGACGCGGCCCACCACCACCCCGATGCCGACACGCGCAAGCAGAACCAGGCCTTTTACGAATACATGGTGCCGTTGATCAAGGGCTACAGCACCGAGATGAGTCTGGAAGTCACCAGCCTGGGCGTGCAGGTGCACGGTGGCATGGGCTTTATCGAAGAAACCGGCGCAGCCCAGTACTACCGCGACGCCAAGATCCTGACGATCTACGAAGGCACGACGGCCATCCAGGCCAATGACCTGGTGGGCCGCAAGACCTCGCGCGACGGTGGCCAAACGGCCAAGGGCATTGCCGCGCAGATTGAGACTACGGAGGCTGAACTGGCCGCCAGTGGCTCGGCCCACGCGCTGGCCGTGGCCAAGCGCCTAAAGGCTGCGCGCCTGGCCTTCATTGACGTGGTGGAGTTTGTGGCGGGTAACACCAAAGCCAGCCCGAACGCGGTGTTTGCAGGCAGCGTGCCCTACCTAATGCTGGCTGGCAACCTGATGGCGGGCTGGCAGCTGGCGCGTGCGTTGCTGGTGGCCGAGAAGCAAATTGCTGCGGGGACCGACGTGCCCTTTATGCAAGCCAAGACCACCACGGCACGCTTCTACGCCGACCACCTGCTGAGCAAGGCCGGTGGCCTGCGCGACAGTATTGTGGAAGGTGCCGACAGCGTGACCGCATTGGCCCTGGAGGCTTTCTGACCATGTCCAAACTGCCCGCACCCCTGAACGCACTGCCTTTCCCAGTCATCGGCTCGCCGCTGTTCATCATCAGCAACCCCAAGCTCGTCATTGCCCAGTGCATTGCCGGTGTGGTGGGTTCCATGCCCGCGCTCAACGCGCGCCCGGCGGAGCTGCTGGAAGAGTGGCTCAAGGAAATCACCGAAACCCTGGCCGCCTACAACGCGGCCCACCCGGACAAGCCCGCTGCACCGTTCGCCATCAACCAGATCGTGCACAAGAGCAATGATCGCCTGGAGCACGACATGGCGCTGTGCGTGAAGTACAAGGTGCCCATCATCATCACCAGCCTGGGGGCGCGTGAGGAAATCAATGCTGCGGCCCACAGCTACGGCGGTGTGGTGCTGCACGACATCATCAACAACAAGCACGCCCACAAGGCGATCGAGAAGGGTGCCGACGGCCTGATCGCCGTGGCGGCGGGTGCCGGTGGCCACGCGGGTGTGAAGAGTCCGTTTGCGCTGATCCAGGAAATTCGCCAGTGGTTTGACGGCCCCATTGCGCTGAGCGGCGCCATCTCCACCGGTGCTGCGGTGCTGTCGGCACAGGCCATGGGTGCGGACTTCGCCTACATTGGCTCGGCCTTCATCGCCACCGAAGAAGCGCGCGCCGCGCAGGAGTACAAGGACGCCATCGTGGCCCACGACTCTGACGAGATTGTCTACAGCAACCTGTTCACCGGCGTGCACGGCAACTACCTGGCGCCCAGCATTCGCGCTGCGGGCCTAGACCCGGCCAACCTGCCGGAGAGCGACCCCAGCAAGATGAACTTTGGCGGCGCTTCGGCCAAGGCCTGGAAAGACATCTGGGGCTGCGGCCAGGGCATTGGCGCCGTGACCAAGGTGCAGCCTGCGGGCGAGTACGTGGCACAGCTCAAGCGGGAATACGCTGCCGCCAAGGCCGAGCTGTTGGCTCGCAATTACGCGTAGATTTAAGAGATCTAGGCTTTTAGCCCCCGTGCAATCTGCGCGGGGCGCTATTCTTTTGAGAGCGCCTGGGCCTCTTCAAGCCTGCAGGCGCAACTCTTCCTCGTTGCCACCCATCAGCTGGTTCAGCGCGCGTTCCACAATCGGTGCCTGGTCCAGCAGCTGCAGGTGACCCAGGCGCAGCATGTTGGCCACTTCGCGCTCAGACCGCACAAAGGCGTCGAAGCCCTCGCGGTTGGTGAACAAAAAGCGCGTGCGCATGGGGCTGACCCAGCTTAGGCGGCAGCGGTGCGGCGTGGCGTCGGGCTCGGCCACTTCAAACCAGACGCCACGCGTCAGCAGTTGGGCGCTGGCATCAAAATCGTCCATGGCCGACGGGGCCTGCACCGTGAGCTGTGTGGCGCGCCGTTGGTCCAGGGCTTCCATCGCGGCGTCGCCCGCGCTTTCTTCCAGTGCTGCGCTTTGCGTGTCGATAGGGGGCGGCGCCTTCATGCGGATGGCCAGCATGTGGGTGCCGATCAGTCTCCGTGTGAAGGTGGCGCGCGGGTCGCCGTACCAGGCGATGGCGTCGAGCTCCACATTCAGGATGCGCACCAGCTCCGGCAGCACGGCGACCAGTTCCTTGCGCTCTTCGGACGTAGTCTTCGGCTGGGTGCTCCAGATCAACTGGTCCATGGTCTGCAGCGCGGCATTCCAGCGGCCGGGTTCGCTGTCTTCCAGCATCCAGGCCGCAGCAATCACCTGGCGCCACTCGGTCGTCAGAAAGGGCTTGAGGAAGGGCACCAGCGGCAGGCTGTCGGGCAGGGCGCTGATGCGGGCGTGCACGATCTCGTCGGCATGGGCCAGTGCGGCATTCAGCGCTTCCTGGTCACGCTGCGCTTCGGCGACTGGCTCAATCTGTTCCTGTGCCTGTTGTTCGCTCTCAAACAGAAACTCGGTGAACTCGGCCAGCAGCAGGCTGAACAGCGTGAGGTCTTCGTCAAACTCGCTGAGTACACGCTGGACAGTGTGTTCGATGCGCACGTAGAGCGGATCTTCCTCGCCCTTTTCAGGAGTCCAGGCGACGGACGATGAGGCCAGGGTGTCCACCAGCTTGCGTGCAGGGTGCTCACTGCTCAGGAAAAAGTCACGGTCCATCATGGCCGCGCGCAGCACCGGAATCTGCAACCGGCCAATGACCACCTTCATTTGCGAGGGAATGGCTTGGTCGGCGAACACGTAGTCGAACACCTCGGCCAGCGCGTCCACGGTGCCGCGGTCCAGCTCGGGGGCTTGGCGAATTTCTTCTTGCTCGCGGATCTGGCGCAGCACATTGTGGTGGCCTGGGCCGTCTTCTTGCGGCTGCAAAAACTGGAAGCGTGAGGACGTCTGGCCCATGCCCGCGCCAGCTTGCATCTGCCCCAGGTAATTGAGCAGCGCCGGGTCGGCTGGGGCACCACCGCTGTACTGGCCGGGAACGTAGTCGTATTGCTGGCCCTGGGTGCTGCCATCAAAGTCTTCGGACGCACCTGGTTGCATGCCTCCACCACCCATGCCGCTACCGCCGCCATAGGCGACGGGGCCACGACCGGCTGGGCCTGCTGCAGCACCTGGGCCTTGGGGGGCGGCGGCCGTGGACCCTACGCCCAAGCGTTGCAAAAAGGCTTTGACCTGGGTGGCAATGTGCTGGCCCGCAGGGGCGAGCGCACTCCAGGCACTGCGGGCGGGTTCGGGGGCAAAGGCTGCAGGGGACGATGGCGCACCGCCGTTGTTGCCACCGCTCAAAGGGGCAGGAGCCGATTGCAGAGGGGCCTGGCTGCTTTGGGCACCCGATTCGCTGAGCGGCGCAGAACCGGTCAGCGGTGCGTAGGTCGACGACACCGATTTACGGATGCGGTGCACCGTCTGCGCCTGGATGCCGGCCTGCGCCAGCGTGGCGCCAAGGTCGGTGTACAGCGGTGCCAGGTTGATGGTGTGCGCGGGCTCCAGTGCTTGCACCAAATGCTCGGTCGCTTGGGGGTCGAACTCGCCTTTTTCCCAAGCGATCATGAAGGCGCGGAGCAGGATCTCTGGGCGGAAGGGGTTGGTCGATACAGAAGGGGATTCAATGCCAAACAAGGCGCCCAACTTTTGCGTCAGCGGGGCAAGGGTGGCGTCATAGTGGTTATTGAACTGCTGGGCCACGCGGTCCAGCAGCAGAATACGGTGCACCTCGTCCAAGTCGATGAGGCTCAGGGTCATGCCATCCAGCGCGTGGTCGGTCAGTGGCACGGGTTTGGCGCCCAGTTTTTCCATCTCGGGCCAGACGGCCCGCACTTCCTCGTTCAGGATTTGCTGCAGGGCGTCGCGGTAGAGGCGGTTGAAGGCTGCCGATTGGCGGTCCAGCAGCATGGCCGCGGTACGCAGGTTTTGCGATTGCAGCAAGGGCAGCTTGCTGTCGGCCAGATCCAGCAGGTGGGTCCGCAGTTGTTTGATCTGGGCGTCTTCGCGGTCTTCAAAATACCCCAGCGTTTTGCCCATCATCGCGCGCACCAACCGCAACGCCTGTGCGCGCGACTCGGGGGTGCTATTGCTGGCTGAAAAAGGCTGAAATGCGCTCATGTACCGCTGAAAGGTGACGCGACCTCTGGGGGCCTGCGAACCGCTCGTCCATCGACTGAATTTGTGATTCGGAATGATCGCATGGACCATGGCCCATCCGTAGTCCCTGCGATGACCGGGCACCCAGATTTACCCGCTTGATACACAATTTCTCGTAACGAGTTGTAAATTTCCGTCAAATGGTTGGAAAAGTCACAGTTGCTTGCCCGGGTTTCCAAGCAGGTACCTTGCCCATGACGCGCAGGTAGGGGGGGGATTGCTCGAACCGCGCCAACCATTTCTGCAGTCCCTGCCAGGGCTGCTGCGAAAACCACAGGGCGTCGGTGTGGGCGAACTGGCGCACAAAGGGGGCCAGCGCGGCATCGGCCAGCCCGAATTGCGGGCCCGCCAGATAGAGCTGGGTACGCAACACCGCGTCCAGCGCCTGCAGAAACACCGCACCTTCGGTCCGGTGCGTCAGGCCATCGGCCAGGGCATAGCGGTGCGGGTATTTGTAACGGTCCAGCGCCTGCTTAAACGGCCCATCGTTCTCGGCAATCCAGCTGCGCGTGCGCTCCCACGCCGCCTCTGTGGTGGGCCGCCAGTGTTCGGGGTCATTCCGTTGCAAGGCCCAGAGCATGATGTCCAGGCTCTGGTCGATCACCGTGCCATCGGCCAGCACTAGCACTGGCACTGTGCCTTTGGGCGATGCCTGCAGCAACGCGTCTGGTTTGTGGGCGAGCACGACTTCGCGCAGTTCGCACACCTGCTGGCTTACTGCCACGGCCATGCGGGCGCGCATGGCATAGGGGCAGCGCCGGAACGAATACAGCACTGGCAGCGACATGCCAACCTCAGCCGGTCACTGGCTTGGGCAAGACCGCACCGATGTGTACCTGCTGGCGCGCCTTGGCAAGTTCCCACTGACGCTGGCGTTCGCGGGCGCTGTTTTTCTGGACGTCGCTGGTGTGCGCATGGCAGCGCGGGCAGCTCACGCCGGCCTCGTACAAGGGAGATGCCGTGGCGCCGTCTTCCAGTGGTTGGCGGCAGGCGCGGCACAGACCGTGGTGGCCGGGCACCAGGCCATGACCGACCGAGACGCGTTCGTCGAACACAAAGCACTCGCCTTGCCACAGGCTGTTCTCGGGTGCGACGGTCTCCAGGTATTTGAGGATGCCGCCTTCCAGGTGGTAGACCTCGCCATAGCCCTGTGCCCGCATGTACGCAGTGGATTTCTCGCAGCGGATGCCGCCCGTGCAAAACATCGCGACCTTGGGCTTTTTTCCACCAGTGGCTGTCAGTTGTTCCGATTGCTGCACCCACTGGGGCAGTTCTGCAAATGTCTTGATGTGCGGATTGATGGCACCCGCAAAGGTACCTATCTCCACCTCATAGTCATTGCGCGTATCCACCACCACCACCTCGGGGTCGGAGATCAGTGCGTTCCAGTCCTCGGGTTTGACGTAGGTGCCCGCCATGTGCGTGGGACTGATGCCATCCACCTGCATGGTGACAATTTCCTTTTTCAGGCGCACTTTCATGCGGTAGAACGGGGCCTTCTCGGCAAACGATTCCTTGTGCTGCAGATCGGCCAGCAGCGGGTCGGCGCGCAGATGGGCCAGCACCGCATGCACGTCGTCGGGCGCACCGGCGATGGTGCTGTTGATACCTTCACGCGCCAGCAGGATCAGGCCTTTGACGTTACGCGCTTCACAGAAGGCCAGTAGTGCCGGTTTGCGCTCGGCGTAGTCGGGCAGGTCGACGAATTTGTAGAACGCGGCAGTGAGGTAGCGGGGGGAGGGCATGGTGCAATTGTGCCTTGGGGACCATGAAAAAGCCGCCACACCCGTACAGGTATGGCGGCTGCTTGGGCGATGGCTCGCCTCAGTGCCTGGCAGGCATTAGCTGAAGAAGCTCTTCAAACGGTCGGTCCAGCTGTCACCCGAGGGGGAATGCTTACTACCGCCTTTTTTGAAGGACTCGTCGAGCTCCTTGAGCAGCTTGCGCTGGTGTTCGCTGAGCTTGACCGGCGTCTCCACTGCAATGTGGCAATACAAATCGCCGGGGTAGCTGGAGCGCACGCCCTTGATACCCTTGCCGCGCAGGCGGAACTGCTTACCGGTCTGCGTGCCTTCGGGAATGTCGATGGCAGCCTTGCCAGCCAGCGTGGGCACATCAATCTCACCACCCAACGAAGCCGTCACGATGCTGATGGGCACCGAGCAATGCAGGTCATCACCATCGCGCTCAAAGATGTCGTGCTTCTTCAGCCGGATCTCGATGTAGAGGTCTCCGGGCGGGCCACCATTGGTGCCGGGTTCTCCATTGCCCGCGCTGCGGATGCGCATACCGCCATCGATACCGGCGGGGATTTTGACTTCCAGCGTCTTCTGGCGCTTGATCTTGCCTTGGCCGCTGCAGGCAATGCAGGGCTCGGGAATCACCTTGCCATTGCCGCGGCAGGTGGGGCAGGTTTGCTGCACGCTGAAGAAGCCCTGGCGCATCTGCACCGAGCCCGCGCCATTGCAGGTGCCGCAGGTCTTGACCTGGGTGCCTGGCTTGGCTCCGCTGCCTTTGCAGGTGTCGCAGGCGTCCCAACTGGGGATGCGGATTTGTGCGTCCTTGCCACGGGCCGCTTCTTCCAGCGTCACCTCCATGGCGTAGCTCAAATCGCTGCCGCGGTAGACCTGGCGTCCGCCGCCGGCCCGGCCACGCTGCTGGCCAAACATGTCACCAAAGATGTCGCCAAAGGCTTCGGCAAAACCGCCGTAACCTTCTCCACCCCCGCCGCCACCGCGGTTGGGGTCCACACCGGCATGGCCGTACTGGTCGTAGGCCGCGCGCTTTTGCGCGTCCGACAACATCTCGTAGGCCTCTTTGCCTTCCTTGAATTTTTCTTCTGCGACCTTGGCGCTGTCTCCCTGGTTGCGGTCAGGGTGGTGCTTCATCGCCAGCTTGCGATAGGCCTTTTTGATCTCATCCTCGGACGCGTTTTTGGCAACACCCAGGATTTCGTAATAGTCTCGTTTGGCCATGTGTATCTCTGTGCCCGTTTACAACAGAAAAGCCGCGTTGAACCCCAGCTGGCGTTCAACGCGGCATCTTTCAGCTGCGCGTGTCCGCGCAATCAGCCTTTTTTGACTTCCTTGACTTCCGCGTCCACCACGTTGTCGTCGTTCGTGGGCTTGGAGGATGCCTGTGCGCCTTGTTCGGGAGCCGCTTGCTCGCCACCTTCAGCGGCCTGTTTGGCCTGCATGTCGGCGTACATCTTTTCGCCCAGCTTCTGGCTGGCCGCCATCAGCGCTTCGCTCTTGGCCTTGATCGCGTCCTTGTCATCCTGCTTCAAGGTGTCTTCCAGGTCCTTGATGGCGGCTTCAATCTTTTCCTTTTCGCCAGCTTCGAGCTTGTCGCCGTATTCGGCCAGGCTCTTCTTGACGCTGTGCACATTGGCATCGGCTTCGTTCTTGGCCTGCACCAGTTCCAGCTTCTTCTTGTCATCGGCAGCGTTCAGCTCGGCGTCTTTCACCATTTGCTGGATTTCAGCTTCGGACAAACCGGAGTTGGCCTTGATGGTGATCTTGTTTTCCTTGCCCGTGCCCTTGTCCTTGGCGCCCACATGCAAGATGCCGTTGGCGTCAATGTCAAACGACACTTCAATTTGCGGTGTGCCGCGGGCCGAGGGTGGAATGCCTTCCAGGTTGAACTCGCCCAGCATCTTGTTCACGGCGGCAATTTCGCGTTCGCCCTGGAACACCTTGATCGTCACAGCCGGTTGGTTGTCTTCGGCAGTCGAGAAGGTCTGCGCAAACTTGGTGGGGATGGTCGTGTTCTTGGTGATCATCTTGGTCATCACGCCGCCCAGGGTTTCAATACCCAACGACAGAGGCGTCACGTCCAACAGCAGCACGTCCTTGCGGTCGCCGGAGAGCACCTGACCTTGAATCGCGGCGCCTACGGCCACGGCTTCGTCAGGGTTCACATCCTTGCGGGGTTCCTTGCCGAACAGTTCCTTGACCTTCTCTTGCACCTTGGGCATGCGGGTCATGCCGCCGACCAAGATCACGTCATGGATGTCAGCCGCGGTGACACCCGCGTCTTTCAGGGCGGTGCGGATGGGCGCAATGGTGCGCTCGATCAGCTCTTCCACCAGGGCTTCCAGCTTGGAGCGGGTCAGCTTGATATTCAGGTGCTTGGGACCGGACGCGTCTGCCGTGATGTAAGGCAGGTTGATGTCGGTTTGCGAGCTGCTGGAGAGTTCGATCTTGGCCTTTTCAGCGGCTTCTTTCAGGCGTTGCAGGGCCAGCACGTCCTTGGACAGGTCGACGCCTTGTTCCTTCTTGAACTCGGTGATGATGAAGTCGATCACGCGCTGGTCGAAATCTTCGCCGCCCAGGAAGGTGTCGCCGTTGGTGGACAGCACTTCGAATTGCTTTTCACCGTCGACGTCAGCGATTTCAATGATGGACACGTCAAATGTGCCGCCGCCCAAGTCGTACACGGCGATCTTGCGGTCGCCCTTTTCGTTCTTGTCCAGGCCAAACGCCAGTGCCGCAGCGGTGGGTTCGTTGATGATGCGCTTGACGTCCAGACCGGCAATGCGGCCAGCATCCTTGGTGGCTTGGCGTTGAGCATCGTTGAAGTAGGCGGGCACGGTGATCACCGCGTCGGTCACTTCCTCGCCCAGGTAGTCTTCAGCGGTCTTCTTCATCTTGCGAAGAATGTCGGCGCTGACCTGCTGGGGCGCCATGCGGTTGCCGCGCACTTCCACCCAGGCGTCGCCGTTGTCGGCCGCAGCGATGGTGTAGGGCATCAGGTCGATGTCCTTCTGCACTTCTTTCTCAGAAAACTTGCGACCGATCAGGCGTTTGACCGCGTACAGCGTGTTCTTGGGGTTGGTCACCGACTGGCGCTTGGCGGATGCGCCCACCAGTACTTCGCCGTCTTCCTGGTACGCAATGATGGAAGGCGTGGTGCGTGCACCTTCCGCGTTTTCGATCACTTTGGCGGTGTTGCCTTCCATGATGGCAACGCAGCTGTTGGTGGTGCCCAAGTCAATGCCGATGATTCTTCCCATGATTTACTCCTGCTAACTTAAAAATTCAGATGTGGATAACGTGTGGGTTACTTTTTTCATTTCAAGAGCCCACAGCGCTCAAAGTGTTATTTTTTAGGGCGCTTGCTTTATTTATTTCGCAGCGGTCACCGTGACCAACGCCGGGCGCAGCACGCGGTCAGCGATCGAATAGCCCTTTTGCAGCACGCTCACCACGGTGTTGGCTTCCTGCTCAGCAGGCACCACGCTGATGGCCTGATGCTGGTGTGGGTCAAATTTGGTACCGGCAGCGGGGGCAATGGCAATCACCTTGTTGCGCTCCAAGGCGGCGACCAGCTGGCGCAGGGTGGCCTGGGCGCCTTCGCGGATTTGCTCGGGCGTGGCGTCCTTGATCACCAAACCAGCTTCCAGGCTGTCGGCCACGGGCAGCAGGCTCTCGGCAAACGACTCCACGGCAAATTTGCGGGCCTTGGCGATTTCGTCTTCAGCGCGGCGGCGGGCGTTTTCGGCCTCAGCCTTGGCGCGCAGAAACTGGTCGGCCAAGTCGCTGCTCTTGGCTTGCAAGGTGGCTAGCTCGGCCTGGGCTTGGGCCAACGCATCACCCTCCTGCGGGGCTTGGGCGGCCACCAGGTCTTCGGTGCTTTGGTAGTTGGCCGCAGCGGGGTTGGGAGTTGGAGTGGTGGAAGAGGTGTCTGACATGCGTTTGGATCGAAGTTGGTCTTGACTGCGCCTCAGTTGGAGCCCGCAAGGAGCATTTCAAGAGGCGCTGGGCACGCGTTGGCGTGCCACGGGGTGCTTTAGCCCGACAGGCCTAACAGTTCCACGTCGAATTTCAGGGTGGCGTTGGGAGGAATCACGCCGCCAGCGCCGCGGGCGCCGTAGCCCAGGGCTGCCGGGATGATCAGGGTGCGGGCACCGCCCACTTTCATGCCGGCCACGCCTTCGTCCCAGCCGCGAATGACCATGCCTGCGCCCAGGTGGAACACAAAGGGGTCGTTGCGGTCTTTGCTGGAATCGAACTTGGCACCCTGGGTGCTGTCGTTGTAGAGCCAGCCGGTGTAGTGCACCGTCACACTTTGTCCCTTGGTGGCCACGGGGCCTGTGCCTTCGGTGGTGTCTTCAAATTGCAGGCCAGAGGCGGTGGTTTGCATGAAAAAAATCCTTTTTGCTATAAAAACAGTAGCTGACAGCACACGGCGCACAGGCGCTCACGGGCCAGAAAACCCTAAATTATGCCGCAGACGAAAAAAAGACAGGTCAAACCTGTCTGTGGGGGAGCGGGGCCCGCCAGGGGCCCGAGGGCTGGTTTACTTGGCCTTCTTGGCCAGGCTGGTGGACCACTTGACGGCAAACGCCTGCAAATCGCCCAGACGTTTGAGCAGATCGGCGCCTGCGGGGGTGACGATGTAGCCATCGCTGCCATGGGTCAGCAGGCCGGCTTCGCGCAATTCCTTGATGCGGGTGTTCAGGGTGTTGGGGGTGATGCCGCCCACGCTGTCTTGCAGCAGACGGAAGGTTTGTGCGTGGCCGTCTCGCAAGGCCCACAAAACACGAATCGCGTAGCGGGATTCCAGCAATCCCAGCAATTGACCCACAGCGACCGTTTCTTTTGCACTCATTACCTTACCCTTTGTCTAGACCATGACTGGTTGTGCGCAATGGCACGAACCGCTGAAATGAGGGGAAACTATATCGCAGATTTCTGGCTGCTACAAGTTTCATAGCTGGTGGCGCTCATTTTTCGGGGGCTAACCCTCAAAAACACCATTTTCAGACCCGTGCGGATGCTCTTGCCAGCCCTTCGGGGAGATGCTAAGTTCAGCGTGTCGAGGCCCACAGGCGAGCCCTATCTGGAGACTGGAATGAATTTCAACTTTGAGCAAGTTCACAACTATTACGAGCGCCTGGTCTTCGAAGAAGTGGTGCGCCGCGCGCCCATGTTTGAGGATTTCACCAACGATATGCTGGCCGATGCGGCCTGTGTGGCGCTGAATCGCCTGCCCGCACGCTATGTGCGCCACGATGTCGACATGATGTTCTACCTGACCGAGCAGGAGCGCCATGCCATTGAGCTGTCGCTCGAAGAGGTGCTGCAGTTTGCCTTTGGCTTTGTGCGCGAGCGCTCGGCCAAGGCCAATCTCTGAAGGCCTTCGTTAGAAGGTCGCAGTCACCTTGGCCAGCAGCGCTGGCGAAATCGCGGGCAATACGCCAAACCAGGCTTCAAAGGCTGGGCGTGCCTGGTTCAGCAACATGCCCAAGCCGTTGACCGTGGTGTTGCCACGGGCCTTCGCAGCGGTGAGCAGTGGGGTTTCCAGCGGCACGTACACGATGTCCGACACCAGTGCGCTGGAGGGCAGGGCGTGCAACGCCAAATCCAGCGCAGGCTGGCCGTGCATGCCCTGGTTGGTGGTGTTAACCAATAGGGCCACATCAGTCAATGCTTCATGGCGTTCGGCCCAGGGTACGGCGCGTACCAGCGGACCAAACTCCTGTGCCATGTCTAGGGCCTTGGCGTCACTGCGGTTGCTCAAGCGAATTTCGCTGGCGCCCTCGTCCAGCAAACCTGCAATCACGGCCCGGGCCGCGCCCCCTGCACCCATCACGCAGGCGGGGCCGGCATCCGCGCGCCAGGCCGGGGCGGCATCGCGCAGGCTCTGGATGAAGCCGAAGGCGTCGGTGTTGCGGCCGGTGAGTGATCCGTCTGCGCCAACCACGATGGTGTTGGCTGCACCAATGCGCTGGGCCAGTGGCTCCAAGTGGTCCACGATGGCCATGGCCGCCACCTTGTGCGGGATGGTCAGGTTACAACCGGCAAAACCCAGGGTGGGCAGGGCGCGCAAGGCCTGTTCAATAGTGTCGGGCTGCACGGGCAGCAACACATAGGCACCGCGCAGGCGGTGCTCTTCAATCCAGTGCGTGTGAATGACCGGTGAGCGCGAGTGGGCGACGGGCCAGCCCATGACGCCGGCAAGTTGGTAGGGTTGATCGTTGGCCATTGGGTAGCAATACAAAAGTACTATCAAAAAAATAGCGCCCCGCGCACATTCCATGTGGGCTGGGGCGCTAAATGGCTTGTAAAAGCCGGCGGGCTTTACAGCGTATCGGTGAAGCTGCGCAGCTTGTCCGAGCGGCTGGGGTGCTTGAGCTTGCGCAGCGCCTTGGCTTCGATCTGGCGGATGCGTTCGCGCGTCACGTCGAATTGCTTGCCGACTTCTTCCAGGGTGTGGTCGGAGGTCATCTCGATACCGAAGCGCATGCGCAGCACCTTGGCTTCGCGGGGCGTCAGGCTGTCCAGGATGTCCTTGACCACGTCGCGCAGACCTGCCTGCATCGCGGCTTCCATAGGCGCTGTGTTGGCGCTGTCTTCGATGAAGTCGCCCAGGTGGCTGTCATCATCGTCACCGATCGGCGTTTCCATCGAGATCGGCTCTTTGGCGATCTTCATGATCTTGCGGATCTTGTCTTCCGGGATCTCCATGCGCTCGGCCAAGACCGATGCATCGGGCTCAAAACCGAACTCCTGCAGATGCTGGCGGCTGATGCGGTTCATCTTGTTGATGGTTTCGATCATGTGCACCGGGATACGGATGGTGCGCGCCTGGTCCGCGATGGAGCGGGTGATGGCCTGGCGAATCCACCAGGTGGCGTAGGTCGAGAACTTGTAGCCGCGGCGGTATTCGAACTTGTCCACCGCCTTCATCAAACCGATGTTGCCTTCCTGGATCAGATCCAGGAATTGCAGACCGCGGTTGGTGTACTTCTTGGCAATCGAGATCACCAGGCGCAAGTTGGCCTCGATCATTTCCTTCTTGGCCGCGCGGGACGAGTACTCGCCCTCGTTCATGCGCTTGTTGATGTCCTTGAGCTGGTCCAAAGGCACCACCACCTGGGCTTGCAGGTCCATCAGCTTTTGCTGCAGGTCTTGCACCGGCGGAATGTTGCGGCCCATGACCGCAGCCCATGGCTTGCCGGAGGCGGCCTGCTTTTCGATCCACTTGAGGTTCAGCAGGTTGGAGGCAATCTTGTTGCCATTCTTGTCGCGGCCGCTGAAGTCAGCGATGAAGTGCTCTTGCGGGTAGCCGCACTTGTCCACAATGATGCGGCGCAGCTCGCGCTCTTTCTTGCGTACATCGTCCACCTGGCCGCGCACCATGTCGCACAGCTTTTCAATCGCCTTGGCGGTGAAGCGGATGGTCATCAGCTCTTCGCTCAGCGCTCTCTGGGCCTTCACGTAGGCCGGGGTGCCGTAGCCTTCCTTGTCATAGACCTTGTGGACTTTTTCGAACAGCTCACGCATTTTGTCGAAGCGTTCCAGCGCCTGCTTTTTCAGCTCTTCGAGCTTCTTGGTCAGCGCCTTGGAGCCGCCCTTGCCGTCGTCATCGTCGGCTTCGTCGAACTCGTCAAAGTCTTCTTCGGCCACGTAGTCGTCGGCCTCGTTCGGGTTGGAGAAGCCGTCCACGATGGTGGTGATAACGACCTTGCCTTCGCGGATGTCTTCACCCAGGCGCAAGATTTCGGCGATGGTCGCGGGGGAGGCGGAGATCGCCTCCATCATCGCCATCAGGCCGCCTTCGATGCGCTTGGCGATTTCAATTTCGCCTTCGCGGGTCAGCAGTTCTACCGTGCCCATTTCGCGCATGTACATGCGCACGGGGTCGGTGGTGCGGCCGAACTCGCTGTCCACCGTCGACAAAGCCGCTTCGGCTTCTTCTTCGGCTTCTTCCACCGTGGCGGACGTCGATACGTTGTTGTTCAGCAGCAGGGTTTCTGCGTCGGGGGTTTGTTCGTAAACAGCCACACCCATGTCGTTCAACATGGAGATCACGACTTCCAGCGTTTCGGCGTCGACCAGCTTGTCGGGCAAGTGGTCGGAAATTTCGCCGTGGGTCAGGTAGCCGCGGGTTTTGCCCAGCGTGATCAGGGATTTGAGGCGCGCACGGCGCTTGGCCATGTCTTCTTCAGACAGGACGGTTTCGTCCAGGCCAAATTCCTTCATCAAGGCGCGTTCTTTCGCCTTGCTGATCTTCATGCGCAGGGGCTTGACCTTCTCGCCCGGGGTGACAACCGGCTCTCCGGCCAAGTCTGCTTCGATGTCCGACATGTCCATGTCGTCACCACCACCGGATGACTCGGCCGCTGCCTTGGGCTTGCGGCCGCGCTTGGCGCCCGTCGTGGCCTTGGCGGGTGCGTCGGACTCGGCAGCGGCCGCCTTGGCAGGGCGTCCGGGTTTCTTTTTCTTCAGTAACTCGTCAGCAGCGGCAAGGAGGTCGGCTTTGGATTTGGATGCGGGCACGGAGGAGGCTTTCTTTTCGGTCTTCGACGCGGACTTGCTGGCAGGCTGGACGGGCTTGGCGGATTTTGAAGCGGGCATGCAAAAACCTCAGGACAACAAAAAAACTGGCAAACAGAACAGGAACCAGCTACGTCACGCGACAGGCGAAGTAGGTGGCAAGACAGGGAAGGTTATTCCCCAATGGCAAGAAGGGAGGGCGATCATTTGGAATGCAGTCCTTGCGGTAAGGTGGCCGGTCGTGAACTAGTGTCAACGGTTGGCCTGGCCCGGAGGTGCTGCTGTCGCTCTTGCCGAAACAATCCAGCATTATAGTGGGGAATCGGATTTATTCAATTTTTGTGTTAAGCCGCCGCGTTGGGCTGCACGGCCAACTCCAGCTGTTTGCGGCGCAGCTGCAGCTCCCGGTAGCGCTGCAGAGCGCTGGCGTCGTGGGCGGAGGCCGCGATGGCCTCGGTTTCCTGTTCCTTGATGCGGTCAATCAGCATGCGGTTGACCAGATCGCGCAGTTCGGGCCCCGATTCGGCCAGCGGCTCCGTGGCCACGCTGGGGCCGGCCAGCAGGCGCATCGCCAGGTCTTCGGCCGGGTGACCCACGATTGTCTCGCGCAACGTTCCCCGAGACACCGGGCCGTGCTCGTGGAGTTGGCTTTCCAGCCAGATAAACAGATCGCCATGCGGTGAGGGCAGCTCGCACAGCAGGCCATGGTCTTCGCTGGACAGCACTTCCCACAACTCGCTATGGCTCAGCAAAATGCGTGCGGCGTGGTCGGCGCGGCTGTCAATCTTGGCGCGTGGGCCGCTGGGGCGCGGCTCACGTGGGGGAAAGCGGCCGCCGCCTTTGCCTTCCCATTTGCCGCTGCGCGGGGTCCAGCCCTCTTTTTTCCAGTCGGTTTTCTTTTTCCACTCTTCCTGTGGAATCCAGGGCTCGGCGGGCTCTTCGTAAGCAAAGTGACCGTCGTCGGGCGCGCCGTCGTACTGGGGCGGCGGGGCCGTTTTACGGCGCTGTGGCTCGGTGGCCGGTTTGGCGGCAGTACTGGCCCACAGCGCACCCAACTCGGTGCTATTGAGCTGGACCAGGCTGGCGATTTCGGCCAGCAACTGCAGCTTTAGCGCACCTTCGGGCAGCTGTGTCCACAGCGGCTTGGCGTTGCTGGACAGGTGGGCGCGGCCTTCGGCAGTGGCCAAGTCGCAGCCTTCCTGGGCCGCCTCGACCAAAAACCGGCTCAGCGGTGTGGCCTTGGACACGTAGTCGGCAAACGCCTCTTTGCCATGGGCGCGGATAAAGCTGTCGGGGTCGTGTTCGGCGGGGAGGAACAGGAACTTGATGCTGCGCACGTCGGTGGCAAAGGGCAGGGCGCCGTCAAGCGCCTTGCGAGCGGCGCGGCGGCCTGCGGCGTCGCCGTCAAAGCTGAACACCACCGAGTCGGTGAAGCGGAACAGCTTTTGCACATGCTCGTTGGTGCAGGCCGTGCCCAGCGTGGCCACCGCGTTGGGAAAGCCCAGCTGCGCCAGCGCCACCACGTCCATGTAGCCTTCGGTGACCAGCACATAACCATGCTCGCGCAAGGAGCTGCGCGCCTCGAACAGGCCATAGAGCTCGCGGCCCTTGCTGAACACCGGGGTTTCGGGGGAGTTGAGGTATTTGGGCTTTTCGTCGCCCAGCACGCGGCCCCCAAAGCCGATGCACTCGCCTTTGATATTGCGGATGGGGAACATCACGCGGTCGCGAAAGCGGTCGTAGCGCTTTTCCTCGCCGCCGTTTTCTGCCTCGTGCAGGATGACCAGGCCGCTCTCTACCAAGAGCGGGTCGTCGTATTGCGGGAAGATGCTGGCCAGGCTGCGCCAGCCTTCGGGGGCATAGCCCAGGCCGAATTGCTTGGCGACTTCGCCCGACAGGCCGCGGCCCTTGAAGTAGTCGATGGCGCACGGCGATTCTTTCAGGCCCCGCTTGTAGGCGTCACACGCTTTCTCCAGCACGCTGGTCAGGGTGTTTTGTTTTTGCCGCTGCTCCTGGGCGCGGGCGCGGTCCTGTGGGCTGCCTTCTTCCTCGGGAATCACCATGCCGTACTGGCCGGCCAGGTCCTTCACCGCTTCAATGAAGGTCATGCCCGCGTGGTCCATCAAAAAGCTGATGGCGTTGCCGTTCTTGCCGCAGCCAAAGCAGTGGTAGAACTGTTTGGTGGGGCTGACCGAGAACGAGGGCGACTTCTCGCCATGGAAGGGACACAGGCCCATGAAATTGGCACCACCCTTCTTGAGCTGCACATAGCGGCCCACGATCTCCACCACGTCGGTACGCGCGATCAGTTCCTGGATGAAGGTTTGCGGGATGGCCATGGCGTGATTGTAGGGAAGCCCGCCGTCCCTGCTGCCTTCTGGGGCAAGCCGTGGCGGCAGTTTTGCTATCGATTCAGGAGCTACTCGCGCAATGCGGACGGGGTCTAGGTGCCTATTTGGCCTTCGGTACCCGGCCCAGCAGGTAAAACTCGGGGTTGGGCATCATGCTGGTCACATTGGCCATGCGGTTGGAGAGGCCAAAGAAGGCAGTGATGCCCGCAATGTCCCAGATGTCTTCGTCGTCAAAGCCGTGCGCGTGCAGCGCGTCAAAGTCAGCGTCTTCTACCGTGTGGCTGTCCGTGCAGACCTTCATTGCAAAGTCCAACATGGCCCGCTGGCGGGGCGTGATGTCGGCCTTGCGGTAGTTCACGGCCACCTGGTCGGCCACCAATGGCTTCTTCTCGTAGATGCGCAGGATCGCGCCGTGGGCCACCACGCAGTACAGGCAGTGGTTGGCCGCGCTGGTGGTCGTGATGATCATCTCGCGCTCGCCCTTGGTCAGGCTGCTCTCGGCGCGCAGCATCAGCGCGTCGTGGTACGCGAAGAACGCGCGCCACTCGGCCGGACGGCGCGCAAACGCCAGAAACACATTGGGCACGAAGCCGGACTTCTCCTGCACCTCCAGAATCTTGGTCCGGATGTCGTCGGGCAGGGTGTTGAGGTCGGGCAGGGGATAGCGGGTTGTGGCGGTTGTCATGGTTGTCTCCTGGTGGCATCGTAAGGCCCATGGATCGACGCGTTACGCGGATTGGACTTCACTATAGATTCAATTAATAAATCCTTCTTGATCGATAGGCATTGAAAATCTACACTGGCCCTCGTCAGTTCATTACCCCCAACCCCAGGAGACAGACCCATGACGACAGAAGCCAAGTGCCCGTTCCACCACGCAGCCGGTGGCGGCACTACCAACAAGGATTGGTGGCCCAAGCAGGTGCGCGTGGACCTGTTGAACCAGCACGGCAACAAATCCAACCCCCTGGGCGAAAAGTTCAATTACGCCGAAGAATTCAAGAAGCTCGACTACGCCGCGCTGAAGGCCGATCTGGTCAAACTGATGACCGACAGCCAGGACTGGTGGCCCGCCGACTTTGGCCACTACGGCCCGCAGTTCGTCCGCATGGCCTGGCACAGTGCCGGCACTTACCGCACCGACGATGGTCGCGGCGGCGGTGGGCGCGGGCAGCAGCGTTTTGCGCCGCTGAATTCCTGGCCCGACAACGTCAACATCGACAAATCGCGCCGCCTGCTGTGGCCGATCAAGCAGAAATACGGCCAAAAGATTTCCTGGGCCGACCTGTTCATCCTGGCCGGCAACGTGGCGCTGGAATCCATGGGTTTTCGCACCTTTGGCTTTGCCGGTGGCCGCGAAGACGTGTGGGAACCCGACATGGATGTGAATTTCGGTTCTGAGACCTCCTGGTTGGCCGCCGACAAGCGCTTCAGCGCTCCCAACGGCGCTGCATTTGATCGCAACAAGGGCGAAGGCGAACTGGACAAGAACCTGGCCGCCACCCACATGGGCCTGATCTACGTCAACCCCGAAGGCCCCAACGCCAGCGGCGACTACCTGGCCGCGGCCAAAGACATCCGCACCACTTTCTACCGCATGGCGATGGACGACGAAGAAATCGTCGCGCTGATCGCCGGCGGACACACCTTCGGCAAAGCCCACGGTGCTGCACCCGAGTCGCACAAAGGCGCAGAACCTGAAGGCGCTGGCATCGAAGCGCAAGGCCTGGGCTGGAACAGCAGCTTTGGCCAAGGCCACGGAAAAGACACGGTGTCCAGCGGCCTGGAAGTCACCTGGACCACCACGCCCGCGCAGTGGGGCAATAACTTCTTCGAGAACCTGTTCAAGTTCGAATGGGAGTTGACGCACTCGCCCGCAGGCGCCAAGCAGTGGGTCGCCAAGGACGCGCCGGACATCATCCCCGACGCGCACATTGCGGGCAAGTTCCACAAACCCACGATGCTGACTACCGACTTGACGTTGCGCTTCGACCCCGAGTTCGGCAAGATCTCCAAGAAGTTCCACGACGACCCACAGTCCTTCGCCGAAGCTTTCGCCCGCGCCTGGTTCAAGCTGACCCACCGCGACATGGGCCCCAAGGCGCGCTACCTTGGCCCCGAAGTGCCGAAGGAAGATTTGATCTGGCAAGACCCGCTGCCCGTTGCTACGCTCAAACCCACGGCGGCAGACATTGCGGACATCAAGACCAAGATCGCCGCCTCCGGTCTGTCGATCTCGGAACTGGTGTCTGTCGCGTGGGCTTCGGCCTCTACTTTCCGCGGCGGCGACAAGCGCGGCGGCGCCAACGGCGCGCGCCTGGCGCTGGCACCACAAAAGGATTGGGACGTCAACAAGATCGCCATCACTGCGCTGGCTAAACTGCAGGAAATTCAAAAGGCATCCGGCAAGGTGTCGCTGGCCGACGTGATCGTGCTGGCAGGAAGTGTGGGCGTGGAGCAGGCCGCCAAGGCGGCGGGTGTTGCGGTCGAAGTGCCGTTTGCGCCGGGCCGTGTGGACGCGACGCAAGCGCAAACCGATGCGGAGTCGTTCGCCGCGCTGGAGCCTGCGGCCGATGGTTTCCGCAACTACAAGAAGGGTGCTATGGGTGCCGCAACCGAAGCGCTGTTGCTCGACCGTGCCCAGTTGTTGACGCTGACAGCCCCCGAGCTGACCGCGCTGGTCGGTGGCCTGCGCGTGTTGGGTGCGAATGCCGATGGCAGCAAGCACGGCGTGTTCACCGACCAGGTGGGCGTGCTCAGCAATGTGTTCTTCGTCAACCTGCTCGACATGGGTACGGTGTGGAAGGCGGTTGACGGCGAGGGCGAAGTGTTTGAGGGCCGGGATCGCAAGACTGGCGCAGTGAAGTACACCGGCACCCGTGCCGATCTGGTCTTCGGCTCCAACTCGGTGCTGCGCGCCTATGCGGAGGTCTACGCCAGCGCGGACGGCCAGCAGAAGTTTGTCGCGGACTTTGTCGCCGCGTGGACCAAGGTGATGAACTTGGATCGGTTCGATCTCTGAGCTCGACGTAGAGGAGGGCGCCCAGCCCGGGTATCCGGGTTGGGCTTTTGCGCCAGTTATCCCAGCGCCTCCTCCGGCCCAGGCCGTCCGAAGTAGTACCCCTGGAACGCATCACACCCAGCCTCTGCCAGAAACGCATGCTGGCCTTCGGTCTCCACGCCCTCTGCAATGACCGTCAAACCCAGACTGTGACCCAGGGCCAGGATGGTGCGGGCGATGACGGCGTCGCTGGGGTCGGTCAGCACATCGCGCACAAACGACTGGTCGATCTTTAGCTGGTCCAGCGGCAGCCGCTTCAAGTAAGACAGCGACGAATAGCCGGTGCCGAAATCATCGAGCGAGAAGCCCACGCCGATGTCCTTGAGCGCCGCCATCTTGACGATGACGTCGTCAACATCGTGCACCAGGATGCTTTCGGTCAGTTCCAGCTTCAGCAGCCTGGGGTTGGCTCCCGTCTGCGCCAGTGCGTGCGACACGTTGCCAACAAATGCAGCCTGCGCGAACTGCGATGCGCTGACATTGACCGCCAGGGTCCACGCTGCGCGGTCGGGCTGGTCGGCCCATACCGCCAGCTGCGCGCAGGCGGCTTCCAGCACCTGCTGACCCAGCGCCAGAATGCAACCAGTCTGCTCGGCCAGTGCAATGAAGTGCGCGGGGGTGACCAGGCCTTTGCGCACGTGGTTCCAGCGCACCAGCGCCTCGGCGCCAATGGTCTGGCCTTCGCCGTTGACCTGGATCTGGTAGTGCAGCACGAACTCGCGCATCGCAATGCCGCGGCGCAGGTCCTTCTCCAGGGAGTCGTGTTCGGCCACGGCCGCCTGCATGGCGGGGTCGAAGAAGCGAGCGGTGTTGCGGCCGGCAGACTTGCCCTGGTACATGGCCAGGTCGGCCTTCTTCAGCAGGTCGTCCATGGAGTCGAGGTCGCCCATGAACACCACAATGCCGATGCTGGTCGTACCTTCGTGGCTGTAGTTGTTCAGGCTGTAGGGCGTCTTGAACGCGTCCAACAACTTGGTGGCAATGGCCTCGGCCTGTTGGGCCGCCTCATGGCTGTTGGCGCTCAGGGCTTCGAGCAAGACGACAAACTCGTCGCCACCCAGTCTGGCCACGCTGTCGTCGTCGCGCACACAGGCCGTCAGGCGGGCAGCGGTCTGCTGCAGCAGCAGATCGCCCACGTCGTGGCCCTGCGTGTCGTTGAGCTGCTTGAAGTGGTCCAGGTCCAGGAACATCAGCGCGCCATGCTTGCCAGTGCGCGCCGATGTGGCCATGGCCTGTTTCAGGCGGTCCATCAGCAGGCGGCGGTTCGGCAGGCCGGTTAGTGGGTCGAAGAAGGCCAGGCGGCGGATTTCCTCTTCGTCGTGGCGCTGCTGCGTGATGTCGCGCACGATGGCGATCAGGTGGACCAGATCGTTGCGGAAGATGCGCGATACCGACAGGTGGATGGGGAACAGGCTGCCGTCCTTGCGTCGGCCCTGCACCTCGCGTGAGAGGTTCGCAATGCCAGTTCGTTCCGAGCTGAAGCGGTAGCGCAGGTAGTCTTCCTCAAAATGCGCGTCCGGATCGCTGATCAGCATGGCCGCACTGCATCCGATGATGTCCTGCGGTGCATAGCCAAAAATCGCGCTGGCCGCCTGGTTGAAAGACTCGACGATGCCCTGGGCGTTGAAGGTTACGACGCCGTCCACGATGTTGTCCAGAATGGTCTGGGTGTGCACCATGGCTTCGTGCATCGTCGCCTCGGAGCGCTTGCGTTCAGATACATCGCGGATGATGCCCATCAGGTTGCCGTCCGGCATCTGCGTGGCGATGACCTCGGCTGGGAACATGCTGCCATCCTTGCGCCGGAACTGCCATTCACGGTGGTAGTCTTCCTGCTTGGTGATGGTGCCCAGCGCGGACTCAATGTGTGGCACCTCGGATGGAAGCACGATGTCGGAGGCGTGCAGCCCGATCAGCTCTTCACGCGTGTAGCCCAGCATGCGGCAGGCGCTGGCGTTGGCGTCCAGATAATTGCTCTGCGCATCGGCGATCAGGATGCCGTCCGGCGCATATTCGAACAGCGCGCGGTAGCGGCTTTCGCTGTGCAGCACCGATGCCTGTGCCTGGCGCCGCTCCGTGATGTCGTGAAACGTCCCCAGTAAGCGCGTCGGCTTGCCCTCGTCGTCCACCTCGGCAAAACCCTGCACCCGCGCCCAGAAGTGCCGGCCTTTGGCGGTGATGAGCGGCAGCTCGATATCCCAGGGAGTGCCGTGTTCGAAAGCCGCCTGCACCACAGCCTGTATCTGCGGGCGCGCATGCTCGGCAACAAAGTTCATTGCGCCCTCGATGTCCGGGGATATCGGCGGCTCCACCTCATGCAGCCGGAAGGTCTGCAAGGACCAGGTGAGCTGACGGGTCCGCACATCCACCTGCCAGCCACCGACTCTGGCTAACGCGTTGGTCCGCTCCATCAGGTCCATGGTCGTGGCCAGTTCCTCGCGCACCCGGTACTGCTCGGTCACATCGCTGAAGACCAGCACCACGCCCACGATCTGCCCTGTGCGGTCGCGTATGGGGGCCGCGCTGTCGAAGATCTGGTACTCCTGGCCGTCACGGGCCAGCAGCGCCGTATGGTTGGCCAGGCCCACCACTTCGCCTTTCTGCATGACCAGGTGCACGGGGTCCACGGCCAGCATGCGCGTCTTGGCGTTGACGATGTGGAACACGTCCGTCAGCGGCTGGCCCTGGGCTTCTTGCAGGGCCCAGCCCGTCAGGCGCTCGGCCGTGGTGTTCATGCGGGTGATGAAGCCCGCGGCATCGGTGGCGATGACGGCGTCACCAATGGATTGCAGCGTGATCGCCAGGTTGTCTTCGCTCTGGCGCAGGGCCTCTTCCGCGTGCTTGCGCTCGGTGATGTCCATGCGCACACCTATCAAGCGGCTGGCTTTGCCATGGGCATCGAAGGCGAGCACACGCCCCACCACGCGGACCCAACGATAGCTGCCATTGGCGTGCAGCATGCGGGCCTCGTACTGGTAGGGTATGTCGGCTCCCCCCAGCACGGCCTGTATGTGACTGTTGACGCCCTCGCGGTCGTCGGGGTGCAGGCGGGCGATCCATTGCGCCCGGTCAGCCATCCCCTCCGAAGGTTCGTAGCCCAGCATCGTGAAGTAAGTGGGGCTGGCGAACCACTGGTCGGCGCGGGTGACGTCCCAGTCCCAGACGCCGATTTCGGCCGCGTCGGTAGCCAGCCGCAGCCTTTCGGCCGCCTGAGCGGCCTCGGCCTGCACCAGGGCTTTCTGCCGCCAGGCCCGGCCAAGAAAATGGCACATCAGCGCAATCGCGATGGCGGCCGCCAGCCAGATCGCAAAGGCCAGCAGGGCCAGCTTGCGCCAGGGTTTGAGAACCAGTTCGAACGACTGCCCGACGATGACAAGCAGTTCCGGCTGGGCCGACAGCGTGCGGTAGGCAAAAAGGCGCGAGACGCCGTCTACGCCACTGATGGTCTGCAATTGGCCCGAGGCGCTTTTGGGCAGGTAGTCCACAAACACCGTGTTGCTGGCAAAATTTTTGCCCATGCTGGACTCGTGGAAGGGGCTTCGCGCCATCAACACGCCGTCCTTGCGGAACAACGTGACCGATCCGTTTGCACCCAGGTCAATCGACTGCCACAGCTTGTCAAAATACAGCGGATCGATGGCCGCGACGACCGTGCCGGCAAAGGCGCCGTCTGCGCCCAACAAGGGCCTGGCCGCCGGTATCAGCCACAAGCCATCGAGGCGGCTTTTGACCGGTGCGCTGACGAGGAATGGGGTTTGGGGCGCGGCCTGCAGGGCCTTGAAATATGCAGTGTCTGACAGATCGGCATCCAGGTGGTCCACACCCGAGCCGTGGATGATGCGGCCTTGCGCATCGGTCACGCGTAGCCCGCGGGCAAAAGGCATGGATTGCAATTGGTCGCGCAGCAGTTGGTTGGCGGACGCTTCGTTCAGCGTGCCTGCCGCTCCCATCTGGGCCAACTTGGTGGCGGTGATTTGCAGGTTCTGGTCAACCGACTGCAGCGTGCGCGTGGTCTGTTCTTCGATGACCTGGGCAAAGGAGTTGGTCAGCCGCTCGGCTGTGTCAATGGCCTCCTCACGCAGGTAGGCCAGTACCCCGGCGATGAGGCCGGCCGATACCACGACCACTGCCGCTGCCAGCCATAGCAGTTGTCGCCGTTCGGAAAGAGGGGCGGACGTACTGGTGGTTTTGGCGGGCGGCGGGGCTCCAAATTCCTGCACATTCGCTGGCATGCAAGCTCCGTCTTTTTTTGCCTCATCAGTCTAAACGACTTGTATCCGGCGCAGCTACCATGTTGCTTTTTCCCGGACCCTCTATGACCGCCGTGCCTACACCTTTGTCCGCGTCCTCCCCCTCATCGGCCTATGACCAAGGCTTGACCACCCGCAAGCAGGTGATGGGTGAAGCGTTTGTGGCCGCGGCCATCGCCAACACCACGGCCTTTACCCAGCCCATCCAGGACCACATCAACCGTGCCGCCTGGGGCGATACCTGGCAGCGCCCTGGGCTGGATTTGAAAACCCGCAGCCTGGTCACCGTGGCCATGCTCACGGCGCTCGGCAAACAAAACGAACTCAAGGGCCACGTCCGCGGCGCGCTGAACAACGGCGCGACTGCGACCGAAATTCAGGAAGTGCTGCTGCACGCGGCGATCTATTGCGGCGTGCCTGCGTCGGTGGAGGCGTTTCGCACGGCCAACGAGGTGGTCGGCGCGTCGGTCTAGTGCTATCGCTTATTTGATAGGGTCCACGGCCGACGGGGCGGCTTCGCGCAGCAGCGCGGGCTCTATCAAGCGCAGGGGGTTGGGCAGCTCAGCGTCTAGTTTGGCATGGCCTTCGCGTACCGCCCAGCGCAGCTGGCTGCTCAGGGTGCTGACCAGGGACTGGTCCAGCCGCACGCGGTAGTCCTGCTCTTTCATCTGGGCCTGGGCCGCAGCGCTGTCCAGGTTCAGCCGCCGCGCCAGTATCTGCGCTGCAGCATCCGGTTGCTCGCGAATGAATTGCTGGGCGCGGGCCAGCGCCCGCAGCACCTTGACCATCTCTGCCCGGCGCGCAGCCACCGCGCCCCGGGTGCTGACCAGGTTGAAGTGCTGGGTGTACACCCGCGGGTTGGGCAGCGCCAGGGCGTCGTCGCCCAGCAGCTTCATGGCGTTGGAGGCCAGCGGCTCCCAGATCGCCACGGCATCTACGTCCTTGAGCTGCAGCACCAGCCCCAGCTCGTCGGGTGGCAAAAAGATGTGTTGGACCATGCGGCTCTCGATCCCATGGAACAACAGCCAGCTGTCCAGAAAATACTGGGCCGATGTGCCTTGCACCGTGGCCAGGCGTTTGCCACGCACCTGCTCGGGTGTGGCAATGCCGGCGCTGCGCCGTGCGATCAGTTTGATTTGGTGCGACGAAGCGCTCAGGGTGCCCAAAATGGCCAGGTCGGGCCGCGCAAAACTGTTGATCGCGACCACGACATCTGCAGCCGTCGCCAGGTCGACGGCGCCATCGGTCAACAGCTTCAGGCAACTGCGCCCGCTGCTGCACTCCACCAGATTCAGTTCTATCCCCTCGCTCTTGAAGTAGCCATTGCCTTCGGCCGCGTACACCAGCAGCGACACGGGGCCGCTGGACACCGCCAGGTTCAGCGGGGCGGCCAGCGCACAGCCACAGGCCCACGCCACGATCAGTGCGGTCAGGCGGGGAAAACGGAAGGTGGAGAACCAGTTCATGCCATGTGAAAAGTATCGCGTCCTGCGGCCTTGGCATCGTACAGCGCTTCGTCAGCACGGGCCAAGAGTTGGGGCACGGTGATCGCAGGGCTGGTCGGGTCATGGAACGCGACGCCAACACTGGTGGTGACCAGAAGCGGCCGGCCATCCAGGTCCATGGGAACGGCCGCGGCCTCCACAATCTTGCATGCCACGGCGGCTGCTTCGTCACCGCTGTGCAGCCCTTCCAGAATCACCACAAACTCGTCGCCCCCTAGCCGGGCCACCAGGTCGACCTGGCGTACGTTGGCCTGCAGGCGCTTGGCAAATTCACGTAACACCGCATCGCCCATGGCATGGCCCAGCGTGTCATTGACGGACTTGAAGCGGTCCACATCCAGAAACATCAGGGCCAGCCCGTCTTTGGAGCGTTCAGCACGCTCCAGCGCCTCGGCCATCTTCTCGTTGAACTGCAGCCGGTTGGGCAGGCCGGTGAGGGTGTCAAACCTTGCCAGCGCCTGCAGCTGCCGCTCGTAGGCTTTGATGGCCGAGATGTCGGTACTGAGCGTGTAGACACCGAGCACGGTGCCATCGCTGTCCACCTCGGGAATGTAGCTGGTGGTCAGGCTGCGTGTGACGCCCAAGGCGGTGGTTTCGGCCTCGTACTGCACGCGCTGGCCGCGCAAGGCGCGCTCGAGGTAGGGGCGGCGCGGCTCGTACACCTCAGCACCCACAATGTCGCGGATATTGCGGCCCACCATCGCCTGCGGGTCAGCGCCCAGCCAGGTGCGGAACGTTTCGTTGGCAAACTGCACCACACCGTCTCCATCCATGTAGGAGATCAGTACGGGCAGGTTATCGGTGATTTGGCGCAGCCGCAGCTCACTGCGCTTGCGCTCCTGTTCGGCACGGCGCACCTTGGTGATGTCGAAGGACATCAGGTAGAAGCCCTGCACCTCGCCCTGCGGGCCCATGTCTGGCACCAGGTGGGCCTGGAAGTAGGCGTCCTGTCCGTTACGCTGGATGTGGCCCTCAAAGCCGCAGACTTCACCTTGCAGTGCGCGCTGCACATAGGGTTGGTGCTGGGCGTAGCTGTCTTCGCGCAGGCCGGAACGCAGGGTGTGTTGGGTCGCATCCTTGCTGTCGATGCCCTGCAGCTTCAGTATCGTGTCATTGGCAAACAGACAGCGTTCCTGCGCATCAAAGTGGCCCACCATGGCGGGAATGTTGTTGGTGATGGCGCGCAGGCGCTCCTCGCCCTGGGCGTAGGCGCGCTGGATGGCCTTGAGTTCGGTGATGTCCTTGGCGGTCGCAAAGATGCCAATGACCTCACCCGCCTCATTGAAATCCGGGATGTAGTCGGTCAGCAGGCACACAGCCTTGCCACGCACGGTGTTCACACGTTCAAAGTGTTGACGCTCGCCCGCCAGTGCCGCCTGCAGGTGGGGCTGCAGCGAGGCATAGTTGGTGGGGCCCAGTGCGTCCGCCACCCGTTTGCCCACCAGGTCGCCGGGGTCTATCGCCAGCAGTTCCTGGAAATAAGCGTTGATAAATTGGTAGCGCTGATCACGGTCGATGTAGGCGATCAGGCTGGGCATGTTGTCGGTGATGAGGCGCAAGCGCTTGGCGGAGTCTTGCAACTGTTGGCGGTTATAGGCCAGGGTCTGCGTCATGCTGCCGAAGCGCCGTGACAGATCCCCCAGTTCGTCGTTGGTCTGGCTGACCAGGCGCTGGGACATGTCGCCTTTGGTCACCGCGGCAGTGGCTTCATCCAGTCGCCGCAGCGGGCGCAGCACGCGCCGGTGCACCAGCAGCACCAGTGATACCAAGATCAGCAACATGGTCGCCAGCGTGGAAAACGCCACGAACTGGAACTTTTTGTCGGCCGCACGCCGGGCTACGGTGGCGCTTTGGAACCACTGGTAGGCGTAGTCGCTCATGGCCTGGGTGCTGGTGAGCAGCTGGTCCATCAGCACTTCCTTGCGCCGCACATTGAACGGTCTATCGTCCTGGGGGATTTTTTCCAGGGCTTCAAAGAGCTCGGGCAGGGCCTGGCTCACGTTGCGCAGTTCGGTCAGCCCCGGGTCTTCGTCCAGGGTGGGCTCGCCGTTGCCCAGTAACTCGGCGATGGTGGCGTGGCGCTGGTGCCACTGTTCCGCAGTGCGCGATTCGGCATGGCGGGCGTACTCCTGGGTCAATACCAACAGGCCGGTGACTTCGTGCGAGGCTTCCTGCGCCTGGGTGCGCACGGCGCTGGTGCGGTTTTCCTCGTGCACCGCGCTGAGCGCCACCAGCGTCGCGACAAGGCCCACGGCCACCGACACCAAGCTGGTACTGAATAGCAGGCTGCGCAGTTTCATGGGTGTTTAGTGCAGAGTGGCCACAGCCTCGGGTTTGATGCCGCGCAGCGGTGCGCTGTGCACCAACTGCAAAAAGTTGGGTTTGAGCGGGCCTGTGGCATGGCCCTCCCGGCGGGCCCAGCGGGCTTCACCCTCCATGGTGACCAGCAGGGCCTGGTCCAGCCCCAGCCGGTAGCGCAGCCCGGGCCACACCGTGTCCACAAACTCGTGCTCCATCGCCAGCCGCTGCATCAGCACCGCCTTGGCGTCTGCGGGTTGTTCCTGGATAAAACGCTCGGCCCGCTCTACGGCGCGCAGCAGCTTGGCCAGCGCACCATCCCGGGCCCCCACCAGCTTGCGGTGGCTCACCAGGTTGAAGCTCTGGATGTAGGCGCTGCCGCTGGGCAGTACCGTGGCACCTGCACCCATGGCCTTGAGCGCCAGGTAGCCATAGGGCTGCCAGACCGAGATGGCATCCACCTTGCCCGACTGCAGCGCCTGCACCATGTCTTCGGGCTGCACGTCCACCACGGTCAGGGCTTGCGGGTCCACACCCGCGGTCAGCAGGTAGAGCTCCAGAAAATACTCGCTGGCCGTGCCCTTGATGGCGCCTATGCGCTTGCCTTCCAACTGAGCGGGTGTTTTGATGCCCATGCGCGCATTGGTAATGAGCTTGATGTCATCGCTGGATTTGGTGAAGGTGCCAATCACCGCGTAGTCGCTGCTGGAGAAGCTGTTCATCACCACGGGCAGGTCGCCCACGGTGGCCACATCGGCATGGCCCTCCAGCACCTGGCGCAGGCAGCGGTGGCCGCCAATGCATTCGTTGAACTTGATTTCCAGCCCCTCGGTGCTGAAGTAGCCGTTCTGCTGGGCGACGTACAGCGGCAAGGAGAGTGGGGAGCGCGACACCGCCAGGGTCAGTGGCTCGGCCCATGCGCAGCTTGCGGCCGCCAGCACCATCCACAGGCCCAGGCGCGCAGCCCAGCGCCGAGCGGCCGGGGGCCGCTGCGACGCGTGGATAGACGCCAGTGAGAAGACATCTGCTTGCATGGTGTGTTGCCCTAGATGGGGCCTCCCTCGCCCGCATTATGCACATACCCAGTGGCAGAAGATTATCGATAAAGTTGACCTCTAGCCCGCGTGGAATATGCGCCAGCAGCTCCTAATTCAATAGCGGACTTAGTTCCAGCCCTCCAGCACCATCTTGCCGCGCGCCGTGCCAGACTCGACCAGCGCATGCGCGCGCTTGAGGTTGTCGGCGTTGATGCGGCCAAAGTTTTCGGCCAGCGTGGTGCGCACCAGGCCCGCGTCCACCAGCTGGGCCACCTCGTTGAGCAGGTGGTGCTGGGCGATCAGGTCGGGCGTGTTGAACATGGGGCGGGCAAACATCATCTCCCAGTGCACCGAAGCGGCCTTGCGCTTGAAGGGCATCACGTCCAACGTGGGCAGGTCATCAATCAGGCCAAACTGGCCCTGCGGCGCCAGCGCCTCCAGAATCTGCGGCAGGTGCTGGCCCGTATGGGTCAGGCTGATGACGATGTCCACCTGCGCAATGCCGATGCGGGCCAACTGCTCGGTCAGCGGCTGGGTGTGGTCAATCACATGGTGGGCACCCAGCGCTTTGACCCAGGCCTGCGTCTCGGGGCGCGAGGCCGTGCCGATGATGGTGAGCGCCGTGAGGCGGCGCGCCAGCTGGACGAGGATGGAACCCACGCCACCGGCCGCGCCAATCACCAGCAGGCTCTTGGGGTTGGGCTTTTTGCCGGGCTGCACGCCCAGGCGGTCAAACAACAATTCCCACGCGGTGATGCTGGTCAGGGGCAGGGCGGCGGCCTGGGCAAAGTCCAGGCTGGCGGGCATGTGGCCCACGATGCGTTCGTCCACCAGGTGCAGCTCGCTGTTGGTGCCGGGGCGCTGGATGGCGCCGGCGTAGTACACGCGGTCGCCCTCCTTGAACAGCGTCACGTCCGAACCCACGGCGCGCACGATGCCACTGGCGTCATAGCCCAGCACCTTGTAGTCCTGGCCGGCAGCGGGTGCGGCACTGGCACGCACCTTGGTGTCCACAGGGTTGACCGAGACGGCGCGCACTTCCACCAGCAGGTCATGCCCCTGGGCCACAGGCGTGGGCAGGGTGATGTCTTGCAGCGAGGTGGCGGTGCTGAGGGGCTGGGGATGCTGGTAGCCGATGGCTTTCATGGTGGGTTTCCTTGCAAATTGAACAGAGGAGCGAATCTTCCGTCTTATGCTCAATGAGAAAAATGGGGTGTGGATTGAACCAGCTTTCAAATAAAATTTGAAAATGAAAGCCCTGCAAGACCTGGACATCTTTGTGCGCACCGTGGACACCGGCAGCCTGTCGGCCACGGCACGGGCGCTGGACATCACGCCGGCGGCAGCCAGTGCCGCGCTCAAGCGGCTGGAGGCCGAGCTGCACACCAGCCTGCTGGTGCGCTCCACCCGCAGCCTGCGGCTAACGCCCGAGGGGTCGGTGTTTCTGGAGCACGCTCGGCTGGCGCTCACCACCCTGGGCGAGGGCCAGCAGGCGCTGAGTACGGGTCGCCACCAGGTGCAGGGCGTGCTGCGGCTGGCCGCGTCGTCGGACATGGGGCGCAATGTGCTGCTGCCCTGGCTGGAGGATTTTCAGGACCAGCACCCGCAGGTGCGGTACCGCCTTACGTTGTCCGACCGCATGGCCAATATGTACAGCGAGCCGGTGGACGCCGCCTTTCGCCACGGCAAGCCGCGCGACTCCAGCCTGGTGGCGCTGCCGGTGGCGCCCGACAACCGGCGCGTGCTGGTGGCATCACCCGATTACCTGCGCACCCACGGCACGCCGGCCACGCCACAGGCGCTGGCGGAGCACGACTGTCTGTGCTTCATGCTGGGCGGTGAGGTGAACCACCGCTGGACCTTTGCGCACGACGGCCAGCCACTGGCCGTGCGGGTGCAGGGCGGCCATGTGACCAACGACGGCGACGTGGTGCGGCGCTGGGCGCTGGCCGGGCGCGGTGTGGCCTACAAGGCCTGGATCGACGTGGCCCATGACCTGGCTGCGGGCAGGCTGGTGGCGCTGTGCCCTGACTGGGAGACCGAGCATGTGCCGCTGTACATGGTGCTGCCCGATCGGCGCCAGCTCACCCCGGCGCTGCGCCTGCTGCGTGAGTTTGTGGCCCAGGCCTGTGCGGCACTGCCTGGGGCCGAGAATGTAAGCCAAATAGGCCGCTAGCCCCCGTTAACTCAGCGCAAGCAGCTCCTGATTTTGTAGCACGCTGTCGTCGGTCTGGAACACCGCAACCACGCGCACCAGTTCGCTGGCCTGCGATTTGAGGCCGCTGGCCGCGGCTGCCATTTGCTCCACCAAGGCCGCGTTTTGCTGGGTCACCTGGTCCATCTCGTTCACCGATTCGCCAATCTGCGAGACCCCCGCGCTCTGGTCCGAGCTGGCGGCGCTGATCTCGCCCACGATGTCGGTCACCTTGCGGATGGCGCCCACCACCTCGGCCATGGTGCTGCCCGCACGGTCCACCAGCGCCGTGCCTTGCTCCACGCGCTGCACGCTGGTGCTGATGAGCTGCTTGATCTCTTTGGCAGCCTCGGCACTGCGGCCCGCCAAGGATCGAACTTCGGACGCCACCACCGCAAAGCCCCGGCCCTGTTCGCCAGCGCGCGCGGCTTCCACCGCCGCGTTCAGCGCGAGGATGTTGGTTTGGAATGCAATGCCGTCGATGACAGAAATGATGTCGGCAATCTTGCGGCTGGCTTCGTTAATGCCCTTCATGGTTTGCACCACTTGGCCCACCACATCGCCACCTTGCACGGCCACGGCCGAGGCGTCCAGCGCCAGCTGGTTGGCGTGGCCCGCACTCAGCGCGTTTTGCCGCACCTTGGCGTTCAGGTCTTCCATGCTGGAGGCGGTTTCTTCCAGCGCGCTGGCCTGGTGTTCGGTGCGGCTGCTCAGGTCATGGTTGCCTTGGGCAATCTCGGAGCTGGCATTGGCCACGCCGTCCGCCCCGTGGCGCACGGCGTGCACGATGCGCGTGAGCGAGGCCTGCATGCGCGCCATGGCGGCCACCACGCTGGTGGTGTCGCCGCTGCGCACGGCAATCGGGGTGGCCAGGTTGGCATCGGCAATGGCGCGCGCCAGCTGCGCCACATAGGCCGGTTGGCCGCCCAGCTCACCCAGCAGGCGGCGCGTGATGAACACCCCGAGCACGATAGACACCAGCACCGCAATGCCCGAGACGCTGAGCAGCATCAGGTTGGCGCGTAGCACCGAGGCGCGGCCCATGTCCTTGGCGGTTTCGGCCTGCGCTACGTGGGCGGCCCAGAGTTTTTGCACCGCGTCGTACGCGCCCTGGTAGGCCTGCTGGCTGGGGCCGCTGAAGTAGTCGCTGGCCTCGACCGCGCGCTCGGACTCGGCACCCGCTGCCGAGTTGGACATTTGCAGGAAGGTGGAACGCGACGCGTTGAACTTGGCCAGTGCATCGGTCAGCGTCTTCACCTCGGCGCCTTGGTCTTGCGCGCCGCCGGTGGCGGTGTAGCGCTGCAGCGCGGTGTCCAGCGCTTTCACGGCGGTCTTCACCGCGGCCTCTTCGCGGTCTTTCGCGGGCATGGTCAGCGCGGCCAGGTGGCTTAGTTCGGCCGTACGCACCACCTGCAGCCGGTCGTTCACCTCGCTCAGCGCGGTGAGGGTGGGCAGGGTCTGGTCCACCAGCGATTGCAGGTCCTGGTTGATGGCGGCAATGCGACTCCAGCCGGTCAGCGCGAGCATGAGGCCCAGCACCACCATGGCGGCAAAGGCCGCGCCCAGTTGGCGGCCTACGGTCCAGAAAGAGGGTTTGGGCATGGCAGGGCTCCTTGTCATTTGTAGTAACCCGCCCCGCGCATCAGCAGGTCGGTTTTGGCCTGGGCTTTTTGCAGGGCCTGGTCCACGGTCTGCTTGCCAGCCAGCGCATCACGGATCTCGGCGCCGGTGATCTCACCAATATCTTGAAACTCGGGGATGGCCACAAACTGCACACCCACATAGGGGGCCTTGCCCTCGGTGGCGTCCCGCGGGTTGGCGGTCACCATGGCAATGGCTTCGGTCATGGCAAAGCGCGCGGCCTTGGTGAACTCGGGGCGTTGGTAGGTGGACAGGCGCGTGCCCGATGGCATGGCGGCCCAGCCGTTGGTATCGGCCACCAGGCGCAGGTAAGGCTCGGACGTGGCCCACTGCACAAAGCGCTGGGCTGCGTCGGCATTTTTGCTGCTGGCCGGTATGGCCAGCGCCCAGGCCCAGAGCCAGCCCGCGCCCTTGGTGGTGACCGCGGTGGGTGCCAGCGAGAAGCCGGTGACGCTGGCCACCTTGCTGAACTTGGGATCGATCAGCGCGCCACCGGCACTGGTGGCGTCCACCCAGATGCCGCATTTGCCCTGGGCAAACAGGTCCAGGTTTTCGTTGAAGCTGTTGTTCACCGCATTGGGGGGGCCGTACTGGTTGAGCAGCTTCACGTAGAACGACACCGCGTCTTTCCAGGGCTTGGTGTGGATTTGCGGGCGCCAGGCCATGTCGAACCACTGGCCGCCAAAGGTGTTGACCATGGTGCTGAGCAGGGCCATGTTGTCGCCCCAGCCCGCGCGTCCGCGCAGGCAAATGCCGTAGAGCCCGGCCGCAGGGTTGTGGATCTTGGCCGCGGCGGCAGCAATCTGCTCCCAGGTAGGGCGGTTGTTGATGGAGAGGCCTGCCTTGTCAAACAGGTCGGTGCGGTACATGGTCATCGAACCTTCGCCATAGAAGGGCGCGGCGTACAGGCGCTTGTTGTACGAGAGGCCATCGCGCACCGTGGGGATCAGGTCCTTCACGTTGTAGGCGTCGGTGGGCGTGATCTCGCGCAGCCAGCCCTTGGCGGCCCAAATCGGGGTCTCGTACATGCCAATGGTGACCACGTCAAACTGGCCGCCCTTGTTGGTCACGTCCGCACTGACGCGTTGGCGCAGGTCGGCCTCTTCCATGGTGGTCCACTTGACGCGGATGTCGGGGTTGGCCTTTTCGAAATGCACGCTGAGCTTTTGCATCTCGATCATCTGCCGGTTGTTCACCGTGGCGACGGTGATGTCTGTGGCCGCTCGCGCGGGCACCCACGCCAATGTGCCGACGGCTGCGGCGACCAGGGACCAGATCCAACGATTTTGTGTTTTCATAACCAATACGATGCAGTGAGAATCTGCATCTCAGGTTACGTCTCTGTACGGGCTTGCGCCAATACCCTGCCTTCAACGGCTTGTACCGTTCCTTCAATATCGGCTAGGGCTTTCCCTTAAGGTGTTTAGCGCGTGGCTTGCTTCAGGCGCAGCTGGTTGGGCAGGGGCACAGAGCGGCGCAGTACGTCCTCGCCCAGCCACAGCGCGGCGCGGCGCGCGCGCGCGGCCACGGTGGGCAGGGGCATTTGCTGGTAGTCGTCGTTGAACACTTCAAAGCTGTAGTCGCCGCGGTAGCCCAACTGGTGCAGCTTGAGCACCAGCTCGGCCAGGGCCTCGCTGTGCACGCCTTCGCCGGGGAACACGCGGAAGGTGCGCGCGGTGCTGATGCGTTCTTCCACCGTCTTGATTTCGTTCCACATGAAGTCCGCCAGCTGTACCAGGAAAATCTTGCTGGGGTCCAGCATCTCCAGCTCGTCCAGCGGGGTCTTGGTGGCAAACATGTGGAACGAGTCAAAGCCCAGGCCCAGGTTGGGCATGTCGGCCTGGGTGATCACATCCCAAGCCTGCGGAAACTCGTTGATCGTGCGGCCCCAAGAGAGGGCTTCAAACGCCACCTTGATGTTCATGGGGATGGCCAGCATGGCGAGCTTGCGCAGGTCGCGCACCAGCGCATCGGTGTCGCCCGTGGCGTGGGTGGAGGTGCTGGAGCAGGCCAGCATGACGCGGCAGCCCAGTGCCTGGCACATTTCCATCATGCTTTTGGCGATGTCGATCTTGTAGGCATGCAGGTGACCCGACAGGCCTTCAAAATCGCGCAGCACCTGAAAGCCGGTGACACGCAGGCCGCTGTCCTTCACCTCTTGCACCGCGGCCTCCCAGCCCTGCGGGTGGCCCACCAGGTCCCGGGCGGCCAGCATGACCTGGCCAAAGCCTGCGGCCCGCATGGCGTCCAGCTTGGCCTTGAGGGGCCCGGCCAGCGAGATGGTGTCCATCCCGAAGTCGTCAAATTTGCCTTCGAATTGGCTCATGGTGATCAACCCCGCGTGTGGTGGACCAGCTCGAACATGGCGTTACCCATGGTGGGGCGGGTCAGCGCGCCCTTGCTGTCCTGCGCGGGGTCTTTGCTGGGCACAAACTCCACGCCACGTGCGCGCAGCGCCGCTACGGTGGCGGGCACATCGGGCGTACCCAGGCCCACGCGCTGGAAGCATTCGTCGTCTTCCACGTCCAGCACGCCGGGCTCGGGCTCAATGAGCTGCAGGTAAAAGGTGTTGCACGGGCTTTGCAAAATCAGCCCCTTGGGCAGGATGCCGAATCGCGTTTCTGCGGGCAGGGCGGTGAAGCCAAACAGCGCGCTGTAGAACTCGGTCCAGTCGTCACTGCGGTCATTGCCGATGTACTGCACCACACCAAAGAAGTGCAGGCCCGCAATGGCGGGCGGGTGTTTGTCCACCGCGGGAACGGGGGTGAAGTCCACGTCGTAAATCGAGAACTCGCGGTGCCGGTCCACAAAGTAGATGCGGCTGTTGCCCACGCCATGGATGGCGGGAATGTGCAGCTCCATCACTTCCACCTGCACCGGCACGGCCCAGGCGCCGCGCTCCAACGCGCGCTGGTAGGCGGCCGAGGCGTCGTGCACGCGCAGGGCCATGGCAGCAATCACGGGTTTCTCGGTCAGTGCGGCGCCGCGGCCATGGGCATTGACGATGATGTTGATGTCGCCCTGGCGGTACAGCAGCACCTCGCGTGAGCGGTGGCGCGCAATGGGCCTGAAACCCATGGCCTCCAGCACCTGGCCCAGCGCCTGGGGTTTGGAGGTGGCGTACTCAATGAACTCAATGCCCTCCAGGCCCAGGGGGTTGGGGCCCTCGTCAATGTGTTCGCGGTCTGCGCCGCTGGGGCGGGGGGGGGGGGAAGCCATGGGGTTTTCTCGTCTGGTCTGTGCGGAGGTCGCGCAATAGGCGCAATTTGCAGCGGACTGTAGTGAGTGGCTTGATTTTTACGAAGCGTTATCTTTGTAAAATGTTCGTTTATCGATCTATGTTGATCGATGATCGATCGTAATAAGGGTTTTTGCTAGGTAATTACCCTTCCTGTTCCCAGGGTTCACCCATGCAAACTGACGCCCCCTCCGCCCCCGCACTGATAGAACCTCGCCTGCCCGGGCTGGACAGAAAAGACTGGATCGCCGGGCTGGAGAAAGGCCTGTCCATCATCGAAACCTTTGACGATGCCCACCCCCGCATGACGGCCAGCCAAGCGGGGGAGCGCTGTGGCATGACGCGTACCGCCGCACGCCGCTACCTGCTGACGCTGCAGCACCTGGGCTATGTGGCCACCGACGGCAAGCTGTTCTGGTTAACCCCGCGCGTGCTGCGCCTGGGGCAGTCGTACCTGGAGTCGGCGCGGCTGCCACGCATCGTGCAACCATTTCTGCAGCGGGTGACGGCGGGTACCCAGGAGATCGCCTATGTGAGCGTGATGGACGGTGACGACATCGTCTACATCGCCCGCAACGGCAGCAACCGCAGCGCCAATACCGGCTTTGTGCTCGGTGCACGCGTGCCCGCCCAGGTGACGGCGGCCGGCATGCTGATGCTGTCCATGCGCGAGCCCGAGTGGCTGGAGCGCTGGCTGGCTACGCATCCGCTCAAGGCCTATACCTCCCACACCATTGCCAGCAAAGACCGCTTGCGCGTGGAGCTGGCGCGCGTCCGCCTGCAGGGCTGGGCCGGGTCGGAGCAACAGTTGGAGCTGCACCACCGGGGCGTGGCTGTCCCTTTGATTGACCGCCACGGTGTGTTGGTAGGCGCGCTGAACGTGACCATGCCCATGGCCCATGAATCGACAGAAGACGCAGCCAACCGCGTGCTGCCCGTGTTGCAGGAAACCGCACGGGCCATGCGCAATCTGATTTGAGCGAACCCGCCTCAGGCGTGCAATGTGGTTTCTTGCCCGATGCCGCGGTAGCCCACAAAGCGGCAGTACTGGCCGAAGATGGGTTCACCACTCACCAGGTACTGTTTGCGCTTGCCATCGGGAGTCAGGCAGCTGTAGGGGTGGTTCAAAAACGGTTCGCGCGCAGCGATCTTGGCGTGCAGCGTGCGGCGCTCTGGGTCTGCCCCCTCTGCAGCGGGCACACCCAAAATGTCATGCACCGGCCCTGACACCTTGGTCAAGCTGCCATGCTCGTCTTGTTCCCAGAACCAGTCGGTGGCCAGCTCGGCCAGCGCTTTGTAGCGGGCCTCGCTTTCGCGCAGTTCGGCGGTGCGCTGCACCACGGCGGCCTCCAGCAGTTGGTCAAACGCATCCAGCTTCTTGTGCAGCAGATGGACTTCCAGCATGGTGTGGACACGCCGTTTGATCTCCACCAGGTCGAACGGCATGCTGACGATGTCGGGGGTCCCGGCTTGCAACGCCCGCAGCCTGTGGCTGGGATGGGCCGTCAGGACAATCACCGGCATATGGGTGGTTGTCGCCAAGCCATTCAGGTTGGGCATCTGCTGGTCAATGAGGATCAGGTCGTAGTCGGTTTTTCGTCGCAGCGCGTGGGCGTCTTCAGAGTTGACCGCAGACGTAACCTGGGTATAGCCCGCGTCGGACAGCAGGAGTTCAAGCAATTGAACGTTGGCCAATTGATCGTCAATGATCAAGATCCTGGCATCAAGAATTTCGGTAGGGCTGAGCATGGCAATGTCTACTTTTATGGGGACGTTTTCCATGCGGCTGGTGGCGCCACGGCAACGTTCTTGAAGTTTTTTTGTCCCTGATGTTCTGCGTAACAATGATCGGATTCTTGTATCCGCAGGTATGTACGGTTCCCAACATAGCGGGTATTTGAAATCAGGAGCTAGACGATGACAAAAGGGTATTGGATCGCGCGCGTGGATGTCACTGACCTCGAGCAGTACAAGGGCTACATCGATGCCAACGCTGCAGCGTTTGCCAAATATGGGGCCCGTTTTTTGGTGCGCTCGGGTCTGTTTGACGCGGTGGAGGGCGCTGCCCGCAACCGCAATGTGGTGATCGAATTTCCCAGCTACCAGGCCGCACAGGACTGCTGGAATTCCCCCGAATACCAACACGCCAAGAGCTTTCGCCTAGGGGCTGCGACGGCAGACGTGATTCTGATTGAGGGGTATGACGGCGTGCAGCCGGGAGCAGCGTAGCGCGTTAGCGCGGCATCCACGCGCCGCAGTTCCAGCACTGCTCAAACCCGCCCTCCACCAGTTCGCCGCATTGGCATGTCCATCGGTGCTGCGGCACGTTCTGCAGGTGGTGCAGCAGTTGTTGGGCGCTGGCTTCTTGCTCCGGGTGTTTGATCCACACCTCTGGCAGGCATTGATCGGGAGGCAGCTCGCCCGCTGCGCTTCCCAGGTACTGCCGCTGCACGCTCGCGTCTATGCCTTCGGCCTGCAAGGCGTCGGCCCATAGCGTGGCGATTTGCAGATTGGGGGCTTGGGCAAGGCGGGGCATGGCAGCAAATCAGGTTTTTGCTTTTTTGGCAGGCTTGGGCTTGGCAGCACTGTTGAGCGCGACCGCCTCAAGAATGAGGGCCTTGAATGCAGAGCTATCCACGTCTTCCCCCTCATGGATGTCAATTGCACGGCGCGCGTTGCCGTCCAGGCTTGCGTTGAAGAGCTGAGAAGGATCTGCCAGAGATGCGCCTTTGGCAAAGGTGAGTTTCACCTTGTCTTTGTAGGACTCGCCCGTGCAGAGGATGCCGTTGTGCGACCAGACCGGGGTGCCCATCCACTTCCATTCCTCGACAACGACGGGGTCCGCCTCGCGGATGAGCGCACGCAGAGTACGCAGGGTTTCACCGCGCCAGTCGCCTAAGTCGGCGATTCTTTGCGTGATCAGTTCGGAAGCGGACAGTTCGTGGTTCATGTCAGATTTTTTGATACGGCCCAGAGCCATGTTGCTACCCAGCCGTTAGTTTATGCACCAGATCCGCGGTGGTCGACGCCTTGTATTTGCGCATCAGCCGGGCGCGGTAAATCTCTACCGTGCGGTGGCTGATCGTCAGTGTTTTGCCAATTTGCTTGGAGGTCAAGCCCTGCATCAGGTAGGCGGCCACCTCGCGCTCGCGCGGGGTGAGTTCGGCTTTCACGGGGCGGCGCGCGCTCAGGTCTTCAAAGCACCAGATGCCGGCCGCGTGGGGCGCACTCTGGTTCAGCGCGCGGCCGGTCACGTGGCACCAAAAGGCCTCGCCCTTGAAGCGGCCGTCCACCCGCTTCATGATGCGGTCATCTGCGTAGGCGCCATCGCGGTTCATGATGGGGGCAATGCGGGCGCCGGTGCGCTCAAACTCATCGGCGCTGGGGTACAAAATCTGGAAAGACTGGTCGATGAGCTGTTCCCGTGTGGCCCCAAACATGTCGCACAGCTGCTGGTTGCAGTCCACGATGCTGCGGTTGCGCGACAAGGCCATGCCCACGGGGGCGATGTTGAAAGCAAGGCGGTAATCAATGTCCATGGGGTGAGCGGGCGTGGGAGTGGGGTAGTCGGGCCGAGGGTTTGGCTTTACGAAGAACTACGTATTCACATAAGTAGTATCGTAGCGGCCATGTTGTTTTCATCCACCTAGGAGATACGCGCAGTGAACAAAATCTATCCCAGTGCCGCCAAGGCACTTGAAGGCATCGTCAAGGACGGCCAACTGCTGGCCGTGGGCGGCTTCGGCCTGTGCGGCATTCCCGAGGCGCTGATTGACGCGCTGCGCGACAGCGGTGCCAAGAACCTGACCGCTATTTCCAACAACGCGGGTGTGGACGGCTTTGGCCTGGGCAAGCTGCTCGAAACCCGCCAGATCAAGAAAATGATCTCGTCCTACGTGGGCGAGAACAAGGAATTCGAGCGCCAGTACCTGGCGGGCGAGCTGGAACTGGAGTTCACCCCCCAGGGCACACTGGCCGAGAAGCTACGTGCCGGCGGTGCGGGCATTCCAGCTTTCTTCACCAAGACCGGCGTGGGCACCATCGTGGCCGATGGCAAGGAGCTGCGCGAGTTTGACGGCGAGACCTATGTGATGGAGCGTGCCCTGGTGCCCGATGTGGCACTGGTGAAGGCGCACCGTGCCGACAAATCCGGCAACCTCCAGTTCCGCTACACCGCCCGCAACTTTAACCCCGCGGCGGCCATGGCCGGCAAGATCACGGTGGTGGAAGTCGAAGAGATTGTGGAAACCGGCGACATCGCGCCCGACCAGGTGCACCTGCCCGGCATTTATGTGCACCGCATTGTGCTGAACGCCACGCCCGAAAAGCGCATCGAGAAACGCACCATCACCCCGAAAGAAGGAGTCTGACCATGGCCTGGAACCAAGACCAAATGGCGGCCCGCGCGGCCCATGAGCTGGAAGACGGCTTTTATGTGAACCTGGGGATCGGCATTCCCACACTGGTAGCCAACCACGTGCCTGCCGACAAAGAGGTGTGGCTGCAAAGTGAGAACGGCATGCTCGGCATTGGCCCGTTCCCCACCGAAGACGAGGTGGACGCCGACCTGATCAACGCTGGCAAGCAGACGGTGACGACCATCAAGGGCAGCAGCATTTTTGGCAGCCATGAGAGCTTTGCCATGATCCGCGGCGGCAAGATCAATCTGAGCATTCTGGGGGCCATGCAGGTCAGCGCCAAGGGCGACCTGGCCAACTGGATGATCCCTGGCAAGATGGTCAAGGGCATGGGCGGTGCCATGGACCTGGTGGCTGGTGTGAAGCGCGTGATTGTGCTCATGGAGCACGTGGCCAAGAAGAAAGATGGCACGGAAGACCTGAAGATCCTGCCCCAATGCACCCTGCCACTGACGGGCGTGGGTGTGGTGGACCGCATCATCACCGACCTGGCGGTGATGGACGTAACCCCTGAAGGCTTGAAAGTGGTGGAGCTGGCCCCGGGCGTGAGCCGCGAGGAATTGCAAGCGAAAACAGGGGTTCCCCTGCTCTGAGAGGGGGCTGACACCGGGTAAGATGCGATCGCCAATTCAAACCCGGGGAAAACATGTCCAGAGCGCTTAAATTTCTGATGTTCATTTATGCCGTGGTGTTCCTCACCACGGGGGCCTTCATGATCCTGATCGTGAACGCCGATGAGGGCTCGCAGCCCTGGATCACCCTGCTGGTGCGCAACCATGGCATCGTGTTTGTGTGGCACCTGGCCTGCTGGATGGTGATGGGCATGTTTTCCAACTACTACTGGGACCTGTTCAACATGGGCAAGGGCCTGGAGTCGGTGCAGGTCGGGCGCATTGTGTTGCCCCTGCTGGTGTCACCCATCGTGTTTTACCCCACGTACAACCTGTGGTTGTCCAGCAGCTCGCAAAGCTACATCCTGTTTGAAGTGATTGCCTTCCAGGGCGGTTTCTTCTGGCAGGCGCTGTTCACCAAGGCCAAGCCGCTGGAGCAGTCGCCCGTGATCCCCTGGTCGGTGAACAACGGTGCGCGCAACAGCCGTGCCACCACCGCACCGCAGGGCCCCGAACTGGGCCGCTAAGCGCAGCACACGGTGCCAACAAAAACGGGGCTTGAAGCCCCGTTTTTTTATGCCTGTAAAGCTGCCGCCCGATCAGTGGGCGCCTGCCGCAGCTTCTTTGGCGGCTGCAGCCCCCATGCGCTTGGGGCGTGCCAGCCACACCAGCGGAATCAGCACCATGAAGATCACGGCCGAGGCGTAGAACACATCGTTGGCAGCCAGTGTGGCGGCCTGCTGGTCAATCATGCGGTTGATCTGGCTCAGTGCCTGCTCACTGCTCATGCCCGAGGCATTCAGCCCCGCCAAGGCGTTGGTCGAGGCGCTGTTGCCGCGGTTGATCATCTCCGCCAACTGGGCATGGTGCATGGTGGTGCGGTCTTGCCAGATGGTGATGGCAATGGAGGTGCCGAACGACCCGCCCAAGACCCGCGCAAAGCTGGACAGACCCGAGGCGGATGCGATCTTGTCGCCCGGCAAACCACCCAGGGTGATGGTGGTCAGCGGGATGAAGAAAAACGCCAGCGCCACGCCCTGGATCACCGTCGGAATCATCAAGGTGCCAAAGTCTGCCGAGGTATTGAAATGCGACCGCATGAGCAGCACCACGGCAAACACGATGAAGGCAAATGTAGTGAGCTTGCGCGGATCGAACTTGGCGATGTTTTTCCCCACCAGCGGCGACAGAATGATGGCGAAGATGCCCACCGGTGCCATCAACATGCCAGCCTGGGTCGAGGTATAGCCCATGAACTGCTGCAACCACAGCGGCAGCAACACCAGGTTGCCCATGAACAGGCTGTAGGCCACGGACATGGACACCGTGCCGGTCCAGAAGTTGCGCACCTTGAACAGTTTCAAGTCCACCACCGGGTGGTCGTCGGTGAACTCCCAGACGATGAAGTAGGCAAACGCAATCACGGACACCACCGTCAGCGTGACGATTTCGGTGGAGTGGAACCAGTCCAGCTCCTTGCCGCGGTCCAGCATCATCTGGATGGCGGTGACGGCTACCACCAGCAAGCCCAGCCCCACCGTGTCGATAGGGAGTTTGCGGGTCGGGGTTTCACGCTTGTGGAAGATGGTCCAGGTGATGAAACCGGCCAGCAGCCCCACGGGAATGTTGATGAAGAAGATCCATCCCCAGTGGGCGTTGTCGGTGATCCAGCCACCCAGCAGCGGCCCCATCACGGGCGCCACCAGCGTGGTCATGGCCCAGAGCGCCATGGCCATGCCGGCCATGGCCGGCGGGTAACTGGAGAGCAGCAGCGTTTGGGCCAGCGGCATCATGGGGCCAGCCACAAAGCCTTGCAGCGCACGGGCAGCAATCAGCGTGTTCATGTTGGGAGCCAACCCGCACATCCAGGAGGAGAGTACGAACAGCAGCACGCTGGTGACAAACAGGCGCACTTGGCCAAAGCGCTGCGACAGCCAGCCGGTGAGGGGCAGCGCAATCGCGTTGGCCACACCAAAGCTGGTGATGACCCAGGTGCCCTGGTTGGGGCTGACGCCCAGGTCACCCGCGATGGCGGGCAGCGAGACGTTGGCAATGGACGAATCCAGCACGTTCATGAACGTGGCAGCGGACAGGGCAATGGTGCCCCACAGCCGGGCGGAGCCTTGCAGTGGCGCCGGTGGGGTGTAAGCGGCGGGGGAGCTCATGGAGGCTCCTGCTTAGTTGGCCTGCACAGTGGCCACGGGTGCTGCAGCGTGAGCGACCGCGTGGCTCGCAGCCCGCGGAGCGCTATGGCCCAGGTTGGCTGCAATCACGCGTTTCACTTCGTTGCCGGCCTGGCCGTCCAGGGCGGAGTACACCTCGGTCTGCACGCTGCTGGCCGTGCGGGGCGCATCGGCCAGGGATTTGCCGCTTTGGTCGGTCACGTCCACCGTAGCTTCCATGGACAGGCCCACACGCAGGGGGTTCTTGGCCAGTTGTTCAGCATCCAGCGCCACGCGCACGGGCACGCGCTGCACCACCTTGATCCAGTTGCCGGTGGCATTTTGTGCAGGCAGCAGGGCGAAGGCCGCACCCGTACCCGCACCTAGGCCGGCTACGGTGCCTGTGTATTCCACCTTCTTGCCGTAGAGGTCGGCGGTGAGCTTGACCGGTTGGCCGATGCGGATGTTGCGCAGTTGCACTTCCTTGAAGTTGGCATCCACCCACAGCTGGTTCAACGGGATGATGGACATCAGCGGTGCGCCGGCGGCCACGCGCTGGCCCAGTTGCACGGTGCGCTTGGCCACATAGCCATCCACGGGGGCTGGCAGGGCGGCGCGGTGCAGGGCCAGGTAGGCCTCACGCACCTTGGCGGCGGCGGCCATCACGCTGGGGTGGCCTTCCACGTTGGTGCCTTCGGTCAGGCTCTGGTTGCTGCTGAGCTGTTCGCGGGCGGCGGCCACACCAGCCTGTGCGGCGACCATCGCGTTTTGGGCGGCGGCGAGTTGCGACTTGGCATGGTTCAACTCTTCCTTGGACACGGCACCGTTGCCCGACAGGGCTTGGCGGCGGTTCAGGTCATCCGTGGCGCGGGCGATTTCGGTTTGTGCCTTGGCGATGTCCGATTCGCGCAGGGTGACTTGGGCCGACAGGCTGCCGTTGTTGGCGTACAGCGTGCGCACCTGGCGTACGGCTTGGGCCAGGTTGGCCTCGGCCTGGTCCAGCGCCACCTTGGCATCAGCGGGGTCCAACTGCACCAGGGGTTGACCAGCTTTCACGTAGTCGGTGTCGTCGGCCAGGATGGCGGTTACGGTACCGCCAATTTGCGGCGTGATTTGCACCACATTACCTTGCACGTAGGCATTGTCGGTTTCCTCGGAGTGGCGCGAGCCGTAGTACTCAAAGCCGCCATAGGCCAGGCCCAGCAGGACCACGATGGATACGACGGTGAGGGCCTTCTTGCGCTTGGAGTTGGGAGCGTCAGCGGCGATGGCGGTGGATGCGGCGGTAGTAGGTGCGTTCATGATGGGTCTGCCTAGTGAGGGAATGGGGTTCGGTTCAATTACTTGGCGGCGGCCACGGTGGTGGCGGTCGTGGTGTCGGGTTCGGTGTAGCCACCGCCCAGTGCGCGGATCAGCTGTACTTGCGTGTCCAGCGCGCGGGCGGCCAGGTCCACAGCCAGGCGGCGCTGGGTCAGCACCGCGGTTTCGGCGTTGAGCACGTTCAGGTAGTTGCCCAGGCCGGCTTCGTAGCGTTGCACGGCAATGGCGTAAGCCGATTCCGCCGAGCTTTGCGCAGCGCGCTGCTCGGTTTGCTGGCGGCGCAGGGCCTGGGTGCTGGCCAACTGGTCGGCCACGTCACGCACGGCGTCAATCACCAAGCCGTTGTAAGTCTCGATGGCGGCATCCAGATCCGCGGTCTTGCCCTTCAGGTTGGCTCGCAGGCGCCCGCCTTCAAAGATGGGCAGGCGAATGGCGGGGCCCACACCCCATTGGTCGCTGCCGGTCTCGACCAAGCGCTCCAGCCCGATGCTGGAGAAGCCGGCAAACGCGGTCAGGTTGATGTTGGGATAGAACTGGGCCTTGGCGTTGCTCACGTCGTGGGTAGCCGCCTCCACACGCCAGCGGGCGGCGGACACGTCGGCCCGGCGACCCAGCAAGTCCAACGGGATGGACTTCACTTCTGCTTGCGCATTTGCTATCGATTTGATAGCTGCTGGCGCAGGTTTGACGAGGGCTAGAGCACCATTTGGCTGTGAAGTCAGGGCGGTGAGTGCGTTTACCAGCAGGGCTTCCTGTTCCTTGAGTGCCTCGATCTGGTAGCGCGCGTCGGGCAGGGCGCTATCGCTTTGTTGCTGCTCCAGCGCAGTGTCCAGCCCGGCTTTCACGCGGTCTTGCACCAGTTGTTGGGCTTGCTGGCGCTGGGCCAGGGTGCGCTGGGCCACGTCCAGCTGGCCTTGGATGCGCACCCACTGGAAGTAGTTGCGCGCCACGTTGCTGGCGAGCACCATGCGGGCTGCCTGGGCATCGGCCTGGGCGGCACGGCTTTGGCCAATGGCGGCGTCGAGCGCCGCACGGTTCTTGCCAAACAAGTCCAGCTCCCAGCTGGCGCTGGCTTGCAGCGTGCCACTGTCGCGGATAGAGCCGGCCAAGGGCGCGGGAATCATGCCGTTCTTGGTGTACTTCTGCTGGGTGGCGTCCAGGCTGGCATTGACTTGGGGCAGGGTTGCCGAATCGGCGCTCTCAATGACGGCCTGCACCCGTTGCAACCGGGCTTGCGCCACGCGCAGCGAGGGGCTGTTGGCCAGGGCTTGGTCGACCAAGGTGTTGAGCTGGCTGTCGCCAAAGGTTTTCCACCACTGCGCGTCGAGCGCCGGGCTGGCGGCGGGAATGGCGTCTTGCGACAGGCCAACGGCTTGCGGCGCAATAGGCTTGGCTTGTGAAAAGATGCCGGAGAAATTGGCGCAGGCGGTCAGCGAAGCCAGGGCCACCACGGTCAGTGTGTGGCGTGCCCAGCGGGCGGAAGTAGGGGAATCAAGCCGCATCGGGGCCTCCTGGGATAGTTGTGTTGGGGGCCATCGCGGTGGCCGCGATGGTTTTGGAGTTGTCCAAGATGCGCTGCAGCAGGCTCTTGAGCAATTCGAACTCTTCAGTGGAAAAGCCGGCCAAGTGGGCGTTTTGGACCCCACTCAAGACCCGCGGGATTTCGGATGCAGCTTTGTTGCCCGCTTCGGTCAGTTCTATGTGGACCACGCGGCGGTCTTCTTCCGAGCGCTTGCGCTGGCACAAGCCCTTGGCTTCCAGCCGGTCCAGCATGCGCGTGGTGGCACCTGCGTCAAGCTGGCATGCGCGCGCCAGTTCGGCCACGGTGGAAGCGCGCTTGGTGTAGAGCTTGTAGAGGGGAATCCACTGGGCATTGGTCAGTTCGGTGTGCGCCAACTGGCGCTCCACCTCTTGCCCGACGTGGGCGATGATGAGCCGCATCAGATAGCCCACGCTGCCCTCGGGCTTGTAGCCGGCGGCGCAGTAAAAGCTGGGGGTGGTGTCGGAATCTTGCATGGCCCGAATATTAATTGCTTAGGCAATAATTGTCAAGGCTGTTTTTGATTGGGCAATTTAATCGGCAACAAAAAAGCCAGCAAACGCTGGCTTTTTGGGTGTGATTTCGCTTGGGGCTACTTCTGGATGTCACCTAGGCAAAGGTACTTCACCTCCACATAGTCGTCCATGCCGAAGTGGGAGCCTTCGCGGCCCAGGCCGGACTGTTTGACGCCGCCGAAGGGCACGTGTTCGGTGGCCAGAATGCCGACGTTCACGCCCACCATGCCGTACTCCAGCGCTTCACCCACGCGGTAGATGCGGCCGATGTCGCGGCTATAGAAGTAGCTGGCCAGGCCGAATTCGGTGGCATTGGCTGCGTCAATGGCTTCCTGCTCGGTGGTGAATTTGAACACCGGGGCAAACGGGCCGAAGGTTTCCTCACGAGCGCACAGCATGTCGGCGGTGGCGCCCGACACCACCGTGGGCTCGAAGAACTGGCCTTGCAGTGCGTGGCCGCCAGTTTCCACCTTGCCGCCCTTGGCCACGGCATCCGCCACATGGCGTTTGACCTTCTCTACCGCGGCGTCTTCGATCAGTGGGCCCTGCAGCACGCCGTCTTCAAAACCATTGCCGACCTTCATGGCTTTCACTTTGGCGCTGAACTTCGCCACGAACTGCTCGTACACACCAGCCTGCACATAGAAGCGGTTGGCGCAGACGCAGGTTTGGCCGGCGTTGCGGTACTTGCTGGCCAGAGCGCCTTCCACGGCGGAGTCCACATCGGCGTCGTCAAACACGATGAAGGGCGCGTTGCCGCCTAGTTCCAGCGAGAGTTTTTTGACGGTGGGTGCGCTTTGCGCCATGAGGATGCGGCCCACCTCGGTGGAACCGGTAAAACTCAGGTGGCGCACCACATCGCTGGCGCAGATGACCTTGCCCACGGCAATGGATTGTTCGCTGTCGGCGGTCACCATGTTGAGAACGCCGGCCGGAATGCCTGCGCGGATGGCCAGCTCGGCCGCAGCCAGGGCGGTCAGCGGTGTCAGTTCTGCGGGCTTGATCAGCACCGTACATCCGGCAGCCAGCGCTGGCGCGACCTTCCGGGTGATCATGGCCAAGGGGAAGTTCCAGGGCGTGATGGCTGCGCACACGCCGATGGGCTGCTTGATCACCATCAGGCGGCGGTTGTTGTCGAACTGGGGCAGGGTCTCACCGTTGACGCGCTTGGCCTCTTCGGCAAACCACTCCACAAAGCTGGCGCCGTAGGCGATCTCGCCCTTGGCCTCTGCGAAGGGCTTGCCTTGCTCGGCCGTCATGATGCGCGCCAAGTCGTCCTGATTGGCCATCAGCAGATCAAACCACTTGCGCAGCAAGATGCTGCGCTCCTTGGCGGTCTTGCCTTTCCAGGCGGGCAGGGCCGCGTTGGCCGCGCTAATCGCGGCCTCGGCATCCTTGGGGCCCAGGTTGGCCACATCGGCCAGCTTCTGGCCGGTGGCGGGGTCCAGCACATCAAAGCGGGTAGCACCTGGCACCCAGGCGCCGTTGATCAGGGCGTCGGTCTTAAGGAGGGTGGGGTCTTTGAGCAGGGAGAGGGGAGGGGTCAAGTTTTGCATAGGACGTTCATGTTGACAGAAGAGAATTAGTTATTTAGCGCACTTCGATTTCAATGAAGACTACCTCGTGGTCTGTAGGGTTGATTACGTTATGTTGCACGCCAACGCTGCGCGCATAGGATTGGCCAGCGACGAGCGGAACCGTCTTTGTTCCTTCCAATGTTTCCAGTTGCAATACACCGTAGGTTTGCGGTACGACAACGTAGTCGTGTTCGTGTATGTGCCAGCCTGTTTCGGCACCTGGCGCAAATCTCCATTCGGTCACGATGACGCGATCGTTGGATATTTGCACAGTGGGAACAGCGTACGGGCGAGGGAGACACGTCATAAGGTAAGCCTTGAATAGACAAGTGTTAGCGATAGTGGACGCCAGGCAACACGCACAGCATTTCAAACAGTATGTTGGCACCCAGCAGTGCCGTGTTGCCAGAGGTGTCATAGGGCGGGGAGACCTCTACCAAGTCCGCACCTACGATGTTAAGTCCCCGACAGCCGCGGATGATTTCCAGTGCCTGGGGCACGCTCAGGCCACCAATCTCCGGTGTGCCGGTACCACCGGCGTATGCGGGGTCGATGCCGTCAATGTCAAAGCTGAGGTAGCAGGGCGTGTTGCCGATGCGCGCACGTACCTGGGCCATCAAGGGTGCGAGCGACTGGTACCAGACTTCGTGGGCCGCAACGACAGTGAAGCCCTGCTGGCGTGGCCAGTCAAAGTCGTCGGACGCGTAACCTGTGCCGCGCAGGCCAATCTGGTAGACCTTGTCGCAGGCCAGCAGGTTTTCCTCCACCGCACGGCGAAACGGCGTGCCGTGTGCAATGCGCTCGCCAAACATGTCGTCGTTGACATCAGCATGGGCGTCCACATGGACCAAGGCCACCGGGCCATGCTTGGTCGCCATGGCGCGCAGGATGGGCAGTGCGATGGTATGGTCGCCGCCCAGGGTCAAAGGGATGCAGCCATGGGCCAAGACCTCTTCATAGAAGGCTGTAATGATGGGTAGCGACTTGGCCAGTGAATAGGTGTTGATGGGCACATCGCCCAGATCCGCCACTTGCAGGGTGTCGAAAGGGGCAGCACCGGTGGCCATGTTGTAGGGACGCAGCAGGCAGGACTCTGCGCGGATCTCGCGCGGGCCAAAGCGTGCGCCTGGCCGGTGGGAGGTGCCGATGTCCAGTGGCACGCCAATAAACGCTGCGTCTAGCCCCTGCGAAGAACTGGCCAAGGGCAAGCGCATCATGCTGGCGATGCCACCGAAGCGTGGCATGGCGTTGCCGGAGAGAGGGGTGTTTTTTGAGGTCATTTGATACGTTGAGAAAAACGTTTCTCAATGGCATTGCCGTTCTGAATCCAGAAGCTCGCATCAAAAGGCAGCGAACGGCGCAAATTGCTGGGTGCAGAAGGAATGTCGCTGCCCGCCATCGAAAGATCGACAGCGTATGGAATTGCGGTCGCATTCCTGCTGCGGCTGCTGTCGTCGCGCATGATGGCACCCATGTGCGTGGGGCCGTAGGGAATCTCGCGGGAAAAAGCCAGTTGCGGCTCTTCTGACGTTGCATAACTGACGAAGGTTTGCGCCAATTTGAGCTTGGGCGTTCCTTTGACAATTGCCCAGTAGTCCAGCTCATAAATGGCATCCGCCCAAACTATGCCCAACTGGGTTGCGCCGTCTTTGACCGCCGCTGCAATACGGCCATTGAACGCTGTGCTCATGCTGACCTCGCCGCTGGCCAGCCGCTGTGGTGGCTGTGCACCGGACTCCCACCAAACGATGTGCGGGCTCAGCTGTTCCAGTTTGTTCAGAGCCCGGGTCACGCCCTGGTCCGTCGCCAGCATGGCATACACGTCACGCCGGCTCACGCCGTCGGCCATCAGTGCAATTTCAAGGTTGTAACGCGCGCCCTTGCGCAGGCCGCGTTTTCCCGGGAAGCGCTGCACATCCCAAAAGTCTGCCCATTTGCGGGGTGGTTCTTTAAAACGGCTGCCATCAAAAGCCATGATGGTTGACCAGACAAACGCGCCAACCCCGCAATCTTGTACCGCGCCCGGCAGCAACAGACTTGCGTGCGGCAGTGTGCCGCGGTCAAAACGTTCAAAAAGGCCTGATTCACAGCCGGTCTTGAGATCCGTGGACTCCACTTCCACCACGTCCCATGTGACCTTTTTGTCCTGAACCATGTTCCGTATTGCGTCTAGGCCGCCGGTGTACTCCACCCCAGTCGCTTCGGCTTTTTGCTCTCGCGCGAAGGGTTTGAGGAAGGCTGCACTCTGGGCCTTGCCATTGGCTCCACCAAAGTTGGCGACGGTCAGCCCCTGTCCCCAGGTTTGGCTGCATAGTAGGACCGTTAGGGCCAGGAGTTTGGTTGGCATCAAGCGCTCAACAATGTGGGGTTGGGTGGTGTGGATAGGAAGACTCCGCCGCGGTCGAGACGAAACAAGCCCACTATTTCGGCCAGTCTGGCGGCTTGCACGCGCAAGCTCTCCGCTGCTGCACTGCTCTCTTCGACTAAGGCGGCGTTTTGCAGGGTGACCTGGTCGATGCGGCCGACTGCACCACTGACTTTGCTGATGCCCTGGTACTGCCGGGCGGTGGCGTTGTGGATGTCGTGAATCAGCTCACCCACATGCTGCACCTCGGCGACGATGGCCTGAATCGAACGGCCGGCTTCATCGACTTGGCGCGTCCCGGCTTCTACTTTGCCCACGTTGTCGCCGATCAGCTTCTTGATTTCCTTGGCGGCCTCTGCGGAGCGGTGTGCCAGGGAGCGCACCTCGCTGGCCACCACCGCAAAGCCACGCCCTTGTTCGCCTGCACGGGCGGCTTCTACGGCGGCGTTGAGTGCCAAGAAATTGGTCTGGAAGGCAATGCCGTCAATCACGCCGGTGATGTCACTAATAGTCTTCGAAGATGCTGCGATGCCCTGCATGGTTGTCACCACCTGTGCTACGGCCTGTCCGCCGGCTACGGCGGACGTAGACGCGTTGGTCGCAAGGCGGTTGGCCTGTTCGGCCGTGTCGGCGTTGTGTTTGACGGTGTGGGTGAGTTCCTCCATGGCCGCGACGGTTTGCTGCAAGTCACTGGCCTGTTCTTCGGTGCGGTGGCTCAGGTCCGAATTGCCGGTGGCAATTTCTGCGGAGCCGGTGGCAATCCTGTCACTGCTTTGGCGTACTTCCCCGACCAATGCGGCCAGCCGCTCCCGCATGGTGGCCATGGCGGCCATGACGCTGCTGTCGTCGCCGACACGGGTCTGCACCTGCAGGGTCAAATCTCCTTGGGCAATCGACAGCGCGATGCGCGCCACATCTGCTGGTTCACCCCCCATTTGGCGGGCAATGGAGCGCACCACGACCACCGCAGCGGCTATGCCGACAGCCAGCGCCACCGCACAGGCTGCGGCCAATAAGGACAGCGACAGCCTGTAGGTGGCGTTGCCTTTTTTCGTGAGTTGGGTCGCAATACCGGATTTGAATTCCCACTCCCTGTCGATGGCGCCCATGGTGGCCCTAAACAGGCGCTCCGTTTTTCCGGTGAACAGCCGCCGTGCTTCCTCGACCTTGTCTGGCTCGGAGAGAGATTGGCGAGCGATGGCTTTAAGCTTGTCCCAGTTGGCCATGGCCAACACGGTGCTTTCGGTCACGGCCTTCCAGAGTTCGCGGTCTTCGTCATTGACCAGCAACTTTTCGTGATCGGCCAGCGCCTGATTGAGTTGGGTGTAGGCTTGATCGATATTGCCTTCGAGTGTGCCCATTTCGTCGGCCGATACCGTCATCAGATGTTGGGCCTGCAACATGCGGATCGCGGCTACTTTTTCCTGCCACGATTTCACCGCTTCGAAGGAAGGTGTGGTCGTAGCGGTGTAGTAGTCCAGGGCGTCATGGATCACGGCGATCTGCTGCGCGGCCATGGTCGCCATTGCCATGAGCAGCACCAACAGCAAGCCGAATGCCAGGGCTAAGCGTGTGCCCAATTTCATGTTTTTCAATCTGCTCACGCGTTGCATGGGACTAACGCCGACGGCCCCGCAGCCACTCCAGCCCTAGCATGAGTGCGGTGGTGAACAGGATGAGCAGCGTCGCCACCGCTGCAATGGTGGGGGAAATATTCTCGCGAATGCCGGTGAACATCTGGCGTGGCAGCGTGACCTGCGTGGGGCCTGCAATGAACAACGTGACCACCACTTCGTCAAACGATGTGGCAAAGGCGAACAGTCCACCCGAAATCACACCGGGGGCGATGATGGGCAGCGTCACACGGAAAAAGGTTTGCAGCGGTCCCGCGCCCAGGCTCAGGCTGGCGCGCACCAGGTTGTGGTTGAACCCTTGTAGCGTGGCCAGCACCGTGGTCAGCACAAAGGGGGCTCCCAGCGCGGCATGCACCAGCACGAGGCCGGTGTAGGTGTCGGCCAGGCCAATCTTGGCGAAGAACAGGTAGGTGCTCACCCCGACCACCACGATGGGGACCACCATGGGCGAGATCAACAGGCTCATCAGAGTGCTTTTGCCGAAGAAATTGACTCGCGCCAGACCGACTGCGGCCATGGTGCCCAGCACTGTGGCCAAGAGTGTAGCCAGCGGGGCGACGATGAAGCTGTTGCGCGTAGCACGGGCCCAGTCGTCAGAGGAAAACAGATTGTGGTACCACTGTAATGACCAGCCCGGAATGGGGTAGGACAAGAAGGAGCTGTTGCTGAACGACAGCGGAATGATGACCAGGATGGGCAGCAGCAGGAATGCCAATACGCCGACACACAAGAGGCGAAAGGCATACCAGCCCACTTTGTCGACAAAGGTGGCGTAGGCAGGGAACACAGGAAGAATGGGTTTGGACATGGCAGGCTCTTTATCCCAGGCTCAATTCAGACTTGACCACACGCCGATACACGGCGTACAGGACCAGTGTGGTGAACAGCAGCACGGCGCCCAGCGCGCAGGCCATACCCCAGTTGACATTGACGTTGGTGTACTGGGCGATGTAGTAGCTCAGCATCTGGTCGTCCGCACCACCCAGCAGGGCAGGTGTGACGTAGTAGCCGATGCTCAAAATGAAGACCAGCAGGCCACCGGCGCCGATGCCGGGGTAGGTTTGGGGCACGTAGACCTTGAAGAAGGCGGCCAATGGCGAACTGCCCAGTGATACGGCGGCGCGCAGGTAAGTAGGAGGCACGGATTTCATCACGCTGTATAGCGGCAAAATCATGAAAGGCAACAGGATGTGCACCATGGCAATGACCACCCCCAGGCGGTTAAACAGCAGGGCCAATGGCTCGTCAATCAGCCCCACACCCATCAGTGCGCGGTTCACCAAACCGTTGGATTGCAGCAGCACAATCCAGGCTGCCACGCGCACCAGAATGGAGGTCCAGAACGGAACCAGAACCAGAATCATGCACATATTGGCCTGGCGCGCCGTCAACGTGGAAAGCCAATACGCCAGCGGGTAGCCCAGCAGCAGCGCGAACAGGGTTACGACGGCGCTGATCTCGAAGGTGCGCAGCAGGATTCGACCAAAGGCGGCGGCTTCGGCGGGTACGCGAACGATGTCACCTTGCGCGTTGCGCTGTAGGTCGACGGCGGTGAGCAGGTAGTCAGGCGTCCAGCGTTCGCTGTTCTTGGCAATGGCCTGCCAGTAGCTGATCTCATCCCAGCGCGGGTCGATGGACAGTATGTGCGCGTGGATCTGGGCCGCAGAAAGACCTTGTTCAAAGGGCAGGGCGCGGTAGGTGTTCATCACCAGAGAGCGGGCACCGCTGACTTCGCTATTGAGCCGACGTGCCAGTGCGCCCGCATCGGATTGTTCCTGGATGGCGGCCATATCCTGGGCTACGGCGGCATAGGCCGCATCGGGGGGAGGGGATTTGCGGTCCCATTGGGCTAGCGCCGCACCGGTGCGTCCCAGCGTGTTGGCTACTTCCGGGTTCTCCGCCGCCCGCATGAGCAGCGCGGCAATGGGAACTAGGAAGATGACCACCAGAAACACCAGCAAGGGCATGGTGAGCGAGATCGAGAGGAGCCGTTTACGGCGCTCTGCCCGTTTCAACTGTCCCGCCAGATCGGCGGGCAATAGGGTAGAGGCGGGCGGGGCGGTCGTGGACAGGTTCATCGCGATCTCGTGTTCAGCTCAAGTTACTGGGCAGCCCAGGCAGCAAAGCGCTTTTCCAGAGCCTCACCCTGGTCGGCCCAGAAGCTCACGTTGAACTGCAACGCAGTCTTGGAGTTGGCGGGCGATGTGGGCAACAGGGCAAGCGTCTTGGCGTCCAGCTTGGCCAGGGCCTTGGTGTTGGTGGGGCCGTAGGAGATCAGCTTGGCGTACTCCGCCTGCTCGCTGGCACCGCTGGCCATGGCGATGTATTTCAAAGCCACATCGCGGTTCTTGCCGCCCTTGGGCATGACCCAGTAGTCCAAGTCGTAGATGCCGCCGGTCCAGGTGATGCCAAGGTTTTTGCCCTCGCGCTGGGCCGCGTCGATGCGGCCGTTGTAGACCGTGGTCAGTGCCACGTCACCCGCCACCAGGAACTGGGGCGGCTGCGCGCCGGCTTCCCACCACTGGATGTTGGGTTTCAGTTCCGTCATCTTCTTGAACGCGCGCTCGGCGCCGTCCTTGGTGGCCAGCACCTTGTACACGTCCTGCACGGCTACACCGTCGGCCATCAGAGCGAATTCCAGGTTGAAGCGGGCGCCCTTGCGCATGCCGCGCTTGCCGGGAATCTTCTTGGTGTCCCAGAAATCGGCCCAGGTCACAGGGGCGGTTTTGATCTTGTCGGCGTTGTAGGCCATCACGGTGGACCAGATGAACACGCCGATACCGCACTCGTGCACGGCCGCGGGCGAGAAGTCGGCCTTGTTGCCAATCTTGCTGTAGTCCAGCTTCTCGAACAGACCTTCGTCGCAGCCGCGGGTCACGTCCGGGCTTTCCACTTCGACCACGTCCCAGGTCACGTTCTTGGCTTCGACCATGGCCTTGATCTTGGCTTGCTCGCCGTTGTATTCCACGCTGACGATCTTGTTGCCCGTGGCCTTCTCAAAGGGCTCGACATAGGCCTTCTTCTGGGCATTGCCATTGGCGCCGCCAAAGTTGACCACGGTGATCTGGTTTTGCGCATGGGCGGCAAGGGAAGCCAGAAGCGTGGCCGCGACGACGATGGGTTTGAGTTTCATGGGTGTCTCCAAAAATTGTGTACGGAGGTTGGTGGGATTTGCAGGCGTGTCAGCGGTAGACGCGCAGATGCTCGGGAGGCAGGTGCAACCACAGGGCTTGGCCCGGTTGCGGCACTGCAATGCTGGACAGGGGAATCTTCACCGTGGCTTGTGCCTGCTCTTGCAGAGTGCAGCGCAGACGCAGGTGATCCCCAAAATAAATGACGTCGTTCAGAACGGCGCGAATGCTGTTGTCGCCGGGCTTGGCATCCACGGTATGGACCACGATGCGCTCGGGGCGGACGCAGGCCTGCACCGACGTGCCGGTGTGCACACCGTTGATGTTGAGTCCGTAGAGCAATGTGCCGCAAGGCAGACGCACCTCACACTTTCGCTCGCTGGTGGTGGTCACCGCGCCGTTGAAGATCGTGTTGTCACCTACGAAATTGGCCACAAAGCGGTTGGCAGGCGTCTCATACAGCGCGGTGACTGCGTCAATTTGCTGAATGGCACCATCGTTGAACACGGCCACTCGATCCGACATGGTGAGTGCTTCGGACTGGTCGTGGGTCACGTAAACAAAGGTCAGGCCCAGCTGGCGGTGCAGCTCCTTCAATTCGATCTGCATGTGTTCGCGTAGCTGTTTGTCCAGCGCACCCAGGGGCTCATCCATGAGCACCAGTTGGGGGTCGAACACCAGTGCGCGGGCCAGGGCCACGCGCTGCTGTTGGCCACCCGACATCTGGGCCGGGTAGCGGTTGCCCATGCCACCCATTTGCACCATCTCCAATGCGCGCTTGACCTTGGCATCCCGGTCTGCGGCCAGTACCTTGCGCACCGTCAGCGGGTAGGCCACATTTTCTGCCACCGTCATGTGCGGAAACAGGGCGTAGTGCTGAAACACCATGCCGAAGTTGCGCTTGTGGGGCGGTGTGCGGGTGATCTGGTGCCCGTTAAGGGAGATGTCTCCGGCTGTGGGCGACTCAAACCCCGCCAGCATCATGAGCGTTGTCGTTTTGCCGGACCCCGATGGGCCTAGCAGGCTCAAGAATTCGCCGCGCTGGATGTCGAGGTTCAGGTCACGTACGACCAGCTGCTCACCGTCGTACGTTTTCTGTACGCCTGTGAAGCGCACTAAGGGGTCTGTGGAGGAGGGATGTTGCATGGCGTGCGTTGAAGGCAATCAGGCCACGGCGGCAAAGCTGTCGGCCAGAATGGCCAAGCCTTCTTCCAGCAGGGCATCGGAAGCGGTGAGCGGAACGAGGATGCGAATCACGTTGCCATAGGTGCCGCACGACAACAGTACCAAGCCTCGGCGTGCTGCCTCGGTAACCACCTTCTTTGTCAGAGCCGCGTCGGGGCGATGCACGTCGCCACTTTCAAACAGCTCAATCGCGACCATGGCGCCCAGACCGCGCACATCACCGATGGCAGGTACCTTGGTGGCCAGGTCTTTGAGTGCACGGACCAACAAGGCACCCATGTCCTGGCTGCGGGTCAACAATTTTTCATCTTCAAAGGCCTTGATGACGGCCAGGGCGGCGGCGCACGCGACGGGGCTGCCAGCGTAGGTGCCACCCAAGCCGCCCGCTGCGGGTGCATCGATTACGTCGGCGCGTCCCACGACGCCTGACAGGGGGAAGCCACCTGCCAAGGATTTCGCGGTGGCAATCAGATCCGGGGCCACAGGCCATTGCTCGCTGGCAAACCAAGTGCCTGTGCGCCCTGCACCGGTCTGGACCTCGTCGGCAATCAACAGAATGCCATAGCGGTCTGCCAGTGCCTTGAGACCGCTGATGAACTCGGGCGGCGCTACATAAAAACCGCCTTCGCCTTGCACAGGCTCCACAATAAAAGCCGCCACACGCTCTGGTTCCACATCATTCTTGAAGATCAACTCCACCGAATGAAGTGCGTCAGCCACGCTCACGCCGTGCAAGGGGTTGGGGAACAGGGCGTGGAACACTTCGCCGGGGAAGGGGCCAAAACCCACTTTGTAGGGGACGACTTTGCCCGTCAGGCCTAGCGTCAGGTTGGTACGGCCGTGGTAGCCGCCGGTGAACGCGATCACGCCAGGGCGCTTGGTGTAGGCGCGGGCGATCTTGATGGCGTTTTCCACCGCTTCAGCGCCAGTGGTTAGCAGCAGGCTCTTCTTTGCAAAGCTGCCGGGGGCCATGGCGTTAAGGCGTTCACACACTTCCACATAGGGTTCATAAGCCACCACCTGGAAACAGGTGTGGGTGTAGAGGTCGAGTTGTGCTTTCACAGCCTCGATCACCTGCGGGTGCAGGTGGCCGGTATTGAGCACGGCAATGCCACCAGCAAAGTCAATGAAGCGACGGCCCTCAACGTCCCAGAACTCGGCGTTCAAAGCATTCTTGATGAAAATTTCGTGGGCTTGGCCCACACCGCGTGCCACCGCAGCTTGGCGGCGGGCGAAAAGGGCGGCATTGGTGGCGGGGTTGTCTTGTTGCATGGTTTTGCGCGGTTGTGAATGAAGTGGAGGTACTATAAGAAGCGCATCCAAGACCGTCCATGTACACAACGACACGAATTTCTGCACACTGTGCAGGTCTGGGATCCTGTACGGGGTTTCCCTGATTTGGTGCGGACGGTGCTGCCGCAAAATCCACTCTTTTTTCTCTTTCAATGCTCACACTCAGCCCGGATATTTCAACGCCATTGGTTAGCCAGATCGTGGATGGGTTGCGCGGGCTCATTGCCGGACAAGTGCTCAAACCCGGTAGCAAATTGCCCTCCATCCGCGCGTTTGCTGTCTCCCACAACGTCAGTGTGTTTACCGTGGTTGAAGCGTATGACCGGCTGGTGGCACAGGGTTGGTTGGTATCCCGCGCGCACGCTGGTTTTTTTGTCAAACGACGTGATGACGGTGGTGTTTCGGGGGCAGGCGCCGCGAGGTTGGCCCCGGAAGCGCCCCGTTTTGATGCACGCTGGTACCTCAAACAGATTTTTGAGAACCGCAACCTGCCCTTGAAGCCCGGTTGTGGCTGGTTGCCACACGATTGGCTGTTTGGCGATGCTGTGCGCCGCAGCATGCGCCAGCTGTCCAACGATGGCCCGGAGCTGGACGGCTACGGATTGCCCTATGGGCACATGGCGCTGCGCATGATCATTGCCGAGGCCATGGCCGAGCATCAAATTTCGGTAGAAGCGGGGCAGGTGTTACTGACCCACGGATCCAGCCAGGCGTTGGACCTGGTCGCACGCTGCCTCTTGAAACCGGGCGACGCGGTGCTGGTCGACGACCCTGGCTACCCCAACCTGTTGTTTATGTTGCGTTTTTTGGGCGCTCGACCCATTGGCGTGCCGCGCACACCCGCTGGCTACGATTTGGCTGCACTCGAAGCGCTGGTAACTGAGCACAAGCCCAAGGCCTTTTTTACCCAGCCGCGCTTGCAAAGTCCCACGTGTTCGGTGGCTTCCGTCGCGCACTTGCATAGGTTGTTGCAATTGGCGGAGCAGCATGATTTTGTGCTGGTGGAAAACGACATATACGCTGACATGGATGTGTCCTCCCGTTCCACGTTGTCCAGCTTGGACCAACTGCGGCGGGTGGTGTACGTGGGCAGCTATTCCAAGACCATTTCGCCCAACCTGCGGGTGGGCTATTTGCTGGCGCGTCCTGATCTGCTGGCCGAGTTTGTGCAACTCAAGATGATTGCGGGCCTGACATCGTCAGACATTGCGGAGCGCGTTACTTTTGGTGTCATCACCGACGGACGCTGGCGCAAGCACCTCAAATCATTGCGAGACCGGCTCGGAGACGCACAACGCCAAGTGGGTCGCCGTTTGGACAACTTGGGCTTTGAACTCTTTCGCGAGCCCGAGGCTGGCATGTACCTGTGGGCTCGTCATCCCGACTTGCCCGACAGCGCAGAATTGTCTCAGGCAGGCACCGGTGAAGGCATCATGCTTGGGCCGGGGCAGTTGTTTTTGGTAGAGCCACGGCCTACCGGTTGGCTGCGCTTTAACGTAGCTTTCAGCCAGGACGAACGCCTCTGGCGTTTTCTAGAGCAACGTATCCAAATGGGGCAGAGCATTGAGCAGGGGCAATAGCGCTTTGATTTGGGCTAGCCGACGTGGTGCCAGCGCGAGTTACTCTCCACTTAGGCGTTGTGCTTGACCATGATATGGCGGGCGCAGCTGTAGTCTTCCAGCGCATAGACCGACATGTCCTTGCCATAGCCCGAATGTTTCATGCCGCCGTGTGGCATTTCAGACACCAGCATGAAGTGCGTGTTGACCCAGGTGCAGCCGTACTGCAAGCGTGACGCAATGCCCATGGCGCGGCCCACATCGCGGGTCCACACCGAGCTGGAGAGTCCGTAGTCCGAGTCGTTGGCCCAGGCCACGGCCTGATCGGCATCTTTCACGCGGGTGATGGACACCACGGGGCCAAAGACTTCGCTGCGCACAATCTCGTCGTCTTGCAGGGCGCCGGCCACCACGGTGGGCTGGTAGAAAAAACCATTGCTGCCCACAGTATGGCCACCGGCCGTAATTTCCGCATGCGGCAACTGGCGGGCGCGTTCTACAAAGCTGGCCACGCGGTCGCGTTGGCGGGCCGAGATCAGCGGGCCCATTTCCACACCAGCTTCTTGCTGGGTGCCGGTCTTGATGGTGGACACCGCGCTGCTCAGGTCTGCCACCAGCTTCTCGTAAATGCCTTCGGTGGCGTAGACGCGGCAGGCGGCGGTGCAGTCCTGGCCGGCGTTGTAGTAGCCAAAGGTACGCAGGCCTTCCACCACACTGCCCAGATCGGCATCGTCCAGCACGATCACCGGCGCCTTGCCACCCAGCTCCAGGTGGGTGCGTTTGATGCCATGTGCGGCCGACTCCATGATCTTGCTGCCGGTGGACACATCGCCGGTGAGAGATGCCATGCGGATGCGCGGGTCACGGATCAACGGAGCGCCCACCGTGTCACCCCGGCCACACACGATATTGACCACGCCGGGCGGCAGTATCTCGGCCAGCAGCTCACCCATGCGCAGCGTGGTCAGCGGCGTCATTTCCGAGGGCTTGAGCACCACGGTGTTGCCCATGGCAATGGCGGGGCCCAGCTTCCAGGCGGCCATCATGAGCGGGTAGTTCCATGGGGCGATGGAGGCCACCACGCCCAGCGGATCGCGGCGGATCATGCTGGTGTGGCCTGGCAGGTATTCGCCCGCCAGGGCCCCCGACATAGTGCGGATGGCACCCGCGAAGAAGCGGTAGACATCGGCAATCGCCGGAATCTCGTCATTGCGCGCCGCGGCCAGCGGCTTGCCGCAGTTCAGCGACTCCAGCATGGCGAACTCGTCACCATTCGCTTCGATGGCATCCGCAATTTTGAACAGGTAGGCACCACGGTCTCGTGGGGTGAGCGCGGCCCAGGCGGGGAAGGCGGCATGGGCCGCGTCGACCGCCAAGCGCAACTGGTCGGCGCTAGCCTCGCGCACTTCACAGAGCTGTTCCCCGGTGGACGGGTTCAGGATGGACTCTGCGCGCCCCTCACCTGTAACGCGCTGGCCGTTGATCAGGAGTTGGGTGGGAAAGCGGGTGACAGCCATGGTGTAAGCCCTGAAGGTGGGTGGATAAATACGGTGCTGTGAAGCATGTTACCCACCCTCCGGCCGTTGCGCCTGATCCAACCGGGCTACTGCCGTGGCTTTACAACAGGCCGCGCTGCGCTAGGTTGCGCATCAGGTGCGATGCACCAAAGGTCCAGGGCGGGCACTGGTCCGTGTACTGCATGCGGTTGGTCAGCGTGCCCAGCTTGGGCGTGGTGATGGTGACCACATCGCCCAGCTTGTGGGTAAAGCCGCCACCGGGAGTGTCACGGTCCTGCACAGGAGCAAACAGGGTGCCCAGGAACAGCATGGCGCCGTCTGGGTACTGGTGGTGGGGGCCCATCATTTGCGCAGCCAAATCCGCCGGGTCGCGGCTGATGCGGGCCATGCTGGAGAAACCGTCCATCACAAAGCCGTCCGTTCCCTCTACGCGCAGGGTCAGCGTGGCCTGGCGCACATCGTCCAGGGAAAAGCTGGCGTCAAAGAAGCGGATGAACGGGCCAATGGCGGCTGACGCATTGTTGTCCTTGGCCTTGCCCAGCAGCAGGGCAGAGCGGCCTTCCACGTCGCGCAGATTCACATCGTTGCCCAGGCTGGCGCCCACAATGGTGCCGCGCGAGTTGACGGCCAGCACCACCTCGGGCTCGGGGTTGTTCCAGGTGGAGGCGGGATGCAAACCGGCGTCCGCACCGGTACCCACGGCCGCCATGGCCGGTGCTTTGGTGAAAATTTCTGCGTCCGGCCCGATGCCCACTTCGAGGTACTGGCTCCAGGCGCCTTGGGCAATCAGCACCTGTTTGAGCGCCATGGCCGCGTCGGAGCCGGGCTTCAGACGCGACAGGTCGTCGCCAATCAGGGCCTGAATTTCGGTGCGGATGGTGGCGGCTGCAGCCGGGTTGCCGCGCGCCTTTTCTTCAATCACGCGCTCCAGCATGGAGGTCGCAAAGGTCACGCCTGCCGCCTTGATGGCCTGCAGGTCGCATGGTGCTAGTAGCCAGGGCAACGCCGGGTTGCGGGTAACGGTGTTGCCCAGCAGCTCCGCCACCGCGCACAGCACGTTGCCGGTAGCCTGGCGCAGGGCGGCGGCGGGGTCTGGTGCCTCGCACAGGTCGCGCATGGTGGGGTAGCTGCGCGTGATGTCGACCACCTGGCCGTCGCGCAGGGCCACCACGCTGGGGCCTTGCTGGTCTTCGCGCCAAATGCGCGCAGCCAGTGCGCCCGTGGTGCCGTCTGCAGGTAGGGTGTTGTCAGGGGTGAGTTGCATGGGGAGTCCGAAAGGCTAGTGGGTTACGTAGCCCATAGTTTGGGGCAGCCACAAGACGATTTGTGGAAATACGGTCATGGCCAGCAGCAGGCACAAGAGCATGACCAGGAAGGGCCAACCCTCCTTCATCATTTCGCCAATCGGGATGCCCGTGAGCGCCTTGGTGACAAACAGCAGCATGCCAAACGGTGGGTGGATCAGGCCGATCATCATGTTGAGCACCACCAGCACGCCGAAGTGCACGAGGTCCACACCGAGCAGCTTGGCCGCAGGCAGCAGCATGGGCACGAAGACCAGCAGCAGCACCGACACGTCCAGAAAGCAGCCCAACACCAGGAACATCACGTTCACCAGCAGGAGAAACTGCAGCCTGGAGAGCTGCATGCTGTCCACCCACATCGCCATGCTTTGGGGTACGCCCTCGGCGGTGAACGCGTAGTTCAGCATGAAGGAGCCGGCCAGGATCAGCGTGATCACGGCGCTGCCGCGCGTGGATTCCATCACCACGCCCCAGAAGCTGCGCCAGGTCAGCGCGCGGAACACCACGGCGGCGAGGATCAGCGCATGCAGCGCGGCCACGGCGGCGGCCTCCGTGGGCGTGAACGCGCCGGAGTAAATGCCGCCCAGCAACACGATGGGCATGGACAGCGGCAGGGCGCCGCGAAAGATCAGGCCAGCCCACTCAGAGCGGGGTACGGGTTCATCTCGCGGCATATTGCGTTTGACGGCAATGATGTGCACCACCCCCATCATGAGTGCCGCCATGAGAAAGCCCGGCACCACGCCGCCCAGGAACAGTGCGCCCACCGATGCACCCGACACCAGCGCATAAATCACCATGGGAATGCTGGGCGGAATGATGGGGCCCAGTGTGGCGCTGGCCACCACCACGGCGCCGGCAAAGCCGCGCGTGTATTCGGGCTTCTTGAGCATCTGGCGGATCGTCACCAGGCCCGGCCCGGCCGCATCGGCAATGGCGCTGCCACTCATGCCCGAGAAGATCACGCTGACCAGAATGTCCACCTGCGCCAAGCCCCCGCGCATGCGGCCCACCAGGATGCGGCAGAAGTCAAAAATGCGCTCGCTCACGGTGCCCGCATTCATGATGTTGGCGGCAAACACGAAGAGCGGCACGGCCAGCAGCACATAGCTGTTGTACAGGCCATTGCAGATCTGTTCGGCCACCAGGCCGATGTCCTGGCCCTTGGCCACTAGGTAGGCGATGCCGGAGACCAGCATTGAGAAGCCAATCGGCATGCGCAGCAGCATGCCCGCGATCAGCACCAACACCAAAATCCAGATACCCGTAGTCATATGCGCAACTCCGCTTCGAGGCCGATGCCACGCACGGCGTTCCAGATAGCCCAGGCGCAGCGGATCACCAGAGCGATCAGCAGCAGCACAAAGGGCAAGAAAATCCACATGAAGGAAATGCCAAGCACCGGCGAACCCTCGCGGGCCATGAAGTGCACGTAGTCCCAACTGGCGGGAATGCCCACCAGCGCCAAGCCGCCCACCAGCAGGTTGCCGACGATCCGCATGGCCTGGCGGGTACGGTAGTTCACGCTGTTCCACACCAGGTCAAACACCACATGCTCGCGCTCAGGCACGATGGCGGCGGCACCCCAGAGGATGACCCACACATAGAGAATCACGGCGGCCTCATCGGTCCATGGCAGCGGCTTGTTGAAGCCAAAGCGTGCCGCGATCTGGACGATGAAGACGACGAAGAGAGTCAGGAAGAGGCCACCGCCCAGAAGATTGGCGGCCTGTTGCAGTCGGCGCAGCATGGGGCGGGTGTCTTACTTGGTCGCGTTGATGCGGTCCAGCAGACCCTTGGGCCAGACCTTGGCGTAGTCGGACGCCTGGTAGGTGGCTTGCACGGATTTGCGGAAGGCGTCCACATCGGGCGTAACGACTTGCAGGCCTTCTTTCTTGAAGAACTCGACGAGTTGCGCTTCTTCCTTGATGCGGTTTTCGTTGTTGTAGGCGGCTGCGGCTTGGGCGGCGGCAGTCACCTTTTGCTTTTGCGCAGCGGTCAGCGCGTTGAAGCTCTTGTTGGAGATGGCAATGAAGATGCCGTCCACCAGGTGGCTGGTCAGCACCAGTTGTTTGGTCACCTCGTAGAACTTGGCGGCGCGCACCGAGGGAAGGGGGTTGTCCTGGCCATCGATGGTGCCGGTCTTCAGGCCCATATAGACCTCGCCAAAGGCCAGCGGCGTGGCTGTGGCGCCCAGCGCATCACCCAGGAACAGCCATTCCTTGGAGCCGGGCATGCGCAGCTTCACGCCCTTGAGGTCGGCCGGGGTTTTGACGGGCTTGGCTTCGCGCAGATTGACCTGGCGCGTGCCCAGGTAGACCGTGGACAGCGGTGTGACGTCCATCTTCTCGGCCACTAGCTTGAACAGCTCAGCGCCGATGGGGCCGTTGAAAATCTTTTGCTGCTGCTCGGGGTCGCGCACCACATAGCCGGCCGTGAAGATGGAGAACTCAGGCACCAGCTTGGCAATGTCAAAGGCCGAGATGCTGGACAGCTCGAGGTTGCCGCGTGCCATGGCGGCGGGCTCTGCGCCCTGCTTGAACAGCGTGGCGTTCAGGTTGATCTGCACGTCGAATTCGCCGGGGGCGGTCTTGTCGAGCTGCTCCTTGAACACGGTCCACATCTTGGCGTGCCAGTCGTCGGGCACGGCAGGGGTGGAAATGCGCAGCACGGTCTTGGTCTGCGCCATGGCGGGCAGGGCGCTGGCACCCAGGGCGGCGGCGGCACCCAGCAGGGTGCGGCGGTTCAGGTGGGATGTAATCATGGTCTTGTCTCCTGTGTTTTTATGAATGGTCGGGGGGGCGCGCTTACAGGCGGTCCAGCCTGGCACCCAACGCACGATAACCGCTGCGCACAATGGCCAGCTCGGTGGGGTCCAGTGGGCTCAGCGGTGCGCGCATGTGCAGCCAGGCATCGTCGCGGGTTTGTTCGGCCAGCATGCCTTTGTAGACGCCGACAAACGGCATGTCTGGGCGCGCCGACATCAGCGCCAGGATGTCCAGAATCAGCCGCGCGTCTTCCGGGTCCACCTGACTGGGTTTGCCCATTACCCGGCGCATTAGCCTGGGCGCGATATTGGCCAGTCCGTTGATGGAGCCGGCACCGCCCTGCGCCATCACGGGGGCTACATGAGGCTCCGCGCCCACCAGAATGGCTAGCTCGGGAAAAGTTTTGGTAAGGGCTAGCGAGTGTTCCAGGTTGGCACTGCTGTCCTTCACCCCCACGACTTGCTGGGGGTGGCGTCGCACCAGCTCGGCAATGGCCGGGTGCGAGAAGCCAAACGTACTCATGGCGGGGAAGTGATACAGCAGCAACTTGAGGTCGTCGTCTCCAATGCCACGCACCACTTGTGACACGGCTTCAATGATGCCTGCGTCTTTGGGCTGGTTGAAGAAGAAGGGCGGCATCAGCATCTGGCGGTGGACCCCATGGCGGGCTGCATGTTGGCCCAGTTCAATCGCATCACCGAGTGCCAATGCGGTGATAGTGACGACGATCTGGTCCGGCCTGACGCCGCTGCCCAGCAGGGATTTCAGCAGGCCCTTGCGCTCGGTCATGGTGAAGGCGGGACCCTCGCCCGTGGTGCCAAACAGGGTGATGCCATCGCAGCCCGCGGCCAGCAAGCGCTGGGCGTGGGCAATGGTGCGGGGGGTGTCGAGCACGCCCGTGGTGCTGACGGGCAGCAGCAGGGCAGGCCACAGGCCTTGGATAGCTGGGTTCAAGGGGTTCTCCTGGCGGGTTGAGGGGGAAGGGTCCATTCGCTGCGTACTTGTTCCAGTGGCGCATGCATCACGCGGTTGCGGGCACTGCTGATATGGGCCTCCAGTAGCTCCATGGCCAGCGCGGCGTCGCGCTGGCGCAGCGCATCAATAAAGCGCAGGTGCTCCTGCATGGCAGGTACTAATCGGCCTGGGGTGATCACGCTGTGCTCCAACTTGATGAGGCGCACGCGCAGGCTGTTTACGCGGTACTGCTCGGAAATGATGTCGTTGCCCAGCGCGTCCACCATGCGGTCGTGCAGACCCCAGTCCACGGCCTGGGTGTCATCCAGCAGGGCGTCGTCGTTCAGGGCGTCGGGCGCTTCGGCGCGACGCAGGATGTCGCGGTGGCTGGCCTCGATGGCGGCGAGCTCGGCGTCGCTGGCGCTGCGCACGAAGTTGAGCACCGCCTCGCGCTCGATCATGGAACGCACCTGAAACGCGTTGCGGATCAGCTTGAGGTCCACATGCGCCACCTGCAGCCCGCGCTGCGGCACGGTTTTCACCAGGCCGGCGGCTTCCAGGCGCGGAATCATCTCGCGCACGGCGCCCAGCGGCATGTCCAGCAGCACCATGAGCTCGCGCTGCGAGATGAACTGCCCGGCGCGGATGCCGCCCGTGAAGATTTGCTGGGTAAAGCCCTGGTAGGCGCGCGCCCGCTGGCTGGTGGTGTCGTCGGGGGCGGTGGCTGCAGCCTGTGTCATGACTGACATGTTAGTAACGAATCAAGGCCGGCCGTGCTGGTATTTACCCTTGGCCGAGGCCTTGCGGGGCGCGGGCCGGTGGCTGGCGCGGGGCGGCGATAATACAAGGCTCTATTGACCCCACGCGCGAAGTAAACCAGACATGACCCAGCCTGTAATGAGTGTTTCCGACATTCGCAAAACCTTCCTCGACTTCTTTGCCTCCAAGGGCCACACCGTGGTGGCGTCGAGCCCGCTGGTTCCCGGCAACGACCCCACGCTGATGTTCACCAACTCTGGCATGGTGCAGTTCAAGGACGTGTTTCTGGGTACCGACAAGCGCTCCTATGTGCGCGCCGCATCCGTACAGGCCTGCCTGCGCGCTGGCGGCAAGCACAACGACTTGGAAAACGTGGGTTACACCGCGCGCCACCACACCTTCTTTGAGATGCTGGGCAACTGGAGCTTTGGTGACTACTTCAAGAAAGAGAGCCTGAACTGGGCTTGGGAGCTGCTAACCACGGTGTACAAGCTTCCCGCCGACAAGCTGTACGCCACGGTCTACCAGGAAGACGACGAGGCCTACGCCATCTGGGAAGATATTTTTGTCAAGTCTGGCTGGACGCCCGAACGCGTGAAGCAAGAGGGACGCATCATCCGCATTGGCGACAACAAGGGCGGCCGCTACAAGAGCGACAACTTCTGGATGATGGCCGACACCGGCCCTTGCGGTCCTTGCTCGGAAATCTTTTACGACCACGGCGACCACATCCCCGGTGGGCCCCCCGGCAGCCCGGATGAAGACGGTGACCGCTTCATCGAAATCTGGAACAACGTGTTCATGCAGTTCAACATGGACGAGACCGGCGCCGTGACGCCGCTGCCCGCGCCCTGTGTGGACACCGGCATGGGCCTGGAGCGCCTGGCCGCCATCCTGCAGCACGTGCACAGCAACTACGAGATCGACCTGTTCGATACGCTGATCAAGGCCGCGTCCCGCGAAACGGGCTGCACCGACCTGGGCAACAAGTCCCTGCGCGTGATTGCCGACCACATCCGTGCCACAGCATTTTTGGTGAGCGATGGCGTCATCCCCAGCAACGAAGGCCGCGGCTATGTGCAGCGCCGCATCGTGCGTCGTGCCATCCGCCATGGCTACAAGCTCGGCCAGAAGACCCCGTTTTTCCACAAACTGGTCAAAGACCTAGTGCAGGTCATGGGCGCGGCGTATCCCCATCTGGCCAACCAAGAAGCCCGCATCACCGAAGTGCTGCGCGTGGAAGAAGAACGTTTCTTTGAAACCCTGGCCACCGGCATGCAGATCCTGGACGAGGCCCTGGCTGGCGGCGTGAAAGTGCTGCCCGGCGAAGTGGCCTTCAAGTTGCACGACACCTATGGCTTCCCGCTCGACCTGTCGGCCGATGTGTGCCGCGAAAACGGTGTGGACGTGGACGAAGCGGGCTTCAAGGCCGCGATGGAACAGCAAAAGGCCAAAGGCCGCGCGGCCGGCAAGTTCAAGATGGACAAGGCGCTGGAATACACCGGTGCGGGCAACACCTTTGTAGGGTACGACCAGCTCACACAGGCTAGCAAAATCGTAGCGCTCTACGCAGACGGTACGCCGGTTAGCGAGCTGAAAGCGGGTCAAGAAGGCGTGCTGGTGCTGGACGCTACCCCGTTCTACTCTGAGAGCGGCGGCCAGGTGGGCGACGAAGGCGCGGTGTTCTCGGATGCGGGCCTGTTTGAAGTGGGCGACACGCAAAAGATCAAGGCCGATGTGTTTGGCCACCACGGCACGTTGAAGACCGGCAGCCTGAAGGTGGGCGACGCCGTCACTGCCCATGTGGATGCTGCGCAGCGCGCCGCGACCCAGCGTAACCATTCGGTCACCCACTTGCTGCACAAAGCCCTGCGCGAAGTGCTGGGCGACCACGTGCAGCAAAAGGGCAGCTTGGTGAACGCCGAGCGCACCCGCTTTGACTTTGCGCACAACGCACCCGTCACCGACGCGCAGGTGCAGCAGATTGAAGCGATCGTGAACGCGGAAATCCTCAGCAACGCCGCCACCCAGGCACGCCTGATGGACATTGAGGCCGCGAAACAAACCGGCGCCATGATGCTGTTCGGCGAGAAGTATGGCGAGGTGGTCCGCGTGCTCGACATCGGCAGCACCACCGAACTGTGCGGTGGCACCCACGTGCAACGCACCGGCGATATCGGTTTGTTCAAGGTGGTCGCAGAAGGCGGCGTGGCCGCTGGTGTGCGCCGCATCGAAGGCGTGACCGGGCAGGGCGCCTTGGCCTACCTGCAAGACCTGGAAACCACGGTGAACGCTGCGGCCTCCACCTTGAAGGCCCCTGTGGCCGAGCTGGGCAACCGCCTGGGCCAGGTGCTGGACCAGGTGAAGGCTTTGGAAAAAGAAGTGGCCGCCTTGAAGGGCAAGCTGGCCTCGGCCCAGGGTGACGAACTGGTGAGTAGTGCGGTTGAGATCAATGGCGTGAAGGTGCTGGCCGCCAAGCTGGACGGTGCCGATGCCAAGACCCTGCGCGACACCATGGACAAGCTCAAGGACAAACTCAAGACCGCCGTCATCGTGCTGGGTGCAGTGGATGGCGACAAGGTGCAGATCGCCGCAGGCGTGACCAACGACACCACGGGCAAGGTCAAGGCCGGTGAGCTGGCCAACTTTGTCGCCGCGCAAGTGGGTGGCAAGGGCGGCGGCAAGGCCGACATGGCCATGGCTGGTGGCACCGAGCCCGCCAAGCTGGCTGGCGCGTTGGCCAGTGTGCAGGCCTGGGTAACGGCCAAGCTCTGACCCACGTTTGGAATGCTATGAAATGAGGAGCTGCTCGCGCACATCCCACGCGGGCTAGCACCTTGTTTTATTCATAATCCCTTATGAAAACCACCCGGCGTACTGTGTTGATCGCCGGGCTGTCCGCCTGGACCGTCTCAGCACCTGGGGGCGCACAGGCTGCGGAACCCTCCGCCGGGTTTGACGTGCAGCCCTGGCGCCCGGGCTTGGCCGCGCCCACGTTACCGCTGGTAGACCAAGCCGGTGTGCACTGGCCGCTGGCCGCGTTGCGCGGCCGTGCGGTGCTGCTGAACTTCTGGGCCAGCTGGTGTGAACCCTGCCGCGCCGAGATGCCTTCGCTGCAGGCGCTGGCCGAGCGCGAGGCGCAACGCCTGGCCGTCATCACCATCAACCTCAAGGAATCGCCCGACGCGGTGCAGCGCTTTGTGCAGGGCACCGGGTTACAACTGCCCGTGGTGCGTGATGCGCAGGGCGACGTGGCCAAGGCCTGGGGGATTCGGATTTACCCCTCCACCGTGCTGATCGATCCCCAAGGCCGGGTGCACAGCACCGTGCGTGGCGCACTGGACTGGGCCGGGCCCGAGGGCGCGCGGCTGCTGGCCGCGCTGCAAGCGCCTCAGCGCGCACGCAAGCGCTGAACCAGCGCCGCCACCTCGGGGTCGGCCACCGTGCTGGCGCCCGCCTCGGTGGTGGACTGCAGCAGGCGGCGCAGGGTTTCCCCATGCGGCATCACCGTGCCAAAGAAGCGGGGCGTGTCTCCGGTGGCAATCAGTAGGGTGGGAAAGTCTTCCACCTCCAGCGGGTCTACCAAGTCCGCCTCGTCCTCAATGTCCACCCAGACAAAGCGCGCCTGGGCAAATTCGGCCTGCATCTGGTCAAACAGGGCGCGGTAATCATTGCAGGTGCCGCACCATTGGGCACACAGGCAGGCCACCAGCAGGGTGGTAGGGGTGGTTTGGGGCGGATTGGCGGTATTCGGCATGGGGTCGCGCTAATGACTCAAATCAATATCGATATAACAAGTCTCGGGGGTATGGAGTTTTACAATATAGGGTTTCGCCCTAGCCCAAAGTGGCCGCAGGCGTTTCCCACTGACTGACCCTCACCCAAGGCCCCCATGAGTGCATTTCTGGAAGAAACAGTTTTAAGCGTACACCACTGGACAGACCGTTTGTTCAGCTTCACCACCACTCGGGACCCGGCCCTGCGTTTTTCCAACGGTCACTTCACCATGATTGGTCTGCGCCAGGAGAACGGCAAGCCACTGTTGCGCGCCTATTCCATCGTCAGTGCCAACTACGAAGAGCACCTGGAATTTCTGAGCATCAAGGTGCAGGACGGCCCGCTGACCTCCAAGCTGCAGCACATCAAGGTGGGCGACAAGATTGTGGTGGGCCGCAAGCCCACCGGCACACTGCTGATTGACTACCTCTTGCCCGGCAAGAACCTGTACCTGCTGGGCAGCGGCACGGGCCTGGCGCCGTTCTTGAGTGTGGCGCGCGACCCTGAGACCTATGAGAAGTTTGAAAAAGTGATCGTGGTGCACGGGGTGCGCGAGGTCAAAGAACTGGCCTACCACGACTACTTCAAGAACGAGCTGCCCAAGCACGAGTTCCTGGGCGAGTTGGTCAGCAACCAGATGCTCTACTACCCCACGGTGACCCGTGAGGCGTTTGAGAACCAGGGCCGCATCACCACCCTGATTGAAACCAACAAGCTGCCCGCCGACCTGGGCCTGCCCCCGCTCGATCCGGCCGTCGATCGCATCATGATCTGCGGCAGCCCTGGCCTGAACAAGGACATGCGCGAGATTTTGGATGCCAAGGGTTTCAAGGAAGGCAATACGACCACCCCAGGGGACTATGTCGTAGAGCGCGCTTTTGTAGAACAATAAGCGGCTTGGCTGGACAAACAAAAAGCGCTCCGAGGGGCGCTTTTTTTCAACCGCTTTCGTTGGACTTTTTTGAGAGAGACGCATGACAACAACACTAGAACATTCCCCCGCGGCCCAAACCCTGCACTTTCAGCCCAAGCGCACAGAGAGCGGGCACAGTGCCTCGGCCACCTGGAGCGTAGACGCTGTGCAGGCGCTGCTGGACACGCCGCTGCTGGACCTGGTGCACCAGGCGCAAACCGTGCACCGCCAGCACTGGCCCGAGGGCGACATTGAGCTGGCCACGCTGCTGTCCGTCAAAACCGGCGGCTGCCCCGAGAACTGCGGTTATTGCCCACAGGCGGCCGAGTTCGACACCGGCGTCAAGGCACAAAAGCTCATGGAAGTGGACGAGGTGCTGCGCGCCGCGCAGGCCGCCAAGGACGCGGGTGCCACGCGCTTCTGCATGGGCGCTGCCTGGCGCGCGCCCAAGGACCGCGATGTGGAAAAAGTGGCTGAGCTTGTCAGCGCCGTCAAGGGCCTGGGCATGCAAACCTGCGCCACGCTGGGCATGCTGGAATCCCACCACGCCACCCAGTTGCGTGACGCCGGGCTGGACTACTACAACCACAACCTGGACACCGCCCCCGAGTACTACAACGAGGTGGTCGACACCCGCACCTACCAGGACCGGCTGGACACGCTGGGCCATGTGCGTGCGGCCGGCATCAGCGTCTGCTGCGGCGGCATTGTGGGCATGGGCGAGACGCCGGCCCACCGCGCGGGCCTGCTCGCGCAGCTGGCCAATCTGTCACCGTACCCCGAGTCGGTGCCCATCAACAGCCTGGTGCGCGTGCCCGGCACCCCGCTGGCCGACAGCGACCCCATCGATCCCTTTGACTTTGTGCGCGTCATCGCCGTGGCCCGCATCCTCATGCCCAAGGCGCGCGTACGGCTGTCCGCCGGGCGCCAGCAGCTGGGCGATGCGGTGCAAGCCCTGTGCTTCATGGCCGGCGCCAATTCCATCTTCTACGGCGACAAGCTGCTGGTGACCGGCAACCCCGACGTGGGCGCCGACGTGACCCTGCTCAGCAAGCTGGGTCTGAAGACCCGCTCCACGATTCCTGCGGTTTAAGCCGAGGCCAGCGCGTACAGCGCGCTGAGCAGCTGCTGCACGTCGTCCTGCGTGTGCGCGGCTGACAGCGCAATGCGCAGCCGCGCTGTACCCGCGGGTACCGTGGGTGGGCGTATTGCAGGCACCCAGAACCCCTGTGCCCGCAGCTGCAGGGTCAACGCCATGGCATCGGTATTGCTGCCGATGATCAGCGGTTGGATGGGCGTGTCAGAAGGCATCAGCGTCCAGCCGCGCGCGTCCACTGTGGCGTGCGCACCGGGTGCCAAGCCTGCCTGCAGCTGGGCAATCAGGCCCTGCAAGTGCGTGCGGCGGCGTTCGCCTTCTTCCCCCAACACACAGCGCAGGCCAGCGCGCACGGCCTCGGCCAGCAGCGCGGGGGCTGCGGTGGCATAGGTGTAGCTGCGCGTGGTCTGCAGCAGCCACTCGATCAGCGTGGCGTCCCCCGCCACAAAGGCACCGGCTACGCCCAGGGCCTTGCCCAGCGTGGCCATGTAGAGCACGCGGCGCGAGGACTGTGCCCCGGTCAGGCCCGCGGCGGCCAGCGTGCCCCGGCCTTGCGGGCCCAGCACGCCCAGTCCGTGGGCGTCGTCCAGCATCAGCAGCGCATCGTGCTGCTCGCACAGCGCCAGCAGGGAAGGGATGTCGGCTAGGTCCCCGTCCATGCTGAACACCGCGTCGCTGACCACCAACTTCTTGCGCGCCGGTGATTCCGCCAGCAGGCGCCCCAAGGCGTCCAGGTCGGCATGCGCGTAGCGGTGGATGCTGGCTTTGGACAGGCGTGCCCCATCAATCAGGCAAGCGTGGTTCAGACTGTCGGAAAACAGCGCGTCGCCCGGCCCCACCAGGGCGGGCAGCACGCTGGCGTTGGTGGAGTAGCCGGCATAAAAATACAGCGCACGCGGCAGGCCCACGGCCTGCGCCAGCTCGTCTTCCAACGCTGCGTTGGCCGCGCTGTAGCCGCTGACCATGGGCGAGGCGCCGGCGCCCACGCCATAGGCATCTACGGCTGTGTGCACCGCGGTACGGAGCAGCGGGTCCTGGGCCAGGCCCAGGTAGTCATTGCTGCAAAACGACAGCAGGGCCTCGCCATCCACCGTCAGGCGGGCACCGCCCAGTGGGGTGACCACGCGACGGCGGCGCAGCAGGGTTTGGGCTTCCAGCGCGGCGATGCGCGGCGCAAATTCGTCCAGCCAACTAGCCGTCATAGTGTGGGCAACTCCAAGGCGATATGGCGGGCATCGGGTGTGGTCGACCAAGGTACCACGCCTAGCAGCGGTGCGCCCAGGGCCTGGCGCAGGGTATCGATGTTCTCGGCCAGCGCGGGCATGTCGGGTGTTAGCGTGTTTGCCACCCAGCCGGCCAGGGTCAGGCCATCGCGGCGCACGGCTTCGGCGGTCAACAACGCGTGGTTCAGGCAGCCCAGGCGAATGCCCACCACCAGCACCACAGGCGCCTGCAGCGCGATGGCGAAGTCGGCCAGGGTTTCGGTGGTGTTGATGGGCACGCGCCAGCCGCCCGAGCCCTCTACCACCATGGCGTCGCACAGCGTGGCCAATTCGCGCTGGGCGCCCATCAGCTCGGCCACCGTGACGTGGCGGTCTTCCAGCCGGGCCGCGAGGTGCGGCGACATGGCATGGCGCAGGGCCACGGGATTGGCCAGCCGCGCGGGCGCGGTGATGCTGGAGGCTGCGGCCAGGGCTTGCACATCGTCGCTGACCCATTGGCCGTCACGCAGCTCCAGCCCGGCGGCCACCGGCTTCATGCCCACCACGCGCGCGTAGCGTTGGCGATAGGCGTGCAGCAAGGCCGCGCTAACCAGGGTCTTGCCAACACCGGTGTCGGTACCGGTGACAAAGATGCATACAGGTTCAGACGCCATCGACGACTCCGGTGGTGGAGGGGGCAGTTCCCCCAGATTCCTCTGCCAACGTGGCCTCTAGAGCGGCATGCGCCGCCTCGGCCAGCAGCGCGCCTTCAGCCTCGCTGATCACATAGGGTGGCATGGCGTAGACCGTGTGGCCTATGGGGCGCAGTACGGCACCACGTGCCAGTGCATGGGCGGCAAAGCGCTTGGCAAAGTCGGGCAGGCGGTTGGGCACATCCCACGCGAACACCATGCCCAGGCGGCGCGCGTGGCGCACGCGCGGGTGCTGGGTCAGCGGGGCGAATTGGGCCCACAGCCGCTCGGAGGTCTGCACGTTTTTCTCCAGAATGCCGGTCTGCTCGAACAGGTCGAGCGTGGCCAGCGCGGCTCGGCAGGCCAATGGGTTGCCGGTGTAGCTGTGCGAATGCAAAAAACCACGTGCCACGTCCTCGTCGTAAAAGGCTTGGTACACGGTGTCGGTGGTCAGCACGGCCGACAAGGGCAGGGTGCCGCCTGTCAGGCCTTTGGAGAGGCAAATAAAGTCTGGCCGAATACCTGCCTGCTGGTGCGCAAACATCGTGCCGGTGCGGCCAAAGCCCACCGCAATCTCGTCGGCCACCAGGTGCACCTCGTACTGGTCACACAGCGCCCGCACGCGTTGCAGGTAGCGCGGGTGGTGCATGGCCATGCCGGCGGCGCACTGAATCAGGGGCTCCACAATGAGTGCGGCCGTGGTCTGGTGGTGCGCTTGCAGCCAGGCTTCCAGTTGGCCAGCAGCAGCCTCTGCCACTTGCTCCGGCGTTTGCCCGGCGGTGGCGCGGCGTGCGTCGGGGCTGGGTACCGTGGCTGCCAGGCGCAGCAAGGGCGCATAGGCGGTGCGGAACAGCGGAATGTCGGTCACGCCCAGTGCGCCCACAGTTTCACCGTGGTAGCCGCCCTCCAGCGCCACAAATTGGCATTTCTCGGCCCGGCCTGCATTGCGCCAGTAATGCGCGCTCATCTTGAGCGCAATCTCGGTGGCAGAGGCGCCGTCGCTGCCGTAGAACGCATGGCCCAGGCCGGTGAGCTGCGCCAGCCGCTCTGACAGTTCCACCACGGGTGGGTGGGTGAAGCCAGCCAGCATCACATGGTCCAGGCGCTCCAACTGGTCCACCAGCGCGCCGCGGATGGCGGGGTGGTTGTGGCCAAACAGGTTGACCCACCAGGAGCTGATACCGTCCAGGTAGCGCTGGCCCTCGGCGTCCTCCAGCCACACGCCTTCTGCCCGCACAATCGGGACCAGCGGTTGCCGAGGGGTGCCGGGTGTGCCGTGCAGCTTCATTTGCGTGCACGGGTGCCAGACGGCTTGCAGGCTGCGGTTTCGCCAGGTGGCGTTGGTGTCGGTCATGGAAAGCGCACTTGAAAAAGGTGCGCGATTGTAGTGGTTGCCCTCTGGGGCGAGAGGAAACACGATGGTGGAAGGATTGATTGCAGGCACCCTGGTGGGCCTGGCCGAAACACGGCAGGGCAAGAACGGCAGCAGCTTTGCGCTGGCCAAGGTCAAGGCCACAACCGGTGATGGCGAAAGCCTGATCGTCAACGTGATTGCGTTTGCGGCCGAGGCCAGCGCCGCGTTGCTGGCGCTAGACGATGGCGATGCGGTTGCATTGGCCGGTGCGCTGACGCCCAAGGTATGGACCGACAAGCAGGGCAACACACGCCCCGCGCTGGACATGGTGACCACGCAGGTGCTGACGGCGTATCACGCGGCGAGGAAGCAGCAGTTGCAAGGTTCGGTTGATTGACTCTGCTTCACCGTTCATTGGCCGCGCCGTTTCGGGCCAATTGCGAGTGTTCGCGAATGCCCGCTCTGCAGCATCTAGTGGCTGCTCGATGACGTATCGACTTGCGCGATGCGCGCTTCAAGCGGCTGCCTGATTTCTTGTCTAAAGGTGCGAAGTTCGTCTGATACCTTCAAAGCTTGACGTTAGTGCGAAGCAACGCTGTTCTCAACTCGCGGTTGGCTGGTTTTGAAACGTCCACGCCTTGCACCGCCAAGTCGAACTGTGAGCCTGGTCTGATGCTGGTTGGGATTATTTTTTTGACGGGATTCGCAATGGTGTACTTGCTATCAGCAGGACACATGCGAACAGAAAATCCGAATTCGTCAAGTACACCTTTCGCGTACAACTCCACCAATTGCTGAAACGACACGAATGTTGAACGTTTCACTTCTTTAACCCCTGGCTCGCGGATGCTACGAACAATCTCGAATTTGCCAAGAGAATCTCGTTGTGTATTCGTAAAGGGATGCAGCAGCAACGTCACACGCAGTCCTCCCTTTGGGGGCGCTAGTGTGTGCTCGACGGCGATATCCGTTAACAACATGTTGTTTTCCTTGTAATTCAATAAGCCGCCGTTGGTCCACTCACATCGGTAGCCGTCACCCCACAAGTTTTCGCTCGCGTTTATTCAGACCGAGCCACCGGGAAGCCGACGCCCCTGAGATGCGAAGTGTTCAACGTGGGTAACCTCCAGCTTGCGGGGACGGACTTTACCTGAACGACTGCAAATAGCAGATTCCCAGTGCAAGGTGAGAGACCGTTTTGGGTCGGATGCCGCCGTCCTCTGTCTCTCAATACTGACTCGACATCACCCATTCGTCCCGATTCAATGGGATATCAACTTCCACCATTGTCGTTCCAGGTTCACTATGAATTGCCAGCGAAGCACCTATAGCCTTGGCGCGATCATGCATGGACTGCAGGCCCTTGCGCATATGCTGGTTGGGGTTAAATCCAACCCCGTTGTCCACCAACCGTAGCCCAATCGAGTGTTCTGAATGACTCGCTTGGATGTGCATCTCGGTCGCATGGGCATGCTGCAGAACATTGGAGAGAGCTCCATACACAATGAACTGAAGCTGATGCATGGCTTTTTCGTTCAAATACTCGACGATAGGCAGCTTGCCTACATGCCAATGCAATGTGATGCCCGATTCCTTGAGACGTGGATCCAGGCGATAGCGCAGATTGGCCAAAACAGCCGTGATGTCACCGGCAGGTAAGTTCATGGCATCAATGGACAGTTTGAGATGGTCCAAGGCGTCGCTTACCGTATGTAGAACGTCCTCGCGACTGTACTTGTCTGTTTGCAATTGGCGCAGCGCCACACTCAAGTGCGAACCAACGCCGTCATGCAGATCACGTAGCACCCGGGCTCGCTCTACGCTCTTGGTTTGGGCGCGGGTGGATTCTTCCAGCCTCTGGTAAGTGTCAACAAGTTCGCTCTCTCGTTGGGAGATACGGCTTGCCAAGGTGTTCATCAGATCTTTTGCGTGTTCGCTGACCGAGCGAAACCGCATGATGACGATGTACAGCAGCGTGATTCCAAAGAGAACAGACGAATAGCGCAGGTAGGTGTTGTCCCGGTAGTCCGTACTAAAGCGCAGTACATACAGGTCGTAGATACCAATGGCCACATTGATCACTGCAGAGAAAGCCACCAGGCGGTGAGCCGTACTTGCACCTCTGAAGGCGCCTTTTACAAAGATGGCAATAAAGATGACAAAGGTGAGGCCAAACACCACGTACCAAGCAGTGAGCACTTGGGGATAGCCAAATTGCAGAGCGGCAACCAGAGCGGCAATGCCGCCTGCCACTAAAGCGATCAGCCAGCGCTGAAACCAAACAAAGCTCTTGTATTGACGCCAGTGCGCAACCTCAGCGCAAAACAAGGCCATCAGGCATGCCCAGCAGGTGGTGGCGGTGACCATGAGCACGCCCCACCAGGGCCAGGACAGTACGGGTGACTCAATCAGAAAGTCACTCACGCTGAAGGCCCAGAACAGCTCTGCGAGCCCGGCCATGAGATATAGCGGATCTTGCCCGTGTACCAACTTAGCTGTCACCTGATGGTCGTGGCGTTGAAAGTTGGCCTGAGTGACCCATAAGGCCATGGCAATAAGGCCTACCAGCAAGCTAAGCGTTGCCACCGTCTGGGAGCCATAGGCCCGCAAACGATGGTCTTTCAAAAAAATGGGGTAAACCTCGTGATGGGGTCCCATGACGACAGAGGAAAGTCCTCCTCTGCGGCCCCGGTCTACCCGAATCTGAATGTGTATCGTGTTGTCGTTGCGAAGCTGGCTGGGCGGGATCGTGACAAACACCGGTAGCTTGGCGTAGTCGTCCCCATTGCCTTCCGCCAGATCACCATCACTTTGCACCAGCACATCATTGATCCAGATGGCATAGGCGTTGCCGATTCTGGGGATGTACAGGGCATAGGGGTAAGCCGGGCGAAACTCTAGGGTGAACGGAATATCAAAACTTGCCTGCCCCTTAGTGCCAGGGAAGTTCCGATCCCAATGAAACGGCAATTGGGCCGCCTCACGGGTTTCCTCCTTAGGCGTTGCTTCGGCAATCCCGGAACCCACTTGCAAAAATGCACGCGCCGTTTTTAATTCCTGAACCCGAGCCTGTGCCCCAAAACTGCAGCAGAGTAGCAAGAGGCCGATTACAAAGCCTTCAATCAGGCTGCGCACACCAATCTTCACAGCAATCCCATGCGCGTCGCCTCAAAAACCGCTTCACCGCGCGTGTGCACGCTTAGCTTGGAATACAGGCGCTTGATATGCGTTTGCACGGTATGCGTACTCAATTGGTGGAGCTCTGCGATCTCTGCATAGGTATTCCCTTGAGAAATCAGCTCTAGTACTTCTTGCTCGCGAGGAGACAGCAATGCAGGTGTCGCAACGGTTGGAATGGGAGCTGAAGGTACCGGGGCGCGACCCCGTGTGACGTGTTTAGCCAGGATACGACGTGCAATCATCGGTGAGATGGGGGAGCCTCCGTCGCGCATTTCGAGAATGGTGTGGGCGATATCGTCCGGGGTACTGTCTTTGTGGATGTAGCCCAAAGCACCAGCCTCAATGCTGGCGAGCACATTGTCTTCATCGCCGAACATGGAAATGACCAAGGGCTCGCAATCCGGGTTCAGTGCGCGCGCATGGCGGATCACTTCTAGACCAGATCCATCAGGCAGGCCGAGGTCGGTTAGCAGCACATGCAGGTCTTTGGCGTTGAGGTCCAGCCAGGCTTTGGCCTGAGCTACGGTTCCAAAGCCGGCAGCCAACTCCAGTTCCGAGCATTTGCTGACGCTGGATTCAAAAAATTCCCGCATCAGGGGATCGTCCTCGACTATCAATACCCGCCACATGGCTTTCGCTCCCCTTACTTCTATTGGGGACACAGCATAGCCTTAAACCCCGGTCTTGCGACTTAGGTGTGGTGCTGTCCCCAATATTGGGGATACCCAGATTCGACCAAGCCCGATAGCATCCAGCCCAGTCTAAGCCTAGGGAAAAATAACGTGCGTCGTCGTCTGGAGGAAAAGTACTGATGTCTGCAGTGGGCATCACTGCAAACGCAGAGTCCGTAGGAACCGAGGTGCAGGGGGCAACTGTGGCTGGCGCCGCTCTGTCGTCGCTCTGCGCAGTAGCCCGCTTCCACCAAGTAGCCTGCGACCCCGCCACCCTGGCCCACCAGCTGGGCATCGCCAGCACCGACCCTGTTGCCACCTCTGATCTGTTGCGCGGAGCCCAACACCTCGGCCTTAAAGCCAAACTCAGCCGCTCCACCGTCTCTCGCTTGGGTTTAGTCCCCTTGCCAGCCTTGGCGGTGATGCACACCGAAGACGGCTCCCTGCGCGTGGTCATCCTGGCGCAGAGTGACGGCAAGCGTGTCCTGTTCCAGGATGTCTCCAAGTCAGCGGTTCCTGGCACTTCTACTGGCCCCACCATCGAATCTGCAGAAGTCTTCGCCACCCAATGGACCGGGGAGCTGATCCTCATTACCAGCCGCGCGTCCCTGACCGGTGCCCTGGCCAAGTTCGACTTCACCTGGTTCATCCCCAGCCTCATCAAGTACCGCAAGCTGCTGAGCGAAGTCCTGCTGATTTCGTTCATGCTGCAGATCTTTGGCCTGGTTTCCCCCTTGTTCTTCCAGGTGGTCATGGACAAGGTCCTGGTCCACAAGGGTATGACCACCCTGGATGTCCTGGTCATCGGTCTGGTGATCGTGGTGGTGTTTGAGTCGGTCTTGAATGCCTTACGCGCCTATGTCTTCAGCCACACCACCAGCCGCATCGACGTGGAACTCGGTGCCCGGCTATTCCGCCACCTGATCCAGCTCCCCCTGTCCTACTTCCAGGCCCGCCGAGTGGGGGACTCCATCGCCCGTGTGCGGGAGCTGGAGAACATCCGTTCCTTCCTCACCGGCAATGCCATGACCGTCTTGCTGGACGTGGTCTTCTCGGTCGTCTTCATCGCCGTCATGCTGTTCTACAGCGTGCCCCTGACCCTCATCGTGCTGGTCAGCCTGCCCTTGTACTTTTGTTTGTCTCTGGCCGTAGTCCCCATCCTGCGTGCCCGCCTGGACGTCAAGTTCGCCCGCGGTGCAGAAAACCAGGCCATGCTGGTGGAAACCGTTACCGGCATCCAGACCGTCAAAGCCACCGCCCTAGAGCCCAGCTTCGCCAAACGCTGGGACAACCAGCTGGCCGCCTACGTCTCCGCCTCCTTCAAAACCCAGAACCTAGCCAGCGTGGCCCATGAGGGCGTCAACCTCATTGGCAAGCTGGTCAACGCCGCCACCCTGTGGTGGGGCGCCCAGCTGGTGATGGACAACCAGCTCACCGTGGGCCAGTTCGTCGCCTTCAATATGTTTGCCGGCCGCGTCTCCCAGCCCATCATGCGCATGGCCCAGCTCTGGACCGACTTCCAGCAGACCGGTATCTCTGTAGCCCGCCTGGGCGATATCCTCAACACCCGCACCGAAGTCCCTCCCAGCAGCACCGCCCAGCTCCCCGCTCTCAAAGGTCGCATCACCCTGGACAAGGTCGTCTTCCGCTACCGCCCAGAGGCCACCCCGGTGCTGAACGCTGTCAGCCTGGATATCCGCCCTGGAGAAATCATCGGCATCGTCGGCCGCTCCGGTTCCGGCAAAAGCACCCTGACTAAGCTGGTCCAACGCCTCTACAGCCCCGAAGGCGGCCGCTTGCTGGTCGACGGCATCGACATCAGCCTCATCGACGCGGCCCAACTCCGCAGACAAGTCGGCGTAGTCCTCCAAGAAAACCTGCTCTTCAACCGCTCCATCCGAGAAAACATCGCCATTGCCGACCCTGCAGCTCCCATCGAAGCGGTCATGCGGGTGGCCCAACTGGCTGGTGCCCATGACTTCATCAGCGAACTGCCTGAAGGCTATGACACGGTAGTGGGAGAACAAGGTGGTTCCCTCAGTGGAGGACAGCGCCAGCGCGTCGCCATCGCCCGGGCCCTCTTCACCAACCCCCGCATCCTCATCCTGGACGAAGCCACCAGTGCGCTGGACTACGAGAGTGAAGCCATCATCCAGAAGAACATGCAGTACATCTGCCAGGGCAGAACCGTGCTCATCATTGCCCACCGCCTCTCGGCCGTCAGAAACTCGCACCGCATCATCGTCATGGAGAAGGGCAACATCGTGGAGTCTGGACCCCACGAAGCCCTGATCCAGAAGCCCCAAGGCCTGTATGCCCACCTCTGGGCCATGCAGGATGGGATCAAGGTAGAGAGTGATGAGCCAGGGCCAGCCCAAGGGGTACGGGCATGAATACCGCAACGGATCCCGTACCAGTCCCACGCCACCCAGTACTGGAACTCCTCTCTCGCTACAAAGCCATCTTCCAAGCCGCCTGGGCCCACCGTGCCGAACTGGCCGGTCCCGCCCGCATGGCCGATGAAATGGCCTTCCTCCCCGCAGCCCTGAGCCTGCAGGAAACCCCGGTCCACCCTGCGCCGCGCCGCCTGGCCTGGGGTCTGATGATCCTGTTTGTGCTGGCCCTGGTCTGGGCCAGCTTCGGTGAGGTGGACATCGTGGCCGTGGCTCCTGGCCGCATCATCGTCAGTGACCGCACCAAGGTCATCCAACCCCTGGAAGCCAGTGTCGTCAAAGCTGTGCTCGTCAAAGACGGTGATAAGGTCCAAGCCGGCCAAGTCCTGGTGGAGCTGGACCCCACCATGGCCAGTGCTGACCAAAGCAATGTGCAGGAACAGCTCAAAGCCGCCAACAGCGAAGAACAACGCACCCAAGCCCTGCTGCAACTGCTATCAAAAGAGAAGCAGTTTGCGCAAGTGTTAAGCGGGCTACAGGCCGATATCGGTACTAAGTCCCAACTCCAAGCCGAATGGCAAGACATTAGCGCCAAACTCTCCAAGCTCGATGCCGAGAGCAACCGCCGCCAGGCCGAGATCGCCACCGTCAAAGCCAGCATTGCCAAACTGGAAGCCACCCTGCCCATGGCCCAAAGCCGGGAGGCGGACTTCACCAAGCTGGTGGACCAGGGCTTTATCTCCAGCCATGCCACCCAGGACAAGACCCGGGAACGCGTGGAGTTGGAGAAAGACCTAGCCACCCAAAAGGCCAAACTCAGTGAAGCACTGGCCACAGCAGCAGAAACCGAACAAGCCAAGAGCGCATACAGGGCCGAAACCCAACGCCAACTGGCCGATCGCTACGCCCAGGCCAACACCAAACGCATCCAGCTAAGTGCAGACAACTCCAAAGCAGACCAGAAACAAAAGCAAACCCAGCTCAGGGCCCCGGTCTCTGGCGTTATTCAGCAGCTGGCCGTCCATTCCGTCGGAGGAGTGGTTACCAGTGCCCAGGCCCTGATGGTGGTTGTGCCCGATTCCAACCAGGTGACGGCTGAAGTCTCGATTGCCAACCAGGACATTGGCTTCGTCAACGGAGGCCAGGGAGCTGAGATCAAGCTTGAGACGTTCAGCTTCACCAAGTACGGCACGGTCAAGGCCACCGTGGACAACGTGTCAGCGGATGCGGTGACGGATGAGAAGAAGGGAAGCTACTACCCGGCCATTCTCACGCTCAACAAGAAGGACATGCTGGTGGATGGGAAGCTGATACCGATCAGTCCGGGGATGAACATTACTGCGGAGATCAAGACGGGCAAGAGAAGAATCATCGAATTCTTACTGTCTCCGGTGCAGAAGATGGGTAGTGAGAGTTTGAGGGAGCGGTGACATATGCCAGACAAACAGCATTTTTTAGAAGTGTGAACTTATGAGCATTCGATTTGCAACAGCAGAAGACATTCCAACATTGGTGGATATTGGTCGTGTGTACCAACAAGAAAGTCGTTTCAAAAGGTTTAGCTACAACCCAGAAAAATTGAAAATCAATCTGGAGAACCTAGTGGCTAATACTTCTGGAACACATTGCTTCTTTGTGGCCGACAACGCCAAGCGTGAGCCTTATGCATTGCTCATTGGGTGCATCGAAAGCTACTTCTTCTCTGATGAACCCGTGGCCCAGTCCATCTTGTTTTGGGTGCACCCTGAACATCGAGGGGGTAGTGCTGCAGTCAAACTTATGCAGGCGTTCCGTAAATGGGCGATGAACCGCAATGCATTCGAAGTGGCTATCGGTGTGAACAGCGCGGTTCATATTGATAAGGCTGACCAGTTTTTTAGGAAACTGGGGTTTCAGATTACTGGCGGAAATTACTCTTTACCCCTTTCTGGGGGATTGTAAGTTAAAGGTATGAGGAAATATCAATGAGGCATTTTTTATGTGTCTTCGTGATGCTTGTTTTGTCCACTGCTGGTATGGCGGAGACATGGATCAGCAATTCCAGATCGCACTATTTGATAGATGAGGCGACCGGAAAGCCGTTGATAACCCTATCCGATGGGCGACCAGAGGTGTTCTCGTCTATGAAAGACAGCCCCTTTCTAATTGGCGTTCATACTGAAGCGAGGTTTGAGCGCGAGGAACTGCTGAGCGGAGAAAAGTATCCTCCGCTCAACTCAGGTGAGCGCTATAAAATTCGAGGAAAAGAACAATGGGTGCTTGTTCAAGAATGTTGTCATGACTACAGCTGGGTTAAAGCACAGAGGTTGCCTGGGTGGACGGACTACTTCAGGGATATCACGGGATGGCTCGAAAATTTTGGTTTTTCTCCCGATGGGCTTCCCGTAAAACTAGATCTTCTTGATGCATGTTTTCCACTTGTCAATACTCCAGTTTTTCTTTATGACCCGAAAACTCTTAAACCTCGTTGGAGCAAACTCTACGCAGTTGCTCGCAAGCAATACGATGGAACATTCCGTGGCTGCATTGAGCGCGAAGCGTATGTCCACTCAAATGCGAGCCTCGACTCTACGAATGACGAAGAAACAGTTTCTGTCAATGTTCCAGACGTAAGTCCCTTTTATGGTCGGACGTTGCTTGTGAATGCTCGTACTGGCCAAATCGTTGGCTCAAACCCAGGGGGCTTCAAAGCTATCGATGTATTTGAACTATTGCAATACAAGGACGAGTTCTTACGAAAAAACCCTTGTCCGTTGCTTGATGGAGCAGACAAAGCCCGCTATACAGCGCTCCAGGAGGCAAGTGAGAAACGTGTATTTGCCACGAAAACCAAGGCTGGACGTTGCTACCTAGATCGACTCAAACGCTATGAGCGCGATGTTATTCATCAATTCTTAGGTGTACCTACAGAACCTCTGCAATAACAGCTGTGCTCCACAACAGTAAGCAACATTATCCGAAAATTTAAGGGAGTTTTTCTTTATGCAATACATCAATCCACAAGATAACACAGCTACTTTGCAGCGTCTTGGCAATATGGCCTACTTGGTTATGGGTATGCGAACCGAGGGAGGACGTATTCCCTATGCATTGACTGTAGTAGCCAACAAAGCGGCTGGCACAAGCTTTATTAATGGCAATTGGTGGCAAGGAAATCCGGTTGACAAATCGGGTTATAGTTTGGGGGTAATGCAATACGATTTCGGTGCATTCAAAAATCAAACGAATACAACCGGATTCTCACAACAAGTTGCGGCTTGGGCACAAAACCAAAACTTGAGTTTGGATGTGGGTAGTGCTAATAATCTAGCTACCGCGTTGACCTTACGAGGCGGTAGCGCGGGGCAAGGACTTGAAGTTGCCAGCAACTGGATTAGTATCAAAGATCGAGATATTGTAAATAGCTATCTTGCAACCGACGCAGGACAGCGATGGGTATATAACAATCTTGAGGTTGGTAGCTTCATATACAACGCCAAGCAAACAGCCATCATCGGAGGAAATGGTGCCGTTACGCAGGCGGTCGCAGGTGTCTTGCCAGCGCTGAATACAGCCTATTTTAAAAACCTCTCACCTGCTGACCAACAAAAGGTTGAGGTGATGTTGCTTAAAGAAATCAATCAAGGCGGTCCTAGCAGCGTTGCTCTTGCGACAAAATGGATGCTCGGGCGTGGCAATGCCACTGGATCTGCGGCTGACTATTTGGCTGCACGTCAAAGTGCACTAGCAGTGAGTAATCCGGAACTCTCCAAAGGTATTGGTGAAGCTTATACGGCTAGCGAGTCAATATTGGCGGTTCAACAATCACCGTTTTTCGCCTCAATTTGGAATCGAGCTCAGATTTCTTCATTAGATGCACCGAGCATTGTCCAAGACCCGGAGTTATTGGCACTTCGGGCGGTGTTTGCTGGGGGCGCATCTCCAGCGACGATTAGTGCCATTTCTAACCGCATTCCTGGCACTTTTTCAGGCGATGGAAAAAATGGGTTTATTGCGGTAGATAGCGCGGGCCATATTGTCATATTGCAGTCGGCCGTTAGTAATGGTGTCCCGGGTGGAAATGGCGGCGCTCCGGCTACGGCGCAAGGCTGGCAACTCGACAACACTGGGGCCTGGCAAGGTTTTACAGAAGGTGTTGGTCGCGGTTCACGCTACATTATTCAATTGATACCAGGATCAAAGAGCACTTGGAAAGTTGTAGCACTAAATGAGGATGGATCGGAAATGCCAGTTCTTGTTCTGGCCGAAGGAGATTCAGCCTTAGTAAATATAAATGGGATCAATGTCTCGCTAGATGCGGCTAATCCTGGTGAATACAGTTTTCTGAGCGATGGCTCACTGGCATACACTGAAACCTCGCCAGATGGAAAGCAGAAGTTCGGGGTCATTTTTGCTGCAGAAAATGCAACCAGGACATATCAATTGACTGCATTGGATGAAAATCAAACTGCACCAGAGTTGCAGAATGTTAGTTTTGGAGGTGTACCGACTGAGAGTCAGTTCAGCAGCGGGTATCGCTTGACTATCAATGATGGTAAAGGGACTGTTACCCAAACTGTGCTTACGCCAAGCACTGTTCTCACAGATGAAGGTGCTGTCCCCAGCGGATATGTAGGAGTTGAGAAAATATTCAAAAATGGAATACTCGTAGTGGATCGAGTTTCTACAGTTTCCATTTCACCATTTTCTGGGCAGCGTTCGGAAATTGTCGATGCGACGCAATACACAGGGACAGGCGAGTTTAGTAGTCACACTCAAAGTACGATAGTAGAAACTTCTTCAGGTTTGCAAACTAATCGGTTAGAGGTGGAGTATGATCGGTTCGATCAAATCACCAAGACCAGTCTGACGGAGCGTCAACCGGATAACACGTTGTTGACGACGGTTCGAAACGGTGTGGGCGACACACTTTCAAGCACTAGCCTTCAAACCTTTGATGACAGCAGTTCAATTGCTACCACAACTTACCCTGGAGGTAGAGTAGAAACGCTGGCGACTGATTTTGAGGGAGTGCCTTATCAAAGTTCCATCACCGTCCCCAGCGCAAATAACGGCACCACCACCGAGTACTACAAGTATATTGACGGTAAACCGGTTCGTAGCAGCAAGAAAATTGTCGAAACAGTTACCGATGCAACAGGAACCTACACCGTAGAAACCGTCATTACGGAAACGGGCACTGTTCGCAACAAATACGACGGGGATCACCAATTGGTCTCCTCCGAGCCAGTCCAAAACGGTATTAGTACATTAATCGACGCGATTAATGTGACTGGGTCTGATGTTATTCGCAATGGTAGCCCTCTGGTTGATGCACTTGCACTCATCAATGCACTTCGAGCTGGGCAACCATTACCCATTGTTTCGAGTGGGTTGAAACTGGCAAACAGTGTCAATGCATTCAACGGGCAGCAGGCCAGCATCAATTTGAATGGGGCTTCTAGCATTGTTGCCGGGCTGTCAAGTCTGCAAAGCCTTCAGCATGCGCTCGACACGGGCGACGACTTTGGCGCAGTCACCGCCACTGCTCAGACGATTCAGTTCGGTATACAGGCCTACGCCACTTTTGCCAGTAAAAAAGTGGGGGAGGATGCCATTGCAGCGGCCTTTGAAGGAGGTGCGGACAGTGTCGCCTTCGAATTCAGTCGGGCTGTTCCATACTTGGGAATCGCGAATGATCTGGCACATGGGGACTACACCGGAGCCGCCATTGCCGCGGTATCGATGACCGTGCCCGTAATCGGCTGGGCTTACGCCGCGTTCCAGGTCTTTAGTAGCTTCTTTGGTCATAGCGATCCTCCCCCAGAGCCATGGGGCGGTGCCTCCGCCAACTGGACTGGCTCCAGTCTGACCACCAAATCTTGGGGTGCCAACGGCGGGGAAACTACGGTAAACGCTTACATGAACCAGTTCATCGCCCAACTCGATGCATTGGCCGCACGTGAGCAGGCGCAGAACCCCAGCAGTCCCATTGGGGTTGTTGCCAACCGGCTGCCGTCCTTTAGTTACCGCTATCGGTCGGGATTTGCTTTGAATGAAATTGACCCGATCACCGGTATTCAGCGCAATGCGGAGGTTCGGTATGACCTGACGGGGCGTCCCTTCAATGCCGCGCCAGGCTCAGAAGTGGGCTCTCAGTCCTTCTCCGAGCGCTTCATTCGCGATGCCTTGGCGCGCGGAGCCGTAGCACCTTTGTGGGAAGCGCAAACGGCTGCAACGCAAACGCAGACTGGCGATCCGCAAGCTGGGCTCACCGAGGAAGAGCGTGCTGGGCGCAATGGTCTATTGGCTATCAAAGCCACTGGAGCAACGCAGTATTGGCGTCCTGTGGCGCTGGATTTGAATGGTGATGGCATCCAGACCACAGGCGGTAACCAAACCGTTGCATTCGACGTGGATGACAGCGGCTTTCTCAAGAACAGCGCTTGGCTCAATGGCAATGATGGATTTCTGGTCTTGGATCGCAACCTGAACTCTCAGATCGACTCTGGCAAGGAGCTATTCAGCAACGGGGCGGTGGATATCAGTGCACGTGGCCTCGCTGGGTTGCACTGGGTAGACGCCAACTACGACGGAGCGATTGATGCGAACGACGCCGTTTGGAATGAACTCAAAGTATGGCAAGACGCCAATGGCGATGGGCAAGTTCAAGCGGGTGAGTCCCAGGGCTTGGCTGCACTCGGTATCAGCAAACTGAACTATGTGATGGGGACGTTTGAGCAAAACGGCGTCACCAAACAGCTGGCCAGTCCAGATCTGCTGGCGGATACCGAAGGCTCTCGCGTGAATGTGGTGCCTGAAGGTATTGTGGTGCAGACCAGCCAAGGCAATGTTTCCTTGCTGGTCACGCATATTGATGATCGCAGTTTGCTAGAAGCCAATCGAGATGGTGTCACTACGTTTGAGGACATCGAGACCATCATCACCTCCGCCGATCTCTTGGCTAACGACACGCTGGCGGGCTTCACTGGTCAGAATTTGTCGTTAGCGAGCGTATCCAACTTCACGCATGGAACGGGTTATCTAGATAGCAATGGTTCCATCCATTACCGTTCAGATGCCAACTACTTTGGTGCAGCCAGTTTTGATTACCAGATAGAAGCCATTACCGGACAAACCGCGACGGCGACTGTGGATCTCAATATCCAGAATGTGAATGACGCGCCGACGGCCACAGTTGATATGGCTAATTCGGTGGTTGTGGCAACTGATATTGATGATCCTACTGGGCCATTTACATACAGTGTGATTCAGCAGCCGCAGCAAGGCCAAGCACAGATAGGTGCGAATGGAAGTTTCACGTATACCAACTGGTACGCCCCGAATACGCCCGGTGTGCAGTATGGCGACGGAATATTTGGTGCAGTTGGGCCAACAACAAATTCAGATCCCTTCGTTGTGCGAGTTGCCGACGCCCATGGTGCCTATTCAGATGTGACAGTGAATGCCGTACACCAAGGCGCCTACTCTCCAAGTTTGGGGGGCGGAGGAGGCGGAGGCAAGAAGCCGATTGCTATTGATTTGAATGGAGATGGCTTTCAGTTCACCAATGTGGACGATAGCAACGTATTCTTTGACGTCAATGGCGACGGTTGGAAAGAGAAGACCTCATGGTTCTCTGGAGCAGATGCATTCCTGGTTCTAGATGAAAAGGGTGACCGCAACATTGATCAGGTCAATGAAATCAGCTTTGCAAAGTACAAGCATGGCGCACAAACTGACCTGGAAGGCTTGGCAGCATTTGATACCAATGGTGATGGGAAGCTGAGCGCAGAAGATAAGGACTGGGGCAAATTCGGAGTCTGGAAGGACTCTAATCAGAATGGCATCACGGACGCGGGTGAGTTTTACACACTCAGTGAACAGGGCATCACGGCCATTAGCTTGCAGAGCGATGGTCAGTTCTCAGTAGTCAACGGACAAACTGTGCATGGCCTGGGCAGCATTACCCGCCAAGATGGCAGCACGTTGGCCATTGCCGACGTGACGCTTTCCTATTCCACAAAGGACGTGCAAATGCCGACGGCAAGTGGGGTATCTGAAATTGTTCAGCGTTCCCAGTTTTCAGCATCTGGCGAGGAAATTGTCGGCACTGCGGATAAGGATCTGATCCTTGGCAAGAATGGCAACAACGTGATTCAAGCCTATGGTGGCGACGATGTCATCTTTGAAGACGGTGGCAACGACTTCATTGATGCCGGCGATGGTAATGACATCGTGTACTCAGGAGCTGACAACGATGTCGTTCTGGCAGGAACGGGGGATGATGTTGTTTTCGCAGGTATGGGTGACGACTTGATTCTTGGCGGTGACGGTCAAGATGCGCTGTTTGGTGAGGCAGGCAACGACATTGTGTTTGGCGGCGACGGAAATGACCTCATTTCCGGTGATGTCGGAAATGATTTGTTGAGCGGCGATCAAGGCGATGACACGATATTTGGTGGCAGCGGAAATGACGCGTTGTTTGGCATGGATGGCAATGACCAACTGAGCGGCGATGAGGGTAACGACTATCTCAATGCTGGAGCTGGAAACGACACACTGGATGGTGGTGTTGGTGCAGATACCATGCTTGGAGGTGCCGGTGACGACACATACCTAGTGGACAGTTTGAGCGATGTCGTGACGGAGCTTGCTGGCGAAGGCAATGACACCGTCAGAGCGTCGATTTCGTACACATTGAGCAGCAATGTTGAAAACCTGACTTTGGTTGGAGACGCTTCTATCAATGGCACAGGAAATGAGCTTGACAATGTTCTAGTCGGCAACATGGGTAACAACAGACTCGCAGGAGCCTCGGGCAACGACTTCCTTGATGGAGGGCTGGGGGCGGATTTGATGGAGGGAGGAGAAGGCAACGACACGTATGTAGTCGACAACGTCGGAGACCTCGTGGTTGAGATGACCAATCAAGGTATCGACGCCGTCAATTCCAGCATCAGCTACTACCTTGGAGCCAATCTCGAAAAGCTCGTTGGCATTGGAAACGCAGTGCTGACGCTTACCGGCAACGATGCTGGCAACACTTTGGTCGCCAATAACGCCGGCAACACCCTCTTCGGTGGAGCAGGCGCAGATACTTTGATCGGTGGCACAGGTGCGGACACCCTACAAGGCGGTGCGGGCAATGACACGTATGTTCTCCAACGTGGCGGTGGTCGTGATACTGTCTTGGACAGCGAAGGTGCTGTTGACCGAATCCTGGTGCGCGGCAACCTGAGTGCTGCGGACCTGGAGCTGACCCGCCACAACCGAGATGTGATCGTCACCATCAGAGGTACGACGGATGCCCTGGTGCTGCAAAACTGGTTTACCAATACCTGGGGTGAACTCTCCCCCAATGCGATTGAATCGATCCAGTTTGAAAATGGCTCTACCGCTATCGATGCGCACTTTATTCAAATCCTACTGGACAACCGTGCCCCAACGGCGGTGGCTGACACAGGAACCGCTGTGGAGGACGCCATTGCCCCCGGTATCGGCAACGTCTTGGCCAATGACACCGACCTAGATCTGTCTATCGACGACCGCCAGCATCTGACGGTGGCAAATGGCGGCATATTTAATGGAGCCTATGGTCAGCTCCAACTGAATGCGGACGGTAGTTATAGCTATGCAGTCAACAATAGCCTGGGCGCAGTCCAGGCATTGGGACGCAATGGCACGTTGACGGATACCTTCAGCTACACGGTCCAAGACAATGCTGTCGATAACAAGACAGCCACCTCAACTCTGACCATCACTATTCAGGGCACCAACGACGGTCCGCAGGCGCGGGGCGATGTTGCGCAAGTCTTCGAAGACACGTTTATTGCAGCAACAGGAAACGTGTTGGGCAATGACACGGACATGGATATCGGCGACACCTTGTCTGTGGCCACCGCAGGTATCTTGCATGGCACCTACGGCGACCTGACCTTGCAAGCGAATGGAAGTTACCGCTACGACCTCAAGAATGCGCAAGCCAATGTGCAGACCCTGCACGAGGGGCAGCAGGTAGTGGACAGCTTCAACTACACCGCGACTGATGGCCTCGCGACTTCCAATGCCACCCTGAATGTGACCGTCATGGGTACCAATGACGCCCCCGTTGCTTTTGCAGACAGCGGTGCTGTGCAGGAAGATGCAACGGTGCCAAGCACAGGCAATGTCCTGGCCAATGATGTCGATATTGACCAGGGCACGGTGCTCAAAGTCGCCAATGTGGGTACGTTTACCGGCCAGTACGGTACTCTGACCCTCAATGCCAACGGCGCCTACAGCTATGTACTTAACAACGCCTTGGCGTCGGTCCAGTCCTTGGGCGTGGGTCAAACGGTGGTGGACCAGTTCAGCTACGCCGTACAGGACGACGGGTTGCAGCCCTTGAACGCGAGTTCCAAGCTGAGCATCACCATCACTGGCACCAACGATGCACCCACCGTGGCCAGCGCCATCGCCGCCCAGGGAGCCCGCGAGAAGCAGGCGTTCAGCTTCACAGTGCCAGTGAACACCTTTGCCGATGTGGACAACGGTGATGTGCTGACTTACAGCGCATTGGCGGTGAATGCCGCAGGCGCTACCACCCAGGCATTGCCCAACTGGCTGACCTTCAATGCCACAACCCGTACCTTCAGTGGAATGCCAGGCAGTGCAGATGGTGGCAGCTTTGATTTCCAGGTCACAGCTACCGACCGTTCTGGCGCCAGTGTGTCCACCCGCTTCACGGTGGACATCGCTGACGAGTTTGCCGGTACGGGCAACAACATCAACACCATTACCGGCAGCTGGACCAATGACACGCTCAATGGAACCCGCCGCAGCGAAACCCTGATTGGCAACGGTGGCACCGACAAGCTGTTGGCCGGAGAAGGTGACAACACGGTGATTTCCACAGGTGGAGACACCTATGTCACTGCGGGTTCGGGCAACGATGTCATCACCACCGGCTATGGCAACGACACCATTTACGCTGGTGACGGCAACAACCGCATCAATGCCGGTGGCGGTAACAACGTCATTGTGGCTGGCAAGGGTGATGACAACATCACCACTGACTGGGGCTTCAGCACCATCAATGCCGGTGAAGGTAACAACACCGTGATGGCCAATGGTGATGGCACCTTGGTGGCAACTGCAGGTTCGGGTGATGACACCATCACCACAAGCTACGGTAATGACACGATCAATGCTGGGGATGGCAACAACCGCATCAATGCCGGAGGCGGCAACAACGTGATCACCGCAGGTAGCGGCAACGACACCATCAACACCGACTGGGGCAACAGCACCATCAATGCTGGCGACGGCAACAACACCATCGTTGCCACGGGTGGCAACACCACGGTGACGACCGGCTTTGGAGCGGACACCATCACAACCAGTTACGGAAACGATGTGGTGAATTCGGGTGCCGGTAACGACACCATCTCGACCGGCTGGGGGGCTGACACCATCAATGCGGGTGCGGGTGATGACGTCATCAATGCTGGTGGCGGCGGAGATTCCGTGCGTGGTGGCCTCGGCAATGACGCCATCATTGCCGACCAGTGGAGTGATGACAAGTACTACTTTGCCCGCGGTGACGGCCAAGACCGCCTCACAGACAGCGGTGGTCAGGACACCCTGGTGCTGGAAAACATCAGCTCCAGCCAGCTGTGGTTCACCCACACCGGCAATGACCTGAATGTCAGCGTCATTGGTACGACGGACAGTGTCGCTATCAAGAACTGGTATGTCGGGGCGCAATACCCGGGCAGTCAGTACCACGTGGAGCAGTTCAAGACCAGTGACGGTAAGGTGCTGTTGGACAGCCAAGTGCAAAACCTGGTCAACGCTATGGCGGCTTTTGCACCGCCCGCTGCGGGACAGACCACGCTCACGGGTACAACAGCTGCCACGCTGACACCGGTGATCGCTGCCAACTGGCACTAAGCAGTGAGAGGGTCCAGCTGCTTTGCAGCTGGACCTGTCTTCGCCTCATATTCGAACGATTGATGGACGCCCTTGGCGATCCGGATACAGGGACTGAACGCATGACAACTAAAAAGAAAATGCAAGTCGCCTGGCTTGCAGGGAGCATTGCCATCATCTTGACCGCCTGCGGCGGGGGCGGAGGTGGTTCTGGTGGTGGGGGGAGCAGCAGTTTCTCCACTACCGTGATTGACGGAGCGATTCAGAACGCCCTGGTCTGCCTGGACAAGAACAGCAATGGCCTTTGCGATAGCGGAGAGCCGCAGGGGAGAACCAACGCCGCGGGCAAAGTGACATTCACCATTGACTCTGCGGATGCCGGCAAGTATCCCGTGCTGGCTGTCGTTGGTACGGATGCAGTGGATGCGGATACTGGAGCGGTTGCTACTGCCTACACCTTGACTGCGCCCGCAGACCAACCCAGTGTGGTTAGCCCGTTGACTACCCTGGTCCAACAGACCGTGGTGAGTACGGGCGCAAGCACGAGCGATGCGGCTGCAAACATTCAGTCCGCGATTGGGGTGAGCGCGTCTGTATTCCAGGATTACACCCAAGCTACGGCGCCTACCGACGGAACCACAAATCCAGCGACGATTGCTCGGGCATTGGTGATCTCTACCCAGCAACAGTCCACAGCCGTGGCAAGCGTTCTGGGGACCACCGCAACCGACGGAAGCACGATCACCAAGGCCAGGTTAGATGCGGCCATTCAGAAGAAGATTCTGGACTTGCTTCCCAGCTTGGTCGTAGCGATGAATGATTCGTCCGTAACAGGCGCCGCCAATCCCACGGCCAAAGAAGCCGCGCTGTTGACGCAGATGAACAATGTGATCACTGCATCAGGCTTAACCCCGACGGGTATGCCTACGTTCATTGCGATCAATAACCAGACCAACCTGAGTACGCCGCCCACGGTCAGTGCACCAGCCGCCACACTCAGCTTGTCTTCCTTCTCGTTTACCGACACGGCCAATTATCTGGTGCGGGCGATGACTGGGTCCATGGCGCAGTACACGCCCGACGTCAACAACACTGTTCGCTATGTGGAGCGCCACCTGCGTGCAAGCTCTGGCACTTTGGCTAGCTGGGGCTTCGGCAAAGACCCAACGCGCCAGTCCGATCTCAGCTGGGACGGCAGCGCCTGGGTAGCGTGTCCAGTGAACAACGAGAACATTAGCTCAGTGCGCGACGCCTTGGGGAACACCACCTACAACTATTGCCACAGCAGAGAGGTTGGAAAGAGCAACCGCGCGGCCTTTGATATTGCCGGGCAAACTATGCTCAGCGTCTACAACAAGATCCGGGACACTGGCTATACCAATGTGACGATTGCGAATGCCGCTACGGTCCTGGGCGCAACTACGTTCCCAGCCAACTCCATGCTGTATTACCAGACGGGAACCTCGACAGCGCAGGCGTATGCCTATTATCCTGGCAGCAGCAGCCCAGTGGGGTTGAGCAATGTAGTCGCCCAGTTCAGCCAAAGCGTTAACACCGGCACGGTACCGGGTTGCACTTCTGCCGAGTATTCCAGTACCAATGGCACCAATAGCACCACCTTAGAGAGTCTGATCCAAGCCAATCCGGGAACCCCTTGCGTATTTGCGCAAGCCAGCTTCTCTTATGGTGGGTCGACTTACACATCGGATGTCCCCAACGAGTCTTGGTCCAACAGCAGTGTCGGCATTGGCAAGTTGGGAACGGTGGCGCTGAATACTGGGACTGCCCCTGGCTTCTACAGTGGCAACACGCGATTCCGCGTCGCTTTCAAGGGCACGGGGACAAACCCAACGACTTACTACGCCTGCAAGGAGCGCTTTGATACCGGTGCTTCGCGCAATTGCACGGTGATTGGGACAGGGTCGTACACCATCACGACATTGGGAGATGCGCGGGTGCTGAGCTTCAACAAGCTTCCTGCACAGATGGCCCCCATGACTTATTCGCAGATCCTGGTGGAGCGTGGAGGAAAAATCTACTTCGGCTACCAAGAAAAGCTGTCCACAAGCAACACAGCGCGCTTCAACCTGGTGGCTGCCAACGCGCTGTTCACGCAATTGGGCATCCCCACCGTGGACGTGAATGTGCCGGTGGCCACTTCCGCAGGATCCTTCGAAGGCAAATGGGACTTGTCGCTAGCAGCTACCGGCTCAGGCCCCACGCTGACACTGAACGCAGATGGCACCTACAGCTGTGCAAATGGAGGTGGGACACCTGTGACTTTCGCCTGTACATTGTCCATCGGGGCACCTGCAACAGGTGGTTTCACCGTTACGTGGGCAACGGGTGGACTGCAAGGTACCTTCAATGCATTGGCTGTCACCGTCAGCGGGACATATATGGACTCTGCAGTGACTCCAGCCAGTGGAAACTTCACTGGGCAAAGACGGTAGATTCCATCGATTTCTCTGGGTATTTGCGTTAGAAAATCAGGCAACGCTTTCATTGTTTCCTCTTGTCACCTGCCAGGGTGACTCCTTTTACTTTCCATTGAAGGAATCGCATGTTCAGTCGCATTTCACGCAGTTGGCAATTGATCAAGGCCAGTTGGGCTGTACTCAAGAAAGATCGTCAGCTTCTGCTGTTCCCCTTGGTTTCAGCCGTCGCTGCAATCTTGGTCATAGCCTCTTTTGCACTCCCTTTGTTCGGGATCAGCGCTCTGGATGGCATGCCTGATGCCAAGCAATCCACGATTTCAACGCTGACGTATGCCACCGCATTTTTGTTCTACGTCAGCTTGTATTTTGTAATCTTCTTTTTTAATGCGGCCCTGGTAGGTGCTGCGATGATCCGCTTTGATGGTGGGCAACCAACGGTGAGCGATGGACTGCGGTTGGCGCGTTCGAAGTTCGGCAGCATTCTGGGCTACGCCGTTCTCGCCGCAACGGTTGGCGTTGTATTGCGTTTTATCCAGGAGCGTATCGGCTTTGTCGGCAAGATCATTGCTGGCTTTCTGGGCGCAGGCTGGACGGTGGCCACTTATTTAGTCGTTCCAGTCCTCGTCGTTCGTGACACCGGTCCGCTGGAGGCCGTGAAGGAGAGCGCCACCATTCTTAAGAAGACTTGGGGTGAAAACATCATCGGCCAAGCTGGCATCGGCGCCGCCTTTTGGCTGATCCATTTTCTGATTATTGTGTTTGGCCTATTGTTGACCTTGGTTGCTGTGAAGATTGGCAGCGGCGCTTTGGTCTTGCTCATGGTCTTCGCAACTGTGATTGCTCTGATTTTTGCCGCATTGGTACAGACAGCGCTGGGAGGCATTTATGCTGCCGCCCTTTATCGCTTTGCAACGGGACTGCCAATGCCAGACGGGTTCAACTCCACTTCCATGCAGGGAGCATTTGTGCCAAAAAAATAACTTTATCTGTGGACTTCTATGTGCCAATTGTGGGCATTGGCGTGAGTCCGCTTTCGGCGATGGAGCTATGCTTAAAAGTGTCTGCAACTTCCGGATCGATTCAGGGTCTGTTGCCAGTCAAAAGAGCCAGCGTTCCATCCGATCTGGAGTGAGGTTGCTGCCGCATAGCACCGTAGCCAAACGTTGGGAGCGTAGGCCTGCGTGTTCGAGGACGGCCGCGACGCCAACCGCACCCGCAGGCTCCACAAGCAACCCAGCGTGCTGAAACAGTTGGCGCATTGCCTGCTTGATGGAATCTTCGTTGACCAATAGCACCTCGTCGACTAAGCCATTCATATCCTGCAGGGCTTCCGGCACTGGGCGGCGTACGGCTATGCCATCAGCGATGGTATGTACAGAAGTGCGCTCAATCACCCGACTTTGTTGCCATGAAACTGCCATGGAGTCGGCGCCCTCCGCACAAATGCCTATTACGCGTACCTGTGGCGCATTTGCTTTGACCCAACGGGCCATTCCGTTGAGTAAAGCGCCGTTACCAAGTGGAATCAGCAGGGTGTCGATGCGCGCAGACTGGGTCTGCAACAGTTCTCGGGCGATCGTGCCAGCTCCTTCGGAGATGCTCACTTCAAGACCATCTTCTACGAAAACCGCATCGTTGGTTTTGCTAAAACGTTTTGCCTCTTCCTTGGCGGCGTCAAAGTCTTCGCTGTACAGACGCACCTCCGCACCCATGGCGCGCATGCGTTCAACCTTGAGCGCATTGGCTGTGGTTGCGCAATACACCACCAGTGGAAGCCCGCGTGCACGACACACATAGGCCAATGCTTGACCCCAGTTTCCTGCCGTGGCGCATACGAGCTTGTGGCCAGCGATCTTGGCTGCGTTCTCTTGCACATAAAAGTCAGCACCACGTCCCTTGAACGAGCGCAGTGGATTCTGAGTCTCCACTTTCAGCAGTATCGATGCACCTAGGACGTCATTTAACGGCTCGCATTCGAATTGCGGACTATTACGAAAAATAGGGTCAATCAAGGTGGCTGCTCGCGCAATGTTGTTCAGAGAGATTCGATGGGATTGTTGAATAATGGTCATGGGCAAAGTATGTAGAGTCGGCCTATTTTCCCAGCCGCATTTCTTTGCAATCAATTCAATGTTTCGCCGCATTCTGGTCCGCTTCATTGCGGCCTTACCGCACACCACCATGACTCTTGACGCCTTCGATCGCCAAATCCTTGATCTTTACCAGCGGGAGACGCGTATGCCTGGTGAACAAATTGGTGCCAAGGTCGGTCTTTCTGCAGCAGCCGTACAACGGCGTCTGAAGCGCATGCGTGAGGAGGGTGTGATCGTGGCCGAGACCGCTGAGCTGGATTGCCGAGCGCTTGGGCTGGGCTTAACTGCCATCGTGCACGTTGATTTATTGGATGAATCCGCGCGGGCTACGCAAGCCTTTCGTGACAAAGTGGGTAAGCTCGATGAAGTGCAGCAATGCTACGGTGTGGCTGGGGCCGTCGACTATGTGCTGATCGTGGTCGTCACTGACCTCGCTGCATACGATGCCTTTTGCAACCAGTGCCTGTTGCATGATCCGAATATACGCAGTTTCACCACACACATTGTGCTAGATGCGCACAAGCGCCACGGCCCGCTGGCAATCCAATCCTCGGGCGACCCGTCTACACAAAAGTGAGTTTCTGTAGTCAAAACAGTAGCTTTCAGCTCCCCCTAATAACTTGTTCGAAAGAGTTCTGGACAGTTGCTTTCATTGCATTTCAAAAAGATGCAACACATTCGCTGAACATATCAGCACGCGATATCTCCCCGCGTTCTGCTATCCGTCTGACCGGAACGACCTTACGCCTTAAATGTATAGACCTTCGCGGCGGCGCGTTCCGCTGCGCTATGGCCTGACAGCGCATGGTCCCACTCTGGTCCGGTAGCGCCGACCAAAGCAGTCAGCCCATTGGTCATTGACGTTGCCTCCTCGGTATTGGCGTCCAACTCCGCCGTCTGCTCTCGGTTGGCAAGAAGCAGCTTGGCAATCGGGCCCTCCGCAGCTGCTATGACGACCATGTACTTGATTGCCTCTCGATGTGCCGTTTGCATATGGAGAGCTGGCACTTCACGACCAAAGTCTTGACTCATGAACTTCCTCCATTTGACGATGGGCCTCTACGTGCATCTTGGAACACAAGAAATTCTGGCACATCACCGGCCAAACACCACGTACTCGATGCGCTTCCTGTCCGCATCAGTCACATTCAACAGGCCATCAATGAACAGTGCGACTTTTCCTGGTTGCAGCCCACTAGCAGGAAGACACCAATGACCGAAGCAAATACCAACGTGAATCGGCGACCAATGGAGAGGTTGGATAAGTTCACAATTTTCTCCAAGCTTGCAGTAAGGATGGTTGAGGACGATGTCCGGGGATGTGGCGGTGCGTATTCCCGAGTTGGTGGAGTGGAAGAACTAAAGCACGATGATCCCGGCGTTCTCGCAAGATATGCCACAAAATGGACTAAAACCGTGTGGTAGCGCACACAGTTGGAAGCCCGCTTTGGCCCGACTCCTGCCTTGCTCTTTCTGTGCAATCCCAATGCGGTCACCCGACCCCTCGAATCCCCAGTTTGTACGCAGGCAACCCGGCCAGCATGCGCTTGCCATAGCTGGTTTGCGTGAGGCGCTTGTCATAGCAAATGACCTGTGCGCGGTCTTCCTCGGTGCGGATGGCGCGGCCTGTCCACTGCAGCAGCTTCACGCCCGTGGCGGGAATCACCAGTTCGTTGAACGGGTCACGCCCCACGCTGCGCAGCCATTCGGCGCGCGCCTCGTCCACGGGGTCGCTGGGTGGGGCAAACGGCAGCTTGGCAATAAACACTGTTTCACACAGCGCACCGGGCAGGTCCAGCCCTTCGCCAAAGCTTTGCAGGCCAAACAGCACCGAGGGCATGCCGCTCTCCACACGTTCGGCGTGCGCGGCCAGCAGGCGTGTGCGCGACTGGGTACCCTGCACCAGCACCATGTCCATCAAATGGCCGGGCAGGGCGTCGGTGGCGGCGCGCATCTGGGCGCGGCTGGTGAACAGCACCAGCGCACCGCGATTGACCTGCTCGATGTCGTCCATGAGCGCGCGCACCATCTCGGCCGTATAGGCGTCAGCGTGTTTGGGGTCAGCCTGGGTGTGCACTACGGTCAGGCTGCCCTGGGCGCTGTAGTTGAAGGGGCTGGCGACTTCCAGCGCAGTCACATACGCCTTGTTGGACAAGCCCGCTTCCTTGAGGAAGTAGTCAAAACTGCCGCAACTGGTGAGTGAGGCACTGGTGACGATGGCACCACGTACTTGGCTCCACAAAAACTGGCGTAGCAGATCGCCCGGCACGATGGGGCAGGCGTGCGCGGTCACGGTCAGGTAGCCGTTTTCGCTCTCGGCCTGCAGCCATTTGGCCAGCGGCTGCTCGCCATGCTCCAGCAGCAGGTTGGCAGTGGACACCAAGCTGCCCAGACGTGGTGCCAGACCACCCAACTGGGCGTAGAGCTGGGCGCACAGCACGGCTTGGCTGGGATCGTCTTTGGCGATGGCCTTCACATCCACACCCAGGGCTTCCAGCGCTTTAGACAGGCCATTCGCCTGCGCGTGGATTTGCGTCACCGGTTCATGCAATGCTTCGGGCAGCACGCCGTTGGCAAACCGCAGCGTGCCGTCGTTGCCTTCGCCGCGCGCGTTCTGGCCGGTGTGGGCCCACACCAGGTCCATGGCCAGGCGGGCTAGCGTGGTCAGCGCGCCCTTGAGCTGGCTGGTCACCGTTTGCACGTCTTCACCAATGTGCAGGGCCAGCTTGCCAGCCACCTCGTTCATGGCCTTGGGCAGTTTGTCCAGCCAGCGCAGATTGCTCAGGTCCATGGCGTTGGAGAACTGGTCCAGGGCGACGGCGGACAGGTGGTGGCCTTCGTCAAACACCACCAAGCAGTTGTCCAGGTCGGGCAGGGTCTTCATGCCCAGGCTGGCCAGCACCAGGTCGTGGTTGGCGACGATGACATTCGCTTCGGCCAGCTTGGTGCGCGCGTTGTAGTAACTGCACTCCTTGTAGCGCGGGCAGTGGCGCGCGGTGCAGGTGTGGCGCTCGGCGGCCACGGCCGACCAGTCACGCGGGTCTGGCGTGTCGGCCAGGGTGTCGCGGTCGCCGTCCCAGCTCACTACGGCCAGCTTGTGGGCCATGCTTTCGTAGAGGGATTGGCGGCGTTCCTCGATGGCCTCTTGCGACAGCGCAGACACCTTGGGTTGCGGCATGTCGTCGTCAAACATGTCGTCCTCGGCCGCGCCGCTGCCCACCAGTCGTTCCAGCTTCACCTTGCAGACATAACGCCCGCGGCCCTTGGCCAGCGCGTAGGCAAAAGGCTGGTCCATGCTGCGTGCCAGGGCCGGTAAGTCCTTGGTCATCAGTTGCTCTTGCAGTGCCACGGTGGCGGTGCTGATGATGACGCGCGTCTTGCGCTCCAACGCCATGGCGATGGCAGTAGACGCATAGGCCGCGCTCTTGCCCACGCCGGTTCCGGCCTGGATGACGGCGATGGCCTTGGTCGGGTTGGGGTGTTCGCCAATATCTGCTTGTGCCAAGGTAGCGGCCACGGTCTGGGCCATCTGGTGTTGGCCGGGCCGGCTGCGAAAGCCCGTGGTGCTCCCCACCACTTTTTCGAAAGCGTGCAAGGCGTGCTGGGCCAGGGCGGCGCTGGCGGGCGGCAGGGAGGAAAAGTCGGACAAACGGGGGACCTTCAGCGCGGAGGAGGGCTGAATATACAGGCAGCAGGGATAATCGGGCCTGCGCCACCGCGGGGTACTTTGTGTTACGCCGTACGCGCTGCCTTTTCATTCACCCGGAGATCTCTGTATGACCCCCGTCACTTCTGCTGCCCCTGTGGCCTCCCGCGAGGCTTCGCGTCGTACTTTTATCAAGAATTCGGCTGTAGCCCTCGCCAGCACTGCGCTGCCTGCTATCAATTTTGCACAATCGGCCAGCACGGCCGAGCGCCAGTTTTCCCCCATCCCTGGCGCCTGGCGCACCTTTGAGGTCACCACCCGCGTGGACATTGCCAAGCCCCAGGGCGGCACGCGCTTGTGGTTGCCGATGCCTTCGGTCAACAGCGATTGGCAAAAATCGCTGGAAAGCAGTTACAGCAGCAATGGCACGGCCCGCATCGAGGACGACAATGCCACCGGTGCGCGCATGCTCTATGTGGAATTTGCCGAGAACGAGGCCAAGCCCTATGTGGAGCTGACCAGCCGGATCCAGACGCAAAACCGCAAGCAGGACTGGGCGCGCAAAGGGGCTGTGGCCGAAGACGCCGCCACGCTGAAATACTGGACCCAGCCCACCGACCTGCTGCCTACCGACGGCATTGTGCGCAGCACGGCCTTAGAAGCCACGCGCGGCGCGAAGACCGACGTGGAGAAGGTGCAAATGCTGTTCGACTGGATCGTCACCAACACCTACCGCGAACCCAAGGTACGCGGCTGCGGCGAAGGCGACATCAAGACCATGCTCGAAACCAACAACCTGGGCGGCAAGTGCGCCGACCTGAACGCGCTCTTTGTGGGCCTGTGCCGCGCCGTGGGCATTCCCGCACGCGATGTGTACGGCCTGCGCGTGGCGCCCAGCGCCTTTGGCTACCGCGAGCTGGGCGGCAATTCCGCCAGCCTCAAGGGTGCGCAGCACTGCCGTGCCGAGGTGTACCTCAAAGGCCATGGCTGGGTGGGCATGGATCCGGCCGACGTGGCCAAGGTGATGCGCCAGGAAACCCCCGAGTGGATCAAGACCGCCAAAAACCCGCTGGTAGCCCCGGTGAACAAGGGCCTGTTTGGCGGCTGGGAAGGTAACTGGATGGCCTACAACGTGGCGCACGATGTGGTGCTGCCCCAGTCCAAGGGGCCCAAGCTGGGCTTCTTCATGTACCCCGCGGCCGAGACGGCTGCTGGTCGCCTGGACTCGTACGCTCCCGACGACTTCAAGTACCAGATCAGCGCCAAGGAAATCGCGGCCTGAGCGGTTTGAAGACTGGCCCCACACTTTGCCTATGCCCCATCCTCATGCCCTGATTGACTTTGGTGACCCGCACAACCCCGGCGCAGAACCGCTGCGGCTGGCGTTTGGTGAACCCGATCAGGTGCTGGTGGCGCATGCGGTGGACGAGGTGGCTGCGGTGCTGGCCCAGGTGGATGCGCTGAGCCGCCAGGGGCGCTGGTGCGTAGGCTATGTACGTTACGAGGCAGCGCCCGCGTTTGACGCAGCGCTGCAGGTGCATGCGGCTGATGGTCCGCTGGCCTGGTTTGGGGTGCACGCGCAGCCGTTGCCAGAAGTTCCCACAGGCCACGATGCCGAACCGGAGGTTGTGTGGAACGCCGGCGTGGAGCGCACGGTGTTCGACCACAACATGGCCGAGATCCACCGCGCGATTGCGGCGGGCGAGCTCTACCAAGTCAACTACACCGCGCCGCTGCAAGCGCAGTTTGCGGGCAGCGCACTGGCCTATTTCCAGGCGCTGCGCCGCGCCCAGCCACGCGCCTACAGCGCCTTCATCAATGCGGGCTCTGAGCAGGTGCTGTCGGTTTCGCCTGAGCTATTTTTTGACTGGGATGGCGATCGCATCCTCAGCCGCCCCATGAAGGGCACGGCGGCGCGCGGCGCCACACCCGTAGACGACGCGGCCAACGCCGCGAACCTGCGCAACACGCCCAAGGAGCGGGCTGAGAACGTGATGATCGTGGACCTGATCCGCAACGACCTTTCACGCATTGCGCAGCCGCACAGCGTGCAGGTGCCACGCCTGTTCCACCTGGAGGCGTTGCCCACCGTATGGCAAATGACTTCAGACGTGGAAGCGAGGACGCGCCTTGGCACCACGCTGCTCGATGTGTTCAAGGTGCTGTTCCCCTGTGGCTCCATCACCGGTGCGCCCAAGGTGCAGGCCATGCGCATGATCAAGGCACTGGAGCCCGCGCAGCGCGGTGTGTACTGCGGCGCCGTGGGCGTGGTGCGGCCAGGCGGCCACGCCACCTTCAACGTGGCGATTCGCACGGTCACCGTGCAGGGTGACGCGGCCCGCTGTGGCATTGGCAGCGGTATTACCTTTGATGCGCAGGCTGAGGGTGAGTGGAATGAGTGGCGCAGCAAACGCATGTTTCTGGAGCGCGCCAGCCAGCCGTTTGAACTGCTCGAAACGCTGGCGCTGCGCGAGGGCGTGCTGCACCATGTCGATTGGCACCTGAACCGCATGGCCGGTGGGGCCCAGCACTTTGCCACGCCCTGGGACCGGGCGCGTGCGCTGCAGGCGCTGCAAGCCCTGGCGGCCACGCACCCCAAGGGCGTGCACCGTGTGCGCTTGCTGTTGCCGGCTAGCGGGCACTTTCAGGCCCAGGCTTTTGCGATGCCGGATACGCCGCAGCCCGTGCGGCTGCAACTGGCCAACACACCGCTGGCAGAGGCACACGGCGAGTTCGTGCGCTTCAAAACCACACGCCGCGCCCACTATGACGCGTTCACGCCCGCAGACGCCACCGTGTTTGACACCCTGCTATTCAACGCCCAGGGCGAGGTGACTGAGTGCACGCGCGGCAACATCGCCGTGCTGCTGGAGGGCCGCTGGGTCACTCCCCCGCTCTCCAGTGGTCTGCTGCCCGGCATCGGCCGCGCTGCGCATCTGCAAAGCGGCCGCCTGACCGAGGCCGTGGTGCGGGTGGAGGACTTGCAGCGTGCGCAGGGCCTGGCCTTTGTCAACAGTTTGCGGGGGTGGCTGGATGCTGAGCTGGTGGCCCCGTAAGGCTCTTTGCGCGATCTTGCTGCTGATCGGTGCCAGCGTATGCGCACAGGCGGTGGGCCAGGGGCCCAAGCGCTTGGTGTCCGCCGACCTGGGGCTGGTGATCAACCAGGCCGACCCGTATTCGGTGGCGGTCGGCGACTACTATGTGCGCCAGCGGGGCCTGGACGCCAGCCAGGTGGTGGTTGTGGACCTGCCCGTAAAGCCCGTGCTCAGTGCCGCCGAGTTTGAGCCGCTGCAAGCGCAGCTGAAGGCCGCCTTTGGTGGCAAGACGCGGGCCTTGCTACTGGCCTGGGCCCAGCCCTATGCGGTGGAGTGCAATGGCATCACCGCTGCCGTCACCCTGGGCTTTGACCCCGAGGTGTGCAAAAACAGCTGTGCCCCGAGCAAGCCCTCACCGCTGTTCAACCGGGTGCTCACTCCCGCGCAGACGGAAGAAGGCCTGCGGCCCTCCATGCTGCTGGCTGCCCGAAGCGTGGAGAGCGCCAAGGCACTGATAGACCGTGGCCTGGCCGCCGATCAGCAGCTGGGCAAGCGCGGCGTGCCACTGGCCCATGCGGTGTTTGTGTCCACCCCCGACAAGGCGCGCAATGTACGCGCACCGCTGTTTCCTGCAGCGGCTGTGGTGCCCACCGTGGGCCTGCAGATCGATCGGGTGGACAGCAGCCAAGCCGAGCCCTTGCCCCGTGTCATCGTCTACCAAACCGGCACGGTGCGTGAGGAGCACATGGCGCGCATCGCCTGGCTGCCCGGCGCACTGGCGGACCACCTCACGTCATTTGGTGGGCAGCTGCTCCACGCGCAGGGCCAGATGAGCGCGCTGGACTGGCTGGAAGCCGGCGCCACGGCCAGCTATGGCACGGTGAGTGAGCCCTGCAACCACCTGCAGAAGTTTCCCAACCCCGCCTTGCTGCTGGCGCACTACGCCCAGGGTGCCAGTGCGCTGGAAGCCTACTGGCGCAGCGTGGCCTGGCCCGCCCAGGGCGTGTTTGTCGGGGAGCCATTGGCGGCCCCGTTTGGGCGATGATGGGCCCGTATTGATGACCCAGCCTGCCTCCCCCCGCTCACAGGCCCTGACCGACCTGATGCGCAGCCCTGCGCGCACGGTGCCCATGGTGACCACCCTGGTGGCTGTCAACGTGCTGGTGTTTCTGGCCATGTTGCTGGCTGGTGCGGGCTGGTGGCATTCGCCCAACGAGGTGCAATTGGCCTGGGGCGCCAACTTTGGGCCGGCGACGCAGGACGGGCAGTGGTGGCGCATGGTGACGGCCATGTTTGTGCACCGGGGTGTGGTGCATCTGGCGGTCAACATGTGGGCGCTGTGGGACGCGGGCCGTCTGATGGAACGCTTGCTGGGGCCTTGGCGGTTGCTGTTGCTGTACCTGGGCAGCGGCATTCTGGGTAATTTGTTGCCCCTGGTAGTGCAGGGGAACCAGGCCGTGTCTGGCGGTGCATCGGGCGCCGTGTTCAGCTTGTACGGGGCTTTGCTCGCCTTCTTGTGGCGCGAACGCAGGCAGGTGGAGGCGGCCGAATTCAAATGGCTGTTCGGCGGTGCCTTGCTGTTCTCCGGGGTCATGCTGGGCCTGGGGCAGGTGATACCGAGCATCAACAACGCCGCGCACGGCGGTGGGTTCGTGGCGGGTGCGCTGATCGGCAGCCTGCTGGCACAGCCTTGGACCACCAACAGCCCGCCCACACGGCGGTTGCAATGGGGTGCAGCCATTGCCTTGGTGCTGGTCGTAGCCGGGTTGGTCTGGAAGCTGCCGGCGCCAGCTTACCTGTTTGGCGAGGAACTCAAGGCGCGCGAATCGATTGCCGAGTTTTTGCAGGAAGACCAGCGCATCAGCCAGCGCTGGGGCAGTCTGCTGCAGAGTGGGTCTGGCAACGGTCAGTCGTTTGAGCAATTGGCGGGCCGCATTGACGCGGAGGTGGCCGCCGGCTACCAGCGCAGCTTTGACGAGCTGGCCGCGGCCACGCCGGGCGGTGCTGCACCGTCTGCCAAAACGCTGGAAACCCTGCAGGCGTATGCCGCACAGCGGGCCGAAGCGGCACGGGCCCTGTCGCAAGAGCTGCGCAGTGGCGACCCCCAGGCCATTGCAGACGCGTTGAAGAAGGCAAAAACGCCCAAGAAGGCAGAGAACTAAGCGGAGGGTGGCGGCGCGGGCGGAGGTGTCTGTTGCGTCAACCGCTTGGCCAGTTCGGCCATGGGCATGGGTTTGCCAAACAGCCAGCCTTGGGCGAACTGCACGCCGCGTGCGCGCAGCAGGTCGGCCTGTTCTGCGGTTTCTACGCCTTCGGCAATCATTTTGAGGTTCAGGCTTTTGGCCATGTCGATGATGTGCATGGCCACATGGCTGGTGGCTGCGTCGGTGCCCAGGGTGTCCACAAAGGACTTGTCGATCTTCAGGTAATCCAGCTCAAACGTGCCCAGGTAGGACAGGCTGGAGTAGCCGGTGCCAAAGTCGTCCACCGCCACCTCCATGCCCAGCGCGCGGATGTCGTGGATGACGCTGCGCACTTGCTCGGCGTTCATCAGCCCGCGTTCGGTGGCCTCCATCACCAGCTGCTGTGGCCCGGCACCCGTGGACTGCATCAGCGCACGCAGGTGCACCACGGTGTCGGCCGACTGCAGATCGGCCGACGACAGGTTCACGCCCATATGAAACCCAGGGTGGCGCTGCAGCAGGTCTTTGAGGTCATGGGCGCACAGCGTGAGCACGCGCTGGGTAAGGGACTGAATCAGGCCAGACTCTTCGGCCACGGGAATGAAGCGGTCCGGTGGCGTGATGCTGCCGTCCCTGCGGCGCCAGCGCACCAGCGCCTCTGCTCCTACGCACTGCTGGGTCTGCAGATCGACGATGGGTTGGTAGAGCAGAAAAAACTCGTTGCGCCTCAGCCCTGCACGGATGAGCGCGGGCAGGGCCATTTGCTGGCGTGTGGCCAGCAGCACCAGAAACGCCAGCGCCAGCCCTGCAGCAATGCCCAGCGGCACTAGGTTTTTGGCGGCCGCTACCGTGCGCTCATGCAACTGGGTCAGCGGCACGGCGGCCATGGTGACGGTGGAAAAGCGGCTGGACTCCACCAGCGCCACCAGGTAGCCATCGGCCATGAAGGTGGTCTCTCCATCGGGGCGGGGCCGCTCTATCCATTCCTGGCGCACAAAGCCGCGGGCGGAGCGGATGCTGCGCGCGCGCGGCGAGTAGGTGGCCAGCGACACGTTGGCCGGGTTGGTGGGGATGTCCAGCGTGATGGCCTCGTGGATGACGGCGGCATAGCCTGCGCGCTCCAGCACGATGAAGGTGACACCCGGTGCAAACGGCAGCTTCACCTTGGTGTACAGCGTGACGCCTTCCTTGATGACGGCCTTTTGTTCGGACTCCATCGGCAGGCTATGAGGCAGCTTGCCCAGCGCGGTGCAGACCAGACGGCCGTCTTCGATATAGGCCATGGTCTGGATGGAGGCTGACACCAGGTCGATCTCACCCATCAGGGCAATCTGGGAAGGAGAGCAGGGGTCTGGGCCACGGGCTTGCACTAGGCGGTCAATGCCGCTGTAGGCCTGGCGCGTGGTGCGCTCGGACCGTAGCAGCACGTCGCGCGCGTAACCCAGCATGTGCTCTTGTTCGGCTTGCAGGCTCTGCGTCTGGGCGAGGTGCAGTGACACCACAATGGGCACCGCCCCGGCCAACAGGCCAGCGACGACTGCCATGGTGATGGTCAACTTCTTGTTCAAGGGCACCTCACAGCCAGAAGGAACATGCAATGCGCTGCCGCAGTGTACTGCCCGCGGTGGGGCTTGTGTGTCGCTATTGTTTTAGGAGCTGCTTGCACATATTTCACGGGGGCTAGAGGCCTATTTCTTGTAAATTTTCCAAAGGTAGCAGTGTGCGTTGGCTGGCAAAGCTGCGCGCCTCGCCGCTCAGCGGGTCGGTGAAGGCAATATGCTGGGCCAGCAGCTGTAGCGGGCGCGCGTAGTCGGTGGCGTCCTCGGGCGTGAGCGTGGGGTACATGCCGTCAAACAGCAGGGGCAGGCCCAGCGCCGCCATGTGCACGCGCAGTTGGTGGCGCTGGCCGGTCAGCGGCTGCAGCTGGTAGCGGGCCCATCGCCCCAGGGTTTCCAGCGGCGTGATGTCGGTGATGGCGTTCACCGGGCCCTCCACTTCGGTCTGCTGCATGAAGTGGGACGACACGGCGATGCGGCTCTCCCGGTGGATGGGCCAGGGCAGGGCGGGGTTGGCGGGCGCGATGCACTCGTAGGTTTTGGCCACTACCCGGTCGCGAAACAGCGCGTGGTAGGCGTCGCGCGTGGCGGGGTTGATGGAGAACAGCACCAGCCCGGCCGTGTCGCGGTCAATGCGGTGGATGGGCGTCAGGTCGTGCAGGCCCAGCCGGTTCTTCAGGCGCACAAGTACGGTTTCCTGCAGGTATTTGCCCGAGGGCATAACCGGCAGAAAGTGCGGCTTGTCCACCACCAGCAGGTGCGCGTCCTGCCACAGCACCACTTCGTCAAAGGGAATGGGCGGCTCGGCCTCCAGTGCGCGGTAGTAATAGAGCCTGCGTTTGGCGGAGTAAGGGGTTTCCGGCTCCAACGTCAGGCCCTGGTCGTCCACCACGTCACCGTCCTGCAGGCGCTCCAGCCATTGGGCATGCGTGATACCGGGGAAGCGCTGCACCAGAAATTCGAGCACCGTGGGCCAGGGCCCCTCGGGCAGCACCACGCTGCTGGCGCCTACCCCGTTGCGCGTGGGTGGGGCGTTGGGCCGGGGGCGCGCCATGCCGGTGAAACTAGATGCGCTCGAACACCACGTCCCACACGCCGTGGCCCAGCTTGATGCCGCGGTTCTCGAACTTGGTGAGTGGGCGGTAGTGCGGCTTGGGTGCGTAGCCAGCTAGCTCAGGGTTGGCGGCCAAGGCGCGGTTTTTGAGCTTGGGCTCGGCGCTCAGCACTTCCAAAATCTGCTGGGCATAGGGTTCCCAGTCGGTGGCGGCGTGCAGGTAGCCACCGGGCTTCAGGCGCGCGGCCAGCTTGGCCACCAGCGGGCTCTGGATCAGGCGGCGCTTGTTGTGCTTGGTCTTGTGCCAAGGGTCGGGGAAGAAGATGTGCACGCCATCCAGGCTGCCCAGGGGCAGCATGTGGTCGATCACCTCCACCGCATCGTGGTTGCAGATGCGGATGTTGGGGATGTTGTTTTCGCCAATGCGCTTGAGCAGGGCGCCCACACCGGCCTCATGCACTTCGCAGCACAAAAAATTGGTGTCGGGCAGGGTCAGCGCAATTTGGGCGGTGGCTTCGCCCATGCCAAAGCCAATTTCCAGTACCACCGGGCGTTTGGCATCATTTGGGCCGCTAGCCCCCGCCGCGCCTGCGAAAGCAGCTTCGAAATCGATAGCATTTGGCTGGTAGGGAAAGAGAAATTTCGGCCCCAGCTCCTCCACCGCCTTGATCTGCCCACTGCCCATGCGACCCGCGCGCTTCACAAAGCTCTTGATGGTGCGCATGAAGGGTTTGGCCGCAGCACTGCTGCTGGTGTTGGCGGCAGTATCTGGAGATTCGGGGAGGTCGGGGATAGGCGATGTCATGGTCGGCAGGAAGAAAGTCAGGGGTGCATTGTAGGGAGGGCGGGGCTGGCACCCCTTTCGCTGCGCTTGGGTGGTGTGTGTGTAAAGTGGAGCAGGGCAGTGGCCTGCCCACTGGATGCGACTTGCGGAGGAACCCCATGACCCTGTTTTCCAACATTGCAACCTTGTGTTTGCTGCTGGCCTGCGGCAATGCCGCGTGGGCACAGGACGCGAATGCCGGCTGCATTCCGGCACGGGATGGCCGCATGGTCTGCCCGCAGCCGGACGCAAAGTGCCTGCTCAACCGCACAGGGGATGTCATTTGCTCCACGCCTGGTGGGGGCATTCAGGCCGACCGCTACGGCGAGGTGGTCTGCGGGCCTGGTGCCTGTGTGCGCGATGAGCGTGGCGACATTTTCTGCGCCACGTCTCCAAGGGGCGCGGCTGCGCTGGACCGCTACGGCAAAGCCACCTGCTCCGGTGCATGCGTGCCCGCGGCAAGCGTGCAATGTGTCATCCCCCAGTGATGTAAACGTTCAGAGGAGCGTGCCATGTCCATAGAGCTGGACCACACCATCGTGCCCTCGCACGATGCCGTCAACTCCGCCCGGCGCCTGGCCGAGCTGCTGGACGTGCCCTGGTCTGCCACCGGTCTGGGCCCGTTCTCGCCGGTGTTTGTGAACGACGGGCTCACGCTGGATTTCATCCAAACCGACGAAGAGTTTCCGATCTACCACTTTTGCTTTCGCGTGGGGGAGGCGGAGTTCGATGCCATCTTGGGGCGCATTCAGGCGGCGGGCATTCCGTTTCGCAGCACGGTGCAGGGCCCCATGGACGAGCGCATCAACACGGCCTACGGTGGTCGCATGGTCTACTGGAACGAGCCCGATGGACACCAGTGGGAGATCCTCACCGTGAGTTACGCCCGTCAACCTTAGGAGCGCCGCGTGTCCCTTGTCTGGTCCGATTCCATTGCCGATGTCAACTGGGAAGAGCTATCTGCGCTGTACCTGGCCGCCCCGCTGGGCCACAAGGCCCCGGCCGATCTGAAGGTGACATTTGGCAACAGCATGTTCCGCTGCTTTGTGTATGACGGCGAAGCACTGGTGGGCGTAGGGCGGGTACTCGCCGATGGCGTGGACTGCGCCTACCTGTGCGATGTGGCCCTTCTGCCGAGCCACCAGGGCACGGGGCTGGGCCAGCAGATCGTTGCGCGGCTGGTAGAGTTGTCGCGCGGGCACAAGAAGATCATTCTGTATGCGGTGCCGGGCAAAGAGCCTTTCTACCGCCGGTTTGGCTTTTGGCGCATGCGCACGGCCATGGCCATCTTTGCGGACCAGCCGCTGGCCGCGCAGCGCGGCTATCTCGACGAAACCTGAACTTCACTTCTCCTATGTACAAATTGCATTGCTTCGCCCAGTCGGGCAACAGTTTCAAGGTCGCGTTCTTTCTGCGCGCCCTGGGCCAGGCCTACGAGCCGGTGTTTCTGGACTTCATGAACGGCGCCTCGCGCGACCCCGCCTGGCGCGAGTCCACCAACGAAATGGGTGAGGCGCCGATTCTGGAAGACGGCGCACGCCGCATCACGCAGTCCGGAGCCATCCTTACCTACTTGGCCGACAAGCACGGCGCCTTTGGTGGCACCACGCCCGAGGAGAAGCTGGAGGTGCTGCGCTGGATTCTGTTCGACAACCACAAGTTCACGAGTTACTTCGCCAGCTACCGCTTCAGCAAATCGTTTGGCCCCGTGGCGCCCGACCCGGCGGTCATGGCTTGGCTCAAAGGTCGGTTGGAGGTGGCGTTTGACATCGTCAACAAGCACCTGGCCAAGACGCCTTTCATGGTGGGCAACGCGCCCACCATTGCCGACTTTTCGCTCAGCGGCTACGCCTTCTACCCCGAGGAAGAAAACGGCCTGGACCTGCACACGCGCTACCCCCATGTGGGCGCCTGGGTGCAGCGCATGAAGGCATTGCCGGGCTGGGTGGCGCCGTACGAGCTGATGCCTGGCGATCGCATTCTCCCTAAGTGGTAATGCAACTGCTGGCGGTATCGGGCAGCCTGCGGGCCGTGTCTATCAACTCGGCGCTGCTGCGCGCGGCAGCGCGGCTGGCGCCTGCCGGGATCGAGGTCCCGTGGTGCCCCGGCCTGGGTGCGCTGCCGCTGTTCAACCCCGATCTGGAGGATGATCCGCCCGCGGTGGTGCAACAGTTCCGCGCCCGCGTGGCGCAAGCCGATGCGCTGCTGATCGCCAGCCCCGAATACGCCCACGGCATGACGGGCGCCATCAAGAACGCGCTGGACTGGCTGGTGAGCTTTGAGCCCTTTGCCTACAAGCCGGTGGCTGTGCTTAACGCGTCACCACGCGCCCGCCATGCCGACGCCGCGTTGCGCGAGGTGCTGACCACCATGGCCGCGGTCATCGTGGAGCCGGCCTCCATCACGCTGCCTTTGGTGGGGGCGAAGTTGGACGAAGACGGGATGGTGGCCACGCCTGCCATTGCTGCGGCGATTCAGGCAGCGGTGCTGGCGCTGGCGGATGCGGTAGTGGCGCGCAGGGCAGACCCGGTAGGCGCACCGGCCAGGCATCCGCTATAACTGCTCTATGTTGGAAGACACCACCATGTTGCTGAATCGCCTGCGCCAGTGTTGCCGCGCAGCTTTACGCCTGGGAGTGCTGTTGGTGTTGGCTTGCGTCGTCGCGGGGCTGGCGCAGGCGGCACCGCCCAAGGGCCTGCAGCTGAGCATGGAGCAGCAGGCGTGGCTGGCGGCCCACCGGGGCAAGACGTACACCGTGGGTTTTGACCCGTTTGCGGGCATGGACAGCTTTGAGTTCCGCGGCAACCGTATCGGCTTGCTGCATGCGCTGCTCAAGGACATGCAGGACCAACTGGGGCTGCGCGTGGTGCCCGCCCAGGTGAAGGGCTGGGACGATGCCTACAGCCGGTTTGTGGCGGGGGACATCGACATTCTCTACGGCGCCAACCCCACGCCCGAGCGCGAACGCATCATGCGGTTCACCCGCCCGGTCTGGAAGTACCCCTACACCGTATTCGCTCGCAATGACTCGGCCGTGCAAACGCTAGGCGATCTGGATGGCAAGCGGGTTGGCTTCATCCGCAACGACTTTGTTATTGAGCAACTGCCCCGCGAGTTCCCCAATATCCACGTGCGAACCGTCGAATTTGACGAGCAGGAGAAGGGGCTGTTGGCCCTGGAGAGTGGCCAGGTGGATGGCTTTGTAACGGCGGGCGGCGGGCTGGAGTATGAGTTTTTGTACGCCCACCCCAAGCTGGCCCTGGTGGCAGAGCTGCGCACCATCAGCTCCGACATGACCATGGCCGTGGCCAAGGACCAGCAGGTGCTGGGCGGCCTGCTGGACCACTACATTGCGCAACGCGAAGCGGCGATCCACGGGATGAAGGACAGCGCGCAGCGCCTGTACAACCGCAAGATCTTGCGGCTCAGCGAGGCGGAGCTGCGCTGGCTGGAAAAGAGTGGTACCGCAGTGGTGGGCGTCGCCGAAGACTACCTGCCGTTTGATTACTACGAGAACGGCGAATACCGCGGCATTGCCGGCGAGATGCTCAAGCGCATTGGCGATACGGTGGGCATTCGCTTCAAGGTGGTGAGTGGTTCGTTTGCCGAGATCATGGAGAAGGCGCGCACCGGCGGCGTGGACGTGCTGGACATGGCCAAGACGGAAGACCGCCTGAAAGACTTCATCTTCCCCCACGCCATCAGCACGGAGCGCGACATCATTGTGGGCCTGAAGAGCAGCCCGCCGGTGCAGGACGTGTATGGCCTGGACGGGAAGAAGGTGGCCGTGATCGACGGCTTCTGGCACGAGGAATACCTGCGCAAGAACCTGAAGAACACGCAGATGGTGCGCACCGCCGACATCATGGAATCGCTGCGCCTGGTACGCAGTGGCGAGGTGGCCTACATGATCGAGAACCCCACGGTGGTGGAGTTCTACATCAATGGCCTGGGCTACAACGATGTGGTCAAGCGGGGCAACACCTCCAAGGACTCCTTTGTCTACTTCGGCGTCAGCCGCCGCGAGCCCGAGCTGGCCTCCATCATGGACAAGGTGATTCCGCTGATCCGTTTTGAGGACGCGAAGTACGCCGGCATCCAGAGCGTTCCCGCCCTGCGCAACGAGGCGAACCGGCAATTGATCTTGTTGGTGGCCGGGCTGCTGGTGGCACTGGTGGGCATTTTGCTGGTGGTCATCAAAGTGGTGCGCAAGCTGGCCGAGCAGAAGGCGCGTACGCAGTTTCTGACCGAGCGCGAACACTTTCTGTACACCGACACCCTGACGGGTTTTCACAACCGCAACTACTTCAGCCACAAGGCAGACCAGGACATTCCGGCCACCTACCCGCAGGCCATCGTTGTGGCTGACCTGAACAACCTCAAGCGCGTGAACGACAGCTTCGGCCATGCCGCGGGCGATGCCTTGCTGGTGATGTTTGCAGACCTGGTTCGTCAGCAATGGCCCCAGGGGCATTTCTTCCGCATTGGTGGCGATGAGTTTTTGATGGTGCTGCCCGCCACCGGGGAAGCCCAGGTGCTGCAGGACCTGGATCGACTGCGCGAGCGCTGCACGCAAACCAGCCACCCCGCCGCCCCGGGCGAGTGGGGCCAACCCAGCGCCGCCATGGGGCACGCCATGCGCCACAGGTCAGACGTTTCGCTGGATCACTGCATTGCCGAGGCCGATCAGCGCATGTACCAGTCCAAGGCGCACATGAAAAAACGGCGCTCCGACATCCGGCCGGATTGGTCTGAGACCTTAGCCGCGGACCTGGACTGAGCGCCAGGCCTGGACCCACTGCGCCAGGCAGTCGCCCATGCTGGCAGAGGCGCCGATCGCGGGTAATGCCAGCCTTTGCGCTGCCTGCTGCAGTGCGTACAAGGCCGCTTGTGGGGTAGCCGTGTCCAGCGCCTGTGCGCCGTTTTGTTTACTGAGTTTTTCACCATTGGGGCCTAGCACCAGCGGGGTGTGCAGGTAGCGCGGCGTGGGCAGGCCCAGCGCACGCTGCAGCAAAATCTGCCGCGCGGTGTTGTCGGCTAGGTCTTCGCCACGCACTACATCGCTGATGCCCTGCGCCGCGTCGTCCACCACCACGGCCAGCTGGTAGGCCCACAGGCCGTCGGCGCGTTTGAGCACGAAGTCGCCCACCTCCTGCGCCACGTCCTGGCTTTGCGGGCCCAGGCGGCGGTCGCTCCAGTCGATCACCTCACCGGTGCGCAGGCGCCAAGCACGGCCCGCTTTGCCGTGCAGCCCGTCGCGGCAGGTGCCGGGGTAGACCAGTTCGCCATGGCGTGGCTTGCCGCTGCCTTGGGCGGCCAGCGCCAGTTCAATGTCTTTGCGGGAGCAGGCACAAGGGTAGGCCAGGCCTGCGGCTACCAGTTGGTCCAGTGCGTGCTGGTACAGGTGGCTGCGCTGGCTTTGCCACACAGGGGCTTCGTCCGGGTGCAGGCCGCAGGCGGCCAGCTGCTGCAAGAGGGTCTGGTCAGCGCCGGGCACACAACGCGGTGTGTCTACATCTTCGATGCGCACCAGCCACTCGCCCCCATGTGCCCGTGCATCCAGCCAACTGGCCAGTGCCGCAACAAGCGAGCCCGCATGCAGCGGGCCCGTGGGGGAGGGCGCAAAGCGCCCCCGGTAGATCAAACGGTCGCTCACGCCATCGCGAGTGCCAGCTCCAAGCCTGACACAAACGCATCTTCTACCCGATGGCCTATGCACCAGTCGCCACACACCCCCAGGCCAGCCTTGGCGTCCCACAGGTGGCTTTGGCCCAGGGCCTTTTCGGTTTTGGCGTACATCCAGCGGTGCACGTCCACGTGGGCCGGTTCGGCACGGATGCCGGTGATCTCGGAAAACGCCTTGATCAGCTTGGCCTGCACGCGGGGGGCGTCGTCCTGCAAATGCTCTTGCGACCAGGCTGCACTGGCCTGCACGGTCCAACGTTCCACGCGGCCGCGACCGGGTTTGCTGGACTCGCGCGCCAGCCAGGCGATGCGGTGGTGGGTGCTGCGCGCGGCGTTCCACTGGGGCCCCAGCGTGGTCAGACCCGGCTGCACAGCCTGGGGGTAGGCCAGCATCAGCGTCCAGCAGGGCGCCACCGACACCTTGGCTGTCTTCTTGGCCAAGGCCACGCCCTTGGGGGTGGAGGACAGCAGCTCTTGTGCCTGGGGGTGGGGAATGGCCAGCACCACGGCGTCAAAGCCGCTATAGACATGGCTGCTGTCGTCAGCACCGGTGGTGCGCAGCTGCCATTGGTTTTTGTGCAGGGCATCGGGCTCGATGGCCGTGACCTTGGCCTGCAGTTCCACGTTGCCAGCCACGGTGAGGGGCTTGGCCCATGCGCTGACCAGGGCGTTCATGCCCGGGGTGGGCACCCAATGCGATTCGCGCGCTGGCAGGCCAGCAGCGGCTACGCGGCCGTGCGAGTCCAGCACGCGCACGGTGTTGGCGCTCCAGGGGCGGCACAGGCCTGGCGTGGTCTGCAGGGCCAGCTCAAAGCGTGCATCGCGCACGGTGAAGTACTGCGCGCCATGGTCAAAGGTGCCAAATGCGCTGCTGCGTGTGGACATGCGTCCGCCCAAACCCTGGCTTTTGTCAAACACTGTCACCCGGTGGCCTGCTTGCACCAGTGTGCGTGCGCAAGCGATACCGGCCATGCCGGCGCCCACGATAGCGATGTGTTGCGATGTGGTCATGGGCGCAGTCTCCATTAGTTGTAGTGGTCTCTTTATACACGCTGGCCGGGCCCCGCTGGCTTACGCGCTGCGGTGTTCTTCAAGTAGCGCGTTGCGTGTGGCCGGGCTTTCCAGCTGGCTCAGCCACCACTGCAGCGCGTTGCCCTGTTGCGTGGTTTTGCTCAGGCGCCAGGCGTAGTGCAGCGGCACCTGGCGCTGGGCACGTTCCGTGCGCTTGACGACCAGGCGGCCGGTGTCGATATAGCTGTTGGCCATGCAGCGCGGCAGGTTGCCGCCGCCCAGGCCGCGTAGCTGCGCATCCAGCTTGGCGTGCATGGTGGGCACGGTGAAAACATCTTGCCCGCTGAGCAGGCCGAAGGTCTGGCCCGAGCCGCGGCTGATGGAGTCGGCCACGGCCACGGCGCGGTGCTTCTGGATCACATCGTCGCTCAGTGGCTCGGGGGCGCTGGCCAGTGGGTGGTGCGGCGCCACGGCGTAGACAAAGGTAATGTGACCCAGTGGCTTGCTGTGCACACCCGCGGTGCGTGCCGAGTCGGGGCCCACGCCAATGGCCAGGTCGGCTTGGCCGCGGGTTAGGGCCTCCAACGTGCCCGACAGCGTTTCTTCGCGGATGCGGATGCGCGTGGGCGGGGACTGGCTGAAAAAGCTCTCGCACAGCTCCATCATGGTGGGCTTGGAGATGACGGTGTCTATGGCAATGGTGAGCTGCGGCTCCCACCCCGTGGCCACACGCTTGACGCGGTTCGCTACGGCGTCAATCTCTTCGAGCAGGCGCGCGCCTTCGCGCAGCAGTTCGGCCCCTGCCTCAGTGAGCTTGGCTTGGCGCGAGCTGCGGTCGTACAGCAGCACGTCCAGCGCGTCCTCAATCTGGCGTACCCGGTAGGTCAGGGCGCTGGGCACCATGCCCATCTCGCGCGCGGCCGCGGCAAAGCTGCCGGCAGCGGCAATGGACTGCAGCATGGAGAGCGCGTCGGGGGTCAGGAAGTCGCGGGCGTTTTGCATGAAGCCTGCCTTTAAGTTGAATTGGTTTGAATGATGCCATCAAACAGCATGGATGGAAAAGACCCCGCCGAGGCCTAAAGTTGAACCTATCAGCAAGACACACAGAGAAAGGACATCGTATGTTGACCTTACGCAAATCCCAGGACCGTGGCCACGCCGACCATGGCTGGTTGAAGTCTTTCCATAGCTTTTCGTTCGCCGGCTACTACGACCCCGCCCACATGGGCTGGGGCAACCTGCGGGTGATCAATGAAGACCGCATTGCCCCCGGCACCGGCTTTGGCACCCACGGCCACCGCGACATGGAAATCATCAGCTACGTGATGTCTGGCAACCTGGCGCACAAGGACAGCATGGGCAACGTCAAGGGCATCCCACCCGGTGACGTGCAACGCATGAGCGCCGGCAGCGGGGTGCAGCACAGCGAGTTCAACCACGCCGAAGGTGAGACTACGCATTTCTTCCAGATTTGGATTGAACCAAATGTGCGCGGTATTGCTCCCAGCTACGAGCAAAAGAGCTTTGACCTTGCCGAGAAGCAGGGCAAGCTGCGGCTGGTGGCGTCGCCAGACGGTGCGGATAACAGCGTGCTGATCCACGCGGATGCCAAGCTGTATAGCGGTCTGTTCGATGGTGCAGAGAGCGCCGAACTGGCCCTGGACCCCACCCGCAAAGCCTATGTACAGGTGCTGCGCGGCGGGGTAGAAGTCAACGGTGCCAAACTCACCACAGGTGATGCGGCGCTGCTGGAGGGCGAAAGCCGTATTACCCTGGCCCAGGGCGCTAACGCCGAAGTCTTGGTGTTTGACCTGGAAGCCTGATTTTTAGTTTTTTAACCAACGAAGGAGATCCTCATGTTCGACAAATTCCAAAACCCCCTGGCCCTGGCCGCGCGCATTTTGCTGGCTGCCCTGTTTGTGCCCGCTGGCATCAGCAAGATTGCAGGCTTTGCCGGCACCGTGGGCTACATCGGCTCGGTCGGTCTGCCACTGCCCGCAGTCGGCGCGGTGCTCGCCATCCTGGCCGAAGCCGGCGGCGGCATTGCGCTGTTGCTGGGCTTCCAGGCCCGTATCGCCGCCTTGGTGCTGGCGGTGTTCACCCTGGCCGCTGGTGTGTTCTTCCATGCCTATTGGTCCGTCCCCGCAGACCAGATGATGGTCACCCAGATCATGTTCATGAAGAACATCGCGATTGCTGGTGGCCTGCTGGCCGTGGCAGCTTTTGGCCCCGGCGCCTTGAGCCTGGACGCCAAGCGCGGCAAGTAATCGTTTCCATCAGGCCCGCCCTCCGCGGGTCTGTGTTTTTCACCTTCCTTTAGGAGCTTTGAGATGGCAAAAGTAGCAGTGGTATTTCATTCGGGTTACGGTCACACGCAGCGCCTGGCGCAGTCGGTGGCACAGGGCGCTGGTGCGGACCTGATCACCATTGACGCCGAAGGCAATGTGCCCGAAGCCGCTTGGGACACTTTGGCCGCGGCCGACGCAATCATCTTTGGCTCGCCCACCTACATGGGCAGCGTGAGCTGGCAGTTCAAGAAGTTTGCCGATGCCTCCAGCAAGCCCTGGTATGTACAGGCCTGGAAAGACAAGATCTTTGGCGGCTTCACCAACAGCGCCAACGTGGACGGCGACAAGCACTCCACACTGCACTACTTCATGACCTTGGCCATGCAGCACGGTGGCCTGTGGGCGGGCACCGGCATGGCATACAACAACCACAAGGGTTCGCAGCGCGCCGACCTGAATTACCTGGCCTCCAACGCTGGCCCAATTGCCCAAACCCCGGGTGATGCCAGCGCCGACGAGATGAACGCCGGTGATCTGGAAACCGGACGCAAGTACGGCGAGCGCATTGCTGCGCTGGCTGGCAAGCGCGGTTAAACGGCTTTCGCGCCTTTGAAAACCCAGGCTCGGTGCGGTGGCACATGCCTGGGTGTCCTCATATGGCTTGATAAGATGGTTGCGGCACTTTTGCCGGTAACCCGAAATTTTCCTCTTATGCAACACCGTCGTGCTATCTCTTTGCTAGCGGCTTGCGCAATATACATGGGGTCTTCAGCCCCATTGCATGTCCAAGCGCAGACCGATGCATCGGCACTGAGCGCCGTGTCGACTATGCCTGTGGCGTCGGTGGTGGGGGCCAGTGCAGGGGCTGGTGTGGCCGTGCCAGTTGCCTTGTCTGCGGCCGGTACAGTGTTGGTGGTCAAGGGCGTGGAGGCTTCTGCTAAGGGCACTGTCTACCTGCTGGAGCGCGTGTCAGACGGCGCCCGCACCAGTGTGGATGTGTCGGGTAAGGTAGCCGGCGGGGTATCCACTGCGGTGGGCACCGCGGTCACGGTCAGCGTCATCAGTGCGGGTGTGGTGCTCTCGGTGGCGGGCACGGTGATCGCCTTTATCCCCAATGAAATTGGCAAAGCCCTGTTGCATAACGAGCGTGTGAGCCGATGAGGTGCCGCACCGCGGGTAGCGTAGCCGTGGTGGTCGCGTTGTGGCTCGGTGTACTAGCCCCGGCCAAGGCTGGCCGCCCTCGCAACGAACCGCAGGACATGAAGGCCGAAACAGTGGAGCGCTCGCTGGGCTTGGCGTACCGCACCCTCAAAACGCTGGACGCCAGTGGTGCCAAGGTAGTGGTGATGGCACGCGCAGGACAGGACCTCAGCAAGTATGGCATCCGCTATTCGCACCTGGGCTTTGTTTACCAGCAGCCCGACGGGCAGGGCGGCCACGTGTGGCGCGTGCTGCACAAGCTCAACCAGTGCGGTACCGCCGACTCGGCGATTTACCGCCAGGGGTTGGGCGAGTTTTTCATGGACGACCTGTGGCAGTACGAAGCTGCGTGGCTGGTGCCTACCGAGGCAGTGCAGCAGCGCCTACTGGAGGTGTTGCTAGACGAATCGCGCGCGCTGCGACTGCACCACACGGCCTACAGCATGGTGAGCTATCCCTGGTCGCAGAAGTACCAGCAGTCCAACCAGTGGGCATTGGAAACCTTTGCCCTAGCCATAACGGCCGACAGCAAGACTCCGGTATCCGACCGGCCGCAGGCTCAGAGCTGGCTGCAGCAGCAAGGCTACCAGCCCAGCACGCTGATCATTACTGCACTCACGCGCCTGGGGGCCCGCATGACCAAGGCCAATGTGGCCTTTGACGACCACCCCAATGACAAACGCTTTGCCGACCGCATTGAAACCGTGACGGTGGATTCGGTGTTTGCCTGGATGTCCCGCGCCGGCCTAGTAGACAAACCGCTGATGACGCAGCGCTAGGGGAGGGGCTCTTCGGCCTGCAGACCCACGGTCTGCAGGTCCACGCCCAGCGCGCGTCGCTCGTCAAACACAAAGCAGCCGCCGCGGTAGTGGCTGCCATCGGTTTCTTCAAAGTACTTGAGGATGCCACCTTCGAGCTGGTAGACGTGCTCCAGCCCTTCTTCGCGCATCAGGATGGCGGCTTTTTCACAGCGAATACCGCCCGTGCAAAAGCTCACCACGGTCTTGTCTTTCAGGTCGTCCAGGTGGCTGCGCAGCGCCTCAGGAAACTCGGTGAATTTGGTGATGCGCCAGTCGATGGCGCCGTCGAACGTGCCCTCGTCCACCTCAAAGTCATTGCGCGTGTCCAGCGTCACCACGGGGCGGCCCGCGTCGTCATGGCCCTGGTCCAACCAGCGCTTCACGGTGGCAGGGGCCACGGCCGGTGCGCGGCCCTGGGCGGGCTGGATGGCGGGGTGGTTCATGCGGATGATCTCGCCCTTGACCTTGACCAGCATCTTTTTGAACGGCTGCGTGTCCGACCAGCTTTCTTTGGGCGCGATGTCGGCAAAGCGGGCATCGGTGTGCAGTTGGGCTACGAAGCCGCGTACATCGTCGGCCGGCCCGGCCAGGAACATGTTGATGCCTTCTTCGGCCAGCAGGATGGTGCCCTTGAGCTTGAGCGCCGTGGCCCGCGCCAGCAGCACTTCACGCAATGCGGGTGCATCGGTGATGGAAACAAACTTGTAGCTAGAAATGTTCAGGATGGTGTTCACCCCCCGATTTTAAGTTTGTCCGACCGTGGGCCGCCCAGCGGTGAGTTCAGCCGCCTTGCAATTGCGCCAACAGCCACTGTCGGGCGTCTGCCGGGTCGGTGAAGACGCGCGAGGTGATGATGCCTGTCAGCAGGGTTTCAAGCTTGGGGCGCATCAGGGTTACGCCTTCTACTTCCGGTCCGACGACAAAGGCAATGGCTGCCAGCTTGGATTCTGGCGAACGCGACAAATAGGCTTGGCGCGTGCTGGTGTAAATCTCCTCGCTGTAGACCAGTGTGTCGTGCAGGTAATTGATGATGGCCCAGGGGCCGGTGGCATTCAGCGTGGGCACATGCGCCATCATGGCCTGGTTGGTCTGGTTTCGCATTTCTGCGTTCCAGTCGCCACGCATGTGCACGGTAAGGATGGCGTCGGCAAGCTCCACTTGCGCGGATCCGTGGGGCCTGAAAAGGGGTGCGGCCATACACATTGCTCCGATAACAGAAAACAGCGGCTCGGGTCCGCATTTATTTGAGGTCTCCTGTTCCGCATTATGGATGCAAGAGGGGGTTGCCCTGCCAATGGGTGGGCCTGCAAAACTACAATGAAGCCATGTTTATCCACCTGCGCCTTCACACCGAGTTCTCTGTTGTCGACTCCACCAACCGCATCGACGATGTGGTCAAGGTGGCCACCAAGGACAGCCAGCCGGCACTGGCCATCACCGATCTGAACAACCTGTTCGGCGCGATCAAGTTCTACAAGGCCGCGCGTGGCAAGGGCGTCAAGCCTTTGATCGGTGCGGAAGTCATTCTCGAAGGCCTGGGCACGGACCCCACAGCGGTGTCCCGCGTCATCCTGTTGGTGCAGAACAAGCAGGGCTACCTGAACATCTCGGAGCTGATTGCGCGCGCCTTTACGCAAAACGTGGTGAAGAACCAGGCCGTGGTGAAGATGGCCTGGCTCAAGGAATTGCACGAAGGCCTGATCTGCCTGGCCGGTGCGCAGGCCGGCCCGGTGGGCCAGGCGCTGGTGCAGGGCGACACGGCCCGCGCGTACGAGGCCGCCATGCAACTGGCCAGCGTGTTCCCGCACCGCTTTTACCTGGAGCTGCAGCGCGCAGGCCGCACCGACGACGAGTCCCATGTGGTCGCCGCGGTGCAACTGGCCGCACGCATGATGCTGCCCGTGGTCGCGACCCACCCGATCCAGTTCACCGAACCCGATGACTTTGAGGCGCACGAGGCGCGTGTCTGTATTGCCGATGGCGAGATCCTGAGCAACCCCAAGCGGGTGCGCCGCTTCACGCGTGAGCAGTACTTCAAGAGCGCTGCGCAGATGGAGGAGTTATTTGCCGACATTCCCTCGGCCATTGCCAACACGCTGGAGATTGCCAAGCGCTGCAGCCTGACGCTGGTGCTGGGCAAGAACTATTTGCCCGAGTTCCCCACGCCCCTGGTCAATGGCCAGCGCATGACGCCGGAAGAGTATTTCCGCTATGCCTCGTTTGAGGGTCTCAAGGACCGCATGGCGCACCTGTACCCCGACGCGGCCAAGCGCGAGGCCGAGATGCCGCGCTATGTGGCGCGTCTGGAGTTTGAGATCGGCACCATCCTGAAGATGGGCTTTCCCGGGTACTTTTTGATCGTGGGGGACTTCATCAACTGGGCCAAGAACAATGGCTGCCCCGTGGGGCCGGGCCGGGGTTCTGGTGCCGGCTCGCTGGTGGCCTATGCGCTCAAGATCACCGACCTCGATCCGCTGCAGTACAACCTGCTGTTCGAACGGTTCTTGAACCCCGAGCGGGTGTCCATGCCCGACTTCGACATCGACTTTTGCCAGACCAACCGCAACCTGGTGATCGACTACGTCAAGGCCAAGTACGGCAAGGACGCCGTGAGCCAGATTGCCACCTTCGGCACCATGGCCGCACGTGGCGTAATCCGCGACGTGGGCCGCGTGCTGGACATGCCGTATATGTTTTGCGATGGCATCAGCAAGCTCATCCCCAACAAGCCCGGCACCAACGTCACGCTGCAACTGCCGCCCACCGACGGCAAGAAGAACGACAAGTACATCTACGCCAGCGAGGCCGAGCCGATCCTGGCCGAGCGCGAAGCGAAAGAAGAAGACGTCAAGACCCTGCTGGAGATGGCGCGCAAGCTGGAGGGCATGACCCGCAACATCGGCATGCACGCCGGAGGCGTGTTGATTGCGCCCGGCAAGCTGACCGACTTCTGCCCGCTGTACCAGCAGCCCGGCAGCGAGTCCGCCGTGAGCCAGTACGACAAGGACGACGTGGAGGCCATTGGCCTGGTGAAGTTCGACTTCTTGGGCCTGGCTACGCTGACCATTCTGGAGATCGCGCGCGAGTTCATCATGAAGCGTCACGCGGGCCAGGAGAACTTTGCCTACGAGAACCTGCCCCTGGACGACGCGCGGGTGTACCGCCTGTTCAGCGAGGGCAAGACCGAGGCTGTGTTCCAGTTTGAAAGCGTGGGCATGCAGCGCATGCTGGTGGACGCCAAGCCCAGCCGGCTGGAAGACCTGATTGCGCTGAACGCGTTGTACCGCCCCGGCCCCATGGATCTGATCCCCAGCTTTGTGGCGCGCAAGCACGGCAAAGAAGTGATCGAGTACCCGCACCCGCTGGTAGCCGAGATGCTGTCCGAGACCTACGGCATCATGGTCTACCAGGAGCAGGTGATGCAGACCGCCCAGATTTTGGGCGGCTACTCGCTGGGCGGCGCCGACATGCTGCGCCGGGCCATGGGCAAGAAGAAGGCCGAGGAGATGGCCGAGCACCGCGCCATCTTCCGTGCGGGTGCTGCCAAGAACGACATCAGCGAGGAAAAGGCCGACGAGGTCTTCGACTTGATGGAGAAGTTCGCGGGCTACGGCTTCAACAAGTCGCACGCCGCTGCCTATTCACTCCTGGCATACCACACGGCCTGGATCAAGGTGCACTACACGGCCGAGTTCTTCTGCGCCAACATGACGGTGGAAATGGATGACACCGACAAGCTCAAGGTGCTGTTTGAAGACGCGGAGAAGATGGGCTTGAGCTTTGAGCCCCCCAATATCAACCGGGGTTTCCACCGTTTCGAGCCCATCTCGAACAAGGAAATCCGCTACGGCCTGGGCGCCATCAAAGGCACGGGCCAGCAAGCCATCGAGGCCATCGTGGCCGCCCGCGAAGGCCGCGGCCCCACCGAAGAGGCGGGGCCGTTCAAGAGCCTGTTTGACTTTGCACGCCGCGTGGACCGCAGCCGCCTGAACAAGCGCTGCGTGGAGGCTCTGATCAAGGCCGGCGCCTTTGACACGCTGCAGCTCAACCGTGCGGCCCTGGTGGAAAGCATAGACCGCGCGTTTGACTTTGCCGCGGCCAGCGCCGCCAATGCCAACCAGCACGGCCTGTTTGACATGGGGGGCGAGGATGACCATGGCTCCAGCACGCAGGAGCCGGATCTGATCGAGGTCATGCCATGGGGCGTGCGCGAACAGCTGACGCAGGAAAAGGCCGCGGTGGGCTTTTACCTCTCCGGCCATCTGTTTGACGAGATGGCGCTGGAGGTCCGTCGTTTTGCCAAGCGGCCCATTGAGGAAGTGCTGGAAACCCGCGAACCGCAGATCCTGGCCGGCATCATCAGTGGCTTTCGGGTCATCAACGGCAACCGCGGCAAGGTGGGCATCTTCTCGCTGGATGACAAGTCCGCCGCGATCGAGGCCACCGCCGATGAGACTTTGTTGACCACCTACCGCAACCTGCTGCAGGACGACACCCTGGTCATCGTCAGCGGCCGTTTGCAGCAGGGGCGAAATGGCTTTGCCGCGCGCTTTGTGGTGCAGCAGGTGTGGAGCCTGGAGCAGGCACGCTGCCGCTTTGGCAAGTACCTGCGCGTCTCGGTGCAGTTGGACGGCCAGCAGCGCGCCCCCGACGTGCCGGCCATGTTGCGTGAGTTTCCCGCCGAACGTGAAATGTCGGAGCAAGGTGAGCTGGTGCGTGGCCTGGCGGTGCGCCTGCAGGTGCAATGCGCGGCAGCCGATGGGGAGGACATTCCCGGTTCACTGGCCGAACTGCATTTGGGCGAGGCCGCCAAGTTCTTCCCCAGCGACGCCGCGCTGGCGGGCTGGCGGGCCCAAGCGTTCCAGGGTAAGGCAGTGATTGCCTACGATTGAGAGTGAAATAGGCTGCTGGCCCGCGTGGAATGTGCGCCAGTAGCTACAAAAATCGTAGCGACTTACGCAGACCTTAAGGTCCGCCGAGCAGAGTCTGTGGCGACAGCACAATGGTCAGGGGTGACCAAATCTTGCCATTGTCCGATGGCAGCCGTTCGGTCTTGTCGATGGCATTCAGGGCTGCGTTGTCCCAGGCCTTGTTGCCGCTGCCTTTGACAATGCGCCGGCTCAAAATGTCGCCGCCGGCGCTGAGTGAAACCTCAATCTCGGTGATGGGGTTGCCGGTGATGATGTCGGTGTAGGTAACGTTGGGTTTGATACGCGCAGCCACACGGCCCAGGTAGCTGGCACCCGGGCCTGCACTCTTGGCCGCAGAACCCGCCGCAGTAGCATCGCCACTACCGGCCAGCCCAGCCATGCGCTTCAGGTTTTGTTGGCGCAGGTCTTCCAGTTTCTGTGCTTCCGCCTTGGCCTGAGCGGCCTTTTGCTTGGCGGCGTCTGCGGTCTTGGTTTTGTCCGCCTTGTCTTTCTCAGCCTTGTCGCGCGCCAGCTTTTCTTTGGCGTCTTTCTCTTTCGCGTCCTTGGCCTTCTGGAGTTTGTCTTTCTCCAGTTTGTCCTTTTCCAACTTTTCCTTTTGCTGCTTCTCCTGCAGCTTGCGGTCCAGCTCCAGCTTCTGCTGTTCTTTTTCCTTCTGCACGCGCGCCTTTTCCTTGGCCAGTGCAATGTCGGCCTGGCTGGGCGCATCGGGCGGCGGGGCGGGGCGTGGTGCTGGCGGCACCACAGGCAACGGGGGCGCGGGTTCCGGATCCGGGCCCGCCTGGGGTTCGGGCGGTGGTGGTGCGGCCTCTACGGGAATATTGGCCCACAGCTCCGCTTCTACCGTGGTGGGTGGGGTTTCGCGTTTCCAGGCCACGCCCACGGCCAGAATGAACACCAGCACCAAATGCGCGGCAATGGCCAGCGCCAGTGCACGCAGCATGCCCGGCGTGTGCGGAGGCGCAAATTCCAGGTGTTGGCGGCTGGGCTGCATCGTCCGCGGCTTAGTTGGCCAGTTGCACCGACAGGCCCACGCGCTGGATGCCCGCGCGCTGCAGCGTGTCCATCACCTGGACCACGCTCTCGTACTTCACGGCCTTATCGGCGCTGATGACCACGGCGGAGCCTGCGGCGGCCACGCTGTCCTTGGCGCCCTGAGCGCGCTTCACGGCGGCGGCTAGCTCTTTGAGCACCAGCGGTGTGGTTTGCTCTTTCACCTTCATCTCAAGCTTGTCATCTTTGCCAATCACGATCTGGATGACCTGGTCAGGCTGACGCGACGCTTTGCCCACGCTGGGCAGGTCAATCACGCTGGGGGTGATCAGCGGGGCGGTCACCATGAAGATGATCAAGAGCACCAGCATCACGTCGATGAAGGGCACCATATTGATCTCGTTGATGGTGCGGCGGCCTCGGCCGCGACCGGCTACAGCGGGCATGGGTTCGTGCTCCTGGCGTGGGTTAGCGGGGGGCCGTGCCCTGGGCGCTCACGTTGCGCTGCAGGATGTTGGAAAACTCTTCGATGAAGGTTTCCTGGTGGATGGAGATGCGGTCGAGGTCGCGGGCAAAGCGGTTGTACGCCACCACGGCGGGGATGGCGGCAAACAGGCCAATGGCGGTGGCCACCAGCGCCTCGGCAATGCCAGGGGCCACGGTGGACAGCGTCACCTGCTGCAGCGATGCCAAGCCGGTGAACGCATGCATGATGCCCCACACGGTGCCAAACAGGCCCACATAGGGAGAGACGGAGCCCACGGAAGCGAGGAAAGACAGGTTGCTCTCCACCTCGTCCATTTCACGCTGGAAGCTGGCGCGCATTGCGCGGCGGGCGCCGTCCATCAGTGTGCCCACGTCGGTGATGCGGCGTTCGCGCAGTTTCTGGAATTCGCGCATGCCGCTGGCAAAAATACGTTCCATCGGGCCGCCGTTCGCGGCGTTTTTGCTGGCGGTGGTGAACAGGTCGTTCAGGCTGGAGCCGGACCAGAAGTCGCGCTCAAAGGCTTCGTTCTGGGCCTTCACCCGGTTCAGCGCAAACAGCTTGCGGAAGATGGCGGCCCAGCTGGTGATGGACACCAGCATCAGCAGCAGCATGACGGCTTGCACCACGATGCTGGCGTTGAGTACCAAATGGAGAATGGAGAGGTCTTGGTTCATCGTGGTCGCGGCGTGAGGGGGTCAAAGCATCGCACGGATGCGGGCAATCGCTGTTTCCAATTGTTTCATCGAACTGGCGGTGGAGAAGCGCACAAACTGTGCCGTTTGCGCAGTACCAAAGTCTCGCCCTGGGGTGGTGGCCACGTGGGCGCGGTTCATCACTTCAAAGGCAAAGTCCCAGCTGTCCTTGATCCCCAGCTTGCGGCAAAGTTCCGAGCAATCTGCCCAAGCGTAAAACGCGCCGTCGGGCATCACAGGCACTGTCAGGCCCAAGTCATTGAGCGCAGGGATGAAGTAGTCGCGTCGCGCCTTGAACTCGGCACGGCGTTGCTCGTACAGCGCAATGCTGGCGTCTTCAAAGCAGGCCAGCGCGGCGTGCTGCGCGATGGTGCTGGGGCAGATGAAGAGGTTTTGCGCCAGGCGCTCCACCACGGGCACCAGCACCTCGGGCACCACCATCCAGCCCAGGCGCCAGCCGGTCATGTTGAAGTACTTGCTGAAGCTGTTGATGCTGATGATGTTGTCGTCCAGCGCCAGCGCGGTTTGGCCGAACTGGGCGTCATGGCTCAGCGCTAGGTAGATTTCGTCCACCAGCGTGATGCCGCCTTTGGCCTGCACCACCTGGTGAATGCGGCGCAACTCATCAGGGTGGATGGACGTGCCGGTGGGGTTAGACGGCGAAGCCAGCAGCACGCCGCGCGTGCGCGGGGCCCAGGCCGCCTCCACCTTGGCGGCGCTGAGCTGAAAGCGCTCCGCGGCGGCGGTGGGGATCAGCACCGCCTTGCCTTCCGCCGCGCTGACAAAGTGGCGGTTGCAGGGGTAGCTGGGGTCGGGCATCAAAATCTCGTCGCCCGACTCGATCAACGCCAGACAGGCCAGGTGCAACGCAGCAGATGCTCCGGCCGTGACCACAATGCGGCTGGCGGGCACCTGCACGCCAAAGCGGCTGGCGTACCAGGCGCTGATGCGCTCGCGCAGCTGGGGCAGGCCGGTGGCCTGGGTGTATTGGGAATGGCCGTTGTGCACCGCGCGCTGAGCGGCTTCTTGCACCAAGGGCGGGGCGGTGAAGTCAGGCTCGCCGATGTTCAGGAACACCATGGGCGCATCGGTGTGCGCCACCTGGGCGGCCAGGGCCGAAGCGGCCTTGGCCACCTCCATCACATAAAACGGCTCAATGTTCTTTGCGCGGGACGATATCTGCATGGGTGCGGGCCGCCCACTAGGCCTTGCGGGGTTTCTTGGCCTTGTCGGCTTCCACTTCCAGGGTGCGCAGGCTCGGCGCCAGCCCGTTGAGCACACCGTTCACGTACTTGTGGCCATCGGTGCCGCCGAATTCCTTGGCCAGTTCCACGCATTCGTTGAGCACTACGCGCCATGGCACATCCAGGCAGTGCTGGAATTCGTAGACGCCGATCCACAGCACGGCACGCTCTACGGGCGAAATCTCGGCCAGCGGGCGGTCCAGCAGCGGAACAATCAGTGCATCGAGCTGGTCGGCTTGTTCTACACAGCCGTGCAGCAGGGCGTCAAAGTGGGCAGCGTCGGCCTTGCTGAAGCCGGCCAGGTCGCGCGTGAACGGATCAATCTCCTCCACGGTGTTGCGGCCAACCAGGCTTTGGTACAGGCCTTGGAGCGCAAATTCGCGCGCACGGGTGCGGTTGGATTTGCCGGCGGCCTTGCGCGCACCCGTAGCGGTGAGCCCGGTGCGGGACTGGCGGGGAGGGCGCTTGGCCGCGGCGGAGGAAGAAGGGGTGTCGCTCATTAAATGCTTTCCAGCAGGTTCGCCATTTCGACCGCCACGCGGGCTGCATCGCGGCCTTTTTCGTCTTGGCGGGCAATGGCTTGGGGCATGTCTTCGGTGGTCAAAATTGCATTCGCGATGGGCAACTGGTAGTCCAGCGCCAGGCGGGTTACCGCCGCACCGGATTCGTTGGCCACCAGCTCAAAGTGGTAGGTCTCGCCGCGGATGATGCAGCCCAGGGCGATCAGCGCGTCGTACTTGCCTTTTTCGGCCAGGGCCTGCAGGGCCACAGGCACTTCCAGCGCGCCGGGCACGGTCACGTGGTCGATGTCTTTGTCGGAGACGCCCAGGGCGACCAGCTCGGCCTTGCAGGCCGCCGCCAATGCGTCGGTCACACTGGCGTTGAAACGTGCCTGCACGATGCCGATAGAGAGTTTTTTGCCGTTCAAACGGTCTTCGGCAGTGGTGCCTTTGTCTGCGCCAAACATGGTCAAGAATCCTTTCAAGTTGGGGACAGAGCTGAAGATCTGTCCCGCAAAGTCATTTATTTACAGATATAGCCGACGATTTCCAGGCCGTAGCCGGTCACGCTGGGCATGCGGCGGGGGCTGCCCATCAGTTGTACCTTGTGCACACCGCATTGCAGCAGGATCTGGGCGCCAATGCCATAGGTGCGCAGGTCGATGCGGCCGCGCTCGGGCGCTTGCGATGCACGGGCCGTGCCTTCAAACTGGGCCAGCAGCTGTTCGCCGGTTTCGCCGCAGTTCAGCAGCACCAGCACGCCCTTGCCTTCCTTGGCAATGTGGGCCAGCGCGGTGTCCAGGCTCCAGCTGTGCATGGAGCGGTTGATTTCCAGTGAGTCCAGCACCGATAGCGGCTCATGCACACGCGCCGGCACCACGGCGTCGGCCGTCCAGCTGCCCTTGACCAGCGCCAGGTGCACGCCCTGGCCGGTGGTATCACGGAAGGCGTGGGCGGTGAATTCGCCGTAGGCGGTTTGCAGCGGGCGCACGCCCAGCTTTTCGATCAGCGATTCGTTGCGGCTGCGGTGTTCGATCAGGTCGGCAATCGTGCCGATCTTCAGGCCATGCTCGGCCGCGAACAGCTGCAGGTCGGGCAGGCGGGCCATGGTGCCGTCGTCCTTCATGATCTCGCAGATCACAGCGGCGGGCGTGCAGCCGGCCATGGCCGACAGGTCGCAACCGGCTTCGGTGTGGCCGGCGCGCATGAGCACGCCGCCATCTACCGCCTGCAGCGGAAAGATGTGGCCGGGCTGGACGAGGTCGTTGGCCACGGCACCCTTGGCCACAGCGGCCTGCACGGTGCGGGCGCGGTCGGCAGCGGAGATGCCGGTGGTCACGCCCTCGGCGGCTTCAATGGAGACGGTGAAGGCGGTGCTGTGCTTGGTGCCGTTGCGGGTGGCCATGGGGGGGAGTTTGAGCAACTCGCAGCGCTCACGGGTCAGGGTCAGGCAGATCAGGCCACGGCCAAATTTGGCCATGAAGTTGATGGCATCGGCCGTTACATGGTCGGCCGCCAGGACCAAATCGCCCTCGTTTTCACGGTCTTCTTCGTCCACCAGAATCACCATGCGGCCCGCGCGCATGTCGGCAACGATGTCTTCAACCGGAGAAATGGAAACGGGGGAGAGGGCGGTCATGGGAAAACAGCTTTCATGGTGGGTGCTGCCAGCACGCTGGGCAGGCCAGGTGCGGCGGAACGCAATTATCGCCGCAATCCACCGGCTGGCGGCGCTGTAGGGTCAGGAGTCTATGGAGGCGCTCCAGCGCGAATTCCAGCCTTTTTGCAGCTCGCGCCGGTCTTTTTTTGTGGGGCGGCCGTGCGCGATGGCGTGGGCCGGTTCTGCCGCCAGGCGGTTGCGCTCGGTCATCTCCGTGCGCTTGGTCAGGCTCTCGGGCGTTTCTTCATAGAGCTGTTGCGCCACGGGGGCTGGGCCACGCTGGTCGCTGACCCCCTTGACCACCACGGTACGCGGGATTTTGGCCTGCCAGATGGTTAGCACATCGCCCGCCCGGATTTCCTTGGACGGCTTGATGTCGCGCTGCTCCATCTGCACGTGGCCTTTGTTGACTTCGTCGGTGGCCAGCGACCGGGTCTTGAAGAAGCGTGCGGCCCAAAGCCATTTGTCGATGCGGGTGGATTCCATGGTGTGGGCGTTAGTGTGAGGGCATGGGGTGGTACAGGGGCAGGCGCACGGTGGCATCCAGCCCGGTGAGCAGCCCGTGCTCGTAGCGGTTGGTCAGCTGGATGCTGCCGCCCAGGGCCTGGACCATCTCGCGCGTGATGGTCAGGCCCAGGCCGGAGCCCGAATGGGCGTGACCGGCCGCAAAGGGTTGGAACAGGCGCATGCGCAGTTCGTCGGAGATGCCTGGGCCGCTGTCGTGGATGGTCAGTTCCGCGGCATCCTCGACGAGCGCCATCTGCACACTCAGGCGCCCCCCATTGGGTGTCAGGCGCACCGCGTTGTGCAGCAGGTTGCGCGCCATTTCCCGCAGCATCCATTCGTGGGCATGCACCCGGCAGGGCACGGTGTGGATGTCAAAGTCCAGGTCTTTCTCGGCAATCAGGGGCGCCACATCGAGTGCCACGGCGCGCACGGCGTCCGACCAGTCCATGGGCGCAAAGTCCTGCTGCTGCTTGACCTGCTCCACCTTGGCCAGCGACAGCATTTGGTTGGCCAACTGGGTGGCGCGGTCCACGGTGACCTGAATTTCCTGCAAGGCCTCGTTCTGGCCCACGTCACCGCGCAGCGCGGACTGCACCTGCACCTTGAGCACGGCCAGAGGCGTGCGCAGCTGGTGGGCGGCGTCGCGTACAAAGCGCTTTTGGTGGTCCAGCAGGTGCTGCAGGCGTTGCATGACCTGGTTGGTGGCATCGGTCAGTGGGCGAATCTCGCGCGGCAGGTCTGACGCTTCCAACGGCGTCAGGTCGTCTTCGGAGCGCTGCTGCAGGTTGCTGCTCAGGCGCCGCACGGGCCGGGTGACGCGTTGCACCACGACCAGCACGACGGCGGTGATCACGGTGATCAGAATGGCCTGGCGCTGTAATGTGTCGACCAGAATCTGCCGCGCCAGCGTGCGTCGCAGCTCCAGCGTTTCGGCCACTTGCACCATGGCCATGGTGCGCTCGCGCCCACTGGCCACGGGTTGCAGCAGCACGGCCACGCGCACCGCGTCGCCACGGAAACTGTCGTCGTAAAAATCTACCAGCGCCGCATACGGTCCCTGGTTGGGCAAGGTGCCGTGCCAGGCGGTCAGGTCCGCGTCGCCGTCCACCCAGGCGCCTTTGGCGTCGGACACGCGGTAGACCATGCGGCTGCGATTGTCGGCCTCAAAGGCCTCCAGCGCCGAATACGGCACCAGCGCCCGCAGGCGCGCCTGACTGCCTTCGCCTTCTATGTCCAGCAGCTCGCCAATGGCCTTGGCCGAGGCCAGCAGGGTGCGGTCGTAGGCGGTGTTGACGGCGCTGAGTGCCTGGCGGTACAGGCTGATGGTGTCCACCACCACGAAGAGCAGGATGGGCAGCAAAATGCCTAGAAACAGGCTTCGGCGCAGCGACAAGCTGGTCGCGGGTCCGGCCATCTCAGGCGGCCACTTTCAGCAGGTAGCCCAGGCCGCGCAGTGTCACGAGCTGCACACCGGTAGCGCTGAGCTTTTTGCGCAGGCGGTAGACCACCACCTCGATCGCCTCGAACTGCACATCGGCCTCGCCCGGAAAAACCACTTCAAACAAACGCTCTTTGGGCACCGCGTGTCCGGGCCGGGCCATGAGCGCGGACGTCAGCGCCAGCTCGCGCGGGGTCAGGTCCAGCACTTCGTGCCGGTGGTAGATCGCGCCGCTGGTGCGGTCTAGCCGCAGGCTGCCCACCTGCTGCGCGTCACCCGCTGCGGTGGAGGCACCGCCATGGCGGCGGTGCAGGGCGCGCACGCGGGCTTCGAGTTCGTCCAGGTCAAAGGGTTTGGGCAGGTAGTCGTCGGCGCCAGCGTTCAGGCCCAGCACCTTGTCGCCCACGGTGCCGCGGGCGGTCAGTATCAGCACCGGTGTTTTCAGGCCGGCAGCGCGCGCGTCCTTGAGCACGTCCAGGCCATCGCGCCCGGGCAGACTCAGGTCCAGCACCACGACGTCGGGCTCCAGTGTTTGCCAAGCGGCCAGGGCCTGCGCACCATCGCTGCACACGTCCACCCGCAGCCGGGCACGCACCAGGCTGCGCTGCAGCGTGGTGTGCAGGGCGGCGTCGTCTTCAATCAGCAGCAGATGCATGGCAGGGGGGCGGGGCGAAAACTGGGGTTTTTACCTAGAAAAAAGGACAGCCGTTTGACAGGCTCACCACGCATCATAGGTGCTGTTATCACACAAAGGAGACTCCCCATGCGTCGCGATACCTTCCTCAAATCCATGGCCGTGCTGGCCGCTGCTGGTGCTTTGCCGCTGACCGCCCGTGCGGCCGCCAACCTGAAAATGATGATTCCCGCCAACCCCGGTGGTGGCTGGGATGGCACAGGCCGCGCCCTTGGCAAAGCCCTGCTGGAGGCCAAGGTGGCCGACACCGTGCAGTACGAGAACAAGGGTGGTGCGGCCGGAGTAATCGGCCTGGCCCAGTTTGTCAACGCCAGCAAGGGCGATGTGAACTCCGTCATGATTACTGGTGCGGTGATGGTGGGCGGCATCATCACCGGCAAGCCGGCCGTGTCCCTGGACAAGGCTACGCCGATTGCACGCATCACCAGCGAATACAACGTATTTGTGGTGCCCGCCGACTCCCCCCTGAAGACCATGAAGGACGTGGTCGCCCAGATGCAGAAGGACCCCGGCAGCGTGAAATGGGGCGGCGGTTCGCGCGGCTCCACCGAGCACATCTGTGCCTCCATGTTGGCCACCAAGGTGGGTGTGGACCCCAAGAAGGTGAACTACGTGGCCTTCCGTGGCGGCGGTGAAGCCACAGCGGCCGTGCTGGGCGGCAACGTGACGGTGGGTGGCAGTGGCTACAGCGAGTTTGCGGAGTACATCACCGCAGGCAAGATGCGCGCGATTGGCGTGACTTCGGAAAAGCGCTTGCCTGGCATCAACGTGCCGACCATGAAAGAGCAGGGCTTTGACGTGGTGTTGGGCAACTGGCGCGCCGTCTACGGAGCCCCCGGCATTACGCCCGAGCAGCGTGCCGAGCTGACCGACATGGTGGTCAAGGCCACCAAGTCCAAGTCCTGGGCCGAGTCGTTAGAAAAGAATGGTTGGACCCCCGCACTGTTGACCGGCAAGGCCTTTGACGATTTCGTGGACAACGAATTCGCCAGCCTGCGCGGAATCATGCACTTGTCGGGAATGGTCTGATGTTCCAAACCACCCAACTGCGCCAGCAGCTGCTGGTGGGGGCAGGCGTGCTAGTGCTGGCCGTGGGGCTGGCCATTGGCGCCTGGATCATCCCCTCGGAGGCCGGCTATGCCGGTATCGGGCCCGACTTTTTGCCCTGGCTCGTGTCGCTGGCCTTGCTGGCCTGCGGTGGTTTTTTGGTCTGGGAAGCGGCCACAGGCGGCTTTCGCGACATGGACGACGCCGAGGGAGGCGAAGCACCGTACTGGATGGGTTTTGTCTGGATGTCGGCAGGGCTGCTGCTCAACGCGGCGTTGATCACCACCATCGGTTTTGTCTTTAGCTGTGCGCTGTGCTTTGTGCTGGCGTCGCGCGGCATGCGCCAAGCGCAGGGCAAGACGGGCAGTGGCCTGCGTCCCTGGCTGCTGGACGGCGTGGTGGGGCTGCTGATCTCCGCCCCGGTGTACTGGATGTTTACCAAATTTCTGGCGATCAACTTGCCGGGTCTGACGCAAAGCGGGTGGCTGTGATGGATATCTGGAACCAACTTTTACAAGGCTTCATCACGGCGGGCACGCCGGTGAACCTGCTGTGGGCTTTTGTGGGCTGTGCCCTCGGCACCGCCGTGGGCGTGTTGCCCGGCATTGGCCCGGCCACCGCGGTGGCCATGCTGCTGCCCATCACCACGAAGGTGGATGCCACTGCATCGATGATCTTCTTTGCCGGTATTTACTACGGCGCGATGTACGGGGGCTCGACCACCTCCATCCTGCTCAACACGCCGGGTGAGACCGCCAGCATGGTCACGGCGATGGAGGGCAACAAGATGGCCAAAAGTGGCCGTGCCGGTGCGGCTCTGGCCACCTCGGCCATCGGCTCGTTTGTGGCGGGCACCATTGCCACCATCGTGGTCACGCTGTTTGCGCCTGTGGTGGCGGAGTACGCGGTCAAGCTCGGGCCACCGGAGTACTTTTGCCTGATGCTGCTGGCCTTCACCACGGTGAGCGCAGTGCTGGGTCAAAGCACGGTGCGTGGTCTGACGGCTTTGTTCATCGGGCTGGCGGCTGGCCTGATCGGCATGGACCAGATCACGGGCCAGGCGCGGTACACGGGCAATGTGCCGGAGCTGCTGGACGGTGTGGAAATCGTTCTCGTGGCGGTGGGCCTGTTTGCGGTGTCTGAGGCCCTGCACGCCGTGCTGTTTGAAGGCAAGGTGGTGGAGTCCGAGAACAAGATGAGCCGGGTCACCATGACCAAGAGTGACTGGAAGCGCTCCATCCCGGCGTGGATTCGTGGTACCGCCATCGGGGCGCCGTTTGGCTGTATCCCTGCGGGCGGCACCGAGATCCCGACTTTCCTGAGCTATGCCACCGAGAAAAAACTGGCCAAAGGCGAGAACCAAGCCGAGTTCGGCAGCAAGGGTGCCATCGAAGGCGTGGCCGGCCCCGAGGCCGCCAACAACGCCACGGTGACCACCGCGCTGATTCCGCTGCTGACCCTGGGCATTCCGGTGTCCAACACCACGGCCATCCTGCTGGGTGCGTTCCAAAACTACGGCATCCAGCCCGGCCCGCAGCTGTTCACCAGTTCGTCAGCCCTGGTGTGGGCGCTGATCGCCTCGCTCTACATCGGCAACGTGATGCTGCTGGTGCTGAACCTGCCGCTGGTCGGCCTGTGGGTCAAGCTGCTCAAGGTGCCCAAGGCCCAGTTGTACGCCGGCATCCTGATTTTTGCCACGGTGGGGACCTACGGCATGCGCCAAAGCGCGTTTGACCTGTTCCTGCTGTACGGCATTGGCGTGCTGGGTCTGGTGATGCGACGCTTTAGCTTCCCCACCGCACCCGTCATCGTGGGCATGATCCTGGGCCCCCTGGCCGAGGCGCAGTTGCGCAATGCGATGTCGATCGGCGAGGGCAGTGCCCTGATCTTCTTGCAGCGTCCCGTATCGCTGATCCTGCTGATCATCGTGCTGGCCGTGCTGGTGCTGCCGCGCGTGGCCAAGCACTTTGCGAAGAAGTCTGCGTTAGCCGCCTAAGCTCACGTTTAGGTATTGAAAGGAGCTGTAGCCCGCGTGGAATATGCGGGAGCAGCTCCTTTTTTCATAGTGGGTCTGGCGCCTGGGCCATCAAAGCCCTGCGCAACGTGGCGGCCATGGGCCCGTTTTCATCGGACCGGACGATTGGGGAGTACGCAGACAAGATTTGGCGCAGCAAGCCGCTGGAGCTGGCCAAGTAAGGTGTTTTGCGGGCAGTCAGAGGCGAATTGGAATGAAATCTGCCTCTGGCCCCCGTGTTCATTGCGCAGCTAGCTATCAATGTAGGAGTAATCTGGGATTCCCGCTGACTGTCAGCCAAACACCACACCAACGCACATTCACCCGCATGGGGGATAGTCGTGGTGCGTGCAGGGCTTCTATATTTGTCGCCTGTGGCTGAGCCGTAGAAGTTTAGGCTGAGCAAGCTGCTCTGTGACCGTATGTACTGCGAGTTGTTGGCCTAGCACCAATTCCTTGCCGCGCAGTTTTTCACATCACATAAAGTAGATGGTTCGAAGTAGTGCTGTCACCAAAGTTATTTATCAGGCCAATAAGAATGAGATGTATCGTCGCTGCCCTTTGCTTTTTTATGTTCGTCTCCAGTGCGATTGCAGACGTCCCAACGGTAAGCTCCGGAAAATTTGGTGTCTCGTTGGACACCCTAAATGGACCGGATCAGTACTACCCGTCCAGTGCATGGCCTGTCTCTGGAGGTTGGCAGGCCACACAAGGGGAGGCTTGCAAAGCGGCACTGGATGCCTACATTGCTCGCTTGCCGGCCACGTGGCAAGGACTTGTAGTCCAAGTTGGCAGTAACACCACGTCAACCAGTCGCCAATATGCTTGGGATTTTGGCGCGTATGGATGGGGGTACCCTGATGTCAACAACGGTACTTGTGGTCTTTATGCGTTTTATCCGGAGAATGCAGGAACTACTGCTTATTGGACCTCTATCACCTCCTACCCCCGAGGTATTTACACCCAGCCACAGTATTGTCCTGATGGTTCAACTCAGGTTGGGTCTGCATGTAAATGCAAGAGCGAGTTCTCTCAGGTTGGCGATGCCTGTGTCAAGAACACCCCCGCACAAGCAGAAACGTCTTTGGGCCAGCAGACCCAAGCCGGGATGTGCACCAAGGCCCCCATCCTCCCCGCCACTGGCGAGAAGTACTACACCCACAGCGACTACACCGACACCGGCCCGCATGCCTTAACCCTGACCCGCAGCTACCGCAGCCGCTGGTCCGTCTCAGGCGCTGCAGGCTTTGCCGCCAACCCCGGCTTGGG